>NZ_JBSHGY010000001.1:0-1186955 GCF_053618035.1 Microbacterium sp. NPDC055665 | reverse complement strand
GCCCTCGCATGCGGCGAGGGCCCGGCGGGGGAGGGGGGAGCGGATGCCGCGGCATCCGCTCCCGTTGCCGTGAGGGTGGTCACTGGACCGCCGCGGCCCACTTCTCACCGAGCAGCGTGCCGGCGTTCGTCGACTGCTCCTCCGTCGGGACGACGGTCTCCTCGGGTGCCTCGGGCAGTGCGCTTGCGAGGTCGGCATCGATCGTGCCGGCCTCGGTCATCGCCTCCATGCGCACGGGGCGCGCTCCACCCTTCAGCCAGAGGTTCTGCACCTCGTCGCTGTAGAGGAACTCCTGCCACAGGCGAGCCGCCGCCGGGTGCGGGGCGTCGACGTTGATGGCCTGGTTGTAGTAGCCGGCGTACCCGGTGCCGTCGAGCACGACGACCTTCCAGTCCTCGTTGTCGGCGGTGTGCGAAGCGTTCAGGTAGTCCCAGTCGAAGACGACCGGGGTCTCTCCACTCGTGATGGTCGCCGTGGTGACGTCGACCTTGAGCAGGTTGCCGGCCTTCTGCATGTCGGCGAAGAAGTCGATGCCGGGCTGGAAGTCGTCGAGCGTGCCGTCGGACTGCACGGTCGCGAGACCGACGGCGGCGAACGCGGCGCCGGCCTGGGTGGGGTCGCCGTTGATCGCGACGGCTCCCTTGTAGTCGGCCGAGAGCAGGTCGGCGAGCTCGGTCGGCGCATCGAACTTCGACGAGTCGTAGCCGATCGACATGTACCCGCCGTAGTCGCCGACGAAGAGGCCGGTCGGCTCCTTGAGCTCGTCCGGGATCTCGTCCCACGTCTGCACCTTGTAGGGAGCGAAGGTGTCGGTGCTCTGCAGCGCGACGGTCAGACCGAGGTCGAACACGTCGGGAGCGGTGTCGAGGCCCTTGTTGGTCTCGGCGGCCTGGATCTCCTCGGCGCTGGAGACATCGGGCGAGGCCTCGTTGATCGTGATCTCCGGGTACTTCTCGGCGAACAGGTCGAGGATCTCGCCGTAGTTCGCCCAGTCGCGGGGAAGCGCGATGACGTTGAGCGAACCCTCCTCCTTGGCGGCGGCCTCGAGGTCGGCGAACGTGCCGAAGTCCTCGACGGAAGTGGCGGCAGCGGCATCGACCGTCTCGCTGCTCGAAGCGGGCGCATCGGTTGCGGACGCGCAGGAGGTCAGCGCGAGTGCGGCCGTGGTGGCCAGGGCGATGCCGGCGCCGATGCGCGCGCGGCGGGTGAAGCGAGCCATGAGTGTCCTCTCGGTGTCCGGCGCTGTGAGCCGGTTTCGGGTTGCGAGAGGACACTATGAGGCGCAGGTTGCCGACCGTCCCGGGTCGGGTGAACGGGGAATGTCGCTGCGGTGGCGGGACGGGGGCGGTGGGGCGCGCAGTTCACTCGGCTTTCTGCGCTTTGCTCGGCCGGAATCCGAGGATCGGGCCGCGGATGCTGCGATTGGCCGACGGAAGCGCGGGGGCTCAGGCCGAGGGCACGTTGTACTTGAAGCCGCGGTGCGAGCCCACGTAGCCGAGGCGCTCGTAGAAGCGGTGCGCATCGGTGCGGGCGGCATCCGAGGTGAGCTGCACCATCGCGGCACCGACCGCGGGGGCGGCCGCCTCGCCCACCCAGCGCATCACCGCCGAACCGATGCCCGACGAGCGCAGACTGCTGTGGACGCGGACGGCCTCGACCAGAAGGCGTCGCGCACCACGGCGGGACATCCCGGGGATCGAGGTGAGCTGCAGCGTGCCGATGACCGCGCCGTCGAGCTCGACGACGAGCAGGTCGTTCGAGGGCTCGGCCAGGATCTCGGTGAGCGCCCGCGCGTAGACGGGGCGGTCCTCGTCGGATGCCACATCGCCGCGCGCCGCGCTGATCGGGTCGTCCGCGAGCAGGCCTATCACGGCATCCGCGTCGTCTACCGTCGCTCGCCGGAGCACCGCCGTGCCGATGCGCGATTCGAACGAGTGGGGCAGCGGGAGGGCATCGAGCATGCGACCAGTCTGCCAGCGGGCCGAGCGGATGCCTGTGTCGGTCCGACTCTCTGGAATCATGGCCGGGTGGATATCGGCACCGTGCTCGGACTGGAGCAGCTCACCTGGGGGATGCTCCTCCTCGTCGTCATCGCCGCGTTCTGCGCCGGGTGGATCGACGCTGTCGTGGGCGGGGGAGGTCTGCTGCAGCTGCCGGCGCTGCTGCTGATCCCCGGCATCTCGCCGGTGCAGGCCCTCGCGACGAACAAGCTCGCCTCCGTCTTCGGCACCGCGACCAGCAGCGTCACCTACTACCGCCGCGCCAAACCCGACATCCGAACGGCCCTGCCGATGGCGGCGATCGCCTTCATCGGATCGTTCGGGGGCGCCGCCGTCGCGACGGTGCTGCCGCCCGCCGCGTTCAAGCCCATCATCGTGATCGCCCTGCTGGTCGTCGCCCTGTTCACCGCGTTCCGGCCGCAGATGGGCGCGGCGACGAAGCTGCGCTTCCACGGGCACAAGCACCACATCATGGCGGGAGCGGCCGGGCTCGGCATCGGCTTCTACGACGGGATGATCGGCCCGGGCACGGGGACCTTCCTCGTCATCACGCTGGTCGCGCTGCTCGGCTACGACTTCCTGCAGGCGAGTGCCAAGGCGAAGATCGTGAACCTCGCCACCAACGCCGGTGCCCTGATGCTGTTCATCCCGCACGGCGCGGTGCTGTGGCTGCTGGGCGGCATCCTCGCGGTGGCGAACGTCGCAGGCAGCTACCTGGGCTCGCGGATGGCCATCTCGCGCGGCACGACCTTCATCCGCGTCGTGTTCCTCGTGGTCGTGGTCGCCCTGATCGCGAAGCTCGGCGTCGACGTGTGGAACGAGAACATCGTCCCCGCGCTCGCGGCGATGCGCTGACCCTCACCACCGAGACCCCGGATACGCGTCGAGACCCCGGGCTGCGGATGGCGGCTGCTCGGGGTCTCGGCGGTAAAGCGGGGTCTCGGCGTCAGGCCTCGTCGTCCTCGGGCTCGAAGTCGACGCCGGCCTCGGCGCGCTGCGCGTCGGTGATCGGCGCGGGAGCGGAGGTCAGCGGGTCGAAGCCGTTTCCGGACTTCGGGAACGCGATGACCTCGCGGATCGACTCGGTCTTCGACAGGTGCTGCAGCACGCGGTCCATGCCGAGCGCGATCCCGCCGTGGGGCGGAGCGCCGAACTTGAACGCGTCGAGCAGGAAGCCGAACTGCTCGTCGGCCTGCTCGTCGCTGATGCCCATGACCTCGAACACGCGCTTCTGCACGTCTTCGCGGTGGATGCGGATCGAGCCACCGCCGAGCTCGGAGCCGTTGCACACGATGTCGTACGCGTAGGCCAGGGCCGAACCGGGGTCGGTGTCGAACGTGTCCTGGAACTCGGGCTTCGGACCCGTGAACGCGTGGTGCACGGCGGTCCACGCTCCGGCACCGACAGCCACGTCACCCGAGGCCACGGCGTCGGCCGCAGGCTCGAACATCGGAGCGTCGACGACCCAGGTGAACGCGAACTCGTCCGGGCTCAGGTAGCCGAGGCGACGGCCGATCTCGACGCGGGCGGCACCGAGCAGCGCGCGGCTCTCCTTGGTGGAACCGGCGGCGAAGAAGACGCAGTCGCCCGGCTCGGCGCCCACGAAAGCGGCGAGTCCGGCCTGCTCGGCCTCGGACAGGTTCTTGGCCGCGGGGCCGCCGAGCGAGCCGTCTTCGTTGAACAGGACGTAGGCGAGACCGCGGGCGCCGCGCTGCTTGGCCCAGTCCTGCCAGGCGTCGAGCTGCTTGCGCGGCTGGCTCGCGCCACCGGGCATGCGGACCGCACCGACGTACTCGGCCTGGAACACGCGGAACGGGGTGTCCTGGAAGTACTCGGTCGCCTCGACGAGCTCGAGGCCGAAGCGCAGGTCGGGCTTGTCGGAGCCGTACTTGGCCATGGCGTCGGCGTACGTGATGCGCGGGAGCGGGGTCGCGACGTCGACGCCGATCGTCTTCCACATCGCCACGATGAGCGACTCCATGAGCGTGATGACGTCTTCCTGGTCGACGAAGCTCATCTCGATGTCGAGCTGCGTGAACTCGGGCTGGCGGTCGGCGCGGAAGTCCTCGTCGCGGTAGCAGCGCGCGATCTGGAAGTACTTCTCCACGCCGCCGACCATCAGCAGCTGCTTGAACAACTGCGGCGACTGCGGCAGGGCGTACCAGCTGCCCGGGCTCAGGCGGGCCGGCACCAGGAAGTCGCGGGCGCCCTCGGGAGTCGAGCGTGTGAGGGTCGGTGTCTCGACCTCGGTGAAGTCCTCGGCGTGCAGCACGTCGCGGATCGCCTTGTAGACGTTCGAGCGCAGGCGCAGGTTCGCTGCCTGGGCAGGACGACGCAGGTCGAGGTAGCGGTACTTGAGGCGCGCCTCCTCGCCGACCGTCTCGGTGTCGGCGACAGCCGTGGAGACCTGGAAGGGGAGGGGTGCGGACTCGTTCAGCACCTCGACGTCGGTCGCGATGAGTTCGATCTCGCCGGTCGGCAGGTTCGGGTTCGCGTTGCCCTCGGGGCGCAGCGACACCTCGCCGGTCACCTTCAGGACGAACTCGTTGCGCAGCGGGTGGGCGATCTCCTCGTCGCGGATGACGACCTGGGCGATGCCCGAGGCATCCCGCAGATCGATGAAAGCGACTCCTCCGTGGTCACGACGGCGGTCGACCCAACCCGAGAGGGTGACGGTCTGACCGATGTGCTCGGCTCGCAGAGAGCCTGCCGAGTGGGTGCGAAGCACGGAGTATTCCTTCTGATCTGGGAAATGGGGAACCCGGCCATTCTACGGGGGTGTGCGACTCCTCCCGGCGGGGGTCCGTCGGTCAGTAGGGTGGCTGTGAACGAAAGGTGCCCCATGAATCTCGCCCTCGTCCCCGCGGCCGACGTCCCGGTCGTCCCCGACTTCCTCAGCCAGTTCTTCTCCGGGACCACCGGCGTGGTGGCGCTGATCTTCTACATCCTCCTGGCCGTCGCCTGGTGGAAGGTGTTCACCAAGGCCGGCTACCCGGGCATCCTCGCCCTCATCCCGATCGTCAACGCCATCTTCCTGCTGCGCATCGCCGGGATGTCGGGCTGGTGGGTGCTGCTCTACCTGGTGCCGATCGCCAACGTGGTGCTCGCGATCGTCGTCGCCGTCAAGGTCGGCGCCCGCTTCGGAAAGGGCGGGTTCTTCTCCTTCTTCCTGCTCTTCGTGTTCTCGTTCATCGGGTACTTCATCCTCGGCTTCGGCGACTCCCGCTACCGCAAGGCGTGACATGACGGCGTCTCGACTGCATCTCGTCCGACACGGCGAGGTGCACAACCCGGCTCGCGTGCTCTACGGTCGGCTTCCCGACTATCACCTGAGCAAGGCCGGCCGCGAGATGGCGGCGGCTGCGGCTTCCCACGTCGCATCGCTCGACCGGCACGTGGCCGCTCTGTACGCCTCGCCGCTCGAGCGGGCGCAGGAGTCGGCGGAGCCTTTCGCCGAGCGCTTCGACCTCGTGCCCGAAATCGACATCCGCCTGATCGAGCCGGCCAACGTGTTCGAGGGCACGCAGATGCGTCGCTCCCTCCTCAACCCGTTCAACTGGTGGCACCTGCGTCAGCCCTCGGTGCCGAGCTGGGGTGAGCCGTACACCTCCATCGCGGAGCGGATGCTCGGAGTGATGGACGAAGCGTGGGACGCAGCGCCGGACGGCGATGTCGTGATGGTGTCGCACCAGGCGCCGATCTGGATCACGCACCTCCGGGTCGCGGGTCTGCCGTTGCGGCACGACCCGCGCACCCGTCGCTGCGCGCTGTCGAGCGTCACCTCGTTCGAGCGGGTCGGGGATGTCTGGCGCGAGGTCGCCTACGCGGAGCCCGCCGCGACGGGCTCCGCGATCGACGTCGGCGCGGTCTGACCCGTTCGAATCGCGCAGATGGTCTTCTCGCGTCTGGGATACGACCAGGTGCGCGATTCGAAAGGCGGGTCAGTGCTCGGCCGCGAGGAGTGACTGGATGATGCCGACCGCGGCGAGCTGACCGGCCGCCGCTGCCAGCAGCACCGAGGCCATCGGGCCGGGCAGGCTCGCGCGGTGGGCGAGGTCGCCGGCGGCGAAGACACCCGGGATCGAGGTGCGCCCGAAGTCGTCGATCTCGATCGATCCGGACTCGAGCATGGCCAGCCCGAGGTCCGCGGCGAAGGGTGCCCGCTGGCGCATCGACCCCGAGGCCACGAAGATGCCGGCGACCGCGCGCTCGTCGTCGTCCGTGCGGATCCGCACACCGTCGGTGTCCTTCTCGACCGAGGTCACCGGGGCGCTGCTCACCCGTGCGCCCGTCGCTTCGAGCATCCGCATGTCCTCGTCGGAGAACACCTCGTCGACGGGGAGGACGGTGATGTCGCCGACGATGCGCCCGAGTAGTCCGATCAGATGTGCGGCCCGCGGAGCTGCGCCGAGGATGCCGATCGGCTTGTCCGCATGCTCGTGTCCGTCGCAGAACGGGCAGCTGAACGCGAGCGTGCCCCACAGGTCCTGCAGTCCGGGGACATCGGGGAGGTCGTCGGCGACGCCGGTGGCCAGGATCACCCGACGTCCCTCGACCGTCGAGCCGTCGGCCAGGGCGACTCGGAACGCGCCCTCGCTTCCGGAGATGCCGGTCGCGCCGGTGTCGCGGATCTCGACGTCGGCGTAGGCGTCGAGCTCCGCGCGGGCGGTGGCGCGGAACTCCGCCGGCGGTGCACCGTCTTCGCCGACCATGTTGTGCATGTGCAGGACGGTGCCGTTGCGGTACTCGCCCGAATCGAGGAGCAGCGTCGAGCGGTGCATGCGTCCGAGGGTCAGAGCGGCCTGCAGTCCTGCCGGTCCTGCGCCGATCACGATGGCGTCGTACATGGGTGTCCTTCCCGATGGATGTTGCGTTCTCCGTCAGTCTGTGACTTCATGTCAACATGAAGTCAAGCGCTGAGCATCCGTGGTCCGTCGGAGATGTCGCCGCCCGTTTCGAGCTGCCGACCAACGTCCTCCGGCACTGGGAATCGGTGGGTCTCCTGCGGCCTCCCCGCGACTCAGCCGGACGCCGCCGCTACGGCGAAGACGAGGTCGTGCGCATCGCCGTGATCCAGCGCAGCAAAGCGGCGGGGATGACCCTCGAGCAGATCGCCGTGCTGCTGGACGACGGAAGTGCGGGGCGGCATCAGGTGCTCCAGCAGCATCTGGACGACCTCGATCGGCGCATGGAAGAGATGCGCCGGTCGCGCGAGATGACCGAACACGCGATGGGGTGCCGGGCCCACGACATCGCGACCTGCCCACGGTTCCGCGCCGGTGTCGACGACGTCCTGGCGAGGTTCTGACGCCCGTCGCAGGCCGTCCTGCATCCACCTCGTGCATAGGATCCTCTGCGTAAACTCGGAGTCGTGCCACGCGATTCGACGGTCCGTCAGATCCGCAGCGGCCGCTCCTCCCGCACCCGGCGCTCACGCCGCGCGGTCGGTGCCGCGCTCGCTGCGGTGCTCGCCATCGGTCTGAGCGCCTGCGCTCCCGATCCTGTCAGTGAATCCTTCCTCAACGGGGAGAACACCGGCTACGTCGCGGCCGATGGGGCGATCGTCGAGATCCCCGTCGCCGAGCGCGGCGAGCCCGTGGAGTTCGGCGGAGTCACCGAGACCGGCGAGAAGTTCGACAGTGCCGACATCGCCGGGGATGTCACGGTCGTCAACTTCTGGTACGCCGGGTGTGCGCCGTGTCGGCTCGAGGCCGCAGACCTCGAAGCCGTGTGGCAGGACTTCTCGGACGACGATGTCGCGTTCGTCGGCATCAACACCCGCGACCAGGCCGACACGGCCGTCGCGTTCGCCGAAGAGTACGACATCACGTACCCGAGTCTGATCGACGTCGACACCGCCGAGGCCAAACTCGCCTTCGCCAAGGTCACGCCGATCGCCGCGACACCGACCACGCTCGTGCTCGACAAGCAGGGTCGCGTCGCCGCGCGCATCATCGGACCGATCGACGGCCCCTCGATCCTCTCGACGCTCGTCAAGGACGCGCTCGCGGAGG
This sequence comes from Microbacterium sp. NPDC055665, assembly GCF_053618035.1. NCBI lineage: Bacteria > Bacillati > Actinomycetota > Actinomycetes > Micrococcales > Microbacteriaceae > Microbacterium > Microbacterium sp. NPDC055665. The sequence goes on along the minus strand of NZ_JBSHGY010000001.1, from coordinate 1,178,941 downwards.
ACTCGTGAGCTGCCCGGGAGCGTTGTGAACCCCGAAGCGATCATCGGCTCTGGGGCCCTCTGGATCGCGATCCCGGTCGCGATGCTGGCGGGACTCGTCTCGTTCCTGTCTCCGTGCGTGCTGCCGCTCGTTCCCGGATACCTCGGATTCCTCGGCGGTGCCGTGGCGCCCCGCCAGGTCGCTTCCGGCGGCGGCGACGGACGCGCCACGACGCAGACGACCGAGACCGCGACTCGCGGCCGGCTCGTCCTCGGTGTGCTGCTGTTCATCCTCGGCTTCAGCCTCGTGTTCGTCTCGATCACCGCACTCGGCGGCGTGGCGAGCGTGTTCCTGCTGCAGTGGGGCGAGATCATCACGCGCGTCCTCGGTGTCGTGATCATCGCGATGGGACTGGTCTTCCTCGGCCTGTTCGGCTTCGCGCAGCGCGAGCTCCGCTTCCACGTCGATTCCAAGGCCGGCATCATCGGCGCTCCGCTGCTCGGCATCGCGCTCGGCATCGGCTGGGCGCCCTGCCTCGGCCCGACGCTCACGGCGATCTTCGCGCTGTCGTTCAACGCCGGCGACCCGGTGCGCGCGGGCTTCCTCGGGCTCGCCTACTCGCTCGGCCTGGGCATCCCGTTCCTGCTCGTCGCACTCGGCTTCGGCTGGGCGACGAAGGCGATCGGCTTCCTCCGCCGCCACATCCGTGTGGTCAACGTCATCGGAGGGGTGCTGCTCATCCTCCTCGGCCTCCTGATGGTGACCGGCCTGTGGACCGACATCATGTCTCGACTGACGGCGGTGATGGGCAGTGTCATCCTCCCGCTCTGACCACTCCGAGAAGACCCGCCCCGAGAAGACCACCACGAAGAACAAGGGTGCCGTGAACAGCGACTCCAGCGATCCGCTCCGCCCGTCCGACCACGTCGACGGCGACGACTCGATCACCCAGCCGCGGCTGGGGTTCGTCGGCTGGCTGCGGTGGGGCTGGCGTCAGCTGACCTCGATGCGCACCGCGTTGATCCTGCTGCTCGTGCTCGCGATCGCCGCGATCCCGGGCTCGATCTTCCCGCAGCGGATGGCCGACCCGAACGGTGTCACGCAGTGGGAGCGCGACAACCCCGGCCTCTTCCCGGTGCTCGACGGACTCAAGATGTTCGACGTGTACCTCTCGCCGTGGTTCTCGGCGATCTATCTGCTGCTGTTCGCCTCGCTCGTTGGCTGCGTGATTCCGCGCATCAAGCACCACGCCAAGGCGCTGCGCGCCCGTCCGCCGCGCACCCCCGCACGACTGCAGCGGCTCGAGGACTATCGTGCCGTGACCCGCGATCCCGCCGCCGACTCGGGGACGAAGACGGGGGACGCCGAGGCGGAGGCCGCCGCATCCATCGACGTCGCCACCAAGCAGCTCAAGGCTCTCGGCTACCGGGTCGAGCGCTACGACCGGGGCCGCACGTTCTCGGTCTCCGCCGAGCGCGGGTACTGGCGCGAGACCGGCAACCTGCTCTTCCACCTCGCGCTCGTGGGTGTGCTGGTCACGGTCGGCGTCGGGGGCGGCTTCTCTTACACCGGGCAGCGCGTGCTGGTCGAGGGTGAGACCTTCGCGAACACCCTGCTCGACTACGACTCGATGAACCGCGGCCGCTTCGTCGGCGACGACGCCTTCTCGCCGTACTCGATGCGGCTCGACTCGTTCGACGTGACCTACCAGCCCTTCGGCGAGCCGGGCTCGGGCCAGGCCGGCGACTTCTCGGCCAACGTCACCGTGCAGGAGAACGGCGAGGAGCGCACGGGAGCCGTCAAGGTCAACGAGCCGCTCGGGGTCGCCGACGACGACGTGTTCCTGCTCGGCAACGGCTACGCCCCGACCGTGACCGTGCGCGACCCGGACGGCAACGTCGTCTTCACGAACAGCACGCCGTTCCTCCCGCAGGACACGAACATGACCTCGCTCGGGGTGCTGAAGATTCCGGACGGCCTGGCCGAGCAGGTCGGACTGGTCGGTTTCTTCTACCCGACGACGGGTGTGCTCGAGAGCGGCGCGTTCTTCTCCGCGTACGGCGACCTCACGAACCCGACGCTCACCCTCGATGTGTACACCGGCGACCTCGGCATCAACGAGGGCGTGCCGCGCTCGGTCTACGTGCTCGACACCACCGGCATGACCAAGCTCACCGGTCGCAGCACCGACGTCGAATCGATCGAGCTCGTCCCCGGGCAGACCGCGCAGCTGCCGAACGGCCTCGGCTCGGTCACCTTCGACGACGAGTCGCCGGCGGGGGCGACGGATGCCTCCGAATCGGTGAAGAGGTTCGCGTCGCTGCAGATCCACCGCGACGAGTCCGGCGTGTGGGTGCTCGGCTTCGCGCTGCTCGCCCTCGGCGGGCTCATGATCGCGCTGTTCGTGCCGCGTCGGCGCGTGTGGGTCAAGGCCACCGCGCACGACGGCGAGATCGCTCTCGAGTACGCCGCGCTCGCCCGCGGTGAGGACCCCACGCTCGCAGCCGCCGTGGACGACCTGGTCGCAGGTCACGCCCGACTGCTCGACGCGGCGGGCGGCACCACCGTGCGAACCGAGACGGATGCCGCCGACGACGACAGCGCGGAGGAGTCCGCAGCGCCGGACGCCCCGGCCCCAGACACCCGGAAAGTAGACTGACACCATGCTCGAGCTCAACGTGATCTCGCCGGTCCTGCTGTGGACGGCGATCGCGATTTACGCGGCGGCCTTCGTGGCCTACGCCTTCGATCTCGCACGGCGCTCGCAGGCGACGGCCGACGCGCAGACGGTCCGCGAGTCGGTGCTCGTCGGCGCCGGTGGGGGATCCACCGTCGCCGCCTCGGGCGCCCCCGGTGCAGAGGTCCCGACGCAGCGTTTCGTGATGGCGCGGATCGGCACATCGCTCACGGTCCTCGGCTTCGTCTTTCACCTCGCGGCAGCGGTCACCCGTGGCATCGCCGCGGGCCGCGTGCCCTGGGCGAACCTCTACGAGTTCGCGATGATGGGCACGCTGCTCATCGTGGCCGTCTTCCTCGTCGTCCTCACGCGCCTGGACCTGCGCTTCCTCGGCACCTTCATCACCGGTCTCGTCGTGGTGCTGCTCGGCCTGGGGGCGACGAACTTCTACGTCGACGTCTCGCCGCTGATGGATCCGCTCAAGAGCGTGTGGCTCGTCATCCACGTGTTCGTCGCCTCGCTCGCCACGGCGTTCTTCGCGCTCGCGTTCGCCCTCTCGGTGATCCAGCTCATGCAGTCGCGCCGGGAGCGTCTCGTCGGAGAGGGCGCCGCGAAGACCGGGCCCGGCTTCCTCCGCACGTTTCCGAACGCGGTGCGCCTGGAGAGCCTGGCGTACATGTTCACGATCATCGGGTTCATCCTGTGGACCTTCACGCTCATCGCCGGATCCATCTGGGCGTATTACGCCTGGAGCCGTTTCTGGGGCTTCGACGTGAAGGAGACCTGGACCTTCGTGATCTGGGTCATCTATGCCGGATACATCCACGCCCGCGCGACCCGCGGCTGGCGCGGCAACCCCTCGGCCTGGCTCGCGATCGTCGGCTTCTCCGCCGTGATCTTCAACTTCACCATCGTGAACGTGTTCTTCAAGGGTCTGCACGCCTACTCCGGCCTGAGCTGAGCTGCGGGCTGGGCCGCGGGTACGGGCTGCGGGTCCTGTTTGGGCTGAGCCCCGTCTTGGGCTGAGCCCCACCCGCTCCTCACCCGCGTCCTGCACAGCTTCGGAGATCCCGGCCGACACGCGGGCGCGCAGCTCCCGAATGCGGCGCGTCGAGCTCGAATCTCCGAAGTTGTGCCGCGAGGACTCGTCGGTCGGTCAGCCTCGTAGCGGCAGGACCTCGGCGTGCTCGATGCCGCCCTGGTACCAGACCAGCTCCGCTTCGGTGACGTGTTCCGTGGGTGCAGCTGAGAGCGGGCGGGCTTCCTCTTCCGTGAACCGCGACCATTCGGCTCCGTCGAAGGTCTTGCCGTAGAGCACGGACAGGTGGAACGTCCAGTCCTCGAGCGGGAGCTCGCCGAGGCGGTGAAAGTCCGTGCGATCCAGCGTATGGGTGAGGGTCGAGTACGCCGACACGAGCGAGTTGGTGCGGGCGAGCCGCACGATGAGGATCTGCCAGGGGGAGGGGAACTCGTCGACGGCCTCGGCGATGACCTCGATCGGAGACTGCCGTGCTGCCCAGGCGCGGATCCCTTCGGCCAGCTCTTCGCGCCGCTCGGGCTCGTAGAACCCTCGGAGCGTGACGTGCCCGGTGTGCGGATGCCGCGCCGGGATGCCGAGGCGCGCGAGCGCAGCATCCTGGACCTCTCTGTAGACCTCGCCGACCCCCGCGGTGGGCCGGAGCACGAGGTACTGCTGGCCCTCCAGGCTCGCGAGTTGCTCGGGGGTGTTCATGAACGGTCGGCGCATGCCGAGAGCTTAGGGTCGCGCGTCACCCGCGCGGAAACGGAGACCGGAACACGAACGGCCCGGCGCGTCATATCTCGACGCGCCGGGCCGAAAGCGGATGGTCTCCGTTTTGGCAGAGGAAGGAGCGAGGTCAGGCGGCGGCGAGGACCGCCTTGGCCGACGTCGTGCGCCGCAGCGTCACGGCGAGTGTCGTGGCGACCAGCGACAGCACTCCCCAGACCACCAGGGCAGCAACCGCCGAACCGCTTCCTGCGATCAGCCCGGCGAACGCGGGAGCCGTCGGCAGGGCGGCTCCGATGCTGGAGAGCCAGCCGGGGACCGTGGAGATGAGACCTGTCGCGACGGCGAGCACCCCGACGAGCGCGGAGATCCAGCGTCCGACGCCGCCGAACAGGGCGACGAGTGCCTGGTTCACGGCAGCGAACACCATGCCGGCGAGCACCGCGGTGCCCGCGAACGCCCACCACGCGGCCGCATCGTAGCTCGCTACGATCTGCACGATCAGCGACACCAGCAGCCCCTGTCCCGCGCCGATCAGGGCGGCGGGTGCGAATGCCCGCAGCGTCAGCGCGGCGGACGAGCGCCGCGACGTGAGCGTGCGCGCCGTGTGGGCGCGCATCACGATGAAGGTGGCGAGTCCGCCGAACCACAGCACGACGGCGGCGAGCAGCGGGATCGCCGTCGGACCGAAGATCGTGTCCATCGAGGAGTTCGACGACACCGGGTCGGCGATCACCGAGGCGAGGGACTTCGAGTCGCTGTCGCTGAACGAGGGGAGGGAGTCGGATGCCGTGCGCAGCCCACCCGCGAGGTCGCCGGTCCCGGTCGCCAGGGTGTCGATCCCGGTCGCCAGTTCGGTCGTGCCGTCGGCCAGGGCGGTGGCGCCGTCGGACAACTGGGTCGCACCTGTGGCGATGCCGCGCGCGCCGGTGGCGGATGCGGCGATGCCCTGGTCGGCGAGCTGCGTGAGTCCGCCGGACAGCTGTGTCGCCCCGGCGCCCGCCTGGGTCATGCTGGAGGCGATCGTGCTGAGCGAGCCGGGGAGGGCGGCGATTCCGCCTGCGACCTTCGGGCTGTTGAGCACGCCGGAGGCGGTTCCTGCAGAGGTCGCCACGGCGCCCGCGTCTTTCGCGAGCGACGTGAACAGGGTGCACTCGTCCTGGTCCGCGATTGGCGGCGTGCAGGCGGTCTGCGCCAGCGCGCCCAGCTTCTGCGCGAGAGCGGCCGACCCGTTCGCTGCGGACTGCGCCGATGCCGAGGCGCCCTGGATCGCTCCGACGAGCTGCTGCGTGCCGGCGACGCTCTGCTGCAGCTGGTTGCCGCCGCCGGTCAGTCCCGACCCGATCTGCGCCGCACCCGCCGCCGCCTCCCGTGTCTTGCCGGCGATCGTGTCGAGGCCCGTGGCCAGCGATGATGCTCCGGAGCCGAGTTCACCCGCGCCCGAAGCCAGTTTCGTGGCGCCCTCGGGGATCGCCGCGGCACCGGTCGCGGCATCCCGTGCACCGTCGGCAAGCTTCAGTGCGCCGTCTGCCGCCTCACCGATCTGGTCGCCGATCGTGGTGAAGCCGACCAGGATATTCTCGGTCGTCGCCTCGGACAGCATGGTGCCCATGGTCGAGGCCGCGACGTCGGCGATCTGGCCGGTGATGAGGTCGTCGGCGACGAGGCCGTCGTCCGGAGTGGTCACGGCGATGGTGGCCTGCTCGGCCTCGCCGCCGCCGTCCGAGATCGCCTGACCGGCCGAGGTCGCCGCCGCAGAGAACTCCTCGGGGATGGTGATGACCGCCTGGTACGAGCCGTCGGCGAGACCGTCGGCCGCATCCTCTTCGTTCGAGATCACCCATGTCAGGTTGGAGCCGAGGTCGTCCGACCCCTCGACGAGTCCTGCCGCCAGCTGGCGTCCGAGCGGGGTGACCTGGTCGTCGATGGTCACCGGCTCGTCGAGGTTGACGATCGCCGCGGTCATCGACTCCAGACGCTCGGTCGGGTTCTGCAGGGCCGCGACCAGGATGCCGCCGACCGCCGCGGGAAGCAGCAGCACGCCGAGGATGGTCAGCCACGTGATGGGCTTGCGGGAGCGCGCGCGCTCGATGGGGAGGGTCATGCGGTCACCTCGGTGGGTTCTGCGGCGCTCCGGCGAGGAGCGCGCGTGTCGAGAGTTTCGGGGGCGGGCCAGCCGGCTTCCGCGAGGGTGGTCAGTGCCACATCGGCATCGGAGGCGGTGGCGAACACCGCGAGCGTGCGGGATGCCGCGGCATCGCGCAGCATCGCGGCCGCCTGGTCGCGCTGGCCGCCGGTCAGGCGATCGATCCCGTCGATCACGACGATCTGCGACTTTCCGCGCAGCGCCTCGGCGAGATCGGCGAGGGCGGCATCGGCGTCGTCGACCAGCACGCAGCCGACGTGCGAGCGCACCCACGCCCCGCGTCCGGGCAGCAGATGGCCCGCGACGCGGAGTCGGCCGTCGGTGGGCGTCACCCGGCCCGCGATCGTGAGTGCCAGTGCCCGTCGGGCCCGCACATCGCCACCGGTCGCGACGAGCGCTCCGCCTTCCGGGATGCGCAGGGACAGGTTCTCGACGATCGGCGCATCGGCGCTGATGTCGAGATCATCGGCGGCGACGATCGAGCCGTCTCCCGGCCACTCGGCCAGGTGTCGTTCGCGCTCCACGGCCTCGCCCTCGACATCGACCCGGGGGAGGATCTTCTCGAGCCAGGCCGGCAGCTCCCAGGCGCGCTCGCCGAGGATCGCCATGAGGGCGGGGATCAGCGTCATCCGCACCAGGAAGGCGTCGATCGCGATGCCGGCCGCGAGCCCCAGGGCGATGGGTTTCAGCGACGAGTCGCCCTCGGGGACGAACGCCACGAAGACCGCGAACATGATGAGGCCCGCGGCCGTGACGACCTTGGCCGAGCCGGTGAAGCCGCTGCGGACGGTGCGCAGCGCGGCAGCGCGGCGCGTCGCCCGATCGGAGCTCTTCGAGTCGGGGTCGTGCACGAAGTCCTCGCGCATCCGCGAGACGAGGAACACCTGGTAGTCCATCGCGAGACCGAACAGCACGCCCATCAGGATGATCGGCATGAAGCTGATGATCGGTCCGACCTTGGCGACGTGCAGCAGGTCGGCGAACCAGCCCCACTCGAACACGGCGCCGACCACGCCGAATGCGGCGACGATCGAGAGCAGGTAGCCAGCGGCTGCGGTGATCGGCACCCACAGCGAGCGGAACACGATGGTGAGCAGGATGAGCGAGAGCCCGATCACGAAGATGCCGAACGGCAGCAGCGCATTGCCGAGCTGGTCGGAGATGTCGATGCCGATGGCCGTGAAGCCGGTGACCTTGAGGTCGATCCCGAACTCGTCGAGCCACTCGTCGTGGTGGCTCCGCAGCTCGCGGACGAGGTCCGCCGTCGCCGGGTCGTCCGGCGCGGTCTCGGGGATGATCTGCACGATGCCGGTGTCGGCGGTCTCGTTCGGTGTCGCGAGCGCGACCTCCTTCACGCCGGGGACCTCCGCGACGGCATCGCCGAGGTCTTCCATCAGCGTGAGCGGGTCGGTCGAGGTGACGATCGTGCCGGTGAGGATCATCGGGCCGTTGAACCCCGGTCCGAACTCCTCGCCCACGAGGTCGTAGGTCTGACGCGCCTCCGAGTCCTTCGGCAGCACGCCCGCGTTGGGGAGCGCGAGGTTGAGGCTGAGCGCCGGGATCGCCACGATCCCGAGGCCGATCACGACGGCGAGCGAGACCAGGATCGGGCGTTTGGTGACGCCGTTCACCCACCGGGCACTGCCCTTCGCGCGGGCGGGGGCTGCGGGAGCATCGTCGTCGTCGGCCTTCTTCTTCGCCTTCGGCGCGCGCTTCGGGCGGCCGACCACCTTCCCCTTCATGAAGCCGAGGAAGGCAGGCGTCAGCGTGACCGCGATCGCGACGGCGACCGCCACAGAGACGGAGGCGGCGATGCCCATGGTCGTCAGGAACGGGATGCCGGCGAAGCCGAGACCGATCAGCGCGATGAGCACCGTGACGCCGGCGAAGACGACGGCCGACCCGGCCGTGCCGACGGCTCGCGAGGCGGATTCTTCGGGGTCGACGCCTTCGCGCACCTGGTCCTGATGTCGCGCCATGATGAACAGCGCATAGTCGATGCCGACCGCGAGCCCGAGCATGAGTGCCAGCAGAGGGGTGGTGGAGGACACGGTCGCGAAGGCGGTCGCGGTGAAGATTCCCGCCATCGAGATGCCGACGCCGAGGATGGCCGTGAGGAGCGGCAGACCGGCCACGACGAAGGAGCGGAAGGTGACGATCAGCACGAGCAGCGCGATGAGGAGGCCGACCGCCTCGGTGAGCGTGACGCCCGGGATCGAGATCGCGAAGAGGTCGCCGCCGAGGGACGTCTGCGCGCCGGCGGGGAGTTCGGCGTCGAGGTCGCTCACCACGGAGCGCAGCGCGTCCTTCGTGTCGTCCGAGACGTCGGTGGATTCGCCGTCGAACTGCACACGCACGATGGCCGCCGTGTCGTCGTCGTTGATCATGCCCTCGACCATCTCGTCGTAGGGCGAGGTGGCGGCGAGCACGCCGTCGAGGTCGCCGAGTTCGTCGACGGCATCCTCGATGTGGTCGCGGTAGTCGTCGTCCGTGATCTCGTCACCGTCGGCGGCCACGACGATGAACTGCGCGTTCGTGCCGCTCACCTGCGGGAACGAGCGCGAGAGCTGCTCGAGACCGGCCTGCGATTCCGTGCCCGGGATGGAGAACGTGTTGTCAGTGCCCGCTCCCAGCACGAGTGCTCCGGCTCCGGCGATGCCGAGCGCGAGCAGCCAGGACACGAGGACTCGCCACGGGTGCCGGAAGGACCAGCGGCCGAGCGAGGACAGGAGTGTGGACACGCGTTCCTCCGAGGGGGTGCTGATTGGATACACAGGTGTATCCGATACATACATGTATCGTAAATTGACCGGTGCGTCGGAGTCTGTGTGCCGGGTGTGAATCGTGCGAGAGTGAAGGGTCAGGAGGTTTCGATGTCGACACCCGCAACCCGCAGTCGTGAGAACACGCGCGCCCGGCTGCTCGAGGCAGCCGCGCAGGTCTTCGCCGAGGTCGGTCTCGATGGCGCCTCGGTCGAGGCCGTGTGTGAACGAGCCGGCTTCACCCGTGGCGCGTTCTACTCCAACTTCGAATCCAAGGACGAGCTGTTCCTCATGCTCGCCGCGAGCGTCTCCGAGGTGCGCGTGAGCGGGGTGCGCACGCGCGTCGAAGAGCTGACGGCGGAGGGCGCCCTCGTCGAAGGGTGCGACCCCATCGAGCTCGTGCAGCAGATCATGGAACTCGGCGGCGACGATCGCCTGGGCGTGATGCTGCTGAGCGAGATCCGCATCCGCGCCCTGCGCGACGCGAAGTTCGGTGAGGCCTACCTCGCGCAGGAGAGCGAGATGGTGTCGAGCATCGCGCAGATCATCGACGACATCGTCTCGGTCAGTGCGCTGAAGCTTCGTCTGCCGGCCGAGACCGCGGCGCGCATGCTCATGATCCTCTGGGAGGGCATGACGGTGCGCGGAGCGATGGCGGGCCAGGATGACGCGCAGTTGCGGCAGGCCGGCAGCGAGCAGCTCGGTCGCCTCGTGCAGCTGATCATCGAGTCGTAGAGCGCGGACGTCGCCCCGAGGTCGGTTGCGCTCGCTGCAGCAAGCGCTTCGAGCTCAGCGCGCGCGGCTCGACAACTCGTAGTGGGAGCGGGCGAGACGGGCGAGCCACCATTCGCGACGCTCGTCAGAGGCAGCGAGTCGGTCGAGCGCCCCGTCGTCGGGGATCACGCGGTCGGCCGAGATCGAGCCGGCGACCGGGCGTCGGTCGGCCACGTCGTCGAGGAACAGCGAGGCGGTGCCGAGTCCGCAGTCGTAATCCAGCGTCGGGAGGGCTGCAGCGAGCGCCGCACCCTGAGACAGACCGACCGCCGTGTCGAGCGCGCTCGAGACCACGACCGGGAGCCCTGCTGCCGTGACGATCTGCAGTGCGTGCGTGATCCCGCCGAGCGGCTGCGCCTTGATCACGAGCAGATCGGCAGCACCCGCGCGGGCGACCGCGAGCGGGTCGGATGACTTTCGCACGCTCTCGTCGGCGGCGATCGGGATGCCCATGTACTTCACCCGCTTGCGCAGATCCGCGAGTTCCGGCACCGTCGCGCAGGGCTGCTCCACGTACTCCAGGTCGTACTCGCAGAGGGCGTGGACGGCATGCTCGGCTTCATCGACGTTCCAGGCGCCGTTGGCATCCACGCGGATGCGTCCCTCCGGTCCCATCGCGTCACGCACGGCGCGTACCCGCGCCACGTCGTCGGCGAGGCTCTGACCCGGTTCGGCGACCTTGACCTTGGCGGTGCGGCATCCGGGGAACCGCTCCAGGAGCTCGGCGACCTGGGCGGCATCCACCGCGGGAATCGTCGCGTTCACGCCGATCTGATCGCGCACGGGCGCCGGCTGCTCCCGCCACGCGAAGTCGATCGCCGCAGCGAGCCAGGTCGCCGCCTCGGTGTCGTCGTACTCCGTGAATGGCGAGAACTCCGCCCACCCCTCCGGTCCCTCGAAGAGAAGCGCCTCCCGCACCTCGACTCCGCGGAAGCGGCTGTGCATCGGGAGGGCGACGACCCTGGCCGAGTCGAGCAGGTCTGCGAGCGGCGGGATCATGTGCCCATTCTGCTCCGCGGAGGTCTCCGTTCGCGGTTCGCCTCTCGGGTGAGTCGCGGCACCGCCCCGCCCCGACCCGCGCTGCCCCTCTGCCGAGTGCACGGCTTGCTGCCGAGCGCACGGCCTGTGCACGCGACGAAGCCGTGCGCTCGACAGCAAGCCGTGCGCTCGGCGATCAGGGGAGCGGGAGTGTGTCAGCCATAGATGTGCGGTTGACAATGGTGTGTGACGCACAGTAATGTGATCGACATGAACGAGACACTCGACACGCACCTGCAGGAACTGCGGCGCGGCACGGTGGTGCTCGCCTGCCTGCAGCTGCTGCGCGCGCCGGGTTACGGATACTCGTTGCTCGAGCAGCTGGAGCAGCGAGGCTTCGCGACCGACGCCAACACGCTCTACCCGCTGCTCCGTCGACTCGAGAAGCAGGAGTACCTCACGAGCGAGTGGAACACCGACGAGGCCAGGCCCCGCAAGTTCTACCGCACCTCGGATGCCGGCATCCGCCTGGCCGACACCCTCACCGACGAATGGCGGTCGCTCACCACGGCGATCGCGTCCCTCACAGCAGAGGAGAACTGACATGACCACGACAGCCACGCTCACCGAGCGCTACATCAGCGCGACCATCCGCAGCCTCCGTCCCGAGGCCCAGGACGACGTCCGCGCCGAACTCGAAGCCTCCATCGCCGATGCGATCGAGGCACGGATCGAGCAGGGGGAGGCGCCGGAAGACGCCGAACGCTCCGTCCTCACCGAGCTCGGAGACCCCGCCGCGCTCGCCGCAGGGTATGCGGATCGCCCGCTGTACCTCATCGGCCCGCGCTTCTATCTGACCTGGTGGCGGCTGCTCAAGCTGCTGCTCACGATCGTGCCGGTGTGCGTGCTCGGAGCCGTCGCACTGGGGCAGACCATCTCCAACGCCCCCGTGGGTGAGATCATCTCGACCTCGATCCTCGCGACCGGTGGCGCGATCCTGCACATCTGCTTCTGGACCACGCTCGTCTTCGTGATCCTCGAGCGCTCGAACAGCACGACGGCGATCGAGAAGTGGGACCTCGACCAGCTGCCGGAGCCGACGGAGAAGGGAGTGGGCCGGAGCGAGCTCATCGCGTCACTCGTCTTCCTCGGCATCGCTATCGGCGCTCTCCTCTGGGATCGCTACCGCGGCTTCGTGCACGTGGACGGCGAGACGTTGCCGATCCTGAACCCGCAGCTGTGGCCGTGGGGCATCGGCGTCCTGTTCCTGCTCATCGTCGCGGAGGCCGTGTTCGCGATCGTGCTCTACCGCCGGGGGCGCTGGAGCACCGGACTGGCCGTGGTGAACACGGTCCTCGCTGTCGCGTTCCTCGCCTGGGTGCTCGTGCTGCTGCTCACCGGCGACCTGGTGAATCCGGAGTTCCTCGCGCAGGTCACCGCGGCCGGCGGGGAAGGATTCGCGGCAGGGCAGGCGGAATCGGCCGACGAAGGCGGGGTGTTCCGCATCCTCGCCGTGCTGCTGGGGTTCGGCATCGCCGTGGGCGTCGGCTGGGACATCGTCGACGGCTGGAGGAAGACGGTCCGCGCAGGTCGCCGCTGACCAGTGCGGTCGAGGAGGCGCCGTCCCGATCGGGGCGGCGCTTCCTGCGTGCTCGGCGCGGACCGAGGAATAGGCTGATGCCGTGACCACCGCATTCGTCTCCGACCTGTTCGACCCGGCTGAATGGGTGCTCGCGCCCGGTGCCGAGGACTACACCGACATCACCGCGCACGTCTCGCGCGACGGCGGGGTCGCGCGCATCGCGTTCAACCGGCCGGAGGTGCGCAACGCCTTCCGGCCTCACACCGTCGACGAGCTCTACCGTGCGCTCGACATCGCCCGACAGGATGCGCACATCGGCGCGGTGCTGCTCACGGGCAACGGCCCCAGCCCCAAGGACGGCGGGTGGGCGTTCTGCTCGGGTGGCGACCAGCGCATCCGCGGCCGCGACGGGTACAAGTACTCGGATGCCGAGACGGCGATCGTCGACGGCGCGAGTCGCGCGGCGGTCGGACGCCTGCACATCCTCGAGGTGCAGCGGCTCATCCGCTTCATGCCCAAGGTCGTCATCGCGGTCGTCCCCGGATGGGCCGCCGGCGGAGGGCATTCGCTGCACGTGGTGTGCGACCTCACGATCGCTTCGGCAGAAGAGGCCCGGTTCAAGCAGACGGATGCCGACGTGGGCAGCTTCGACGCCGGGTACGGCTCCGCCTACATGGCCCGGCAGACCGGACAGAAGTTCGCCCGCGAGGTGTTCTTCCTGGCCGAGGAGTACTCGGCGCAGCGTGCCTACGAGGCGGGTGCCGTCAACCGTGTCGTGCCGCACGCTGAGCTCGAGCGGGAGGCGCTGAAGATGGCGCGCACCGTGCTCACCAAGTCGCCCACCGCGATCCGCATGCTGAAGTTCGCCTTCAACGCCGTCGACGACGGCTTGGTCGGCCAGCAGGTGTTCGCCGGTGAGGCGACCCGCCTGGCCTACGGCACCGATGAGGCCGTCGAGGGCCGGGACTCCTTCCTCGAGAAGCGCGACGCCGACTGGTCGTCGTTCCCCTGGCACTACTGAGTCGGAGATCCGCATGACCGCCCTGATCCCCACGGATGCCGAAGATCCGGATCTGCTGCGGGATGCATTGCAGCGCGCCCTCGAGGGTGGACCCGCGCTGGGACTCGGCATGGTGGCCGGCGCGCCCGAGAACGTGGCGGACGGCATCGCGGCGGTGATCGCGACTTCCGGGTCGAGCGGCATCCCGAAGCGGGTCGCACTGAGCGGTGAGGCGCTGCGCGCGAGTGCCGAGGCCACCGCGGCGCGGATCGGGAGCGGGCGCTGGTTGCTCGCTCTGCCCGCCGGCTACGTCGCAGGGTTGCAGGTGATCGTGCGGTCGATCCTCGCGGACACCAGGCCGGCCGTGCTCGACGGCCGCTTCTCGCCGGCGTCCTTCGCCGAGGCGACCCTGGCGATGCTGCGTCCGTCGCCGGGGGCGGGGGTTCCCGATCTTTACACGTCGCTGGTCCCGGCGCAGATCGCGACGTTGCTCGATGCCGCCGACGACACGGCCGTACGTGCCGCGCTGACGGCGTACCGGGCGATCCTGGTCGGCGGACAGTCTCTGCCGGAGCCGCTGCGCGAGCGCGCCGACGACCTGGGCGTACGGGTGGTCCGCACCTACGGATCGACCGAGACCAGTGGTGGCTGTGTCTACGACGGTGTGCCGCTCGACACCGTCGGTGTGCGCACGGTCGACGGGGAGCTGCGTATCGCCGGGCCCATGCTCGCCGAGGGGTATCTCGGTGACGCCTCCTTGACGGCGCGCACCTTCGTGCGGGACGAGCACGGCATCCGCTGGTACCGCACGGGTGATCTCGGGCTCGTGGAAGACGGGGTGGTGCGCGTGCACGGCCGCGCCGACAATGTGATCGTGTCCGGGGGCATCAACATCTCGCTCGATCGGGTCGAGCGGATCGTCCGGCGCATCCCGGGGCTGCACGAGGCGGTCGTGGTGGGCGTGGAGGACGAGCACTGGGGCGAGGCGTCGGTGATCGTCGCCGCGCGCGGCGAGGTGCTGCGGCGCAGCGAGTCCGAGCAGCTCGCACAGGCGCGTGAGGCCGTGGCGGACGAACTCGGCAAGCATGCCCGCCCGTCCCGCCTCATCCTGGTCGACGAGATGGATGTCCTGGTCTCCGGCAAGCCCGACCGCGAAGCCATCCGCCGGGCCGTCGCCGACCTGCGTTGAGCGCCGCTGCCAGACTGGGTCGCATGGATGTGTTGCGGCTGGCAGGAGTGCCGGGAGTCGGGAAGAGCGCCGTCGCGTGGGCTGTCGCCGAGCGTCTCGCGTCCGACGGAGTGCCGACCGGGTATCTCGACATCGATCAGCTCGGCATGTGCTATCCCGCTCCACCTGACGATCCGGACCGCTGGGCGTTGAAGGAGACCGCGCTCGTCCGGCTCGCCGCACGGTTCCGCGACGCGGGCGTCGAGCGGCTCATCGTGTCCGGAGTCGCCGATCCGACCCAGCCGCCTCCGATGAACGGGCATCCGACGGTTTCTCTGTGGCTCGACGCGGATGAGGAGACGAGGCGGGAGCGTCTGGCTCCCCGCCGGTGGGAACGCGACCAGGTCGACGCCGCGCTCGCCGCCGGTACTCGGGAGGCGAGGACGGCGCACCCCGGCTGGGAGCGATTGGACACGGAGCGGTCGACCATCGAGGAGATCGTGGAGTCCGTGATCGACCACCGGGCCGTGGGGGCGCAGACGACCGTCGAGACCGTATTCCCCGACAGGCATGTGACAGGGCGGGTCATCTGGGTCACCGGTCCGCGGTGCTCCGGCGCCTCGCGGGTGGGTTGGGAGCTGGCCCGCGCCCGGTGGAGTGCGGGCGAGCGCACGGGCTTCGTCGACGTGGCTCAGCTGAGTTTCGCCTGGAATGTGAGGCATATGAGCGGGGTCGAGAACGCCGCCGCCCTGCACCGGGTGTTCGAGGCGGTCGACGCGCAGACCCTGATCGCCGTCGCGCCGTTCGAGGTGGATCCGGCAGAAGTGCGCGCGGCTTTCCCTCGAGCGGACGTCCGCTTCTTCCGCCTCGATGCCGACGAGCGCACGCGCCGCGACCATGCGGTCCGGAGGGCGGAGGGCGCGGACGGCGCACTCCTGGCCGGGGACGACCTGCTCGGCGCGTCTGCCGCGGAGATCGAGAGGATCGTCGGGATCGGAGAGAGTCAGCATGCATCGCCGCTGCGCGCGGGAGAGACCCTGATCGACGCGTCGAGGCCATCGGTGAGGCAGGTGGTCGACAGGGTGATCGAGTTTGCCGACGGGGGTGCTCTGCCAGAATGAACCGCATGGTCACGTACACGCACGGACACCACGAATCAGTTCTCCGCTCGCACAACGTGCGCGACATCGCGAATTCCGCGGCCTACCTCCGTCCGCACCTCACAGCTGCGACGCGGCTCCTCGACGTCGGAGCGGGGCCGGGCTCCATCACGGTCGACTTCGCCGGCGTCGTCGCGCACGTGACCGCCACCGAGATCGACGAGGACGCCCTGTCGCTGTCGCGTGCCCTCGCGGCGGATCGCGGCATCGAGAACCTCGACTTCTCGGTCGAAGATGTGCACGCGCTCAGCTTCCCCGACGACTCCTTCGACGTCGTGCACGCGCACCAGGTGCTGCAGCATGTCGGCGACCCGGTGCAGGCACTGCGGGAGATGCGTCGCGTGGCGGTGCCCGGTGGGATCGTCGCCGCGCGCGACGCCGACTACGCGGGCTTCCTCTGGTTCCCGGTCCTGCCCGAGCTCGATCGGTGGCTGGCTCTGTACCAGGCGGCGGCCCGCGCGAACGGCGGCGAGCCGGATGCCGGTCGCCGACTGCTCTCCTGGGCGCGGGCCGCGGGCTTCGAGGATGTCACCGCGACGGCATCCACCTGGTGCTATGCATCTCCCGCGGAGCGAGCCTGGTGGGGCGGGATGTGGGCGGACCGCATCCTCGAGTCCGCGCTCGCCCGACAGCTGGTGGACAGCGATATGGCCACGTCCGCCGATCTGCAGGAGATCAGCGACGCCTGGAAGCGCTGGGCCGACGACGGCGACGGCTGGTTCCTCGTGCCTCACGGCGAGATCCTCGCTCGCGCCTGACCGACACCGCAGGGATACATCCACGGACGGATGTCCCGTGCGGTGTGCTCGCGTAGCGTGGGGGAGTGATCCGCCCGCTCTCCCGCACGGCGCTCGCGCTCGACATCGTCGGGGCGGCGCTGCTCTTCCTCGTCCTGTTGCCGATGTCGCTGGTGTTCTACGGACCGGGAACCGGGAACACGGCGATCGGAGGCGCGGCCGTCGTGGCGGTCGTGTTCGCTGCCGTGCTGATGTTCGGCGCGGTCGCGATAGGACGGCTCGCGCCGGGCTGGGCGCTCGCAGCGGCATGGGCCGGGGCGATACTGCAGATGGTCGCCGGCTTCGGCCCGCTGCCGATCGACTTCGCCATCCTGCTCGTGCTCTACGCCACGGCGGCGTGGGGCACGAGGCGGGTGCTCTGGTGGGGCTTCGGGTCCGCTCTCTTCGGTGGACTCGTCGCCGCCCTCTACATGGTGGTCGTGAACGGCGTCGCTTTCGGCACCGGCACCGGATGGGAGAAGGTGACGGCCGGCACCCTCCTCCTCGTGGTGTCCGTGATGGCCCTGGGCTTCGCCTGGGTGTGCGGACTCCTGTGGCGGGTCGTGCTGCGCGCGCGCCGTACTCGCGCGGCCCAGCTCGAGGCCGAGTCTCTCGCGGTCGAAGAGCAGGAGCGCGTGCGCATCGCCCGCGACATGCACGACATCGTGGCTCACTCGCTCGCCGTGGTCATCGCTCAGGCCGACGGCGCGCGATATGCGGCCGCGGCGAAACCCGAGTTGGCGACGGAAGCGCTCGGCACGATCGCGCAGACGGCGCGCGGGGCGCTGAGCGACGTGCGGATGCTGCTCACGCAGCTCCGGCATCGGCAGGGCGATGGCCCGCAGCCGACGCTCGCCGACCTCGAAGCCCTGTTCGCACAGGTGCGGCAGGCGGGGATCGAGCCGCGCGTCACGGTCGACCCGATGCCTCCGGGGGAGCCGCCGGGCGCGATCCAGCTCGCCGTGTATCGCATCCTCCAGGAGGCGCTGACCAACGCGATCCGCCACGGCGACGGCGCTGTCGACGTGCACCTGGCCTGGTTCCCGGATCGGGTCGACGTCGACGTGCGCAACACCGTGTCGCGGGACACCGTGATCGCGTCCGGAGGGCACGGGGTCATCGGGATGAAGGAGAGGGCGCAGCTCGTCGGCGGTAGTCTGCAAGCCGAGCGCCGAGGGGCACAGTTCGTCGTCCACGCCACGCTCCCGATCGGAGTCCCCGAATGATCAGAGTCGTGCTCGTCGACGACCAGGCGCTGTTCCGTGCCGGCATCCGGATGCTCGTCGCCTCGCAGACCGACCTGGAGGTGGTGGGCGAAGCCGGCAACGGCCAGGAGGCGCTCGACGTCGTCCGCGCGACGCGGCCCGACGTGGTGCTGATGGACATCCGGATGCCGGTCATGGACGGTCTCACGGCGACCGCCGAGATCCTCGCCCGGCTCGAGCCGCCGCGCATCGTCATGCTCACGACGTTCGACCTCGACGAGGCGGCCGCGCGCGCGATCCGGCAGGGAGCCAGCGGCTTCCTGCTCAAGGATGCCGACCCCGAGTTCCTGCTCGCCGCGATCCGCACCGTGCATTCGGGTTCGAGTGTGATCGCCGCCTCGGCGACGCGTGATCTGTTCGCGCATTTCGCCGAGGCGCCCAAGCCCGTCCCGCCGCAGTACTCCACGCTCACCGACCGGGAGAAGGAGATCTTCGCGCTCGCCGCCCGTGGCCTGTCGAACGCCGAGATCGCGGGCCGGGAGTACTTGAGCGAGGCGACCGTCAAGACGCACATCAGCCGCATCCTCACCAAGCTCGCGCTGCGCGACCGCGTGCAGCTGGTGGTCTTCGCCTTCGAGCACGGCCTCGCCTGACCGGCACCCACCACGGCGTCCCTTGACGATTCGCGGACTCGGTGACGCTGCGCCGAGGAACTTGTGCGAATCCGTCGGCAGATCGTCATGACCTCGGCGGATCGTCACGGCCTCGGATCATCCCTGCGATGTACGCGGATGCTCCGGTCGGGCGATGACCGGCGCGAGGCTCGGGAAATAGCGTCGAAGGCATGGAGATCACGACCACCGACCTGGGGCTCGCCGCCCGCGTCCAGCACTTGAAGAAGACCTACGGCTCGGGCGAAGGCACCGTCCGTGCGCTCGATGACGTCAGCGTGGGCATCCGCCGCGGACAGTTCACCGCGATCATGGGTCCCTCCGGTTCCGGCAAGTCCACCCTGATGCACATCATGGCGGGGCTCGACAGCCCGACGGAAGGGCGCGCGTGGATCGGTGACACGGAGATCACGGGCCTCGGCGACATCGACCTGACGATCCTGCGCCGCCGCCGCGTCGGCTTCATCTTCCAGGCCTTCAACCTGGTGCCCACGCTCGACGCGCTCGGGAACATCATGCTGCCGTTCGAGCTCGACGGACGCCGCCCGAGTGCGATCGAACGCGCGCGCATCGACGGACTGATCGAGTCGCTCGGGCTCGGCTCCCGCCTGAACCACCGGCCGCACCAGCTGTCCGGCGGGCAGCAGCAGCGCGTGGCCATCGCCCGCGCCCTGGCGACCGCCCCCGACCTCGTGTTCGCGGACGAGCCCACCGGCAACCTCGACTCGAAGACCGGGCGCGAGGTGCTGCGCCTGCTCGCCACCGCGAGCCGTGAGCACGGCCAGTCCATCGCGATGGTCACGCACGACGCGATCGCCGCGAGCCACGCCGACCGCGTGCTCTACCTCGGCGACGGTCGGATCGTCGCCGACCACCCGCGTCAGACCGCGGAGGAGATCTCCGCCTACATGCTCGCCGCGGAGGTGGCGGCATGACCGCGGTCGCGACGGTCGTCCCCGAGTCGCGGGCGACCGGACCCCGCCTGGCCTGGCTGCGCGACCGGGGCATGGGCGCCAGCATCCTCGTCGCCGCGCTGTCGGCCGCGTTCGGCGTGCTTCTGGTCGAGATCACCGCCTACATCGGCGCGGTCCTGCAGGCCGATCCCTTCATCGGAGACAGCGAGACGCTCGCGTTCGTGGTCGCCCTGCTGTCGGTGCTGCTGACGGTCGTCGCGATGTACGTGGCCGCGATCGTCACGGCGAACACCTTCTCGACGATCATCGCCGGACGCACGCGGCAGATCGCCCTCATGCGTCTGATCGGGGCGACCGCGCGCTCGCAGCGGGCACAGGTCGGCAAGCAGGGTCTCGTCGTCGGTCTGCTCGGCGCCGCGATCGGTCTGCTCGTCGGCATCGTGCTGGCCGTGATCGGGGTGCAGATCGGGTCGCAGCTGATCGACAACGTGCCGGATTCGTTCTCGCTCGCACAGCCGTTCATCGCCCTGCCCGCGATCGGTGTCGCACTCACGACCTGGGCTGCGGCATGGGCCGGCTCGCGTCGGGTGCTGTCGGTGACGCCGCTGCAGGCATTGGGCGGATCCGTCGAACGGACCCACGACGAGGTGTCGGGGAAGCCCGGCCGGCACGTCGGCGCCTGGATCCTGCTGATCACCGGAGCGGTGCTCCTCGCGGCGGGGGTGGTCGTCGGACTCCTGACCCCGCTCGGCGTCGTCATCGCCTTCTTCGGCGGAGTCCTCTCGTTCACCGGGCTCGCTCTCGGATCTGTGCTGTTCATGCCGCCGGTGCTGCGTCTGGTGGGGAGGATGTTCGGTTCGAGCGCCACCGCTCGTCTCGCCGCCGAGAATGCGCTGCGGTATCCGGAGCGGTCGTCGCGGATGGCGATCGGCGTGGTGATGGGCGTGACGCTCGTGACCATGTTCGCCGTCGCGCTCGAGTCCGCGAAGCGTCTGATGATGAGTCAGGTGACCGGCGAGATCCCGGAGGAGTTCTTCGCCCCGTTCGACGCGTTCGCGGCGATCATGATGGTGCTGGTCGCCGTCTCCGCGGTCATCGCGGCCGTCGGCCTCGTGAACCTGCTCACGATCGGCGTGGTGCAGCGGCGCCGCGAGCTCGGTCTGCTCCGCTCGATCGGGCTGTCGAACCGTCAGGTGCGGCGGATGGTGCTGCTCGAGGCCACGCACATCACTGTGGCCGCGACGCTGACCGGTCTCGTGCTGGGCATCGTTTACGGGTGGATCGCGGCGCAATCGCTGCTGGGCTCGGTGCCGACGCTGCCGGACTTCACACCCGCCGGGCTCGTGGCTCCGCAGGTTCCGTGGATCCCCGTCGCCATCATCGTCGTCGCCACGGCGGTGCTCACGCTGGTCGCTGCTGCCACGCCCACGCGCCTGGCCACCCGGGTGGCTCCGGTCGAGGCGCTCGCGGCCGACTGACGGCTCTAGGCTGGTCGGATGCCGTCGCCGTTCGATCAGTCCACGTACCAGGTCCGTCTCGACTGGGGTACGGCGGGCCTCGCCCGTCTCGCACCCGCCGACATCGTCGTGGTCGTGGATGTCCTGCGGTTCTCGTCCACGGTGATCGATGCCGCAGCCGCCGGAGGTGACGTGAGTCTGGCTGAAGCCGAGGGATGGTCGCGGAACGGTGCAGCGGTCGCCGCCGCAGCCTCCCCGGAGGCGATCGTCCTCGTCGGCGGCATCCGCAACGCCTCCGCCGTCGCCCGTGAGGTGCAGACCATCCAGGAGCGTCGACAGGCGCGGACCTCGGTCGCGGTCATCGCTGCGGGAGAGGCGGATGCCACGGGCACGCTGCGCTTCGCGGTCGAGGATCAGCTCGGTGCGGGGGCGATCATCCTGGCGCTCTCGGATCGGGGCATCGATCACACCTCGCCGGATGCCGCGGTCGCCGCCGAGGGTTTCCGGGCCCTCCGCGGCGCGCTGCGGCACATGATCGGCGCGAGCGGGTCGGGGCGCGAGCTGGCCGAGGGCGTGGCGTCCACCGCTCGTATCGAGGCATCCGGTCTGGTGCCGACCGCGACGACGGATGCCGCCGCGCTCGACGCCGTCGACGTCGTCCCCGTCTTGCGCGATGGGTCATTCACCCGGTTCGAGTGAACCGCGCCGCATTCGCTCCGCGGCCGGAACGCGCCCGCGCCGCTCGGGCGGAATTCTCCCCGTCGGGCGGACGCTCGTCGTCGAACTCTCCTCCCCACACGCGGATCTCCGCCCGACACCGCGCGGGATGCGGGCGTTCGGGCGTCGCGACGTAGGGTCGTGGCATGAGGTACCTCCCCGCCGTCGTCGTCGACATCGTGTTCGTGCTCATCTTCGCTGCGATCGGTCGTGCCTCGCACGATGAGAATCCGGCGGGGTTCCTGCTCACCGCCTGGCCGTTCCTGATCGCCGTTGTGGTCGGCCATCTCCTCGCGGCATTGCTCCCTGGCAGGCCCCGTCGACCGTGGTCGGTGCTATGGGGCGCGGTGGTGTGGGTCGTGACGGTCGCCGGGGGAATGCTCATCCGCGTGCTCAGCGGTGACACCGCCGAGGTCCCGTTCATCATCGTGGCCACGATCGTGCTCGGTGTGTTCCTGGTCGGCTGGCGGGCGATCGCCGCCCTGCTGCGCCGACGCCGTTCCGCCGCGGAGGCGCACGAGGAATCGGTCGCTCCTGAGACCGAGACCGAGGACTCCCACGACCTCCCGCGCTGAGCGGCGGTCAGCGCGGCATCTGCGCGGCGAGTCGCACGTTGGACGGGATCTCTCGGCGCGTCCATGCGAAGACGTGCCGGGCGTCGAACGTGCGTGAGCAGCGTGCACACGAGGTGGCCCTCGTCGGCCGCCGATGCCGGTAGGTCACGTGGCCGGCCGGGCACTGACCCACCCAGGGGGCGAGCTCGACGGCGGTCTCCCCGTGATGCGTCGTTCCGCCGACGTAGCCGAGGTCGTGTGCGACGCGCTTCCATGCCGGCCCATGCGCGGCCGCGTGTCCGGCGAGGGCGTGCGCCACCTCATGCAGCAGCACCTGGTGGATCTCGTCGTCTTCGAAGCGCGCGGCGAGGTAGCGCGAGACCGTGATGCGCTTCTTCGTGTAGTCGCATTGCCCGGCCCGCCGCTTGGCATGGTCGAAGCCGAAGCTCCAGCTGTCATCGAGATGCAGCGTGATCAGTGCTTCGCCCCAGACGCGCACACGGTCGAGTTCCGCCATGCGCCCAGATTATGCCCTGCGACCGACATTCGTGGTCGAGGGCAGACTCAACCCGCGATGAGCTGAGACGGACGGCGGCGCTCTGCGGCCTCGATCGCGAGCAGCACGGTTTCGAGTTCGCGGTCCTCTGCGCCGGATTCACGCCGCAGGAACAGCGACTGCTTGAAGCTGTCACGTGCGGTCTCGTAGTCGCCCGCGTCGAAGGCGTTCTTGCCGTGGTGCTGATACGCGAATGCCGCGATCGACAGCCAGCGCTGGCCTTCGGCCTCGGTCGCGCAGGTGGCCAGCTCCTGCTCGGCGGCGGCGTGCGCACCCCGGTACTGCAGGATCGTCGCGTGCAGCACTCGCGCGCGCAGCACATCCTTGCGCGTGCCGGCCATGCGCGCCTGGCGCACGGTCTCGTCGGCGAGCACGAGTGCCTCGTCCAGACGGTCGAGCACCTTCAGCAGCCACACGCGCTCCAGCAGAGCGGGCAGGCTGCGCTGCGACTCGATCTCCGCGAGGCGGGTCGCGCACTCATCGAGATCGACCTTCTCGCGGAGCGTCTCCTGGTCGTATCCCCGGATGAAACTCATTGCTCTCCTTCCGCAGCGTCCCCGTCCAGTCTGCCTTCCGGTCGCGTGCTCGACGGGGCGGCGCGCCCTGGGCGGCGCATCCGAGCTGCGACATACCGCGGCGCGGGTCCGTGTCGAGCGGTCACGGGGCGCAGAGCCGGTCGAGGTCAGCGCAGGAACAGCGAGGCGTCGGGGCGAGGCGACGCGACGGCATCGGCATCCGTGACGACTCTTGCTCCCTGCAGGAAAGCCTCGGCCTCGGCTCCCTGCGCGATCTTCGCCGGGTGCGGGCCGGCCGCCAGCATCCGCGGCAGCCACTCGGACGGCAGGGGAGTGGCAGATGCCGCGATCACGAGGTTGCCGAACCGCCGTCCTTTGAGCACCTGCGTGTCGGCGAGGATGCCGATCTCGGGCAGCACCTCGGCGATCGTCGCGGCCTGGCGGCGGGCGAAGGCGAGTCCCGGGCCGTCGGCGACGTTGACGAGCAGCACGCCGCCGGGAGCGAGCAGGGCGGAGAGCTCGCGGTAGAACTCGATGCTCGTGAGGTGGGCGGGGGTCTGTGCGCCGGAGTACACATCCGAGACCACGAGGTCGCAGCTCGCCTGCAGGGCGCTCGGCAGCTTGCTGACTCCCTCCCGGGCGTCGCCGATGCGGATGCGGATGGCCGCGCCCTTCGGCAGTGGAAGGTGCTCGCGGACCAGCTGGGCGAGCGGCGCTTCGAGCTCGATGACCTGCTGGCGAGAACCCGGACGGGTGGCGTCGATGTACCGCGGGATCGTGAGGGCGCCCGCGCCGAGGTGCACCGCGGTCAGTGGCCCCGGCGCGAGCTGATCGATCACCGCGCCCATGCGGACGATGTACTCGAAGTGCAGGTGGGTCGGATCATCGAGGTCGACGTGAGACTGCGGGGTGTCGTCCACGATGAGCTCGAACCCGCTGGTGAACTCCGACGGCACGATGCTTGCGATGCCGCCGTGGTCCAGGCGGACCTGCGGGTGCTCGGTGTCGCGCGATCGGTTTCGGCCCATGGCCCGAGCCTACGCGCCGGGTGAGATGGTCAGCGCAGCCTGCCGTTGGCGCAGGTCTCCTGCTCCACCGTCTGACCCGAGATGGCCGGGTCGAGCGTCGCGCGCGGCGCCGGAGTCTGGGTCGCCGGGGCGTCGGTGGACGGCGGGGTGGTCGCCGGCACCTCAGGTTCGGTGCCCGGTGCGGGCTCGACGAGTTCGACGCCCCCGTTGTTGCTGACGTCGCCGGTGAGCTGGACGGGCTGACCCGCCTTCAATGCGTCCCAGATCGTGGCTGCCGCGTCATAGTTCGGGACGACCCGGTCGGAGTCGTCGGGGTCGCCGAACACCGGATACTGCAGGAAGACGAAGTCCGAGAAGGGCACGTCCTTGATCGAGAGCGCGAGCTGGGCGAGCCGGACGGGATTGGCCAGCTCGTCGCTCGGGTCGATGTTGTCGACGACGGTGTCGGCGAGTCCCAGCACCTTGCCCGGATCGGTGAGCACCTCGTCGCTCATGATCTTCTTCACCAGTCGAGACATGTACTGCTGCTGGTTCGAGACGCGGGCCATGTCGCTCTCGTCGCCGACACCGTGCCGGGTGCGGATGAACTGGAGCGCCTCGTAGCCAGAGACGGTGCGCGGTCCCGGCTCCCAGTCGATCGCCGTGTGCCGGTCGCGGATACCCTCTCCGCCGATGCACACCTCTACTCCGCCGATCGCGTCGGTGACCTCCATCACGCCATCGAAGGCGATCTTCGCGGCGAACGGGATCTCGATGCCCGTGAGCTGGGTGACCGTCTTCGCGACGCAGGACAGGCCGGCGCGCTGGAAGATCGAGTTGATCTGCGTCTTGCTCGTGGCCGAGGCGACGGATCCGTCCGGCAGGGTGCACTCCGGGGTCTCGATCATCAGGTCGCGGGGGAGCGAGACCACGGTGACGTTGCGGGGCTCGGCCGAGACGTGCACGAGCAGGTTCACGTCGTTGAGGACCCCGCCGTCGGCCTCCGAGCAGCGCTCGCCGAGCAACCCGGTCGAGACCTCACCGCACTCGTCGGTGCCGATGATGAGCATGCTGAACTCGCCGGGGAAGGCGCCGATCTGGGGCGGCTCCACCTCGGGGGCGTCTTCGAGGGTGACCGCACCATCGCTGAAGCGGTTGAAGTAGTCCGTCACGACGAATGCGGCGACGGCGATCGCGGAGACGAGGATGACGCCCAGCGTGATCCCGGCGATCTTCAGGAAGCCTTTGGCGGGCCCGGGAGTGGGGAGAGTCGCATGGCGCGCGACCGTGGAGCGGTCGGCTTCGTCGTGGCGGCGCATGCCCGCGAGCCTACCTGCGGACCCTGCAGGCGCCGCGCAGGCCGAGCCTGGGCAACACCTGGGAGAGCCCGCGTTGAGCTGATGTTACGGCCGCATGACGATTGTGAGAGGAACTTGCAGGTAATTAGTTAGTCGTGGATACTTTTTCCTAACCCCCGGTGAGTACCCGATATTCGCCTGGACTTTTCAAAGAGGAGATCCCCGCATGCACAAGCGCATTCTTCCGGCCGTGGCGCTCGGCGCCGTAGCCACGCTCGCCCTCGCCGGCTGCGCCGGCGGCGGTGACACCGGCTCCACCGACGGCGAGGGCAAGGAGCTCACCGTCTGGATCATGAAGGGCACCAACCCCGACGCGACGGCCTTCTACGACGACGTCGCCGAAGCGTTCGAGAAGGAGACCGGTGCGACGGTCAAGATCGATGAGATCCAGTGGGCCGACGCACACGACCGTTTCGTGACCTCCATCGCCGGTGGCACGACTCCGGACATCGCCGAGACCGGCACCACCTGGACCGCAGAGTTCGCCGACGCCGGCGCGCTCCTCCCGATCGACGAGTACGTCGACGGCGAGAAGGGTCTGCGCGACGACCTGGTCGAGGGCCTCGAGGTCGCCGGCACCTACGAAGACGAGCTGTACGGCATGCCGTGGTACGCCGGCGTCCGCTCTCTCATGTACCGCGCCGACGTGTTCGAGGAGCTCGGTCTCGAGGCTCCGAAGACGTGGGACGACATCGTCGCCGCCGGTGACGCCATCAAGGCCGCCAAGCCCGACATGCTGCCGTTCCCGGTTCCGGGCGACGCCGAGTTCCAGGTCTACCCCTGGGTCTGGGGCGCCGACGGCGAGATCGCCACGAAGGACGGCGACACCTGGACCAGCGAGCTCGACAGCGCCGAGTCGCAGGCCGGCATCGAGTTCTACACCGGCCTCGCCACCGAGCACGGCTTCTCCTCCGCAGGTGCCACCACCTGGAAGGAGACCGACCTTCGTGACGCGTTCACGCAGGGCAACGTCGCCATGATGCTCTCGGGCTCGTGGACGCCGAACTCGCTCATCGAGGCGAACCCCGACCTCGAGGGCAAGATCGGCGCCGCGGTCATCCCCGGCCAGGACGGCGGCATCGCCCCGTCGGTGCTCGGTGGATCGCACCTCTCGATCTTCAACACGACGAAGAACGCCGACCTGGCGTGGGAGTTCGTGAAGCTCGTCACGACCGGCGAGTTCGCCGAGCAGTGGTCGGATGAGACCGGCTACTTCCCGGGCGTGCAGTCCGCGATGGAAGAGGCCCTCGCCTCGACCGACCCGCTGGTCGCACCGTTCGCCGAGCAGATGGTCGACGGCGGAGCATCCGTCCCGGTCACCCCGAACTTCGGCGCCGTCCAGGCGAAGAAGACGACCAACTCCATGATCCAGGCCATCCTCAGCGGGCAGAAGGACGTCGCCACTGCGACGAAGGACGCTTCCGCCGAGATGACCGAACTGCTCAACCAGTAAGGAAGCATCCCTTCCATGTCGATGGTGCAAGCGCCACTGCCGGCCACGAAGGCGGAGTCCCCCTCCGCCTCCGTGGCCGGCGGCCGGAAGCGACGCGGTCTCTCGATCGTCGCGGCCCGCCCCTGGCTTCTTCTCGCGCCCGGGCTGGTCATCCTCGCGGTGCTCATGCTCTGGCCTCTCATCCAGGTGTTCATCTACTCGCTGCAGGACTACGGTCTGCGCGAGATCAACACCGGGGAGAGCAACTGGAACGGTCTCGACAACTACGTCGAGGCGCTCACCAACCCGACTCTCTGGACGGTGGTGCTGCCCAACACCGTCGGCTTCGCCGCTGTGGCGGTCTTCGTGACCGTGGCCGTCGGCACGCTCGTGGCCCTGCTGCTCGCGCGGCTCGGCACCACATGGCGCGTCATCGTCTCCAGCTGCATCATGGTCGCGTGGGCGATGCCCGCCGTGACCGGCACGTACGTCTGGACCTTCATCTTCGATGCCGACCGCGGCATCTTCAATCAGGTCCTCACCGACCTCGGGCTCATGGACGACCCGGTCAACTGGTTCACGAACCAGTGGTCCTTCTACGCCATCGTGCTCCTCAACGTCGTGCACCACGGCTTCCCGTTCGTGGCGATCACGGTGCTCGCCGGACTCCTCGGCGTCTCGAAGGAGATGCTCGAAGCGGCGGCTCTCGACGGCGCCGGCGCCTGGCGTCGCTTCTGGAAGATCATCTTCCCGACGCTGCGTCCCGTGTTCTCGGTCGTGATCATCCTCTCGACCATCTGGGACTTCAAGGTCTTCGCGCAGGTCTACCTGATGCCCGGCGGAGGCGGCGGCAACCGCCAGGTGCTGAACCTCGGCGTCTGGTCCTACGTGGAGTCGTTCGGGCAGAACCGTTACGGCTTCGGCGCGGCGCTCGCCGTGCTGCTCACGCTCGTGCTGATCGGCATCACGATCGTCTACATCCGCTCCCTCATGAAGGAGGACGAGCTGTGAACCCGCGCCCCAGGCTCCGCTCCCGGATCGGACTCGGCATCGCGGTCGCCGCGGTCCTGATCTTCACGCTCTTCCCCGTCTACTGGATGGTCTCCAGCGCATTCGACGGCAAGGCCTCCAGCGGTGGGCAGTCGCTCATCCCGCAGGAGTTCACGTGGGACAACTTCGCGTTCGTCCTCACCGACGGCGGCTTCGGCACCTACCTGCGCAACTCGGCCATCGTCGCCCTGGTCACGGTCCTCGTCAGCGCCCTGGTGTGTCTGCTCGCGGCTGTCGCGGTGGCGCGATTCAAGTTCAAGTTCCGCACGACGATCCTGATGATGATCCTCGTGGTGCAGATGGTGCCGCTCGAGGCGCTCGTCATCCCGCTGTTCCTGCAGGTCAAGAGCCTCGGACTGCTCAACAGCATCCTGGGCCTCATGGTCGTCTACGTCGCCCTGTCGCTCGCCTTCGGCATCTGGATGCTGCGCGGATTCGTCGCCGCCGTCCCGGTCGAGCTCGAGGAGGCCGCCTACATCGACGGCGCCAGCTGGTGGCGGATGTTCCGCTCGGTGCTGCTGCCGCTGGTCATGCCCGGCCTCGTCGCGACGAGCATCTTCAGCTTCATCACGGCGTGGAACGAGTTCATCTTCGCGATGACGATCCTGGGTGCCCAGACCGACCAGTACACGGTCTCGATCGGTCTCAAGTCGTTCTTCGGCCTGCACTCCAACGACTGGGGCAGCATCATGGCGGCGTCGACCATCATCACCGTCCCGGTCATGATCTTCTTCGTGCTGGTGCAGCGCAAGCTCGCCTCCGGCATGGTCGCGGGAGCCGTGAAGGGATGACCGACGAGCTCGAGCGCCTCGCGAACGGGGTGCTGTGGCCGGGATTCTTCGGCACCGAGGCACCGGAGTGGCTGCGCGCCGAACTGCGTGACGGCCTGGCCGGGGTCGTGTACTTCGGTCAGAACGTCGGCGAAGGCCTCCCGGCGCTCAGCGCGGCGATCCTCGACGCGAACCCCGACGCCCTGATCGGCATCGACGAGGAGGGCGGCAGCGTCACCCGCCTGGAATCCGCCACGGGGTCCACGGTCCCGGGAGCCGCTCAGCTGGGTCTCCTCGACGACCTGGTCGCCTCGGAGAAGACCGGTGCGGAGCTGGCCCGGCGCGTGCGCGCGGTCGGCGCCAACGTCGTGCTCGGCCCGGTCGCCGACGTCAACACCGACCCCCGCAACCCGGTCATCGGCGTGCGGGCCTTCGGCGACGACGAGGCACTCGTCTCGCGGCACGTCGTCGCCACGATCGACGGCATCCAGGACGCAGCGGTCGCTGCATGCGTCAAGCACTTCCCGGGTCACGGCGACACCCACATGGACTCGCACCACTCGCTCCCGGAGATCACGCTCGACCTCGACGAGTTCGAACGCGTGCACCTGGAGCCGTTCCGTGCCGCGGTCGATGCCGGTGTGGATGCGGTGATGACCGCGCACATCGTGGTCCCCGCCTGGGGTGAGCAACCCGCGACGCTCAACCCGCGTGTGCTGGGCATGCTGCGGGATTGGGGTTACGACGGCGTCATCATCACCGACGCGCTCGACATGGCCGCCATCCGCGAGACGGTCGGGCTCGGCGGGGGAGCGGCCCTGGCACTCGCTGCCGGCGCCGACCTGCTCTGCATCGGCAACCCGACCAACCCGGGCGATGCCGCGCTCCCCGATCAAGACGAGCAGGACTTCCGCGCTACCCGCGACGGGATCGTCGCCGCACTGCGCGACGGCTCGCTCTCGCGCGAGCGCGTCGAAGAGGCGGCCCGCCGGGTCGCCGCCCTCGCTGCTAAGCTCCGGGCCGCCGCCGACCGCGACCAGGAACCCGCCGACGACTTCGACGCCGCGGAGATCGTGCGTCGCGTCCTGACGGTCACCGGCGATGCCCCCGCTGCGGCATCCGAGCTCGCCGTGATCGATGCCCGTCGCCGCTCGACGCTCGCGGTCGACAGCGCCGGCTCGTATGTCGCGAACGCCCTTGCCGATGAAGGCGTGCGCGTGCGGCTCGATGTCGTATCCGCCCCGCTCGCCGAGCAGGACCGCGTGCTGGACGAGGTCACCGCGGCCCCGGGCACGACGGTGCTGCTGATCGACCGACCGGACACGGATGACGCGCAGCGGGCTCTCGTCGAGCGGGCGGCGGTGCGCGATCCGGCAGCGGTCGTCGTGAACGTTGGTCTTCCGACGGCGAACGCGCTGCCGCTTCCGACCGTCGAGGTCGCCGCGGCCAGTAGGCTCGGTGCGCAGATGGCTCGCGATGCGCTTCTCGGACGTTTCGCCGTGCAGCAGAGGACCAGCGCCGGCTGAGGACAGGATCACTCCATGGACGATGACGTTCTGGCACGTGTACGGCGCTCGCTCTCGAAGCTGAGCGCGGCGGAGGCACGTGTCGCGGAGACGATCCTCGGCGACCCGACACTCGTCGTCGACCTGGCGATCAACGACCTCGCCCAGCTCTGCCGCACCTCGCTGTCGACGGTGGCCCGTTTCTCCCAGTCGCTGGGATACAGCGGCTACCGGGAGCTGCGCGTGGCGGTCGCGCGCGCGATCACCCTCGCTCAGGCGCAGCAGGCGCGGTTCGGTCTGGATACGACGGCCATCGATCCGGACGACGGACCGAGGGCCATCGCCGCGAAACTCGCCGCGCAGGAGATCGACGCGATCGAGAAGACCGCGCTCGCTCTCGATGCCGCTGCCCTCGACCGGGTCGCCCGTGCGGTGGTCGACGCCCGGCACATCGATCTCTTCGGGCAGGCGGCTTCGTCGTTGACGGCGCAGGACCTGCTGCTGAAGCTGTCGCGCATCGGGTGCTCGGTCTCGCATTCGCCGGATCCACATCTCGCGGTGACGACGGCCTCGCTGCGGACGTCGGACGACGTCGCGATCGCGTTCTCGCACGGCGGTGAGACTGCAGAGACCCTGCGGGCGCTCGAGGTCGCCCGGGACGCCGGCGCGCTGGCTGTCGCCGTCACCAGCGTCGCGGAGTCCGCCCTGGCGCTCGCGGCGGATGCGGTGCTGCTCACCCACGCGCACGAGTCCCCGTTCCGGATGGCGGCGATGTCGAGCCGCATCGCCCAGCTCGCTCTGGTCGACGTGCTGTTCGTGCGCGTCGTGCAGCACCGGGGCGAACCGGTCGCCGTATCGCTGCAGCGCACGCACGACGCGGTCCCCGCCCGCCGCCGCCGCAGCTGAACCCCGTGCCTCCCGCGTGGGGAGGACTCCTCCGTGTCGGGCGGAGAAACACGCGGCAGAGGTCCGCCCCACGGCGAGTTCTCCGCCGCGGCGCGCGGCTCAGTCGACGTGGTCGCGAGTGCTGAGGAGCGCCCGGGTCGCGATGCGGTGCCCGCGGGCGACGCTCCCCGTGAGGGACAGGCCGGTCAGCACTCCGGCGAGGAATCCCGCTGCGAACGCGTCGCCCGCACCGATCGTCTCCACCACCGGCACGTCGAGTGCGTCACTCTCCGCCCGCTCTTCGCCGTCGAAGGCGACGGCACCGCGGGAATCGGTGACCGCCAGGTATCGAGGCTGGGGGAACAGCGCGCGCAGCTCCTGCGGGTCGCCGGTTCCGAACACGGCCTCGGCATCCGGTCGGGTGCAGAACACGATGTCGGCGCGGCGGGCGAAGTCCGAGACGGTCGCTTTGCCCTCCGCTTCACGCCCACGCCACAGGGCGGGCCGCCAGTTCAGGTCGAAGCTCACCAGCCGATCGGGACGACGGTCCGTGAACAGCGCATCCTGGGCAGCCAGCGCGGATGCCGAGATGGCGGGCGTGATCCCGGAGGTGTGCACGAGCGCGGCCTCGGAGAGGAGGGCGGATGCCGTCGGCGTCACCAGCGTCCGGGGTGAGAGAGCAGCGGCGGCGGAACCCGCCCGGTAGTAGTGCATCGTCCCGTCGACGATCCCGTCGGAGCGGGCGGAGAGCTCCTTCACGTAAAGCCCGGTCGGGGCCTGATCGTCGACTTCCACCGCCGCGTCGTCCACGCCGTGCGCGCGCAGCTCCGCGGTGAGGAAGCGACCGAAACCGTCGTCGCCCACGCGGGAGAGCACCGATGTCCGGATGCCCGCAGAGGCCAGGGCGATCGCGGTGTTCCACTCGGCGCCGGCCAGGGAGCGATGGAAGGTGCGGCAGTCCTCCAGCGGTCCGGCGGTGGCG
The DNA here is from genome assembly GCF_053618035.1 of Microbacterium sp. NPDC055665. NCBI lineage: Bacteria > Bacillati > Actinomycetota > Actinomycetes > Micrococcales > Microbacteriaceae > Microbacterium > Microbacterium sp. NPDC055665. The sequence continues at coordinate 1,146,614 of NZ_JBSHGY010000001.1, read as the reverse complement.
GCGACGAGGGCGACCATGCCCTCGCCGAAGCAGACGGCGAGCGGGGTGGAGTCGGACACGGTCTGGACACTACCCGATCGACGCGGCTCACGCCGATACCGGATTGCAACGTGTATTGGTTTGGCATCTGCCGATCTGCTGGGTACCGTCGAGTCATCACCGTCGCCGAGGCGAAGAAGCCTCGGGACGCGCAACGAAGCGCCCGACAGGGAAGGTCACACAATGCACCAATCAGTCAAGCGTCGGCGAGGACTCATCGCCGTCACCGGAGCCACGATCGCCGCGATCGCCCTCGCAGGGTGTGTCGCCAGCGAGCGAGGCGATGACGGCTCGGACGCCGGCGGCGATGTCGACGGCACGTTCGTGTTCGCGGCATCCTCCGACCCGGCCAGTCTCGACCCCGCGTTCGCTCAGGACGGCGAGAGCTTCCGCGTCTCGCGCCAGATCTTCGAGGGACTGGTCGGCACCAAGCCCGGCACGGCAGACCCGGCACCGCTCCTCGCCGAGGAGTGGGAGTCGTCGGACGACGGCATGTCGCACACGTTCACCCTCAAGGAGGACGTGACCTTCCAGGACGGCACCCCGTTCAACGCCGAGGCCGTCTGCGTCAACTTCGACCGCTGGTTCAACTGGACCGGTCTCGCCGCTTCCGAGGCGTTCGGCTACTACTACAACAAGCTGTTCAAGGGGTATGCCTCCAACGCGGCCGATGCCGTGTACAAGTCGTGCACCCCTGATGGCGACTACTCGGTCACGATCGAGCTGAACAAGCCGTTCGCCGGTTTCATCCCGTCGCTCTCGCTCCCGTCGTTCGCGATGCAGAGCCCCTCGGCGCTGCAGGAGTTCGGGGCGGATGAGGTCGCCGGCTCCGCCGAGGCACCGCAGCTGTCCGAGTACGCGATGGGGCACCCGGTCGGCACCGGCCCGTACCAGTTCGACGAGTGGGCGCCGGGCGAGCAGGTCACGCTCAAGGCCTACGACGACTACTGGGGCGAGGCAGGCCAGGTCGACGAGATCATCTTCCGCACGATCGACGACCCGACAGCTCGCCGCCAGGCGCTCGAGTCCGGCTCGATCGACGGCTACGACCTGGTCGGTCCGGCCGACACCAAGGCGCTGGACGACGACGGCTTCACGATGGTGTCGCGCCCGCCGTTCACGATCCTCTACCTGGCGTTCAACCAGGCGATCCCGGAGCTGCAGGACCCGAAGGTCCGTGAAGCGCTGTCGTACGCGGTCGACAAGGACGCCCTCATCAGCCAGGTGCTCCCCGAGGGCACCCAGAAGGCGACGCAGTTCGTGCCGGAGGTCGTCAACGGGTACAACCCCGACGTCACGACGTTCGAGTACGACCCCGAGAAGGCCAAGGAGCTGCTCGCCGAGGCCGGCTACGACGAGGCCAACCCGTTGAAGCTCACCTTCAACTACCCGGTCAACGTCTCGCGTCCGTACATGCCGGACCCCGAGCAGATCTACACCGTTCTGTCGTCGCAGCTGTCCGAGGTCGGCGTCGAGACCACCCCGGTCTCTGAGGAGTGGGTCGAGTACCTCGATCGCACCACCGGCACTGCCGAGCACGGCATCCACCTGCTCGGATGGACCGGCGACTACAACGACACCGACAACTTCGTCGGCGTCTTCTTCGGACAGAAGAGCTCCGAGTGGGGCTTCGACAACCCGGAGCTGTTCCAGAAGCTGACCGAGGCGCGCGGCGTCTCCAAGCTCGAGGAGCAGACGCCGCTGTACGAGGACATCAACGAGATGGTGGCCGAGTTCATCCCCGGCGTCCCGCTCGCGCACCCGGCGCCGACACTGGCGTTCGATCCCCGCGTGAAGAGCTACCCGGCCAGCCCGGTGAACGACGAGGTCTTCACCGACATCGTCCTCACCAAGTAATCGGCCTGACCACCTGATATGCCGAGTCCCGGTTCCGCACGTGTGCGGGACCGGGGCACGGCGTACCTTCTGATCGACGGAGATCTTCGTGCTGCGCACCATCGGCAGGCGACTGCTGTTCCTCATTCCCACTCTGTTCGGGCTCAGCATCCTGCTGTTCGCCTGGGTCAGAGCCCTTCCCGGCGGCCCCGCGGTCGCCCTTCTCGGCGAGAAGGCCACACCGGAGGCCGTCGCCAGGGTCAACGAGCTCTACGGCTTCGACAAGCCGCTCATCGAGCAGTACTTCATCTGGATCGGACGTCTCCTCCAGGGCGACTTCGGCACCTCCATCCAGACGAACCGACCTGTGGTCGAGGAGTTCATGCGCCGCTTCCCGGCGACGCTCGAGCTCAGCGTCATGGCGCTCATCTTCGCGGTGGGCGTCGGTATCCCGCTCGGATACTGGGCCGCTCGACGGCACGGCAAGTTCACCGACCACGCGTCGGTGGTGATGAGCCTGGTCGGCATCACCATCCCGGTGTTCTTCCTGGCATTCATCCTGAAGTACGTCTTCGCCGTGCAGCTCGGATGGCTGCCGTCTGATGGCCGTCAGGATCCTCGGATAGACGCGACCCATCCCACCGGGTTCTACGTGTGGGACGGCATCATCACCGGAGAATTCGACGCCGCGTGGGATGCCATCCTGCACCTGATCCTGCCCGCGCTCGCGCTCGGCACCATCCCTCTCGCCATCATCGTCCGCATCACCAGGGCCAGCGTGCTGGAGGTGCAGAACGCGGACTACGTGCGCACGGGGCGGGCGAAGGGCGTCGGATCCTCGACACTCCGCAGCCGCTTCATCCTGCGCAATGCGATGCTCCCGGTGATCACGACCATCGGTCTGCAGACCGGACTCCTGATCTCGGGTGCCGTGCTCACCGAGACGGTGTTCGCGTTCCCCGGCATCGGGTCGTTCCTCGCGAGGGCCATCTTCACCAGGGACTTCCCCGTGCTCCAGGGATTCATCATCTTCATCGCCATCGCGTACGCGCTGATCAACCTGGCGGTCGATGTGTCCTACAGCTTCATCGACCCGAGAGTGAGGGTGCAGTGATGTCCCTCCCCATCGTCCGAAAGGAGGCGGTCGTATGAGCATCGCTCTCCCGCCCGCCCAGGGCCCGTCCGCAGAGAGCGGCGGCAGCATCGACACCGTCGCGATCGCCCAGGCGGATCTGAAGAACGGCTCCGGCGGATACTGGCGAGACGTGTTCCGCCGGCTCCGCCGCAATCCGACGGCGTGGATCGGCGCGATCATCGTGCTGCTGTTCCTCCTCGTCGCCGCCCTCGCGCCGTGGCTCGCTCCCTATCCGGAGACGGCACTGCCCGGCGCGAAGTACATCACCCCGACCCACATCCCCGGTCCCGGCGAGGTGCCGGAGTTCCCCCTCGGACTCGACCGCTTCGGCGGCGACGTGCTGTCCAAGCTCATCTGGGGTGCACAGGCATCGCTCATGATCGGCGTGATCTCCACCGCGATGGGGCTCGCCGGCGGAATGATCCTCGGCCTCCTCGCCGGCACGTTCGGCGGATGGGTCGACACGCTCATCATGCGCGTCGTCGACATCATCCTCTCGGTGCCGAACCTGCTGCTGGCAGTCTCGATCGCTGCGATCCTCGGACAGACCCCGTTCGCGATCATGATCGCGATCGGGGCGTCGCAGGTGCCGATCTTCGCGCGTCTGCTGCGGGCCTCGATGATGCAGCAGCGATCGAGCGACTATGTGCTCTCGGCGCAGACCCTGGGGCTCGGCCGTGGCAGCATCACGATGTCGCACGTGCTGCCCAACGCCATCGGTCCCGTGATCGTCCAGGGCACCCTGACGCTCGCGACCGCCGTGATCGATGCGGCAGCGTTGTCGTTCCTCGGTCTCGGCGGCGGCGGACCCGCGACCGCCGAGTGGGGGCGCATGCTCACCTACGCGCAGGCCGAGCTCGCGATCGCACCGTGGCTCGCGTTCCTCCCCGGCATCTGCATCGCCGTCACCGCGCTCGGCTTCACCCTGCTGGGAGAAGCGCTGCGCGAGGCGATGGACCCACGGACGAGGGCGCGATGAACGCCCGCGACGAAGGCGCGATGCGCGCCGCGAAGGAGAATCAGATGTCGACCGAGCCGCTGCTGTCGGTCCAGGGACTCGCGGTGGACTTCGCCACTCTGGACGGGGTCGTGCACGCCGTCGAGGGGGTGGACCTCGAGATCCGTCCCGGTGAGACCGTCGCGATCGTGGGCGAGTCCGGTTCCGGCAAGTCGACGACGGCCATGGCCATCATCGGCCTGCTCGCCGGGGGAGGGAAGGTGGCGTCCGGCAGCATCCGGCTCGACGGGAAGGAGATCTCCCACGCGCCGGAGCACGAGCTGCGGATGATCCGTGGTCGCGACATCGGCCTCGTGCCGCAGGACCCGATGTCGAACCTGAACCCGGTGGCGAAGATCGGCACCCAGGTGGCGGAGGCGCTGCTCGCGCACGGACTCGCCACTCGGCAGAACGTGCAGGCGAAGGTGGTCGAGGCCTTGACCGCAGCCGGCCTCCCCGACCCGGAGCGCCGTGCCAAGCAGTATCCGCACGAGTTCTCGGGCGGCATGCGTCAGCGAGCGCTGATCGCGATCGGTCTGGCGTGCAATCCGCGACTGCTGATCGCCGACGAGCCGACCAGTGCGCTCGATGTCACGGTGCAACAGACGATCCTCGACCAGATCGGGCAGATGACCCGCGAGCAGGGGACGGCCGTGCTGCTCATCACGCACGACCTCGGACTCGCCGCCGAACGCGCGGAGCGGGTGGTCGTGATGCATCGAGGCAAGGTGGTCGAGCAGGGCGCTGCCCGACAGATCCTGGAGGACCCGCAGCATCCGTACACGCAGTCGCTCGTCAAAGCGGCGCCGTCGGTGGCGGCGGCGCGACTGCGGCCGGAGGCGTTCCGGGTGCAGGAGAGGGATGCGGAGGCGGATGCCGTCGTCGACGCAGCGCCCGCCGACAACATCGTCGAGATCGAGAACCTCACCAAGGTGTATCCGGTGCGGGGTCGCGGCGAGGACTTCGTGGCCGTGGACGATGTATCGCTGGTGATCCCCCGCGGCGAGACCGTCGCGATCGTGGGGGAGTCCGGTTCGGGCAAGACCACGACCGCGCGGATGCTCCTGAAGGTGATCGAACCCACGAGCGGGCTGATCCGTTACGAGGGCAAGGACATCGCGTCGCTGAGCAAGGCGGACACGAAGGAGTTCCGCCAGCAGGTGCAGCCGATCTTCCAGGATCCGTATTCGAGCCTGAACCCCATGTTCACGATCGAGCGGCTGATCGGGGAACCGCTCGACTTCTACAAGCGGGGGAGCAGCGCAGACCGGCGTGCGCGCGTTCGCCAGCTGCTCGACGACGTGGCGCTGCCGCAGTCGATGCTGCGCCGGTATCCGTCCGAACTGTCCGGCGGTCAGCGGCAGCGTGTCGCGATCGCGCGGGCGCTCGCGTTGTCTCCCGATCTGATCGTTTGCGACGAGCCGGTGTCGGCGCTGGACGTGCTGGTGCAGGACCAGATCCTGAAACTGCTCGGCGACCTGCAGCGCGAGTACGGGCTGAGCTACCTCTTCATCTCGCACGACCTCGCAGTGGTGCGCCTCATCAGCGACTACGTGTGCGTGATGAAGGACGGGAAGCTGGTCGAGGCGGCGTCCTCGGAGGAGATCTTCACGAACCCGCGCGACCCGTACACGCGGCGTCTGCTGGCGTCGATCCCGGGCAACGAGCTGAACATCGCGTCCTGAGCTGCCTCGCCGAGACCCCGGTCTTCCGCCGAGACCCCGCACTGCGGGCATCGGCAGGCCGGGGTCTCGGCGCGAACACGGGGTCTCGACGAAGGTGATCGGATGCTCATACCGCAGCATCCGAGATTGGTCAAGGATTGAGGTTGCCATGTCGTACAATCGTGCGTATAGTTGGTAGTTGCGCTCGCTTCTCCCTGCCCTCATATGGTGGTCGGCATCTGTTGAGTTCCCGGGCGCACACTCCACCTGACGACAAAGGAATCGAGAAGCCCTGCGGGGCTCACGGAGGTTATTCCCTTGGCTGCTGCTCGCAACGCATCCACATCCACCACCACCAAGAACGGACGCGGAGCTTCCCGTCTTTCGTTCGCCAAGATCTCCGACACGCTGACTGTCCCAGACCTTCTTGCCCTGCAGACCGAGTCCTTCGGTTGGCTGGTCGGAAACGACGCCTGGAAGGCGCGCGTCGCCGAGGCCAAGAAGCAGGGTCGCACCGACGTCAACGAGAACAGCGGTCTCGGCGAGATCTTCGAGGAGATCTCTCCGATCGAGGACCTCGGCGAGACGATGCAGCTGTCGTTCACGAACCCGTACCTCGAGCCGGAGAAGTACTCGATCGAGGAGTGCAAGGAGCGTGGCAAGACCTACGCCGCTCCGCTGTACGTCGAGGCCGAGTTCATGAACCACCTCACGGGTGAGATCAAGACCCAGACGGTCTTCATGGGCGACTTCCCGCTCCAGACCGACAAGGGCACGTTCATCATCAACGGCTCCGAGCGCGTCGTCGTCTCGCAGCTCGTGCGCTCGCCGGGTGTCTACTTCGACAAGACCCCCGACAAGACGAGTGACAAGGACATCGTGTCCGCTCGCGTCATCCCGAGCCGTGGTGCCTGGCTCGAGTTCGAGATCGACAAGCGCGACCAGGTCGGCGTGCGCGTCGACCGCAAGCGCAAGCAGTCGGTCACGGTCTTCCTCAAGGCGTTGGGCATGACCAGCGAGGAGATCCTCGCCGAGTTCGCCGGCTACACCTCCATCGAGGAGACGCTCGCGAAGGACACGATCGTCACGAAGGAAGATGCGCTCCGCGACATCTACCGCAAGCTCCGTCCGGGCGAGCAGGTGGCCGCCGAGGCCGCTCGCGCGCTGCTGGACAACTTCTACTTCAACCCGAAGCGCTACGACCTGGCCAAGGTCGGTCGTTACAAGATCAACCACAAGCTGGGCCTGGACCAGCCGCTGAACTCGTCGGTGCTCACCGTCGAAGACATCGTGGCCACGATCAAGTACCTCGTCCGCCTGCACGCAGGCACCGAGGAGACCTTCACGGGCATCCGCGGTGGCAAGAAGGCCGAGATCCGTCTCGCGACCGACGACATCGACAACTTCGGCAACCGTCGCATCCGCGCGGTCGGCGAGCTGATCCAGAACCAGGTCCGCACCGGTCTGTCCCGCATGGAGCGCGTCGTCCGCGAGCGCATGACCACGCAGGACATCGAGGCCATCACGCCGCAGACCCTGATCAACGTGCGCCCCGTCGTCGCCGCGATCAAGGAGTTCTTCGGAACGTCGCAGCTGTCGCAGTTCATGGACCAGAACAACCCGCTCGCGGGTCTGACGAACAAGCGTCGTCTCTCCGCGCTCGGCCCCGGTGGTCTCTCGCGTGACCGCGCCGGCGTCGAGGTCCGTGACGTCCACCCGTCGCACTACGGCCGCATGTGCCCCATCGAGACGCCTGAAGGCCCGAACATCGGTCTGATCGGTGCTCTCGCGACGTTCGCGCGCATCAACTCGTTCGGTTTCATCGAGACCCCGTACCGCAAGGTCGTCGACGGTGTCGTCACCGAGCAGATCGACTACCTGACGGCTTCCGAAGAGGTCGACTTCAACATCGCGCAGGCCAACGCCCCGCTCGATGCCAAGGGTCGCTTCCGCGAGAGCCACGTCCTGGCCCGCCCCAAGGGCGGCAGCGGCGAGGTCGACCTGTTCGTCCCCGAGGAGATCGGCTACATCGACGTCTCCCCGCGCCAGATGGTGTCGGTCGCGACCTCGCTCGTGCCCTTCCTCGAGCACGACGACGCACAGCGCGCCCTCATGGGTGCCAACATGCAGCGTCAGGCTGTGCCGCTGCTGCGCAGCGACTCGCCGCTCGTCGGAACCGGTATGGAGGGCTACACGGCCATCGACGCCGGTGACGTGCTCACCGCCGAGAAGGCCGGTGTCGTCTCCGAGGTCTCCGCGGACCGCGTCGTCGTCATGCTCGACGAGGGCGGCACGCAGGAGTACCACCTGCGCAAGTTCGACCGCTCCAACCAGGGCACGTCGTACAACCAGAAGGTCGTCGTCAACGCCGGTGAGCGCGTCGAGGTCGGAGAGGTCATCGCCGATGGCCCCGCCACCGAAAACGGCGAGCTGGCCCTCGGAAAGAACCTCCTCGTCGCGTTCATGACGTGGGAGGGCTACAACTTCGAGGACGCGATCATCCTGAGCCAGGACCTGGTGAAGGACGACACCCTCTCCTCGATCCACATCGAGGAGTACGAGGTCGACGCCCGCGACACCAAGCTCGGCAAGGAGGAGATCACCCGTGACCTCCCCAACGTCAGCCCGGAGCTGCTGAAGGACCTCGACGAGCGCGGCATCATCCGCATCGGCGCCGAGGTCCGCCCCGGCGACATCCTCGTCGGCAAGGTCACGCCGAAGGGTGAGACCGAGCTTTCGGCCGAGGAGCGCCTGCTCCGCGCGATCTTCAACGAGAAGAGCCGCGAAGTCCGTGACACCTCGCTGAAGGTGCCCCACGGCGAGCAGGGCACGATCATCGCCGTCAAGGAGTTCAACGCCGAGGACGGCGACGACGAGCTCGGCTCGGGCGTCAACCGCCGCGTCGTGGTCTACATCGCCCAGAAGCGCAAGATCACCGAGGGTGACAAGCTCGCCGGCCGTCACGGCAACAAGGGTGTCATCGCGAAGATCCTCCCGATCGAGGACATGCCGTTCCTCGCGGACGGCACCCCGGTCGACATCGTGCTCAACCCGCTCGGCATCCCCGGTCGAATGAACTTCGGCCAGGTCCTGGAGACCCACCTCGGGTGGATCGCCAAGCAGGGCTGGAAGGTCGAGGGCACTCCGGAGTGGGCTGCGAAGCTCCCGAAGGACGCATTCGAGGCCGCTCCCGGCACGAAGGTCGCCACCCCGGTGTTCGACGGTGCGAGCGAGGAGGAGATCGCCGGTCTCCTCGACGCGACCATCCCGACCCGCGACGGTGTGCGCCTGATCGACTCCTCCGGAAAGGCCCAGATGTTCGACGGCCGCTCGGGCGAGCCGTTCCCGGCTCCGATCTCCGTGGGCTACATGTACATCCTGAAGCTGCACCACCTGGTCGACGACAAGATCCACGCACGTTCCACGGGTCCGTACTCGATGATCACCCAGCAGCCGCTCGGTGGTAAGGCGCAGTTCGGTGGACAGCGCTTCGGTGAGATGGAGGTGTGGGCCCTCGAGGCCTACGGCGCCGCATACGCGCTCCAGGAGCTCCTCACGATCAAGTCCGACGACATCCTCGGCCGCGTCAAGGTGTACGAGGCGATCGTCAAGGGCGAGAACATCCAGGAGCCCGGCATCCCCGAGTCCTTCAAGGTGCTCATGAAGGAGATGCAGTCGCTCTGCCTGAACGTCGAGGTCCTCTCGGCCGACGGCACGCTGGTCAACCTCCGCGACACCGACGACGAGGCGTTCCGCGCCGCAGAAGAACTCGGTATCAACATCTCCAGCCGCTTCGAGGCCGCCTCGATCGACGAGATCTAACCCTTCGACAGGCTCAGTGCCCACTGGGTGGCTGAGCCTGTCGAAGCCCAGACTTCTCAAAAAGAATTCCGACACAGGAGAATCAGTGCTCGAGTCAAACACTTTCGATGAGCTTCGCATCGGCCTGGCCACCGCGGACCACATCCGCGCGTGGTCGTACGGTGAGGTCAAGAAGCCCGAAACCATCAACTACCGCACCCTGAAGCCGGAGAAGGATGGTCTCTTCGGAGAGCAGATCTTCGGCCCGTCCCGCGACTGGGAGTGCGCCTGCGGCAAGTACAAGCGTGTCCGCTTCAAGGGCATCGTCTGCGAGCGCTGCGGCGTGGAGGTCACCAAGAGCTCCGTCCGTCGTGAGCGCATGGGTCACATCGAGCTCGCCGCTCCCGTCACCCACATCTGGTACTTCAAGGGCGTGCCCTCGCGTCTCGGCTACCTGCTCGACATGGCGCCGAAGGACCTCGAGAAGGTCATCTACTTCGCCGCCTACATGGTCATCTCGGTCGACGAGGATGCTCGTCACCGCGACCTGGGCACGCAGGAGAACAACATCCGTCTCGAGCTGAAGACGCTCGGCGACCGCCGCGACTCCAAGATCGCGGAGCGCCTGGCCAAGCTGGAGGAGGAGCTCGCTGCTCTCGAGGCAGAGGGTGCCAAGGCTGACGCCAAGAAGAAGGTGAAGGACGCCGCCGAGAAGGAGATGTCCCTCATCCGCAAGGGTGCCGACGAGCAGATCGCCAAGCTCGAGCGCGTGTGGGAAGACTTCCGCACCCTCGAGGTCGGCGCACTGCGCCCGGAGGACGATGTCTTCCACGAGCTGCAGGACCGCTTCGGTCAGTACTTCGAGGCCTACATGGGCGCCGAGTCGATCCAGCGTCGCCTCGCGGCGTTCGACCTCGTCGCCGAGGCGGAGAACCTGCGTCTGCAGATCTCCGAGGGCAAGGGCCAGCGCAAGATCCGTGCGATCAAGCGCCTCAAGGTCGTCAGCTCGTTCCTCGAGACCGGCATGAGCCCGGCCGCGATGGTCCTCGACGTCGTCCCGGTCATCCCGCCGGAGCTGCGCCCGATGGTCCAGCTCGACGGTGGCCGTTTCGCGACGTCCGACCTGAACGACCTGTACCGCCGCGTCATCAACCGCAACAACCGTCTTCGTCGTCTGATCGACCTCGGTGCCCCCGAGATCATCGTCAACAACGAGAAGCGCATGCTGCAGGAGGCCGTCGACGCACTGTTCGACAACGGCCGTCGCGGTCGCCCCGTCACCGGTACCGGCAACCGTGCACTGAAGTCCCTCAGCGACATGCTGAAGGGTAAGCAGGGTCGTTTCCGCCAGAACCTGCTCGGCAAGCGCGTCGACTACTCGGGCCGTTCGGTCATCATCGTCGGCCCGCAGCTGAAGCTGCACCAGTGCGGTCTGCCCAAGCAGATGGCGCTGGAGCTCTTCAAGCCGTTCGTGATCAAGCGTCTGATCGACCTCGGTCACTCGCAGAACATCAAGGCCGCCAAGCGCGCGGTCGAGCGCACCCGTCCCGAGGTCTGGGACGTGCTCGAGGAGATCATCCGTGAGCGTCCGGTTCTGCTGAACCGTGCACCCACGCTGCACCGCCTCGGCATCCAGGCGTTCGAGCCGCAGCTCGTCGAGGGCAAGGCCATCCAGCTGCACCCGCTCGTCTGCGCGGCGTTCAACGCCGACTTCGACGGTGACCAGATGGCTGTGCACCTGCCGCTGTCGGTCGAGGCTCAGGCCGAGGCCCGCGTGCTGATGCTCGCCTCGAACAACATCCTGAAGCCGTCCGACGGACGCCCGGTCACCCTGCCTTCGCAGGACATGATCATCGGTCTGCACCACCTGACCACGGTCAAGGAGGGCGCAGCCGGTGAGGGCCGTGCATTCGGTTCGGTGGGCGAGGCGATCCTGGCCAAGGACGAGGGCACCCTCGACCTGCAGGCGAAGATCCGCATCCGCATCCCGGGTCTGACCTTCCTCGAGGGCGAAGCTCCCGAGGGCTACGAGCGCCACGGTCTCGTGGACGCCTCGCTGGGTCAGGCGATCTTCAACGACACGCTGCCGAAGGGCTACCCGTTCGTCCGCGAGCAGGCTGACAAGAACAAGCTGTCGCAGATCGTCAACAAGCTGGCCGAGGAGTACCCCAAGGTCGAGACCGCTGCATCGCTGGACCGCATCAAGGACGCCGGCTTCTACTGGGCCACGCGCTCCGGTGTGACCGTCGCCCTGAGCGACATCCTCACCCCGCCGAACAAGGCGGAGATCGTCGCCGGCTACGAGAAGCAGGCCGCGAAGGTCCAGTCGCAGTACGAGAAGGGTCTGACGACCGACTCCGAGCGTCGCCAGGAGCTCATCAAGATCTGGACCGAGGCGACCGACGAGGTCCAGGCCGCGATGAAGGCGAACTTCCCGGAGGACAACACCATCAACCGCATGGTGTCCTCGGGCGCCCGTGGTAACTGGCTGCAGATCCGGAACATCGCCGGTATGCGTGGTCTGGTTAACAACCCCAAGGGTGAGATCATCCCGCGTCCGATCATCTCCTCGTACCGCGAGGGTCTGTCGGTTGCGGAGTACTTCATCGCGACGCACGGTACCCGTAAGGGTCTGGCCGACACCGCTCTGCGTACCGCCGACTCGGGTTACCTGACCCGTCGTCTGGTGGATGTCTCGCAGGACGTCATCATCCGCGAAGAGGATTGTGGCACGTCGAAGGGCCTCGAGCTCCCGATCGCCGCTCCGAACTCGCAGGGCGAGCTGGTGCGCGACGCGAACGTCGAGAACTCGGTGTTCGCTCGTACCCTGGCCTCCGACGTGGTCGACAGCAAGGGCGAGGTCCTCGCTTCTGCCGGTGACGACGTGGGTGACGTGCTGATCGACAAGCTGGTTGCTCTGGGTGTCGAGACCATCAAGGTGCGTTCGGTCCTGACCTGCGACTCCGCCGTCGGTGTCTGCGCGCAGTGCTACGGCCGTTCGCTCGCGACGGGTAAGACCGTCGACATCGGCGAGGCCGTCGGCATCATCGCGGCCCAGTCGATCGGTGAGCCCGGTACCCAGCTGACGATGCGTACCTTCCACACGGGTGGTTCGGCATCGGCGGACGACATCACGCAGGGTCTTCCCCGTGTGCAGGAGCTCTTCGAGGCGCGTACCCCCAAGGGCGCGTCGCCGATCGCCGAGGCCGATGGCCGCATCGCGATCGACGAGACCGACAAGGGCAAGAAGGTCATCCTGACGCCCGACAGCGGTGAAGAGCCGGTCATCTACCCGGTGCTGAAGCGTGCGACGCTTCTCGTCGAGGACGGGCAGCACGTCACGGTCGGTCAGCCGATCCTGGTGGGCACGCTCGACCCCAAGGAGATCATGCGTGTCATGGGTGCTCGCGAGGTGCAGCGTTACCTCGTCGGCGGCGTCCAGGGCGTGTACCGCTCGCAGGGTGTGCCGATCCACGACAAGCACATCGAGGTCATCGTCCGTCAGATGCTCCGCAAGGTCACAGTCGTCGATCACGCCGACACGAACCTGCTGCCGGGTGAGATGGTCGACCTCAAGCGCTACCAGTCGATCAACCGCGAGACCGTGGCAGAGGGCAAGCGCCCCGCGTCGGGCCGACCGGAGCTGATGGGTATCACGAAGGCGTCGCTCGCGACCGAGTCGTGGCTGTCGGCCGCCTCCTTCCAGGAGACGACCCGCGTGCTCACCGAGGCTGCGATGCAGGGCAAGCGCGACCCGCTGGTCGGTCTCAAGGAGAACGTCATCATCGGTAAGCTCATCCCCGCCGGAACCGGTCTCTCGAAGTACCGCGACGTCACGGTCGAGGCCACCGAGGAAGCCAAGAGCGAGCGCTACCCGAACCGGATCTTCGCATCCGACGGTGCGTACGCCGACGGCGACTTCGGCTACGTCGACTTCGACGCGTTCTCGACGGACGACATCACCCCCGGTACTTACAACTGATTGAGGCGAGAGCCGGCGAGCTTGCTCGTCCGGCCGAGCCGATTGAGGTTGTCGAGCGACGAAGTCGCGACACAACTGAGTGCTGAGTGATTGAGGAAGGCCCCGGGGTTCGCCCCGGGGCCTTCTTCGTGCCCTCGGCGATGTTGCCGGTCCCGCCGAGTGCACAACTTCGGAGATCGCGGTGGGCGCGCCGCCCTCTGGGCCGTCGGCGCGGCGTGTCGGGCCTGATCTCCGAAGTTGTGCGGCGGACGCGTCGCCGGGAGGAGCCTCGATCGGTTGGGGACATCGTGTGGCGCGTACGAGGTGCGGGGTGGGCGCCGGGGGCGCGGTAGTGTCGGCGGGTGAGCAACGAGACATCCTCCTCCCGGTCCGTGGTCGTGATCGGCGACGCTCTGATCGACGAGATCCACGACCGTGCCGGTGTGCGCGAACTCGTCGGCGGGGCAGCGTTGAACGTCGCCGTGGGCCTTCGTCGGCTGGGGATCGACACCACACTGATCGCCATGGTGGGCGAGGATGAGGCCGGCGGGCACATTCGTGAGTATCTGTCCGATCACGGGGTGCGTCTGATCTCGAGCGATGCGCCGCTCGGCTCGTCGCGGGCGATCGTGCGGCGCGCGGCGAACGGTGAACCGGAGTACGTCTTCAACGAGGCCGCCCGGCAGCGAAGCATCCGTTACTCGGACGAGGCGCGCGAGGCGATCGCGGATGCCGGGCTCGTCGCGATCAGTTGCTTCCCCTTCGACGAGCCGACAGAGGTGGATGCTCTCGTCGACGCCCTCGCGGATGCCCGTGTCGCACTCGATCCCAATCCCCGCTTCGGGATGCTGCGTGATCGCGTCGAGTTCGTCCGCGGTTTCGAGCGGATCGCCGCATCGGCCGCCATCGTCAAGGTCGGCGCCGACGATGCAGCGGTTCTCTACGATGGCGACCTCGACGCGCTGCACGGGCGCCTTCGCGAGATCGGCGCCGCCGCGGTGCTGGCTACGGCAGGTGCTGCCGGGGCCACGCTCGACACGGACGCGGGCATCGTCTCCGCACCGATCACCCCGCTGGCCGGTGACGTGATCGATACGGTCGGTGCGGGAGACGCGACGCTCGCAGCCGTCGCCGCCGGGCTGGTGTCCGACTCACCGACCGCGCTGGATGAATGGCGCGTGCTCCTCGTCCGGGCCATGGACATCGCGGCCGCGACGTGTCGTGCGGAGGGCGGTCTGCTGCGCACTCCGGAGTCGTCGGCGGATGCCCAGCGCGGGGTCCGCGGGAGCTGACGGTTCGATTTCTTGCACCCGCCTCGGGCAGGTATGCTTGTCTTTCGTGCCCCCGGTTGGCTGTTCAAGTCGGACGGGTGCGCTCTGGCGAGTTACCCAAGCGGCCAAAGGGATCTGACTGTAAATCAGACTGCTCTGCATTCGGGGGTTCGAATCCCTCACTCGCCACCAAACGCCGTGATGGTCCGAAAGGCCGCCGACTCGAGTCGGCGGCCTTTCGGCGTGCTACGGCTCTTTGCAGGCGCGCACCGGGCAGGCTCCTCGAAGGGCCCTAGGATCGCGATCGCTCATGTCGTACACAGGTCGCCGCCGCCCGCTACAGTCTGAACCGAACCGTCTACGAGAGGCAGCGCCGATGACCGATGCAGCAAGGCTCGCCCAGTTGGAGAAAGAACACCTCGAACTCGTGCTGCGGCGGTTCGACCGCAAGGACGCATGGGAACTCGGGCGTCTCATCGCAGAACGGGCGCTCGCAGATGGCCACCCGGTCGCCGTCGACGTTCGCACCTCGTCAGGGATCCTGTTCCATGCGTCGCTGCCGGGCGCGACCGCCGACAACGATTCCTGGGTGGAGAAGAAAGCCGCGACGGCCATCCGCTTCGAGACGAGCACTGCGCTGCTGGAAGCGCGCATCGAGAACGGCGGGCGCGATATGCACGAACCGGGTTGGCTCGATCCCGCTGCGTACGCCGTCGCGGGCGGTGCTGTGCCCATCCGCGTGGAGGGCGTGGGCGTGGTCGCGGTCGCGACGATATCGGGTCTGCCCTCGGCAGAGGATCACGACAACGTCGTCGACGGCATCCGCGGTCTAGGGCTCCTCGTCGGCTAGCACCACCGGGGCGCTGCCCGTCAGCGCGTACTCGGTGCCGTCCGCGCGGCGTTCCACGAGCTGGTAGTCCACGAGGTATCGGCGCAACACCGCCACGTCCTCGGAGTAGGGAAGTAGCCGCGCATTCACTTCCCGTTCCGGCAGCACTTCGTCGGCGGAGAAGACCTCGCGGGCGACCCAGGCGAGGAGTTCGCCGCGCTCTTGCAGGTTCGCCGGGTACTGGCGGATTCGCTTCCCGTCCGTGAACCGTTCGATTCCTTCGCGCCGGGGAACGGTGGCCGACGCCAGAATCTCTCGGAACACGTCGGGCGCGAGCGCCTGGGTCTCCGCGTCGACCAGTCCGCTCTGCACGATGGCCTCCGATACCCGCCGGCGTCGCGAGGGGGAGAGCCCGGCCGTCGCCGCCTCGACGGTGCCACCGAGCATCACCTCGGCCGCGACCCGGCGCGTCTCCGGGTTCGCGAGAAGGGCAATCAGCGGGCGCCAGGCGTGCGAATCGTTCATCTCATCATCTTCTTCCTCAGCAGGGCCCGTGCTCCTGCGCTGATCGCAGGGCATCGTCGGCAAGCTGCTGCTGCGCGAGGGGCGGCTAACATGTTAGTCGCCCTGGTCGTATGTATGCATCGATTGACGCGATAACGGGTGACACCGAGGCCCTCCATCCGTCACACTGAGTCCCATGGGATCAGCGTTGACCACCATCGGACTGCCCGTCGCTCTGGGCATCATCATGCTGGGCCTCGGGCTCAGCCTCACCCTCGCCGACTTCGCGAGGGTCCTGAAGCAGCCGAAGGCGGTGATCATCGCACTGCTCTGCCAGCTGGTCGTGCTGCCGGCGATCTGCTTCGGACTCGTGCTGGCGTTCCAGCTCCCGCCGATCCTCGCAGTCGGCATGATGATGCTGGCCGCATCTCCCGGCGGAACCACCGCCAACCTCTACAGCCACCTGTTCCGCGGGGACATCGCGCTGAACATCTCGCTCACTGCGGTCAACTCGGTCATCGCGGTGATCACGCTTCCGATCATCACCAACTTCGCCATCGCCTACTTCCAGCCGTTCGACGATCGACTCGGACTGCAGTGGTCGAAGGCGCTCGAGGTCTTCGCGATCGTGCTGCTGCCGGTGGCACTGGGCATGCTCGTGCGGCGCTTCTGGCCGAAGTTCGCCACGGGCATGGACAAGCCGGTGCGCATCGCCTCGGTCATCATCCTGATCGTCGTGATCGCCGGCGCTGTGGCCTCGAACTGGACGCTGCTGGTGGCCAACTTCACGCAACTCGCCCTCATCACCGTGCTGTTCTGTCTGATCAGCCTCGCCATCGGGTTCCTGGTCCCTCGGATGCTGCGGGTGGGGAAGCGACAGGCGATCGCCACGTCGTTCGAGATCGGCATCCACAACGCGACGCTCGCGATCGTGATCGCGCAGTCCGTGCTCGGCTCCGTGGAGCTGAGCCTCCCCGCAGCCGTCTACGGAGTGCTCATGTTCTTCATCGCGTTCGGCTTCGGTTTCCTCATCCGGGATCGGTCGGACGCGGGCGCAGAAGATGTCACGGCGCCGTCGGGCGTCGAGCGTTCATAGACTGGAGTGATGCGACCGCTCACAGAGGCCGACGTCAGGGCATCGTTCGTCAATGCGGATGCCGATGAGCTGCGGACCATGGAGATGCCGCACGACTTCGTGCTCATCGACTGGGACTACCTCGACTTCTTCGCCTGGCAGGATCCGAGCGCCACTCGCCGCGGCTACGTGCTGATCCCGCACGGCGACCGGGTCGTCGGCATCGTGCTTCGCGCCACCGAGCCGGGGCGCGGACGCTCCGGCATGTGCAACATCTGCCACACCATGCAGCCGGGCAACCAGATCGCGCTCCTCTCCGCACGGCGCGCCGGCGAGGCGGGGCGACGGGGGGACTCGTTCGGCACGTACATGTGCGCCGACCTCTCCTGCCACGACAACGTGCGTCTGGCGCACCCGCTCGCGCCCAACGAGATCAGGACTCCCGGGCAGGTCGACTTCCGACTCGACGGCACACGGCGACGGATGGAGAGCTTCGTCTCGCGGGTCTGGGAGCAGAGCTGATCGCGGTTACGCTGGACCACACGTCCTGTGCTCGAAGGAGAAGCCATGAGTGATGCCATCCTGTTCGCCGTCGAAGAGGGTATGGCTCGGCTCACGCTGAACCGCCCTGCTCGACTCAACGCGTTCAACGCCGACCTCGCGCACGCGTGGAAGGATGCGACCGCCGAGGCGACATCGCGGCCCGACGTGAAGGCGATCCTCATCGATGCGGCAGGCCCGGCCTTCTGCGCGGGCGGCGACGTCATCGACATGGCCACGACGATGGGCGCATCCGGAGCGGAGATCACCGCGCTCGCCGAGGTGATCAACGCCGGTATCCGTTCGCTCACCGAGTCCGCGGTGCCCGTGGTCGCGGCCGCGCACGGCACCACGGCCGGCGGAGGCCTCGGCATCCTGCTCTCCAGCGACTACGCGGTCGTGGGCTCGCGTTCCAAGCTCGGCAGCCTGTACGCGAACATCGGCCTGACTCCCGACCTCTCGGTCTCGGCGCAGCTCGCCCGAGCCGTGGGCCAGCGGCGCGCGTTGCAGCTCGTGCTCCAGGATCGGCTGCTGTCGGCGTCGGAGGCGGTGGAGTGGGGGCTCGTCGCCGAGGCCGTGACGGGCGCGGACGGGGCCGCCGAGGCCGATGCCGTACGCGCTCGCGGTGAGGAGATCGCTCGCTTCTGGCTCGCCGGAGCGGCCGACGCGTACGGGCAGGCGAAGCGGCTCGTGCGCTCGCAGCCCGAACGCTCTTTCGTCGAGCAGCTGACCGAAGAGGCGCGGTCGATCGGCGCAGCCCTGGAGACTCCGGATGCGCAGGCCCGGGTTGCCGCCTTCGCCGCCGCATCCGGGAAGAAGTCGGGCTGACCTCTCCTCCCCGCATCGGCGTTCTGCGAAGACTTCTCCTCAGTGCGGCGCCCGGCCGTCGGCTGTGGCGATGCGCGTGGCAGGATGAAGGCATCGCCGCTCGACGAGAGGATCGCCATGTCCCAGCCGGACATCACCACGCAGCCGCAGGGTGAGAAGAAGAATATGTCGCTGCTGATCCGAGGTTCACTCTGGATCGCCATCGGTGCTCTGATCGCCGCAGCGCTCGTGTGCGTCATCTGGGTGCTCGTGGGAGACCAGGACGGACTGATCGGAAGGGCATTCCTCACGATCCTGCTCCTGGCGGCTTTCGCAGGGATCGCGATCCTCGAGGCGGGCCTCGCACCGAATCGCCCCGACTGGCTGCAACTGGCCAGCATGGTGAGCTGGATCGTGGCGCTGCTGGTGGGTGCCGTCAAGATCTGGCTCCCCGAAGAAGGCGTGTTCTTCGGAGCGGAGCGCTTCTTCCAGCTGCTGCTCGTGATCGGCATCCTTCAGCTCGCCCTCCTGCATGTGCGTCTGTTCACTCCGGCCGCTCAGCGGCACGTCACGACATTCACGCGGGTGATCTACATCGTCACGGTCACGTTCCTGGTCGGACTCGTCGGCATGCTCGTGTTCTTCCTCGCCTTCCCGAACACCTTCCACTACGGCGAGCTGTACTGGAGGATCGTCGTCGCGCTGACGATCCTCGTCGCCGTCGGAACCACGCTCATCCCGCTGCTCAATGCGCTGTTCGCGCCGAAGAAGAAGGTCTCGGCGGTTCCGGCGCTGGCCGCGGCCCCGTCGTGGCCGACCTATGCCGATGGGATCACCCCGCTGCCGGCGCTTCCCGACTCCTCGCCCGACTGGAACGCCTACTACACCGGCTACCCGACGCCGCAGCAGCCGCAGCTTGCAGCGCCCACCACGAGCTTCCCGGTTGCGCCCCAGCCCGCACCGCCCGAGCCTGCACCTCCGCAGCCCGCACCGCCCCAGCCCGCACCGTCCGCGGCTCCGGGTGGCCACCTCGTTCCTCCCGCTCCTGCCGGAGGTCAGCCGCCGACCCCGCAGCAGGGCGAACCGCCGGCGTTCCCCCCGCCGCCCCCCGTACCGCAGCAGCCCGCGCCGTGACGCTCGAGATAGAGCTCAGCGAGCTCGCGACCGAGATCGCCCGGGAAGCCGGAGCGCTCGCCCGCACCCGTCGGTCCGAGGGCGTGCGTCTCGCAGCGACCAAGACGACGCTCGCCGACATCGTGACCGATGCCGATCGCGAGGTCGAGGCCCTCATCCGAGAGCGCCTGCGCGCCGCCCGTCCCGAAGACGGCTTCCTCGGCGAGGAGTCGGGGGCCGAGCAGGGCGCGAGCGGGATCACGTGGGTCGTCGATCCGATCGACGGCACGGTGAACTACGCCTACGGCATCCCGGCGTACAACGTCAGCATCGCGGCCGTGCAGGGCGAACCCGATCCGGAGACGTGGGTGGCGCTCGCAGCAGCCGTCGACGCGCCCGCTCTCGGCGAGACCTTCACGGCGGCTCGCGGTCACGGGGCATGGTTGAAGGGAAGTCGCCTCGCAGTGACCGAGGAGACTCCCGCGGGTGCGCTCCTCGGCACCGGTTTCGGCTACGACCCCGCCACCCATGACGGCGACCTCGCCACGGTGGCGCGGGTCATGCCGATGGCACGCGATCTCCGACGCATGGGTGCTGCGGCGCTCGACCTCGCCTACGTCGCCGCCGGGCGGCTCGACGGGTACTTCGAGCGCGGGCTCCGTCCCTGGGACCATGCTGCCGGGGCGCTCCTGATCACGGAGGCGGGAGGCCGCGTCTCCAGAATCGATGTCGGATCACCGCGCCCGATGCTCGTCGCGGGAGGCCGCGATGTGCACGCGCGTCTGCTCGAGATCCTCGCCCCGAAACACTGATCGATTCATGGCATTCCCAGGCTGATCAGGGTAGGGTTTACCCGATCGTTACTTTCGCCACCCGAAGGCGAAAGTGTGAGTTTGCCCTCCCGAGCTTTACGTACGACCGAGAGAAACGCTTTGCCCTTCGAGAATCCCCAGGCTGCCTCTGCGCCCACGCGCCGGTCCAGCCGACTCCGCATTGAGGCGCCCGAAGCCTCCGCGGCGGGAACGACGGCACCCAGCGTGGCCGCAGAAGCCGCCGCCGTCGCCCTCGCTGTCGTCGCACCGCTTTCGCGTCGCGCCGCACGCCAGAGACCGGCCACCGACGACGTCGTGGTCGAATCTCCCGTAGAGCCTTTCATCGCCGCGACTCCCGAGCCGATCATCGCCGATGTGCCTGCCACGCCGTCGGCCGTCGACACGGCGGAGCAGATCATCGAGATCGTCGTCGGCGATGAGGTCGACGCTGCCCCGGCCGACTTGACGCCGGAGCCGGCGAGTGACCTGCCGCTCGAAGATGACGTCGACGCCTTCGAGCGCGCATCACGAGCTTTCCGCACGGGGTCGATCCCGACGGCCGATTCTTCCGCCACCGCGTTCACCGCGCACAAGTCTGCTGCCGATTCCGCCCAGCCCGAGGCGTCCGCGCATGTCGCCTCCCGTCGCCCGCGCAACTTCCGCAAGGTCGTGGCCGTCGGCGCGAGCGTCGGTGTGATGAGCCTCGCAGGACTCCTTGCCGTCTCCATGACTCTTCCCGCCGAGGCTGTCGCCGCGGTTCAGGGAACCTCGGTCGCGGCCACCTCGCTGGTCTCGGCTGCCGCTTCCGACGCGAAGGGGGCGGCCGACGACGAGATCCAGGCCTTCGTCGCACCCTCGGGCGTCGAGAACGAGTCGCTCGCACGGTCCGACGACTTCAGCACCATCTCGCTGGTCCAGGTCGCTGCCGAGCAGGGCATCAACTACTCGGGCGAGATCTTCACGAATGACCCCGACGCGGCCATCCAGTGGCCCTTCCTGGTCGGAGTCGGCATGAGCTACGGCTACGGCATGCGCAGCGGCCGCCTGCACGAGGGCATCGACTTCGTCCCCGGCGACGGCGCCCCGGTCCAGGCGATCGCCGACGGCACCGTCCGCATCGCGACCGAGCAGGGCGGAGCCTACGGCGTGACTGTCTACATCGACCACGTCATCGATGGGTCGGTCATCACGAGCCACTACTCGCACATGCAGTACGGCTCGCTGCAGGTCAAGGCCGGCGAGACCGTCAAGGTCGGCACGATCGTCGGCAAGACCGGAAACACGGGCCGTTCCTACGGCGCGCACATGCACTTCGAGCTCATCGTCAATGGGTCGACCATCGATCCGATGCCGTGGCTCAACGAGAATGCCGGGCGGACGTCCTACTGACCGGCCCGGATTTCATGAGGACGCCACAGTGATGGTATTCTCGTACGGTTGCCCCGCGAGGGGCAGCACGCCCCGATAGCTCAGTGGCAGAGCACTTCCATGGTAAGGAAGGGGTCGTCAGTTCAATCCTGACTCGGGGCTCGCAGCATTCTTCTCACGCGGACGGATGCCTCGCGGCAGGGTAGCTCAGCTGGTTAGAGCGCACGACTCATAATCGTGAGGTCGCGGGTTCAAGCCCCGCTCCTGCTACAGACGAAAACCCCCGGCTTCCCGGGGGTTTTGTCGTTTCTGCAGACCGTCGACCCGTTCGGCGCGGCGGTTACGCAGACTTGCGCTGCCCGGCGAAGTCCGGCTGTGCTTCTCCCACGCGTCCGCGGGTGAAGAAGATCAGCACGAAGCCGGCGATGATCACGGCGATGTTGCCGAACCCGGCGACGCCGGTGAGCGCACCCTCCGCGGGGTATGCGGTCTGCAGGAAGATGCTCGGGTCGGTGCTGGCGTGTAGCAGGATCGGCGCGATGATCGTCCCGGTGACGCGGAGCGCGAGGTACATCAGGATGCCGAAGGCGAAGGTGTAGATCAGCTGGAAGCCGGTCGCGAAGAGGTTCTGCCCGCTGAGCAGGTTGCCCGCGTGCAGCCCCGCGAACAGCGCGGCCGAGATCACGGCCACCACGACCTCGCGGTAGCCGGCCTTCCGCAACAGGTTCACCACCAGACCGCGCGTGAGCACCTCTTCGGTGAACCCGATGAGGAGTCCCGCCAGGAGCCAGGTCGCGACGACGTCGAAACCGGCGCGACCGTAGTCGATCGTCGCGAAGCGGAGGACGTTGAACAGCAGCACCACCACGATGGCGATCCACATCCAGCCCCTGCCGCGGATCGGCTGCCGGCCGAAGAGCTCAGCCCACCACCCGACCGAGAGGGTGAACGCGGCGAGGATGACGGCTCCGACGAGTTCGGGGAGCACATAGAACACGGCGATGCCCGCCGCGCTGCTCGGCTCCTCGATGTTCAGCGCGAGCGGGGTGAATGCCAGCGAGAGCAGCTGGAAGAGGATGAAGTATGCGGCGGTGAGGAGGAGCGCTCGCCACCAGCCGCCCTTCTCCCAGAAGCTCTTCCAGAACGTGGGGGTGGGTGCGGGAGAGGACATGGGGGCTCCAGGCGGTGGGGAGGGCCGGCGTGTTCTCGTCAGTTTTGCGCACACCCGTACATCGCGTCCAGCGGGGCGTCTCGGTGCGTCAGTGAGGAGCGCTTCGGCCCGCTCCCCGGTTGCGCGTCGGAGGCAGGTGCGGGATGGGGATGGGGCGGGTCGCCCGTGAGGCGTCCTGGAACCGGCGGACGGCGTCGAGGACCTCCTCGGCGGAGCAGTACCGCAGCGCGAGAGGGAGGTCGCGTCGCCAGAGGACTTCGAACTCCGTCGGAGCGTCCTCGAAGATCGTGCAGACCACCCGGCGGTGGTCGCCCTCCGGGTAGTGCAGATCGTGGATCGCCCAATCGGTGTCGCTGACGTGCACCAGGGCGAACCTGCGGTCCGGGTCGTGCTCCATCATTCTCCTACCTGTCCCCACGGTGAAGAATGACCGATGGCGTGGCAGAAGGGGAGGGGCTTGACACCACAGCGCCCTCACCCTTCATCGGAAGGCGAGGGCGCCGGCGGCGTCAGCGGACGGTCGGGGTGGGAGCCGTGTCGGCCGGTCCAGCCTCCATCGCAGCGAGATCGTTCGGACGGGCGATGCCGCGCTGCTCGGCTTCCAGCCGTTCCGCCTCCTCGCCGCTGATCGCCTCGCCGCGGGCGACGAGTCCGGCCTGATCCGACAGGGGGATCTGCTTCAGGAACAGCGACAGCACGAGCGCGAGCACGATGAAGGGCACGAGGTACCAGAACACCGGCGCCAGAGCATCGGCGTAGGCGGTGACGATGCCGTCGCGCACCTCGTCGGGAAGTGTGCTCAACGTCGCCGGGTCGATCGTGGACGCAGCCTGCGATGCGGCATCCGGTGAGGCTCCAGCCCCGGCGAAGACCCCGGTGAGGTTCTCGGTCAGGCGCGTGGTGAAGATCGTGCCGAACACGGCGGTGCCGAGAGACGCCCCCACCTCGCGGAAGTAGTTGTTCGTGCTGGTGGCCGTGCCGAGCTCGCCCGCGGGAACCGCGTTCTGCACGACCAGGACGACGACCTGCATGATGAGGCCGAGCCCGGCGCCGAACACGAACAGGAACGTGCAGATCAGCCAGATCGGTGTCGAGGCCGACAGTGTGGTCATGGAGACCATCGCGATGCCGGTGATGATCGTGCCGAGGATCGGATAGATCTTGTACTTGCCGGTCTTGGAGATCGCGATGCCCGAGAAGATCGACGTGCCCATGAGGCCCACCATCATCGGGATCATCAGCAGACCGGATTCCGCCGCCGAGGTGCCGGACGACATCTGCAGGAACGTCGGCACGAAGCCGATCGCCGCGAACATCCCGATTCCGAGCACCAGCCCGATCGCAGTCGCGTTCACGAAGATCGGGTTGCGGAAGAGACTGAGCGGGATGATCGGGTCCTTGACCCGCGATTCGGTGATCACGAAGGCCGTGGCTGCGACGATCAGGCCGGCGCCCCAGGCCCAGGTGGCCAGCGAATCCCAGCCGAACTCCTTGTCGCCGCCGAAGTCGGTGAAGAAGATCAGGCAGGTGGTCGCGATGGAGAGGAAGATCACACCGAAGATGTCGATCGGCTTCTCGGCCTTCTTGCTCGGCAGCTTCAGCGCGACCAGCGCGATGATGAACGCGGCGATGCCGACGGGGATGTTGATGTAGAACGCCCACTGCCAGGTCAGGTGGTCGACGAAGTAGCCGCCGAGGAGCGGACCGGCGACAGCGGACAGGCCGAACACGGCGCCGAGCGGGCCCATGTACTTGCCGCGCTCGTTGGCCGGCACGATGTCGGCGATGATCGCCTGCGACAGGATCATCAGACCGCCGCCCCCGAAGCCCTGCAGGGCACGGAAGACGACGAACATCCAGAAGTCGGTGGCGAACGCGCAGCCGACCGAAGCCAGCGTGAACAGGGCGATGGCGACCAGGAACAGGTTGCGTCGGCCGAGGACGTCACCGAACTTGCCGTAGATCGGCATCACGATGGTCGTGGCCAGCAGGTAGGCGGTGGTGATCCAGACCTGGTGGTCCACGCCGCCGAGCTGCCCGACGATGGTCGGCATGGCGGTGGAGACGATGGTCTGATCGAGGCTGGAGAGCAGCATGCCCGCGATGAGCGCGCTGAAGATGATCCAGATGCGGCGCTTCGTGAGCAGGAAGGGCGCATCCTTCGTGGCGGTGGCGGACATTCAGTGGTCTTTCTGTGACGGTGTGTAGAGCGAGCGGGCGAGGTCGAGGCGTCGAGCGATGAGGTCGCTGAACGGCTCGGTGGAGTGGTGGTGCAGGAGCTGGTCCATGCTCATCCGGACGAGCGCGCCGACGGTGTGCACGATCACCTCGGCGCGGAGTTCGGCGTCGGCGGCATCCGGGGTGCGGCGGACGATCAGCCCCATGTCGCGGCGTTCGTTCTTCGCGAGCTGCTCGAACGCGGCCTTGAGCAGACGCGGCTCCTGCTCGATCACGGCGAACATCGCCGGAGCATCCTCGACCGGGTTGAAGAGCTCGAAGCGGCGGATGGTCAGCTGGATGAAGTCGTCGAGCAGGTCGCCGTGCTGAGAGGCGAACTCCTCCTCGAGGGCCTCCTGACGCGAGTCGATGGTCGCGAACCCGAAGACCGCGTTCTCCTTGCTCTCGAAGTAGTTGAAGAAGGTGCGTCGGGACACACCCACCTCGGCGCACAGCTCTTCGATGGTGAAACCGGCGAAGCCGTGCTCGGAAGTCAGTCGGCGTGCGGCATCGGTGAGTGCGCGGGACGTCTCGCGCTTACGCTGCTCCCGCAATGAATCTGCACTGTCGCTCATGGAGTGCAATATTGCACTCTGTTCCTTGGAGTGCACTGTGAGCGCTCTCCCGCGCGATCGGAAAACGTTCCGATGAATCTGTGACGTTCTCCGCCCGGCATCCGTCCTAGTGGTGTCGCTGCACGGCGACCCGCACTCCGCACGGGGAACGGACACACGGATGAAGGAGCTCGAGATGGCGAACGTGACCGGCAGTACTCAGCCCAAGACCCAGATCGTCGCACCGCAGCTGGGGGCTGCCGCGGGGAAGACCACGATCGAGGATGCGGTGGTGGCGAAGATCGCCGGCATCGCTGCTCGCGAGGTCAGCGGCGTCTACGCGCTCGGCGGGGGAGCCGCGCGCATGGTGGGAGCGATCCGCGATGCGCTCAACACGACCGACCTCTCGCAGGGGATCAGCGTCGAAGTGGGCGAGACGCAGGTCGCGGTCGACGTGACGATCGTCGCCGAGTACCCGGTCTCCCTGCAGAAGGTCGCGGATGAGGTCCGCGCCGCCATCCACCGCGCCATGGTGGAACTGGTCGGCATGGACGTCGCCGAGGTCAACGTGACCGTCAACGACGTGCACATCCCCTCCGACGACGAGGGCGACGGCACGCAGGAGACGCGAGTCCAGTGACCGCGTCGGTGATCGGAGCAGCGGCTGCGGCCGCTCTCGCGTTGACCTGGCTGACCCTGGGCTTCTGGGCCTTCGTGCTCGTGGCCCTGGCGATGCTGGTGGGCGCGGTCGCCGGTCGCATCATCGACGGTCGGCTCGACCTGCGGGCGCTCGCCGCGGTCTTCCGAGGCCGGCGCTCCTCCTCATGACGGTCGACCGCTCATCGCGGGCGGAGGAGGGCATCGTCGTGGGGACGACGACCTTCACCGCCCGCGCGTTGCAGCGGCTCGCCGTCGGCATCGCGCACGACGTCGCCCGGGTCTCCGTCCGCGACGTCGGGGTGCAGTTGTCGGATGAGCACGGTGCGCTGCGGATCGCGGTCACCGTGCCGGTGGCCACGGCGTCGACGAGCGGAAGGAACCTGGTCGAGGGCGGGGAGGGCCTCCGCAACGGTCTGATCGACGGAATGCGAGAACTGGCCGGCCGTGAGGTCGGCACCGTGGACGTCCGGTACTCGGGCGTGCGGCGGAGTACCGAGAGGAGAGTGCGATGACGAACGAACAGACGACGTATCGCCGCGTCCTGCGTCGCGAGACGTACACGTCTCGCACGGCCGCGGCGATGGTGGTGGCGTCCATCGGCGCACTGCTCCTGATCGCGCTGCTTGCGGGCGCCGTGTGGTGGCTGGTCGACGGTGGCTTCCGTGACGCGGCCGCGTCACGGCTCGAGGGGATCTCCGTCGGGGTGCAGCAGCCGGCGGTGCTGTTCGGCATCGGCGGGGTGCTCACAGTCCTCGCCGTCGTGCTCCTCGCGCTCGCACTGCTGCCCGGGCGCCGGGCGCGGCGCGCGCGCATCACAGAGCGCACCGCGCTGCTCGTGGACGACGGCGTGATCGCCGACTCGATCACCGCGGCGGTCGCCCGTCGCGCCGGGGTCGACCGCGGTCGCGTGGCCGTGTTCGTGGGCCGGCGCACGGTCGAGGTCCGCATCACTCCGACCAGCGGCGTGTTCGTGCGGGTAGCCGACGCCGAGGACGCGGCGAACGACATCCTCGCGGGGCTCGGCTTCTCGGCCACCCCGCGCGTCGTCATCGAAGCGCACGGAGTGGTCGCATGAACGCGACGAACCGATTCGTGAATCGCAGCGTGCTCTTCCTCGTGGGCGCGGTACTGCTGGCCGCGGGAGCCGTCGCGCTCGCTGCCGGACTGCTCGCCGCGGGGGAGCCGCCCGCGTGGCTGCGGCGGCCGGCGACCCAGGTCGCCGCCGCGTGGGAATCAGCCGAAGGCTGGACGTGGCAGGCAATGGGCATCGGCCCGGTGTCGATGCCGGTGCTGCTCGCCCTGGCGGCCGCGGTGGTGCTGACAGTGCTGCTTGTCGTGTTCCTGAGCTCCCGCCGACGGGGACGCTCGAAGACCGTGCTCGACGTCGTCACCGCCACCGGGCGGACGACGGTCGACCGCAACGTGGTCGACGCCGTCCTCACCGAGCCGCTGATCCGGCGACCCGACGTGCTCTCGGCACGCACCGGCACCTACCGTGTCGGCTCGACGCGCGCGGTCGAACTGGCGGTCACCGTGCGTCCGGGGGCCCCACTGGCGACCGTCGTCGCGGCGGCCGAGGCGGCGATCGGCGAATGGGACGACCTGCTGGGGTCCCGCATCCCGATCCTGCTGCACCTCTCGGATCGGCGCTGGCGCGAGGGTTTCCGTTCGCCGACCAGGGTGCAGTAGCCGGTCGTGGCGACGATACAGAGCCACGCGCGGACCACGCGCGTGCGGATACGCACCCGACAAACGGGTGCGCTGAGGAAAGGAGACGCCATGGGCGCTGAGGACAAGATCAAGGCCGCTGCGGAGAAGGTCGCCGGGAAGGCGAAGGAGGCCGTCGGCAAGGTCACCGGCGACGACAAGCTCGTCGCCGAGGGCAAGACCGAGCAGGCCAAGGGCGAGATCCGCGACACGGCCGAGAACGTCAAGGATGCGTTCAAGAAGTAGCGGGTGCGGGGAGGGACCCGGACGGGTCTCTCCCCGATCACTCCCAGGTGGGTCGGCGAGGATCCGATCCGGTGAGGCGTCCGTTCCGAATCCCCTGGGGGGATCGGATCGAGGGGTGGGGAACAGATGGAAGAGGAACGCTTTCGCAGAGCGCTCGAGCACGCTGACGACGGCATCGTCGCCGGGCGCGCGATGGACGGCGATGTCGAAGCGTTCGCCGTGCTCGTGCGGAGATACACGCCGATGATGCGCGCGTACACGCAGCGGATGCTGAACGCCTCGGCCGATGTCGATGACATCGTGCAGGAGTCCTTCGTCACCGCATGGCAGCGGTTCGGCGAGCTCGACGACCCGTCGAAGGTGAAGAGCTGGCTCATGCGGATCGTGAGCCGCAAGGCGGTGGATCGCATCCGCGCGACGCGACCGGTCGTGGACATCGACTCCATCGACCGCCCCGCGCCGCTGCACGCCTCGCCGTCGACGGTGGTCGAGGTGCGCGCCGGAGTCGCCGCGGTCGGTGCGGCGCTCCGGGAGCTGCCCGACGCGCAGCGCGAATGCTGGGTCCTGCGCGAGATCGGCGGCTACTCCTACGAGGAGATCGCGGAAGAGCTCGACATCCCCGTCTCGACCGCGCGCGGACTCCTCGCGCGGGCTCGGAAATACATGATCGTACGGATGGAGGAGTGGCGATGACCGACGAGAGAGACGTCCCCGAAGTCCGCCGTCTCGGTCTGGAACCGAGCGATCTCCACGGGCACACGCTCGACGAGCTCACCGACTACCTCGAAGCGGGACGACAGCCCTCCGACCGCTCGATCGACGAGTCGCCCGGATGTCAGCTGGCGCTGGACGCACTCGAACGACTGCACGGCCTGGGTGCAGAGCTGATGGCCGCCGAGACCGCAGCGGAACCGGAGGTCGATGCGAGCTGGGTCGACCGCATCCTCAGCGGCATCGCCATGGACGCGCGCTCGGGCAGACGCATCCCGTTCGATGCCCCGGATCCGTCGACGGATCTCGGGATCACCGAGGGTGCGGTGCGCGGACTCATCCGCGCGACCGAGAGCACTGTGCAGGGACTGCTCATCGGGCGCTGCCGCCTCATCGGTGACGTGACCGTCGCGGATGCTCCGATCCGTGTGGAGATCGACGCCAGTGCGCTGCACGGACAGCCGATCCCCGTGATCGCGGATCGGCTCCGGGTCGAGGTCGATCGGGCCCTTCGCGCACACACGGAGTTGAACGTCGTCGCGATCGACATCGCGATCCGGGACATCAGGGAGGTGTCGTCATGGACGCAGGAGAGCTGACGGCGGCGGATGAGCGTGCGGCGCTCGCCGCCGCGATCGAGGCAGCGGTGCGGGCGACTCCTGGTGTCCGCAGCATGTACCGCTCCGGCTCGCTCATCTCGAACCTGCTCCGTGCGGGCGCCGCGGCGCTCGGCGGGCGACAGGAGGACGAGCCGCTCGTGTCGGTCGCTCCCGTGGGCGACGGCGTCGCTGTGGAGTCGTCGATCGGGGTGGACGCCGACGCGAGGTCGGGGGAGGCCATCCGCGCCGCGCACGCCGCGATCGAGGCTGTGCTCGAGGCGCGCGGGGTCCGGCAGGACAGCATCACCCTGACGGTCGTGCACGTGCAGTCCGCCGAGGCGGCGCACGCGGGGTGAGGCGGCGGGTGCCGCTCGTTCCTGGGTGAGGGGAGCGGCACCCGCCGGGCGCACGGCGATCAGCCGACCGTGCGCAGTCCCTCCACGAGCGGGGTGGTGGGGCGTCCGATCAGGTGCGCGAGCGTTCCGTCGGTTTCGGCCAGGGCGCCATCGCGGATCCCGGCATCGAGAGCGGCGACGAATCCGGCGGTTCCCTCATCCAGACCGGCTTCACGGAGGGCCGCGAGCTGATCGTCGAACGAGACCGGGACGAACGTGACCTCGCGCCCCGTGACTTCGGCGAAGGCCGAGGCGAGATCGCTGTAGGTCCAGGCGACGTCGCCGCCGAGCTCGTAGACCTCGCCGACGTGTCCGTCTTCGAGTGCGACGACCGCCGCGGCCTCTGCGAAGTCCTTGCGGCTGGCCGAGGCGACCCGCCCGTCACCGGTGCCGGCGGTGAGCACGCCGGTCTCGGCGGCGCGAGCGAGGTCGGCGGCGTAGTTCTCGGTGTACCAGTTGTTGCGGAGGATCACGGCGGGGAGTCCCGCGGCGGCGATCAGCTCTTCCGTCGCCTTGTGCTCGGGCGCCAGGACCAGGTCGCTGGTGGTCGCCTTCGGCGCGCTGGTGTAGACGAACTTGGTGACCCCGGCGGCCTTCGCGGCGTCGATGACGGCCTGGTGCTGGGCCACGCGCTGCCCGACCTCCGACCCCGACACGAGCACGACGGTTTCCACACCCTCGATGGCCGCGGCCACCGAGGCGGGGTCGGTGTAGTCCAGACGCACGACGCGGACGCCGAGGTCGGCCGCCTTGGCAGTGTCGCGTGCCCCGGCGACGATCGACTGCGGGTCGGCTCCGCGCTCGAGCAGGCTGGCGATGATGAGGCGTCCGAGATTGCCGGTCGCGCCGGTGACGAGGATGGTCATGAGGGTCCTTTCGTAGGTGACACCCTCGACAACCTCGCGACGGGCAGCGCGCATTCCGCCCTGACGGTACCCACTTTGAAGTAAGGTACCCACATGACGGTTAGTTTCGCGCAGATAAAGGAATCAACGCCGTTCGTCTTCGATCAGAACTGCGGCACGCGGGTCGTACTCGACCACATCATGAGCAAATGGGGCGTGCTCGTGCTCTCGTGCCTCTCCGACGGCACGCTTCGCTGGGGTGAGCTGCGCCGCGAGGTCGACGGCATCAGCGAGAAGATGCTCGCCTCCACACTGCGCACCCTCGCCGACGACGGTCTCGTGCATCGGGAGTCGCTCCCGACGGTGCCCCCGCATGTCGAGTACAGCCTGACCCCGCTGGGCCGCGATCTCATGGAGCGGATGCTGCCGTTGATGGAATGGGTCGCCGACCATGCCGACGGGATGCTCGGAAGGGTCTGAACCTGCGGATTCCGTCGCCCATCGTGCTGTCGGCTGCGGATTCGGTTGACGAAAGAAACCATTGACGCGATAACCGCGGTGGCTCTACTGTTCTGACATGGCAGCAACGACGCCGATTCATCTGGAACGACCCGACGGCAAGGGTCTGGCTGCGGGGACGCTGGGACTCTGGGGGTCGACCGTCATCGGTCTGGCCTCGACGGCCCCGGTCTACTCGCTCGTGGCGACGCTCGGCTTCGTGGTGCTCGCCGTCGGTGCGCAGGCACCGATCGCCTTCATCATCGCCTTCGTCCCGATGCTCCTGATCGCCTTCGCGTATCGAGAGCTCAACAACGCGGTGCCCGACTGCGGCACCACCTTCACCTGGGGGACCAAGGCGTTCGGTCCGTGGGTGGGGTGGATGGGCGGCTGGGGCGTCGCGGTCGCGGGCATGGTCGTGCTCGCCAACCTCGCGCAGATCGCCTCGGTCTACTTCTGGTCGCTGATCGGACAGGACCTCGAGAACAACGACTGGCGCGTCGTCGTCGTCGCCGTGCTCTTCATCGCGGCGATGACCTGGGTCAGCTGGCGCGGTGTCGAGATCGGCGAGCGCATCCAGAACATCCTCCTCGGCATCCAGTACCTCGCGCTCGCGATCTTCGTGGTGACCGCGCTGTGGCAGTTCTTCGCCGGCACCGCCCCGAATCCCACGCCGTTCTCGTGGGAGTGGATGAACCCGTTCGCGTTCACCGACTGGTCGGGCTTCACCGAGGCCATCCTCCTCGCGCTCTTCATCTACTGGGGCTGGGACACGTGCCTCGCCCTGAACGAGGAGACCAAGGACCCGAAGCGCATCCCCGGCCGCGCCGCGCTGCTGACCACGGTCATCCTGCTGTTCACCTACGTCGCCGTGACCATCGCGGCCATGATGTACGCCGGGCTCGGCGAGGACGGCACGGGGCTGGGCAACGAGGCGAACGCCGACGACTTCTTCCTCGCCATCAAGGACGGGCTGCTCGGGCCGTTCGGCTGGGTGCTGGTCGTGTCGGTGATCATCTCGGCGATCTCGTCGACGCAGACCACCATCCTGCCGACCGCCCGCGGCACGCTCGCGATGGGCGTGTACCGCGCCCTGCCGGCGAAGTTCAAGGATGTGCACCCGACCTACAAGACCCCGTCGTTCTCGACGATCGTGATGGGCGTGGTCGCCTCGGTCTACTACATCGGCATGACGCTGATCAGTGACAACATCCTGCAGGACTCGATCCTGTCGCTCGGGCTCGCGATCGCCTTCTACTACGCCATCACCGGTTTCGCGTGCGTCTGGTACTTCCGGAAGGACCTGACCGCCTCGCCGCGGGAGTTCTTCTTCAAGGGGCTCTTCCCGCTGCTGGGTGGGCTCATGCTGACCTGGGCGTTCATCCAGTCGGCGATCGACATGTGGGACGTCGACTACGGGTACACGGTGCTGTTCGGCATCGGCGGCACGTTCGTGATCGGCGTCGGCTCGCTCGCGTTCGGTCTGGTGCTGATGTTCGTCTGGTACCTGTTCCCGCGGTCGAAGCGGTTCTTCCGCGGCGAGAGCCTGAACCGGGAGACCCAGGTGATGGTGCCGGATGAGCCGTCCGTCACGATCCGCTCGATCGACGGCGGCATCTGAGGTCGCCTCGGGCACGTCTGCGGACGTGTCCTAGGCTTGCTCCGTGCGCATCCGGCTCGACATCGCCTACGACGGCACCCACTTCCGCGGGTGGGCGAAGCAGCCGACGCTTCGCACGGTGCAGGGCACTCTCGAGGCGGCGCTCGCGCGGATCGTGGGGTCCGACGTGCAGTTCGTCGTCGCCGGACGCACCGACGCCGGCGTGCATGCCAGCGGTCAGGTCGCGCACGTCGACCTGGACGAGAGACAGTGGGCGCGCATCGAGGCCAGGCAGGGACGGGCGCCGCTGGCTCCTGCGGAGACGATCGCCGGTCGCATGCGCGGGGTGCTCGGGGCCTACTCCGACGTCACCGTCACGAAGACGTCCATCGCTCCCGAAGGCTTCGACGCCCGGTTCTCGGCCGTGTGGCGGCGCTACCGCTACCGTCTCGCCGATGCGCAGGCCGGATTCGACCCGCTGCGACGGCACGACACGACGAACATCCGCGGGCGTCTCGACGAGCAGGCGATGGATGCCGCGGCGCGCAGCCTCATCGGACTGCACGACTTCGCGGCGTACTGCAAGCCCCGCGACGAGGCGACGACCATCCGCACCCTGCTCGACTACCGCTGGGAGCGCGACGCCGAAGGGGTTCTCGTCGCCGAGGTCAAGGCCGACGCGTTCTGCCACAGCATGGTGCGTGCGCTCGTGGGCGCGTGCGCGGCCGTGGGGGAGGGGCGCCTCGACGTCGAGGACCTCGTGGTGCTGCGCGACGCCTTGACGCGCACCAGCGAGTTCAAGGTGCTGGCGGCCCGAGGGCTCATCCTCACCGAGGTCGGGTACCCCGCCGATGAGCTGCTGTCGGCACGAGCGGAGCAGACGAGGGCGCGTCGTGACGGTGTGAGCCGTCTTCGCGATCCGGAGCCCGACCACAGCCTGGGCGAGTAGCGTGGAACGGTCATGAAGGTCATCTCCTATAACCTCCAGAAGCATCGCGCGGCCGGAGAACTCGCGGCTCTCGTCGGCGAGCACGACCCCGACATTTTGTGTTTGCAGGAGTGCGACGTGCCCGAGCTGCCCGCGGAGATCGGCGACCTCGTGCTGGCGGATGCGACGCAGGGCAACCGGCTCGGACTCGCGCTGTTCTACCGATCGAGCACCTACCACCTGCAGTCGATCCGCACCCTCGGGCTGAAGAAGTCGCTGCACGACCGCATCGCGAAGCCCGCTCACGAGCGTGTGCTGGGGGCGCGGCTGCGCGACATCGACGATGCGCAGGATTTCATCGTGGCCTCCTTTCATGCGGCGCCGCTCACGGCGTTGAACTCGCTGCGCCGGCACCAGATCCGCGCGGCGCTCAGCGAGCTCGCGACTCTCGGTGAGGGGTTGCCGCAGCTCATGGTCGGCGACTACAACTACCCGATCTTCAAGGAGAACCTCGGTCAGGCGGTGCGCGACCACGGTTACGCCCTCTCGCTCAGCGACGACCACACGTACACCCGCTACCGCGTGTTCCGCGGGCACTACGACTTCGCGACCTCGGCCGGTTTCGAGATCGAGCGCATCACGACTCTGCCGCAGGGGTCGAGCGACCACCGCCCGATCCTGGTCACGGTCAAGCCCGACTGACTCGACCCTCGTCCGCTCCGGTCGCACTTGCTGCCGCTCTCAGCCGCCGACAGCAGCAGAAAGTGCGACCGGAGCGAGCCGAGGGGGTGGGTTTGGGCATCCGCGCCCGGTGGCGTATGATTTCCCTTTGGTGCCTTTCCCGTCCGCGGGAGAGCGCATCGTCCGAACGTGAGCCCTCCACTGGCGTGTTCCTCCCTGTCGGGAAGAACCACCCCGGAGTGGGATTCACGAACTTCTCCGTTCGACACAAGAAAGCAGCACTATCGTGACGCGCACTTACACCCCCAAGGCTGGCGAAGTCCAGCGCGATTGGGTCGTCATCGACGCCACCGACGTCGTTCTCGGCCGTCTGGCTTCGCACGCCGCTACGCTCCTGCGTGGCAAGCACAAGCCGACCTTCGCCAACCACATCGACTCGGGTGACTTCGTCATCATCGTGAACGCCGACAAGGTCGCGCTCACCGGTCAGAAGCTCCAGAAGAAGCTGGCCTACCGCCACTCGGGTTACCCGGGCGGCCTGAAGTCGGTCACCTACGCCGAGCTCCTCGAGAAGAACCCGGTCCGCGCTGTGGAGAAGGCCATCCGTGGCATGCTCCCCAAGAACAGCCTCGGCCGCCAGCAGCTGACCAAGCTCAAGGTGTACGTCGGTGCCGAGCACCCGCACGCCGCGCAGCAGCCGCAGACGTACACCCTCGACCAGGTCGCCCAGTAAGCGCCGTAAAGACTTAAGGACATACTCGTGGCTGACATCCAGGACACCACCGAAACCCCCCAGAACTTCTCGACGTCGACTCCCGAGACCGACGTGGTCGAGGCGGCTCCCCGCCCCGTCCTCAGCGTCCCGGGTGCCGCTGTCGGCCGTCGCAAGCAGGCCATCGCCCGCGTGCGCATCGTCCCCGGCTCGGGCACGATCACGGTCAACGGCCGCACGATCGAGGACTACTTCCCGAACAAGCTGCACCAGCAGCTGATCAACGACCCGTTCACGGTGCTGAACCTCGCGGGTGCGTACGACGTCATCGCGCGCATCTCCGGTGGTGGCCCCTCGGGTCAGGCCGGCGCGCTCCGTCTCGGCATCGCTCGTTCGCTGAACGGCATCGACGAGGAGAACAACCGTCCGACCCTGAAGAAGGCCGGCTTCCTCTCGCGCGACGCTCGCGTCAAGGAGCGCAAGAAGGCCGGACTCAAGAAGGCCCGTAAGGCGCCTCAGTACTCGAAGCGTTAAGGTCCACTGCTCCGATGCCGATCTTTGGCACGGACGGCGTGCGAGGACTTGCCAATGGCATCCTCACCGCCGACCTGGCGCTCACCCTGGCCCAGGCGACTGCTGTCGTCCTGGGCCAGGGCCGTACTGCGGAGGCTCGCAAGGCCGAAGGCAAGCGACTCACCGCAGTGGTCGCCCGGGACCCTCGGGTCTCCGGACACTTCCTGACGTCGGCCGTCTCGGCCGGTCTCGCCTCCTCGGGGGTCGACGTGCTCGAGGCCGGTGTCATCCCGACCCCGGCTCTGGCGTTCCTCGTCGCCGACCGTGACGCCGATTTCGGCGTGATGATCTCGGCGTCGCACAACGCCGCTCCCGACAACGGCATCAAGATCTTCGCCCGTGGGGGCCGCAAGCTCCCCGATGAGGTCGAGCAGCGCATCGAAGAGGCGATGTCCGGTGAGATGCTGCGCCCGACCGGCGCCGGCGTCGGTCGTGTCGACCGCTTCTCCGACGCGGAGGACCGCTACGTCGTGCACCTCCTCGGCTCGCTGCCGAACCGTCTCGAGGGCATCCACGTCGTGCTCGACTGCGCCCACGGCGCGGCATCCGGCGTCTCGCCCGAGACGTTCCGCGATGCGGGCGCCGAGGTGACCGTCATCGGGGCCGACCCCGACGGCTGGAACATCAATGACGGCGTCGGCTCGACTCATCTCGACAACCTCGCCGAGGCCGTCGTGCGTCTGGGTGCCGACATCGGCATCGCCCACGACGGCGACGCCGACCGCTGCCTGGCCGTGGACGCCGAGGGCAACCACATCGACGGCGACCAGATCATGGCGATCCTCGCGGTCTCGATGAAGGAGCGCGGAAGTCTCACCGACGACACGCTCGTCGCGACCGTCATGAGCAACCTCGGCCTGCACGTCGCGATGCGCGAGCACGGCATCACGGTGCGTCAGACCGCCGTCGGCGACCGCTACGTGCTCGAAGACATGAACGAGGGCGGATACGCGCTCGGCGGCGAGCAGTCCGGTCACGTCATCATGAGCGAGTTCGCCACCACCGGTGACGGCATCCTCACGGGTCTCCACCTGGTGGCGGAGATGGCACGACAGAAGAAGTCGATCGCCGAGCTCGCGTCGATCATGACGGTGTACCCGCAGGTGCTCATCAACGTGCGCGACGTCGACAAGGATCGCGTCGCCGACGACGAGGTCGTGCAGCAGGCGGTGCGCGACATCGAGAGCGAGCTGGGGGAGTCCGGTCGTGTGCTGCTGCGCAAGTCCGGCACCGAGCCGCTCGTGCGCGTCATGGTCGAAGCCGCGGATGCGGAGTCGGTGCACGCCTACGCCGGACGTCTGGCAGAGGTC
The DNA here is from genome assembly GCF_053618035.1 of Microbacterium sp. NPDC055665. NCBI lineage: Bacteria > Bacillati > Actinomycetota > Actinomycetes > Micrococcales > Microbacteriaceae > Microbacterium > Microbacterium sp. NPDC055665. The sequence continues at coordinate 1,109,455 of NZ_JBSHGY010000001.1, read as the reverse complement.
GTCCAGGACCGCCTCGCGCTCTGACGCTCGCAGAACCTCGAACCGGCCGGTCGCTGATCTCAGCGGTCGGCCGGTTCTCTGTCTTCGGGGCGTCGCCGAGCTGCGCGGTCAGGGCGCCGCGCAGATGCGGTACTGGCCGGCGTCGACGAGGGTCTCGGTCGCGCAGGGCCGAGTGGTCAGCCGGGGCGCGTCGGCCATGGCGGGAGCGTCGAAGAGCCCGACGTGCGCACCCGTCAGGACGATCGGCGCGACCGCGTACCCCCAGGGCTCCGCCGCCAGCCATTCGATGTCGTTCGCCTCGACCCAGGCCGTGAGCGGCACAAGGGCGACCCGCTGGCTCTCCAGCGTCGTGCGGGGCTCGTACGTCGACACGACGTGGGAAACCCCGCCGCCGGCGATGATGGCGGCCAGTGCGGACGCGGCGACGACGCCGATGACACGGACGCCGTTGCGGCGCGGCAGGGCGGCCACGGCCCACAGGGCGACCGCGGCGATCACGGGGAAGAACGCCAGGATGCCGGGTGCGGGGTGTCGCACCCACAGCGGCAGTCGGGAGGCGGTGGCCCACCAGCCCACGAACGCGAGTGCGCCGACGATGGCCGCCAGAGCGTAGGCGATCACGATCCGGTCGGCGGCGCTCGCGTCACGCCAGCGCAGCACGATGCCGGTGATCGCGAGACCGAGGGCGATGACCGCTCCGATCACGGCGAGGAAGCCGGGCAGCGACCACGAGTCCGCCAGCGTGCCGAGCTTCTGCAGCACCGTGGTCGCGGCGTCGCCCTGACCCCCGGTGCGGAGGAAGTGACCGAAGTCGCGCAGGTGCTGCACGAAGCCGCCGAAGCCCAGCGACAGCAGCGCGCCGAGCTCCAGGAGCAGCGTCGGCACGGCGGCCAGCAGGAAGGGCAGCCACGACCGCCGGAGGGTGTCGCGCACGCGGGCCCAGCCGGTGCCGTCGGAGAACACCCACAGGGCGATCGCGAACGCCGGCAGTGCGAGGGCGGCGATGAGCTTCGCCTGGATCGCGAGACCCACGAGGAGGCCGGCCAGCCAGGCGCGGCGGGGAAGGAGCGTGAGCGCCCAGACGAGGAGCGCGGCCGCGGGGATCTCGCCGAGCAGATCGGCGGGGCCCTGGATGGGGGAGAACCCGGCATCCGCGGTGAACGCCAGGGGGACCGCGACGGCGAGTAGAGCTGCCCAGCGTCCGCCGATGCGCCGTCCGATCACGGCGAGCCCGGCGAGGAGCGCCACCCAGAAGGCCAGAGGGACCAGCCGTGCCGCCAGCACCGGGTCCATCCCGGTCGCGAGGAGCGCGGCGACGGGCAGGAGCACGACGGGCCCGGTCGAGATGCGCGGGTCGAAGGGTGTGATGGTCGACCCGGAGAGGGCGCCGTCGCTGGAGTATCCGAGACCGTCGAGCAGGTTGAGCGGGACGGTGAGGTTGAAGGCCTCGTCCTCCCAGAAGCGCCAGACGAACAGGCTGTGCCACGCGACGATGACGTGCCCGATCAGCAGGGCGACTGCCGCCGCCCAGAACACGATCGTGCGTGCTCGCGTCATCGCGCGACGGTCTCCGGGCGACGGATGTTGCGCAGGGGAGCGGAGGGCCGCAGCGAGAGCGTCCACGCCTCGACGAGGGCGACGCGCACGAACCGGCGCAGGCGCTTCGGCGGCAGGGTGACGGCGTTCCCGCGCCCCCACATGGTGCCGGTGGTCGATTCTCCTCGTCGGGGGATGCTGGCCACACGGAGGTAGCGCACGGTGAAGCCCGCTCGGGCCTCGGCGAGGGAGAAGTGCACGTGCGGCACCGTGGCGTCGGCCGGGGTCGCGTCGACGAGCAGTCGCAGCGCGTCCGGGCGGTAGGCGCGCAGCGGGGTGTTGACGTCGGGGATGCGGCGTCCGGCGGCGAGGGCGATCAGGAGGCCGACCGCGCCCGTGAGCACCTTGCGATACCAGGGGTCGGTGCGACCGTCGCGCACGCCGTGGACGACATCGGCGTCCTCGGTCGTGAGCGCGGTGATGAGCCGGGTGAAGTCGCTGCCGTAGAACTGGCCGTCGCCGTCCACGTGCACGAGCACGTCGGGGTCGGCGGCGAGTCCGGCGCGGTAGGCGGAGAGCGCGGTCGGGCCGTGACCGCGGTTGAGGGGCTGCACTTCGACGGCGACGTCGGAGACACCGTCGAACACCGAAGCCGTGGCATCCGTGGAGCGATCGTCGGCGACGTGGAAGGTGACGCGGTCGGCCAGGGGAGACACGCAGTCGCGGATCTCGTCGATGAAGCCCCGGATGCCTTCGACCTCGTTGTAGGCGGGCATGACGACGGCGAGGTGGCGAAGGGTCACAGGGTCCTTGGGGTGGCGGAGGGCGCGGGGATCAGCAAGTAGCCTAGTTGAGCCATGAACCCTCCCTCTCGCATCCGTCGCCTCGCCGGCGTCGGCAGCCGTTTCCTCGTCGTGGGCGCTCTGAGCACCCTCATCGAGGTCGGCGTCTTCAATCTGCTGGTCTTCGCGTGGGGATGGGATGTCGTCGCCGCGAAGATCGTCGCCTCGCTCGTCGCGCTGATCAACGCGTACATCGGGAACCGCGAGTGGACGTTCCGCCATCGCGACCGCCGCGGACGGGTTTCCGAGGTCACCCTGTTCCTCGTCACCAACGCCGTGTGCACGGCCATCGGCGCTTTCCTCGTCTGGGTGGGCGTCGAGGCGGTCGCCGCGGTCCTCGGCCGGGAGCCCGGAGCGGTCGCCGTCAACGTCGTGAACCTGACGAGCATCGTCATCGTGGTGCTGCTGCGCTTCGTGCTCTATCACGGCATCGTCTTCCGGGTGGCGCCGACCAAGTAGTACGGATCGGTCGGGGCGGATCAGACTCGAGCGGTTTCGCGCTTCTTGGCGCTCTTCGCCTTCTTGGCCCGCTTGGCCTTCCGACGATCCGTCGATGTCTCGCCGTCCAGGTCGTGCGTCGACCCGTAGGTGTACGAGCCGTAGCCGTAGCTGTCCGGACCCTTCGTGGGAAGCATCGTGACGACCACGCCCAGCATCTGCACGCCGGCGTTCTCGAGTGCGCGCAGTGCCCCGGACAGCTCCTGCTTCTTCGTCTTGCCGGAGGCTGCGGCGAGGATGACGCCGCGGGTCTTGCTTCCCACCACGGCCGCATCGGTCACCAGCAGCAGCGGCGGCGCGTCGATGAGCACGTAGTCGAAGTAGTCGCCGAGCGACGTGAGCACCTGATCCATCGCAGCCGAGCCCAGCAGCTCGCTCGGGTTCGGCGGCACCTGCCCGCTCGGCAGAGCGTACAGGTCGGTGGTGCCCCACTTCTGCAGCGCGTCGGCCACGTCCTCGCGTCCGATGAGCACGTCGGTGAGTCCGACGCCGCCCTCGATGCCGAGGTAGTCGGCCACGCGGGGCAGTCGCAGGTCGCCGTCGACCAGGGCCACACGAGCGCCTGTCTCGGCGAGAGCGATGGCGAGGTTGGCGGTCGTCGTCGACTTGCCCTCACCGGGGCCTGCACTGGAGACGACGAAGATGCGGGGGCCGGCGTCGAGGTTGAGGAACTGCAGGTTCGTGCGCAGGCTGCGGAACGACTCGGCGCGCGGGCTGCGCGGATCGGCGTGCACGATGAGCGGGCGCTTGGTGGCATCCGGGTCGTACGCGATGCCGCCGAGGACGGGGCGATCGGTGACTGCCTCGATGTCGTGGAGCGTGTGGATGCGGTTGTCGAGCACGGTGCGGAGCATCGCGATGCCGAGACCGAGAGCCAGGCCGATGATGCCGCCGAGGATGATCAGCAGGCGCACGTTGGGGCTCGTCGGGGTGGAGGAGGCGATGGCGGGCTCGGTCACGGTGATGCGAACCGGGCTGACGGCGTCTTCGGTCGCGGGCTGCTCGAGCGTCTTCTGCACCGCGTCCTGGAAGCTCACGGCGACGGCGTTGGCGATGGCCGCGGCCTGCTCGGGGTCGCCGTCGGTCACGCTGACGTCGATCAGGACGGTGTTGAGCGGGGTCGTCGCTGTGACGCGGCTGCTGAGGCCCGAGACCGAGTCGTCGAGGCCGAGTTCTTCGATGACGGGTTCGAGCACGAGCGCGGTGCCGACGACGTCGACGTAGCTGGTGACCATCTGCCGTGCGAAGGTCGTGCCCTGCACGAGGTCACCGGTGGCGGCGCCCTCGGTGCGGACCGAGACGTACAGTTGCGTCGATGCGACGTACTTCGGCTGCTGCAGCGCGGCGTATCCCGCACCGCCGGCGAGGCCGAGGACCATCAGGACGAGGATCAGGATCCAGTTTCTGTGCAGCACACGCACGTAGTCGCGAAGTTCCACGCGGCAGATTCCCCCTGATGCAGTGCGACCTCTGCCGATCAAGGCGGGCCGTGAAAACGGTATCCCAGTATTCTTCCACAGCGACGGTGGGACGACCGGCGCTGCGCGTGTTCAGTGCGTCGCCGGCGCGGCGGTGCCGTAGGTCGTGCTCGCGGCGGCGGTGATCGGAGCCTTCGTCAGCACCGTCCCGAGCACTCTCGCTCCGACCGACTCGATGCTCTTGGCAGCATCGGCGAGCCGGTTGGCCTGCGACGATCCGGCGGCGGCGATCAGGAGGGCTCCTGTCGTCACGCGGGCGATCACCGCGGCATCCGTCACCAGCAGCAGCGGCGGGGCATCGATGATGACGACGTCGAAGGCCTCGGTGAGCGTCTCGATCAGGCTCTCCATCGCGGGGGAGCCGAGCAGCTCGGCCGGGTTCGGTGGCACGGTGCCGGCCGGGAGCACGAACAGGGCGCTGCGGCCCCAGCGCTGGATGACGTCGTTGAGCTGCACGCGGCCGGCCAGCACATCGCTGAGTCCGATGCCGCCCTCGATGCCGAAGTACTCGGCCACGCGGGGGAGGCGGAGGTCGCCGTCGAGCAGGGCCACGCGCTGACCCGCGTCGGCGAAGGCGAGCGCCAGGTTCGCGGCGGTGGTCGACTTCCCTTCACCCGGACCGGAGCTCGTCACGACGAAGACGCCCTGGTTGCCGGAGAAGAAGAAGCGCACGTTGGTGCGGAGGCTGCGGTAGGCCTCGGCGCGGAGTCCGTGCGGTGCGGTGCTCATGGCGAGGGGGTGCTCACCGGTGTCGGGGTCCAGCGGGATCTGTCCGAGCACCGGCACCGGCACGGCCGCCTCGACATCCGCCGCGACGCGCACCCGGCGGTCGAGCGTCGCGCGCAGGAGAGCGATGCCGACGCCGACCGCGAGGCCGAGGAGGGCGCCGATCGTGAGAGACAGGGAGAGGTTCGGCGCGACGGGCTGCGTCGGCACCTGGGCCGGTTCGAGGGTGACGATCCGGATGCTGAACGCGGCGGTCTGCTCGCGCTCTTCGAGAGTGCCGGTGACGACGGTGGCGAAGCTCTCCGCGACGGCGTTCGCGATGCGCGCGGCCTGCCCCGGGTTGCGGTCGCTGACGCTGATCGTGATGATCGCGCTGTTGAGCGGTGCCGACGCGCTGATGCCGGAGGGCGCCGAGGAGAGGCCGAGGTCTTCGACCACGGGGTCGAGCACGAGCGAGCTCGTGATGATCGAGCGGTAGGTCTCCACAGCCTGCTTCGCGTAGCCGGTGGCGAGCGCGCGTTCCGCGGGGGTGGCGGTGTCGGCGACCTGCACGGCCACCATGACCTCGGTCGAAGCCTGGTAGCGGGGAGGGGTGAGCATCGCGACCAGCGCGCCGGTGGAGAGTCCGATGAGAATGCTCGCGACGATCACGACGATCTGGCGACGGAACACCCGAAGGTAGTCATGGATGTCCATAGCTCTCCAGCATGGTCGGGTGCGATCGGCGGTATCGTCTTCCGAGACTACCCATTCCTATGAAGGCGACATGACTCACCTCGACGAGCTCTTCCCCGACGGGCCCCGCGCCGGCGACGCAGGGACGGCGGTGCTGGACGACCATCACACCGCTCGCCGGTTGCGGGAGATGATCGGGGAGCCGAGGCAGAGTGGTGCATCGGCGACATCGGACGCGGACGCCCGAGCACTCGCTGACATGGTCGAGGCCGCCGCCCGCACCGCCGTTCCGGTCGGTGCAGGATCCGGTGAGTCGTCCCGTCCGAAGAAGCGCCCGAGACGATCGATCGACGCCGTCACGCTGTCGGCAGCCTCCCTCGCCGTCGTGGCCCTCGTGGTCGCCGGCACCGTCGGCGGCATCCAGATGGCGACGGCCAGCCCGGCCGCGAGTGCCGTGGAGTCGTTGGAGGCCGATGAAGCCTCCCTCCTGAACGCTCACCAGTCGTTGAAGACCGCGGGGGACCGCCTTGTCGCCGACATCGATGCGCAGACGGCGGAGGCCGCGCAGCTCCGCAGCGCGCTCACCGGGACGAGCACCGCCGCCGATCCGGCCGGCGAACTCGACGATGCGCCGCTCGCGGTCACCGACGCGGCCGCGCTCGCCACGGCGCTCGCGGCCGTCGATGCGTACGCCTCGGGGTTGGCGGGGATCGCCGTCCCCTCGTTGCCTGCCGACTACGTGCGCGACGATATCGACGAGGACTCGCTCGTGGAGGTCGGCGGCGCGATCGACGGCGTCCAGGAGCGTTTGGTCGCGATGGACGCTGCGACCGCCGAGGCACGGGCGGTCCGCGAGCGGCTCGATGCGCTTCGCCCCACGGCCGACGCGGCGGTCGCTGCCTACGCTGCGTCGTTCGTCGCCGCGGCGGATGCGGCGATCGCCCGCTACCCGGACGCTGAGGAATCGTTGCGCACGGCCGTGTCCGACGCCGCGACGCGTGTCGCTGCCGCGGATCTGTGGGCGGCGGAGGGTCGTTCCGCGCTGGCGGCGTACCGGGACGCGTTCGTCGCGTTGGCTGCGGACCAGCTGCGGTTCGAGATCGAGCGCGAGCAGCGTGAGCAAGAGAATCAGTGGCAGCCCCAGCAACAGCAGCAGCAGGGTGACGGGAACCAGACGCCGCCCACGGACGGGAGCACCGACCCGGGGACCGGTGTCACTCCGCCGGTGACGGGCCCTGGCGACGGCGAGACGGATCCCGGCACCGACCCGCCGGCGGACGGTGAGGGAACGCCATAACGGACGGACCTGCTCATTCGCTGTGAGAACATATCTCCAGGAGAGTGAATAAGTCTGAGGGGGCTCCGCACGTGAATCCGGATGGGTCGACCGACGTGTCTACCGGCAATATTCCAATATTGTCCGAGGTGTCCGTGAAGCAGCGACGACGCCGGATGCTGGCCGCGGTGGTCGATGGGCTCGCCTGGACTTTCGGCGTCGTTCTCGCGATCGCCCTCCGTTTCGAGTTCATGATGGACGCGCGGGGCTGGATCGCGACGATCGTGCTCGCGCTCTCGGCCGGTGTCATCCAGATGGCCGTCGGATTCGCGACAGCCCTCTACCGTGGACGATTCACCTACGGTTCCTTCGACGAGGTCCGCGCGGTGGCATTGATCGTCGTGGTCGAAGCAGTGCTGCTGTCGCTGATCGTGATTCCGATCGGGCCGATCGTCGGCATCCCGCGCGGAACGCTGCTGCTCGCGTTCCCGTTCGTGCTGCTGCTGATGTTCGGCGTGCGGTACGTGGCACGTCTGGCCATCGAGCGTGCGCGCAAGCCCGGTGCGGATGCCGAGGCGGCACTGATCATCGGTGCCGGATTCCTCGGGGACAAGCTGCTCGCGAACGTCACGACCGACCCGTCCTCGCCCATCCGGCCGGTCGGTCTGCTGGACGACGATCCGGCCAAGCGCAACCTCCGTCTGCGGGGCGTTCCGGTGCTCGGCACCACGCGCGACATCGCGACGGTCGCGCGGAGCACCGGCGCGAAGCTGGCCGTCATCGCGATCCCGAGCGCCGACAGCGCGTTGCTGCGTGCGCTGAGCGACCTGGCCGAGAGTGCCGGCCTGCGGGTCGCGGTCACGCCCACCCTGGCGACGCTCGCCTCGGGGGAGCAGTCGGTCACCGACGTGCGCGACATCAGCATCGAGGATCTGATCGGGCGCCACCCCGTCGACACGAACGTCGAGCTGATCGCCGGATACATCACCGGGCGGCGCGTGCTCGTGACCGGCGCCGGAGGCTCCATCGGTTCCGAGCTGTGCCGGCAGCTGGCCAAGTACGGGCCGAGCGAGCTGATCATGGTGGACCGCGACGAGACCGGACTCCAGGTCGCTCAGCTCGGGACGGTCGGCCACGGACTGCTCGATTCTCGCGACGTCGTCCTCGCGGACATCCGTGAAGAGCAGAATCTGCTCGACATCTTCGTCGACCGTCGCCCCGAGGTCGTGTTCCATGCCGCCGCTCTGAAGCACCTGCCGATGCTCGAGCAGTATCCCGACGAGGCGTGGAAGACGAACGTGCTCGGCACGCTCAACGTGATCAACGCCGCCCGTTCCGTCGGCGTCGACACCTTCGTCAACATCTCGACCGATAAGGCCGCCAACCCCACGAGCGTGCTCGGACACTCCAAGCGGGTCGCCGAGAAGCTCACCGCCTGGGCAGGCGCCGAGACCGGAATGCGGTACCTCTCGGTGCGGTTCGGCAACGTGATCGGCAGCCGCGGGTCGATGCTGCCGACGTTCCAGCGACTCATCGCGGAGGGCCGGCCGATCACGGTCACCCACCCCGAGGCGACGCGTTACTTCATGACGATCCCCGAAGCGTGCCAGCTGGTCGTGCAGGCGGGCGGCATCGGCCGCGCGGGTGAGGTGCTGATCCTCGACATGGGCCAGCCGGTGTCGATCCTCGAGGTCGCCAAGCGCATGATCGCGATGTCGGGCAAGAGCGTCGAGATCGTTTTCACCGGGCTCCGTCGCGGCGAGAAGCTGCACGAAGAGCTCGTCGGATCGCGCGAGAACCTGGAGCGGCCCTTCCACCCGAAGGTGTCGCACACGAAGGCCGACATCATCACGCCCGAGCGGCTCAACAAGGCGGGATGGCTGGACCGGATGTACGCGAGCCCGCGGATCAATGACACGGTGGCGATCGAGCCGATCCGTATGCAGAAGGGCGCTGACGCGTGAGCGAACGCATCTACATGTCTTCCCCCGATGTCGGGGAGGCGGAGGAGCAGGCGGTCGTCGCGGCGATGCGTTCCGGATGGATCGCGCCCCTCGGCCCCGACGTCGACGCCTTCGAGCGCGAGCTCGCCGAGCGAGTCGGAGTCGCTCATGCGGTGGCGCTGAGTTCGGGAACCGCTGCCCTGCACCTCGCACTTCTCACGCTCGGCGTGAAACCGGGCGACGTGGTGCTCACCTCGTCGATGACGTTCGCCGCGACGGCCAACGCCATCGTGTACACGGGTGCCGAGCCGTATTTCATCGACGCCGACCCCGCGACCGGGAACATCGATGCGGCGTTGCTTCGTGAGGCGCTCGTCGAGTTGCGTGACGCCGGCGAGACCGTGTCGGCGATCGTTCCGGTCGACCTGCTCGGCAAGGCCATCGACTACACCGCGGTTCTCGCGATCGCCGATGAGTTCGGTGTGCCGGTCGTGGCGGACGCCGCGGAATCGTTGGGGGCGACGCACGCCGGCCGTGCAGCAGGCAGCTTCGGGCGAGCATCCATCGTGTCGTTCAACGGCAACAAGATCATGACGACGTCCGGCGGAGGGATGCTGCTCACCGACGACGCGGAGTTCGCGAAGCACGTGCGCTACCTGGCCACACAGGCCCGACAGCCGGTGGTGCACTACGAGCACACCGACATCGGCTACAACTACCGGATGAGCAACCTGCTCGCGGCGCTCGGTCGGGCGCAGCTCGCCCGCCTCGACGCGATGATCGCGCGGCGCCGGGAGATGCGTGAGCTGTACAAGCACCTCTTCGCCGACGTCGACGGCGTGGAGGTCTTCGGGGCTGAGGGAGACGAGGCGGACAACGTCTGGCTGACGTCGATCCTGGTCGACTCGTCGATCACGGGCTGGGAGCCGTCGGAGCTCGCCGCAGCGCTCGCCGCCGACGACATCGAGAGCCGTCCGCTGTGGAAGCCGATGCATGCGCAGCCGATCTTCGAGGGCGCGCGCAGCAATACGAACGGTGCGTCCGAGAGCCTGTTCGCACGGGGCCTGACTCTGCCGAGCGGCTCGGCTCTGACCGACACGCAGCGCGAACGCGTGGTCACCGCGATCCGTGGCTTCCTGAATCGATGAGTACGCGTGTGCGTCCGTACGACGTGCTGAAGCGGGGGCTCGACCTCGTCGTGTCCGCCGTCGCTCTCGTGCTGCTCTCCCCGGTCATCGTCGCGACCGCGGTGCTGGTCGCGGTCAAGCTGGGGCGCCCGGTCGTCTTCGCGCAGGCGCGCCCCGGCAAGGACGGACGGATCTTCACGCTCTACAAGTTCCGCTCGATGCGCTCCGTCGACGAAGCCCGCGGATGGGTGACCGATGCGGACAGGCTGACCCCGTTCGGTGTGCGGTTGCGATCCACGAGCCTCGACGAGCTGCCGAGTCTCTGGAACGTGCTCCGAGGCGACATGAGCATCGTCGGTCCGCGGCCGCTGCTCGTAGAGTATCTGGAGCGGTACACCCCGGAGCAGGCGCGGCGGCACGAGGTGCGGCCCGGCATCACCGGGCTCGCCCAAGTGACCGGACGCAACGCGATCTCCTGGGAGAGCAAGTTCCGGCAGGACGTGCGCTACGTCGATCGACGCAGCGCCGGGCTCGACCTGCGGATCGTCCTCGCGACGATCGGCTCCGTGCTGAAGCGCGACGGGATCTCCGCGGAAGGACACGTGACGATGTCGAAGTTCGGAGAAGCGAATGGCTGAGCGGATCGTCGTCGTCGGCGCCGGAGGATTCGGGCGGGAGACGCTCGATGTGATCGAAGCGATCAATGCAGCGGATGGATCTCTGCACCTCGTCGGCGTCGTGGATTCGGGGCCGCGGCAGGAGGACCTCGGTCGATTGGCGGAGCGTGGCGTCGTCTACCTCGGCGCCGAGGAGGAATGGCTGCCGGGGGCCTCCGGCGATGAGCGATTCGTCGTGGGGATCGGCTCGCCGACCGTGCGCGAGGCCGTCGCCCGTCGCCTGACCGGCGCAGGACTGCGCGCCGTCACCCTCATCCATCCCCGTGCGGTCGTCGGTTCGCAGTCGCGTATCGGAGATGGCGTCGTCATCACCTCCGGTGTGCAGGTCTCCACCAACGTCGCCATCGGCGACCACGTGCACCTGAATCCCGCGAGCATCATCGGGCATGACGCGAGGCTCGCCGATTTCGTTTCGGTCAACCCGGGAGCGATCGTGTCCGGGAACGTGGTCGTCGAGAGCGGCGCGCTGCTCGGCGCGGGATCGGTCGTACTGCAAGGGCTCACGGTGGGCGCCGGAGCGACAGTAGGGGGCGCGGCCTGCGTGACCAAGGACGTCGCCGCGGGGACGACAGTGAAAGGGGTGCCCGCTCGATGACCGTTCGAGAATGCACACGTTGCATCATGAACTCCGCCGTGGACCCAGACCTGGTCCTCGTCGACGGAGTGTGCAACCACTGTCTCCGCTACGACGCACTGCTGGAATCCCGCGTCGTCCCCGTCGAGCAGCGCCCGGCGAAGCTGGCACAAGTCGTCGAGGCGATCTCCCGTGCCGGGAAGGGGCGGGAGTACGACTGCATCATCGGCGTGAGCGGGGGAGTGGACAGCTCCTACGTCGCGCTGCAGGTGAAGCGACTCGGACTCCGTCCGCTCGCCGTCCACGTCGACAACGGCTGGAACTCCGCCCTCGCCGTCCTGAACATCGAACGTCTCCTGCGGACGCTCGACATCGACCTCCACACCGAGGTGCTGCGGCTCGACGAGTTCTACGACCTGCAGCGCTCGTTCCTCCTGGCGTCGACGCCGGACGCAGACATTCCGAGTGACCACGCGATCCAGGCGACGCTCTGGAAGGTCGCTCGTGATCACGGCGTGCGGTTCATCATCTCCGGGATGAACTTCGCCACCGAGTCGATCAGCGTTCCCTCGTGGTCGTACGGCCACTCCGACTGGCGCTATCTCAACGACGTGCACCGCCGATTCGGCCGGGTGCCGTTGCGGACGTATCCGCATTTCGGGTTCGTGACGCTCGCATGGACGACTTTCGTCAGACGCGTGCGGATCGTGTCCATCCTCAACTACCTCGAGTACGACAAGTCGAAGGCGATGGACGAGCTCGTCGAGCACCTCGGCTGGGTCCCCTACGAGGGGAAGCACTACGAATCCATCTTCACGCGGTGGGTGCAGGGTTTCTATCTTCCGAAGAAGTTCGGCATCGACAAGCGCCGCGGCCACTACTCCGACCTGATCAACTCGGGTCAGATCTCGCGGGAGGATGCGCTGGCGGCGGTGGCCGAGAGCGATTACAGCGAGCGTCTGCGGGCAGAGGACGAGATCCTGCTGCTCAAGAAGCTGTCGCTGACGCCGGAACAGCTCGCCGAGATCGTCGAGCGACCGGCGTCGAGCTACCGCGCCTACCGGAACTCCTACGGCTTCGTGCAGTTCCTCAGAGGGACGGTCAACCGGCTACGCAAGCTGGGGCTCTACCCACGATGACCGAGAGCGTGAACGTCCATATCTATCCCGCACCCATCGTCAACGAGAGCCGCATCTTCCGGGAGACGAAGGCGGTGGCCGAGGCGGGCCTGTTCGAGGAGGTCGTCGTCACCGGTCAGCGGGGCGCCGGACTCCCGGATGTCGAACGACTCGACGACGACCGGTCGATCGAACGTGTCGGCTCCGTCGTAGACGAGAGGCCGCGCTCGATCCTAGGGCGCATCCTGGAACAGATCTCCTGGTCGATGGCGGTCTACCGCCGGTGGCGCACGCGCCCGGTGCGCGTCGTCAACGCGCACTCCGTTGCGGTGTTGCCGGTCTGTCACGCGATCGCGCGCCGTCATCGCGCTGCGTTGATCTACGACACCCATGAGCTCGAGACGGAGACCTCGACGTCGACGGGCATCCAGGGCAGGGTCTTCCGGATGATCGAGAGACACTACGTGCGCCGGTGCGACGCAGTGCTCGTCGTCAACGAATCGATTGCGGACTGGTATCGCGCCGCGTATCCGGGTGTGCGGGTGACCAGCGTGCGCAACGCGCCCTCCCGTGAGCGGGATCCGCGGGCCGTCGACCTGCGTCGGAGGTTCGGCATCCCCTCCGAGACCCGGGTCTACGTGCACGTCGGGAACATCGTGCCGCATCGTCATGTGGCCGAGATCCTCGAGGCGTTCGCCGTGCGTGAGTCGTCCGGCGATCACGTCGTGTTCATCGGTGCGGGCACTCTGGAGAACCTGGTGCGGACTGCCGCGGAGCGGCACGCGAACATCCATTTCCTCGGCGCCGTGCCGGCGGATGAAGTCGTCGACACCGTCGCGGGAGGAGACGTCGGCCTCTGCCTGATCGAGGCGACTTGCCTCTCGTACGCCCTCTCCCTGCCCAACAAGGCGCTGGAGTACTCCATGGCGGGCATTCCCTTCTTCTATACGGATCTCGTGGAGGTCGACCGTCTGCTCGGTCCGCAGGCGGCGTCCTGGAAGGTCGGAGCCGATGCGGCGTCTCTGGTCAGGGCCATGTCGTCGCTCAGCGACACGGACGTCGCTGAGGGGCGCCGGGCGATCGCAGACGTCGAGCTCCCGGATTGGCAGACCGAATCCGCTCGCATGCTCGATGAGTACCGGCGAGTGCGGGGGACCGCGTGAAGACTGTCTGGATCGTCAACCACTACGCGACCGACCCGCAGGAGACGGCATCCGGGTCGCGACACTTCTCGCTTGCGCGAGGGCTCGTCGAGCGCGGCTGGACCGTTGTCCTGCTCGCCGCCAGCACGGAGCACCCATCCGGACGTCGCCGGGCCGGACTCGCGGACGCACGGGCGAGCGACCGCACGCGCGACGGCGTGCGATTCCGATTTCTCCCTACCCCGGAGTACAGCGGGGGGCTGGGCCGACTCCGGAACATGGCCGCCTTCACGGCGGCTCTCCTGCGCCGCTCGAACGTGCGGGACCTCCCTCGCCCCGACGTGGTGATCGGCAGCACCGTCCATCCGCTCGCGGCGTGGGCGGCTTCGGTCCTGGCGCGCCGGGCCGGCGTTCCGTTCGTCTTCGAGATCCGCGACCTGTGGCCGCAGACCCTCATCGACATGGGCAAGCTCCGGCCGCGAGGCCCGCTGACTTGGATGCTGCGGCGACTGGAGCGCCTGCTCTGCGACCGTGCAGAAGCCATCATCACTCTGCTGCCGTTCGCCTCCGAGTACCTGGTCGCGCAGGGGGTGCCGGAGGAGAAGGTGGTCTGGATCTCGAACGGCACGGACGCCGAAGACTTCGACGGTGCACTGCCAGCCGGTGGCGAAGACTTCGTCTTCATGTACCTCGGATCCGTCGGCAGGGCGAACGGACTGGGAGCGATCGTGGAGGGCTTCCTCTCCGCTGCCGCCTCAGAGCCGAGGCTGCGACTGGTTATCGTCGGGAACGGAGCGGAACTGCCGGCGATCGAACGTCGCGCCGCCGGGTCTTCCCTCGGCGATCGGATCGCCTTCGAGCCACCCGTCCCCAAGGATCGCGTTCCTTCCCTGGTCGGACGAGCCGATGCGATGGTCATCAACATCCTCGACCTCGACGTCTACCGCTTCGGGGTGAGCATGAACAAGATCTTCGACTACGCCGCCGCAGCGCGCCCGATCCTCGTGGCGAGCAGCGCTCGAAACAACATGGTCGCCGACGCCGATGCCGGCGTCGTCGTCCCGGCTGACGACGCGGCAGGACTCGGAGCAGCGATGATCCGGATGGCGGCGCGGGATGCGGCTGACGACCGGGCGAGGTGGGCGGCGAATGCGCGGGCGCACGTCATCGCAAACTACGACTATCGGGCGCTGGCTGAGCGACTGGATGGACTGCTCAGCGGATGCATAGCACGCAAGGGAGACGAACACGGATGATCACGATCGTCGACTACGGGGTGGGGAACATCGGGTCCCTCATCAACATGTCTCGCCGGATCGGGCAGGAGGCCGAACTCTCTGCGGACCCTGAGCAGATCGCGAGTGCCGAGCGGCTGCTGCTCCCGGGTGTCGGCGCCTTCGACACCGCCACCGACAAGCTCCGTTCCGGAGGGTTCGATGCGGCGATCCATGATTTCGCCCGCACCGGCCGCCCGCTCCTCGGGATCTGCCTCGGCATGCAGCTACTCCTCGATTCGAGCGAGGAAGGTACGTCTGCCGGGTTGGGACTCATCCCAGGAGGCAGCGTGCGCTTCGACGACTCGGGCGGGATCCGCGTGCCTCACATGGGCTGGAACCAGCTGACCGTGCGCAAGCCCGCCGCGATCGTCGAGGGACTCCCGACGAATCGTCGCTTCTACTTCGTGCACAGCTATCGCGTGGTCGTCTCGGACGAGCGTGATGAGCTGGCGCGGAGCGACTACGGAGGAGAGTTCACCTCGATGGTGCAGCGCGAGAACGTCACCGGGGCCCAGTTCCACCCGGAGAAGAGCCACGCCTTCGGCATGCAGATGCTCGACCAGTGGGCGCGCTCGTGATCGGCCCGCGGGTGATCCCGGTCCTCCAGATCGATGAAGGCGGCTGGCTGGTCAAGACGCGGCAGTACCGGAGCCCGCGCTACCTCGGTGATCCCATCAACGCGGTGAAGATCTTCAACGAGAAGCAGGTCGACGAACTCGTGGTCGTCGACATCGCCGCTAGCCGATCGCATCGCGATCCGGCGTACGACGTCCTCGCCGACATCGCGTCCGAGGCCTTCATGCCGGTGGCATACGGCGGCGGGCTGCAGTCCCTCGACCAGGCTCGACGTGTGGTCAACCTCGGCGTCGAGAAAGTCATCGTCAACTCCGCCCTGTTCACCGAGCCGGCGGCCGTGGAGATGATGGCGGCGGAGCTCGGATCGCAGAGCGTTGTGGCGAGCATCGACGTGCGGCGCGGCGCCGATGGCGCACTCGTGACGACGAGCGCTTCCGGAACGAAAGACGAGTCGGAGACGGCCGATGCCTTGGCGCGCCGCGCGGTCTCGATGGGCGTCGGCGAGATCATCGTTTCGGCGACCGATAGGGAGGGGAAGCGCGAGGGATACGACCTGAACGCTATTCGTACTGTCTCGTCTGCTGTGCGCGTGCCCGTGATCGCGCTCGGAGGAGCCGACGGCATCGACGCCTTCGCTGACGCGCTAGGCGCGGGCGCCAGCGCGGTCGCTGCGGGGAGCCAATTCGTCTTCTACGGCCGCCGCGAGGCCGTGCTGATCACGTATCCGGATCCGGTTGCTGTCGCCTCGTTGGCCGGCCTCGATGCGAGTTAGGACCATCTGACATGCCTAGATGCAGCGTATGTATGATCCGACAAGTCGACGGCCGATTAGTGGGTAGGCTCTAGGCCTGTGGAACAAGCTCATGAGGGATCGGTTTATGGTCGCCGTTCAAGTGGCGCCCGACCGAATTTTCCCATCCGCGAGTTCCTCGTACTTCCCGCTGGGATCGTGGTCTTCGCCCTCCTTCTTCACTGGGTCTACGCGGATCTGATCTCGCCGACGTTCAGCTACCTCGGATATCGGTATAGGGAGCCGACAACAGCTGCTTTCAGTGTCGCTGTTGTGATTGCCATCGCGGTTGCACTGGCGCTTCCACGCCGTCTCGACAGAGCGTCGTCTATCGTGCTCTGGCTGCTCTTCGTCGTCACGGTCGCTCCGACGATCTTGATCGCTCCGTACACGACGTACCGGACCGATGACCAGGCGCTCGTCCTGGGAGGTGCGGTGGCGCTGATCTTCATGGGCGTGGCCTGGGGGGTCCGCGGCAAAGTGAAGCCGCGAAGCTGGGCTGTTTCCCCCACGTCAATCTGGCTCATCCTGATCGTCATCTCGCTCGTGACGTACGGTCTTCTCGCATTCACGCAAGGGATCAGTCTCCGCATTCTCAGCTTCCTCGATGTGTACGACGTGCGCGAGGAATATGCGGGGAACCTCGAGGGCATCGGCGTCCTCAGCTATCTGGTCTTCATCCAAGCGAATGTCGTGAACCCGCTCATGGTCGCCCGCGGCCTGTTCAAGCGCGCGCCGGTGTGGACCATTGCCGGTCTGCTCGGGCAGCTGATCTTGTACTCCACTACCGGATTCAAAGGGATGTTGTTCGCTATCCCTGCTTGGTTCATCGTCGCGTTCGTCATGCGTCGAAGGAAGCGGAAGCCTGATGGTCTGACACTCGTCTGGGGCGCGGCCGGTCTGATTCTCATCTCGGCAGTGATCGATCAGCTCCTGCATTCCATACTGCTGACCTCCCTCCTGTCGAGGCGGTTCCTCATCACCCCGGGAGTTTTCACCTCCGTCTATGCGGAGTTCTTCAGCACCAATCCGCAGGTTCATTTGGGACATTCAATCCTGAGGCCTTTTGTGGACTACCCGTATGAGCTCACGCCCCCGTACGTGATCGGTCAATGGATGGCCGGTCTTCCGACGATGGCGGCGAACGCCAACATGTTCGCGGACGGATTTGCCAATTTCGGCTGGATTGGCATGATCGGCGCCGGTGTGGTCCTGCTGGCGTATCTTCGCATTCTGGATCAGGTCGCCGTCGGCCTGCCGCTCGGGGTCGTCGGGATCGTCATGACAATGCCAACTGTCGCTCTTTCCAACACGTCGGTCCTCACTGCGATGTTGTCCCATGGTCTTATTGCCGCCATCGTGCTCCTGGCGGTGATGCCGAGGGACTACGACGAACTCTCGAAGCGGCAAAGGCGAGCGCACGATCGCGCGGAGAGTGCGGTGTCTCCCAGGTTGTACCGCTGACCGCTCTCGAGTGATCCGCGTGACCGACTCAGCTGGGGAGCGGAGACCGATCATGACGCTTGGTGTACACGAGACTTCGCCCGACGACGATGCTCGTGGTCGGCGCGACTTCCGTGAACCCCGCTCGTCGGATGCCCTTCTTCGAGGCAACGTTGTCGGATGAGGTGTCGACGGTGATAAGCGTGGCGCCCCGTCCTCGAGCCCAGGCGGCGGTCTCGTGCAGCATCTGGGCATACAGGCCCTGACCGCGCTGCCCGGGTGCGACATAGCAGTAGTGGATCAGGCTTTCGCCTGCCGCGAGCTTCGCATAGGTGTTAACGACCTGCGGCCTGTCCACGGGGCTCGTGACCCAGGCATGGCCGACAACTTCGCCGTTGACGACGGCGAAGACGCCGAAACGACCGGCGTCGATGAAGCGGCGAAAGGTGTTCGCTACCGAGACGCTCCTCAGCCCCTCCGCCTCGCTGACGTTCTCGTGGTCGATCGGACGGAGCTCCACCGTACGCGCGGGGAGCTTTGCATCGGTCGGCCAGACGTAGTTGCGGTTGCGATAGATCTTCAACAGACGGCTCATGGTGTTCCCTCTCGAGACACGATTCGGAGCCCGTAGGCCCACGTGGCGATGTAATTGAGCACTTGCGCTGCGTACAGGGCCCACACGGCCCCGACGACGTCAGCCCCGGTCGCGAAGACGATTGCGGCTGCGATGCCGATGAACGCGATTCGCGAACCGTCAATGACGAGGGACGCGACGGATTGATGAACTGCATACACAGCGCTGAGCGGCGACACGACAAGTCCGACGCTTGCAGAAATGGCCATCGCCTGTGCGAGCTGTCCGCTCTGCTGCCAATCGTCTCCAAGCAGCCAAGGAAGGAGCCATGGTGACGCGACAAGGATCGCGATGCACATGGGCACGGCCACCGCACTTATCCTGAGCGTTGCCTTTAGATATAGACCGCGTGAACTGCCGGTCCGATTCCGTAGACGGTCCGCGATCTCCGCGCCGAACACCTGGGCGAGCGCCGCTCCGAGCAGCGCCGCCGGGAGGAACACGAGCCTCTGGGCCATGCCGAGCTGGCCGGCTTCAGCCGTTCCGAACCACGCGGCGACGATGACCAGCGGGAGCTGGCTCCCGAGCGCGTTCAGAAGCGCCGAGGGGGCGAGGATCGCCGGGCTCCGCCAGTACCTCCGGAACAGAACCTGCTGAGTCGCGCCACCGCGCTCGGTGAGCAGAGGTTTCAGGCCACGATAGAGGGCTCCGAAGCCGAGCAGTCGACCGAGAAGAGCGCCACCCAGCAAACCTGTCGCGCTCGGGCTGAGAAAGCCGAATCCGAGCTGGCCGACCGTGATCCCGACTGACTGGATGGTGGATCGCCACCCCACCAGTCCATAGCTCTTGGCGCGAAGCGCAGCTTGCACAAGGCTGGTGAACAGCCCCGTCGTCAGAACCAGTCCGAAGATCCACAGGGGCGCGAGCGGAACCATGGCCCACGCGTCGGCAAACATGATCGGCCCAAAGACCAGTGCCGCAAGACCCGCCAATGCAGAGACGAACAGGGTCGAGGTGAGCGACAAGCCGAGGACGCCGCGCGCGTCCTTATCCTCCTGGGGCAGAAGAATCGCGGAGTCAAACTTCAGCGCCGCCGCCGGTCCGATTGCACTGGCAATGGCGAGGATCGTCGAGAAGGCACCGAACGCCTCGGGCGGGTAAATCCTAGAGAGCACGGGGGTGGTCAGCGCCACGATGAGCTGCCCGAGCAGCGTGCCCGATGTGATCGCCACGACGCCTCGAGAAGCTGAGCTCAATCGGATACGTCGGACTGTCACAGCTTCATTGTTGCGCATCGCACGCGATGGAGTGGCTGCCGGACCTCCAGTAAGCTCGGCACGATGGCCACAACGACCTCGGGAGACTTCCACGCAGTCTCAATGACGCGCAGCATCGCGCCGAAAAAGCGAGTGGACCTCGGCGCATCCGACGCTCAATCGGCCGAATGGCAGGGGATCGACACGGACATCGAGATGAACGTGCTGGCGGTCTGGGCGGCAGACGACCCGCTGCCTCTGCTGTTCGTCACACTCGACCTGCTCTACCCCGGGCAACGAGTGCGATCCGCGGTCGAGAGCGCAGCCCCGGAGGTCCCCGCTGATCGCATCGTGGTGGCCGCGAGCCATACGCACCGGGCGCCGATGACGGACAGCTCCAAGCCAGTGCTGGGCGCGCCGGACGAGGAGTACATGCAGTGGTTGACTGGCGAGGTTACCGAAGCGGTGCGGAACGTGCTCGCGTCGCCTCGGCAGTCGGTGTCCATCTCCGTCGGTGACACGTCGGCCGCGCACAGTATCAACCGGCGTCTGCGGAAGAGGGTCGTCGTCGCGCGGCGTCCGCGACTCAACGACGTCGTGAACGCGCCAAACCCCGAAGGGCCGACGGACGAGCGGCTGACCGCACTCATCATTCGGGACGCCGCGGGAAGACCCCTCGCCCTTGTCTGGAACTACAGTTGCCATCCCGTCGGCGGGCCGGTGCGCAACGCCGTGAGCAGCCACTATCCGGGCGTCATTCGCGAGAGTATCCGCGACACGTTAGGTGCGCCAACGCTGCCCGTCCTGTTCTTCCAGGGCTTCTCCGGTGACGTCCGTCCGAATGCCAGCACGAAGGTCCACAGTCTTCGTCGCCGAATGCGGCGGATCATCTCGGGGCGACTATTCGAGGACATGACTTGGGCGGCGTACAGCGAATGGTGCCGCGGGCTGTCGGCGGCTCTCCTGCGCGCGCTCGACGGCGCCGTGCCGGTCGGGCCTTCCGATCTCACAGGCCGACGGCTGCTCGTCCCGGCGGACCGCATCGCCCGTGGCCGGGATCTGGGCGCCATGAGCTTCGGGCGGCTGACCATCGGCGACCTGATCACGATTCACACCGCCAGCGGCGAGCTCGTCGTCGACTACGCGCTGCGCGCTCGGGAGGCCACACCTACGCGCTTCGTCCTCTGCGTGGGATGCACAGACGAGGTTCTCGGCTACATTCCGAGTCATCGCGTGCAGGCCGAGGGTGGCTATGAGGGTGGAGGGTTCGCCCGAGCGTTCAGTCTCGAAGGCCTCCGGGACGACGTCGAAGGAGTCGTCAACGGTGCATTCCGCGCTCTCGACGAGAACGGCGACAGTCCGTCCGAACACCGACCCCGCTCGACGAAAACTCTTTAGCCGTGGAGGCAAACGACATGATCCCCCACCATGAGTCTTCTGGGGGAGCCGAGGTGCTCCTCACCCCCGGCCTGGTTGAGTGGAACGAACGCCGGTGGGGACTGACCGCGCGCCGCGTCGAGTACCTCTCGGACGGGCGATCGCCCGCGCGCCTGCGGGCGGTGCTGTACACGGACGCGCGCGGTCGGGTTCGTCAGCCCCGCCTCGATCCCTATCTGGCACTCTCCTTCGAGTCGTCATCTCCGGACGGCGGTCCGCAGCGCGAGCGGCAGTGGCTCAGTGCCGCTGCCCAGCTGGCCTCCGATCTCGCCGACGGACAGCTCCTCGGGGCAGCCAACCTCCCTCCTGGGCTTCTCGACGCGCGGCCTTTCGCCTGGCGGGGTCTGTCGACCGCCGTTCGTTACACCTATACCGGACCGCTCCCGCATGAGGCGTCGAGCGCGGAGGCCGCCGTGCGAAAGCGCATCGCGAAGGCGACCCGCTCCGGCTACTCCTTCGAGTCGAGCGCCAAAGCCGAAGATCTGCAGCGCATGCTCGACAGCACGGGTGCCCGCCAGAAGTTCTCGTACGGATTGAGCTCGGGCGACGTGGAGCGGCTGGCAGAGCTCGTCGGTCCGGACATCTTCAGAAGCCACTCTGTGCGGGATTCGAGCGGGGCGGTTGTGAGCGCCGGTGCGCGCCTGGTCACGCCGGGCGGCGTCGCGCTGGACTGGGTCCAGGGAACGGACCCGGATGCGCTGAACGACGGCGCGGTGCAGCTAATGTATGCGGGGGTCATGCGGGATCTCGACGAGGCCGGTGCCGCCCGATTCGATTTCGGTGGTGCGAACATCGCGGCCGTCGCCCGCGCGAAGTCGTCCTGGGGCTTCGCACTCACACCATACGTCGCCCTTTCCCGCCCCTCCTTGAAGCAGCTGGCGATACAGCTCCCTGCCGTCAGAGCGCTGGCACTGCGGCTGCGGAGGTGACTCGCAGTGATGTGGGCACAGGGCGAGGCCGGCGGAGCCTCGCAGGCAGACATGATTGAATCGCAGAGTGACTGACCCCAGCCTTCCGCCTGCGACGCGGCGGGAGCAGCGTGCTCTGCGCGCGTCTTCCCCCGACGCCCCGACGACCGCTGCCGCCGACTCCGAATCGCCGCGCCCTCGGCGCCGACGCCGCGTCTGGCTCTGGGTGACGATCGTGTGCGTGCTCCTCGTCGCCCTGGCCGTGGCTGCGGTGTGGGCAGGGAGCCGGATCTACTCGCAGGCGACGCAGGCGCGGTCGCACCTGCTCGCAGCCATGCCCCACGTCGCCGAGGTGAAGACGGCGATGCTCGCCTCGGACTCCGAAGCGGCCGCCGCGGCAGCCGCGGCGTTCCGGACGGAGGCTGCCGGAGCGCAGGCAGCTGCATCCGGGAAAGTGTGGGACTTCTTCGAGTCCGTCCCCCTCCCGCCGTTCGAGAACCTCCGTGCCGTGGGCACCGTCGCCGACGTCGCCGTCTCTCTCGCCGACGACGTGCTCCTTCCGGCGAGCGGTGTCAGCGTCGCTGCGCTCGCCCCTTCGGGCGGGAAGATGGATGTCACGGCGCTGCAGTCGCTCTCGGGGCTGCTCGATCAGATCGTTGCGGGAACCGATGCGGCGGACAAGCGTCTGGCAACCCTCGATCAGGACGCGCTGCTGGACGAGGTGCGCTCCGGTGTGCAGCAGGTCGACACGGCGCTCACCGACATCCGGACGGTCGCAGAGCCGGCCAGCGATGTCGTCGCGCTGCTCCCGGACGCGCTCGGCGCCTCCGGGCCGCGTAACTATCTCGTCATGTTCCAGGGCAATGCCGAAGTCAGAGCGAGTGGAGGCGGTCCCGGGTCTTTCGTTCTCCTGCGTGTCGACAACGGTGCCTTGTCGATCATCAATGAGGCCGCCGCGACGGAGTTCGACTTCGACATCCCCGAGCCCGTCGTTCCCATCGACGCCGAGACGGAGGCGCTGTACTCCGACATCATCGCCCGCTGGATCGCCAACCTGACCGCGACTCCGGACTTCCCCACGAGCGCCGCACTCGCGAAGGGGTGGTGGTCGACGCTGCACGACGAGCAGATCGACGGCGTGATCTCGATCGACCCGATCGGTCTCTCGTACATGCTGAATGCGACCGGTCCGATCACGCTGCCGACGGGCGACGTCCTCACGAGCGAGAACGCGGCTCCGCTGCTCCTCAACGAGGCGTACTTCAAGTATCCGGACGGGGCAGACTCCAACCGATTCTTCTCCGCCGTCTCGGTCTCGGTCTTCGGTGCCCTCACCGGCGGCAGCATCGAGCCCCTTCCGATGGTGGCTGCGCTGACCAAGGCCACGGACGAGGGCCGCCTCAAGCTGTGGAGCGCCGACGAGGATGAGGCCGCGCTGCTCGGCGAGTCCCCGCTCTCCGGACGACTGCCGACGACGAACGACACAGAGAGCGCTGTCGGCGTGTTCTTCAACGACACCACGGGCTCGAAGATGGACTACTACGTCGATGCCGCGGTGGCAGTGATTGCGGACCAGTGCACCGCGGCCACCCCGACCTGGACCACAACGGTCACACTCGAGAACCACATCACACGCGACGCGGCTCAAGAGCTTCCTCGCTACATCACGGGTCCGTACTTCACTCCGGGCGACATCGGGACCGACTTCATCGTCTACACGCCGGTCGGTGCCACGATCCAGGGATGGACTCTGAACGGCAAGGCATACGACGCCGTGGCGCACACCACCCATCTCGGACGGGACGCCGTGCGGGTGAACGTCGTCCTCCCTCCGACGACGACGGCGACGCTGCAGGTCACCATGTCGGGTGCTGAAGGGAGTACCGCGGCAGACTTCGCGCCGACCACGGTCCACCACACGCCAATGGTGCGCGAGACACCGGTGACGATCGACGAGCCGAACTGCAAGTAGAGAACGCGTGTTCCCCGGAACGCGTCGATCGACCTGACAGAATTGGCGAATGCCGAGTTGGACAGCTGTCGCGTTCGGAGCCTTGGATCTTCGAGGAACCGAACTCGAGGAAAAGGGCTTCGAGCTCGTCGTCGTACCGGTCCATCCCGCCTCTCCCGTGTTCCTCATGGGTGCTGGTGCCGAGGTGTGGCGCACACTTGCCTCCGACGACGCGAGTCGACTCGACGGTGACCCGGAGGCCGAGGACATTCTCGCGGCGCTCGAGGAGATGGGAGTGGCGACGCGCGAGCCGCACCATCCCGCTCGTATCGAGAACCTCGAGCGTCCTTGGCTCACCTCGCCCCTCCATGAACTCGTCTACGCACTGATCGCCCGAGTGGCGGCGCAGCACGCCATCGATGTCTTCTTCATCAAGGGACCGACGCTCCACGCGCAAGGGCTGCGCCGGCGCGAGCACTCGGGAGACGTTGACTGCTGGGTGCGTCCAGGCGACGACCTGCGTCTGGCCCAGGCCATGCGGGAATGGGGATGGACTCCGCTGCTCTCGCCCTTCACCGGCACCGGCGTCACTCACTCCTTGACCCTCGCGGCCGGCGAGTGGGGGTGCGCCATCGATGTGCATACGCGCTACCCGGGCATCGACATCGACCGGAGTGAGGCCTTCGACGCGGTGCTGGCCGAGTCGGAGCCGCGAGTCTTCGCGGGGACGGTGTGTGCGACCCCGCGACGAGCAGTTCACGGAATCATCGCCGCACTGCACAGCGTTCGCCCGTTCATCGGTGCTCCTGCCGGTGAGCCGCACTTCCAGGAGGCCGCGTCGGTTCTGGCAGCTGCGGGTCGCGAAACGGTCGAGGTGGCGGAGCGCCTGAACGCGGTGTATGCGCTTGAAACCCCGCTGCAGAGGGCATTCCCCGACCTCGACCTGGCTTATCCCGATGCGCGGCCGCCTGCTGACTGGGCGTGGCGATTGACAGGATCGGCTCCGCACCGCCATCTTCGCGCGTTGCGCACGGTGCCACTCTGGCAGCGTCCCGCAGTGCTCAGCCGATTGGTCTGGCCGAGCTCCGAGGTGCTTCGCTCTGCGGGAGAAGATCCGAGCATTTCGTGGGTCAGCCGATCAGTGGCGAGAGTGAAGCGAGTTGTCGCTGCGGCGATAGAGCTTGCGCGGCGTCCCTGACGCCGCCTACGGCCCACCCCACCGCCCGATCGGCCACAGAATCGGCCCGGCCTGACCGAACACGTCGTCGCGCGTCATCCAGCGCCAGCAGCTGTCGTCCGGCGCATCCGCACCGCGGCAGAGGTACGCGGAGTCGGCCGAGTTCGCCCGGTTGTCGCCGAGCACGAGGTACGACTCTTCCGGAACGGTCACCGGGCCGAAGCAGCGGGTCGACATCGGCTCACTGTCGCAGTCGAGCGACCCGGCGACGAAGGGGAGGTCCTTGACGACGTAGGGCTCATCGAGCGGCTCTCCGTCGACGAGCACCCTGCCCTGGGCGTCGCAGCACTCCACGGTCTGTCCGGGGCCGGCGATGACCCGCTTCACGAGCACGTAGGGCCGGATGCCTGTGGTCTCGCCGACCCAGTGGAGCGCCTGCGAGAACCAGTTCTCGCCGCCCGCGGGCTTCTCGCCCCAGGCCTCATCGGGCCGGAACACGACGATGTCTCCCGGTGCGGGGTCTGCGGCGACGTACGCGAGGCGGTTCACGATGAGGCGGTCGCCCGGCTCGAGCGTCGGCGACATGGATCCGGACGAGGGCTGACCGATGAACGCGACGATGATGCCGGTCAGGGCGAGGGCGAGCGCGATGTTGACCCAGATGTTCCCGAGGAGTCGCCGACGCGGTCTCGGTGCATCTGTCGTCATCATCTGCTCTCCGGCTCGCGCGCTGCGGTGTCGACACAATACTGTCAGTGAATGGCCCAGTATTCCGGTGATGGCAGTCGCCGCCTGATCGAGTCCGCATCGGCGTCGCAGGCGCAGCGTCTGCTCATCCCCGATGTTCTCCGTGGCGTGGCGATCGTGGCGATGGTGATCGCGCACGCGAACCCGTTCGTTCCCGAACTGCCGTGGACCGCGAAGTTCGTGACGGCGATGTTCAGCGACCTGGCATCGCCGCTCTTCGCCCTGGTCATGGGCATGTCGGCCGAGCTCGTCTGGCGCCGTGGCGGACGCGTCGGTGTGACGCTTCTGCAGCAGGTGATCCGTGGGATGTTCCTGATCGCCCTGGGCGTCTGGATGGCGGCCTGGGGCTCGTGGGTCGATGTGATCCTGGCCTATCTCGGCGTGACCATCATCCTGGGTGCGCCGATCCTCCTGGCGCGAACCCCCGTCGTGATCGCGGTGACGGCGGTCCTGCTGCTCATCAGTCAGCCTCTGGTGGGGCTCGCCCGGACCTGGACCTGGGTGTACATGGCGCCCGCGCCCGTCCGCGACATCATGCAGTGGCTGCTTCTCGGGTCGCACTACCGCGTGCTCAACCTCCTGCCGATGTTCCTCATCGGCGCGCTGCTGATCCGACACGGTCTGCGGCGAGACCGGCTGCTCACGGCGCTGGCGATCGCTGCTCCCCTCGGATACCTGGCGTGGGCCGTCGGTCAGCGGCTCGGTGCGGTGCAGTCCGGCGACTACCTCGACACGCTGAAGGACTTCGGCCTCGTGTTCGCGGTGTACGTGATCGTGGTCTTCGCCGCGACCGCTCGACGCGACGGCGCGAAGCGGTTCTGGAGCCCGATCTTCGTACCCCTGGTCGCCTGCGGCCAAGTCGCGCTGAGCCTCTACCTGCTGCATGTCGGGCTCATCGCCCTGTGGAACAACGCGTACGGCAGACCCACCGAGAACTTCTGGCCGGGCTGGCTCGTGATCGTTCCCGGCATGGTCCTGGTCGGCTGGCTCTGGTGGCGGTTCGTCGGCACCGGCCCCGTCGAATGGGTGATGGGCTGGTTGACCGGTCGACGCAAGCCTCTGCTCCGCGCACGGTAACCCGGCAGCACAGACGAAAGAGAGCGCCGGCCCTGGGGCCGACGCTCTCTTTTCTCGGATCCGCTCAGAGGAGCGTGATGCCGACGTTCTGCGAGGTCGCGTTGTTGCCGGTGACGGAGTCGCCGGAGACGGTCGCGGACATGACCTGCTGCGGCCCGCCGAGGAGCGTGGTGAGCAGCCCGACGTTGAGCAGCGAGTCGAGCGTCGTGCCCAGACCGATCACGATGTTGCCGCCGGCGGGGATCGACGGCAGTGTCAGCGTGTAGTTACCGTCGGCTCCGCCGACCGACACACCGGCCACCGTGGCGATGTTCAGCGTCAGCAGGCCCGGGTTGTACTGCACGACGGCAGTGGCGCCGGCAGGCGAGGCAGCGGTGCCGTTGTTCGAGATCGTGAGCGTGTTCACCGTGTTGATCGTCGCCAGCGTCAGGGGCGGCAGACCGAGGTTGAGGGTGATCGGGCCGCTGAGAGCCGGAACGAGATCGTCGCTCAAGACCGATGCGGCCGCGAGCGGGGTGGCGACGGCTGCCGCGATGACGGGGACCGACCATGCAGCGCCCTTGACGAGCGTGCGGCGCGAGACGCCCTTGTTCTTCTGGATTTCTTCGGTCACGTGAGTGCCCTCCCTGTTCGATGCAGATGCGGTTTCCCGCGGTGTCGTGAAGAGGCGACACGTTGTCTGCATCCCCCAGGAGCCTCTTCGTGCTCATCAAAGTAGGGAGCGGAAAAGGGGGAGGAAGGGGGTTTCGGTGAACTACGCGCGGGGTGCGCTCAACCTGCGCGCACTGTGCGTTCCGCGTGCGCGCAGCTAGGCCCGGCGCGAGGAGCGGAGCGTGCGCGGGGTGGCCTGGTAGGCCTCGTCGAGTGCTCTGCGCATGCTCATCGGAGAGTGGAATCCGGCACGCTGCGCGATCTGATCGATGCTCAGCACGTCGTACCGACTGTCGACGAGCAGCGAGTGCGCCAGCCGAGCGCGTTGCCGACGGATCTCCGCCGCGACGCTGTTGCCGGATTCGGAGAAGACGAGCTGCAACTGCCGCAGCGACGACTGCACCTCGTGCGCGACGCGCGACGGATTCAGGGAGGGATCGCCGCACTGCTGCGAGATCACGGCGATGGCGCGCTCGCGCAGCACGGCATGCGGTGAGCCCTGGGCGCTGACCCCGCCGATGCGGTCGAGCAGCACCGCGCCGCACATCTCCATCACCAGCTGCTCGATCGCGTACTGCTCGATCGCCGAAGCCTTGTCATCGGTGTCGAGCAGGCACCCGACGAACTGCTGCATCGAGGTGTCCAGAAGCCGGCGGTCGGGGAACACGCTCGCGTCGGGAGGCAGCGACGGCACGAACGAGGCGATGGCAGAGCGGGGCACGAGGGCGGCGACGAAGCGCCATTGCCCTGACCACCGCAACCGGCGTGTGATGCCGTGTGCGGCGACGACGAGGCCTCCCTCGGTCTCGACCCACGGCTCACCATCGACACGCGACCAGAGGGCCTGTGCCTCGACGAACGCGAAGACCGAGTGGTCGGGGTAGCTGCTCGTCGTGTCGACGTGGAGCTCGGAGGTCCCTCCGCTCGTGGTGAGCAGGCGCACGCCGCCCGACGCTCGCTCTCGGGAACGCAGCCCCGGCCGGTCTCCGATGCGTCGGATGCCATGCTTCGCGAGCTCTTTGTCGTCGATGACCTGAGCGTATGTGTGACTCACGAGACGTTCCCCCTCAGGGTGCTGGAATGCAGCAGCGGCGCCTCTGTGGTTGGTGCGATCATGCCGTTCCGATCGACGCGCCGCGTCCCCGGTTGTCCGTCCTGATGCCTCGATACAGCGGTGAATTGAATATAGATTCAAGCATCCTGGACCTCCTGTCAACACAGATCTCGACTTCGTGCGGTGAGACGACACGAAACTCATCTGCATCCCCCAGGAGCCTCACTGCGAGCCACCGTAGAACGCCTTCCCGAGAATGTCCGGCGAATGGACGAAAAGCGCGCAATGTGCGTTGTTCCTGCGCGCAGTGTGCTTTACGTTCCGCGGCTCGCCAAGCCGAGGAACGTGGATAGGCTTGCTGCCATGTCCGATCGCTTCCTCGTCAACGCGGTCGGGGCCGTCATCGAGATCGACGCCTCTCAGCGCGATGAAGACTTCCGAGTTCGCGCCCTCGCGGCGTGGGTCGATGCACTCCACAACGGTGATCGCGTCGCCGATGCGGTCGCCGTCGTCCCCGCCGACACGGAGGATGCCGCAGCGTTGTCCGCGCTCTCGACCGACGTCACGATGAAAGCCCTCGCGCACCGCCGACACGACCCGGTCTGGATGCTGCACGCCGCCGGACTCGCCACCGACGACGGTCGTGTGGTGGTGCTCAGCGCCGCATCCGGCACCGGCAAGACGACGGCGGCCCGGCACCTCTCCCAGCGCTACGCCTACGTGAGCGACGAGACCATCGGCATCGACGACAGCGGACGCGTCGTGCCGTACCGCAAGCCGCTGTCGATCATCGAACAGGCCGCCGTTCCCAAGGCTCAGCTCGCGCTTTCGAGCATCGGCGGATCGCACCCGCTCCCCGACGAGCTCCGCGTCGCGAAGATCGTCGTGATCGATCGGTCACCGGAGGGCCCGGAAGAGCCTGAGGTCGAACCGCTGGACATCGCCGACGCCCTGGCGATGTTGGGCCCGCAGACCAGCTATCTCTCCGACGGCCCCGCACCCCTGCAGCGGATCGCTGCGCTGCTCGCGGCCACCGGCGGCGCCGTGCGCCTGCGCTACCGGGAGGTTTCGGGCATCGACGGGATCATCGACGATCTGCTCGACGTGGAGCCTGCTCTAGTGCCACCGATCGCGACCGGAGTCGTGCCCGCGGCCGATACGTCAGCGGCCGATACGTCAGCGCCCGATGCCTACCGCCGCGCGGAGACGGTCGACGAGCTGGTGCTCGATCAGCGCGTCGTCGTGCTGCGTCGGACACCGACCGGGGGACAGGTGCAGGTCCTCGACGGCATCGGTCCGACGATCTGGACCGCGACCGCCGGCGGAAGCACGCTCGCCCAGATCGTCGACGCGGTGGTCGCCGCGCACGGAGAGCCCGCGGACGGAGACCCCGCGTCGATCGTGCAGACGGCCGTGCAGGTACTCCTCGACGATGGACTCCTGCTGCCGCCTCAGATCTGAGCGGGCCTCAGACCTGAGTGGGCCTCAGACCTGAGCGGTGCCGCGCCGGCGCACGCCGGGTTCGGCCTCGGACTGCGTGCTCGCGTCGTCGTCCTTCGCGTAGCGCTCGTAGGCTCCGTAGTACTCGCGTCCGTAGTACGCCGACTCCGCACCCTTCCGGGGCACGCGGTTCAGCACCACGCCGAGCACCCGGCCCGTCGTGCGGGTGATGTTGTCGATCGCACGCTGCAGCATGTCGAAGGTGGTCTTCCCCGAGGAGACGACGATCAGCACGCCGTCCGCGCCGGCGGCCAGCACCGCGGCGTCGGTCACCGGCAGCACCGGCGGCGAGTCCAGGATGACGATCGCCGACTTGCTGATCTCCGCCAGGAAATCGCGCATGCGCTGCGACCCGAGCAGCTCGCTGGGGTTCGGCGGGATGCGCCCCGCGCCGACCACGGCCAGCGGGATGTCGCGGGATGGCCGATGCGCCACGTCCTGCAGTTCGGCACGACCCGCGAGCACGTCGGTGAGACCGACATCGTGGGACATCCCGAAGATGTCGGCGATCACCGGACGACGAAGGTCGCAGTCGATGAGGATGGCCCACTGTCCGGCGGCGGCGAGACTGGAGGCGAGGTTGACCGAGACGGTCGACTTGCCGTCTCCGGGCACGGAACTGGTGACCACGATCACGCGCGGCGGGTTGTCGACGTCGATGAACTGCAGGTTCGTGCGCAGCTCGCGCATCGACTCGATGAGGTGGTGCGACACCCCGTGCTGCGATTCGAGCGAGAAGTCGATCACCTGTCGCTCGTCGGCGATCGACTTCTCGAGCGGCAGGGTGCCGATGACCGAGACGCCCGTCTCGCGCTCGATGTCGCGAGGATGACGCACGCGACGGTCGACGGTGTGCCGCACGAACGCGTAGACGAGGCCGAGGGCGAGCCCGGCGAGAGCGCCGATGATCACGTTCAGCCGGGTGTTCGGAGACGACGGGCTGCTGGGGAGCCGCGCGGAGTCGCCCACGATGAGGGAGATGGCCGCGGGCGTCTCGGCCGTGCCGCCCTCGAGCTTCTCGATCTCGATCGCCATGCCGTCGAGCCAGGCCTGCGCGAGCGCCTGTGCCGACTCCGGCGTGGGCCCGGTGGCCGTGACCTTCAAGGCAGTGGTGTCGATCGGGTTCGTCACCGTGACCCGGTTCACCAGCACGTCGGGCGAGGCATCGAGGTCGAGTTCGTCGATCGCGTGTTCGGCGACCGCCCGCCAGGAGCCGAGGTTGAGGTACGACTTGACCCGGCTCTGGGCGAGCTGGTTGCCGACGAGTGCAGAACCGCTCGTGCCGTCGCCGCCCACGGCCGTCACGATGCCGGTCGTATCGGCCGAGTACACCCGCGGCTGCAGGGAGCTCCAGCCGAACGCCAGCGCCGCGCCGACGAGCGTTGCGGCGACGATGACGATCCAATGCGCACGCAGAATGCGCGCGTAATCTCTCAGTTCCAACTCTTCATCCCCTCGCACATCCCGCGGGGAGGTCGGGATGCAGACATGAGAATGAGCATACGGCGAACACCTCTCCGCCGGAGTCGCACACGGCTCACTTCAGAGCAGCACGCACGATGCGTTCGACCTCGACCAGTGCGGGAGTCAGCTCCGCCGCGGAACGGGCGTAGGTCTCGCGGGACCGACGATACGGGTCGATCACGTCATCGTCCTCGCCCGAGGAGGGCGTGACCCCGCGCTGATCGTTGACCGCGCGCAGCACAGCGGCGAATCGATCGTGAGGGGACGAGCCGGCTGCATCGGCCGCAGCGCGGGCGTCGTCAGTGCTCAACGTCGACGCGAGGCGGGCGAACTCGCGGACCGTGAACGTGCGACGAAGCCGATTCGGCATCATCTTGACCACGTGCGACCGATGCTCGCGCGCCATGGTGAGCACGAGGTCGGCGTCCTGGAGGAGAGGCTCGACCAGGTATCGGGCCAGATGGGCGGATGCCGTCGCGGGATCGACGCCGGCCTGCGCGGCCAGCTCGAGAGCCTGCTCGGGCATGCCGTGACCCACGAGGGCGTGGGTCCCCGCGCTGTGCACGCGCACTCCGAGGGGTTCGAGGTCGGCCCGCAGCATGACCTCGGCGAGCGGCGACCGGCAGATGTTGCCGGTGCACACGGTGAGGATGGTGAGCTGCGACGTCGGAGCGTCCGACTCCGGTGCGCCCAGGATCGCGGCGAGGGGTGCGGAATCCTCTGCGGGGGTCGACGCGGGAACGACGGGTGCGGACGGCCCGTCCGTGGCGGTGGCGGAGTTCTGTCGCTCGCGCCATTCCCGGCGGCTCATACCTGCCGGGGGTCCATCGTCGTGCGGGGGGTTCACGCCACCAGCCTAGGGCTCCTCGCGGGCCGGGCCGGCAGGATCAGGACGAGCAGGGCCGCGATCACGCCGCCCACGAGCGTTCCGAGACTGTTCGCGATCACATCGGAGATCGTGGGGAATCGCGAGGGCATGAGCCCCTGGACCGACTCGATCAGACCGCTCATCAGCGCGCCGATCAGCACGACCTGCCACAGTCGCAGGCGCGACCAGGCGAACGGGAGCAGGAACCCCACCGGGACGAAGAGCGCGACGTTCGCGAGGAACTCGAACACCACGGCGCTCTGATAGTAGGGAGCGATGCCGGCTTCCGACACCCACCGGGCCATCACCCCGACCAGACCGGTGACCTTCGCCGAGACGTTCGCCGGCAGCCACACCGTGAAGCCGATGAAGAGCAGGTAGCCGACGAGTGCGATCCGGGCCGTCGCAGCCCCGGCGCGGACGGGAGCAGCGGTGGCGGAGGGCATGCCGTCATGGTAGCCGCGGCACCCCGGTGCGGCTCTCAGCTTCGGTCGTCGCTCCAGCTCAACTGCTCGATGTAGCGCAGCAGCACACCCTCGCGCAGCGCCCACGGCGACACCTCGAGCTCCTCCACCTTCAGCGCCGTCATCGCGGCATGCAGCGACACCGCCGCCGCCACGATCTGGAACGTGCGATCCGGGGTGATGCCGGGAAGCTCCTGCCGAGCCGACGCGGGCAGCCGCGCCAGCCGCGGGATCCACGAGCCCAGCGATGCCCGGGGGAGGAGCATTCGTTCGGTCCCCGACCACCCGGGCGCCGGGTAGCCGACCAGCCGCGCCAGGGAGCGGATGGCCTTCGACGAGCCGACGACGTGGTCTGGCCGGGGGAGCGCGGCGAACTGCGGCAGGACCGCGGCGAGCGTCTCGGCCGCGTGGATGCGCAGCTTCTCGACATCAGCCTCGCCTGGTGGGTCGTTCGGCAGGAATTGCACGGTCATGCGTCCGGCACCGAGGGGCACGGATGCCGCGGCATCGGGCATCTCCTCCGCGCCCGCGGCGATCTCCAGCGACCCTCCGCCGATGTCGAGGAGCAGCAGCTGTCCCGCCGACCAGCCGACCCAGCGGCGCACGGCGAGGAACGTCAGCTCGGCCTCGGTCTCGCCGTCGAGCACCTGGAGCGGCTGCCCGAGAGCCGCCTCGATGCGGGCGATCACCTCGGCTCCGTTGCGCGCGTCGCGCACCGCGCTCGTGGCCGTCGCGAGCAGCGCATCCACCCGTTCGGTCTCGGCGACGCGGCGGGCCTGCGCGACCGCGGCTTCGAGCGCGACCACGCCCTCCTCCGAGATCGCGCCGTCGGGCGTGAGGTAGCGCATGAGGCGCAGCACCGTCCTGTCGCTCGTCGTCGCGAGCGGACGTCCACCGGGGCGGACGTCGGCCGCCAGCATGTGGACGGTGTTGGATCCGATGTCGAGGACTCCCAGGCGCACGGGAAGAGACTACTCGCGCCCGGAGCCGTCATCGCGCTCGTATCGTATGGCTGCCCTCGGGAACAGGGCGCCGACACGGTTCGTCACACATGGCAACAGATCGACCTGCCCGAAATGCGACTCACAGCAGATCGATAATCTCGCGCCATGCCCGACAGCACCGTCCTCCTGCCCATCGCAGCGCTCGCCGTCACCGTCGTCGCGTTCGTCGGCATCGCCCTGCTGCGTCGCCGCGGTGCGGGATTCACCTCGCTCGTCCTGATCGCGCTGGGTGTCGGCATCGGGATCGGGATCGCCTTCCGCGACGGTCTCGAGTACGTCGCCGTGCTGGGCGACCTCTACGTGCAGGTGATCACGGCGATCGTGGCTCCGCTGATATTCATCTCGATCCTCTCCAGCGTCACCTCGCTGGGCTCGGCCGTGAAGCTGCGCACGATCGGGTTGTCGAGCGCCTTCTGGCTGCTCCTCACCAACGCGATCGCCATCGTCCTCACCCTCGCCATCGCGCTGAGCGTCGGACTCGGCCAAGGCGTGCAGCTCGATCTGCAGGAGGGCAGCGGCGACACGCTGACCGGGCTGATCAAGCCGCTCGACGAGGTGCTGCTCGGCCTGTTCCCCTCGAACATCGCCGGCGACTTCGTCAGCAACAACATCACCGGCATCATCCTGTTCGCCCTGCTCTTCGCCGTCGCCTACCTGGTGGCCAATAGGGGGGACGACCCGAACCTGCGCTCGTTCAAGAGCGTGATCGACGGGACCAAGAAGGTCATCATGACCGCGGTGGGCTTCATCATCGAGCTCACCCCGTATGCGGTGCTCGCCCTCGTGGCCACGACGACCGCGACCGCCGTCACGCGCATCGAGACCGTGCTCGCGCTGCTCCTGGTGCTCGTGCTGGCGCTCGGGATCGCGTTCATCGACGCCTACGTCGTGAACGGCGTCCTGCTCCGGGTGTTCGCCGACGTGAATCCGATCCGGTGGTTCCGGCTGCTGACCCCCGCCCAGTACACCGCGTTCACGACCCAGTCGAGTGTGGGGACGCTTCCGCTGACCATCCCCACCCTCACCCGTAAGGTCGGCGTTCCCGAGGACGTGGCCGCGTTCACCGCCCCGATCGGCACGACCATCGGGATGCCGGGATGCGCCGGCATCTGGCCGATCATCGTCGCCGTCTTCTCGATCAACGTCCTCGGCATCCAGTACTCGGCATGGGACTACGTGGCGCTCGCCGGCTTGTGCCTGCTCGTCTCGCTCGGCACCGCCGGTGTTCCCGGGACCGCGATCATCACCGCCACCGCGGTGCTCAGCGCATCCGGATTGCCCGTCGAGGTGCTGGTCGTGCTCATCCCCATCAGCGCCGTCGCCGGGACCGCGTCGACCATGGCCAACGTCACCGCTGCGGCGACGGTGGCGACGATCGTCGCCCGCCGCCTCGGAAAGCTCGACGACGCCGTCTTCCGGGGCGAGCGTCCGCCCGTCGAGAGCCCGGCCGAGCCCGTCTCCCGACGCGAGCGCCGCCGTGCCCAGACCGGTCCCACACCCGTCGTCTCCGACCTCGGCATCCCCGCCGACCTCCCCATCGGGCAGTGCGAGCTGCCCGCCGCCCGTCCGATCCACGAGAGAGTCTCCCGATGAAATCCGTCCGCCGTTCCCGGCTGCTGTCCGCCCTCGCGGTCTCCGCCGCGTTCCTGCTCGCCCCGATCGCGATCCCGACCGCCGCTCACGCCGCGGGCGACGTCTGCGACCTGTGCTCGATCAACTTCGACCTGGGAGCCTGCGAGGGCCTCGGCGGCTACCCCTACGACTCGACGGTGGAGGCGCCCCCGGCGGCGATCTCCGGCGGTGGCGGAGGCGCGCCCAAGCCCGCGCCTGCTCCTGCCCCCGCTCCCGCGCCGAAGCCGGCACCCGCCCCGGCTCCCGCACCCAAGCCCGCGCAGCCGCCCGCGACGGGCAACGACAAGCCCGCGGCCGGCACGTCGAACTCCACTTCCACCACGACCACGAACACGAGCACGGAGAAGGCAGCGGTCGCGGCTACCGTTCCGACGGCGCCGACCGGCCTCTCCCACGAGGTCGACGGAGCGACGCTCGCCCTCGCCTGGACGGCTCCGGCCGACGGCGGCTCCGCGCTCACCGGCTACAAGCTGATCCTGAACGAGGGCACGCCGATCGCCCTTCCGGCAGATGCCACCGAGTACGAGATCGAGCTCGGCGAGGGCACGTACGACCTCACGCTGATCGCGACGAACGCCGTGGGCGATTCGCCCGCGTCTGAGTCGATCGAGGGCGTCGAGATCGCCGCCGAGGAGCCGGAGACGGCGGAGACCGCGAAGCCCGCCGCCGCCGATGCGCCCGTGCAAGCCGGGATCCCGCTGGCGGCGCCGCTGACGCTCGGCGGCATCGTCATCATCGCCGGCGGGCTGCTCACCTGGTGGTGGCTGCGTCGTCGCGCGACGATCGGTGCGTCCGTCCCGGCCGCGGCATCCGACGACGGCACCCCCATCCTCTGACCCGAACACACACACGTAGCGAGAACAGGAAACCCTCAACATGTCCACAGCAGCACGAGGCAGACGCCTCGCCGCCGGGTCCGTCATCGCGGCTCTCGTCGCGGGCGGAGCCGTGGGGCTCACCGCCCTCCCGGCAGCAGCCGCCCCCGCCCCCGCCCCGGCGCTCGACTACTTCGCCGACACCATCCCCGGCCTCCGCGCCGGCTCGGTGTTCGAGTCCGTGACGTTCGAGCGGTTCGAGAGCCTCCTGAACAGCGACGGCACGTACGCCTTCCTGCTCGGCGGTCCGAGCGACGCGACCACACTCGCCACCGCGGCGCAGATCGACCAGGTCGCCCAGCAGTACGGCGTGGATGCGATCTACACGTTCGATCCGCTCCTGGACGGCGAGTCCGTCGACATCCGCACCTTCGTGACGGGAGTGGCCGGCGAGGCCGCCGGCGCGCTCTACACGCGCCTCGTCGACGGCTACCTGAACAAGGACGCGACTCCGGAGTTCGGCGCGGGGACCGACCCCTACCTCTTCGTCTACGACGGCGACCGGCAGGTGGCGGGCGTCGAGGACCGCATCGTGGCCTCGCTCGGCGGCACCGAGGACACCACCTCGGCGGCGACGGACGGATACCGACAGAAGGTGGCGTCGGTGTTCGACGCGGTCGCGGTGAACGGTCAGGCGAAGCTGGACACGCAGTCGCAGTACGAGTTCTTCTCGACCGCGGTCAACTCCCGCCACCGTGCGGCGTACAGCAGCAACCTCGCCGCCTACGGCGAGACCATCTTCACGGACGCGGACGCCGAAGACTTCGTGCTCCAGTCGATCACATACCCCGAGCTCGTCGACCTGCTCGAGTCGGACGGGGAGCACACGATCCTGTTCGGCGGCACCTGGTGCCACAACACCCGCGCCGTGATCCGCGACGTGAACCACAAGGCCGCGGAGTCCGGCGTGCAGACCGTGTACATGTTCGACCTGCGCCTGGACGGCTGGAGCGGGGCGAACGCG
The DNA here is from genome assembly GCF_053618035.1 of Microbacterium sp. NPDC055665. NCBI lineage: Bacteria > Bacillati > Actinomycetota > Actinomycetes > Micrococcales > Microbacteriaceae > Microbacterium > Microbacterium sp. NPDC055665. Next base: position 1,072,154 of record NZ_JBSHGY010000001.1, on the reverse strand, counting down.
CACATCCGCGACACCAACTCGTCGATCGCCCATCTCTACGGCGACCTGGTGCAGAAGCACCTCCCGAACCTCAAGACGCAGTACGTGCTCGACGGCAGTGCCGGTCAGCGCGTCGAATACCACCCCGGCGGCGACACCTCCGCCGCGAAGGTGGCCGCCCGCAAGCTGCAGGTCCCGTACCTGTTCGACTACGACGGCTCCGCAACGGCGGCCCCCGTCACGAAGAACTGGATCCAGGACAACGGCCAGGCCGGCTTCCGCGAGTACATGACCGAGTGGTGGTGGATCTCCGACCTGCAGGGCCCCGCGAAGCGGCCGAACCAGACGGATGAGCAGTACGCGGCCGGCCGCGCGACGAGCCTCGCGTTCGCCGACGAGGCGCTCGTGAAGCTCGACGAGTTCTTCGGCCTGGGCGTCGAGCCCGTGGCGACCGCTCCCGCAGCGCCGTCGGCTCCGACGGTGACCGCCGTGGGCGATGCGGTCACGGTCAGCTGGGCCGCGCCGGCATCCGACGGCGGATCGCCGCTCACCGGGTACTCCGTCACGCTCGGCTCGACCACCGTCGCCATCGCGGCCGGGGTCACCAGCCACACCTTCACCGGGGTCGCGGTCGGCACCCACACGGCATCCGTGACGGCGCTGAACTCGGTCGGCAGCTCGCCGGCTTCCGCCACCGCTTCCGTCGTCGTCGGCGGCGACCAGCCCGGCGAAGGCGGGCCGGGCGGCGGCGAGGAGGGCGAGCTCCCCGAGGCGGGGGAGCCCTCGGTCACCGTGACCGGCGACCTGCGTCCCGGTGGCGAGATCCGGGTCGAGGGAGCAGGTATCGACCCCGAATCCGACGCCGTGCGCATCGAGCTGCACTCCGTGCCCACCGTGCTCGGCAGCACGACCGCCGCGGCCGACGGCACGTTCGCGCTGAACGCCACGATCCCGGCATCCATCCCGGCCGGTGGCCACGCGGTCGTCGTGTTCGTGGACGGCGTCGAGGTGGCTCGCACCTCCGTGACGCTGGCCGCATCGGGTCTGGCGAACACGGGAGCCGATGCCGGGCTGCTGATCGCGGGCGGCGTGACCGCCCTGGTGCTGCTCGGCGCCGGCGGACTGCTGATGTCTCGCCGTCGGGCTGCGTCGGCATCCTGACGCACGCACGTCGCGCCCGGACGCCCCTTCCCTCCCGCGGGGGAAGGGGCGTCCGGCGCATCCCGGGCGCGAGCACGCGGATACGATGTACTCCGTGACCACCGTCGACCCCACGCTGCCGCTGTCGCCCTATCGGGAGATCGGCCGCGCGGAATGGGCCCGGCTCGCCGCCGGACTGGAGCAACCGCTCACCGAGACCGAGGTCGTGGAGCTGCGCGGCATCGGCGACCGGCTCTCCCTCACCGAGGTGCGCGAGGTGTACCTGCCGCTGAGTCGTCTACTCAGCCTCTATGCGACCGCGACCAAGCGTCTGGGGGCGGCGACCTCGTCGTTCCTCCAGGAGGACGACACCACCACCCCGTTCGTCGTCGGCGTCGCCGGATCGGTCGCGGTCGGCAAGTCGACCATCGCGCGCCTGCTGCGCGAGCTCATGAGCCGTTGGCCCGGCACGCCGCGCGTCGAGCTGGTGACCACCGACGGCTTCCTCTATCCGAACGCCGAGCTCGAGCGTCGCGGGATCATGGACCGCAAGGGCTTCCCGGAGTCGTACGACCGCCGCGCGCTGATCGAGTTCCTGACGAACGTGAAGAGCGGTGCGACCGAGGTGCGCGCCCCGTTCTATTCGCACATGCGCTACGACATCGTGCCGGACGCCAACGTCGTGGTCCGTCGTCCCGACGTCGTCATCGTCGAGGGACTCAACGTGCTCCAGCCGCCGCCGGCCCCGAACGACGTCGCCGTGAGCGACCTGTTCGACTTCTCGATCTTCGTCGACGCCGAGACCTCGCACATCGAGAAGTGGTACGTCGACCGCTTCCTCGCCCTGCGTCAGGCCGCGTTCGCGAATCCCTCCTCCTACTTCAACGTGTTCGCGCACCTCACGGACGAGGAGGCGATCACGACGGCGCTCGGATATTGGAATGAGATCAACATGCCCAACCTCGTCGAGAACGTGATGCCGACGCGGCACCGTGCGCGACTGGTGCTGCGCAAGGGCGCGGATCACGACGTGGAGAGCGTTCTGCTGCGCAAACTCTGAGCGCCGTCGGGGGCGGGAGAATGTACGGACGACTCGCAAAAAACCCGCCTTACTCTTGATCCCATGTGTGGAATCGTCGGATACGTGGGCCCGCGCCCCAGCCAGGACATCCTTCTCGCCGGTCTCGCCCGGCTCGAGTACCGCGGCTATGACTCCGCGGGTGTCGCCGTGATCGACGGCGACGGCTCGCTCGGCATGCGCAAGAAGGCGGGCAAGCTCGCCATGCTGCGCGACTCGCTCGCCGACGCGCCGCTGCCCGACGGGTCGACCGGCATCGGTCACACCCGCTGGGCGACGCACGGCGGCCCGACCGACGTCAACGCGCACCCGCACCTGGCCGACGACGACAAGCTCGCGGTCATCCACAACGGCATCATCGAGAACTTCTCGGCCCTGCGCGAAGAGCTGCTCGCCGACGGCGTGGTGTTCCGCAGCGAGACCGACACCGAGGTCGCGGCCGCTCTGCTCGGGCGCGAGTACGCCGGCAACGGCGGCGACCTGCAGCTGGCTTTCCGCAGCGTCGTCAACCGCCTCGAAGGCGCCTTCACCCTCCTCGCGATGCACCAGGACCACCCGGGCCTCGTGGTCGGCGCCCGCCGCAACTCCCCGCTCGTGATCGGGCTCGGCGAGGGCGAGAACTTCCTCGGCTCCGATGTCGCCGCGTTCATCGAATACACCCGCAAGGCGCTGTCGATCGGACAGGACCAGATCGTCTCGATCACGCCGGAGGCCGTCACGGTCACCGACTTCGCCGGCACGCCCGTCGAGGCGGAGCCGTTCGACGTGTCGTGGGACGCCGCCGCCGCCGAGAAGGGCGGATGGTCGAGCTTCATGGCCAAGGAGGTCTCCGAGCAGCCCGAGGCCGTCGCGAACACGATCCGCGGACGCATCCAGGACGGCCAGGTCGTCATCCCCGAGCTCGACGGACTCGACGAGCTGTTCATCGGCATCAACCGCGTCATCATCACCGCCTGCGGCACCGCGTCCTATGCGGCGCTCGTCGGCAAGTACGCGATCGAGCAGTGGGCGCGCGTCGCGGTCGACGTCGAGCTCGCGCACGAGTTCCGCTACCGTGACCCGGTGATCGGAGCCGACACGCTCGTCGTCTCGATCAGCCAGTCCGGCGAGACCATGGACACGCTGATGGCCGTGAAGTACGCCCGCGAGCGCGGCGCACGCACGCTGTCGGTCTGCAACACGCAGGGCGCCACGATCCCGCGCGAGTCGGACGCCGTCGTCTACACCCACGCCGGACCCGAGGTCGCCGTCGCCTCGACCAAGGCGTTCTCGGCGCAGATCACCGCGCTGCTGCTGCTCGGCCTGCACATGGGCCGTGTGCGCGGGGCGATCGCCGACGCATCGACCGACGTGGCCGAGCTCGCAGCTCTCCCGGAGAAGATCGCGAAGGTCCTCGAGAGTGAGCAGGAGCACGTCACCCAGCTGGCCGGCTGGATGGCCGACACCCGTTCGGTGCTGTTCCTCGGTCGCCACGTGGGCTACCCGATCGCGCTCGAGGGTGCGCTCAAGCTCAAGGAGATCTCGTACATCCACGCCGAGGGCTTCGCCGCCGGCGAGCTCAAGCACGGACCGATCGCTCTCATCGAGCCGGGACAGCCGGTGTTCGTGCTGGTGCCGTCTCCGCGTCACTCCGCGCTCGTGCACTCCAAGGTCGTCTCGAACATCCAGGAGATCCGCGCCCGCGGCGCCCGCGTGATCGTGATCGCCGAAGAGGGCGACGCCGCCGTGCTGCCGTTCGCCGACGAGGTCATCCACATCCCGCTGGCCGGCGCGATGTTCGAGCCGCTGCTCGCCGTCGTCCCGCTGCAGATCTTCGCGATGGCGCTCGCCACCGCCAAGGGACTCGACGTCGACCAGCCCCGCAACCTCGCGAAGTCGGTCACGGTCGAGTAAGCCCCTCGACGCATCGCTGCGAATGGCCTCGTTTCCACGGAAACGAGGCCATTCGCACGATTCCGCCGGGATACAGGATCGGTAGGCTGAACGAGTGATCATCGGCACCGGCATCGACCTCGTGGACATCCCGCGATTCGAGCGGACGATGGCCCGCACGCCGCGCCTCCGGGAGCGGCTCTTCGCCCCCTCCGAGCGCACGCTGCGTCTTCCCTCGCTCGCGGCGAGATATGCCGCCAAAGAGGCGCTCATCAAGGCGCTCGGCGGTTCCGACGGCGTGCACTGGACCGAGATCGAGATCGCCTCCGAGCCGTCCGGCCGCCCGCACTTCGTCCTCACCGGTTCGACCGCCGCTGTCGTCGAGGAGCGGGGCATCCGCACGCTGCATCTGACCCTCACCCACGACGCCGGTCTCGCCGCGGCGTTCGTCGTCGCCGAAGGAGCCCCGCTGTGACCGTCCCCTTCCGCGAGGCGACCATCGACCTCGATGCCATCGCCGACAACGTGCGGCACTTCCGCCGACTCACCGGCGTCGAGGTCATCGCCGTCATCAAAGCCAACGCCTACGGGCACGGTGCTGCGGCCACCGCGGTCGCCGCACTCTCCGCCGGTGCCACGCGCCTCGGCGTCGCCGAGATCCCCGAAGCGCTCGAACTGCGCAGGCAGGGCGTGCACGCGCCCCTCATGGCGTGGCTGCACGCACCGGGGGAGAGGTTCGAGCACGCGGCCGCACAGGACATCGAGATCGGCATCTCCTCCTTCGACCAGCTCGAAGCGGCAGCCGCGGCCGCCTCGGTCGACCGCCCCGTGGGCGTGCACCTGAAGTTCGAGACCGGACTCTCGCGCAACGGCATCGCCCCGGCCGACTGGGGGCGCGTGCTCGCCGAGGCCGCACGCTTGGAACGCATCGGACGGCTGCGCATCGTCGGGCTGTTCAGCCATCTCTCGAACACCTCCGCGGACGACGACAGGGCGGCGCTCGCGAAGTTCGAGGAGGGCGTCGCCGCGGCGGCATCGTTCGGCATCCATCCGGAGATCCGCCACATCGCCGCCACCGCCGCGGCCATCGACCTGCCCGAGATGCGACTCGACGCCGTGCGCATCGGTGTCGGCCTGTACGGCCTGTCTCCGTTCGACGACCGCAGCTCCGCCGAGCTCGGATTGCGACCCGCCATGACGCTCCGCGGAGCGATCGCCGCCGTGCGCCGCGTGCCGGCGGGTACGGGCGTCTCCTACGGCTACGACCACCGCACCGACCGCGACACGACACTGGTGCTCGTTCCGCTCGGATACGCCGACGGCGTGCCGCGGAGCGCATCGGGGAAGCTCCCCGTCTCGATCGGCGGACGCCGTTTCGTGAACGTCGGGCGGATCGCGATGGATCAGTTCGTCGTCGACGTCGGCGACACCCCGGTCTCGATCGGCGACGAGGTCGTGCTCTTCGGCGACCCCACCCTCGGCGCGCCCTCCGCCGCCGATTGGGCTGCGGCGGCCGACACCATCAACTACGAGATCGTCACGCGCATCGGCCCCCGAGTTCCCCGGCGGGCATCATGAGCGTCGACCCGGCCTTCCTCGGCCGACGGGAGATCGCGACGACCGAGGCGATGGAACAGCTGGGGTTCCGCATCGGCGAGCAGCTGGAGGCGGGTGACCTCCTGATCCTCACCGGCCCCCTCGGCGCCGGGAAGACCACCTTCACCCGCGGTCTCGCCGAGGGACTCGGGGTGCGCGGGCCCGTGCAGAGCCCGACCTTCGTGATCGCACGCACCCATCCGTCCCTCATCGGCCGGGCCCCGCTCGTGCACGTCGACGCCTACCGCCTCGGGTCGGCAGCCGAGCTCGACGACCTCGACCTGGACCTGGAGCACTCGGTGGTCGTGATCGAGTGGGGACGCGGCATGGCGGAAGAGCTCGCCGATTCATGGTGGGACATCGAGCTGGAGCGGCCGGTCGGCACCTCCGACCTCGATCCCGCCGAGCTCGATCCCGCGGAGCTCGACGCCGACGCCCCGCGGATCGTGACCATCGTGCGCGAGGAGATCACGTGACGGCGGCTGAGCGAACCCCGCTCGTCGCGGTCATCATCGAAGACGACCCCGGGGTCCGCTCGCTCCTGGACGAGGTGTTCCTCGCCGCCGGATTCGAGACCCACCTCGCCGGGTCCGGCCCGGAGGGCATCGCAGCGATCGAGCAGCACCGCCCCGTGATCACCACGCTCGACATCAATCTCCCCGGCATCGACGGGTTCGAGGTCGCCCGACGCATCCGCCGGGTGAGCGACACCTTCATCATCATGCTGTCTGCGCTCTCCGACGAGTCGGACGTGGTCCTGGGGCTCACCTCCGGTGCCGACGAATACCTCGTCAAGCCGTTCCGGCCGCGGGAGCTGCGCGCGCGCATCCAGGCGCTCCTCCGGCGCCCCCACATCGCCGAGATCCACCCGGACACCTCGCCGGCCCCGACCCCGACCGTCGAGCACGAGCCGTCGACCGAAGGCGCCACCGTCCTGACGTGGCGAGGTCTGGTGCACCGCGACCTCAGCCTCGACCTGGACACGCATCTCGTGCTGGTCGGGCAGAAGCGGATCGACCTCACGCCGACCGAGTTCGACCTGCTCGCGGCGATCCTCGATGCCCGGCTCCGAGTGCTCAGCAAGGCGGATCTCGCGCGCGGACTGCGGGGCGCACCCGACGGCGCGAACGACTACGTGAGCGAACCCGACAAACGCGCGATCGAGACGCACATCGCGAATCTGCGGCGCAAACTCGGCGACAGCTCGTCGAGACCGCGCTACATCGAGACCGTGCGCGGAGTCGGCTACCGACTCGCCTCTGCCGACGACAGATCGGGCTGACCGGGGCGGAGCCGCGGTTCCCCAACCGCGGCCCCGATGCCTGCGAATCCCCATTCGCGTGGCCCCAGCTTCTGCGCTATTCCCCAGTCGCAGCGTCGGCCCCCACGTATGAATCTAGGGGTGCGGAGCCGCCTGAAGAGCGGGCTTGTCCGTTCTTTGAGTAATCTTGCGTTAAAGCTGAGGTTCTTGGGGGAGGGCGAGCGTCGATGATCCGCACCGTGTCGATCTGGCGCTGGCAATTGGTCTTCACCGGCAGCATGGTGGCCATCGTCGTGATGGTCGCCGCCTTCAAACCCCAGACCCTCGGAGTCCCCCTGTTCCTGGCGGGGATCACGCTCATCGTGGTCACGACTCTGGCGGCACTGCTCGTCCCCTGGCACCGTCTCCCGCGGACCGCCGTGACCGTCGTGCCCTTCCTCGACGCGCTCGCGGTCGGCCTCACCACCAACGCCCCCGACCTCCGGCTCGGCTTCCTCTGGGTGTTCCCGGTGGTCTGGCTGGCATCGTACTTCTCGATGCCCTGGGTGGTCGCCGGCATCGCCTTCATCAGCCTCTGCCTGGTGCTGTTCGCCGAACGCACCGGCACCCCGGCCGACGTGCTGCTGCGCGTCCTCACCGCGGTCATCACCCTGGGCTTCCTCGGCGTGACGGTGCGGATCGGGGCTCAGCGTGCGCGCGCCTCCCGGCGTCTGCTCCAACGGCGCTCGGAGCAGATCAACCGTGCCGCCGAGCGCGCGGAGACCAACCAGCAGCGGGTGACGCAGATCATCGACGCACTCGGGGTGGCGCTCGCCGTGGTCACGGCGGAGGGACGCATCCTGCAGATGAACGATGCCTACCGGGCCCTGTACGGGCGCGACCGCTTCGGTGCCGCACTGCCCACCGCGGCCGTCGAATACGACGGACGGCGCGGCGCGACAGTGCCACCGGAGCGCACGACGCTCGCTCGTGCGGCGCGAGGTGAGAAGCTGCAGGACGAGAGGGTCTGGCTGTTCGACGGCACCGGGCAGTGGCACGCGCTCGAGGTGACCACGCAGGCGGTGGCCAGCGCGAGAGCGAGCGATCAGATCACCCTCGTCATCATCGACGACGTCACGATGCTTCTGGAAGCAGCCGAGGAGCGGCGCGCGCTCACCGCGATCGTCTCGCACGAGCTGCGCAACCCGCTGACCGCGATCGTCGGCCATGTCGACCTGCTGCGCGAGCGCGAAGACCTCCCCGGTCGCGTGCCCGCGCAGCTCGAGGTCATCGCGAACGCGGGAGAGCGGATGCAGGAACTCGTCACGAACATGTTGGACCAGACGGGACGACCGGCGGAGGACCCGTTCGAGCCGGTGGACCTTCGTCAGGTATTCGAGGCCGCCGCCGCATCCTCCGCCCCGCTGATCACCGCCAACCGTCAGCGACTGGAGGTCACCGGCGTGGACTCGCTGGTGATCTACGGCGATGCGTTCCGGCTCCGTCAGGTGCTCGACAATCTGCTCGGCAACGCCGTCAAGTACACGCCGTCAGGCGGAAGCATCACGGCACGGTTGCGCGCGATGGGTGCGCAGGCCGAACTCGTCCTCTCCGACACGGGTATGGGTGTCGCACCGGACGAGCTTCCGCGACTGTTCCAGCCGTACTTCCGCTCCGACGGCGCCATCCGCGGCGGCATCGCCGGCACCGGTCTCGGCATGGGGATCGCCCGCGAGATCGTGGTCGCGCATGACGGCAGCATCGACGTCGCGAGCGAGCTCGGGCAGGGCACCACCATCACACTCCGCTTCCCCCGCCGTCGCAGGAAAGAGGTGCAGGCATGACGCCTCTCGTACCCGTCAACGTCGACATCACCACGAGCATGGTGGCGGTGGTGACCGTGTTGACCGCCCTGGTGCTGGGGCTGGCCACACTCGCCCGTCCGTCGCGGGCCACGATCGTCTGGGGAACGGCCTTCGGCCTCGGCATGCTCGGCGCCTACCTCTGGCTCGCCGGTCACCAGAGCGACTTCCAGCCGCTGCGCAGCGCGGCATCTGCTCTCCTGCTGTGCGTCGAGCCCTTGATCTGGCTCGGCCTTCGGATGCACTTCGGTCGGCGTGCTCCCTGGTGGCCCGTGCTGACATTCGTGGCCACCGCTCTCGTGCTGCTCGTCGCGACCTCCGACACGGCGTGGTACCTGCCTTCCTTCCACCTCGTCTTCCTCGGCAGCGGCGTCTTCGCCGGGCTGGTCGCCTATGAGCTGCTCCGTGGGCATCCGGTCACGCGAGACATCGTGCTGCCCCTCGCGCTGGCGTCGTGCGGCTTCGTCGTGGTGGCGGTCGCCAGCGCGATCAGCGCGCTCGCGGTGGGCCCTGCGAGCACCGATGAGCAGCTGAGCGCTCTGCGGGGCATGAACGCCGTCGGCACGCTCATCGTGAGTACCTGCGCGGCCTTCACGCTGGTGCTGCTGGTGCGGGTGGGAGCGCCGCAGCAGACCGAGGCCGACGGCGTCGCCCAGCGGGCTCGTCGCAGGCTCCGGAAAGCCGAGGCCCAGAACGATCACGGCTGGTCGGTGCTCGAGGTGCGCCTGGACGACCCCGCCGACCTTCGCGAGGCCACGACCGGCTCGGAGTTCGCCCGCATCGTCGATCGCTTCCACGCCGACATCGAGGAGGCCCTCCCGCCTCTCGCCGACGCCGAGCGGGTCGATGACGGCCGGGCGATCGTGGTGATCCGCGCCAGCGACGAGGCCGTCCGATTCCACATCCGGGCGGTGCTGAGCCGCATCTCCGACATCGATCGCGATGGTGCGGTCGACGGCATCCGCTGCTCGGCCAGCATCGGATGGGCGGCGGCGGACACCTGCGGTTACGACTACGACGCGCTCGTGGCGGAGGCGGCACGCGCGGCCGGACGCGCGCGTGAGGCGGGTGGCGACCAGTGGAAGCGGGCGACAGGGGTGGGCGCCGCCTCCGCCTGATCGGCGAGTGCGGCCGCGCCGATTAGGACGGGCGGGACTCGCGGCCCCTGGCGAGGGCGGCGACGATCGCGTCCTCGGCATCGGCTCCGGTCTCGGCCGCGGCCGACACGTTCTCGGCGACCACGGCTTCGATGATCTCGGTGCGCTGGATGCGCGTCTCTCGCGGCGCCTTCACGCCGATGCGCACGCTGTCGCCTTTGATCTCGAGCAGCGTGATCTCGATGTCGCCGTCGATGCGCACGCTCTCACCGATCCGCCTCGTCAAAACCAGCATTCGTTCAGCCTACTGCCGCGGAGACGGCGCCGATCGACGGCGCAGGCGCATCGCGGACGACACCGACCGTCTCGATCGTCAGCGCGGCGGAGGTCGCCTCCGTGTAGGAGAGCACCGGGAGGCCGTCGGTCTGTGCGGACACGAGTCGTCGCACCGCGGGACGCAGCGACGGGGCGCACACCAGCACCGGTTCGCCGCCTTCGCGCACCGAGGAGACGGCCTGCTTCACCGACTCGACGACGGATTCCATGCGCTGCGGGTCGAAGACGATCTGCGTGCCGTCGTCGCCGGGGCGCAGGTTCTCGAGCATGGCCTGCTCGAGGAGCGGATTGATCATCACCACGCGCAGGATGCCCGCATCGGCGAAGCGCGCGGCGATCGCGGGTCCGAGCGCGGCTCGTGCCGCCTCGATCAGCCCCTCGGGATCGGTCGACGTCCTCGCCCGCAACGCCAGCGCCTCGTAGATGCGGCTGAGGTCGTTGATCGGCACCCGCTCGGCGAGCAGGCCCTGGAGCACGCGCTGGATCTCGGCGAGGGACAGCAGCGCGGGAGTGAGCTCCTCGACGGCGGCCGGGGACGCCTGCTTGAGGGCGTCGGTGAGCTGACGGACATCCTCCCGGCTCAACAGTCGCGCGGCATGGGCATGGATGACGCTGGAGAGGTGCGTGATGATGACGCTGGCCCGGTCGATCACGGTGGCCCCGGCGAACTCGGCGCTGTGCCGCATCTCCAGGGGGATCCACTTGCCCTCCAGGCCGAAGACCGGGTCGAGGGTCGCCGTGCCCGGGAGCGACTCCAGGCCCTGTCCGAGCGCGAGCACAGACCCGACGGGGGCCGTGCCCCTCCCGGTCTCGACGCCGGCGATGCGGATGACGTACGTCGACTGCGCGAGCTCGATGCTGTCGCGCGTGCGCACCGGCGGGGTGATCAGGCCGAGGTCGAGGGCGATCCGACGCCGGAGCGCCTTCACCCGTGCCAGGAGGTCGTCCGGGCCGCCCGTGACCAGATCGACGATGTCGGGGGAGAGGAGGATCTCGAGCGGGTGCACGCGCATCTTCTCGATCAGCTCCTCCGGCTGGTCGGCCGGTAGGGCGGACGGCGTCTGGGCCGCGATCGCCTCCTCGCGCTGCTGGTTCGCTTTGATGCGCTGCGCCACGAACAGCAGGAGGGCGCCGATCGCGACGAACGGCAGCATCGGCATGTGCGGGATCAGCGACATGATGATCGCGGCGCATCCCGCGATGATGAGCGCGTTGCGGGACTGGCCGAGCTGCGCCGACGCCGCCGTCCCCATCTCGGCCTCGGCCGTGGAGCGGGTGACGATCATGCCGGTGGAGACGGCCATCAGCAGCGCGGGGATCTGCGTGACGAGCCCGTCGCCGATCGTGAGGAGGCTGTAGGTGCTCACGGCCTCGTCGATCGACATGCCGTGCTGCACGAGGCCGATCGCGATGCCGCCGACGATGTTGATGATGATGATGACGAGTCCGGCGATCGCATCGCCCTTCACGAACTTCGACGCACCGTCCATCGCGCCGTAGAAGTCGGCCTCGGCCGCGACCTCCGCGCGGCGCTCGCGCGCCTCGGCATCGGTGATGAGCCCGGCGTTGAGGTCAGCGTCGATCGCCATCTGCTTGCCGGGCATGGCGTCGAGGGTGAACCGCGCGCCGACCTCCGCCACGCGCTCCGCACCCTTGGTGACGACCACGAACTGGATGACGACCAGGATGAGGAACACCACGGCGCCGATGATGAGGGAGCCGCCGACGGCGATCGCGCCGAACGCTTCGATCACCTGCCCCGCATACGCCTCGCCGAGCACGAGTCGGGTCGAGGCGACGTTGAGCCCGAGTCGGAACAGCGTCGCCACCAGCAGCAGCGAGGGGAACACCGAGAAGTCGAGCGGCTTCTTCACGAACATCGACGTGAGCAGGATCACGAGGGCGAACATGATGTTCAGGATGATGAGGATGTCGAGCAGGAACGGCGGCACCGGGACGACGAGCAGCATGATGATGCCGACGACCCCGATGGGCACCATGAGCTTGACGAACAGCTGTCTCATGCGGTCCTCCGGTAGGGAAGGGTGTGGATGCCGCGGGCGGCGCCGCGCCGACGCAGGGCGTCGACGAACACGAGCACGCGCGCGACGGCGATGTACAGGTCTTCGGGGATCTCCTGGCCGAGCTCGCACGCGGCGTGCAGGGCGCGGGCGAGCGTGATCTCGCGCACGAGGGGCACACCGGCGCGCACGGCCTCGTCGCGGATGCGCTCCGCGATCACGCCGCTGCCCTTCGCGACGACCTTGGGGGCCGCGCGACCGGGCTCGTACCGGAGGGCGATCGCGATGTGCGTCGGGTTGACGACGACCACATCCGACCCCGCGACCGCGGCGATCATGCGGTTGCGGCTGACGGCGAGCTGCCGGGAGCGTCGCTGCTGACGGATCAGGGGGTCGCCCTCGGAGCTCTTGTTCTCGTCGCGGATCTCGCGCTTGGTCATGCGGGTGTGCTTGCGGTTGCGGCGCATCACGACGAACATGTCGATCGCGGCGAGGACCAGCCCCACGGCGATCGCGGTCTGCAGCAGGGCGGCCGTGCCCTCGGCCGCCGTGCCGAGCAGGCGCGAGATCGAATGGGCGCCGCTGGCGGTGAGCACCGGCATCAGCCCCGCGATGACGACCCAGAGCGCGAGGCCGATCGCCGCGGTCTTCAGGAGCGCCTTGGCGCCCTCCCACAGCGCCTGCAGCCCGAACACGCGACGGATGCCGGTGACGATGTTGAACTGCTCGAAACGTCCGGTGAGCGGTTTCAGGTGCACGCCGCCCTGCACGACGGCGCCGATCAGCGTGACGATCGCGACGGCGGCGAGCATCACCGCGAGGGTCGGCAGCACCGAGGCCAGACCGCGTCCGAGCGCGCCGAGCGCCGCCTCCGGCGTGGGGCTGAACACCAGGGAGGTGACCGTGAGGAGCTGCTCCGTTCCGGCCGCAGCACCGAGCGCGATGGCCGCCGGCATGGCGATGGCCGCGGCACCGATGCCGAGCCACGCCGTGAGGTCCTGGCTGCGTGACAGGCGCCCCTTCTTGCGGGCCTCGTTGAGGTGCTTGTCGGTCGCCTTCTCGCTGCGTTCGCCGGTGTCGGTGCCGCTCACTCGTGCACCCCCTGCATCATCTTCAGCGCCTGCCCGGAGAGGGCGTCGACGATGCCGGGGAGCACGGCGTACACGGCGCCGGCGAGCAGCAGGGTGAGCAGGATCTTCACCGGGAAGCCCATCGCGAACGCGTTGAGCGCGGGAGCGACGCGGGTGATCAGTCCGAGCCCGACATCGGCGAGGAACAGCACCAGCACGAGCGGGCCGGCGATCTGCACGGCGGCCAGGACCATCTGCGACACCCCCTCGATGAGGAGTTCCGCCGGGGCCGCCACCTCGAAGATGCCGTCGACGGGCACCGCCTCGAAGCTGCGGGCGAGGCCGGCGAGGATGAGCTGGTATCCACCGGAGGCGAACAGCAGCGTCAGCGCGGTGATGTGGAACAGCCGGGTGAACTGGGCGCCGTTCACGAGCGAGTGCGGGTCGAAGGCCTGAGCCAGCTGGAAACCGCCGAACACGTCGATCAGGCTGCCGGCGGCCTGCAGAGCCGAGAAGCAGAGCAGCACGAGGAAGCCGAGGAGCGCTCCGGTGAGCACCTGCAGCACCAGGGCGCCGAGGAAGGGCCCGGTGTCGAGGTTCTCGTAGCCGGGAGCGACGGCCGTGCCCGCGGCGAGGGACAGGCCGATCGCGAGCATCGCCTTCACCCGCACCGGGATCGCCCCGTAGGAGAACGGCGGGGCGATCATGATGAACGCCGTGATGCGCACCGCGGCGAGCATGGTCGCCTCGAGCCACGCGAAGTCGATGGGGATGTACACGTCGTCACCCGCTCAGCAGCGAGGGGATGCGGGCGAACATCTCGTTCGTGAAGGCGATCATCTCGGCGATCATCCAGTTGCCGGCGATGAGCAGTGCGATACCCACGGCGACGATCTTCGGCACGAACGACAGCGTCACCTCCTGCACCTGGGTGATGGACTGCAGCAGCGAGATCGCGAAACCCACCACGAGCGCCGTGACGAGCACCGGGGCGGCCAGTTTCGCCGCGATGATCAGGCCCTGGGTGCCGATGTCGATGACCGCTTCCGGGCTCATCCCACACCTCCGTAACTCTCCAGCAGGGCGCGGATGATGAGCCCCCAGCCGTCGACGAGGATGAACAGCAGGATCTTGAAGGGGAGCGAGATCATGACGGGCGGCAGCATCATCATGCCCATCGACATCAGCGCGGCGGCGACGACCAGGTCGATGACCAGGAACGGGATGAAGATGACGAAGCCGATGATGAAGGCGGCTCGCAGCTCGGAGATCATGAACGCGGGGATGAGCGTGTACATCGGCACGCTCGAGGGATCCTCGGGGTTGGGCTGGCCCGCCATCCGAGTCATCAGGGCGAGGTCCTCTTCGCGCGTGAAGCGCAGCATCCACTCCTGCAGCGGCAGCTGACCGACGTCGATCGCCTGAGTGAACGTGAGCGTGCCGTCGATGTACGGCTGCACGGCGACCGTGTTGATCTCGGTCAGCACCGGCCACATGATGAACAGCGACAGGAAGAGCGAGAGCCCGGCCAGCACCTGGTTCGGCGGGATCGTGGGCAGAGACAGGGCGTTCCTGGTCATCGCCAGCACGACGAAGATCTTCGTGAACGACGACATCATCAGCAGGAGCGCGGGGGCGACCGAGAGCAGCGTGATGCCCAGCAGCGTCAGGATCGATCCCGAAGGGCCGCCGTCGACGCCGTTGATGTCGATCGTGACGCCCTCGCCCGGGTCGTCGGGGGTGACCTCGGCGTGGGCGGCGGTGCCGGAGAGCAGCGTGAGCGCCGCGACCAGGACGAGGGCTGCGACGAGGATCAGTGCGACACGTCGCAGCGCGCGGCCGTCGACGACCCCACGGGACGCGCTCATCGCGTGCGCCGGATGGCCTCGGCGGTCTGGCGCCAGGTTTCGGGGGAGAGGATGGAGCCGCGCAGCGGATCGTTCCGGTGACGGACGCGCCGCTGCGGAGTGGGACCCGCCGGTGATGCCGCGGCCGTCTCGGTCCGAGCGGTCGCGGCGAGGATGCGGTCGAACTCCTCGGCATCGGATGCCGCCTCCGACGTCGCCGCCGACCACACGGGACGGGTGTCCTCGTCGGGCTGAGCCGCGGCCTTCACCGGCAGCTTGTCGACCACGCTCACGCCGTGCTCGGTGACACCGAGGACGTAGCGGGCGTCCTCCGTCTGGACCACGACGACCTGCGCCTTCGGACCCACGCCCTGCCGCCCGAGCACCGTGATCACCTCACCGTCGCGACGACGGGCCTGCGTGCGCGCGACGCGACGCTGCAGGAACCACAGCACCCCGAGCACTGCGGCGAGCGAGAGCACGACCCGCAGGCCGAGCAGGAGGTCGTCCAGGGTCAGGCCTCGACGTTCTCGAGGATGCGGGTGATCCGCACCGCGTAGTCCTGGTCGACCACGACCACCTCGCCGTGCGCGATGATGCGGCCGTTGAGCTTGATGTCGGCCGGCGCGCCGGCGGAGCGGTCGAGTTCGACGATGCGGCCCGGCTCCAGGTCGAGCACGTCGCGCACCGCCATCCGGGTGCGGCCGATCTCGACCGTGAGCTCCATCTCGACGCCGGCGATGCGGTGCAGTCGGCGGGACGGGCTCGATGCCGCTGCCGGGGTGCGCGTGACGACGACGGCGAGGCGGCCGATCGTGCGGTCCGTGTCGTCCTGCAGGTCGAACAGCTGCGCCGACGGGTTCGAGAAGAGCGGAGAGGCGTCGCCGATCACGGCCTCGCCCAGCGCGCCGGCTCCCAGCGCGCTCGTGGAGGCTTCCAGGGCATCGCGCAGACGGTCGGCCAGGGGCGCGCCCGCGAGTCCGTCGACCAGGGTCTCGGGGTCGAAGAGCTGCACGGCGAGCTGCGCGCTCGCCTCGCCGACGAACTGCACGATCACGGCGTCGCCGGTGTCTCCGGAGACCTGCGAGGCGCGAGCGGTCAGTGCAGCCGCGGTCGGCAGCGACGCGGCGAAGGCGGCGGCGACGGCGGACTCATAGGTGGTGGTGCTGGTCACGCGGGCTCCTCGGCGAAGACGGGATCGGGGACGGTGGTGGCGACGACGCACGCGAGACGGGCGCCGGCGCTGCCCACGGCGGCGGTGGCGACGGTCTGATCGCCCACGGCGAGCAGCATCGGGCGGTCGGCGGAGTGCGGGAAGGAGACGATGTCGCCGACGGCGAGGTCGAGCACCTCGCGGGGGAGCACCGCGCGCGGAGCGAGCCGCAGCGAGAGCTCGACGGGGGAGACCTCGACCTGGCGTCGGACCAGCCCGGGCGCTGCGGCGCGGTCGGCGTCGGAGGTGCGCACGGTGAAGCCGGCGAGGACCGACGCCGGCAGCATGACGCTCACCGGCACCGCCCGGCCCGCGAGGCGCATCGAGAAGCGGGCGACGATGACCGGTTCGCCCGATGCCGCGACCTGCGCGAACTGCGAGCTGTACTGGATGCCGCTCACGGTCACACCGGCGGGGAGCAGTCCGTCGAGGGAGCCGGTCAGGTGGTCGAGCGCGTCGACGATGAGCGAGCGGATCAGCGCCTGCTCGATCGGGGTGAAGGTGCGGTCCTCCGACGTCGACGATGCGCGCCCGCCGACCATCTGCACGATCCAGGTCGTGGCAGCGGAGGTCGGCAGCTGCACGATGAGCCGCTCGTCGGAATCGGGCAGTGCGCACACGATGAGGGTCGTCGTGGTCGGCAGCGAGGCGGCGTACTCGCCGTAGGTCAACATCCCGACATGCTCGACGGCGATGGTGGCACGCACGTGGATCTTCGCCGAGAGCTGCGCCGACCACTGCCGGGAGAACGTCTCGAAGGCCAGCTCCAGGGCGCGGGTGTGCTCGCGCGAGAGGGTCGCCGAACGGCCGAAGTCGTACACCTCGACTTCGGCGGTCTTCGTCGCCGTCGCTGTGCGCACGTCGGAGCGCACGCTGTCCTCGATCACCACGAACCCGACTATCGGGCGGTGATCGGCGTGCGTTAGGCGGGAACGGTCAGGAGGACGGCTGCGCGGCCTGCGCTTCGGGGATGAGTGCTCGCACCTCCTCCTTCGCATCCGAGAGGACGACGATGTCGACGCGCCGGTTCTGGGCCAGCGCCGCGGGCGAGGAACCCGCCGCGACGGGCCGCGTGTCGCCGAACCCGACCGACTTCAGGTGCCCCGGCGGCAGCCCGGACGACTCGACGAGGTGCCGCAGCACCTGGGTGGATCGGCCGGCCGAGAGCTCCCAGTTCGTCGGGAACGGGGCGACCGATCCGCGGACGTCGGCGTGACCTTCGACCGAGATCTCGTTCGGGGCGGTGACCAGGACCGAGCCGAGTGCATCGAGCACCAGAACCGCCTTCGAGCTGAGGGTGGTGCTGTTCGTGGTGAAGAACGTCTCGGCGCTGACGAGTCCGATCGTCAGGCCCCGCTCGTCGATCGTGAAGGTGACGTCGGCTTCGAGGCCGTTCTCGGCGAGCACCTGGCGCAGACGCTCACGGAGGGCGGAGAGCTCGTCGAACTCGGTCTGCGCGGCCGCCAGGTCGACGTCGGCGAAGTCCTCGCCCTTCTCGTCGACCAGCTCCGGAGGGACGACGACCCCGGTGACGGCATCCACGTCCTCCGACGGCTCCTGACCGAACCCGGTCGCGAGGGAGGCGCTGAGCGCCTCGAACTTCTCCTGGTCGACCGTCGACATCGCGAACAGCACGATGAACATGCACATCAGCACGGTCACCATGTCCATGTAGGACGCCATCCACCGCTCGTCCGGACCGCTGTGCTCCTCCTGGGGCACGCGGCGACGGGCCCGGACGCTCATGACCCCTGCTCCGTCTCCTCGGGTTCCGAGGTGCGAGCCTTCCGGCCGGAGCGGGCGGAGGGGCGCTCGGACACGAGGGCGCGCAGACGTTCGCCGACGAACTGCGGCGGGGCGCCGGCCTGTACGGCCAGCATGCCCTCCATGAGCACGGTCATGCGTTCGAGCTCGAGCTCGCCGAGACGCTGGAGACGTCCGCCGATGGGCAGCCAGATGAAGTTGGCCGACAGGAGACCCCACAGCGTCGCCACGAATGCCGTCGCGATCATGGGACCGAGGGTGTCCGGCTTGTCGAGCTTCTCCAGCACATGCGTGAGGGAGACGACCGTGCCGATGATGCCGACCGTTGGCGCGAAGCCGCCGAGCGTCATGTAGAAGCGTGAGGCGGTGCGGTTACGGGCAGCGGTCGAGGTGAGCTCATCCTCCAGCAGGGTTCGCAGGTCTTCGGCGTCCGTGCCGTCGGCGATGCTCTGCAGCGCCTGGCGCAGGAACGGGTCCTTCTCGTCCTCCAGCCCCTGCTCGAGGGCGAGGAGCCCTTCGGCGCGCGCCTTCTCGGCGTAGCCGACCACCGTGTCGATCATGCTCGACGCGGTGCGGCGCTCGCCGCGGAAGGCGCGGGGGAGCGACTTGACCGCATGCAGCGCATCGCGCACAGTGCCGCTCGCGATGCCGACGGCGATCGTGGCTCCGAAGACCAGCACCATCGGGGCGGGGATCAGCAGCGATCCGATGGTCGCGCCTTCGAGGTTGATCATGGCGATCAAAGCGCCGAACGCGAGGATCAGGCCGAGGATGAGGGACGGATCCATCAGAGACCGACCTCGGGAGTGCGGGAGTCGCCGTCGGGTGCGGCGATCAGGGCGGCAGCAGTGGCGAGCACTCCGGCCCGGAACCGGGTGATCTGCGCGATCACGTCGTCCATCGTCTCGGTGACGACGAACGTCGCACCGTCGACCATGATGAGCGTCGTGTCGGGCGTTGCCTGGACACGTTCGATCAGGTCGGGGTTCACCGCGAACCGGGAACGGTTCAGGCGCGTGAGGACGATCATGGGCTCCATCCTGGAAAGATCCGTCCGCGTTCCGGGGAGCGCGGACCCGACGGCCCGTCCTGGGCTGTCGGAGGTGACTGTCGGCCGGTAGGCGTCGAGCGTTAGCGACAGGACTCGCCGGGCCCGGAACCAGCGCGCTGGTGCCTTAACCCCGAGTACGGGCTCCGTTACTCGTGGTTAAGGGCGCTAAACCTTAGTTTCGAATGGAGCGTCCGTGATAGTGCCCGAACGCAGACCGGGAGGGCTCCCCGCGATCACGCGGAGAACCCTCCCGGGGAAGCAGCGAGCTGCCGCGACTCAGCGCTTGAGGTTCGTGAGCTCCTGCAGCACCTCGTCGCTCGTGGTGATGATGCGGGCGTTCGCCTGGAAACCGCGCTGGGCGACGATCAGGTTGGTGAACTCCTGCGAGAGGTCGACGTTCGACATCTCAAGCGCACCGCTGATGATGCCACCCAGTCCGTCGGTCCCGGCCTGACCGAGCGTCGGCTGGCCCGAGTTGCCGCTGGGACGGAACTGCGAGGACCCGGTCTTCTCCAGGCCGCCCGGGT
This sequence comes from Microbacterium sp. NPDC055665, assembly GCF_053618035.1. Taxonomy (NCBI): domain Bacteria; kingdom Bacillati; phylum Actinomycetota; class Actinomycetes; order Micrococcales; family Microbacteriaceae; genus Microbacterium; species Microbacterium sp. NPDC055665. The sequence goes on along the minus strand of NZ_JBSHGY010000001.1, from coordinate 1,052,461 downwards.
TCACGAAGCCGGCCAGTGCGATGCGCGCGAGCACCTCGGTGTCGCCGTTGCTGAACGTGCCGACGAGGCTGCCGTCGTTCGTCAGGGCGTAGGAGCTCAGGGTGCCGGCCGGCTTGCCGTTCTGCTCCTTGATGGCGATGTCGCTGACGTCGGCGAAGCCGGTGACCGCCGACAGGTCGACCGTGATGCCGCCGGACACGATCGACGAGGCGCCCGCCTGCTTGCCGTCGGTGAAGGCCAGCGGGGTGCGCGCGCCGGCAGCATCGGTGACGTCCCAGCCGGCGGTCGTGCGGGTGAACGTGAGGCGCATCGAGGTCTCGGTGCCCTGTGCGTCGTAGGTCTTGATGTCGCGCACGAGCGTGTCGCCGATGGCCGCGCCCGAGGGCAGGTTGCCGGTCACCCGCGCGGTGGTCGTCGCGGCGGCGGGGCTCAGCGCGCCCACGGGGAGCGTGATGTCGCCGACGCCCTGACCGGGGACGATCGCTCCGTCGCGCGCGGTCCAGCCCTGCACGAGCGCGCCGTCGGCCGAGACCAGCTTGCCGCTCGCGTCGAACGAGAAGCCGCCGTTGCGGGTGTACAGCGTCTCGCCGCCGGAGCGGACCACGAAGAAGCCGTCGCCGGCGATCATGAGATCGGTGGGGACGCCGGTGGGCTGCGGTGCGCCCGAGGCGAAGTTGGTGCTGATGCCGGCGACCTGCACGCCGAGGCCGACCTGGGCGGGGTTCTGACCGCCGAGGTTCGTCTGCGGCATCATCGAGTTGCGCAGCAGCTGCGAGAGCGAATCCTGGAACTGCACGGCCGAGGCCTTGAAGCCGGTCGTGTTGACGTTGGCGATGTTGTTACCCGTGACGTCGAGCATGGTCTGGTGCGAGCGCAGGCCCGAGATTCCGGCGAAGAGGGAGCGGAGCATGGTGGTGCCTTTCTGGGTGCGGGGCTGATCAGGATTTGGGGACGAGGGAGACGCCGGAGACGGCGTCGAGGGCGATGGTGGCGTCGCCAATGATAACGAGGGGGACGGCGCCCGCATAGGAGACGGAGGTGACGATGCCCTTCTGAGTGACACCGTCTTCGTCGACGTACTGCGCTTCGTGGCCGATCAGGGCGGCGGCGGTCTGCCGCATGCTGAGCGCGAAGCTCTCGGTCGAGGTGGCCGACAGCGCGGTCAACTGCTCCATGGAGGCCAGCTGCGTGGTCTGCGAGATCATCTCGTTGGTGTTCATGGGAGAGCTGGGGTCCTGATTGGTCAGCTGGGTCACCAGCAGCTTCAGGAACACCTCCGAGTCGAGCGTCTTCTTGCGTTCGACCGGGGGCGTGGTGCTGCCGGTCTGCACGCCGCTGGGCGGGATGGTGCCGGTGATGGGGTCGACCGTGGTCATGGGGTTCCTCTCGGATCAGGCGAAGACATCGATGCCGCCGTGCGGCGAGACGAGGGGGACGGGCGGTGTGCCGTCGGGTGCGGAGGGTAGGACGGCCGGGTTCGCTTGTGCGCCCGCGTTCCGGTCGGCGGGTGCGTCGCCGCGGGTCTGCCCGCCGCCCGCGCTCGCCGCGTTGCCGTTCGCAGCGTTGCCGTTTGCTGAGCCGCCGTTCGGTGAGCTCTGCGGGTTCGCCGAGCCGGGGCCGTCGTCCGAGCTCGAGAGCATCAGGGAGGCGTGCGGTGCCGCTGCCGCGAGATCCCGTCGCAGGTCGGCGAGGACGGCACGCAGCGCCTCGCGCCCGAGGTCGTTCGGGGCGTGCAGCTCGATGTGGATGGCGCCTCCGGAGATATGCGCACGCACGGTCACCGGGCCGAGGTTCTCGGGCGACACAGTCAGCGTGAGGCTGTGATCGCCGTCTGCGGCCTGGGCGAGTGCGACGACCGGCGCCGAGATCTGGGGGAGCAGGACCGGCCGGGCGAGCGCCGCTGCGGCGGCAGGAGTGCTCGGGGCGACCGGGGGCGGTGATGCGGGTGCGGTGACGGCGGCGGTCGGGCCGGCGGCGTCTGCGGAGGCGGGTGCGGATGCGGCGGGAGCGGCGACGACCGGAGCCGAGCCGGCAGGGGACGCCACGGTGTCGGGTGCCGTGTCGGGTGCGGTGGCCGTCGCGACCCGGAGTGCCGGGTCGGCGTTCGACGCCGATGCCGGTGCGGGAGCCGCAGCGACGGCACCGTGCTCGCCGGCAGCAGCAGTTGCACTGGAGGGGACGCGGGCGAGGCGGAGAGCGGCATCGGCCGGGACATCGGCCGTCGTGCTGTTCATGTCGGACGCTCCCGCCACCGCGGCGGTGCTGACCGGAAGGGATGCGGCACCGACGCCGGGGCTAGACGAGGTGCGCGGCGATGCCCCGGGGACGGCGGGCGGCGCGGCTGATGCTGCCAGGGCTCCCGCAGATGCCGTGGCGCGTGCCGGATCGACCGATGCGGCGACCGTGCTGGACGCCGCGATCGGCGGGAGGTCGGCGGAGGCCGCAGCGGCATCCACCGCTCCCGCGTCTTCCGCAGCATCCACCGGCGGCTGCATCGGGTCGAGGTCGAGGTCGAGGGTCGCATCCGTGGTGCTTCCCTCGACGGGAGCCGCCGTGCCCGAACCGCTCGGGAGGGGGGCGAGGGGCGCCGGGACCACGGGGAGAACCTGGCCATCGGGCTCGGTGGGGGCTTCCGTCGTGGCGCTTCCCGTCGATGAACCCTCAGCAGGGATGCCGTCGGCGGGGGCGTCATCCGCGCGTTGAGCCCGGGCAGCATCCTGGATCACGTCGGCGAAGGCCGCGGCGCCCGGGGTGGTGCCGCGCGACGGCGAGCCGCCGGTCGGGCGCGACGCGCGAGCGTCGAGCATGTCGACGATGCCGAGGGCGGTCACGACTGCCCCTCCGTATCGGTGCGCGATCCGATCTCGTCGAGCTCCGCCTGCTCGGCGTGCAGCTCGGCAGCCCGCACCCGCGCGGCGTGCGCCTGGGCGAGACGATCGAGTCCGCGCATCGCCCGTCTCGCCTCGGCGTGTTCGGTGCGGGCGTCGTCGACGGTCTGCGCCTGCAGGTGCGACAGCGTCGTCAGGTCGGCGAGGAGCGTCCGACCGGCGACGCGGGCGGCAGCGAGCGCGGCGAGCGAGCGGACGTCGACCGCTTCGCTCCCGGCTCCGGAGAGGTGCGCGCGAAGGGATCGATCGCGTGCCTCGGTGTGCTGGGCGTCGAGCACCGCGCGGGACAGTCGCTGGGCGGCGGCCCGCTCCTGGATCTCGCGCACGCGCAGCAGGCCCGCCAGGGAGAAGGACCGTGTCATGAGAGACCTCCGAAGCCGGAGACGAGTTCGTCGAGGCGACGCCACGATTCGTCGATCCGGCTCGTCTCGTCGAGGGGCTGGGTGAGGAAGGCCGAGATCGCCCGTTCGTGGGTGATGGCCGCGTCGATGCGCGCGTCGGCTCCCGGCTGGTAGGCGCCGATATCGATCAGGTCGTTCGCCCGGCGACGCGCGGCGAGGACCGCTCGCAGCGTCGCCGCGTGCGACCGCTGTTCCGAGGCGGTGATCTTCCCCGCCACGCGAGAGACGGAGCCGAGCACGTCGATCGCCGGATGGTGTCCGGAGAGGGCGAGTGCACGATCGAGCACGACGTGGCCGTCGAGGATCGAGCGCACGGTGTCGGCGATCGGCTCGTTGTGGTCGTCGCCGTCGACGAGCACGGTGTAGACGCCGGTGATCGAGCCGCGTCGATCGGTGCCGGCGCGTTCGAGCAGCCCGGCGAGGAGCGAGAACGTCGACGGCGGATAGCCGCGGGTCGCGGGGGGCTCTCCGGCGGAGAGGCCGATCTCGCGCTGCGCCATCGCGACGCGGGTCAGCGAGTCCATCATGAGGATGGCGTGCGCCCCGTCGTCGCGGAAGGCCTCGGCGATCCTCGTCGCGGTGTACGCCGCCCGGATGCGGGCCATCGCGGGCTGGTCCGAGGTCGAGACGACGACCACGGAACGGGCGAGTCCCTCGGGACCCAGGTCGTCCTCGATGAACTCGCGCACCTCGCGGCCGCGCTCGCCGACGAGGGCGATCACGGTCACCTCGGCCTCGGTGCCGCGCGCGATCATCGACAGCAGCGACGACTTGCCGACCCCCGAGCCGGCGAAGAGCCCGACGCGTTGTCCCCGCCCCACGCTGACGAGCGTGTCGAGCGCGCGCACGCCGAGCGGAAGAGGGGCCTCGATCCGGTCACGCCCCATGATCGACGGCGGAGCGTGATCGAGGCTCACAGGGATCGCGCCCGTCAACGGCCCCTTGCCGTCGATCGGCCGTCCGAGCCCGTCGAGGACTCGTCCGAGCAGGGCTGCGCCGGTCGGCACGCGCAGCGGACCACCCCGTCCGCGCACCGGCGCCCCGACGGTCAGACCGGCGACGGCTCCGAGAGGCATGCACCGCAGGCCGCCCTCACCGATCGCGACGACCTCGGCATCGACCCCGTCGAGGGTCACGACGTCGCCGACGGCGCCGTCGAGGCCGCGCACCTGCACGCTCAGACCGCGCACCTGGGAGACGACGCCGATCCGCTCCGGCCGAACCGCCTCGCGCACGGCTGTCCAGGCCGTCATGACCCGGCCTCGACGAGTGCGCGGCGAGCGCGCTCGAGAGCGCTGCCGATCCGGGCATCGATGTGCCCGTGCGCGAGTGTCGCGACGGCATCCCCGCGCTCGAGCGTGTCATCGCCGACGAGGGCGAACGCGGTCAACTGCGCATCCGCGGTCTGCAGCGTGCGCAGGTCGTCGGGGTGCAGACGCACCTCGCGGATCTCAGCGGGTTCGGCGGCAGCGAGCACTCGCCGGGCTGCTGCCGCCGCAGACGCACCGGCATCCGAGAGTTCGGCGCCGAGGATGAGCTCGGCGAGTTCGATCGCACAGCGCAGCACCTCGTCGTGTGCGGCGCCGGAGAGCTCGCGCTCCCGGTCGCCGAACGAGCGGGCAGCGGCGTGCAGGGCGGACACGGCGGTCTCCATCTCGCGCGCGGCCGCCGCGTCGCGGGCTGCCTGCTCCGCGGCGGCGACCCGCTGCTCCGCCTCGGCTTCGGCCCGCCCGGCACGGTAGCCCTCGGCATGCCCTTCGGCATAGCCCCGCATGCGGGCACGCGCATGCTCCGCGCCGTCCGCGCGTCCGTCGAGACGCGGGAACAGCACGGGAGAGAACGCGTCAGTAGACATATTCATCCTCGTCGGCGCGCTGCACCGTGATGTCGCCGGCGGCCTCGAGCGCGCGGATCGTGCGCACGATCTCGGCTCTGGCCTCCTCGACCTGCGAGATGCGCACCGGCCCGAGGGTCCGTGCTTCCTCGTCCAGGTTCTCGCGGTTGCGCTCCGAGACGTTGCGGCGGATGAGGTCGACGATCGGCTGGTTCGCACCCTTCAGGGCGAGAGCCAACGAGCGGATGTCCATGCCGCGCAGCACCCGCTGCGTGTCGCGGTCGTCGAGCTTGACGATGTCGGCGAAGGTGAACATGCGCGACCGGATGTCTTCCGCGAGGGCGCTGTCGCGGTCCTCGATGCTCGCCAGCAGCGCCTTCTCGACGGTCGCTCCCGACCGGGCGATGATCTCGACGAGCGGCTCGACACCGCCGAGGGTGTCCGGAGCATCACGGCTCGCGAAGCTTCCGGTGCGGGCCTTCAGCGCGTCGGCCACGATAGCGATCGCCTCCTGCGACGCGGTGCCCATGGTCGCGATCGCGTGGGCGACATCGGTGCGGGTCGGATCGGGAAGAGCAGCCAGCACGGCGGCCGCCCGGTCGGTGGGCAGGTGCGCGAGCACCAGGGCGACGGTCTGCGGAAGCTCGCCGTCGAGGAGGGTCGCCAGCTGCGCCGGGTCGGCCGAACCGAGGAACTCGAACGACGAGTTCATCGACGCCGAACCCACCCTGCCGAGCACGGCCGCGGCGCGCTCCGCCCCGAACGAGGCCTCCAGCAGTCCGGCTGCGAGGTCGCGGCCACCGCGGGCGGGCGGCAGGTGCCCGGTCGCGATCCGGTGGAACTGGCCGAGCGCCTGGGCGGTGGTGGCGGCGTCCAGATCCTGCAGCTCGATGATCTCGGCGGCGACGGCCTCGGCCTCCGACTCCGAGAGGTGCTTCATCACCTCGATCGCCTGCGCGCGGTCGAGGTTCATCAGCACGACTGCCGCCGTCTGCCGGTCGGTCAGGCCGCTCATACGTGCTGCCTGTCGTCGATGAGGGTCCGCAGCAGCTCGGCCGTGCGCTTCGGGTCCTGACGCGTCAGCGAGTCGATCTCGGCGCGGCGGCGCTCGAGGCTCACCTGTGCGGGCTCGGGGTCCGGCTCCGGCTCGGGGTCGGGCGTCGTCTCCAGGAAGGCCAGCGGGGTCGTGGGCGCCTGCTCGATGGCGGTGGTGGCCGCACCGGGGTCGAGAGCCGCCGACAGCGGGGCGGGCCGCTCGCCGAACAGCTGGTCGAACTCGGTCGCCGAGTTGGCGCGACGCCGCATGCGAACGAGGGCCGCGATCACGGCCAGCAGCAGCGGCAGAGCGATCGCGGCGGCGATGATCGCGGTGTTCAGGAGCACGGCCTGACGCTCGGCGGCCTCGGCGTCCTTGGCAGCCTGGAGCGCGGCCTGAGCGGCTTCGGCATCCGTCTGGCTGAAGGAGACGAGCTCGACCGCGATGGAGTCTCCGCGTTCGGTGTCGATCCCGGCGGCGGTCTCGACCAGGTCGGTCAGCTGCGCGGTGCTCAGGTCGCCCCCGGCTCCCGCGTCGACGGCGACCGACACCGACTGACGCAGCACGTTCCCCGCCGGGGTCGAGGTGCTCTGGGTGCTCTTGTTGACGGCGTTGGTCTTCGAGGTCTCCGTGGATTCGGACGTGCCGTCCGCGCCGGCCGACGGCACCGCGATGTTGTCCGGTCCGAGCACGCCGGCGTTGGAGCTCGACCCGTTCTGGGTGTCCGTTCGCGACTGCTCGGTCAGCGGAGGTGCGCCCTCCGCCGGGGTGTAGGTTTCTTCGACGCGCTCGTTGACAGAGCGGTCGATCTCGGCGACGACCGTCACGGTGGCGTTGCCCGGTCCGACGACGGTGTCCAGCATCTGCTGCACGCTGGCCGTCACCCGCGCCTCGTAGTCGCCCGCCTGCTGGTCGACACCGCCGGTGGCCCCGACGCCGGCGGCCGAGAGCGTCTGGCCGCTCTGGTCCACGACGGCGACGTTCTCGGGCTTCATGCCGCTGACCGCCGCGGAGGTCAGGTGCACGATCGCCTCGACCTGCTTCGACGTGAGCGACGCGCTGCCGGACGTCTCCACGAACACCGATGCGGTGGAGTCCACCGTCTCCGAGACGAAGACGCTCTCCTCCGGGATGGCCAGCTGCACGGAGGCCGCGGTCACGCCCTCGATCGACGAGATGGTCGCGGCGAGCTCGCCCTCGATGGCGCGCTTGTAGGTCACGGACTGCTGGAACTCCGAGGTGGTCACGCCCATGTCGTCGAGCAGCGAGTATCCGCCGGAGCTCGCACCGGGGAGGCCGGCGGAGGCAGCCGCGAGCCGCTGGTCGTAGACGTCCTTCTCCGGCACGAGCACGGTGGCGCCGCCGTCGGCGAGCTCGTAGGGGACCGACGACGACCGCAGCTGCTCGACGACGGCGTTCGCGTCGGAGGCGCTCATCCCGGAGAACAGCGGGGTGTAGGTCGGGCGGCTCAGCCAACTGGAGAGCGCGACGATTCCGAGCGCGAGCACGGCGACACCGATGATCGCGATCGTGCGCTGCGCGAGGGTGAAGCCCGCGATCACACGTCCGATCCGCTGGAAGACATTGGTCACTGCCTGAGGCATCAGGCCTGCATCCGCATGATCTCGTTGAACGCGTCGACGCCCTTGTTGCGCACGGCGGCGACGAGTTCGAGGGTGACCGAAGCGCGCGAGGAGGCGATCATGGCCGAGTGGATGTCGTCGAGGTCGCCGGTGACGGCGGCGACCTTGAGCGCGTCGGATTCGGACTGCAGGGAGCGCAGTTCGTCGATCGCACCGGTGACGCTGTTCGCGAAGGCGGTGTCGTCCGCCGCCTTCACGGGAGCTGTGGGCGGGGCGAGGGTGAAGGCCGAGGAGATGCCCTCGACGCCGGAGAGGGGATCCATCAGCTGCGTCCGATCTGGAGGGCGGATTCGTAGGCGTTGCGGGCACGGTCGACGATGCCGGCGCTGGCCTGGTAGCCGCGCTGGGCGAGGATGAGCTGGCTCATCTGGTCGCCGAGGTCGATGTCGGGGTAGCGGACGTAGCCGTCGGCGTCGGCGAGCGGGTGGTCGGGCTGATGCACGAGACGGCCCTCGGCGCTGCCCTGCACGGCACCGGCCACATAGACCCCGGGCGACTGGTCGCTGGTCTGGGCGGTGATGTACCGGGCCCGGAAGGCCGCGCCGTCGGTCGCTGTGACGGTGTTGATGTTCGCGATGTTGTCGCTGATGGCGTCGAGCCACTTGCGGTGCACGGTCAGTCCGGTGCTTGCGATGCCGATCGCGTCGAAGGTCATGAGGTCCTCATCGCCGCGCGCATCGAGGCGAACGAGCCGTTCACGGCCTGCGTCGCGAACTGGTAGCGCAGCATCGTGTCGACGCTGGACAGGGTCTCGGTGTCGAGGTTGACGTTGTTGCCGTTCAGACGCGTCGGCTCGAGCGAGGCGCCGACCGTTGCGCCGACGCGTCCGTCGCCCGCCTGGACCGAGTCGGCGAGTGCCTCTTCGAAGCGCACCCGCTTGGCGTGATAGTCGGGGGTGTTGATGTTGGCGATGTTGTCGGCGATCGCCCGCTGACGCAGCGCGAGGCCGTCGAGCGCGCTCGTCAGCGCGTTGATGGTCACAGAATCGAACACGACCGCTCCCCGTGTGTGGTGGTGTGGCCGATCCCTGGCCGAGTCTTGCGAGCCATCCGTGCTCTCCCTGGTCTATCGGCAGGGTCGCGCGCGGCGTTAGGGAGCGGTCTCAGCCGTCCACGTCGAGGTAGGCGGGTGCGTCGGGGCGACGGGCTCCCGGGATTCGATCCACGGCGCCGAGGTGCTGGCGGAGGTCGTCGAGATCCGTGCGGGTGCGTTCCATCGCGAGGCGCTGGCGCTCGATCACTCGGCGGGCGCGGTCGGCGAGGTGCACGGGCAGGGGAGTGCTGGGCGGTGTCCACGGTTCGATGACGGCCGTGTCCGCGGTTCCGGGGGCAGCCGTCAGGATCCGGTCGGCGTCGAGCTCGAGACGATCCAGCAGGTCGGTCCACTCGTCGATGTTCCGCCGGCCGAACTCCTCGGCGGCGCTCACGCCCTGGTCTCCGCAACGGTTCGCGCTGCTTCGTGCCAGGCATCCCGCAGCGGGGCGACGATCCCGTGGCAGGCGCGCGTGCGTTCGGGATCGCGGCCGATGTTGGCACCGATCAGGGTCTGCGACAGGAACACGTACACCGAGCGCAGGCCGGCGCTGCCGTTCCAGTCGTCGGTGAGGGAGGAGGACAGCTCTGCCACGATGGCCTGCGCGTGCTGGAGCTGGGCGTTCGCCTCGGTCCAGTCCTCGGCCCGCTGCGCGGCCTCGCCGCGTTCGATGTCGATCATCAGCCGGTCGTAGAGCAGTGTCACGAGACGCTCGGGCGGTGCCGACAGGACGACGTCGTCCCGGTAACGCTGCTGAGCGCGCAGGGCGGAGTTCATGCTCACTTCCCCGAGCTCGAGGTCGGCAGCGCGGCGATCTGCGAGGACAGGTACGTCGACTGCGACTGCAGCTGTGAGAGCATGACCTCGAGTCGGGCGTAGGTGCGCTCCAGGTTCGCCTTGCGCTGGGCGAGACGCACGTCCCAGCGCTCCATCTGCTCGCCGAGGCTCTTCACCTCGCTCTCCTGTCCGGTGATGCGGGACGTGAGCAGGCCCTCGTACTTGTCGGAGTAGACCTTCGCGGTCTCCTGCACGCGCGAGGCGACGTCGGAGAACAGTCCGGCGACCGCATCCGGGTCCTTCGCGAGGGCTTCGGCGAACTTCTCCTCGTCGAAGCTCAGCACGCCGTACATGTCGGTCGAGATGCCGATGGAGGAGGGGGAGACACCGTCGATCGGATGCTGGATGGCGTCGGCGAGCGCCGTACGCAGCGAGCGGACCGTGCTGTCACCGGTGAAGACGCCCAGTGTCGTCTTCTCGCCCGCGTTCGCGGCGACGGTCGCCTTCGAGCCGTTGTCGATGCGCGTCAGGATGTCTTTGACCGCGGCGATGAACTCGGCGGAGGCTTTCGTGCGGGCCGCGGTGTCGACGGTCACGCCGATCGTGACGAAATCGGCGGATGCCGCGGAGACCGTGACGTCGACGCCGTCGAAGAGGTCGGTGAAGGTGTTGCTCGACGAGGTCAGCACCTGCTCGGCACTGGTGCCGGCCCAGAGCCGCAGCTGCGCGTCGGCGCCCACCGCGATGACGGCCGCTCCCGCTTCGGTGGCGAGGTCGGATGCGGTGCCCGCCTCGACCGCGGCGACATCTCCTCGGTAGGCGCGGAATTGAGCGGCCTCGCCCGAGTCGGCCGCGCGCAGCTGCAGGCGGTGCAGGGGGTTGCCGTCGGCGTCGCGGCCCGCCGGCACCGCCGAGGCGACGACTCCGAAGCCCGCCTCGTTGATGGCCTGGGCGACGTCCTGCATCGAGGCGCCGTCGGCCTCGATCTGCAGACGCTCTCCCTTGGCGTTCTCGAGGGTGATCACGGGCGGGTCGACGGGCCACCCGTTCGATGCGGCCGAGACGATGGTGTGGTTCTTCGCGATCTTGTCGATTACGATCTCCGCCGAGACCGGGGCGGCGCCGGTGCGGGTCGCGACCGTGACGGTGTTCGACGACGACGATGTCGTGAACCGGGCCAGACCGTCGGGCGACGCGGCCTTCCCTGCAGCGGTGGCGAGGTTCTGGATCGCGGTGTTCAGCGTCTGCAGCTGGGCGACGATGCCGTTCTTGTCATCCATCTTCGCCTTGAGCAGCGAGCGCGGGATGGCGTGCACGTCCATCAGGGCCTTGATGACCTCCGTGGTCTTCAGGCCGGAGACGAGGCCGTCGAGCGAGAGAGACATGATCGCCTTTTCAGGTCGGGAGCGGACAGGGTCCGGGCGACGGTCGCAGCCGCCGCCCGGACCCTATGGCGTGGATCAGCGCAGGAGCTGGAGAACGCCCTGGTTGGACTGGTTCGCCTGGGCCAGCATGGCCGTGCCCGCCTGCGACAGGATGTTCGCCGAGGTGAACTTGACCATCTCGGACGCCATGTCGGTGTCGCGGATACGGCTCTCGGCGGCGGACAGGTTCTCTGCCGACACGTTGAGGCTGTTGATGGTCGACTCGAAGCGGTTCTGCAGCGCACCGTAGCCGGCACGTGCGGTCGAGACCGCCTGGATCTGCGTGTCGATGCCCGCGAGCGCGGTGCCGTACGTCGCTGCGTCCGTCATCGTGGCCGCGAGCGTCTTGATGTCGGCACCGAGGGTGTCGAAGTCGGTCAGGGCGACCGAGATCTGGTCCTCTGCGGCGACCGCACCCGCACCGACCTGGAACGTCAGCGTCGTGCCGCCCGAGAGCAGCTTGATGCCGTTGAAGTTCGTGCTGTCGGCGACACGGGTGAGCTCGTCACCCAGGGTGTTGATCTCCTTCTGGATCGCCTCGCGCGACTTCGCGTTGTTCGAGTCGTTCGCGCCCTGAGCGGTCAGGTCGCGCACGCGCTGCAGGATCGAGTGGACCTCGGTCAGGGCGCCTTCCGCGGTCTGGATGACCGAGATGCCGTCCTGGGCGTTGCGGGCCGCGACGTTCAGGCCGTTGACCTGCGAGCGCAGGCCCTCGGAGATCGCGAGGCCGGCGGCGTCGTCCGCTGCACGGTTGATCCGCAGGCCGCTCGACAGCTTCTCGAGCGACTTCGACAGGTCGTTCTGCGTGTTGGACAGGTTGCGGTAGGCGTTGAGCGCCGACACGTTGGTGTTGATCTGCATACCCATAAGGGTTCTCCTCCGTGAATTTCGTTGTGCGGGAGACCATCCGTGGTCTCCCGCACACACCTATCGGCGGAGGGAGCGCGGGCGTTAGCCGAGCGGGTCGAGGCTCTGCGATCTCCCGGCGCTGGAGGCGGAGAGGCCGGTGCGGAACCCTTCCCGCCAGCTCGGGTACCGGGGCGTCCACCCGAGTTCGGCTTTCGCTTTCGCGTTGGAGGAGCCGCGGGCGGTCGTCATCCACGCGACGCCGAAGTCTCCGATGAGGAAACGCGCGAGCCAGGCCGGCACGCGCATCGGGCGCTTCCTGCCCACGATGCTCGCGAGAACGGGCAGCCACTCGGCGACCGGGGCGGGCTCGTCGTCGACGATGTTGTAGACGCCCGCGTCACCCTGCGTGATCGCCGCCACCGTCGCCGCGACGGCGTCGTCGATGTGGCAGAACGACCAGACTCCGGCGCCCGAGCCGACGATGGGCACCTGGCCCTTCTGCACCGACATGAGCATCTCCCCGCCCTCGCCGAGCGACTGCCCTGGCCCGTAGAAGTTGCCGAACCGCAGCGCGAGCCCGCCCGCTTCCACCGCGGCACGCTCGGCATGGGCGATCGCGGCGAGCGTGTTGCGCGCCGTCGGTACCGGGTTCGGGTCGAGGGGGTCGGCCTCGGTCTTCACGGCCGCCCCGGTGTGTTCGTTGGGCCACCCGGTGTAGCCCTGCACCACGATGCGGCCGGTCCCGGCCTCCTTCGCGGCCGCGATCAGCGCGTCGGTGCCGAGCGTGCGCAGCCGGTTGGTGACGGCGAAGGTCTCGTCCAGCCGCTTGAGGTCGAAGCTGCCCGACAGCGCGGTGAGCTGGTGCACGAGCACGTCGGGCTTCGCGTCGAGCACCGCACGGCGGATGGATGCCGGGTCGGTGCCGTCCATGATCACCCCGCGGCCGCCCGCCGCGGCGATCCGCGCCGCGCCCGCTTCGCTGTGCGCCGTCCCTGTGACCTCGTGTCCCGCCGCGACCAGCAGCGGAACCAGCCTCGAGCCGACGGCTCCCGAACCTCCTGCGATGAAGATCTTCATGATGCGTCCTTTCTCTCTCCTCACCCCCTTCGACGAACGACGATGCCGTGGTGTGACAGCCGACGCGAAAGTCGTGTGAAAAGCTGTGCGGATGGTCGATCTCGTCGTCGAGGCCTCTCGGCTCCGCCCCCTCATGTTCTCCATCGCGTACCGCATGCTCGGCAGCGTGAGCGAGGCGGAGGATGTCGTGCAGACCGGGCTCCTGCGCATGCACGAGCGCGTTCAGGGCGGCGTCGCGATCGATCGCGTCGACGCCTTCGCGTCCACTGTCGCGACCCGGCTCTCCATCGACGTGCTCCGCTCGGCGCGTCATACCCGTGAGACATACGTCGGCCCCTGGCTGCCGGAGCCGTTGCTCGCCGACGACGCCGACCCGGCGCACCGCATCGAGCACGACGAGACGTTGTCGTTCGCCGTGCTCACGTTGCTCGAGCGGCTCGGTCCCGTCGAGCGTGCCGTGTTCGTGCTGCACGAGGCACTGGGCTACGACTACGGCGAGATCGCAGAGATGGTCGATCGCGACCCGGCGGCGTGCCGCCAGATCATGCATCGAGCGAAGCAGCGAGTGGCTGCGGGCGACGTACGGTTCCCCGTGGATTCCTCGCATGCGGCTCGGCTCGCCAGCGATTTCCTCGGGGCGCTCCGCGGCGGCGACGTCGACGGCGTCATGCGGCTCCTCGCCGCCGACGTGGTGATGACGGCCGACGGCGGCGGCAACGCGCCCGCGATCCAGCAGCCGGTGTCGGGCGACCTGGCGGTGGCCCGGTTCCTCGTCGGCCTCATGCGGCGCGGCGAGGCGCTCGGCGTCCAGGTCGAGCCGACGATCGCGAACGGCGAGCAGACGCTGCTCTTCCGTGGTCGTGATGGAGCTCTGCTCTCGGTGCTCGCCCTGCACGTCGACAACGGCGCGGTGCGTTCCCTCGCAAACCAGTTGAACCCCGACAAGCTCGGACACCTCGGGCCGGTCGGCGACCTCTTCGCCCTGCTGCGCGACGGCGTCGCGGGCGTGAGTTGAGGCGAGACTCAGCGCACCGGGTCGAGGAAAGTCAGTTGTTGTCCCTCGAGATCAGGCGGGAGCCGATTCGCGGAAGACTCCGGCGATCCGCGCGCTGGCGGCGTCGGCGATCCGCGTGAAGTACGCATCGCGCGCGCTCGCCGACACCCGTGTGGTCGTGGCGGGGGCTGCCCCCTCGGCGAAGTACCGGTCCAGGGCGTCGCGCAGCAGGCGGATGGCTTCCGACCGCTGCTGCGATACGGCGGAATGCGTCACGCCGAGCTCCTCGGCGATCTCCTTCACGGGGCGTTCTTCGAAGTAGACGCTCTGGACGATCCGGCGCATGCGCTCGGGCAGCGCGGCTACGGCCTGCTCCAGCACCTCGCGCCGTTCGCCGACCAGCGCCGATTCCTCGGGCAGCAGGACCTCGGTCGCCACATCGCGTGCGGCGGGATCTTCCAGTGTGGTGACGGTGCGGGCGGCATCGCCGAGGGCTTCGAGGACGACATCCTTCGCGACACCCATGGCCGTGGCGACCTCGGCGGCTGTCGCCGTCCTGCCGAGACCGGCGGTGAGGGTTTCGCGGACGGCGACCGTCTCTTTGATGCGCTTGCGGATGCCGCGGGATGCCCAGTCCATGGAACGCATCTCGTCGGCGAACGCACCGAGGATGCGGCGGCGTGCATAGGCGCCGAAGGGCACGCCCAGAGCCGGGTCGAAGGCGTCGGCGGCGGTCACGAGCGCGAGCGCTCCGACCGACGCCAGCTCGTCACGGGGGATATGAGTGGCTCGAGCGTGCGTTTCGGATGCGAGGTAGCCGACCAGGGGGAGGTTGCTCTCGATGAGGAGATTGCGCTCAGCGCGCGACGACATGGGGGATGATCCACCTCTCTGGATTCACTCCGGAAGCTCCAAGGAGATGAGTAGATGCACATATCACACTTGTCGCGATCTGTACATGGGGAGAACTACCCACCGCCGTTCCACATAGTAACCTTAGGGGCGCGGCAGCCGATAGTGACCTTTGGCCGCGTTAACAGGCGTGGCGATCACTGGGGAAAAGGGGATCATGGGAGCCAACGAACTATCGATACAGCTGTGGCGAGAGCGTGAACTGCTCGAGATGCTGCTCTTCAAACTAGACGAACAGCAGCTGCTGCTCGCCGCCGGACGATCCCAGTGGATCCAGTTTGCCGCCCGCGAGATCGATCAGGTTCTCGATCGCCTGCGTGGTGCAGGACTCGCGCGCACCGTCGAGGTCGCCGCGGTCGCCGAGGAGTGGGGGGCTCCAGAGGGCGCGACGATCCGAGAACTGGTCGCGCATGCGCCGGAGGGAGCCTGGCAGGAGGTGTTCGCAGACCACATGCGGGCGCTGACCAGACTCGCCGCCGAGGTCGAGCAGCTGCGCGACGCCAACACGGAGCAGCTCAGCGGAGTGCTCCGCGCCACTCAGGAGACGCTCGCCGCGCTGGGGCACGAGACGGGCGAATACACGACGAACGGTGACCGCGCACGCGACGACGCAGCGCGCATCATCGACACCGAGATGTGACCGGAAGGGGATCATGTCGACCTTCAGTGGATTGAACACCGCAGCCAGCGGACTCGCGGCCGCGCGACGCGGTATGGATGTGGTCGGGCAGAACATCGCCAACCAGAAGACAGAGGGGTACACCCGTCAGCGGGTGCAGACCTCTGCGGTCGCCGCCATCGCCCAGTCGGGCCGATTCAGCGTCGGCGCCCTCCCCGGGCACGGCGTCTCGATCGACGGCGTGGCCCGGCTCGGTGATGCGCTGCTCGATGCTCGTGTCCGCGACTCGCTCGCCGCATCGGGCTTCTGGTCCACGCGCGCGGTGGCCGCGACCACGATCGAGGCTTCGCTCGCCGAGCCCACCGAGAAGGGACTGGCGGCCCGGCTGTCGAAGTTCTGGTCCGGATGGCAGGACCTCGCGAACACGCCGGACTCCGGCGCGGCGGCGTCCACCATCCTCGAATCCGCGAAGGAGCTCGCCTCCCACATCGCCGGCGGCTACCGCACCGTGGCTTCGCAGTGGAACGATGCGCGCGCGACGGCCGAGCGCACCGTGACCCAGGTGAACGCGGCTGCGGACCAGATCGCCGTGCTCAACGGCGAGATCCGCGACGCCCTCGCCTCCGGCCGCTCGGCGAACGAGCTCATGGACCAGCGCAGCGTCCTCGCGCAGAACGTCGCCCGGATGTCCGGGGCGGCGGCCACGATCGAGAGCGACGGGTCGATGACCCTCCGCGTCGGCGGCAACGCGCTGGTCTCGGGGTCCGATTCCCGACACCTCGCGCTCACCGGTCCGGCCTCGATCGACGCGGGTCAGCGCTTCACCGTCTCGTGGGAGTCCGCCCCCGACCTCCCGGCTTCGATCGACGGCGGCGAGCTCGGTGGTTCGCTCGCCGTGCTCGCACCGGCAGCGGACGGCGGGATGCTCGCTCAGCTCGCCTCGACCTACGACGCGGTGGCGACGGCACTGGCCGGTGCGCTGAACGCGCAGCACCGCGCGGGTGTCACCTCGTCCGGCCAGCCGGGCGGAGACTTCTTCACCCTCCCGACGACCGGTTCGGCCGCGCTCGGACTGCGGGTCGCCGTGACGAGTCCGTCTGAGCTGGCGCTCGCCGCACCGGGCGCCGGTGCGCTGGATGCGACGAATGCCGATCTGATCTCGCAGATCGGGCGGAGCGCCACCTCGCCCGACGCGCTCTGGTCCGATCACGTCACGCGCTTCGGGGTGGCGACGGCCGCCGACGTGCAGCGGGCGAAGGTCTCCGATTCGGCGGCGGTCGCCGCGGTCGGGGCGCAGCAGTCCGTGGCCGCCGTCGACGGCGACGAGGAGACCATCAGTCTGCTCACCTACCAGACCGCTTACCAGGCCGCAGCCCGCGTGATGACGGCGGTGGATGAGGCGCTCGACGTCCTCATCAACCGCACGGGCCTCGTCGGACGCTGATAAAGGAGCATCGTGATCTCTCGAGTGACATCGTCATCCATGACGCAGACGGCGATGCGCCAGCTGCAGTCGAACCTCACGGAGCTGGCACGTCTGCAGGAGCAGGCGACGTCGCAGCGCGCCTTCGCCACTCCGTCCGAAGACCCGGCAGCCGCGGCAGCCGCCCTCGCCCTGCACGCCGAGCAGCGCCGCAACGACCAGTACGCGCGCAACATCGACGACGGGCTCGCGTGGGTCACGGCGGCGGATGTCGCGATCACCGCGAGCACCTCGCTGCTGAGCCGGGTCCGCGACCTCACCTCCCAGGGTGCGAACGACGGTGCACTGGACGCGACCGCCAAGGAGGCCCTGGCCGTCGAGCTCGAGGGCATCCGCAAGGAGCTCCTCACGCAGGCGAACACCCGGCTGCTCGGCCGTTCGGTGTTCGCGGGTACCTCCGACACGGCGGCGTTCGCCGCGGACTACTCGTACAGCGGCGTGGCAGGGTCCGAGGTCAGCCGTCGCGTCTCCGACGCGGCATCCGTCCGGGTCGACACCGACGGCGCCGCGGTGTTCGGCACCGGTGACGACTCGGTGTTCGCGCTGGTCGACAAGATCGTCGCCGACCTGCGCTCCGGAACGAACGTCGGTCCGCGCCTCGCGGAGATCGACGACCGACGCACGGCCATGCTCGGGGTGCAGGGTTCCGTCGGAACCCGCCAGTCTCAGATCGAACGCGCCAAGGAGGCGGCAGTGCAGAATTCCGTGTCCCTCGAATCCCGCCGCACGGCGGTCGAGGACGTCGATTCGATCGAGGTGCTGGTGCGTCTGCAGGCGCAGGAGCTCGTGTACCGCTCCGCGCTCGCCGTCAACGCCCGCGTGCTGCAGCCCTCGCTGATGGACTTCCTGCGATGACCGCCGCACTCAGCTTCCTGACGCCCCCTCCGGGGCTCGCTCCGCACGTCGACTTCGCTCTCGCGCCGGTCGACGGTGCTGACGGTCTGTTCTCGATGCGGGCCGTGGACGACGTGGACCTGCGGCTGTACCTGGTCGACCCCCGGACCGTGCTCGGCGAGTACGCGCCGATCCTCTCCGACGAGCAGGCCGAGAGCCTGGCGCTCGGCTCGGCCGATGATGCGCTGGTCCTCGTGGTAGCCCACCCCTCCGCAGAAGGCGTGAGCGTGAACCTGATGGCTCCCGTGATCGTCAATCGCAGCACAGGAGCCGCGTCGCAGGTGATCCTCGAGGATCAGGACTACCCGCTCCGCGCTCCGCTGGGCTGAGGCGGCGGCAGCGGGCGGCCCGGGCCGCTCTCACAGCGCATGCACGGCTACCCTGGAGACGTGATCCTTGCCGTCGACACCTCCCTGGGTACTGCTGTGGCCCTCATCGATGCCGACGGGGCGCGACGCGCCGAGGCGGCAGCCGTCGACCCGCTGGGCCATGCCGAGGTGATCGGCGACCTGCTCGTCGAGGCGCTCGCCGATGCCGGTCCCGGTGAGGTGACGCATGTCGTCGCGGGCATGGGCCCCGGCCCCTTCACCGGTCTCCGCATCGGCATCGCCGCGGCCCGCGCCTTCGCGCTCGGACGCGACATCCCGGTCGTCCCGGTTCCCAGCCACCTGGCTGCCGCGCTCACCGCGCTCGAGACCGAGACACAGCCGTTCGCGATCGTCACCGACGCCCGCCGTCGCGAGGTCGCGATCACGGTCTTCGACGGGCTGGATGCCGATGGGATCCCGCACGTGGTCGCCGAGACCGTCCTCGTGCGGGCGGCGGACGCCGACGCCCACCTCGAGGGTGTTCGCCGCGTCGACGTCGCGACGCTGTCGGCGGTGGACCTGGCGCGCGTCGGAGCACGCGCCCTCGCCGCCGGCCGAGTGCTCACGGGCGACGAGCCGCTGTACATGCGCCACCCCGACGTGACGGTGCCCGGCGCGCCGAAGAAGGTCGGCTCATGACCCTCCGCGACGCCACCGTGGACGACCTCGACGCGATCATGACGATCGAGGAGCGGTCCTTCCCGACCGACGCGTGGAGCCGCGAGACGATGGCGGCCGAGCTCGCGAGCCCGCACGGCCGCTACCTCGTCGACGAGCACGACGACGCGATCATCGGCTACGGCGGAGTGCGCGCCCTGCGTGGCAGTGCCGACGCCGACATCCAGACCATCGCGCTCCTCGCCGAGCACCGGGGGCAGGGTCGGGGCCGCGCGCTCCTGCGTGCCCTCCTCGCCGCCGCAGCGGAGCGGGGCGCCCGTGAGGTGTTCCTCGAGGTCAGGGCCGACAACCCCGCCGCAGAGGGGCTGTACCTCGCGGAGGGCTTCGAAGAGATCGGCCGCCGTCCCCGCTACTATCAGCCGGACGACGTGGACGCGATCGTGATGCGTCTGGAACTGCGCCGACACCCGGCGTCGCACGACACTTCCGAGGAGGCGAAGGCATGAGCGAGCCGCTGGTCCTCGGCATCGAGACGAGCTGCGACGAGACGGGCATCGGCATCGTCCGCGGGCGCACCCTGCTCTCGAACACCATCGCGTCGAGCATGGACGAGCACGCCCGCTACGGCGGCGTCGTGCCCGAAGTCGCCGCTCGAGCCCACCTCGAGGCACTGCAGCCCGCGATCGATGCGGCGCTCGCCGAGGCGGGGGTGCGTCTCGACGACCTCGATGCCGTCGCCGTCACGAGCGGTCCCGGTCTCGCCGGCGCCCTGATGGTCGGAGTGGGAGCGGCGAAGGGCCTGGCCGTCTCGATCGACAAGCCGCTGTACGCCGTCAACCATCTCGTGGGACACATCGCCGCCGACATCCTCACGGCCGATTCCGCGCCGCTCGAGTACCCGACCATCGCGCTGCTGGTCTCCGGCGGCCACACGTCCCTGCTGCACGTCCGCGACCTCACCACCGACGTCGAACTGCTCGGGGAGACGATGGACGACGCTGCCGGCGAAGCCTTCGACAAGGTCGCCCGCCTGCTGTCGCTGCCGTACCCCGGCGGCCCGGAGATCGACCGAGCGGCGGCCGACGGAGACCCGGATGCGATCCGGTTCCCGCGGGGTCTCTCCCGCGCATCGGATCTGGCGAAGCATCGGTACGACTTCTCGTTCTCGGGGCTGAAGACCGCCGTCGCGCGGTGGGTCGAGCGCTGCGAAGCCGACGGGGTCGAGGTGCCGGTGGCCGATGTGGCCGCGAGTTTCCGCGAGGCGGTCGTCGACGTGCTGGTGACCAAGGCGCTCGCGGCCTGCGCCGATCTGGGGGTGCCGCGCCTGCTCCTGGGCGGCGGGGTGATCGCGAACCGTCGGCTGCGTGAGGTCGCGCTCCGACGTGCCGCCGAGGCGGGTGTCACGGTGAGGATCCCGCCGTTGTCGCTGTGCACCGACAACGGCGCGATGATCGCCGCGCTGGCCGCCGAGCTGATCTCTTCGGGCCGCCGACCGTCGACACTGGCGTTCGGGGCGGACTCGACCCTCCCGGTCACCGAGATCCAGATCGCCGAGGCGGTGCCCGCATGAGCGATGTCTCGGGCTCGCCCGACGCGAAGACTCCCCAGGCGCCGCGGGCGCGCGTCGAACGCGCCAGTCACGAGGTCGAGCAGCATCCCGGAGCAGCGCCTCGGCTGCCGGGCGCCCGGCGCGACGGCTACACGAAACTCCCCACCGGGCCCGTCGGCATCGAGCCGGTGGTGGTGAGCGGGCCCGATATCGATGCCCCGGGCGAGGCGGAGTGGGAGCCGACGACCGGTGCCATCCCCGTCGACGACACCCGGCTCGCACCCTGGGCACTGCTCGCCGCGATCGTCGCCCTCGGGGCGTCGTTCTTCGTCGGCTGGGGGATCCCCGTCGCAGTTGTGGCGGTGATCGCGGCGATCATGTCGCTGCGTCGTCCGCTCGAGAGTCGCGCGATCGCGATGTGGGCGCTCGTGCTCGGGCTCTGCGCGACGGTGTACAGCCTGGGCTGGTTGGTCTGGGCCGGCATGCAGTTCGAGAAGCTCGGCTGAGCGGATGCTCGAGCCGGAGGAGTCGGAGGAGCTGCGCTCCCTGCAGGCACGGGCGTACGGGCGCGATTCCTCGCTGACGGCGGCCGAAGCCGAACGTCTTCGGGAGCTGGAGGACCGTCGACTCGCACCGGCAGCCGGGGCCGGACCGGACGCCGAGCACGCCGTGTCCGACCAGCGCAAGTCGGATGAGGCACCGGCCGATGACGACGCCGATGTCTCCGTCGGCGAGGGTGAGGCGGAGGATGCGGCTGTGGCGGCGTCCGCCGATGCAGCGAGCGATGACGCGGTCGATGCAACCGCATCCGCATCGTCGTCCTGGCGCTCCCTGTTCTCCCTGCTGCGCACGCGCTGGCGGCCGGTCGCCCTCGCAGCCGTCGTGGTGCTCGCGATCGGGGTGGGTGTCGGCTGGCTCGCGTTCGGCCGGTCCGGAGCCGCGGCGGTGGAGCTGACCGCCGAGCAGCAGACATGGCAGAACGAGCTCGTCGCGGCCGGTGTGTACGACCCCGGCTCGATCCGCGCGCTCGGCGTCCAAGAGGACGTGGTCATCTGGACGGCGACGAAGGATGCGAAGGAGCGCACCTGCCTGATCCTGGGCACGGGTGAGGCGACGGTTCCGTCGTGCGACCGTACCGAGGTTCTCGCCGAGACCGGGATCTACGGTTCGATCTCGGTCAAGGGCGATGGAGCTCTGCAGCGAGAGGTCAGTGCGCAGCTGCTGTTCACCGCGTCGGGCGAACCCGCAGTCGCGGTGAGCGCCTACGATTTCGACCCGACCGACAGCGGCATCACCTACGCGAACGAGGCCGAATCGGAGACAGCGGCTCGACTCGCCGAGAACGGGTTCCAGGCCGGTTCGCTCTGGGTGGTCGGCTACGACGGCGACGTGCCCATCTGGACGGCGGTGCAGATCGAGTCGCAGAATCAGTGCCTCATCTACGACGGATCGACCGATGAGGCTCCGGTCGCCTGCGCCGACCCGCAGACCATGCAGGAGCAGGCCTCGAGTCTCGTGCTCAACGTCGTCGACGCCGAGACGGGTGGCGTGACGAACTTCGAGATGAGGTCGAATCAGGGGCCCGGGTATCTGGTGATCACCCGGGAGGGAGGCACCTCCGGTGCCGGGGGCGACTGACACCGCGGAGCTCCGGGCGCTGCAACGGAAGGCCTATGGGCGAGGCGGACAGCCGACGGAGGCGGAATCCGAGCGCCTGCGCGCGCTCGAGGGCGGGGGCACCGCGCAGCCGACCGCGGATGTGGCGGACGCTCCCGACCCGATCCAGCCCCACGGCGCGCCGGAGGCGAAGGCGGAGGAGGCGGAGGAGACGCAGTCGCAGACGCAGGATGCGCAGGAGACGCGGTCGCACACGCGGGGGAGCCGCTGGTCGCCATCCAGCGGTGGGGTGGGGTGGATTCGCTCACGGCCCAGTTCCCCGAAGAGGTGCGCGACCGCGCCGAGTCGCTGTTCACGGATGGCTTCGAACTCGGTCTCTCGCTCGTCGGGACGTTCCGCAGCGCGCCGGTGTGGCTGGCGGATCGGCTCTCGGATGCGGGAGTGACGGAGCGATGCCTGATCGTGGATGCCGCCGGTCCCGTGGTGTGCAAGGGCGTCGACACCGCGGTCGCGGAGGGGCTCGGCATGGAGCTCGTGTCGGTCGACCAGGCGACGGGCGGCACAGAAGCGGTCACAGCGCTCGACCTGCGGTTCACGAGCCAGCACACGCCGTATCTGACGGTCTCGGTCGAGGCCGAGGAACTCGAGACCGAGGAACTCGAGGCCGTCGACGACCCCTACATGATTCAGGTGTCGCCGGGTGAGCAGATCGAGATCCCGGACCCGGGCGACGACGGCTGACCGCGTCCGAGCGCGGTGGCGGTCAGCTTGCGGCAGGAACCCGATCGGCGAGGATCGCCCGCCGCTGGTCGCCGATGCGCGCGAGGATCAGCGTGGCCTCCTGATCGCCGCGCAGCACGAGCTTCTTCCGGAACGTCGCAGGGTCGATGTCGACGCCGCGCTTCTTGATCTCGATGCGACCGATGCCGTGCGCCTTGAGAGCGGCGCTGATGGCCTTGGGGTTGGCGGGCAGGGTCTCGCGCACGCGGAACGACTGCACGAACGGGCTCGTCAGCGCGGCATCCGACGTGAGGTAGGCGATGTGCTCGTCGAGCATCCCGGCATCGAGGCTCCGGGCGACATCGCCGATCAGGCGGGCACGGATCACGGCGCCGTCGGGCTCATGCAAGAAGGCCCCGAGCTCGCGCACCGGCTCGTCGGCGACGTCGGCCGGTGCGGTCATCTCATGCGACCGGTCGCCCCGGATCACGAGCGCCGAGCGCCGCACGCCGTCGCGGGCGAGGGCGCCGCTCCATACGACCAGCTCGACGACGCTGCCGTCGGCGCTCACCCACTGCGCCTCGGCGTCGGCGGGAAGCGCGTCGCGGTCGTGCGCGGGGCCGAGCTTGATGCCCGTCGGCACGCGCGCGGCGACGTCGAACGCCCAGTCCAGCGAGGGGGAGTAGTCGTCGGCGGACACGCGTCGGGTCTCGCTGTGCCCGGAGGTGCGCCGCGCGGGGTCCATCCAGGTCGCGCGCCCGGCCTCCGAGTCGTCGAAGGCGTCCTCCGCCGTGCTGTGCCGCACCACCGCACCCGCTCCGAAGGGCGCGAGGTTGTAGGCCGCGATGGCGGCGGTGACCTCGTCGGCATCGACGGCGAGCACATCGAGCCCGGCTCCGGCGAACGCGAGCGCGTCGCCGCCGATCCCGCACCCGAGGTCGGCCACGGCCGTGAAACCCGCGCTGCGGATCCGCTGTGCATGTCGTGCGGCCACCCCGAGCCGTGTCGCCTGCTCGAGCCCGGCTCTGGTGAAGAGCATCCGCGCGGCGAAGGGGCCGAACTTCGCCGACGCCTTGGATCGCAGATGCGCCTGACCGACGACCGCCGACACCAGCTCGGGGGAGTGACCGGCGGCGCGCAGCCGCGACACGGCGCGCGCGACGTCGGCCGTCGACTCGACGGCCCCGACCGCATCGAGCAGTTCGAGACCGGCGGGGGTCAGCAGGGCACGCAGCTCGGACATCTTCACGCCCTCAGCCTAATTCCCGCCCGTGCCCGTGAATCGCGGCGTGCGTTGGCACTCGCATTGCATGAGTGCCAGCCCAGCGCATAGACTGGATTAGCACTCTCGGGTTGAGAGTGCGAACAAGTCTTTCGTGTCAGTGTCAAGAAAGAAGAGGTAGACCGTGTCGGTTTCCATCAAGCCGCTCGAAGACCGCATCGTCATCCAGCAGGTCGAGGCCGAGCAGACCACCGCGAGTGGCCTGGTCATCCCCGACACCGCCAAGGAGAAGCCCCAGGAGGGCGAGGTCGTGGCTGTCGGCCCCGGCCGCATCGACGACAACGGCAACCGCGTTCCGATCGACGTCGCCGTCGGCGACCGTGTCCTGTACAGCAAGTACGGCGGCACCGAGGTGAAGTTCGGCGCAGACGAGTACCTCGTCCTGTCCGCTCGCGACGTCCTGGCGGTCGTTGTCCGCTGATCTGCTGAACCCGGTTCCGTGCCTCTCGAAGAGGGCGGGCCAGGTCCCAGAAGGGGCTCGGATGCGTGTGCATCCGAGCCCCTTCTGCATCCGCCATCGGGCATCCGATTCCTGCCGATCTCCGCGGGGCGGCCGACCGGCGCACTCCGCGCCTCCACCGCGGGAATAGGGTTGTGCGGTGACCCCCGAGACGACCCGCGCCACTCAGACCGCCGGAGTCGCGTACGCCGGATCCGCCTACCTCCTCTGGGGCGTGCTCCCGCTCTACTTCCTCCTCCTCGTCCCGACCGGTCCGTGGGAGGTCGTCGCGTGGCGGGTGCTGCTGTCGTTCGTCTTCTGCCTCCTGCTGCTCACGGTCACGCGCGGCTGGGCGCCGTTCGGTGTGATCCTGCGGCAGCCGAAGCTGCTGGGGTGGACCGCGCTCGCCGGTCTGCTGATCTACGTCAACTGGCAGGTGTTCCTCATCGGAACCCTCAGCGACAACGTGGTCGAGACGAGCCTGGGCTACTTCATCAACCCGATCACGACCGTGCTGCTGGGTGTCTTCGTGTTGAAGGAGCGCATCCGCAAGCTGCAGTGGGCCGCGATCGCCATCGCCGCGATCGCGGTGGTCGTGATCGTCGTGGCCTACCGCGCCTTCCCGTGGATCGCGCTGTCGCTGACCGCGTCGTTCGGGGTGTACGGGCTCATCAAGAAGAAGATCGGCCCGGCGGTGGACGCCGTCAGCGGTCTGACCCTCGAGTCGTTCTGGCTGATCCCGATCGCCGTCGTGCAGCTCATCGTGGTCGCCTCGACCCCCGCAGGCCTCACGATGGGCGGGAACGGATGGGCCCACGCGGTGCTGCTGGCATTCGCCGGCGTCGCGACGGCGGTCCCTCTGCTGCTGTTCGCGGCGGGCACCCGGAGGATCAACCTCACGGTGATCGGGATGATCCAGTTCATCACCCCGGTGATGCAGTTCGTGATCGGTGTCGCGGTCCTGCACGAGCCCATGCCGCCCGAGCGCTGGGCCGGGTTCATCATCGTCTGGATCGCGATCGGCGTCTTCGTCGTCGACCTGCTGATCGCCGCCCGCCGAGGGCGCAGGATCGCGCAGCCCGAACTGGTGTGAACCCGCGGTTCTCCGGCCCGGAAACCCGGTGTCGGATCGTTAACGCACCGAAATACTTGCACCCCCTGTGCGCGGGCCCCACGCCCTAGTGTTAGAGCACCCGCCCGTGGTCACAATCCACGTTCAGTTACGCAAGGGAGCATCATGAACGCATTGAAGGGTTCGCGCACCGCGAAGGTCTTCGCCGGGATCGCTTTGATCAGCGCATCCGCCATCGTCATCGCCGGCTGCAGCAGCACGCCGAACGCCGAGCCGAGCGAAGGCGGTGAGAAGCCGGCCGTCGATCTGACGCTCAAGCTCGGCTCGCTGCTTCCCGCGACCGGTTCGCTCGCGTTCCTCGGTGCACCGATGGAGGCCGGCGTCCAGCTGGCCGTCAACGAGATCAACGAGGCCGACGCCGGTGTGACCATCGACCTCACCACCGCCGACGAGGGCGACCTCGACAACAAGGCGTACGAGACGTCGATCACCAACCTCCAGAACGAGGGCATCACCGCGATGGTCGGCGCCGCATCGTCGAGCGTCACCAAGCTCATCCTCGACGGCAACGCCGGAGCGGGGATCCTCACCGTCTCGCCGTCGAACACCTCGCCGGACTTCTCGGGCATCAACCCGCTGTACTTCCGCACGGCACCGAGCGACAACCTGCAGGGTGAGGTCCTCGGCAACCAGATCGCCGAAGACGGTCACAAGACCCTCGGCATCATCTACCAGAACGACCCCTACGGCACGGGCCTGTTCGAAGCCATCAAGTCGACGTTCGAGGGCACCGGTGGCGAGGTCGTCGCCGATGCATCCTTCAACCAGGGCGACGGCCAGTTCAACGCTCAGGTCTCCGAGATCGCGGCTGCCAAGCCCGACGCGGTCGCCGTCGTCTCGTACGACCAGTTCGCGACCATCGCGCCGCTGCTCGGCAACGCGGGCGTCGACACGGGCTCGCTGTACCTCGTCGACGGCAACCTGAAGGACTGGGGCACTGACGTCTCGGTCAACCTCGAGGGCTCGAAGGGTACCCGCGCCGGCGCCGAGCTGCCGCAGGACTTCCTCGACCAGCTCAACGAGGTCTGGACCGCCGACGGCAACGACCCCATCGACGCCGTGACCTACTCGGCCGAGGCGTACGACGCCGTCATCCTCATGGCGCTGTCGGCTCTGGCCGCCGGCTCCGTCGAGGGCGCTGACATGGCCGAGCAGATGGCCACCGTGTCCGGCGGCGGCGACGAGGGCGAGAAGTGCACCACGTACGCCGAGTGCGCCGACATCATCAACGGCGGCGGCACGGCGGACTACGACGGCCTCTCCGGTGAGATCACGTTCGACGAGAACAACGACCCGAAGGGCGCCGCCATCGGCGTCTACGAGTTCGGCGCCGACAACACCACCACGCGCCTCAAGTAAGCGCACAGACGAGGCCCCGGATGCTCGGCATCCGGGGCCTTCGTCGTCCCCGGCTCGTCCCCGGCTCGTTCCGGCCCGGTCCGCGTCCGGCTCGTTCCCGGCTCGTTCCCGGCTCGTCCCCGGCTCGTTCCGGCCCGGTCCGCGTCCGGCTCGTTCCCGGCTCGTCCCGGGCTCGTTCCGTCCCGCCCGCGTCCGGTTCCCCGTCCCCGTCCATGTCCCCGGTTCATCCGTCGGGAGTTTGTACGGATGTCGGGAGAAACGCCGGGCGAGTACCCGACGGATGCGCGAACTCCCGACGGATGCGCGCGAGGGCGCCCGACGGATGCTCACGCGAGGGCGCCCGACGGATGCTCACGCATCGGGGGACACACACAGAACGGGGGGATGCCGCGCGGCATCCCCCCGTGTGACGCGCTCAGGCGGCGTCGGTGCCGAGTGTGCCGAGGTACAGACCGATGACCTTGGGGTCGTTCAGCAGTTCACGCCCCGAGCCCTCATAGGCGTCCTTGCCCTGATCGAGCACGTAGCCGCGGTCGCAGATCTGGAGGCAGCGCCGCGCGTTCTGCTCGACCATGATCGTCGTCACGCCCGCCTTGTTGATGTCGGAGACGCGGATGAACGCATCATCCTGACGCACGGGGGAGAGGCCGGCGGAGGGCTCGTCGAGCAGTAGAACAGATGGGTCCATCATCAGCGCCCGCGACATGGCGACCATCTGCCGCTCGCCGCCCGAGAGTGAACCTGCGCGCTGCTTGAGGCGCTTGCCCAGCTCGCCGAAGATGCTGCTGACGAACTCCAGGCGCTCGGCGAAGATCTTGGGGTTCTGGTACAGCCCCATCTCCAGGTTCTCCTGGATCGTGAGCGACGGGAACACGTTGTTCGTCTGCGGCACGAAGGCCACGCCACGGCGCACGAGCTTGTCGGCCTTGAGCCCGACGATGCTCTCGCCCTTCACCGTGACGTCGCCCGAGCGGATCTCGACCATGCCGAAGATCGCCTTGAGCAGCGTCGACTTGCCGGCGCCGTTCGGACCGATGATGCCGATCAGCTCGCCCTTGTGGGCCACGAGGTTGGCGCCGTTGAGGATGTTCACCCCGGGCAGGTACCCGGCATGCACATCGGTCAGCTCGACGATGACGTCGTCGTTCTTGATCTCATTGCGCTCGGCGGGTGCGGGCGCCGGAGTGGGCGCGGATGCGTCGGTCATGCCTTCTCCTCCTCGACGTCTTCGGCCTCGACCTCAGCCTCGACCTCAGCCTCGACCTCGGTCTCGATCTGCTCCCGGATGCGGATCGCGTCCTCCTCCGAGATCACGGGGAGGCGGCCGGTGACGGCCCCGAGATCGACGTCCTGGTGCGCGCCCAGGTAGGCGTCGACCACGGCCGGATCCTCCATGACCTGGTCGGGCGGACCCTCGGCCACCACGCGGCCCTCGGCCATCACGACCACCCAGTCGGCGATGTGCCGGACCATGTGCATGTCGTGCTCGACGAACAGCACCGTCATCCCCAGGTCCTTGAGGTCGAGGATGTGCTCCAGCAGCGACTGCGTGAGCGCGGGGTTCACGCCGGCCATGGGCTCGTCGAGCATCACCAGGGTCGGGTCGCTCATGAGGGCGCGGGCCATCTCGAGCAGCTTGCGCTGACCGCCCGAGAGCGATGCGGCGAAGTCCTGCTCCTTGGCGTCGAGTTTGAAGCGGGTGAGCAGCTCGTGCGCACGCGCCTCGATCTCCTGATCCTGCTTGCGCCAGAGGAAGGGGAACAGCCCCGCCCAGAAGCCCTCGCCGCGCTGATCCTTCGCACCGAGCTTCATGTTCTCGAGCACGGTGAGCAGCGACAGGGACTTGGTCAGCTGGAAGGTGCGGACCTGTCCCATCCGCGCGACCTTGAACGAGGGGATGCCCGACAGGTTGGTGCCGTCGAACGACCAGGTGCCGCTGTTCGGCTTGTCGAAGCCGCACAGCAGGTTGAACAGGGTCGTCTTGCCGGCGCCGTTCGGGCCGATCAGCGCGGTGATCGCGCCGCGCGGGATCTCCAGGTGATCGACGTCGACCGCGGTGAGACCGCCGAAGCGGCGCTCGACGGCATCGACGACGAGGATCGGGTCGACCTTCTTGACGCCCGGCGCTGCGGGTCCAGCGGCGAGCCCCTGGGTCTTCGCGCGGGGCGTGCTCTTCGCGGATGTGACAGCCGCGTCGTCATTACTTGACAAAGGTCATCTCCCTCTTGTTTCCGAGGATGCCCTGCGGGCGGAAAATGACGATCAGCATCAGCACGATGCCGATCACGATGTACCGCACGACGTCGGCCTGTGCGCCGGACATCGGCAGGTATCCGGCGTTCGCCATCGCGGGGAGGAGTGCGCCGAGGAAGGCGAACACCACCCAGAACAGCACCGCGCCGAGCGTCGGTCCGAGCACGGTGGCCGCGCCGCCGAGCAGGAGGATCGTCCACAGGAAGAACGTCAGCGACGTGGAGTAGCTGCCGGGGATCACCGCCGACGGCAGGATGAAGACGATGCCGCCGACGGCGCCGATCACACCACCGACCACGAGTGCCTGCATCTTGTACGCGAAGACGTTCTTGCCGAGCGAGCGCACCGCATCCTCGTCTTCGCGGATGCCCTTGAGCACGCGGCCCCACGGGCTGCGCATGAGCGCCCACACCACGAGCACGGCGATGACGAGCGCGATCAGTCCGACCACGCGCACCCACAGGTCAGTGGCGTTGTACGTCCACGGGCCGAAGCCGTAGGTTCCCGGCGGGAACGGGTTCGAGTCACGGAAGCTCTGGTGGTACCCGGAGAGTCCACCGGCGGAGTTCGTCCAGTCCTTGAAGAGCTCGGTCACGAACATGAGCCGCACCACCTCGGCGGCGGCGATCGTCGCGATGGCGAGATAGTCGGCGCGCAGGCGCAGGGTCGGGATACCGAGGATGAGCGCGAATGCCGCTCCGCCCAGCATGCCGACGAGGACGCCGGCCCACCACGGGAACCCGAAGGTCAGGATCGAGATCGCGTAGCCGTAGCCGCCGATGGCCATGAATGCGGCCATACCGAAGTTGAGCAGGCCGGTGTAGCCGAAGTGCACGGCGAGGCCGGTGGCCGCCAGGGCGTAGGCGATCGTCGTCGGGCTGAAGAGATAGGAGGCGGTGTTGCCGAAGATGCTTCCGAAGTCCATGCGTCAGCCCAACCTTTCCTTGCGTCCGAGGATGCCTTGCGGCCGCACCAGCAGAATGATGATCAGGGCGACGAGTGCCGTGGCGTACTTGAGATCCGACGGCACGCCCAGCAGGGTCGACACCTCGACGGCGAGCCCGACGATGATCGAGCCGATCAGGGCGCCGATCGCCGATCCGAGGCCGCCGAGCGTGATCGCGCAGAACATCAGCAGCAGCATCTGCATGCCCATGTCCCACTTCACGCCGGGGCGGAAGTACGCCCACAGGATGCCGGAGATCGCGGCGAGCGCCCCCGCGAGGATCCACACCGTGCGGATGACCTTGTCGACGTCGATGCCGGATGCCGCGGCCAGTTGCGGGTTGTCCGAGATCGCTCGGGTCGCCTTTCCGGTGCGGGTCCTGGTGAGGAAGAACGCGACACCGAGGATCACGATGATGCTGGTCGCCATCGCGATCATGTCGATGTACGACAGCGAGATGGGTCCGAGGCGGATGGGCTCGGGGCTCGCGCCCGGCAGCTGATAGGTGTTGCCGCCGATGAAGTACTGCATGCCGTATCGGAGGGCGAGGGAGAGGCCGATGCTCACGATCATGAGCTGGACCACACCGAGACCTTTTCGACGCAGGGGCTTCCAGATCCCGGCATCCAGCGCCCACCCGAGCGCGGCTCCGCCGATGACGGCGGCGATGATGCCGAGCCAGAGGGGGAGGTTCCAGAAGGTCGTGCACAGCAGCGCGACCACGGCACCCCACGTGACCATCTCGCCGTGGGCGAAGTTGGAGAGGCGAGTGGTGCCGTAGATGAGCGCGGCACCCATCGACGCGAGTCCGAGGAGGAGCCCGAAGTTCAAGCCGCCGACGATGCGTGACAGGAGCTGATCGAGGAACGACACGGTGACCCGCTCGCCCGCTCCGAGGAAGAAGTTGACGATCTTGGTGCCCGTGAGGCCGAATTCGAGCTCGAACGACGCGGTGGTCCCCGATACGGGCTGGATGCCCTCGGGGAGCTGGGTCGCGTCGACGATGACACCCTTCGGCAGCGTGGATTCGTCCACCGTGAGGGTGTACGTCTCCATCTCCGGCACATAGAGGCGCCATTTGCCTTCGGCGTCGGTCTCGGTCTCGGCTTCGAAGCCGTTGCCCTCGATGGACATGACGACGCCTTCTACCGGTTCATCCGCGTTGGTGACGACACCGGCGAAGTAGAAGTCCGTGACCTCCTGCCCGTCGTCCGTCGTCTCGGCCGACGCCGATGAGGGGGGCAGGAAAAGGAACGCCATGAGCGCCATGAGGATACCGAGGCAGATGACGGCCCAGGGGCGCCTTCGCTGCACGGCGATTGTTGTGGGTCCCACGCAACCTCCACTGTGAGTGCTGTCACTGCGGCATCGGGTATGAACCGCAGGGATGGACGACGCATTTGAGCGTAGTGTGCGATCTGCGAATCACCTACCGTCGGGTCCAACGGTCCGGTAACGGCCGGCTCCGGGAATGTTCTCGGGCGCGTCGCGCTTAGAATCTTCATACGGGCCGCGGCCCCGCAAAGGCCGACGTCGACCGCCCCCCTCGCACCCGGACATGCGCGACTCGCGCAGAAGGAGAATCCATGGAACAGCACGATCCCTTCGGCTTCGTCGGACTGACGTACGACGACGTGCTGCTCCTGCCGGGGCACACCGACGTCATCCCCAGCGAGGCGGATACCTCGTCGCGGATCACCCGCCGGATCTCGGTCGCCACCCCGCTGCTGTCGAGCGCGATGGACACGGTCACCGAGTCCCGCATGGCGATCGCGATGGCGCGCGAGGGCGGCATCGGCATCCTGCACCGCAACCTCTCCATCGCCGACCAGGCCGCGCACGTCGACCGCGTCAAGCGCAGCGAGTCCGGCATGATCACCGACCCGATCACGACGACGCAGGACGCGACCGTCGAAGAGGTCGACAACCTGTGCGCGAAGTACCGCATCTCGGGACTGCCGGTGGTCGACGACGACGGCAAGCTCGTCGGCATCATCACGAACCGCGACATGCGCTTCGTCTCGGGCTTCGAGCGTCAGAGCACCTTCGTGAAAGACGTCATGACGAGCGAGAACCTCGTCACCGCCCCCGTCGGGGTGGCCGCCGGGGAGGTCATCGCGCTCTTCGCGAAGCACCGCGTCGAGAAGCTGCCGCTCATCGATGAAGACGGCAAGCTCGCGGGCCTCATCACCATCAAGGACTTCGACAAGAGCGAGAAGTACCCCCTCGCCACCAAGGACGACCAGGGTCGTCTGCGCGTCGGTGCCGCGATCGGCTTCTTCGGAGACGCGTGGGAGCGTGCCGAGGCTCTGCGCGACGCCGGCGTCGACGTGCTCGTCGTCGACACCGCCAACGGGCAGTCCCAGGGTGTCATCGACCTCGTCCGCCGCCTGAAGGCCGACGCGTCGTTCGAGCACATCGACATCGTCGGCGGCAACGTCGCCACGCGTGAGGGTGCCCAGGCTCTGGTCGACGCGGGCGTCGATGCCGTCAAGGTCGGCGTGGGTCCCGGCTCCATCTGCACGACGCGCGTCGTCGCGGGTGTGGGCGTGCCGCAGGTCACCGCCGTCTACGAGGCCTCTCTGGCGGCTCGCCCGGCCGGCGTGCCGGTGATCGCCGACGGTGGGCTGCAGTACTCCGGCGACATCGCCAAGGCGCTCGTCGCCGGTGCCGATGCGGTCATGCTCGGATCGCTCCTGGCCGGAACCGACGAGTCCCCGGGCGAGATCGTCTTCCAGTCCGGCAAGCAGTTCAAGCAGTACCGCGGCATGGGCTCGCTGGGCGCGATGCAGACGCGTGGCAAGCAGACCTCGTACTCCAAGGACCGCTACTTCCAGGCCGACGTCCCCAGCGACGACAAGCTGATCCCCGAGGGCATCGAGGGGCAGGTCCCCTATCGCGGCCCGCTCGCCGCCGTGGCCTACCAGCTGGTCGGCGGACTCCGTCAGTCGATGTTCTACGTCGGAGCCCGCACGATCGAAGAGCTCAAGACGCGCGGCAAGTTCGTGCGCATCACCTCTGCGGGACTCAAGGAGTCGCACCCGCACGACGTGCAGATCGTCGTCGAGGCGCCGAACTACAAGAAGTAGTCGTCAGACAGCGAGAGGGGCCGGATGCTGTGGGCATCCGGCCCCTCTCGCTGTGTGTCGTCGGTGCAGGTCAGCCGCATCGGTAGGTGATGCCGTCGACCTCCCAGACTCCGGGCCCGAGGTCCGCGCACATGCCGATGAGCGCGGCGAAGGCGGTGAAGAGCACGATCAGGAGGATCACCCAGAAGATCGTGATGAGCGCGCCGACGATGATGCCGGCGATGGCGAGGCCCTTCGGCTGACCGGTCTTGCCGAGCTTCACGGCGGCGACGATGCTGATGATCAGTCCGACCGGTGCCACCACGAACGCGAGCACGAACCCGACGATCGACAGGATCCGCCCCGGAGGCGCGGAGGTGGGTTGCGCGTAGGCCGAGGTGCCGGGCGCCGGATAGTCGGCGGCAGGGGGAGCGGAGTACGTCGCGCCTACGGGGGCCGGGTGGTCGTCTGCGGGGGAGCCGACCCCGGCGCCCGGGACTCCGTCCGGTGCGGTGTTCCAGTCCGGCGTGGGCGCCGAGGGAACATGTTCGGTCGGCGCGGGCGCGGGCGCGGCTGGTGGCGGCGGCGGTGTCTCGGGGACCGAGGAATCGGGGTTGGGCTGTTCGGGGAACGGAGGGTTCGTCATGTTCTGTCCTGTCGACGAGGGAACGAGAAACGTGCTGCGGTTCCGATTGCCCCGAGCGTAGCGAGGGCGGTACCGGTCGCACCATCCCCTCCCTGCTGCGGTACCGGTGCCGCGACCTGCTCCTCTTCCGTCTGTCCGGGACGCGGCGTAGCGTGCCGGTATGTGCCGAAACATCGTCCCGCTGAACAACCTCGAGCCTGCCGCGACCGATGACGAGTGCCACGACGCGGCCCTCCAGTTCGTGCGGAAGATCTCCGGAGCGAACGCGCCGTCGCGTGCCAATCGCGCCGTGTTCGACCGTGCGGTCGCCGAGATCGCGCAGGCGACGAGAGTCCTCCTCGACGAGCTCGTCACGACCGCGCCGCCGAAGAACCGCGACGAGGAGGCGGCCAAGCGCCGCGCCCGCTCGGCCGACCGTTACGAGGCCATCCGCGTCTTCCAGCAGGAGAAGCGCGCTGCGGCGGCCGGATCCTGAGACAGCGCCACGCAGGAGGGGCACGATCGGCGGGTGCGTCGAGGATCGATCTCGTCCATGAACGCATGCGGATGCGCCTCCCTCGGTGCGTGCGGGCCTATGCCAGAATCGACATACCCCGCTCGACTTTCCCAGCGGCCCCGGTGATGAAGGCGCCGAGGTCGCACGACCGATCCCCATCGGTCAGGGAACCTCCCCAAGGAGAGCCGCACCTATGCCAGAGGATGCTCCTCGCGTACTCGTCGTCGACGACGACTCGGACGTCGCCCTGCTCGTGAAGACCGTGCTCGAGAGGCGGGCCGGCTGCATCGTCGACGTCGCCGAGGACGGGAGGGCCGCTGTCGAACGCGTGGCGCAGGTGCGGCCCGACGTCGTCGTGACCGATATCGAGATGCCCGGACTCAACGGGCTCGAGCTTCTCGCCGAGCTCCGTCGCACGGTTCCCACCGTGCCCGTCGTGGTGATGACTGCCCATGTGTCGGTGGAGTACGCGGTCTCGGCGCTGCGCGCGCAGGCGGATGAGTTCCTCACCAAGCCTCTCGACAACGCCAAGCTCGTCGAGTCGGTCACGCGACTGGTCGAAGAAGGCCGCCGCCGCCGCGAGGAAGCACGCCCGAAGGAGCGCGTGCTCGCGATCGGCGCCCATCCCGACGACGTCGAGATCGGGGTCGGGGGACTCCTCGCGGCGCACTCCCGGGCGCAGGACGAGATCACGATCCTCACCCTTTCCCGCGGAGCGCGCGGGGGCGATGCCGAAAGCCGGCAGGACGAGTCGCTGGCGGCGGCGGAGATGCTCGGTGCCCGGCTGTTCCTGAAGGATCTCGTGGACACCGAGATCTCGGGCGGCGGCTCGACGGTGCGCCTCATCGAGGAGGTCGTGCAGGAGATCCAGCCGACGATCGTCTACACGCACTCGAGCAACGACCGCCACCAGGATCACCGCGCAGTGAGCGAGGCCACCATCGTGGCGACCCGCCGAGTGGGAACGGTCGCCTGCTACCAGAGCCCGTCGTCGACGATCGACTTCCGTCCGACCCGGTTCGTGCGGATCGATCAGTATCTCGACGACAAGCTCCGACTGCTGGAGCGCTTCGGCTCGCAGACGGCGAGCCGCGACTATCTGGCGCCCGAGTTCGTCACCGCGACGGCGCGGTACTGGTCGCGGTTCGGGGGCGGAACAGCCGTCGAACCCTTGGAAGTGGTGCGCGAGACAGCCGAGTTCATCGGCGCCCATGAACTCAGCCGACGGGAGAGCTGATGACGAAGCGTGTGCTGGTGACCGGAGCAGGCGGACCGGCCGGAGTCGCCGTGATCCGATCCCTCCTCCGCCGATCCGATCTGACCGTGTTCGCCGCCGACATGGACGGCTGGGCGAGTGGTATCTACCTGGTGCCGGCGGAGCAGCGTCGCCTGGTCCCGCCGGGAAGGGATGACGACTTCGTGCCGGCGATCGCGCGGCTGGTCGAGGCCGATCAGCTCGACCTCGTGATCTCGACGGTCGATGTCGAGCTCATCGCCCTGGCCGAGCGGCGGGAGGAACTCGCGCCCGCCGTGCTCGCGGCCCCGTCGGCAGACACGCTCAACACCGCTCTCGACAAGCTCGCGCTCGCCGAACGGTGCGCGCCGACCGGGCTCACTCCGCGCACGGTCCTCGCCGGCCCCGATGCTCAGGCGGTCGACTGGGAGTTCCCGGTCTTCGCCAAGCCGCGTCAGGGCGCCGGCAGCCGCGGCGTGCGCCTCGTGCCCGACCGGGCGGCACTCGAGGCGCTCCCGACGGACGAGGGTCTCATCGTGCAGGACTTCCTCCCGGGGGAGGAGTACTCGGTCGACGTCATCGCGGATGCGGCGGGACACGTGGTCGCCGCGGTGCCCCGCACCCGCGCGCGGGTCGATTCCGGGGTCGCCATCGCCGGACGTACCGTGCAGAATCCGGAGCTCGAGGACGCGGCGGCAGCGATCGCCCGCGCCATCGGACTCGTCGGAGTCGCGAACGTGCAGCTGCGCCGGGACCGCGCCGACCGGGCCGTGCTGCTCGAGGTCCACCCGCGCTTCCCCGGCGCACTGCCGCTGACGATCGCGGCCGGTGTCGACATCCCGTCACTCGTGGCCGACCTGTTCCTCGGACGCGAGCTGCCGGTGCGCGTGCCGTTCCGCGAGGTCGCGTCGGTGCGCTTCCTGGAGGATGTGATCGTCGAGGTCGACGACGTGCTGGTCTCCGCCCACGCGGGCCATCAGGAGGAGCTGTGAGTCACGCCGTGCTGCGCGGTGACTTCCACGTGCACTCGACCTTCTCGGACGATGCGGTGTCGACCCTCGCCGAGAACGTCGAGGCGGCGGCGGCCGCCGGGCTGACCACACTGCGTCTCGTCGATCATGTGCGCCAGAGCACCACGTGGGTGCCGGAGTACGTGGCTGCCGTCCGCGGGCTGCGGCTGCCCGAGGGACTGACCGTGCTCACGGGCGTGGAGGCCAAGATCCTCGACGCCGCGGGGTCGCTCGACATCCCGGCTCTTCCGAACGGCATCGACCGGATCCTGATCGCCGATCACCAGTTCCCGGGCGTCGACGGCCCGCTCGGCCCCACAGCCGTGCGCGAACGGATGGCCGCGGGCTGGGCCCCCGACGACGTGCTGGACGAGCTGGTCGACGCGCTCATCGCGACGATGCGCCGGCATCCCGGCAACCAGCTCGCGCACTGCTTCTCGATCCTCCCCAAGATCGGTCTGTCCGAGCTCGATCTCGGGCGGGAGCGCACGGAGGAGTGGGCGCGCGCGGCGGCAGAGACCGACACTCTGGTCGAGGTCAATGAGAAGTGGGGGTGCCCCGGCGCCGACGCGCTGTCGGCTCTTCTGCGTGCCGGGGGGGCGATCGTCGCCTCCACCGACAGCCATGATGCCGCCGAGGTCGGCCGATACTCGCGTGTCATCCCCCTGCTCGACGCGGTGGAGGCCTCCTGATGGCCGACCTGACCTGGCTGCAGACCGTCTTCGTGGTCATCCTCCTGCTGTTCGTCCTGGTCGGCACGCTGCCGGTGATCAACACCGGGCTGCAGTTCCTCATGCTTCCGGTGCATGCCTTCCGCAACCACTACGGCAAGGCGGCGCCGTACCATCCGAACGTCGCCGTCATCATCCCGGCGTGGAACGAGGGGGCGGTCATCGGCCCGGCGATCGAGCGGCTGCTCCAGTTGGAGTACCCCGCCGAGCGCCTGCGCGTGTTCGTCGTCGACGACGCGTCCACCGACGACACCCCCGCCATCGTCGCGGCGAAGGCCGATGCCCACCCCGGACGGGTCGTGCACCTGCGTCGGGAGAAGGGTGGCGAGGGCAAGGCTCACACGCTCAACCACGGCCTGGACGTGGTGCTCGCCGATGCCTGGACCGAAGCCGTGCTCATCATGGATGCCGACGTGATCTTCGCGCGCGACTCCCTGCGCAAACTCAGCCGGCATCTCGCCGACGAGAAGGTCGGGGCCGTCACCGCCTATATCGCGGAGGGCAGCCGTGACCGGAACTACCTCACCCGCTTCATCGCGATCGAGTACGTGATCGGCCAGCTGTCCGCTCGCCGTGTGCAGAACGTGGGCGGCGCGATCGCCTGTCTCGCCGGGGGCGCCCAGCTGCATTCGCGGGCGAACCTGGAGGCGATCGGCGGGCGCATCCCGACGGGGACTCTCGCCGAAGACACGATGACGACGTTCGAGGGTCAGCTCAAGGGTCGTCGGATGGTCTTCGAGCCGCACGCCGTCGTGCTGGCCGAAGAGCCCCGGACGATCGACAGCCTCTGGAAGCAGAGACTGCGCTGGGCCCGCGGCAACGTGCAGCTCACCTCGATCTACCGCAAGCTGTGGTTCCGACCGAGCCGGGAGCACAACCTGGGCAGCTTCTCGTTCGGGCTGGCCTGGTTCACCATCCTGCTGCTCCCCGCGTTCATGCTCCTGGCGGCGGCGGGAATGCTCGCCCTGCTCTTCCTGCACAGCGACATCGCGGAGTTCGTCTTCCGCTTCATGTGGATCTCGGCGGCCTGCATCTACCTGTTCTCGATGCTGTACTCGGTGCAGCTCGATCCACGGACGGGCCGGCACTCCTGGCGCGAGGCGATCATGTTCCCGGGGCTGGGGGCGCTCATCCTGATGGCGATCGCCCTGTTC
Source organism: Microbacterium sp. NPDC055665 (assembly GCF_053618035.1). NCBI lineage: Bacteria > Bacillati > Actinomycetota > Actinomycetes > Micrococcales > Microbacteriaceae > Microbacterium > Microbacterium sp. NPDC055665. The sequence goes on along the minus strand of NZ_JBSHGY010000001.1, from coordinate 1,013,976 downwards.
CCCTGGGCTTTCGAGTCCCTCCTCGCCGCTGTGGGGCTGGGCCTCACGGATCAGTCCCGCATCTTCTGGGCCGTGGTGTTCTACCTGTGGGGTCCGATCTCGATGCTCGGGATCTGGCTGGCGCGCGCGGTGGAGCCGCTCCCCGGCGGGCGGTTCTTCGCAGGGCTTCTGCTCTACGTCTGCGGCTACGGCTCCCTGCTGTGTGCCATCACCGTGGATTCCTACATCAAAGAGTGGCGTCGCGCAGACGCCTCCTGGATCAAGACCGAGAAGATCGGACGCGTCGACTCATGACCGCTGCACCGTCACCCGAAGCCGAGCGGGAGGAGATCGTCGCGGATGCCCGACGCGAGCGACGACTGATCCCGCAGGCGGCCCTCGCGCTCGCTGTCGTCATCGTCGTGGTCGTCGTGCGAGAGCTGTTCCTTCGATGACCGGGAGGCCGTTGGCTCTCGTCGTCGAGGACGCCCCCGATCAGGCTGCGCTCCTGCGCCGCTATCTCGAGCGCGAGGGCTTCGACGTCTTCATCGCGCATGACGCCGAGTCGGCGATCGCGGCATTCCCGGAGATCGATCCCGCGGTCGCCGTACTCGATCTGCTGCTTCCGGGGATCTCGGGGCAGGCGTGCGCGCGCCTGGTGCAGGAGCAGTTCCCCGACTGCTTCCTCGTGATCAGCTCGGTGCTCGATGCCGCCGACTACCCGCCGGCGGATGCCGCGCTGCCGAAGCCGATCACGGGCGCGGATCTGCATCGGATCGTGGAGCAGGTGAAGAAGTGAGGGCGACGGCCATCGACCGGGCCGAGAGCCGGTGGTACCGGATGTTCGACAACCCGAGCCCTCTGGTCAAGCAGCTGCCGTCCGCCGCCGCCATCGTCATCGCGGCGCTCCTGTCGTGGGGTAACGCGGACCTGCCGTTCACACATCTCGGCGTCGCCCTCCTGGGGCTCGGACTGGTCCTCGCAGCGACCGTGCAAGCCGTGGTGCTGAGCGCCCGCCATGTCTACGACGGCTGGGTCGTGCTGCTCATCCCCATGGTCGACATCATCGGGTTCGGGCTGTTCCGTGCCGGTACCGGTGGCGCCTCGTCGATCTTCGGCTCGCTGGTCATCCTCCCCGTGGTCTGGATCGCGGCTGCCCCGGGCATCCGCTGGGTCTTCGTCGTCGGCGGACTCACCTCCATCGCACTGCTCATGCCGTACTTCGCCGACCCGCCGTCGACCTCGGTCGAGTGGTTGCGCGGTGTCGTCGGGCCGCTGGTGTTCTCCGCGGTCGCCGCGGTCGTCAACGAGCTGTCCCGCCAGCAGCGCATGCGCGTGGAGCAGGCGGAGGAACTCGTCGTCGAGCGCACCAAGGCGCTGTCGGAGAACGTGGCGATGATCGTGCAGCTGCGCGACAAGGAGCGTCAGTACCGGGAACTGCTGGACTCCTTCGAGAGTCTGTGGGCGTCGATCACGGCGCAGGCGGTGATCGCGACGGACTGCAGCGGGAAGATCACGGCGTGGAACCCCGGAGCCGAGCGCCTGCTGGGGCTCTCGGCGGAGGAAGCGCGCGACGGCGTGCGCATCGACCGCTTCTTCTCCACGGCGGTCCTGTCGATGCTGGCGGCCGACAATGCGGACCGCCCCGGCTCGGACCACGAGCTTCTGCCCGGCTATGCGGATCTCTCGCCCGGAATCCAGGCGCTGTTCGCCCAGGCCGACGCCGGCCTTTCGGTCGACGGAGACATCGAGGTGACGACGGCGGGCGGCACGACGGTTCCCGCTCGGGTCACCGTCACCCCGCACAAAGACGGCGCGGGCGCGCAGCAGGGGTATCTGTTCGTCCTCACCGACGAGACCAGGGCTGTCGAGGTCGCGCGCATGAAGGACGAGTTCGTCGGGATGATCTCCCACGAGCTCCGCACGCCGCTGAGCGCGATCATCGGGTTCCTCGATCTGCTGCAGAACGATCCAGGACAGCCGCTGACCGAGGACCAGCAGGAGTTCGTCGGCATCATCGAGCGCAATGCGAAGCGTCTGCTCAACCTGGTCGGCGACCTGCTGTTCACCGCGCAGGTCGAATCCGGGCGGTTCCCGCTCGAGCGCGAAGAGGCGGATGTCGTCGAACTGGTGCGATCGGCTGTCGTCTCCGCGGGACCGCACGCGCAGCGCGAGGGCATCTCGATCGAAGCCGAGGTGGGGGCCGACGCGATCCCCCTCCTGATCGACTCCGGGCGGATCGGTCAGGCGCTCGACAACCTGCTCTCCAACGCCATCAAGTTCACCCCGCGTGGCGGGCGCGTCAGTGCCCGCGTCCGGGTGGTCGACGGGGGAGTGGAGCTCGCCGTGCAGGACACGGGTGTCGGGATCCCGGAAGACGAGCAGGGGATGCTGTTCACCCGCTTCTTCCGTGCATCGACAGCCACGCGCAACGCCGTGCCGGGTGTCGGGCTCGGTCTCACGATCACGCGGGCGATCGTCCTGGCGCACGGCGGGAGCATGGATGTGACCAGCCAGGAGGGCGTGGGCACCGAGTTCCGCTTCGTCCTGCCGTCCGCACCCCGCACCGAGGTGCTGACGAGTCTGAGCCGCGCCGACTGACCTCCCACCGCCTACTCGCGGGTGGTACCGTGGATGCATGGATACCACGTTCGTCGCACCGATGGGTGATCGCGGCCGTCTGGTCGTCCCCGCGGAGCTCCGCACCCGCCAGAATTGGGAGCAGGGCGTCCCGCTGCTGATGATCGAGACGGCGGGTGGGGTCATCCTCGTCACGCGCGAGCAGGCGAAGGCGCTCGTCAGGTCGCAGCTCGAAGGCAAGGACGCTCTGGAATCGCTCCTCGCCGAACGCCGGGCGGCCGCGAACTCCGAGGACGCCGCTGCGTGATCGTTCTGGATGCGTCCGCACTCCTCGCATTCCTGCAGGGCGAACCCGGAGCTGATCGCGTCGAGGAGGTTCTCGACGAAGCGGTGGTCGGGGCGGCGAACTGGTCCGAGGTCGCCCAGAAGGTGCGGGCTTCCGGTGCCGACTGGGGCGTGGCATCCGGACTGCTGCTCAGCTATCGACTGCGCGTCGAGCCGGTGTCGCACCGTGACGCCGAGGAGGCAGCCCGCCTGTGGAAGCGCGGGAGTGGACTCTCGCTCGGCGATCGACTGTGCCTCGCGGTGGCGGCCCGCCTCGACGCGGTCGCGCTCACGGCGGATCGCGCCTGGGGGGAGTCCGAACGCGTCGAGCAGCTTCGGCGTTGACCTGACGGCGGCGGCCATGCCTGATAGCCTGGTCGGCTCGGCATGCGCGGGCGGAAGGACGGCCACGCACCGTGGGCTACATCGATGTCTCCAGTGTCTCGCTGACGCTCCCCGACGGCAGACCGCTTCTCGACGAGGCGACCTTCCGCGTCCGCGCAGGCTCCACCAGTGCCTTGATCGGCCCGAACGGGGCGGGCAAGACCACGCTGCTGCGCATCATCCGCGGCGATCAGGCGGCCGATGACGGTGTCGTCACGATCGACGGCGGCCTCGGCGTCATGGACCAGTTCGTCGGACACGGCGAGGCGGGCGAGACCGTGCACCAGCTGCTGGTGCGGGTCGCGCCCCGGCGCATCCGCGCGGCGGCCGAAGCCCTGGAGGCGGCGGAGAACGCGCTGATCGAACGCGACGAGCATGACACGCAGATGGCGTACGCGTCGGCGATCGCCGAGTACGCGGATGCCGGCGGCTACGAGCACGAGACCGTCTGGGATCAGTGCACGGTGGCCGCGCTGGGCGTCCCGTTCGAGCGGGCGCGGTATCGCGAGCTCACCACGCTCTCCGGCGGCGAGCAGAAGCGGCTCGCGCTCGAAGCCCTGCTGCGCGGACCCGATGAGGTGCTGCTGCTCGACGAGCCGGACAACTACCTCGATGTGCCGACGAAGCGGTGGCTGGAGGAGCAGCTGCGCCAGACGCCGAAGACCGTGCTGCTCGTGTCACACGACCGTGAGCTGCTCGCGCGCGCCGTCGACCGGCTGATCACGCTGGAGCCGGGCGGCGCCGGTGCCACGGCATGGGTGCACGGCGGTGGCTTCTCGACCTATCAGCAGGCGAGGAGCGACCGGCTGGATCGGCTCGACGAGCTGCGTCGGCGCTGGGACGAACAGCATGAGAAGCTGCGCACGCTCGTCGCGAACCTCAAGGTCAAGGCCTCGGCGAACGACGGCTTCGCCTCGCGCTATCAGGCGGCGCAGACGCGCCTGCGCAAGTTCGAGGAGGCGGGTCCGCCCGAGGAGCGCCCGCCCGCGCAGGACTTCGACATGCGTCTGCGCGGCGCACGCACCGGCAAGCGGGCCGTGGTCGCGCAGCGGCTCGAGCTGACCGGGCTCATGCGTCCCTTCGATGCGGAGGTCTGGTACGGCGACCGGGTCGCGGTGCTCGGATCCAACGGGTCGGGCAAGTCGCACTTCCTGCGGTTGCTCGCCCGCGGCGGCAGCGACCCCGATGCGACTCTCGGTCATGTCACCTCGAGCGGGGAGCAGCTGGGCGCGGTCGAGCACACCGGCACCGCGACTCTCGGTGCCCGCGTCGCGCCCGGGCTGTTCGCCCAGACGCATGCGCATCCGGAGTTCGTCGGGCGCTCGCTCCTGGAGATCCTGCATCGGGGCGACGACCGCCGCGCCGGGATGCCGAGGGACGCCGCGAGTTCGGCGCTGGACCGGTACGGACTCGTGCGGCAGGCGCAGCAGACGTTCGACTCGCTGTCGGGCGGGCAGCAGGCACGGTTCCAGGTGCTGCTGCTCGAGCTCTCCGGGGCGACGCTGCTGTTGCTGGACGAGCCGACCGACAACCTCGACCTGGAGTCGGCGGAGGCGCTGGAGCACGCGCTCGCGCGATTCGAGGGGACCGTGCTGGCTGTCACCCACGACCGGTGGTTCGCCCGGTCGTTCGATCGCTTCCTGGTCTTCGGTGGCGACGGCGACGTCTATGAATCGGACGAGCCCGTGTGGGAAGAGAAGCGGGTGGCTCGCGCACGATGAGGGGTGGACCACGCTGACGCGGACCCACCTGTAAAAGGTGAAATAATACCGAGATGACAGATCTCGGGGACACTCATTCACGCGGGTCCGAGGCGGTTGCGTTCGTGCATCGCAGCGGCCTGGTCGACCGGCCTCGACTGCGGAAGATGTTCGACGCTCTCGAGCAGGGGTTCCGCATCGTGGGCATCTGGGCGCCTGCGGGCTCGGGCAAGTCCGCTCTTCTCGAGCAGTGGACGGCGACGCTCGACGGCGCCGTGTGGATCGCGGACGCCGGCGTCGAGGAACAGGCCCTCGACGCCATCGCGCGGAGCAGGGAATCGGGGGACCCCCGGGTGTACCTCGTCATCGACCAGCTGGATCGCGGGTCGGCGCGCGTGGTGGACGCCATCGCGTCGGCGATCGACAGCGGCGACGCCCGCCTTCGGGTGGTCCTGGCCGGACGATTCGACGCGCTTCCCGCGTCGCCCGCGAGATGGGCGCGGACGCGCGAGATATCCGGAGCAGATCTCGCGTTCACCGCCGAGGAGGCCGCCACACTGTTCGCCGGCGCGATGGATCCGGCCGGGAACACGCTGCGGGGACTCCTCGCACGCACCGGGGGATGGGTGACGGCGCTCGTGCTCGTGCGCCGGCTGCTGGAGACCGGCGACCGTGCGGCGATGGAACGCTTCGACGGCGACAGCCGCCCCGTCGCGGACTACCTCGTCGCCGAGGTGCTGGCCCCGCTCACGCCCGAGCAGGAAGAGGTGCTGGTCTGGTCGGCTGTCGCGAGGACGGTGTCGGCGGCTCTCGCGGTCGAGGTCACGGGGATCCCCGATGCCGGTCGTGTGCTCGATCGGCTCGCGCGGATCACCATGCTCGTGGTGCGCACGAAGGACGATTCCTTCCGTTTCCACCCGATCCTCTGGGCGTTCCTCGCAGCGGAGCAGCGTCGCCGTGACCTCCCGCGAGCGAACAGCGCTCATGCCGCGGCAGCCGAGTGGTTCTCGGCGAGAGGAGACCTGCGCCGCGCCCTCGATCAGGCTGTCCGGGCCTCCGACTCGACCGCTCTCGCTGCGTTCCTCGATCAGCATGGCTACGAGCTGATCTTCCGCGGCGAGTCCGGTTCCGTGATGCGCGCCGTTCGCGCGGTCGCGCAGAAGGATCGCGAGCGGCTGGAGGCGGATATGGGCCTCCTCCTCGCGGTCCCGTACTTCGACGACCGCCGCGGCGCTGCGCAGCTGCTGCGTGTGCGCAGTCGCGCCACGCAGAGAAGGCCTCCGAGCGTGGTGGACGAGATCGTGGACGCTCTCTGGGCGCACGCGAACCGACGGCAGGATGGCACCCGCGACGTGGCACTGCTGCCCGTCGCCGCACGCGTCTCGCGCGGAACCGCGCTCCTGCTCGAGTACGCGCAGGTGTGGACCGCAGGCGCGAGGGACGGCGAGATGGAGGAGAACAGGAGCGCGGCCCTCGTGCAACTCGGCTCGCCGACCGCAGACACCTCGGAACTGCGGTGGCTGCGGATGCTGATCCTGGAGAGTGCGCTGTCGATCGTCTCCCGGGCGCCGAGTCGGATCGGGATGGAGCCCGTCCTCCTTCAGATCGAACGAAACCCGCTCAGTGGTGCCGACGAACGCGACGACGTGGCAGCGCGGGTCGTGTGCCTCCAGGCGACGCAGGCGTACCATCGGGCCGAGCCTCTCGCGGTGAGCGTGCTGCGACGCTGGAGCCCGCGCGCCGGCGCGCGCGTCGATCATCTGACGCAGACGCTCCTCGCGCTCGACGAACTCGCTCGCCGCGGTGGCACCGACGCGCTCGCGCACGTTGCGGCTCTGATCGAGAACGATCTCGCCGACTCGGTCGTCAGCCTCGCCTACGCCGGCATCCCCGCCATGGGCTCCGCCGTCCGTCAGGGTGACGGCCCCCTGGCCGACCGTCTGCTGGCGCGCAGCCGACGCGTCCTCGGCGAGTACAGCATCGAAACGGCGACCGCCGCGTTCCTCCGTCATCCGAATCGGGAGGGCGATCACGCCCTCCGGGAGGCGCTGGCACACGGTGCCCCGCGCTCCGCTCCGCTGACTCTCGCCTCCGCGTGGGTCGCCCTCGCCGTGCACGCGGAGCGGCAGCGTCGCGACGCGTCGGCGACAGCGGCGATCCTGAACGCGCTGATGTGTGCGGCTCCGCTGAGGGCGGTGCGGCCGTTCCTCCAGGAAGGGCAGGAGCCGGCTGCCGTGCTGCGCGCACGCATCGAGCGACTCGGAGCCTGGCGGCCGATGGCGGAGGCGATCCTCGCCCATCCGGACCTGGCGATGTCGGAGCAGACCGCACCCGTCGAGATCGCCAAACTCACGACGCGGGAACACGAGCTGCTGCGTGAGCTTCCCGCGTATCAGAGCATCGCCGAGATCGCAGGACGTCGGTACGTCAGCGCCAATACCGTCAAGTCCCAGCTGCGCAGCATCTACAGCAAGCTGCAGGTCAACGGACGCGCCGAGGCGGTCGAGGCCGCTCGACGCGTGGGTCTCCTCTGATCTCACCGATCGGGGAGGGGCTCGCCGCCATGTGAGACCACGAGCCCCTTCTTCGCATCCGGTCAGCCCGCGAGTACGCGCGTCTTGATCTGCTCGTACTCCGCAGCGTTGATCGTGCCGGCATCGAGGAGGGCCTTCGCCTTCGCGATCTCGTCGCTCGGGCTGCTGCCGGCGACCGACCTGATGTAGTCGGCGGCGGCTGCTTGCGTGGCCTGCGTGTCGCGAGCACCGCGCTCCGCCATTCCGCCCCCACGGGCGATCAGGTAGATCAGGGCGGTGAGGAACGGAACGAAGACCAGGAAGATCAGCCAGGCCGCCTTCGCCCATCCGTTCAGCTTGTGATCGCGGAACAGGTCCGTGATGATCGCGAACAGCGCGAACAGGTACGCGAACAGGACGAACGCTGCCAGGAACCACCAGACGATGTCCCAGAAACCGGCCCAAAGGGTCATGAAGTCACCTCTCATAGAGAACGGGACCCACTCGGATCCCGCGGTCTCAGACTCGCTCCAGCCGATGAGGGGCGTCATCCCCTCATCGGGGTGAAAGGCGGCAGGCCCGCTTCCCGATGCCGTCGCGGACCTTCGCCGCTCCGCACCGTCTCGAGCTCTGCCCGAGGCGACGGCCGCGCCCGGGTAGGCTGGTCGGGTGACCATGGAGATCGAGCTCGGCCGAGGAAAGCGCGCACGTCGCGCGTACACGTTCGATGACATCGCGGTGGTGCCTTCCCGGCGCACGCGCAACCCGGAGGATGTGTCCACCGCCTGGACCATCGACGCCTTCGGGTTCGGCATCCCGGTGCTCGGCGCGCCGATGGATTCGGTCGTCAGCCCGCAGACGGCGATCATGCTGGGCCAGCTGGGCGGGCTGGGCGTGCTCGACCTCGAGGGACTGTGGACGCGGTACGAGAACCCGGAGCCGCTGCTCGCCGAGATCGCCGGCCTCGACGAGGGCACGGCCACGGTCCGCATGCAGGAGCTGTACGCCGAGCCGATCAAGCCCGAGCTCATCACGAGCCGCCTCGCTGAGATCCGCGAGGCGGGCGTCACGGTGGCGGGCTCACTGACGCCGCAGCGCACCCAGGAGTTCTACGACACCGTCGCCCGCGCCGGCGTCGACCTGTTCGTCATCCGCGGCACCACGGTCTCGGCCGAGCACGTGTCGAGCGTCGCCGAACCCCTGAACCTCAAGAAGTTCATCTACGACCTCGATGTCCCGGTCATCGTCGGCGGGGCCGCCACCTACACCGCGGCCCTGCACCTCATGCGCACCGGAGCAGCTGGAGTGCTCGTCGGCTTCGGCGGGGGAGCGGCGTCCACGACGCGTGCGACCCTCGGCATCCACGCGCCGATGGCGACCGCTGTGTCCGACGTCGCCGCCGCGCGACGCGACTACCTCGACGAGTCCGGCGGCCGCTACGTGCACGTGATCGCCGACGGTGGTGTCGGCACCTCCGGCGACATCGTCAAGGCGCTCGCCATGGGTGCGGATGCGGTCATGCTCGGCGTCGCGCTGGCTCGCGCCACCGACGCCCCCGGCCGCGGATTCCACTGGGGCCCGGAAGCCCACCACCCGAAGCTTCCGCGCGGCCGCCGGGTCGAGGTCGGAGGGATCGGCACGCTCGAGGAGATCCTCTACGGTCCCGCTCCGGTCGCCGACGGCACCGCGAACCTCATCGGCGCGCTGCGCAAGTCGATGGCGACCACCGGGTACTCCGACCTCAAGGAGTTCCAGCGGGTCGAGGTCGTGCTCGCGCCGTACGAGGCCTGAGGTTCAGCGCACCACCGTGACCACGCCCGCACTGTTCCCCCCGACCCTTCGTGAGGTCATGCTCCGGGGACGCTGGATCGGCATGCTGCTGCTGTGCCTCCTCGTCGCCGGCGTGTTCGCCTGGCTCGGGCAGTGGCAGCTCGAGCGGGCGATCGAGACGGATCCGCCCGAGCCCGGTGCGACCGAGCAGGTGCAGCAGCTCACCGAGGTCCTCGAGCCGGGGGAGTACCTTCCCGAGCCGCTGGTGGGACAGCGGGTCGAGACGTCCGGGGCCTGGGTGCCCGAGGACTTCATCGTCGTGTCGAGCCGGTTCAACGACGACGTCGAGGGCTACTGGGTCACCGGTCAGCTGCGCGTCGACGAACGGACATCGATCGCGGTCGCGATCGGATGGGCCCCGGATCGCGCGGCGGCGGATGCGGCAGTGACGGAACTCGAGGCCGGTGCCGACGGGTCGGTGGTCGAGATCTCGGGGCGCATCATCTCCGACGAGGGCCCCAAGGTTCCCCCGCACTCCGATCCGGAGCGGTTGGATCGGATGTCGCCGGCTGCTCTCCTCAGTCGTTGGCACGACATCGAGCAGCTCGACGTCTACCGCCCCTACCTGGCCTCGACGACGGCGACCGCCGGCCTGATCGACATCTCGTCGCCGGCGCCCGATGAGATGTCGCCGGTGAACTGGCTCAACGTCTTCTATGCGGTGGAGTGGGCGATCTTCGCGGGCTTCGCGTTCTACCTCTGGTACCGCCTGGCGAAGGATGCCTGGGAGCGCGAGGTCGAGGAGTTCGAAGACGCGGCTGCGGCGAAGACAGCCTGATCATCGCGCGCATCCGCGCGCGAATCGATGCGCAATTGCGTGCCGTCTCTCCGCGATAGCGACCTTCGTCAGGGGTCGTCGAGGCCATCCGGTGAGCGGTCGATGACGAATCGGAAAACTCCGTTGAGGATGTCCGGACCGCTACGTATGCTCGCACCATGTGAGCACGCTGGGAGTTCTCCCTGTGCGCCGTGACAGTCCTGAGAAGTGTCGAACCCGACCGAGGAGACAGCACCGATGATGTCCGCTTCAGACGACGAGAACCGCAGGGTTCCCGTCTCGCACCGTAGAAGTCGGGGGCGCATCGGCGCTCTCGCCGTGACCTGCGTCGCCGCGCTGGGCCTCGGCTCGCTGGCCGCTGTGCCCGCCGCAGCCGACACCACGGGTACGGGGGTGGTGATCAATGAGGCTTATCTCTCCGGCGGCAGCGCGGGGGCGGCGTTCAAGAACAAGTTCATCGAGCTCTACAACCCGACCTCGGCGCCGATCACGCTCGACGGCATGTCGCTGCAGTACCGGTCGGCGACCGGCACCGGCGCCTCCAATGGCGTCGCGCCGCTCACGGGCGTGATCCCGGCCGGCGGCCACTACCTCGTGCAGGGCAACAGCAACGGCGCGAACGGGGCGGAACTGCCGGCTCCCGATGCCACGAGCACCCTGACTCCGAGCGGCACGAACGGCACGCTCGCTCTCGTCAAGGGCACGGCCGCGGTGACTCTCACGCCCGGTTCGGTCGTGGGCGTCGACGGTGTGATCGACGTCCTGGGCTACGGCACGTCCAACACGTTCGAGACCAAGGCGGCGACCCCGCCCGCCGGCAACACCGACGTGAAGTCGCTGAACCGCACCGACGGTGTGGACACCGACGACAACAGCGCCGACTTCACGCTCTCGGCCACGATCACTCCGCAGAACTCCGGCGACACCGACCCGGGCACCGACCCCGGCGGCGAGCCGACAGAGGCGACGATCGCCGAGGTGCAGGGCACGACCGACGTGTCGCCGCTGAGCGGCAAGACCGTGCAGGTCGAGGGCGTCGTCACAGCCGACTACCGCACCGGCGGCTACAAGGGCATCGTCATCCAGACGCAGGGCTCCGGCGGTGCGACGGACGCGACTCCCGGCGCCTCGGACGGCGTGTTCGTCTTCTTGAACGCACTGGCTCCGAGCGTCGAGATCGGAGACCTCGTCTCGGTCACCGGCTCCGTGAGCGAGTACTTCGGGCAGACTCAGCTGAACCCCGCCGCAGCCGCCGACATCGAGGTGCTGACCGCCGGCGTCGGCGTTCCCGCCGTCACGCCGCTGCCCGCCACGGTGCAGGGTGCCGACCGCGAGCAGTACGAGAACATGTACGTCGCTCCCGAGGGCAGCTACCGTCTCGCCTCCAGCCACCAGCTGTTCAACTTCGGCACACTGTGGCTGAATGCCGGTGCCGATCTGGCCGTGAAGAGCACCGAGACCACGCGTCCCGGCGCTGAGGCGGCGGCCATCGCCGCGGCCAACCGCGCCAACCGCATCCTTCTCGACGACGGCTGGTCCATCCAGGTGTCCAACAGCGGGCACCCCGGAGAGCAGCCGTACTTCACCAAGGACACGGTGGTCCGAAACGGCGACACCGTCGACTTCGGCGACAACGGCTACGTGCTGCAGTGGGGCTTCAACGACTGGCGTCTGCAGCCGGTCGTGCCGATCGACGACTCCTCGTCCGCCGACCTCAAGGTCGGGTTCGAGGCGACGAACCCGCGCACCGACTCCGCGCCTGAGGTGGGCGGCGACGTGCAGGTCGCGTCCTTCAACGTCTACAACTACTTCACGACGCCGAAGAGCGAGAACTCCAACGCCCGCGGGGCCGCGAACGCGGCGCAGTTCGCGATCCAGAAGTCCAAGATCGTCGCGGCGATCAACGGACTCGACGCCGAGATCGTCTCCCTCATGGAGATCGAGAATTCGGTCAAGCTGGGCAAGCCCGTCGACACGGCCCTCAAGGACCTGGTCGCCGGACTCAACGCCGACGCCGGCAGCGAGGTGTGGGACTACGTGCCCACGCCCGCCGCGCTGAACGACGCGGCGACGACCGACTACATCACCAACGCGATCATCTACAAGAAGGACGCCGTCGAGACCGTGGGCGACAGCGCCACGGTGACCGACGAGACCGTGTGGGGCAACGCCCGCGAGCCGATCGCGCAGGCGTTCGACATCGACGGCCGCGTCGTCACGGTGGTGGCGAACCACCTGAAGTCGAAGTCGCCGCCCGAGGGCGCAGGTGCCGAGCCGGCAGACGGACAGGGCTTCTTCAACGCCGACCGCGTGAAGCAGGCGAACGCGATCCTGGCCTTCACCGCCGAGCTCGAGGAGACCACCGGCAGCAGCGACATGCTGCTGATCGGCGACTTCAACGCCTATGGCAAAGAAGACCCGATCGACGTGTTCACCTCGAAGGGGTGGAGCGACCTCGTCGCCGACAAGACCGATGGTCAGTACACGTACACGTTCGACGGTGAGCTCGGTTCGCTCGACCACGTGATCGCGTCGCCGTCGCTCACCTCGTCCATCACGGGCGCAGGCGTGTGGGGCATCAACTCGCCGGAGTGGAGCGATCGCGGCTACGCGTACGGCGCCACCGAGTCGGGAACGCCGTACCGGTCCAGTGACCACGACCCGATCATCGTCGGCGTCTCCTCGGAGATCCCGCCGGTGAGCATCGACGTCGTCACGGTCAACGACTTCCACGGTCGGATCGAGGCCGACGGCGCCGCCGCCGGTGCCGCCGTGCTGGCGGGAGCCGTGAAGCAGTTCCGCGACGCGAACCCGAACACGATCTTCGCCGGTGCCGGTGACCTGATCGGTGCATCGACGTTCACCTCGTTCATCAACGACGACAACCCGACGATCGACGCGCTGAACGCGGCCGGTCTCGATGTCAGCGCCGCGGGAAACCACGAGTTCGACCAGGGCTGGGAAGACCTGCGCGATCGCGTGCAGGAGCGCGCGGACTGGGAGTACATCTCCTCGAACGTCTTCGTGACCGAGACGGGCGAGCCCGCGCTCGCACCGGCCTGGGTGAAGGAGCTCGACGGCGTGAAGGTCGGCTTCGTCGGTGCCGTCACCGAAGACCTCGACTCGCTCGTCTCGCCCGAGGGCATCAAGGACCTCGAGGTCCGCAGCATCGCCGACTCCGTGAACGCGGTCGCCGACGATCTGCGCGACGGCGACGAGTCCAACGGCGAGGCGGATGTCGTCATCCTGCTCGTGCACGAGGGCGCTTCCAGCGTCGAGCTGTCGAGCATCACCCCGGATTCGCCGCTCGGCGAGATCGTCTACGGCGTCGACGACGACGTGGACGCGATCGTGTCGGCACACACCCACCTCGCCTACAACCACGTGATCGACGGCCGCCCGGTCGTCTCCGCGGGGCAGTACGGCGAGAACCTGGGCCTGATGAACATCAAGGTCGACCCGAAGACGAAGGACCTGATCTCGATCACCAACGAGATCAAGCCCCTCACCGCGGCGGGCAAGCCGCTGTATCCGGCGGTTCCCGAGGTGCAGGCGATCGTCGACAAGGCCAAGGCCGAGGCCGACGTTCTGGGCGCGATCAAGGTCGGTGACATCACGGCCGACTTCAACCGGGCGCGCCAGAGCGACGGCAAGACGGAGAACCGCGGTGGCGAGTCCACCATCGGCAACTTCGTCGCCGACGTGCAGCAGTGGTCCACGGGCGCCGACCTGGCGCTCATGAACCCCGGCGGCATCCGCGCGAACCTCACCTACGCGTCGTCCAACGCGAACGATCCCGCAGGCAACGTCACCTATCGCGAGGCGGCGACGGTACAGCCGTTCGCGAACACGCTGGTGACGCTGACGCTCACCGGTGCGCAGCTCAAGGGCGTGCTCGAGGAGCAGTGGCAGCCGGCGGGTTCGGCGCGTCCGTTCCTGAAACTCGGAGTCTCGGAGGGTCTGGTCTACACCTACGACCCCGCTGCGGCACAGGGAGCACGGATCACGTCGATCACGCTCAACGGCACGCCGGTGGACCCGGCGGCGAACTACACGGTCGCCGCCAACTCATTCCTCGCCGCGGGTGGAGACAACTTCTTCACCTTCAAGGAGGGCGCAGGCAAGCGCGACACCGGCAAGATCGATCTGCAGTCCATGGTCGACTGGTTCGACGCCAACAAGACCGCGAGCCCCGACTACGCCCAGCGCGCGGTCGGAGTGGCGGTCAGCCCCGCCGATGCCGACGGATACAGCGCCGGCGACCAGGTGACGGTGTCGCTCTCCTCGCTGGCCTTCAGCGCGGGCGAGCCGGCGCCGGGCGAGGTGACGCTCTCGCTGGGCGACACCGTGCTCGCCACCGGAGCCGTCGATCCGGCGGTCGTCGACACCACCGACGAGGGCGGTCGCGCGAGCCTCACCTTCACGGTGCCCTCCGGCGTCTTCGGGGAGCAGTCGCTCACCGTCGCCGTCGCCGGAACCGGGACGACCGTGCAGGTGCCGTTCGCGATCGCCGGTGAAGAGGAGTTCGCCGGCACGATCGCCCTCGGCTCGTCGAAGGTGACCGCGGGCAAGAGCCTCAAGGTCACCGGTGAGGGCTACGTGCCCGGTGAGACGGTGAGCATCGAGCTGCGTCCTAAGAAGGGCAAGCCTGTCCCGGTCGGCACCGTTCAGGTGGGTGCCGACGGCACGTTCAGCACCCAGGTCACCGTGCCGAAGAGCGCGCCGTCGGGCAAGTACACCGTCGCCGCGTCGCAGGCCGACGGGGATGCGGCGACCGCGACGGTCACGGTCAACCGTGCCGGCGGAATCGTCGGCGCGATCCTCGACTGGCTCTGGGAACTGCTCACGCGGTGGTTCTGATCCGGGACGAGTGGTTCTGATCAGATAGCCGGATGACACAGGCGGAGGCCGTCGGGAGTGATCCCGGCGGCCTTCGTCGCGCCCGCCGTCTCCGCCCCCGCTCCTCGGCACAACTTCGGAGTCCGAGGCAGACACGCCGGGCTGAACGCCCGAGGATCGGCGTGTGGCTTCCGATCTCCGAAGTTGTGTCGTCGCGGGTGGGGAGCGCGACCGTCTGCGGCCGGATTCGGCATGATTTCCCGGCGGCTAGACTGGACGCATGCCCGAACCGAAAGTCGCCAGCTTTCCGGCGATCCGCGGTGCGCTGAAGTTCTACCAGATCGCGTCGATCATCACAGGAGTCATGCTGCTCCTGCTGCTGACCGAGATGGTGCTGAAGTACACGCCGATCCACCTCGAGCTCTTCATGGGAGGCTCCGGAGGACCGCTCTGGTTCGCCGGCGTGCTCGCCGGGCCCGACTGCCAGTGGTGGTCGCTGTTCGCCCCGATGACCAACTCCTGCGAGATGACCTCGCTGGGCGACGGGTTCAACCTCTCGCTGTTCATCCTCGTGGCGCACGGCTGGTTCTACGTCGTGTACCTCTTCGCGTGCTTCCGCATGTGGAGCCTGATGCGCTGGCGCTTCCCGCGCTTCATCATGCTCGCGCTCGGCGGCGTCGTGCCGCTGCTGTCGTTCTTCATGGAGGCGGTCGTCGCCCGTGAAGTCAAGACCTATCTCGCCACCAGAGAGGCCGCCGAGGCCTCCACCCCCGCCCCGGAAGGTGTCCGTTGACCGAACAGTCCGAGACCCAGCAGCGTCCTGCGCTCGTCGTCGACTTCGGCGCGCAGTACGCGCAGCTGATCGCCCGTCGTGTGCGCGAGGCCGGCGTCTACAGCGAGATCGTGCCGCACACGGCCACGGCCGAAGAGATCGCCGCCAAGAACCCGGTCGCGATCATCCTCTCCGGCGGTCCCTCGTCGGTGTACGAGGAGGGCGCGCCGAAGCTCGACCCGGCAGTCTTCGACCTCGGGGTTCCGACCCTCGGCATCTGCTACGGCTTCCAGTACATGGCCCAGACGCTGGGCGGCGAGGTCGCGAACACCGGCCTGCGCGAGTACGGCGCGACGGATGCCGCGATCTCCGGCGACGGCGGCACGCTGCTCGGCGGTCAGCCGGTGGAGCAGAACGTGTGGATGAGCCACGGCGACCAGGTCGCCAAGGCCCCCGAAGGCTTCGACGTGCTCGCGACCACGGATGCGACCAAGGTCGCGGCGTTCGCGAATGAGGAGCGCGGGTTCTACGGCGTGCAGTGGCACCCCGAGGTCAAGCACTCCGACCACGGCCAGCGCGTGATCGAGAACTTCCTGCACAAGGGGGCGGGTCTCGCCTCCGACTGGAACAGCGGCAACGTGATCGCCGAGCAGATCGAGCGCATCCGCGAGCAGGTGGGTGACGCCCGCGTCATCTCGGCGCTCTCGGGCGGGGTCGACTCCGCAGTCTCCACGGCCCTCGTGCACAAGGCCATCGGCGACCAGCTCACCGCGGTCTTCGTCGACCACGGCCTTCTCCGCAAGGGCGAGCGCGAGCAGGTCGAGAAGGACTACGTCGAGTCCACCGGCGTGCGTCTCATCACCGTCGACGCGGCAGACACCTTCCTCGGTCACCTCCAGGGTGTGACCGACCCCGAGGAGAAGCGCAAGATCATCGGCCGCGAGTTCATCCGCGCGTTCGAGAAGGTGCAGCTCGATCTCGTCGCCGAGGCGAAGGCTTCGGGCGGCGCTCCCGTCAAGTTCCTCGTGCAGGGAACGCTCTACCCCGACGTGGTGGAGTCCGGCGGCGGTGCGGGCACCGCGAACATCAAGTCGCACCACAACGTGGGCGGTCTTCCCGACGACCTCGACTTCGAGCTGATCGAGCCGCTGCGGGCCCTCTTCAAGGACGAGGTCCGTGCGATCGGTCGCGAGCTCGGCATCCCCGAGGCGATCGTCGGACGCCAGCCGTTTCCGGGGCCCGGTCTTGGCATCCGGATCATCGGTGAGGTCACCGCTGACCGTCTCGAGATTCTGCGTGAGGCCGACGCCATCGCCCGCGAAGAGCTGACCAAGGCAGGGCTCGACCAGGAGATCTGGCAGTGCCCGGTCGTGCTGCTGGCCGACGTGCGCTCGGTGGGCGTGCAGGGCGACGGCCGCACCTACGGTCACCCGATCGTGCTGCGTCCGGTGTCGAGCGAAGATGCCATGACCGCCGACTGGACGCGTCTGCCCTACGACGTGCTGTCGAAGATCTCCAACCGCATCACGAACGGCGTGCGCGACGTGAACCGCGTCGTGCTCGACGTCACGTCGAAGCCGCCGGGGACCATCGAGTGGGAGTAGGGAGCGCGTTGCTCCCCGATGCGGCGCCGGGCCTTCCCGACGCCGAGTACCTGGTGCTGTCCAGCCGGCTGATCCCGGGCCTCGACGGCGGGTACACGATCGCGACGCTCGCGCGCGCCCGTCAGCTTGCCGGAGCGGGCGTCGCCGACGGTGCCGGTCCGCAGCTGCTCACGTTCGATCCGGGAACCGCGGCCGATCACGCCGCGCACCGGATGACGTTCGCGGAGCACGGTGCGCTGGCGGACCCGTCGCGGCTGCGCAACCTCTTCGACGAAGCGGTCGCGCCCGACGGGGGAGCGGTCGAGTGGCTGCGTGATGCGGCGGATGCTGCCGTCACCGCCGACCCAGATGTCGAGTATCGCGTACTGACCGATGCCGAAGGGCGCCCGTTCGCGGCGCTGCCCGTCATCCCGGGCAACCCCGACTGGCACCTCACCGACGAGCCGGTCCTCGTGTACGACGAGTCCGGCGAGGTCATCGGAGCGCTGCACGGCTTCCGCGGCCTCTACCGCGCCTGGCTGGAGCACGTGACGGCCGCGTTCGGCGACCGTCGCATCATCGTGATCTGCGAGTCCCGCCAGCTGGGCGAGCTCATCGCGGACTGGTCGGATCCGCGGGTGCGCATCGTCCACACGATCCACACCATGCACGTGGAGGCGCCTTACACGCCGGACGCGCCCATGAACACGCTCTGGACGCGCTGGTTCCGCCTGGCCGACCGCTTCGACGCCGTGATCTGGCCGACCGCCACGCAGCGCGATGACGTGGTCGCCCGGTTCGGGGAGTCGACTGTGCACGCGGTGGTGCCGAATCCGATCGCTCCCGTGGAGCCGCGGGACGAGCTTCGCGAACACGGTCTCGTCGTCGTGCTGGGCCGCCTCGCGCCCGGCAAGCGCATCGATCATGCGATCCGTGCCTTCCTGGCAGCCGACGTGCCCGGTGCCCGGATGGAGATCTGGGGCGGCGGTCCGGAGCAGGAACACCTGCGTGCCCTGATCGAGGATCTCGACGCCGGGGACCGCGTCGTGCTCGCCGGATACACCGATTCGCCTGCGACGGTCCTGGACCGCGCCGCGCTCGTCGTCACGTCGACCGCCTTCGAGGGGCAACCGCTCGGCGTCGTCGAGGCGCTCCTGCACGGCGCACCCGTGGTGGCGTACGACGCCCGCTACGGCATCCGCGACGTGCTGCAGCATGGCGGTGGCGTCCTGGTGCCGAGCGGAGACATCGACGCGCTGGGCGCGGCGATCCGTTCCCTCCTGACCGACCCCGACCGACTCGCGTCTCTGAGTGCAGAGGCGCCGTCGGTCGCCGCGGCGTGGAGCCCGCAGCGCTCCCTCGACGCCCTCACGGCAGTTATCGCTGAAGCGGCCTCCGCCCCTCCGCGTCGCTGAGCCGTCCGCTCCCGTAACCTGCGCTCCCGCTCCGGTCGCAGTTTCGGTCGCTTTCCCGCGCTGAAACCGACAGAAAGTGCGACCGGAGCGGCGTCCAGAAAAAAGTTCTCGCCGATGTCGATCTGTGGCATTCCCGTTCGACGTCTGTAGTGAGAGGGTCGAGAGACGGCCCTTCGAACAAGGAGAACATCATGAAGTTCATGCTCATCATGCGCGCAGACGACAGTGGCGTCGAGGCATACAAGGAGATGCCCTTCGAGCAGGTCATCGAGGCCATGGGGAAGTACAACGAGTCGATGATCAAGGCCGGCGTGCTGGTCGCCGGCGAGGGCCTGACCGACGCGGCCGAGGGCTTCGTCGTCGACTTCAGCGCCGAGAAGCCGCTCATCACCGACGGCCCCTACGGCGAGACCAAGGAGCTGTTCAACGGCTTCTGGATCCTCGAGGTCTCCTCACGCGAAGAGGCGGCCGAGTGGGCGAGCCGTGCCCCCCTCGGCCCCGGATCCTTCCTCGAGGTGCGTCGCGTGACCGGCGTCGAGGACTTCCCGGCCGACAACGAGTGGATCGAGAAGGAAGCCGGCTGGCGCGACGAGCAGGCCCAGCGCGCACAGCAGTGATGGACACTTCCGCACACAGCGAGACCGTGCGTTCCGCCCCCGATGACGGGTCGGCGGAGCGCGCGGTCGCCGCGGTGTGGCGCATCGAATCGGCCCGCATCGTGGGCGCGCTGACCCGCATGGTCGGTGACTTCGGTCTCGCCGAGGACCTCGCCCAGGAGGCACTGGTGGATGCGCTTCGGCAATGGCCGGTCGAGGGGGTGCCGCGCAACGCCGGGGCCTGGCTCACGGCGGTGGCGAAGCGCAAGGCGATCGACGGATGGCGACGCGCGGAGCGACTGGATGCCCGGGTCGCCGCTCTCGCCCACGACCTGGAGCGCGAACAGGCCGAGTCTCCGGACATGCTGTGGGACCCGGATGCCGTCGATGACGACGTGCTGCGCCTGATCTTCATCGCGTGCCACCCGGTGCTGTCGAAGGAGGCGCAGGTCGCTCTGACCCTCCGAGTGGTCGGTGGCCTGTCGAGCGAGGAGATCGCCCGCGCCTTCCTCGTACCGACGGCGACCGTGCAGCAGCGGATCGTGCGGGCGAAGAAGACCCTCGCGGCGGCGAACGCACCCTTCGAGGTGCCGCCTCGCGAGGAGCACGCCGCTCGTCTCGGCGCGATCCTGGGAGTGCTGTACCTGATCTTCAACGAGGCGCATGCGGCGAGCAGCGGGCCGGAGTGGATGCGCCCCGAGCTGAGCGACGAGGCCATTCGCCTCGGCCGGGTGCTCGCGGCGCTGATGCCGCGCGAGCCGGAGGTGCACGGGTTGCTCGCACTGATGGAGCTCACCGCGGCCCGGTTCGCCGCGCGGGTGGATCGGAACGGCGACCCCGTGCTGCTCGCCGATCAAGACCGCGGACGGTGGGATCGCGGGCGCATCGCCCGCGGCCGCGCGGCGTTGACGACCGCCGACGCGCTCGGTCGAGGCCGCGGTTCGTACTGCCTGCAGGCCGCGATCGCGGAGTGCCATGCGGTGGCGGCATCCGTCGACGACACCGACTGGGACCGCATCGTGCTGCTCTACGAGGCGCTCGGACGGATCTCGCCGTCGCCGGTCGTGGAGCTCAACCGTGCCGCTGCCGTGGCGATGGCCACCGGCCCCGCATCCGCGTTGCGGATCATCGATCAGCTGTCGAGCTCGGGGGCGCTGCGCGGCTACCACCTGCTGCCCGCCACCCGGGGCGAGCTGCTGCGGCGGCTCGGTCGCGAGGAGGAGGCGAGGAGCGAGTTCGCGGTCGCCGCGGGGCTCGCGGGCAACGATCGTGAGCGTTCCCTGCTCGAGCGGAAGGCCGCCGGGGCAGAGAAATGACCCGCCCCCTTCGGGAAGCGCGAGGCTGCCGAAGGGGACGGGCGTAGGGAAAGCGTGGTGTCAGTCGTTGACCTTCTGGCCACGACCGGCGATCAGGCCGTAGATCAGCAGCACGACGATCGAGCCGGCGATGGCGAGGAGCCAGGTGCCCAGGTCCCAGAATTCGGTCAGGGGCCGGTTGAGGATCAGGCTGCCGAGCCAGCCGCCGAGCAGGGCGCCGACGACACCGAGAAGGAGGGTGATGAACCACCCGCCACCCTGCTTGCCGGGCAGGATCAGCTTGGCGATGGCCCCGGCGATGAGGCCGAGGAGAAGAAAGCCGAGAAAACTCATGGTCAGCTCCTATGTGTCGGGAGCCCCGGGGTGCCGGGGCTTCGTGATGACAACACTGCCGGTCTTCGAGGCCGCGCGACAACCCCTTGCGCTCACCTCCCCGGGTATGCCAAAAGGCCCGCCTCCACGGGGGAGACGGGCCTTTCGAAGGGCGATTCGCGTCAGTTGTTGCCGCGTACGATCGCGATGATGCGCAGGATCTCGACGTAGAGCCACACGACCGTCACCATGATTCCGAAGGCGCCCAGCCAGCCGTACTGGCGCGGAGCGCCGTTGCGGACACCCTGCTGGATCTGGTCGAAGTCGAGCACCAGGGAGTATGCGGCCATGATCACGACGAGGACGCCGATGATGACGCCGAGCGGGATGCCCATGATGTTGGCGCTGAGGAGGCCGAACTCCTGGCCCTCGGGCAGCACGCCGGTCCACATGAGGACGAGGTTCAGCAGCGAGAAGACGAGGTAGCCGATCATCGCGATCATGAAGATCTTCGTCGCCTTCTTCGACGCGCGGATCTTGCCGTTCGCGAAGAGCGCCAGGGTCACACCGACGACCGAGACGGTCGCGAGGGTCGCCTGGAAGACGATGCCGGGGTAGATGACCTCGAAGAAGGCCGAGATGCCACCGATGAAGAGGCCCTCGAGCGCGGCGTAGCCGAAGATGAGCGCGGGGCGCACCTTCTTGCGCGAGGTGAAGGTGATGACCATCGCGAGCACGAAGCCGCCGAGCGCGCCGATGATCCACGGCAGCATGTTGACGGGCGCCGGGTTCTGCGGGTTGTACGGAGGGGCGTCGATGCCGCCGAGCGTCCACACCCAGCCGATCGCCGCAGTGACGAGAAGGATGGCGAACAGGCCGGCGGTCTTCCAGACGGTGTCCTCGACGGACATCCGGTCGGTCTCGATGGCGCCTGCCGGCGGGGCCGCGTACATGCCCTCGAGCTGTGCGTTGGCCGCGGCATCCATCGCCCCGTGCTGGAGCGAGGCGTTCTGCGCGCCCTGAGCAGCCTGCGGTCCGCCCGGGTATGTCGCGACATTGCGCGGGTCCTGCTGCTGGAAAGCAGGGTTGTTGAAAGCGAAGTTGCTCATTGGTGGGCCTCACTCCAAAGGGGGTTGTAGGTCTCTTTCCTCCACGATACTCGGGTGGTGCCGCTCCGGGCGTGTTCTACGCTGAGAGCGTGCCCAGGAAATCACCCCTCGTCATCGGGCACCGCGGTGCGCCCGGCTACCGCCCGGAGCACAGCCGCTCCTCCTACGAACTGGCGCTCGCCATGGGCGTGGATGCCGTGGAACCCGACGTCGTCGCCACCAAGGACGGCGTCCTCATCGTGCGGCATGAGAACGAGATCTCGGGCACGACCGACGTCGCCCTGCATCCGGAGTTCGCCGACCGCAAGACGACCAAGCGCGTCGACGGGCAGGC
This sequence comes from Microbacterium sp. NPDC055665, assembly GCF_053618035.1. Taxonomy (NCBI): domain Bacteria; kingdom Bacillati; phylum Actinomycetota; class Actinomycetes; order Micrococcales; family Microbacteriaceae; genus Microbacterium; species Microbacterium sp. NPDC055665. The sequence continues at coordinate 991,612 of NZ_JBSHGY010000001.1, read as the reverse complement.
GCTGACCGGCTGGTTCACCGAGGACTTCACGTGGGCGGAGCTGTCGACCCTGCGCGGGCGCGAGCGGCTGCCCGAGGTGCGGGTCTCGAGTGCGAGCTTCGATGACTCGCAGGCCATCCTCCGCCTCCGCGACGTGCTCGACATCGTGCGCGACGGCTCGGCCGAGCACGGTCGGGAGATCGGCGTGGTGCTCGAGGTCAAGCACGCCACCTACTTCGCCAGCATCGGCCTCGACCTGGCTCCGCTGATCGAGCGTGAGCTGCGAGATGCCGGGTGGGCCGACGGCGAACTCCCGCTGGTGATCGAGTGCTTCGAGTCGACGGTGCTCGGGCAGCTGCGAGAGCGCGGCGTCTCCGCGTCGTACATCTACCTCATCGAGGCGAAGGGCCGCCCCTACGACCGGCTGGTGGCCGAGGGCAAGCAGGCGCTCACGTACAAGGCGACCGTCACGCCCCAGGGGCTCGACGGGTTGGTCGGCCGCGTCGACGGCATCAGCGTGAACAAGAAGATGCTGCTCGCCCGAGGCAACACGATCGTCGCCGATGCGCATGCCCGCGGCCTGCAGGTCTTCACCTGGACGTGCCGGCCGGAGAACGCGTTCCTGTCGCCGGAGTTCCGGGGTTCGGGTGGACGCTCCGAGTTCGGGGACTACGAGTCCGAGTGGGGCGTCATCGCGCGTCAGGGCGTCGACGGTGTCTTCGTCGACCACCCCGATCTGGGCGTCGCGTTCTTCCGCAGCTGAGCGGCGGCCTCGGCGGACAGCCGCGGCTCAGAGGGGACCGAGCACGCTCTTCACATCGTCGTCGAGTGCGAGCGCGCGCAGCGGTTCGAGGATCTCGCGCTCCTCGAAGCGGAAATGCGACTCCATGATCGCGGCGATGCCATCGAGGTGACCGGCGATCGTAGGCGCATCGTCACCGCGCTCGGCCGCGGTGCGCAGCGAGCCGAGCAGGTGCGCGAGCATCGAGTGGTCCTGCATCAGCTTGTCGATGACACCGCCGAGCTCGGGGTGCTCCGCGCGCAGCGCCGGCAACAGTGCGCGATCCTCGGCGCCGTGGTGACCGTCGAGCGCTGCGCAGAAGCCGATGCAGTAGAGCACGAGTTCGGAGGTCGCATCGGGGGCGGCGTCACCGCGGTCCAGCGCGTCACGGGTCGCGGCGAGTGCGGCACGGAGGCAGGAGTGGGCGGAGCGGAGTTCCTGATCCCAGGCGATCAGGCGGGCGGCATCCATCGCCCCAGTGTAGGTAGGCTCCCGGTCAGAGGGTGCGGTCGAAGGCGCCGCGGCGGGTCGAGACGATCTCCTTGCCGAGCGGCATGAGCGAGATCGGGACCATCTTGAAGTCGGCGATGCCCATGGGGATGCCGATGATCGTGATGCAGAGCAGGATGCCGGAGACGATGTGCCCGATCGCGAGCCACCAGCCGGCCAGGATCACCCAGAGGACGTTGCCGAGGAACGAGCCGACGCCCGCCGTCGGCTTGCTGACGACCTCGCGCCCGAACGGCCAGATCGCGTAGGCGGCGATGCGGAACGAGGCGATCGCCCAGGGGATCGTGATGATCGGGATGCACAGCAGGATGCCGGCCAGGACGTACCCGAGGAACAGGGCCCATCCGGCCAGGATGACCCAGATGATGTTGAGGATCGTGCGCATGGGGAGATTGTGTCACCCTCGTGACTCGCTGTCTGAGCATCCGCCCCGAGGTCCCCGGCCTCCGGTGTTCCCGATGCCAGACTGACCGCATGACCGGAATCGTGGTGCAAGACGTCAGTAGAGCGTTCGGGACGGTGCAGGCGGTGAGAGGGGCCACCCTGCGAGCCGAGCCGGGCCGCGTGACCGGACTGGTCGGGCCGAACGGCGCGGGCAAGACGACCCTGCTCCTGATGCTCGCCTCCCTCCTCGCGCCCGATTCCGGCTCGATCAGCATCGGCGGAGTCGACCCGTCGGTCGACCCGCTCGCCGCACGGCGTCTGCTCGGATGGATGCCGGATGCGCTCGGCGCCTGGCCCTCGCTCACCGCGAGGGAGACCATCGTCACGACGGCCCGCCTGTACGGCATCGAGAAACCGGATGCGGACGCTCGGGCGCAGCATCTGCTCGCCCTCGTCGGGCTCGCGGAGCTCGCGGACTCTCCCGCCAAGGTGCTCTCCCGCGGGCAGAAGCAGAAGCTCGGCCTCGCCCGCGCGCTCGTGCACGATCCGCAGGTGCTGCTCCTCGACGAGCCGGCCTCCGGCCTCGACCCGGAGGCGCGGGTCCAGCTCCGCGTGCTGCTGCGCCGACTGGCCGCCGAGGGCCGCACGGTCCTGATCTCGAGCCACATCCTCTCCGAACTCGAAGAGGTCGTCGACGACTCCGTCTTCCTGGTCGCCGGCGCCGTGGTGGATGCCGCGCCCGCGCAGACCTCGGTGCGCGCCTGGCGAGTCCGGCTGGCGGGCGCGACGCCGGAACGCCTGAATGCCGACACGTGGCAGGTGGCGTCGAACCTCGGCCTCGCACCCGAGTCGCTCGCCACCGACCGTGGCGGCGTCCTGGTCGGATTCGCCGGTGACGACGCGGCGGCGCAGTCGCTGCGCCGGCTCGTCGAGGCGGGGCTGCCCGTCGCGGAATTCGCCCCGGCGCAGAGCGACCTGGAGCACACGTTCCTCAACCTGCCGCAGGCGCCGGTGCCGCAGGCCACCGCCTCCGGCCTGCAGCATCCGGCGCCGCCGGCGGCATCCTCTCCCGCCGCGCCACCAGCGCCACCGGCTGCGCCACCCGCGGCACCGACCGGAACGGAGGCGGGAGCATGAGCCTCGCGAACATCGGGATCATCGCCCGACTCGAACTGACCCAGCGGCTGCGGAGCGTCGGCTGGTACGTCCTGTTGGGCGTGTTCGCCCTCATCCTGCTCGGGGTCACCGCACTCGCGTTCGCGGTGTACTCCTGGGGCGACTTCGTCGGTGCCGGCGTCTACTCGATCGTCGTCAACATCGTGCTGCTGCTGGTCGTGCTGGTCTCGCCGACCCTCAGCGGAAACGCGATCAACGGCGACCGCGATGCTGCGACCCTCGCCGCGGTCCAGGTGACAGCGGCTTCGACCGGTGACATCATGCTCGGCAAGCTCCTCGCCGCCGTCGCGACCGGAGGAGCGTTCCTCCTGGTCGCTGTGCCGTTCCTCGCACTGTCGCTGGTGGGAGGCGGAGCGGACGCGCTCGTGCTGCTGGTCTCGCTGCTCGTGCTCGCCGTCGAGATCATCGTGGTCGCGGCGATCGGCGTCGGCCTGAGCGGACTCATCGCCCGCCCGCTGTTCTCGGTCGCAGCGACGTACCTCGTGGTCGCCGGCCTGGTGTTCGGCACGCTCATCGCCTTCGGATTGGGCGGCATGGCCGTGCGCAGCGAGGCGACCACGTACTCCCGCCCCTACGACGCGAACGGTGCCCCCATCTGCGACGAGTGGGAGGTCGGCACCACCTACGAGGTGCCGCGGTTCGACTACGTCTGGTGGGCGCTGTCGGCCAACCCGTTCGTCGTGCTCGCCGATGCCACGCCCACGGAGTTCTCGCCGGAGGGCTACCCGGTCGATCTGTTCGGTCAGATCAAGCTCGGCGTGCGCAGCGCGCAGCAGTCGCCGCTCGAACAGCGCTGGGACGAGTGCGACCCCGACGGCGGCTACCGTACGCCGGAAGAGACCATGGAGTCCTCGGTTCCCAGCTGGTTCGTCGGACTCGGGGTGCAGGTCGTCATCGCAGGCTCGCTGTTCGCCGGGGCATGGGCGCGCACGCGGACGCCCGCGCGCCGCCTGCCGCCGGGAACCCGCATCGCCTGATCCGTTCCCCGGAGTGTTCCGGTCGCACTTTCTGCCGCTCTGATCCCCTTCAGGCGGCACAAAGTGCGACCGGAACGGGCGAGGCGTGACGGGGCGCCCGGAAGTCGCCACCTCCCGTTCACCTTCCGTGCACCGGGCGGACTCCCGGCGGCCACGCGGGATCGGTGGTCTGGGCTGGTACCCGACTGAGTCCGGTCGGCCCGCGTGGGCCCGCCGGCCGAGCCCCCCAGGAGTCCTCCATGCCCCGCCTGCAATCCGCAGCCGCGGTCGCGGCGGTGTGCGCACTGAGCGCCGCCGCCCTGCTCGCCACTCCCACCGCCGCCATCGGCGCCGATCCCGGCATCCGCCCGACTGAGACGGTCGCGGCCGCCCAGAGTCTCGTGCTGAACGAGATCGTCTACGACGACGCGGCGACCGGCCTCGCCGACCAGATCGAGATCTACAACGCCGGCACCGAGACGATCGACCTCGCGGGCTGGAAGGTCGCCGACGAGAAGCGCGACAGCTTCGGCGCGGCTCCCGCGGGCACGTCGCTGGCACCCGGAGAGTTCCTCGTGCTCGTGAAGGACGTCGACTTCCCGTTCGGTCTCGGCAAGGGTGACGAGGTCGTGCTCTTCGACCCGAGCGGCACCGAGGCCGACTCCTATGCATACGAGAACACCGCGCCGCTGTCGGTGTGGGCGCGCTGCGCCGACGGCACGGGCGAGTGGGCGCATGCCACGGCGGCGACCCCTGGTGCGGCCAACGACTGCTCGGTCGCTCCCGTATCGGGATCCATCGTGATCAACGAGGTCGACTCGCAGCCCGCCGACTGGGTCGAGTTCTACAACTCCGGTACCGAGGCGCTCGACATCTCGGGTTACGAGATCCGCGACAACTCCGACGATCACCGCTGGCGGTTCCTGGCCGGCACGAAGATCGAGGCGGGCGAGTTCCTCGTGGTCGACGAGGGCACGATCGGTCTCGTCGGAGGCGCGGAGGCGGCGTTCCGCGACCCGATCGGCATCGGCAGCGCCGACCGCATCCGCCTCTTCGACGTGGCCGGCGCGCAGATCGACGACACCCTCCCGTGGGAGGGGCATGCCGCGATCGACGGTGACTTCGCCGCAGCCACGCTTGCGCGCTGCCCGGACGGCGTCGGCGCGTTCGTGCTCGCCCACTCGACGCCCGGAGCAGCCAACTCGTGCATCATGCCCGAGGTCGTGATCAACGAGATCGAGTCGAACGGCGACACCACCGACTGGGTCGAGGTCACGAACACCGGCAGCACCGCTGTCGACCTCTCCGGCTGGACCGTCATGGACAGCGACCCCACCGGTCACGCGGTCGAGACGACACCGCTGCCGGCCGGAACGACGCTGCAGCCGGGCGCCTACTTCGTCTTCGACCAGCCCGCGAACTTCGTCTTCGGTCTCGGCAACGGCGACACAGTGACGATCCGCGACGCGAACGGCAACACGGTCGACGAGCACGTGTACACCGCGCACGCGGCGGGCGTCCTGGCGCGGTGCGCCGACGGCTCCGGCGACTTCGCCGATGTCGCGGTCTCGACCAAGGGGCTGCGCAACGCCTGCGGCAACCCGGTGCGCCTCAACGAGGTCGAGTCCGACGGCGGGTCGCCCGACGACTGGGTGGAGCTCGTGAACCCGACCGACGCGGCCATCGACGTCTCGGGCATCGTGGTGAAGGACGACGACGACACCCACGCGTACTCGATCCCGTCCGGCACCAGCATCGGCGCGGGGGAGTACCTCGTGATCGAGCGCGAGCAGCTCGGCTTCGGCCTGGGCGGCGGCGACGCGGTTCGCCTGTTCGACGGCGCGCTGGTCATCGACGAGACGACCTGGGGCGAGGGTCACGCGGCCGTCACCTGGGGCCGCTGCCCGGACACGACGGGGGCCTTCGCCGCCACGACCGAGTCCACGAAGGGCGCAGCGAACGTCTGCGCCGGCGAGGTCGCGGTCTCGCCGTGGCCCGGTTCGGCGGAAGTCCGCGTGCTCGACAGCGTCCCGACCTTCCTCGAGGACAGCTCGGGACTGGATGTGCAGGAGACGGCGGACGGCGCGTTCCTCTGGGCCGTGGACAACGGTGAGGGCCGCATCTGGAAGCTCGAGGCGCACGCCGACGGCTCGGTCGAGAAGGTCGACGGCTGGGATGCGGGCAAGCGCGTGCGCTTCCAGAAGGATGCCGCGGACGCGGGTGCCGCAGGTCCGGACACCGAGGGCATCACGGTCGACGGCGACGGCTTCGTCTACGTGGCGTCCGAGCGGGACAACAGCGCCAAGGGTGTGAACCAGAACGTCGTCCTGAAGGTCGACCCCGAGTCCTCGAACGGTGACCTCGTCGCCCAGCAGGAGTGGGACCTCACCGCGCTGCTGCCTGCCGTCGGTGCGAACCTCGGTATGGAGGCCGTGCAGTGGGTGCCGGATGCCGCGCTCGCCGGAAAGCTCTTCGACGACAACACCGGCGCGGCCTACAAGCCCGCGGACTACGCCGGCCACGGTGGCGGACTGTTCCTGGTCGCGGTCGAGGACAACGGTCACGTGTACGCCTTCGCGCTCGGCGGTGACGGCTCGGCGACGCTCGTGTCGGAGATCGCCCCCGGACTCGCGGGTGTGATGGCTCTCGACTACGACAGCGTGCGGGGCACCCTCTGGGCCGTCTGCGACGACGGCTGCCACGGCCGTTCGGCCGAGATCACCCTCAACGGCACTGCCAAGCCGGGCATCGCCCAGCACGACCGTCCGGCCGGCATGCCCGACATCAACAACGAGGGCTTCGCGACCTCGCCGGCATCGCTGTCGGTCGACGGCAAGCGTCCGGTGTGGTGGTTCGCCGACGGCTTCGCGTCCGAAGCGCTGCGCACCGGAACGCTTCCGGGCGTCGACGGCGAGAACCCCGGAGGCGAGAACCCCGGTGGCGAGAACCCCGGCGGCGAGAACCCGCCGCTGCCCGGTACGGATCTGATCGACGGCAACCGCAACGGCGTGACGGTCGATCCCTCGGTCGCCACCCGCGGTCAGAAGGTCACGGTCACCGTCGGAGCGGACGCGGCGGGCGAGGACATCTCGGTGTGGATGTACTCCGACCCGGTGCAGCTCGCGACCGGCGCGCTGTCTGCAGCGGGCGCGATCACGGTGACGGTGCCGACGGATGCCGCACTGGGTGCGCATCGGATCGCGGTGTACGACGCCGACGGCGCACTGCTCGGCTGGGCCGACATCCGCATCGCGGACGGTGCGGGCGGGCTCGCGGCGACCGGTTCTGAGTTCCCGGTCGCGGCGATCGCGCTGGCGCTGATGCTCCTGGTCGCGGGAGGCGTGGCGGTCCGACGCCGCACACGCACCGCCTGAGGCCGGACGGGTGCGCGGTCGAACCCGCGCACCCGTCCGCAGCGGTCTCCGGCGCCGCATCCTCGTGCCGCAGTGTCGGTGCCGACGCCTAGACTCATAAGGCCATGACCGAAGCTCCTCTCATCGTCCCCGGATCCGTCGGCCCCCGCTCCTCCGGGGCCCCGGGGCAGGACGACCTCCTCGCCGGCCTGAACCCCCAGCAGCTCGAGGCCGTCACCTACCGCGGCCCCGCGCTGCTCATCGTCGCGGGTGCCGGATCGGGCAAGACGAGCGTGCTCACCCGCCGCATCGCCTCGCTGCTCCGCGGGCGCGAGGCCTGGCCGAGCCAGATCCTCGCGATCACCTTCACGAACAAGGCGGCCGGCGAGATGCGCGAGCGCGTCGAGGGGCTGATCGGCGACGCCGCCCGCGGCATGTGGATCTCGACGTTCCACTCCGCCTGCGTCCGCATCCTGCGCCGCGAGGCCCAGCAGTTCGGCTACACGAAGTCGTTCACGATCTACGACTCCGGCGACTCGCGCGCCTTGCTGAAGCGCCTGGTCAAGGAGCACGAGGCCGACGCCTACGGCCTCACCCCGGCAGCCGTGCAGTCGCGCATCTCCAAGCTCAAGAACGAGCTGTCCGACGCCGAGTCCTATGCGCGTCAGGCCAACATGAGCGATCCGGCCGAGCGGGTCTTCGTCGAGGTCTTCGCCGACTACCAGCGGCAGCTTCAGAAGGCCAACGCCTTCGACTTCGACGACCTCATCGGACAGACCGTCTACCTGTTCCGGGCTTTTCCGCAGGTCGCCGACACCTATCGCCGCCGGTTCCGGCACATCCTGGTCGATGAGTACCAGGACACCAACCACGCGCAGTATTCGCTGATCCACGAGCTCACGCGCCCGGTCTCCGGCGCCGCGGGCTCTGCTCCCGACCCGTATGCCTCGAACGGCATGATGATCTTCGAGCCCGATCCCGAGCCCACGGCGGATGCCGGCGAACCCGGCGCCTCGCTCACCGTGGTCGGCGACTCCGACCAGTCGATCTACGCCTTCCGCGGCGCAGACATCCGCAACATCAGTGAGTTCGAGCGCGACTTCCCCGGCGCCCGCGTGGTGCTGCTCGAGCAGAACTACCGCTCGACGCAGAACATCCTCTCCGCGGCGAACGCCGTGATCGGCAACAACTTCGACCGCAAGGACAAGAAGCTCTGGAGCGACAAGGGCGACGGCGATGCCATCATCGGCTTCACCGGCTACTCGCAACACGACGAGGCGCAGTTCGTCGCCGATGAGGTCGAGGCGCTGCATCGCGCTGGCATGCCCTATTCCGAGATGGCCGTGTTCTACCGCACGAACTCCCAGTCCCGTGCGCTGGAAGAGATCTTCATCCGCTCGGCCGTGCCCTACAAGATCATGGGCGGCACGAAGTTCTACGACCGCGCCGAGATCAAGGACGCGCTCGCCTACCTCGTCGCGGTCGCGAACCCGGCCGACGAGATGTCGGTGCGACGCATCCTGAACAAGCCGCGGCGCGGCATCGGAGATGTGACCGAGACGGCCATCGCCCGTTTCGCCGAAGACCACGGCATCAGCTTCCGCGACGCGCTGTCGATGCCGGGTCAGCTCGGGGTCGGGCCGAAGATCCAGGCGGCGATCGGGCAGCTCGACGCCGTGCTCACCGAAGCCGCAGCGATCCTGACCCCCGCCACGGGCGAGGTGCCGCCACCCACGAGCGTGGCCGACGGCCTGGGCGTGCTGCTCGGCAAGAGCGGCTACCTCGATGCGCTGCGCGCGAGCCGCGACCCGCAGGACGAGGCCCGTGTCGAGAACCTCGACGAGTTCGTGGCCGTCGCCCGCGACTTCGCCCGCAACAACCCCGAGGGCACGATCGTCGACTTCCTCACCGAGGTCGCGCTGGTGTCCGACGCCGACGACCTCGACGACGAGTCCGGCTCGGTGTCGCTCATGACCATGCACACGGCGAAGGGCCTCGAATACGATGCCGTCTTCGTCACGGGTGTCGAGGAAGACCTCATCCCGCACCGCATCTCGGCCGGTGAGCCCGGCGGACCGCAGGAAGAGCGGCGACTCTTCTATGTCGGCATCACGCGGGCCCGCAAGCGGCTGCACCTGTCGCTAGCGATGACGAGGGCGCAGTTCGGCGAGGTCACCGTGGCGATGCCCAGTCGCTTCCTGCAGGAGATCCCGGCGAACCTGATCGACTGGCGGCAGTCGCCGGGAGACGTGAACTCCCGCGGGGGCATGCAGTCGCGGGCTCTGAACGCCCGTCGCCAGGGCGGGTTCGGCGGTTCGGGCTCCGGTGACCGGTTCGCCGTCAAGGCGCTGCCCGGTCGCGACTCCCTGAAGCCGCTGTCGACCGCGATGGACAAGTTCCCCAATCGGGTCACGGCCAAGATGCGCGACAACGGCGACCTCGAGCTCACCGCGGGCGACCGCATCCGTCACGTCGACTTCGGCGAGGGGCGGGTGGATGCCGTGACCGGCGAGGGCGCGAAGCGCATCGCCCACGTGCGGTTCGACTCGGCGGGGCAGAAGAAGCTGCTCATCAAGGTCGCGCCCATCGAGAAGATCTGACCGGCGCCGCGCCTCCGTCGACGGCGGAGCGCACAGGGGAATGCCGGTTAGGCTGGCTGATTATGGCCCTCTTCTCCCGCCGCAAGAAGTCCGCAGACGATGCCGTCGCTCCCGCCGCTGAGACGGAGGAGACGGCGGCCGGGTCGGATGCCGTGAACACCGATCAGGGCGCGACCGAGGTCGAGCAGCCCGTCGAGGCACCCTCGATCGGCATCTCGGTGCAGGCGTTCCGCGGTGTGGGCGCCGAGGCCGGGCCGGAGGTGGCGCTGCCGACCTCCGATGCGCCGTCCGAGACAGCATCACCCGCTCCGCGTCCGGCGCAGTCCGCTCCGGCCGCGCAGCCTGCAGCCCCCGCTCGGCCCGCCGCTGTCGAGGAACGGCGCCTTCCGCTCGCCTCGCCGCTGCCGCCCGAGCAGACCGAGACCGTCGCGGGGATGAAGGACAACGTGCTGCTCCGCGAGGCGCTCACCGAGATCGAGGCCGGTGCGTCCAACGACCAGCTGCTCGGTGTGATGCGCCAGGCGCTCCAGGGACACCTCTACATCCGTGTGAACGGCGACGCGCGTGCACAGATCAGCGAGGGCAAGCCGCTGTCGGTCGCCGTCGTGCGCGACAACGACGACCGGCAGTTCATGCTCGCGTTCAGCTCGGCGCGCGCGGTGCGCGACTCGGTGCAGCTCGAGGCCGATCCCGCGGCGACCTCCGCCGTCGCTCAGCCGGTGACCTCGGTGCTGCAGCAGGTCGTCTCCGGAGACTTCGCGGGTCTCATCGTCGACAACGCCTCCGCGCCCCACCGTGTGGTCTTCCCGACGGATCTGCTGCAGAAGACGCTCGAGCAGGCTGACGTCGAGATGACGGTCAAGAGCATCCTCGCCGCTCCCCGCGAGCAGGACTCGGCGCTCAAGGTCGGTGAAGCGCTCGCGGTGAAGCGGATGTGGGTGGCCGTGAACGAGGGCGACGGCAGCGGCCAGGCCGGCATCGCCGAGGCGCAGACCACCGACGGCCGCCGCTTCCTGCAGCTCTTCTCCCACCCTCTCGAGGTCATCGCGCTGGGCCGCGGCGACCGTCCGCTCCCGTTCGAACCGGAGCAGCTGGCGAAGGTCCTCTCGAGTCATTCGGACATGGCCGGAGTGATCGTCGACTCCGCGGGGCCGTCGATCATCGTCGAGCGGGATGCGCTCACTCCGGTGCTCGCGCTGGCCGTCGCGCTCGGCGACTGACGGATCACGCGGGGCAAGCGCGGGGGTTCCTTCCGTCGGAGCATCGCTCTAGGGTCGGAGCATGGCCTCAGAACGCGTGACTCTGACCGTCGCCGACTCCGATGGGGAACGCGAGGTCGCGCTGTCGAGTCCGAACCGCGTGGTCTGGCCAGACCTCGGCGTCACGAAGGCCGAGTTGGCCGAGTACGCGCAGCTCGTCGCGGAACCCTTCCTTGCGGCCAACGGCAATCGTCCGGTGTCGCTCGAGCGCTTCCGCGACGGCGTCGGCGCGTCCGGGGGGCCGCGGGCGGAGGGCTTCTTCTCGAAGAACCCGCCCAAGGGGACACCCGACTTCGTCGACGCTGTGACCGTCACGTACAACAGCGGACGCCAGCATCCGCAGATCGTGCTGAACAGGGCGAGCGCGATCGTCTGGGCCGTGCAGATGAACACGATCGTCTTCCACCCCTGGGCTTCTCTGGCCACCGACGCCGACAACCCCGTCGAGCTGCGCATCGACCTCGACCCGCAGCCGGGCACGGATTTCGCGGATGCCGTGACTGCCGCGCACACGCTGCGCGAGGTGCTGCGCGAGGCCGGGCTGGAGGCGTTCGCCAAGACCAGCGGCAACCGCGGCCTGCATGTCTTCGCACCGATCGAACCGACGCACGAGTTCCTGGACGTGCGGCATGGCGTGATCGCGGCCGGGCGCGAGTTGGAGCGACGGATGCCGGAACAGGTCACCACGAACTGGTGGAAGGAGGAGCGCGGGGAGCGGATCTTCGTCGACTTCAACCAGGCCAACCGCGACCGCACGATGGCCGGTGCTTACAGCCCGCGCGCGCTGCCGGGGGCGACGGTGTCCACTCCCGTCGAGTGGGACGAGCTCGACGGCCTGGACCCGCGCACGTTCACGGTGCGCAGCATCCCGAAGCGCCTCGAGGAGGTCGGCGATCCCTGGGCGACGATGCAGGCTTCCTCCGGCCGCATCGACACGCTGCTGGAGTGGTGGGAGCGCGACAAGGAGAACGGGCTGGGGGAGCTGCCGTTCCCGCCGGAATTCCCGAAGATGCCGGGGGAGCCCCCTCGGGTGCAGCCGAGCAAGAAGGTCGCCGCCAACTGGGACGAAGACGGCACTCCCGCCGAGAAGGACTGAACTTGCGGGCTGAGCATTTTCGTATGACAATATTTCTATGATCTCTCGCGAAACCATCGACGGCAGTCCGGTCACCGAGGAGCAGATCGCTGAATGGTCTGCAGAAGCGGAAGCCGGATACGACGCTGACGTTCTCAAGAAGCGTGGTCGCGGGCGGCCGGGACGTGGGGCGATGCCCTCACAAGTCGTGGCGCTGCGGCTTACTCTCGATGAGATTGCCGCGCTCGACGCCCGCGCGGAACGCGAAGGAAAAACTCGATCTGAGGTAATCCGCGAGGCGTTGTCGGCTGCAGCCGCGTGAAAGTCCATGCTGCCGCACTCAAGCACGGAGTCGAGCCTGACGACATCGTGCAGGCCGCAACCTGGGCCCTGTGGATAGAGGATCTGGACGATGACAGCCCTGCGCGTCAGCTGCGACTCGGATTCGATACGCGAGGGCGTCTGTTGGAAACCGTTGTTCTCGTGTTCGACAGCGGTCACGAACTCGTCATCCACGCGATGCCGGCGAGGCCTCAGATGATCGCTCTGCTCCCGTGAACGACGGAGGGCACGAGATATGTCGGGGGCTTCTCCGACGACCCCGTCAGCGGAGCACGTCCGCGAGGTCGTAGCCCGCGACCGTGTCGAGCTGGTCGTAGGTGCAGGAGCGGGCGTCGCGGTCGGGGCGCCAGCGCTCGAACTGCACCGTGTGGCGGAAGCGCGCGCCTTCGAGCTGGTCGTAGCGCACCTCGAGCACGCGCTCGGGGCGCAGCCGCACGAACGAGACGTCCTTGCTGCCGCTGAACCGGGAGCGCTCGCCCTCGGCGGTGACCGCTTCGCCGCTGTCGTCGCGCTCGACCAGGGGAGCGAGCTCGTCGACGAGCTGCTGACGCCGGACATCGCTCCAGGCGGCGACCCCGCCGACCTGTCGCAGCACTCCGTCGTCGCCGTACAGGCCGACCAGGAGCGACCCGACGCCCGAGCCGGACTTGTGGATGCGGTAGCCGAGCGCCACGACATCGGCCGTGCGGGCGTGCTTGATCTTGAACAGCGTCCGTTTCCCCGGCGCATACGGCTGGTCGAGGGGCTTGGCGACGACGCCGTCGAGTCCCGCCCCTTCGAACTCGGCGAGCCAGCGGACGGCCGCTTCACGGTCCCGGGTCGTCCGGGTGGTGTGCAGCGGGTGCTCGACGCCCTCCATGAGCGTCTCGAGGCGGGCCCGACGGGTCTCGAAGGCCTGCGTCAGCAGGTCCTCGTCGCCGTCGGCGAGCAGATCGAAGGCGATGAACATCGCCGGTGTCTCCAGGGCGAGCTTCGCGACGCGCGAGGCCGCCGGATGGATGCGCTGGCTCAGGGCCTCCCAGTCCAGGCGCTGCGAGCCGAGCGGTCCCGTGGCGACCACGATCTCGCCGTCGAGCAGGCACGGTCCCGGCAGCAGTTCCGGGATCGCCTCGACCAGCTCGGGGAAGTACCGCGTGAGCGGCTTCGCGCCCCGGGAGCCGATCTCCACGGTCTCGCCGTCCCACGCGATGAGGCCGCGGAAGCCGTCCCACTTGGGTTCGAACAGGAGTCCGCCCGGGGTCTTCGCCGGGTCGGGAACCGCCGGCACGGCCTTGGCGAGCATCGGCGCGGGGATCTCGTAGCGCATGGTCCCATCCTGGCCGCGGGCTTCCGATTCCGGTACCCCGGTGTCGCCGACCGGGGTCAGCCGAACAGCTCGTCGAGCCCGGCCGGCGTCCCGGCGTCGTGGAGCACCGTGCGGGCGGCGTGCCAGCCGGCCATCCCGTTCACGGCGGGGCCGGGCGGAGTCGACGCCGACGCCAAGTACACGCCCCGCATCGGGGTGCGCCAGGGGGTCGGGGACAGCACCGGACGCCGGAGAGCCTGCCGCATGTCGAACACGCCGCCGGAGATGTCCCCGCCGATCTCCGCGGGGTTGATGGCCTCCCGAGACGACGCGGGAACCGAGTGATGCGCCAGGATCAGGTCCCGGAAGCCGGGCGCGAAGCGCTCGACCTGTGCCGTGATGAGCTCGGTGGGATCGAGGTCGGAGCCGTTGGGGACATGGATGTATGCCCATAGAACGGCCTTGCCCTCGGGAGCCCGCGTCGGGTCGAAGACCGATGGTTGCACGGCGAGCACGTAGGGCTTCTCGCTCACATGACCCACGGCCACGGTGTTCTCGCTCGCCCATACCTCCTCTCGGGTGCCGCCGAGGTGCACGGTCACGGCGTTCCGCACCTCCGGGTTCGACCAGGGGATGGGGCCGTCGAGGGCGAAGTCGACCTTGGCCGCCGCGGCGCCGTAGCGGTAGCCGCGCAGCGCCCTGGCATATCCGGCCGGCACGTCGGGGTGAGTGAGTGCGAGCCGGGGCGAGGTGTTCAGCAGGAGCACGTCCCCGCGTGAGGGGTCGCCGGCGTCGAGGGTGCGCAGGTCGTTCACGCGGGCACCGGTCTCGACCGTTCCGCCGTGCGCTTCGAGGTCGGCCACCAGTGCATCGGCGATGGTCTGCGAACCGCCGCGCGGGTAGGGCCAACCGCCCGCATGCGCGAGAGCGGCGAGGAGCAGCCCTGCTGCGGCACCGGCGAGGGTCGGCTGCGGGGAGTTCGCGTGCGCGACGACGCCCGACATCAGGGCGGCGGCCTCCTCGGTCCGGAACGAGGTGCGGGCCAGGGGAGTGCCCTGGTCGAGCATCCGGATCGCGTAGCGCACCGCGGTGAGGGGCTCGGCGGGGATGCGGAGAAGCTGGTTGCCCGTGAAGTCGGTGACCCCGTCGATGTGGGTGCTGAGGGGGCGCAGGCGGGTGAGCCAGGCGTCGCGGTCGACTCCGAGGGCGGCAGCGGTTCGATCGATGTCACGCCAGGCGACGGCCGCAGCGCCGCCATCGAGCGGATGGGCGAAGGAGATGTCCGGGTGGATCCACTCGATGCGCTCGTCGAGCCGGAATGCGCGGAAGAAGGGCGAGGAGACGGCCGCCGGATGCACGGCGGAGCACACATCGTGGCGGAAACCGGGAAGCGTGCCTTCCCGGGTGCGCAGCCCGCCGCCGATCGTGTCGGCGGCCTCGAGAACGCGCACCTCGTAGCCGGCGCGTGCGAGCGCCACCCCTGCGGCGAGGCCGTTGGGTCCGGACCCGATGATTGTCGCGCGTGCCATGCCGCCAGTCTCGCACGCGTCGAGTGGTCGAAAGAGGGGGTTGCGGCGTGCGATCCTGGAACTGATGAAAGAAGTACAGGGGCCGACCCCCGCAGGCACCTCCCGTCCATACCGTTCGCTCCAGGAAGCGCTGCGCGCGCACCGCATCGACCCGTCGAACCACGCGTTCATCGCGGAGATCACCCAGGCGATCGGGATCAGCTCGTTCATCGACCGTGGTCGCTACATCGAGGCCATCCGTCGTGGTGAGGGCGCCCCGTTGCACATCGGTCGCACCTACACGAACGGCTTCACCGAGGATGAGCGACTCGTCGTCGGATCCGCGCCGTTGCGCCTGCAGCCGAGCGAGGGGCGGCCGCCGTACTTCTACGTCAGCCACCCGAGCGAGTTCATCCCGTTGACCGCACCGCGCGCGGCCAAGCGCACGACGACGCCTCGCGTCTCCGCGCCCCGCGCCGAGAAGGCGCCGAAGCCCGTCGAAGAGCGTGACTACGGCGTGTGCGACGTGTGCTTCATGGTGAAGACGCCGTCCGGCGGCTGCGGCTGCGACTGACGGTGAGCCCCGACGCGCACGGTCGGGTCGAGCGACCGATGATCCGCGTCGCGGATCTGACCGGCCCCGATGCGATCGCGGTCGGCTCCGCGGTGCGCCCGGTCTGACGAGACCGTACCCCGGCCGACCTCGGTCAGGCGAACGCGCTCATCCCGGTGATGTCACGCCCGAGAAGCAGCGCCTGCACGCTCTCCGTGCCCTCGTAGGTGTGGATCGCCTCGATGTCGGCCATGTGCTGGATGACGCCGTTCTCGAGCAGGATGCCGTTGCCGCCGAGCAGGTCGCGGGCGGTCGAGGCGATGCGTCGCGCGGCCCGCGTGTTGTGGAACTTCGCGAGCGACGCCTGGGTCGGACGCAGCTCGCCCGCGGTCTCCAGGTCGGCCATCCGCCGGCAGTACAGCTGCATGGCGGTGAGGTCTTCGAGCATGTGGGTGAGGCGCTCCTGCACCATCTGGAACTTCGCGAGCGGCTTGCCGAACTGCACCCGCTGGGTCGCGTAGGCGAGCGCGGCCTCGTAGCAGGCGGTCGCGTGCCCGAGCGCCGACCAGGCGACACCGGAGCGGGTCGCATAGAGCACGGTCGAGGCGTCTTTGAAGCTCTTCGTCCCCGGCAGCACGGCGTCGAGCGGCACCCGCACGTCGTCGAGGACGATGTGGGCCTGATGGATCGCGCGCAGCGAGGCCTTTCCGCGGATCACGCTGCCGGTGTAGCCCGGGGTGTCCTGCTCGACGAGGAAGCAGCGGACCGCTCCGTGCTCGTCGGCGCCCTCGTCGTCGACGCGGGCCCAGACGAACGTGATGCCCCCGGACGCGCCGTTCCCGATCCACTTCTTCGCGCCGCGGATGACCCAGGAGTCGCCGTCGCGGCGGGCGACGGTCTCGAGGGAGACGGAGTCCGAGCCGTGGTCGGGCTCGGTCAGCGCGAAGGCGCCGAGCACCGAGCCGTCGGCGAGAGCGGTGAGCCACTTCTCCTGCTGAGCGGGTGAGCCGAACAGGGCGAGCGTGCGCAGGGCGAGCCCGCCCTGCACGGCGAGGATCGTGCCCAGCGAGCCGTCGCCGCGGGAGATCTCCATATTCACGAGCCCGGCGGCCAACGGCGACAGGCTCGTGAGCGCGGGGTGCTGGAGACCGTCGACGACGAGGTCCATCTCACCCATCCGACGAGCCGCATCCAGCGGGTACTCGGCGCGGTCCCAGGCATCCGCCATCTGCGGTGCGACCTCGTCGACGTAGGACTTCGCGCGGTCCCACGCCTCGCGGTCGGCGGCGGGGATGTCGGTGAAGACGGCGTAGTAGTCGCTGTCCTGACGCGCGGTGATGTCGTACGACGAGACCCGCTCGCCGGGGAACGGGGTGGCTGCATCGCTCATGGGGCTCCTTCGTGGACCTGAGTATCGTACCTCTCGATACTCGGTTCCACGACCCAGGAGTGGCTAGTCGAGCTCCGACTGCAGGCGGCGGGACACCTCGGCGATCGGCATGGACCGCGGGAACACCGCGACGACCATGTCGTCCGGGGCGGTGGTGGCGTCGCCCGCCACACCGTAGCGACGGCGCACATCGGCCAGCGCCGTCTGCAGCGTGGCCAGCGGCACCTTCTTGCGTCCCCGCAGCAGCTGGCGCAGCACGTGGTTGTGCACGGCGGTCACGAGCGCGGCGAAGCCCACGGCATCCAGCGGGTCGACGCCGGGAAGCGCGCCGCGCAGGTACTCGTCGAACAACCGCTCGTAGCGGAACACCGTGATGATCTCGCGTTCGCGCAGCACGGGCACCTCACGCACGATCTGGTAGCGGCGCCGGGCGAGCTCCGGGTCGTGCGCGAAGTGCGCGAAGACCGACTCGGATGCCGCACACACCGCGCCCCACGGGTCGTCGTGCCCCTCGTCGAGGAACTCCCTGAGCTGCTCGAGGAGCACCTCGTGATCGGCGAACACCACGTCCTCCTTACCGCCGAACTGGCGGAAGAAGGTCGAGCGCGAGACGCCGGCGGCCTTGGCGATCTGCTCCACCGAGGTCTGGTCGAACCCCTGGGCGCTGAAGAGCTCGAGCGCTGCGGCCACGACGCCGGTGCGCAGTTCTGCGGATTCGTGCATGGCGAAAGCCTAGACCTCGGCAGGCGGAGACGCCGAGGCGAGACCGTCATACTGAGAGCGTGAGTGAGCGCGGGATTGCGGCCGGATGGTACGAGACACGCCGCCGCGGCACCCTGCGGTGGTGGGACGGTGCGCGGTGGACCGATCGCATCGCGGTGCGCGGTCGCGAGACGACGCTGGCGGAGGACAGTGCCTCCACACGCCGGCAACTCCTCATATGCGAACTCGTGCTCGCCGCCGTCCTCGTCGCGTCCATCCTCTTCGCGCTGTGGGGCTCGCTGCCGGTGGTCGTGATCCGTCCCGTGATCGTCGGGACCGGTGCCGCTCTGGTCTTCACCCCGTTCGTGATCTCCCGACAGCTCCGGCTGGTCGCACTTCCGGCGAGGCGCTGGGGCGTGCCGACGCTGCGCTGACCGGAGCGACCCGGTGGCCGCAGGAGCGTCCAGGCCGAGGTAGTAGGCTGGGGGACTGGTCGATGTCTCGACATCGAGAGAATTACCAGACAGCAGCCCAGTGAAGGAACCACAGTGGATCTGTACGAGTACCAGGCACGAGACGTTTTCGAAAAGTACGGAGTGCCGGTCCTCGCCGGCATCGTCGCGGACACCCCTGAAGAGGTGAGGGCGGCTGCCGAGAAGATCGGCGGAGTGGTCGTCGTCAAGGCTCAGGTCAAGACCGGCGGCCGTGGAAAGGCGGGCGGCGTCAAGGTCGCCAAGACCCCCGACGAGGCGTACGAGGCAGCGAAGGCCATCCTCGGCCTCGACATCAAGGGCCACGTCGTCAAGCGAGTCATGGTCGCGCAGGGTGCGCGCATCGCCGAGGAGTTCTACTTCTCCGTGCTGCTCGACCGCGCCAACCGCTCCTACCTGAGCCTCTGCTCGGTCGAGGGCGGCATGGAGATCGAAGAGCTCGCGGTGGAGCGCCCCGAGGCGCTCGCGCGCGTCGAGGTCAACCCGCTCACGGGCATCGACAAGGAGAAGGCCGTCGAGATCGCTCGCGCGGCGAACTTCCCGGAAGACCTCGTCGAGAAGGTCTCCGACGTCTTCGTCAAGCTCTTCGACGTCTACAAGGGCGAGGACGCGACGCTGGTCGAGGTCAACCCGCTGGTGCGCACGGAAGAGGGCGACATCATCGCGCTCGACGGCAAGGTCACGCTCGACGACAACGCCTCCGAGATCCGTCACCCCGAGCACGAGGCGCTCGAGGACAAGGACGCCGCAGACCCGCTCGAGGCCAAGGCCAAGCAGTCGGGCCTCAACTACGTGAAGCTCGACGGCGAGGTCGGGATCATCGGCAACGGCGCGGGGCTCGTCATGTCCACGCTCGACGTGGTCGCCTACGCGGGCGAGAACCACAACGGCGTCAAGCCGGCCAACTTCCTCGACATCGGCGGCGGCGCCTCGGCCGAGGTCATGGCCGCCGGCCTCGACGTCATCCTCGGCGACCCGCAGGTAAAGAGCGTGTTCGTCAACGTCTTCGGCGGCATCACGGCGTGCGACGCCGTCGCCAACGGCATCAAGGGTGCCCTCGAGACGCTGGGCGCCACGGCCTCCAAGCCGCTCGTCGTGCGCCTGGACGGCAACCGCGTCGACGAGGGTCGCGCGATCCTCGCCGAGTACGCGCACCCGCTTGTGACCCTGGCCGCCACCATGGACGAGGGCGCCGACAAGGCCGCCGAACTCGCCAACGCCTGAGACTGAAGGACGAGAAGAATGTCGATCTACCTCAACAAGGACTCCAAGGTCATCGTCCAGGGCATCACCGGCGGTGAGGGCACCAAGCACACCGCGCTGATGCTCAAGGCCGGCACCCAGGTCGTCGGTGGCGTGAACGCCCGCAAGGCCGGCACGACGGTCTCGCACACCGACAAGGACGGCAACGCCGTCGAGCTGCCCGTGTTCGCCTCGGTCGCCGAGGCCATGAAGGAGACCGGCGCCGACGTGTCGATCGCCTTCGTCCCCGGCGCCTTCACGAAGGACGCGATGATCGAGGCCATCGACGCCGAGATCCCGCTGCTCGTCGTCATCACCGAGGGCGTCCCCGTCGGCGACTCGGCCGAGGCCTGGGCCTACGCGCAGAGCAAGGGCAACAAGACCCGCATCATCGGGCCGAACTGCCCCGGCATCATCACGCCGGGCGAGGCGCTCGTCGGCATCACCCCCGCGAACATCACGGGCAAGGGACCGATCGGCCTCGTGTCGAAGTCGGGCACCCTGACCTACCAGATGATGTTCGAGCTGCGCGATCTGGGCTTCTCCACCGCCATCGGCATCGGCGGTGACCCGGTCATCGGCACCACGCACATCGACGCGCTCGCCGCGTTCGAGGCCGACCCCGAGACCAAGGCCATCGTGATGATCGGCGAGATCGGCGGCGACGCCGAAGAGCGCGCGGCCGACTACATCAAGGCGAACGTCACCAAGCCGGTCGTCGGCTACGTCGCCGGCTTTACGGCTCCCGAGGGCAAGACCATGGGTCACGCCGGCGCGATCGTCTCCGGCTCGGCAGGAACCGCTCAGGCGAAGAAGGAGGCCCTCGAGGCCGCCGGCGTCAAGGTCGGCAAGACGCCGTCCGAGACGGCAGACCTGATGCGCGCGATCATCGAGTCGCTCTGATCTGAGCTACGCTTGATCTGAAGGCCCCGGACTCCACTCCGGGGCCTTCTTTCATGCGCGCCGGCGGTGGGGCGTGGGGGAGTGCTGGACGAGTCAGCGCCGAGGAGCGACGGCGTCCAGGATGCCGTCGAGGGCTCCGTGGGCGTGCTCCCGGGCGTCGGCGTCGTTCGCATGCGCGGCCAGCCAGAGCGCGAGTTCGTTCATCGCTCCGGACAGCGCTGCGGTGAGCGGCTCGAGGAGCGCAGGGGAGACCCCGGCCTCGCGCAGCCCGGTGCGCAGCTCCTGCTCGGGGCCATCTGCGTCGAGCTGCCGCCACCCCTCCCACCCCAGCACCGCTGGTCCGTCGACGAGCAGTACGCGCGAGGCCGCTCCTCGGGTGATGGCGTCGAGGAAGGCGTGGCTGCCGTCGCGGAGTGCGGTGTCGGGTGTGCTGTCCGTGGTTGCCGCGACGATGGCTGCGGCGACGACCTCCTGCTGTGCGGCAGCGACGGCGGCGAAGAGCAGCGGCTTCGACGAGTAGTGGTGGTAGACGGCGCCGCGGGTGACACCGGCCGCCTGGGCGATCTCGTCGACGGACGCTGCGGCGTATCCGTGTTCGGCGAAGTGCGCGGTGGCGACGTCGAGGATCCGGCGTGCGGTCTCAGCCGCTTCTGCGGCGGATGCTCGGGGCATGGGGTTCCTTTACGTGCGGTGTGTATGTATCCTAGCCTAAGGATACAAACACACTGTATGTAAAGGGGAGATGATGGAGATCACGAGCTTCTATCCGGTGCTCATGGTGGACGACGTCGCCGAGGCGGCGCGATTCTATCGCGAGGAACTCGGGTTCGAAGTGGCCTTCGCGGCCGACTGGTACGTGAGCTTGCGCTTCGACGGCGGTGAGCTCGCGATCCTCGACCGCACGCACGAGACCATCCCGCACGGGTTCCGCCAGCCCGTGAGCGGACTGCTGCTCAACGTCGAGGTCCCCGATGCCGCAGCCGAGCATGCACGGCTGGTCGCGGAGCGGGGGCTGGCGGAGCGACTGCCGTTGCGGGACGAGGCCTTCGGGCAGCGGCACTTCATCGTCGAGGCTCCCGGCGGTGTGCTGATCGACGTGATCGAGCCGATCGAGCCGTCCGCCGAGTTCGCTGCCGCGTACGGGAGCTGAGCACGAAAGAGGGGCGGATGCCGCAGCATCCGCCCCTCCTGTGCGACTCCGGGTCAGATCCCGACGCCGAAAAGCGCCTCGATGGGCCCGCGGGCGAAGAAGATCAGGAAGCCGGCGCCGACGACCCACAGCAGCGGGCTGATGGTCTTGGCCTTGCCCGAGAACGCGTGGATGAGTACCCAGCTCACGAAGCCCGCGCCGATGCCGTTCGCGATCGAGTAGGTCAGCGGCATGACCGAAACGGTGAGGAACACCGGCAGCAGCACGCGGAAGTCGCTGAAGTCGATGTAGCGGATCTGGGCCATCATCATGGCTCCGACGATGATCAGCGCGGCCGCGGCGATCTCGGTCGGGACGATCGACGTCAGAGGCGTCAGGAACATCGCGATCAGGAAGACCACGCCGGTCACGACGTTCGCGAGACCCGTGCGCGCACCCTCGCCGATGCCGGCACCGGACTCGATGAAGACCGTGCTCGACGACGACGAGGTCGCTCCACCGGCGATCGCACCGACACCCTCGACGACCAGTGCCGACTTGATGCGGGGGAAGTCGCCGTTGTCGTCGGCGAGGTTGGCCTCCTTCGCAAGGCCGGTCATGGTGCCCATGGCGTCGAAGAAGTTGGTGAACAGCAGGGTGAAGACGATCATCACGATCGCCACGAGGCTGACCTTGCCGAGGTCGAAGCTGAAGTCGACCGCGCCGATCAGGCTGAGGTCGGGAATGCCCACGGGGGAGCCGTTCAGCGCCGGGACGGTGAGTCCCCAGCCGCCCGGATTGACCACGTTGCCCTCGTCGTCGAAGCCGCGGGCTCCGATGTGCCAGATCGCCTCGACGATCACGGCGAGCACCGTGCCGCCGATGAGGCCGATCAGCATGCCGCCCTTGATCTTGAGCGCGACGAGGATGCCCGTGAGCAGGAGCGTGATCACGAAGAGCAGCGTCGGCACGGTCGCGACCGAGCCGTTGACCCCGAGGCCGACGGGCGGCGACGAGGCGCCGGTCGCGGTGACGAAGCCGGAGTTGACGAAGCCGATGAAGGCGATGAACAGGCCGATGCCGACCGTGATCGCGATCTTCAGCTGGAAAGGCACGGCGTCGAAGATCGCCTTCCGGAGCCCGGTGGCGGCGAGCAGCACGATGACGACACCGTTGATCATCACCAGGGCCATGGCCTCGGGCCAGGTCACCTGGCCGACGACCGAGAACGCGACGAAGGCGTTGATGCCGAGGCCGGCGGCGAAACCGAACGGGAGGCGCGTGACGAGACCGAACAGGATCGTCATCACACCGGCGGTCAGCGCGGTGGCGGCTCCGACGGCGTTGAACTCGAGCATGTTCCCGGCGACGTCGGGCTTGCCGGAGAGGATGATCGGGTTCAGGATCACGATGTAGGCCATCGTGACGAACGTCACCAGACCCCCTCGGATCTCGGTACCGATCGTCGATCCGCGCTTGCTGATCTCGAAGAAGCGGTCGAGCGAGTTCTTGGGCTCGGTGGATGCCGGGGCGGGCGGGGCAGTTGTCATCGGGAAACCTCCGGAGAAACGCTATCGTGTCGCCGACCCCACGCGCGCCCCCAGGGCTTCGTCGGCAACTCGTCGTAGTCTCGAAACGCTATGCAACGCCTCCTCGTCGCGCTCCTCGCCGCCTTCGACGCCGCCATCGCCGCGGCGGTCGGTCTCGTCGTGCTGCTGGCACCGCTGACGCTGCTGTGGACGGTCGCCTTCGGGGTCACGGCCGACTGGGGGGCGCTCTGGCCGCTCACCGGGACCCTCTGGGAGTTCGGTCACGGAGTTCCGCTGACGATCACGATCCCGGACGCGCTCCTGGTCGCGCTCGCGATCCCACCCGCGGCGGCGAACTTCGTCGTGTCGATCACACCGCTCGCCTTCCTCCTGTTCACACTGCTCTTCGCCGCGCGTTCGGGCAGCAGGGCGGCGAAGGCGGGCGCGTGGCTGCTGGGCTCGCTCACCGGAGCCGCGGTGTTCACCCTCATCTCCGTGGCGGTCGCGCTGAGCGCACGGCTGCAGGCGGCGCAGACGCCGTTGGCGCCGGCGATCATCCTGCCTGCCGCGGTCTACCTCGTGGGTGTGCTCTGCGGGGCGGTGCGTGTCGCGTGGGAGGACGGCGACGGCGGCATCCCCGACCGCCTGCACGACTGGTTCGACGCCCGCGAGGACTGGGCGCCCGTTCCGGCGGCGATCGTGCGCGGGGCGGCCTTCGCGCTCGTCGGGGTCGCCGGCGCATCCGCCCTCGCCCTGGCTGTGACCGTCTTGTTCCGCGGCGGCGAGGTGGTGGCGCTGTTCCAGGCCGCCAGGGTCGACGCCCTCGGCGCGACGGTGATGACGCTCGCCCAGCTCGCCTACCTGCCGACCATGCTCGTGTGGACGGCGGCGTGGATCGCCGGTCCCGGCTTCGCGGTCGGTGCCGGAACGGCGGTGTCGCCCGCGGGCACGCAGCTCGGTGTGGTCCCCGGCATCCCCGTGTTCGGGCTGCTGCCGGAGAACAGCTCGATCTGGATGCTGATCGTCGTGCTCATCCCCATCGCCGCCGGTGCGTTCGCCGGCTGGGCGGTGCGCTCGCGCCTCGTCTGGGAGGGCACGCCGCTCGGGATGCTGCAGCGTGCGGTGATCGCCGTCGGCATCGCGGCCCTGAGCGCGGGGATCGGCGGTCTCGCCGCGGCCCTCGCGAACGGCTCGATGGGTCCGGGGCGGCTGGCGGTCGTCGGGCCGGCGGTCTATCCGTTCGCTCTCGCGCTCGGCGCGGAGGTCCTCGTGGGGGCTGCCATCCTCCTGCTCTCTCCTCGGAACCGCGAGGAGCTCGCCGAGGAACGGACCGACCGCTGGATCGCCGAGATGACCGAGCTCGACCCGAACGCCGTCGTCATCGCGGAAGAGGCATCCGGTGCGCCCTCCGCGGGCGTGTCCGCCGCGGACGACACGGCTCCGCTCGATGACGTGCGCGGGTTCCTCCCGCCGCCGCGGAATCCTGCGGAACCGCGCGACTGACGACGACATGCGAGCGGTCCGGACACCGGGCGGGAGCAGTATGCACACCCCGGTAGACTGGGCGCGTGCTCACGGTCGCCGTTCTCATCTCGGGCACCGGCTCGAACCTTCGCGCCCTCCTCGAGGCCGCTCGTCATCCCGATTTCCCCGCCAGGGTGATCGTCGTGGGTGCCGACCGCGAAGCCGACGGGCTGGCCCACGCCGAGGAGTTCGGCATCCCCAGTTTCACGGTGCCGTGGCACGAGCACGAGAGCCGTGAGGCCTGGGGTGAAGAGCTCGCCCGCCAGCTCGCCGTCTGGAACCCCGACCTCGTGGTGTTGAGCGGACTCATGCGCCTGCTGCCGCCGTCGCTCGTCGCGCAGTACTCGCCGCGCCTCATCAACACGCACCCGGCATACCTGCCGGAGTTCCCCGGAGCGCACGGCGTCCGCGACGCGCTCGCCGCGGGCGTCACCGAGACCGGTGCCAGCGTGATCGTCGTCGACGACGGTGTCGACTCCGGACCGATCCTCGCCCAGGAGCGCGTGCCCGTCCTCGAGGGTGACACCGAGCACAGCCTGCACGAACGCATCAAGCCCGTCGAACGACGTCTGCTCATCGACGTCGTCCGCGGGATCGCCACCGGCGACCTCCCACTCACCTCTTCTTCCTGACCCCCACCCGACGCCCCCGCACGAAGGAGCCCATCATGGCCGGCCCCCGCCACGACCCCACGCTCTACCGCGATCGCGACACCGTGCCGATCCGGCGCGCGCTCGTCTCGGTGAGCGACAAGACCGACCTGCTCGTCCTCGCGGCGGCTCTCGCCGAGGCCGGCGTGGAGATCGTCTCGACCGGGTCGACCGCCGCGACCATTCGCGATGCCGGCTTCGCCGTGACCGATGTGGCCGCCGTCACCGGCGTCGCCGAGATGCTCGACGGTCGCGTGAAGACGCTGCACCCGAAGGTCCACGGAGGCCTGCTGGCCGACCTGCGCCTCGAGGAGCACGAGCGTCAGCTCGAGGAGCTCGACATCGCGCCGTTTGAGCTCGTCGTGGTGAACCTGTATCCGTTCGTCGAGACCGTCGCCTCGGGCGCGGTCGGCGACGACGTGGTCGAGCAGATCGACATCGGCGGCCCCGCCATGGTGCGCGCCGCGGCGAAGAACCACGCCAACGTCGCGATCGTCGTGTCGCCGCAGTCATACCCCGCGATCGTCGAGGCCGTCGCCGCCGGCGGCACCTCCGTCGCGCAGCGTCGCGAGCTCGCCGCCCGCGCCTTCGCGCACACCGCCGCCTACGACACCGCGGTGGCCCAGTGGTTCGCCGAGGGCACGCTCACCGAGCCCGGCGACCTGCCCGCACACCTCACGATCCAGGCCGAGCGCCTCGCGACCCTCCGCTACGGCGAGAACTCGCACCAGCGCGGCGCGATTTACACCCGCGCCGGCGGTCACGGCATCGCCCAGGCCACCCAGCTGCAGGGCAAGGAGATGTCGTACAACAACTACGTCGACGCGGATGCCGCGCTGCGTGCCGCGTACGACATGGTCAAGCCGGCCGTCGCGATCATCAAGCACGCCAACCCGTGCGGCATCGCCACGACCGCCCCCAACGCCCTCGACCCGATCGCCAGTGCCCACCTGCGTGCGCACGAGTGCGACCCGGTCTCGGCCTACGGCGGGGTCATCGCCGCGAACGGCACCGTGACCCTCAAGATGGCCGAGAACCTCAAGGACATCTTCACCGAGGTCATCGTCGCGCCGTCGTTCGAGCCCGCCGCCCTCGAGGTGTTCAAGGCAAAGAAGAACCTGCGTCTGCTGCAGCTCCCGCAGGACTGGCAGCAGGAGCGCATGGACGTGCGCCTGGTCTCGGGCGGACTGCTGCTGCAGGATGCTGACCGCTTCCCGGACGACATCGGTTCCGTCGCGAAGAACTGGGAGCTCGTGTCGGGCGAGCGCCCGAGCGACGAGGAGATGGAGAACCTCATCTTCGCGTGGAAGGCCTGCCGCGCCGTCAAGTCGAACGCGATCGTCCTCGCGAAGGACAACGCCACGGTCGGCGTCGGCATGGGCCAGGTCAACCGCGTCGACTCGTGCCGCCTCGCGGTCGAGCGCGCCGGAGACCGTGCCGCCGGTTCGGTCGCCTCGTCGGACGCGTTCTTCCCGTTCGCCGACGGCGCGCAGGTGCTGATCGACGCCGGCGTCACGGCCATCGTGCAGCCCGGCGGATCGGTCCGCGACGAGGAGGTCATCGATGCCGCCCGCAAGGCCGGCGTCACGATGTTCTTCACGGGGGAGCGTCACTTCTTCCACTGAGCGGCCGGCGTCCGCGCCGAAACCCCCGCTTCTCGCCGAGACCCCGACCTGCCGACGCGTGCAGGCCGGGGTCTCGACGTTGTGACGGGGTCTCGGAACGGCAGGACGGACGCACCTCAGATGGCGACGATCGCGCACATCGCGACGGTGGACGCGGCCATGGTGACGTGATGAAGCCGATGCGGCCAGGAGCGCTCGGCGCGCAACGCCACCACGGTGAGGGCGAGCGTGCCCAGCGCCAGACCCGCGCTCACCAGCTGCGGCATCGTCGAACTCGCGCCGTGCGCGTGCGAAGGCGCGAGCACCGCAGGAGCCGATGACGTCATCGCCGGCATGAGGAGGATCAGCGCCGCGGTCGAGATCACTCCGAAGGCGAGGTGGGTGGAGAGCATCGCACCCGGCCGCGCGGTGGCGACGGGGCGCGCCCGGCGCCCTGCGGCGAGGGCGAGAGCCGTGGCGACCAGCGCGGCGAACCACACGACCGGCGGCAGGAGCGACAGCGTCATCGCATCCGCCATGCCCACGAGCATCAGTGCGGCCGCGAGGAGCTCGGCTCGACCGGCGTCTCTGCGCATCCGGACCAGGGTGCCGACCCCGATCGCGGCGGGGACGAGCGCACCGAGATGGAGGAGGCCGCTCACCGTCCGGCCGGGACGAGCTCATCCGCCACGCCGACCCGCCGCCACTCCGCGGTCGCGACATCGGCCGGCGCGGCGGCGGCGAAGGCGATCGCACCTCGTGCCACGTCGAGCGCGACCGTGAGCTTCGTCTCCCAGCGCAGGTGTTCTGGCTGCTCGGGCCGAGCGCGGACCGAGATCGGGGCCTCCGGGATCGCACCGAAGGCGAGCGCCCGTTCGCGGTCGTCGACGATGCGGGCGAGTTCCCCCGCATCGGTCAGACACCGGTACCGCGGAACGCTCGTCGTCTCATAGGGGGAGTACTCACCCGTGGCGAGGGTCTCATCGAGGAAGTGGTTCGTGTGCGCGAGCGTCCGTCCGCGCGGGGCGGACAGCACGGCCACGCCCGCCGGTGACACCTCCACGGCGGCGGCCTCGGGTGTCTCGCCGTCGAAGGAGACGACCGTGAGCACGCTGGAGGCGGCGAGAGGCACCGACCGGGCGATCGCGGCGGCCTCGGCCACTGTGCGCGCCCCGTCCAGGATCATCCGCGCGAGGACGTGCACGGGCACTCCCGCCTGAGTCCCGTCGCTGCGATGGTGGAGGATGTTGAAGTGCACGCCGAGGCCGCGGTCGTTGACACCGATCTTCGCGGGCTGACCGAATTCGGAGAAGGTCACCACCCGGGCGCCGGACGCCGAGTGCAGTCGCCGCACGACCGTCTCGTTCGAGAGTGTCTCGTGCCAGTCCCAGGTCTGCAGGGTGCGCGGCGGCGTCGCGTCATCCGGCACGTAGACGGCGGTCGAGCACTCCATCGACGGAGTCATCCGGGCGAGGATCTCGGTGCGTGCCGTGAGCAGGTGCACATCGGTGAGCGCGAGTCCGCTCCCTTCGGCGACGCCGCGGAACTCCTCCGCGACCTCCGGCGCGTGCGTCTCGATCATCTCGCGGCACTCGTCGGCCATGTTCCGCGCCTGCTCGGCGGAGACACCCGACTGCCCGAACAGTCGCAGGTACGAGTCGCGCGCGGCGAGCATCTGCGGCGCCCAGTGCGCGCCGAAGCGGCGACCCTCGTGGTGCTGGTCGGCCGTCTCCGACGTCCACTCGTGGACGATCATGCCTCTCCTCCGATGCGCTCCACGAGCTCGGCGACGTCGCCGTAGGGGCAGCCGCGTGCGCGCGATGCGGCCGCGACGCGCTGACGGACCTCGCGGGGCTTGTCCTGACTGACCTTGAACACGGCGCGCTGTTCGAGGATCTCGAAGCGGAACGACACGATCCCCCCGACGATGCGCTCGAACGTGGGGAGCGAGCTCGTCATGTCCCACGCAGTGGGTTCGAGGCTCTCCAGCTCCGCGACCGTGCGGGTCACGACATGCATCCCGTCGGCGGGGTCTTCCAGCACGGTCACCCGGGCGGTGAGGTGCACCGCGGCATAGTCCCAGGTCGGCACGTTCGGGTCGTCGGCATAGGTCGTGGGGGAGACGTAGTCGTGCGGCCCGGAGAACACCAGCAGAACCGCATCGCCGTCGGCGATCTGCTCCCACTGCGGATTCTTCCGCGCGATGTGCCCCAGGAGCTCACCGCCGACGAAGCCGCCGTCCTCCGCCATCCGCTCGATGATGATCGGCGTGTGCGTGACCGTCGGTGCGCCGGCCGCGCCGCCGCCGTTGGAGACGATCAGGGCGAACGGATGGCGACGCACGAGCTCGTTCACCTCGTGCTGCGAGGGGGCGAGGTACTTCTCGAACTCGTACACGATCAGCCCGCCGCGCAGAGGATCGCGTCCCACGCGGTCTCGCCCGCCAGGGTCGCGACCGCGGTGGAGTTCAACGAGAGCCGACCACGGGAGGTGCCCGGGTCTTCGGGGAGGGCGACCTCGTCGGTCGTGAGCGCGAACAGGGTGTCGCCGTCGAGAGGGGTGTGGAACGGCTGGATGCCGCGGTGCATCGAGCTGTGCACCTGCAGCCCGAACTGCCTGAGCTCGACGTCGGAGAGCTGCACGTTCGTGACCACGGCCGTGATCGTGGTGTTGCCGGACATGGAGTCGAGCAGGCGCGACTCGCCGATCGCCTCCTCGTAGTCGAGGGCGGGGTGGCGGCGCTCGCCGGTGGTGTCGTCGTAGTTGCCGCGGACGATGCGGCCTTGTCGGTCGAGGATCACACCGTACGGGTTGAGCACCGTCACCACGAGCACCTTCACATCGCCGACCTGGCGGAAGGCCACGCCCTGCCCGGTGAACTCGACACGGGCGGGATCGACCTTGCCGGAGGAGGCCGACGCTCCGCCGCCGACGCGTCCGACCTCGACCACACCCTGACGTGCCGCCTGCAGCGCAGCCTTGCCGAGCGCGGTGTCGGGGAAGACCGAGTTGTCGCGGACCGAGTAGTCGTAGATGATCGCGCCGGACACGAGCTGGAGCTGGTCGAAGCCGGATCGGTGATCCGCGCGCTCGAAGAGCGCCTCGGACACCCCGGCCACGGCCGACAGCCCGTAGACCGATCCGCCCGCGAGGCAGATCGCGTGGTTGTAACCGTAGAGGCCGCTCGCACCGACCGCCCCTCCGCGTCGGTCGGTGAACGTCCGCGCGCCTGCGGGGATCGACAGCACTGTCGCCCCGGTGGGTCCCTCCGCGTACTCGGCGGTCCCCACCAGCACCCCGGGGAAGTCGTATTCGACCTGCCCGCGGTCCGTGCCGTGCACGGGGGAGAGGGCGTAGTCGCCGTTGGAACGGCGCGGACCTGCGGGGACGACGGGGGCGAGGCGGTGGGTGTCGGTCACGATGAGAGCTCCTGGAACAGTTGACGCGAATAGGGATGGCTGGGGAGGTCGTAGAACACGTCGGTGGGCGCATGCTCGACGATCTCGCCGGCGCGCATCACCGCCACATGGTGGGAGATGTACCGCACGGCGGCCAGGTCGTGCGAGATGAACAGCGCCGCGAAGCCGTGCTCGGCCTGCAGGTCCTGGATGAGGTTGAGGATCTGCGCCTGCACGGATACATCGAGCGCGCTCACCGCCTCGTCGAAGACGATGAACGCCGGGTGGGTCACGAGCGCCCGCGCCACGCTCACCCGCTGCAGTTGACCGCCCGAGAGCTGATGCGGTCGGCGGGCGGCGAAGGACGCGGGGAGTCCGACACGGTCGAGCATGGCGATCGCTCGTTCCTCGACCGCGGCATTGCGCCGCTCGTGCACCAGGACGGGTTCGAGGACAGAGGAGAGCACAGTGGAACGGGGGTCGAGCGCCCAGCGCGGATGCTGGAGGACGGCCTGCATGCGGCCGGCCCGGGAGCGCAGGCTGCGAGCGAGCGGCGCGCCCTGGAATCGCACGTTCCCCGAGTCGGGGCGCTGCAGGCCGAGCACCACGGCGCCCGTGGTCGTCTTCCCCGAGCCCGATTCCCCGACGAGGCCGAGGGTCTCGCCGGGCCTCACCGCGAAGGAGACATGCGACATGGCCCTGACCTCGCGCCGCCCCGCTCCGAAGCCGGAGATGAAGGCGACGTCGACATCGTCGAGCTCGATGACGGGTGTGGCTGCGGGCGAGACGGCTGCATCTGCGGCGTTCATGCGGAGACCTCTTCCTCGGGCAGCAGTCGCGCCCGGCGATCGGCGTCGACGAGCTCGGCGGTGCGGATGCACAGGCTGTGCCGTGGAGGCACGGGTTCCGGACGGATCACGTCGCACGCGTCGATGCGGTGGGCGCAGCGCGCGGCGAAGGCGCAGCCCTCGGACTCGCCGTGCAACACGGGCGGGGAGCCGGGGATGCTGGACAGGCGCTCGCCGCGCCGGGCCCGGGAAGGATCGGTGGCGGCCAGGGCGCGGGCGTAGGGGTGGACCGGGCTGCCGAGTACTGCGGCTGCGGGTCCGCGTTCCACCACTCGACCCGCATACATCACGGCCACCTCGTCGCACCAGCGGGCGACAGCGGGGAGGTCGTGGCTCAGCCAGAGGATCGTCGTCCCCTGCTCTCGCGCCTGCGTGAACAGCAACCGGATCACCTCCTCGCGCACCTGGCTGTCGAGGGCGGCGGTGGGCTCGTCGGCGATCAGCAGCTTCGGTCGACGGCACATGGCCATCGCGATCGCCACCCGCTGCGCCATCCCGCCGGAGATCTGGTGGGGGAAGAGCCGCACCACGCGGCCGGGGTCGGCGATGCGCATCGATTCCAGCAGCTCGATCTGGCGCGGCAGGGAGCCGTCGTCGCCGACAGATCGGAGCACGAGCTTCAGCTGCGCGCCGATGCGCATGGTCGGGTCGAGCGAGCCGATCGGGTCCTGTGCGATGTAGGCCAGGGTGTCGCGGCGATAGGTACGCAGCGCCTCGTGCCCGAGTCCGAGCACGTCGATCCCGTCGACCTCGAGTTCACCGCGCACGATCCGCGCCGAGCGGGGCTGCAGGCGGCCGATGACCGCGGCCAGCGTGGACTTGCCCGACCCGGACTCGCCGACGATGGCGACGGAGCTGCCGGCGGCGACCTCGAGGTCGACGCCGTCGAGGGCGCGGACGGTCGTCGCCCCGGTGAACTCCAGGGCCAGATCGCTGATGTGTACGGCGGTCATCGGAGGGACCTCGTCTCTCGCGGTTCGAATCGGTCGCGGAGGCCGTCGCCGATGATGTTGATGCACAGGATCGAGATGACGAGCACGACGCCGGGGATGATGACCAGCTGCGGAGCCTGCGTCATGTAGAGCATGCCCTGCTGGATGAGCAGGCCGAGGGAGGCCTCCGGCACCTGCACGCCGAACCCGAGGAAGCTCAGCCCGCCCTCGACGAGGATCGCGACGGAGAGGGCGTAACTCGCCTGCACAGCGATGGTGCCGGAGATGTTCGGCAGGAGTCGGCGGGCGAAGATCACCGGTGTGCGCACGCCGCTGATGCGCGCCGACACGATGAAGTCCCGCTCGGCGACCGCGCGCGTCGCGATGCGGACCACCCTGGTCATGAGCGGGATCGTGATCACGACGATGCTGATGATCGCCGCCGGTCGCCCGGGACCGAGGAGCGCCGAGACGAGGATCGCGAGCACGAGCGCGGGGAAGGCGTAGAGCACGTCGGCGACGCGCATGACCGCTTCGTTCACCGCTCCGCCGTAGTAGCCCGCGAGCATTCCGAGCAGGGTGCTGACCACCGCCGAGCAGAGCACCGCGACGATCGAGACCACGAGCGTCGTCGCCGTTCCCTGGAAGAGCCGGGGCAGCAGCGACCGGCCGAGGTTGTCGGTGCCCAGCGGAGCGAGCGCGGACGGACCCTCGAGGCGGCCGGCCACCGTGGCATCCGTGGAACCGGTCAGCCCGGTGAGCACCGCGAACACGGTGACGACGACGATCACGCTCAGCACGACGATGGCGGTGCGCAGGACGGCGTCGCTGCGACGCCACGCGCCCCTGGACGCTTCTCCGGCGGCGCGGATGCGGTGCGTGGCCGTGGGTGCGATGGTCATCGGCTGCTCCCTCCGGTGAGGCGCAGGCGGGGATCCAGCGCGTTGGCGATGAGGTCGACGAGCAGGCTCGCGACGATGAAGACGATGGCGGCGAGCAGCACGGCGCTCTGCACGATGGCGTAGTCTCGCCTGCCGAGCGCGGTCTGCAGGTACGAGCCCATGCCGGGGATGTCGAACACGAACTCCACGATGACCGTGCCGCCGAGCAGCACCGCGACCAGTGCTCCGACGATGGTGAGGATGGGCGCTGCGGCGTTGCGCAGCACGTGGTGGCGGACGATGAATCCCGGAGTCTCGCCGCGCGCCACGGCCGCCTGCACGTGCGGTTCGACGAGCACGTTCATGACCGCATCCCGGGTGTTCCGTGCGACGACGGCCACGCAGCCTACGGCGAGGACCGTCACGGGAAGCACCAGCGAGCCGAAGAATCGTGCGGGGTCGACGGCGAACGGGGCGAACCGCCCGACCGACACTCCGAGCCCCAGCGTGGAGACGGCGAAGACGACGAGTCCGGCGAGGAGGAACTCCGGGATGCTGATGCCGAGCGCGCTGACGATGCGGCCGACCGCCCCGGCCGAGCCCTCGGAACGGAGCGCGGCGAGGAAGCCGAGCGGGATGCCGACCAGGAGCGTGACCACGATCGTCAGCAGCGCGATCGTCGCCGTGACGGGGAGCCGTGCGCCGAACTCCTCGGACACCGACACGTTCGACACGAACGAGTAGCCGAGGTCGCCGGTGAAGACGCCGAAGAGCCACCGGAAGTACTGCGCGACCACAGGATCGTCGAGTCCGGATGCGGCCACCGCCTGGGCCCGCTGCGCCTCGGTGGCGAGCGGACCCAGGACGAGGTCGATGTAGTCTCCCGGCATCAGACGCACCGACGCGAAGATCAGCACCGAGACGACGACCAGCGTCAGCAGTGCGGCGCCGATGCGCCGGAGGGACCACAGAGCGACGGTCATGTCAGCTGGCGCGGAAGTCGGTGATGTAGCGGAGGAAGTCGCCGTAGCCCTCGTCGCTGTTCAGCGTCGGGGAGAGCGACTCGGTGTTCCACCCGATCGTGGAGGGGCGCAGCACCAGCGGCACCATCTCGCTCTGCTCGTCGGCGAGTGCGCACAGGTCCTGGAAGACGGCTGCGCGGTCGTCGCCGGGCGCGGTGGTGTACCCGTCCGAGATCAGCGCGTCGAGCTCATCGCTCCCCTTCATGAAGACCGCGGAGAATCCGGCGACCTCGGGGTTCCACCAGGTCGTCACCATCGCCGGGTCCGCGTATCCGGCGAACCAGCTGAGCGCGAGGTCGAAGTCGGCCGGGCTGCCGTACACCTGGTCGGAGTACGTCGCATAGTCGACCTGCTGGATCTCGACCTTCACCCCGATCTCCGCCAGGTTCTGCTGCATCACCTGCGCGATCTGCGCGAGCACCGGCTCGTCCGTGTACACGACGAGGTCGAGTTCGAGCCCGCCGACCCCGTCGATCACGGCCTTCGCCGCGGCGACGTCGCGCTTAGCCGACGGCAGATCGGCTGCGATGCAGGCGTCGGGCAGGCCGGCGGGCGTGACCCCGGTGGCCGCCGTCGATCCGCCGAAGGCGAGCTCGTTGATCGCGTCACGGTCGATGGCGGTGTTGATCGCGAAGCGCACCTCCTGATCCTGCAGTGCCTCGTCGCCGGTCAGGGAGTTGATCATCAGATAGTGGAAGTCGGTGTTCCGCTGCCCGACCACCGTGACGTCCGCGGCATTCGCGAGCAGCTCGGCGGAGTCGATGGAGTTCAGCACGGCGAAGTCGGCGGATCCGTCACGGAGGGCCGCAGCACGCGTCGCCTCGTCGCCGACGATGTCGATCGTGAGCGTCGAGAAGCCGAGCGCCTCGGCATCCGGGTGGTGGGTGTTCGGCTCGAACGTCCACTCCTCGTCCTGGCGGTGTGCGGTCGCGACGAGCGGCCCTGTGCCGACCATCTCGGTCGTGATGTCGATCTCGCCGGCCTCGATCTCGGCCATGGGCAGGATGGCGGCCGGAGTGTTGGCGAGTGCCGCGAGGAACGGCGCATACGGGCTGGACAGGGTGACCGTGACCTCGAGATCCCCGGTCTCCTCGATCGAGGCGATCGGGCCGAGCTGGCCGGTCCACGTGGTCGGGGTGTCGACCAGGCGCTGCAGACTTCCGACGACGTCTGCCGCGGTCATCGGGCGGCCGTTGGAGAACACGGCGTCGTCGGCGAGCGTGAACACGTACTCGGTGTCGCTCGGGGTCTCCCACGAGGTGGCAAGCTTCGGGGCGACGTCGAGGTTCTCATCGATCGAGGTGAGGGTCTCGTACGAGAGCCCTTCCAGCATCCAGGACCTTGCCGTGGCGGCCCCCTGCGGGTCGAGGCCGCTCGCCTCGGCGGTGTCGTAGTCGACCTGGACGACGAGATCTCCGCCGGCGTCGAATCCCTCGTCGGCGACGGCGAGGAAGCCGGGGGCCGCCTCGTCCTGTGTCGGTTCGGCGTCGGGTGATGCACCGGCGGCGCATCCGGTGAGGGCGAGGATCGCGACGGTGGCGGCGGCCACTCCCGCTCGAGCTGCTGTGTGCATGTCGGTGTTTCCCTTCGGGATGTCGGACGCGCCGGGTCAGGCGTCGTGCGACGACGGGCGGACAGAGAGGTGATGCAGATGGTGCTCGGGTGGTGCATCGCCGACGCCTGCGTGGTCGCAGGCGCATGCGCGGGGGGAGACCGGGACGTCGAGGGTCGGGTTCCGGTCGAAGAAGTCGTGGGGCTTCAGCGTGAACCCGCAGGTGTCGACCGGCATGATCGGCCAGTCCTCGGTGCGCGGGAAGTGAGTGAGGCCGAACGTGTGCCACAGCACCAGGTCGGCGCCGTCGAGGGACGCATCGTCGGCGACGAACGCGGGAAGGCCCTGCTCCGGTGCCGACTGGTTGACGACTTCGCCGGCGGGGTAGCGCTCGTCGGGATCGTAGGCCGTGACCCAGAGGTCGGCGGTCGCGAAGCGCGCACGCGAGGCGATGACCGACTCGGGCTGCGCGAGGAGCACGGGCTTGCTCTCGGGGGTCAGGACGTAGGAGGTGGGACGGCCCAGCCGGTTGGTGGCCGTCGCGCTGCTCACCCGCCATGTGCGGTCGACCCGGGCATCCGCTCGCCGTCGACCTTCGAGCTCGCTGCGCAGACGCGTCTTCGTGAAGCCGATCGCGCTGCCGTGGAGGTTGTCGTCGTCGACGGGGAGGGCGTGCACGTCGACCTCGTCGATGACGGCCGGCCCGTCGTCGACCGCCATGTCGAGTCGGGCGCAGAACAGGTGCTGGTGGTACGGCGCGGCGAGACCGGGGGCGAGTTCGCTCGCGAACCTGCTGGTGCGCTCGTCGTAGGCGGCCGTGAACACGAGCCCGGTGGCCTTCGCCTCGAACTCGATCTTGCCGTCCAGGTAGAGGTACCAGTAGAAGCCGTAGTCGTAGTTGCCCACGGTGACGAAGAAGGAGATCACGAGCCGGCGCTGGCGGCGGACGTCGCTCGATCCGGTGAACTGCTCGGTGTGCTTCCAGAGCACTCCGGCATCCTCCTCGTGCACGCAGATCACGTTCGGCAGGATCTTCACGTTGCCGCGCGCGTCGGCGATCGGGACGTCGAGGTAGGTGATGTCTCCGACGCAGTCGCAGCCGAGTTCGAGGGAGTTGGCGAGCCGGCCGAGCAGGTACTCGCCGGTGTCGAAGTAGTTCTGCCAGAACCGCACCGGTCCGGGGTCGCCGTACGGCACCAGCATCTCGGCGATCGATGCGCGGTGCACGATGGGGCGGACCCGCCCGTCGTCCTCGAAGCCGATGCCGTGGAGGATCAGCCCTTCCCGCATGTCGTAGCCGATGCGCAGGGACCACTTCTCCCAGGAGATCACGTCGCCCTCGAAGGAGAAGCTCGGACCTTCGGGCTGCGTGATGACGAGGGGCTTCTGCGTGGTCCGCTCCGGACCGAACGTGCCGGGCACGTGGTAGTCGCCGGTCTCCTGCGGGATCGGCATGACGCCCACGTCGATGACGTCGACCACGGTGCGGCTCGCGACGTCGACGTAGGCAACCAGCCCGTCGATCGGGTGCGCCCAGGGCATGGTCTGCGGAGTGGGCTGGTGGTGCCCGAGCACGCGAGCGAGCCGTCGCCCGCTCTCTCCCTCGATCGGGAAGCGGCCTGCCGACAAGCCGGCCAGCGCGACCGTGCTCGGGTCGTCGATGCCGCGGGCGGCGAGGGCGGTGGCCCAGCGCTCGTCGGTGCCGATCAGCTCGCGGATGATCGCGTGCTCCTCCTGGAGCAGCGGCACCTGCCCGTCGTGCTCCGGGTCGATGTCGACGTCCGTCGCGAGCTCGCCGGTGCCGATGTCGACCGAGATCGCGCGAGCGCGCCCGGTGTCGGTCTCGAGGAGCTGCACCCGGGCACGGCGGGGGACCGGACGTCCGGCGGCGACCTCGTGGCGGTCCGGCTCGTCGAGTCCGACGTACGCGATCCGGTGCGCCTCGTCCAGCGCACCGTGGGCGCGCAGCGTCTCGGCGACCCGCTGCAGTTCGTCCGCCGAGAGGGTCGCATACGGCGCACCGGACTCGTCGCCGAGTGAGCGCGAGCGCGAGGCGTGGTCGGACGGGGAACAGCTGCAGTTCATGGAGTCTCCATCGGATGTCGGTTCGGGAACGTCTGTGTGCCGGAACGTTCCGGCAAAAGTATGCGATGAACGTGTTACAGCGCAAGACCCGAACTGTTTCGAGTGGATTACGGCTCGCCGCGTGTGGTTAGACTCGGCCGCATGCAAGAGCCACGGCGCGCCCGATTGATCGACGTCGCACGGCGCGCAGGGGTCGGAAAGACCACCGCGTCCGATGCGCTGAGCGGTGGCGGTCGCGTCTCCCCGGCCACGCGGGAGGCGGTCCTGGCGGCGGCGGCCGAACTCGGATACTCCGTGAACACCGCCGCACGACACCTGCGCGGGGGCAGTATCGGCACGATCGGGATCGTGCTCCCCGAGGTCGTGTCCCGGTCGTCGTACTACATGGCTTTCACATTCGGCATCGTCACCAGTGCGGCCGCCCACGACATCGACGTGACCATCGTGAGCCCGTCCGTGTCGTCCGGACGATC
Organism: Microbacterium sp. NPDC055665; assembly: GCF_053618035.1. NCBI lineage: Bacteria > Bacillati > Actinomycetota > Actinomycetes > Micrococcales > Microbacteriaceae > Microbacterium > Microbacterium sp. NPDC055665. Next base: position 953,496 of record NZ_JBSHGY010000001.1, on the reverse strand, counting down.
GCGACCCATCCGCGCCGACGGGCTCATCATCGGAGACCCGCTGTCCGGCGATCCCGGTCTGCCCTCGCTCATGGGGTCGGGAATCCCCGTCGTCACGCAGGAGCACCTCCCCGAAGACGTCGCCGGCACGCCAGCCGGCGTGGTCTGGTCCTCTCACGAGGCCGGGATGCTGCGGCTGTTCGACGAGATCGACGTCACCGGTGCGCGGCATCCGGCGCTGCTCGTCGCCCCGGATGCGACCGACTGGTCGCGTCAGCTGGTGTCGGGCTATCGCGCCGGATGTGCGGCGCGCGGTCTCGAACCGGTCATCGCTCCGGTGTCGTTCGAGGCATCGTGGCCCGCGGTGCGCGCGGCCACGGAGCGCGTCCTGCAGACGCATCCCGAGACCGACGTGATCATCTGCGGCCCGGACTCGAGCGCGATCGAGGTGGCCGCCGTGCTGGGGCGGCAGGGGCGGACGATCGGGGAGGACATCACGGTCGTCTCCTGTGTCGACCACCCTTCGCTGCCCTTCCTGACGCCCTCGATCACCTCGATCGACCTTCGTCCGCGGGACTCGGGCGTCGCCTGTGCCGAGCTGCTCATCGATCTGCTCGAGGGGCGGGCCGAGCCCGGGGCGGACGTGGAGTTCCCGATCGCTGTCGTCGCGAGGGACTCCACCGCGCATCCGCTGCGGGTGCGCGCATGACCGCGCCGCTCGACGGCATCATCGTCGCGGATTTCTCCCGCGTGCTCGCCGGCCCGCTGGCGACCATGACGCTCGCCGACCTGGGGGCACGGGTGATCAAGGTCGAGCGCCCCGGGACCGGGGACGACACGCGGGCGTGGGGACCGCCGTATGCCGAATCCGGCATGACCACGTACTTCGAGTCGGCGAACCGGGGCAAGGAGTCGGTCACGCTCGACCTCACCGACCCGGCGGATCGCGCCAGGGCGCTCGAACTCATCGCGCGCAGCGACGTGGTGATCGAGAACTTCCGGCCGGGGCTGTTCGCCAAACTCGGCTTCGACGGGGAGACCCTCTCCGCAGCCCACCCCCGCCTCATCTCCGTGTCGGTCAGCGGCTTCGGCCTGGGTGCGGGTGCGGACCTCCCCGGCTACGACTTCGTCGCGCAGGCGGTCGGCGGACTCATGCACATCACGGGCGAGCCGGACGGCGAGGCCATGAAAGCCGGGGTGGCGCTCGTCGACGTGCTCACCGGCAAGGACGCCGTGATCGGCATCCTCGCCGCGCTGCGCCGACGCGAGCTGACCGGACGAGGTTCGAGGGTCGAGGTGAACCTGCTCTCCAGCCTCCAGGCCGCACTCGTCAACCAGGTGTCCGCGCATCTCGGAGCCGGAACGGAGCCGGGAAGGCTCGGCAACAGGCACCCCTCCATCGCCCCGTACGAGTCGCTGCAGTGCGCGGATGCGCCGATCGCGGTCGCGTGCGGAAACGACGCGCAGTTCGCGAAGATGGTCGCGGAGCTCGGCCGGCCCGAGCTCTCGGTCGACGAGCGCTTCCGCCGGAACTCCGACCGGGTCGCCCACCGTGAGGAGCTGGTGATCGAACTCGAGGAAGCACTGGTCGGCGACACCGCGGCGGTCTGGGCGGAGCGCCTGAACCGCGTCGGCGTCGCCGCCGGAGTGGTGAACAGCGTGGGGGAGGGCATCGCGCTGGCGGAACGCCTCGGTCTCGACCCCGTCCGCGACGCCGTGGGCGAGGACGGTCGGCGCTCGCGCCAGATCCGGTCGCCGCTCACCTGGATCCCGGAGATCCCGGTGGTCGCGGCCGCCCCACCGCGCCTCGGTGAGCATGACGAGCGAGTGCGCGCCTGGCTCGACAATCCCGCCTAGACCGCGCGATCCCGCAGCGCGAGCCACAGCTCGGCCGCGACATCCGGGTCGTCCAGCGAGACGTCGAGGAGCCGCTCGACCGCGGCGATGCGCGGCCGCACGGTGTTGCGGTGCACGCCGAGTTCGCGCGCTGTTCGCTCGGCCTGCTGACGGTGCCGGAGATAGGCGATCACGGTGCGCTGCAACATCGGGTCCGCGTCGCCGAGCGCGGCAGCCCAGCGGGTCGCTCTCGGTTCGGACTCGATCACCAGGGCGGTTCCCGACGCGCGACGGTGCAGGGCGAGGGCCCTGGCGAATGCGGTGGGGACATCGTCGAGCACGACGGGAGCGCTGAGTACGCCGGTGCTCGCCCGGATTTCGGCGTCGGGGTCCCCATCGGCGGGGACGAGGGCGACGCGCACGCCGTCGTGCACCGCTCCGAAGCCGGTCGGAACGTCGCTGCCGACGAGCACGCGGAACTCGAGCGGCAGCGTGAGATCGGCCGCGGCGGCCAGTGCCCGCGCAGCCGCCACCTCGCCGCGGAGTGCGAGCATCGTGAACCACCCTCCCGCGTCCGGCGTCGCGGTCGCCCGCACGGTGAGGAGTCGCAGGAGAGCGGTGGCCGTGAGCGCGAGCTGGCGGTCGGCGTTCGCCAGCGGCCTGCCGGCTCCGAGCGCCAGTGCGCCACGGGTGCGCTCGCCGTCGGTGACGGCGTGGGCCATCACGATCGAACCCTGGGACACGAACGACGCGGCCTCGACGCCGGAGCGCAGGAGTGATCTCTCGACATCCGCGCGCACCGCCGGCAGCAGGCCTTCCAGGGAAGCGGGATGCAGCGTCCCGCCCGACGCTCCGGGATCGAAGGGCAGCCACGCCACCCATCCGCCGATGGCCTGCGCCATCTGGCGGACGATCCCGGCGATCGGATCGGCGGTCGTCGCGGTCTGGACCAGCCGCGTGTGCGCGTGGGCGGTGCGCAGCGCCTCGTCCTGGCCGCTGCGCCCGGTGATCGACCAGAACGCCCGGGAGACATCGAGGAACGGCGCACCGTCCGGCACGGCGAACACCGGGATCCCGACCGCGCGACAGCGCTCGACGAGGGCAGCGGGCGCATCGTCCCAGCCCTCGCCGAGCCCGATCCCGATCGCGCCGATCCCCTGCGCCTCGAGTCTGTCGACGTAGGCGTCCGCCGGCCGGCCGTGCAGCGGGATGCCGGTGGTGAGCAGCAGCTCGCCGCCGTCGAGATAACGACCGGGGTCGTCGAGTTCCGACACGTGCACCCCGGTGATCGTCCGCGCGGCATCGAACGGAGCGAGAGGGCGCAGGGAACTGCCGGCCGTGCGCACGAGTTCGCCGAGGGAGACCATGCGTCCAGTGTGCGTGATGCACAGTCGCATCGCCAACACTGGGCGAAGTGTTCTCCCGGAGAGTGCGTGCACCTTCTAGCGTCGTCCCCATGACGACAGCTCCCCTCCTTCGCACCGAGATCCCTGGACCGCGGTCGCGCGAGCTCCACGCCCAGCGCGAAGCCGCGGTCGCCGCCGGCTTCGGCATCACCCTCCCGGTCTTCATCGCGCGAGCCGGCGTCTCGACGCTCGAGGACGTCGATGGGAACACCCTGATCGATCTCGCATCCGGCATCGCGGTGACCAGCGTGGGGGCGGCGAATCCGCAGGTGCGGGCCAGCGTCGCCGCGCAGCTCGAGCTCTTCACCCACACCTGCTTCATGGTGACCGAGTACGAGGGCTTCGTGCGCGTCGCCGAGTGGCTCAACGAGCACGTCCCCGGCGACTTCGACAAGCGCACCGCACTGTTCAGCACCGGTGCCGAGGCGGTGGAGAACGCCGTGAAGATCGCGCGAGCCCACACCGGCCGCCCCGCCGTCCTCGTCATCGACGAGGCGTACCACGGGCGCTCTCTGCTCACCATGGCGATGACGGCGAAAGAGCATCCGTACAAGACATCCTTCGGACCCTTCCCCGACGCCGTGGTGCGCGCACCCAACGCGAATCCCCTGCGCGGAGAGGGGGCCGAGCCCGCGCTCGCCGAGGTCGAACGCCTCATCCTCGAGCACGGTCCCGAGCACTTCGCGGCTCTGGTCGTCGAACCGATCCAGGGCGAGGGCGGCTTCGTCGTCCCCGCGCCGGGTTTCCTCCCGGGGCTCCGTCGCATCGCGGACGAGCACGGGATCGTCCTGGTCGTCGACGAGATCCAGTCCGGGCTCGGACGCACCGGCCGGCTGTTCGCGAGCGAGCACGAAGGCGTTGCCGGCGACATCACGCTGACCGCCAAGGCGCTGGGCGGCGGGCTGCCGTTGAGCGCGGTGACCGGGCGGGCGGAGATCATGGATGCCGCGCACCCCGGCGGCCTCGGCGGCACCTATGCGGGCAACCCGTTGGCCTGCGCGGCCGCCCTCGCGGTGTTCGACGTGCTCGACGAGCCGGGTCTGATGCCGCGGGTCGTCGGCATCGAGCAGACCATCCGCCGTCATCTCGAGCCACTGCGCGCCGAGATCGATGTCATCGCCGAAGTCCGCGGACGGGGAGCCATGATGGCCGTCGAGTTCGCAGACCCGCACACCCTGGCCCCGAGACCGGACCTCGCGCAGCGGGTCGCGGCGGCGTGCCACGCGGCGGGCGTCCTGGCGCTCACGTGCGGCACATACGGCAACGTCATCCGGCTGCTGCCACCCCTCGTGATCGAGGAGCATGTCCTGAACGCCGGTCTGGAGATTCTCACCGCGTCCATCCGATCCATCGCCGCCGAGGAGGCCGCCGCATGAGCACCGTTCCCGATCTGCTCGACTTCGACGAGCTCCTGAGCGACGACGAGCGGGCGACGCGCGACCGCGTGCGGGCATTCGTCGACGCGAGGGTCCGTCCGCACATCGCCGATTGGTATGACCGGGCCGTCTTTCCGACGGAGCTCGTCCCGGAACTCGCCGAACTCGGCGTGCTGGGCATGCACCTGGACGGTTACGGCTGCGGTGGTCGGAGTGCCGTCGAATACGGACTGGCGGCCATGGAGCTCGAAGCGGGGGATTCGGGGCTTCGCACCTTCGTCTCGGTGCAGGGCTCGCTCGCCATGAGCGCGATCCACAAACACGGCAGCGAGGCCCAGAAGCAGGAGTGGCTTCCGCAGATGGCGCGGGGAGAGGCCATCGGCTGCTTCGGCCTCACAGAACCGAACTCCGGCTCGGACCCGTCGAGCATGACGACGTTCGCGCGACGGGACGGTGACGGCTGGGTGATCAACGGCGCCAAGCGCTGGATCGGACTCGCCTCCATCGCGCAGGTCGCGATCATCTGGGCGCAGACCGACGAGGGGGTGCGCGGATTCCTCGTCCCGACGGACTCGGCCGGATTCGTGGCGACACCCATCGCCCCCAAGCTCTCGATGCGGGCCTCGATCCAGTGCGACATCACGCTGACCGATGTGCGACTCCCCGCGGAAGCCCGACTTCCCGAGGCCAGGGGTCTGCGCGCGCCCTTCTCCTGTCTGAACGAGGCGCGCTACGGCATCGGCTGGGGCGTGATCGGCGCCGCCCGCGACAGTTACGCCACGGCGCTGTCCTATTCGCAGACGCGCATCCAGTTCAACCAGCCGATCGGGGCGTTCCAGCTCACCCAGCAGAAGCTCGTCGACATGGCCGTCGAGATCGAGAAGGCGCAACTGGTCGCGCTGCGGCTCGGCAGGCTCAAGGATGCCGGCAGGCTTCAGCCCCACCAGATCTCCGTCGCCAAGCTCGGCAACACGCGCGCGGCGATAGCGATCGCCCGAGAGGCGAGGACGATCCTCGGCGGCAACGGGATCTCGGGCGACTACTCGCCGCTGCGCCACGCGGCGAACCTCGAGTCGGTGCGCACATACGAGGGCACCGACGAGGTCCACACGCTGGTGCTCGGCGCCCACATCACCGGTTTCTCCGCCTTCCGCAGCACCGCCTCCGAGGGAGCATGATGAGCACCACATTCGATATCCGGCACTTCATCGACGGCGCCTGGGTGGAGGGTGCAGGCGACCCTCTCATCGACGTGAACCCGAGCCGACCCGACGACGTCGTCGGCGAGGGGCCGGGAGCATCCGATGCGGATGTCGACCTCGCCTGTGCCGCCGCGCGCGCAGCTTTCGACGGGTGGCGCAGGACCCCCGCGCGCTCGCGTGCTGCGATCCTGCTGCGGGCGGCCGACATCATCGAGGCCCACCGCGACGAGTGGGGGCGTCAGCTGGCGCGCGAGGAGGGGAAGACGCTCGTCGAGGCGATCGCCGAGACCGGGCACGCCGCCAACATCCTCCGTTTCCATGCGCAGGAGGTCGAGCGTCAGAGCGGTGGCCTGTTCGAGTCGCCGAGTCCGGGGGAGCGCATCCTCGTGATCCGTCGCCCGGTCGGGGTGATCGGAGCGATCACGCCCTTCAACTTCCCGATCTCCATCCCGGCCTGGAAGCTCGCCCCCGCCCTCGTATGGGGGAACACCGTGGTCTGGAAGCCGGCGACCTTCGTCCCCGTGCTGGCGATGCGCTTCGCCGAGGCGCTCGAGCAGGCCGGGCTCCCGAAGGGGGTGCTCAACCTCGTGAACGGCACCGCCGCCGTCGGGGAGGCGATCGTGTCGCACCCGGAGGTGGACGCAGTGACCTTCACCGGTTCCACGAAGGTCGGGCGCATCATCGCCGCGCAGCTCGCGGCACGCGGCATCCCGTTCCAGGGCGAGCTGGGCGGCAAGAACGCCGCACTCGTGCTGGCAGACGCCGACCTCGACGTGGCCGTCGAGCAGGTGGCGCTGGGGGCTTTCCGTGCGGCGGGGCAGAAGTGCACGGCGACCTCGCGGGTGATCGTGCACGAGGCCGTGGCCGACGAGTTCCTGCGGCGACTCGCGATCCGCACCGAGCGCATGGTCGTGGGCGATGCGCAGGACGAGCGCGTCGAGGTCGGGCCCGTGGTCAACGCCGGTGCCCGAGACCGCGTGGCCGCGGCCCTCGTCCGCGCCCGGTCCTCGGCGAAGGTGGTCGTCGCCCCGGAGCCGTACTCCGACGGCGATCTCGCCGAGGGCTACTTCATCCCGCCGTCCATCTTCGAGCTCGACGAGGAGGACCCGGGCGAGCTGTGGACGGAAGAGCTGTTCGGCCCGGTGGTCGGCGTCCGACGCGTCTCGTCCACCGCCGAGGGCATCGCGCTCGTGAACGACAGCGAGTACGGGCTCTCCACCGCCGTCTTCACGACGGGGCTGGCGGAGGCGCTCACCGCGATCGAAGACATCCGCGTAGGCGTGGTCCACGTGAACTCGGCCTCGGCCGGCGCCGACCTGCACGTTCCCTTCGGCGGGAGCGGGTCGAGCGCCCTCGGCCCCAAGGAGCAGGGCGCGGCGGCCAGGGAGTTCTTCACGGAGACCGCGACGGTCTACCTCCGCGGTTGAGTCGCGGGCAGCCTCCGCCCCCGACCCGCGCCGAAACCCCCGCTTCTCGCCGAGACCCCGACCTGCCGACGTGTGCAGGCCGGGGTCTCGGCGTTGTGACGGGGTCTCGGCGCGGCTCGCCGGACTCCGCTACAGCCATGTCCGATTTCCGCCAGTCGACGTCGGAGGCCCGTGACAGCATGGAGACATGAGCTTCCCCGTGATCGACTTCGACGAGCGCTACCGTGCCATCAGCGCGCGCGACACCCGCTTCGACGGGCAGTTCGTGACGGCAGTGCGCTCGACCGGGATCTACTGCCGTCCGAGCTGCCCTGCGCGCACGCCGAAGCCGCAGAACGTGACGTTCTATCCGACGAGCGCGGCCGCGCACGAGGCCGGATACCGTGCGTGCAAGCGCTGCCTCCCCGAAGCCGCCCCCGGGTCGCCGGCGTGGGACATCCGCGGCGACGTCGCGGCCCGCGCCATGCGGCTCATCTCCGACGGCGTCGTCGAGCGCGAGGGTGTGCCGGGACTCGCCGCGCGCCTCGGCTATTCGAGCCGGCACCTCACGCGTCTGCTGACCACCGAGCTCGGCGCCGGACCCCTCGCCCTCGCCAGGGCGCACCGCGCGCACACGGCGCGGATGCTGCTCGTCGGCACCGACATGCCCATCTCCGACGTCGCCTTCTCGGCGGGCTTCGCCAGCATCCGCCAGTGCAACGACACGATCCGCGAGGTCTTCGGCCTCACCCCCGGCGAGCTCAGGGCGCGTCGACGACTGCCGGCATCCGCGGTTCCCGGCGCCATCGACCTGGTCCTGCCGTACCGCGGTCCACTCGACGCGAGCGGCATCTTCACCTGGATGGCGGCACGTGCCGTCCCCGGCGTCGAAGAGACCACGGCGACGTCGTTCTCCCGGCACCTCCAGATGGCGGGCGGTCCTGCCTGGTTCGAGGTGAGTCAGGATGCGACCCAGCGTCTGCACCTGCGCGCCCGTGTCGCGCGCCTGGGCGATCTGGCGCCGCTGGTGTCGACCGTGCGGCGCATCTTCGACCTCGACGCCGACCCGCTGGCGATCGACGAGGCACTCTCCGCGCACCCCGAGCTCGCACCGCTCGTCGCCCGCACGCCCGGTATGCGCGTTCCCGGCTCGGCAGACCCGCACGAGATGCTCATCCGCGCCATGATCGGGCAGCAGATCACGGTGGTCGCCGCCCGCACGGCACTCATCGCGCTCACCGAGGCGCTGGGGGAGCGCACCGAGCACGGGCTGCTCTTCCCCACGATGGCGGCGATCGCCGAACGCGGGGCCGAGGTGCTGCGTGGCCCCGCCGCGCGCATCCGCGCGATCACCGGCGCGGCAGCGGCCCTCGCCGACGGCTCCCTGACCCTGACCGTCGGTGATGACGGCGTCGAGCAGCGCGAGGCCCTCCTCGCGATGCCGGGCATCGGACCGTGGACAGCCGACTACGTGCGCATGCGCGTGCTCGGCGACCCCGACATCCTGCTCCCCGGCGACGTCGCGCTGCGTGCGGGAGCTGCGGCCTCCGGGCTTCCGGGCGAGGCCCGAGCGCTCACCGCCTGGGCCGAGCGCACGGCCCCCTGGCGCAGCTATCTGAGTGCGCATCTCTGGCGCGCCGCCCCGGTGCGACCGGCAGGACCCCGACGGGCAGCATCCACCGCCCGCGCGGCCGCCACAGCCCACACGACATCGAAGGAGACCTCATGACCGCTCTCATCCAGACTATCGAGACCCCGGACGGGGCCTTCACGATCCTCGCCGACGAGCGCCAGCGGGTGCTGTCGTCAGGGTGGACCTCCGACGTGGAGGCGATCCTCGCGCGACTGTCGCCGGCGCTCCGCCCCGAAGAGCTCCGCGAGGGCGAGACGGATGCCGCCGACGCCGCGCTGGCCTTCTATGCGGGCGACCTGTCCGCGATCGACGCGGTCGCGGTGAAGCAGTCGGGCACCGCCCTGCAGCTCGTGGGGTGGTCGGCGCTGCGGGCGATCGAGCCCGGAGCACCGCTCACCTACACCGGCTTCGCGGAGCTGCTCGGCAACCCGAACGCCGTACGTGCGGCCGCCTCGATCTGCGCCAGGAACGCTCCGGCGCTGTTCGTGCCGTGCCACCGCGTGCTGCGCACGGACGGCACCCTCGGCGGTTTCGCCTGGGGGCTGGACGTGAAGGAGAGCCTGCTCGCGCGCGAGAGCATCGCTGCCTGAACGACTCATGTTCGCCGCGCTGCCGGTATCCGGCGGCGCGGCGAAAGCATGCTCGGACACAGGACGCCGGCCCCGACGCAGGAAAGACGCCGAACAAATCGGGAATGCGTCTTGTGTTCAGCTGGTTCACAGCAATAGGCTGGTGGGCTGTCGCGCCAACCGGACGACACAGCCGAGCCCCTGAGGAGGACACCATGACCACGATCGCCACCGCGCGGATCGCAGCTCTCGGCTCGACCCCGGCGCGTCCGCTCTCCTAGAGCCACCCCGCCCCTTCTTCGTCGGATGCCGGACTCTGCGAGTCCGCTCTCGCATCCGTCCCCTTCCGCAACCGCATTCCATACGAAACTCGTCTGAGAGACATGTCTTCCTCGCCTTCCGCGCAGAATCCCTCGCCCTCGTCCACCCTCTCCACCCCGGCCGCGCTGTGGCGGCTGAAGCCCTTCGTGAAGCCCGTCATCTGGCGGCTCGCCGGCGGCGCGGCCAGCGCGCTCATCGCGGCGATCATCGCCCTGATGATCCCGATCGTCCTCGAGCAGATCATCAGCGGGCCGGTCCGCACCGGCGAGATCAACGCCATCGTCTGGGGCGCCCTCGCGGTCTTCGCGCTGGCCCTCGGCGAGGCGCTGATGGTCTGGCTGCGTCGCCAGTTCGTGCTCAACCCCTCGACCGAGGTCGAGTACAAGATGCGCACCGAGCTGTACTCGCGCCTGCAGACCCTTCCGGTCTCGTTCCACGACAGGTGGGGGTCCGGCCAGCTGCTCAGCCGCATGATGCAGGACATCGGCCTCATCCGCCGCTGGCTGGCCTTCGGTCTCGTGCTGCTCGTCGTCAACGTCCTCACCATCATCATCGGATCGGTGCTGCTGTTCCGCTGGCACTGGCTCCTCGGCACGATCTTCCTGGTCACCGCGATCCCGCTGTGGATCCGCGGCTACCTGTTCGAGAAGCGCTACGGCGCGCTCACCCGCCGCAGCCAGGACCAGGCCGGCGACCTCGCGACCAGCGTCGAGGAGAGCGTGCACGGTATCCGCGTGCTGAAGGCGTTCGGCCGTGGCAAGCACGCGCTCAGCCGATTCAGCCGTCAGGCCGAGACTCTGCGCGAGACCGAGATGAGCAAGGCCGGCGCGATCGCGTCGATCTGGTTCTGGCTCGACATGATGCCGCAGATCGCGTTCGGGCTCAGCCTGATGTCCGGCATCTGGCTGATCTCGCAGGGGCAGATCGATGAGGCGCAGCTGTTCGCGTTCTTCGCGATGGCCGTCGTGCTCCGCTGGCCCATCGAGTCGATCGGCTTCCTGTTCTCGTTCATGCTCGACGCCCGCACGGCGACCGACCGCGTGTTCGACATCTTCTCCGAGACCAACACGATCACGGACCCGGAGAACCCCGTGCACATCGAGAACCCGCGCGGGGAGCTGGCGTTCGTGAACGCCCATTTCCGGTATCAGGACGCAGGGTCGCACGAACGCGATCTGCTCGACGGCATCGACCTGGTCCTCCGCCCCGGCGAGACCATGGCGCTCGTCGGTCTCACCGGCAGCGGCAAGACCACGCTCACGACGCTGCCCACGCGCCTGTACGACGTGACGGGCGGCAAGGTCACGCTCGACGGCGTCGATGTGCGCGATCTTCCGCTGTCCGAGCTGCGCCGGCACATCGCGATGGCCTTCGAGGATGCGACGCTGTTCTCGGCGACCGTGCGCGAGAACGTGCTGCTCGGCCGCGCCGACCTCGACGTGCACAGCGAAGAGGGCGAGCGCGTGCTGCGTGAAGCGCTCGACGTCGCGCAGGCGTCGTTCGTGGACTCGCTGCCCGACGGCGTCGAGACCGTGATCGGCGAGGAGGGGCTCAGCCTCTCCGGTGGGCAGCGTCAGCGTCTCGCCCTCGCCCGCGCGGTGGCGGCGGCGCCGAAGGTGCTCGTGCTCGACGACCCGCTGTCGGCGCTCGACGTCGACACCGAGGCGCTCGTGGAAGAGGCGCTGCGGCACGTCCTCGCAGAGACCACGGCTCTGATCGTGGCGCACCGTCCCTCGACCGTCGCGCTCGCCGACCGGGTCGCGCTGCTCGAGGCCGGTCGCGTCACCGCGGTGGGCACCCACTCCGAGCTGCTGAAGACGAGCCGGCACTACCGCCACGTGATCTCCAGCCTGGAGGCCGAGGAGGCGGCGCGGACCGGGGCGATCCCGATCATCCGCGACGAGCAGCTCGAGGTCGAGGACGAGGTCCGCGAGGGCCGCAGAGCCGAGGCCGCCGACGATGCTTCGACTGGCTCAGCAACCACGTTCGATGAAGAGAAGGAGGTGCAGCGATGAGCTCCGCCATCACCGGAACCCAGGACGAGGATCGTTCCGAGTACACCCGCGAGGAGAGCCGGGAGATCCGTCGTCGGTCGCTCCGGCTGCTCGGATCGCTGGTGCGCCCGCTGAAGCCGCAGATCGTGCTGGCCGCCGCCGTGCTGATCATCTCGACCGCGCTGCAGGTCGCAGGTCCCATCCTGATCAGCATCGGCCTCGACCGTGCCCTGCCGGCAGCCATCGACCAGGCCGACTGGATGCCGACATTCATGATCGGCGGCATCTACCTGGCCGCCGGCATCCTGGCCGCCGTGATGATCGCCTGGTACGTCATCATCGCCGCCAAGCTGACGCAGGCGGTGCTGCTGGACCTCCGCAAGCGGATCTTCCTGCACACCCAGCGCCTCAGCCTGGAGTTCCACGAGTCGTACACCTCCGGGCGCATCATCTCGCGCCAGACGAGTGACCTCGATTCGATCAAGGAGCTCCTCGACGGCGGCCTGAACGAGCTCGTCTCCGGCGTGCTGTTCGGTCTCTTCACCTTCATCGCGCTGTGCTTCTGGGACTGGCAGTCCGGCCTGATCCTCGCGATCGGCGGCGTGCCGCTGTTCTTCCTGATGAAGTGGTTCTACTCGCGCTCGCAGCTGGTCTACCGCGAGTCGCGCGTGATCAGCGCGAAGGTGATCGTGCAGTTCGTCGAGACGATGACGGGTATCCGTGCCGTCAAGGCATTCCGCAAGGAGCCGCGCAACGACAAGTCGTTCCAGGAGATCGCGGGGGAGTACCGCGATGTCAACCGCCGCTCGATGCTGCTGTTCGGCACGTTCGAGCCCGGTCTCATGGGCGTCGCAGCTCTCGTGCTGGGCATCGTCGTGCTGTGGGGCGGCATCCGCGTCTCGGAGGGGGCGCTCACCGTCGGTGTGCTGCTGTCGGCAGTCCTGTACGTCCGGAACTTCTTCGCTCCGATGCAGGAGATCGCGATGTTCCTGAACTCCTACCAGTCGGCCACGGCCGCGCTGGAGAAGGTGTCGGGCGTGCTCGAGGAGGTGCCGACGGTTCCGGATCCCGAGAAGCCGGTCGACCTGTGGGAGTCTCGTGGTCACATCCGGTTCGACGAGGTGACCTTCGGCTACAACGGCGAGAAGACGATCCTCCCGAACTTCTCGCTCGACATCCCCGCCGGGGAGACGATCGCCCTGGTGGGCACGACCGGCGCGGGCAAGTCCACGCTCGCCAAGCTCATCTCGCGGTTCTACGACCCCTCCGAGGGACGGGTCACGCTCGATGACATCGACCTCCGCTCGCTGCACCCGAAGGACCTCCGCCGCGCGATCGTCATGGTCACGCAGGAGGCCTACCTGTTCAGCGGAACGGTGGCCGACAACATCGCACTCGGCAAGCCGGATGCGTCGCTCGACGAGATCAGGGCGGCCGCACGTGCGGTGGGAGCGGACGAGTTCATCTCCTCGCTGCCCGACGGCTACGGCACCGATGTGAACAAGCGCGGTGGGCGAGTCTCGGCCGGCCAGCGTCAGCTCATCTCGTTCGCCAGGGCGTTCCTCGCCGACCCCGCGGTGCTGATCCTCGACGAGGCCACCGCCTCGCTGGACATCCCGTCGGAGCGGCTGATCCAGGATGCGCTGCAGACCCTGCTCAAGGACCGCACCGCGATCATCATCGCGCACCGCCTGTCGACGGTCGCGATCGCCGACCGGGTGCTGGTGATGGAGCACGGACGGATCATCGAGGACGACACTCCGGCCGCGCTCATCGGCGGTACCGGCAAGTTCGCCCAGCTGCACGCGGCCTGGCAGGAGACACTGGTCTGATGACGCCGATCACCTCACCTCTGCGGGCACGGGAACACCCCGTGCTCGCAGGGGTGGGGATCGGCCCCGTGCTCGCAGGGGTGGGGATCGGCCCCGGGCGCGCGGCACAGGGGATCCGTCGGTCGCCACGGCTGGGTAGCATCGGATTATGGATCCTTTGCTGCTCGCCGCCGAGTGGTGGTGGATCGCGCCGACCGCAGTCGCTGCGGGAACGGCCGGTGCGATCGGTCTGCGTCGCCGGAGCAGCACGATGAGCGGGCGCCGGCTCGAGGTCGATGCAGCGCGTCAGGACCTCAGGACCGCGCAGCGGATCGCGTCCGAGCGACGCATCGCGCTGAAGATCGCCCGTGCAGACCTCGCCCGTGTCACGGCGGAACGTGCGGCGCAGCGCGCGACGGCCGAGCAGGTCGCCGGAGCGCGACGGATGCTCAAGGAGCGGGAGCGCGACGCCAAGGCGGCCTCGGCCGACGTGCGCGCCCGGCAGGTGCGCCTGAACGCCGCACGTGCGGCGGTGCCGACATCCTCCGAGCCCGGCCCCGTGGAACGGCTGCATGCCGCGCACGATGCCGTGACGGTCCGGTGGATGCGGTACGAGACCGACCCCGCGCTCCAGATCGCCTATCCCGCGATGACCGACGTCAAGCTCCCCGCCACGGCGGCGTACCTGCGGGCAGCCGGACACGCGGCCGAGATGCGGCGCGCGGTCTCGGGCAAGACCACCCCTGCCGACTTCGCGGCCTACCGCGACGCCGTCTCCGAGCTCGAGCGCGCCTTCGAGGCGGCGGAGCATGCGGCGAGGGTCCAGGCCGGTGAGGCCCCGCCGAACGCGGCCTGGCAGGATGCGGCGCAGGACATGCTGAGCCGCTCGGCCGAGGCGATCGACCGTGCTGCCGGTGCGGCGGCATCCGCCATCGCCGCCTGGACCAACCGCAAGAAGCCCGGCAAGTCGGACGACCGTCCCTGACGGCCGCCCGGCGACGCCCGGTGCGAGGTCAGCCCTCCACGGTGCGGGTGCGGATGAGTTCCCGGTACCAGAGGCCGGAGTCCTTCACGGTGCGTGCGAGGTCGTCGAAGTCGACCCGCACGATCCCGAACCGCTTGGCGTAGCCGTATCCCCACTCGAAGTTGTCGAGCAGCGACCACACGAAGTACCCCCGCAGGTCCACACCGCGTTCGATCGCCCGGTGCGCCGCGGTGAAGTGGCGGCGCAGGTAGTCGGTGCGCTCGACGTCGTGAACCGCACCGTCTGCGGCGACCTCGTCTTCGAATGCGGCGCCGTTCTCGGTGACCATGAGCGCCTGCTCGGGGAACTGCTCGGAGAGTGACACCAGCAGCTCCTCGAGGCCCTCCGGAGCGATGTTCCAGCCCATCGCGGTGTAGGGGCCGGGCTGCTCCACGAACTCGACCAGCTGGTCGCTGCCGGGCCAGGCCGTTCCGCCGGCGGCACCCTTGTGTCCGTCGTTCTGCTGCTTCGGCGAGACGCCGTCCCAGAGGCGCACGGTCGCGGTCGAGTAGTAGTTCACGCCGAGCACGTCGATCGGCTGGGCGATCGTGGCGAGGTCACCGTCCTGCACGAAGCCCCAGTCGGTGACCGATGCGGTGTCCTCGAGCAGATCGGCCGGGTACTCGCCGCGCAGCATCGGGCCGGTGAACGCGCGGTTGGCGAGAGCGTCGATGCGGCGCATCGCCTCCGCGGCGCCGTCTCCCTGTCCGCGCAGCACGTGGAAGTTCAGGGTGACGGAGTAGTCGGGGTCGCCGGTGGAGGTCGCGCGAAGCGCCTGCAGGGCGCGCCCGTGGGCGAGGTTGAGGTGGTGGACGGCCGACAGCGCCGATGCCGGTTCGTGGCGTCCCGGTGCGTGGCCGCCCTGGCCGTAGCCGAGATAGGCGGAGCACCACGGCTCGTTGAGGGTCGTCCAGGTGTGCACGCGGTCGCCGAGTGCCTTGCCCATGATCTCGGCGTAGCGCTCGAAGGCGTCGGTGGTCGCCCGAGAAGTCCACCCACCGGCGTCCTCGAGGTACTGCGGGAGGTCCCAGTGGTAGAGGGTCGCCACCGGGCGGATGCCGCGCTCGAGCAGCCCGTCGACCAGGCGGGAGTAGAAATCGATCCCGGCCTGGTTCACTTCGCCGGACGCCGCGGGGACGATACGCGGCCAGGCGATCGAGAACCGATAGGCCTCGAGCCCGAGGTCGGACATCAGATCGAGGTCCTCGTCCACGCGATGGTAGTGATCGCACGCGACGTCGCCCGTGTCCCCGTTCCAGACCCGACCCGGTGTCTTGCTGAAGGTGTCCCAGATCGACGGGGTCCGGCCGTCTTCGGCTGCCGCTCCCTCGATCTGGTACGAGGCCGTGGCGGATCCGAACGTGAACCCATCGGGGAACACCAGGCCGGAGCCGCGGTAGTCATCGCGGGGCGTGAGCAGGCTGGTCATGCGGTGATCTCCTCGAGGTCGACGGTGTAGTCCTCGGCGCGGCCATCGGGGTCCGTCACCGTGACCGTAGTGCTGCCGGCGCCGCCGGGGAAGACCCGGAGCCGCAGTCCGTCATGGTAGTCGTAATCCGGGCGGTCGACCCGTGCACCCCAGGGGAGCGCCGTGCCCGGCCGCACGTACAGCGGCAGCGAGTCGAACCCGTGCTTCTCACGTCGCCAGCCGCCGCCGGTCACGGTCTCGCCCGTGAGCAGCGAGGTCCACTCCCCGGCGGGGAGGTAGAAGTCGACCTCTCCGTCTTCGGTGAACACCGGAGCGACGAGCAGGTCGGACCCCAGCATGTACTGCCGGTCGAGGTAGGCGGTGGCCGGATCCTCGGGGAACTCCAGCATCATCGGACGCATCAGCGGCACGCCCGTCGCCGCGGCGTCCAGCCCCTGCTGGTACAGGTACGGCATGAGGCGCATCTTGAGGTGCGTGAACTGGCGCGTCACCTCGACGGCCTCCTCGTCGAACGCCCACGGCACCCGGTACGAGCTCGACCCGTGGAAGCGTGAGTGCGAACCGAGCAGCCCGAACGCCGTCCAGCGCTTGAAGACACCGGCATCCGGCATGCCCTCGAACCCGCCGATGTCGTGGCTCCAGAAGGCGAAGCCCGAGAGGGCGAGCGACAGCCCTCCGCGCAGCGTCTCGGCCATCGACGTGTAGGTCGAGGTGGAGTCGCCGCCCCAGTGCACGGGCATGCTCTGCCCGCCCGCGGTCGCCGAGCGCGCGAACAGCATCGCGTCGCCCTCCCCGCGCGTCTCGGTGAGCACGTCGAACACCGCGCGGTTGTAGAGCTCGGTGTAGAGGTTGTGCATGCGCTCGGGGTCTGCGCCGTCGGCCCAGACGACATCCGTGGGGATGCGCTCGCCGAAGTCGGTCTTGAAGCAGTCCACGCCCTGGGCGACGAGGCCCCGCAGCTTCGACTGGTACCAGGCTGTGGCGTCGGGATTCGTGAAGTCGACCAGGCCCATGCCGGCCTGCCAGAGATCCCACTGCCACACCGAGCCATCGGCGCGCTTGACGAGGAAGCCCTGATCGGCGGCTTCGCGGAACAGCGGGGAGCGCTGGGCGATGTAGGGGTTGATCCACACGCAGACCCGCAGATCCTTGTCGTGCAGGCGCCCGAGCATCCCCTCGGGGTCGGGGAACACCCGCGGATCCCACTCGAAGTCGCACCACTGGAACTCGCGCATCCAGAAGCAGTCGAAGTGGAAGACGGAGACCGGCAGCTCGCGTGCGGACATCTCGTCGATGAACGAGTTCACGGTCTGCTCGTCGTAGTCGGTCGTGAAGCTCGTCGACAGCCACAGCCCGTACGACCAGGCGGGGACCACGGGCGGGCGGCCGGTGAGGGCCGTGTAGCGACCGAGCACGTCCTTCGGCGTCGGGCCCGCGATCACGAAGTACTCGAGCACTTCGCCGGAGACCGAGAACTGCACGCGCTCGACGGATTCCGAGCCGATCTCGTACGAGACGTGGCCCGGGTCGTTCACGAGCACGCCGTAGCCGCGATCGGAGAGGTGGAACGGGACGTTCTTGTAGGCCTGCTCGCTGGAGGTGCCGCCGTCGGCGTTCCAGATCTCCACGGTCTGACCGTTCTTCACCAACGGTCCGAAGCGCTCGCCGAGCCCGTACACGTGCTCCCCGACGCCCAGGTCGAGCTGCTCGTGCACGTAGGCGGATGCTCGGGGCGCCGCGCCGCCCTGGCGCCCGTTGCCGACGATCCCGCGATCGACCTGCGCGTCGTCCGCCAGCCGTACGTAGCCCTGCGCCTTGTGGCCGCTGCCGGTCACTCGGCGGCCGTCGACCTCGAACGACAGGTCCCACGGATCGCCGGGGGCGATGCGGGCGACCAGCGACCCGGCGTCCAGCACGCCCCCCTGGTCGCCGAGGGAGATCGAGGCAGTGCTGGCGCCCGCGCCCGGCAGCGTGAATCCGCCGTGCCATCGACCGCCGGCGTGATGCGCGATGCGCACGCGGATGACGCCCTCGGCGGGGGAGGAGAGGGTGGTGGTGAGCACGGGCCGGTTGAGGGTGTCGCCGCGCTTCGCGATGACCATCGTGGGTGCCGTGATGACGATGCCGGCCCCGTCGGGAGTCTCATCGGTCTCGGCGATGTCGTAGGCCTCCTGCGCGTAGAGCGCCGTGACCCCGGGGCGCAGCTGCCAGAACCCGTCGGTGAACTTCATTACTTGACTGCTCCTGCGGTGATGCCCCTGGTGAGGGTGCGTTGGAAGATGAGGAAGAAGATGAGCGTCGGGATGATGCCGAGCAGCGCCGAGGCGCTCGTGGTGGTCACGTCCATCAGCCGGTCGCCCTGGAGCACGCTGATGGCCACCGGAACCGTCTGATTCGCGTTGGAGGCGAGGAACGTCAGCGGGATGAGGAACTCGTTCCACGTCCAGATGAAGAAGAAGATCAGGAGCACCGAGAGCGTCGGACGACTGATCGGGAAGATCACGCGCCACAGGATCTGCCAGCGGCTGGCACCGTCGAGCGACGCGGCCTCGAGGACCTCCCTGGGGAAGGTGCCGTAGACGGACGAGAGCAGGTAGGTGCCGAACGCCGCCTGGATGACCGTGAACACGATGATCACCGACCACACGTTGTCGTACAGTCCGACGGATTTGAACATGTAGTACAGCGGGTAGAGCAGCGCCTCCTGCGGCAGGAGGTTCGCCATGAGGAAGAGCAGCACGATCCACGAGCGACCGCGCACGCGGCCGATGCCGATCGCGAAGGCGTTGAGCATCGAGATGACGACCGCGAGCACCGACACGATCCCGGCGATGAAGATCGAGTTCCACACCTTCTCCGGGAAGTTCACCCGCTCCCAGAACTTGACGATGCCGCCGAAGTCGAGCGACTCGGGGAGAGCGAGAGGGCCGGAGGTGGCGTAGTCGACCGGCGACTTGAAGGAGTTCACGAGCACCAGGTAGAACGGCGCGATGACGAGCAGCGCGCCGACGATGACGAGCGCGAGCAGCAGCCAGTCGATCGGGCGCTTCTTGGTCATGCCGCCTCGCGGACGCGTCTTGGCGGGCTTTCCGGTGACGATGGCGGTGGTGGCGTGCATCACAGACCCGCCCTTTCCTTGCGCTCGAGGGAGTTCTGGACGCGGATGAAGATGATCGACACGATCACGACGACGATGGTGAGGACGGTGGCGATCGTGGCGCCGTAGCCGACGTTCCGCTTCGTGAAGAACTCCTGGTAGGCGTAGTAAGCAGGCACCAGAGTGGCGCCGGCCGGGCCTCCGCGGGTGATGATGTAGACCGGACCGAACACCTTGAGCGCGGCGATCGTGCAGGTCAGGGTGACGACGAAGATCTCCGGGCGGATGATGCTCATCGTGATCGCCGAGAACCGCTGGAACCAGTTCGCGCCGTCGAGCTCCGCGGCCTCGTACAGCTCGGGGTCGACGCGCTGGAGTGCCGCCATGAAGACCACGACGGGGTAGCCGAGCTGCACCCACACCATCACGACCATGAGCACGATGAGCGCTGACGGCATCTGGCCGAGCCAGTCGTAGGCGGGCAGGCCGAACCAGCCGAGCATCTGGTTGAGGGCACCATCGCTGCCCGGGCGCACGATCCAGCCGATCACGATGCCGGCGACGGCGATGGGGAGGATCTGCGGAAGGTAGTAGGTGGCCCGGAGGAAGCTGCCGACCTTGCCGCCGAACTTGCGTCCGACGACGTCGAACAGCAGTGCGGCGACGACGAGCCCCACGATCGTCGGCACCACGACCATCGCGATGATCATCCACACCGAGTTCGTGAACGAGGTCCAGAAGTCGCTGTCGGTGAGGATCTTCTGCCAGTTCTCGAGCCCGATGAACTCCGGTGCGCGCACCCCCTTCCACTTCGTGAAGGTGAGGTACACGTTCCAGATGAGCGGAACGATCACGACGATGAGCAGGAGCACGAAGCCGGGGAGCAGGTAGAACCAGTAGGCACCGGTCCCACCGCTGCGCTGCGGGATCGACGGCTGTTCGGGCGGCAGCTTGGTGCGGCCCTCGCGGCGGGTGGCGAGTGACATCTTCATCTCCAGGAGGTGCGGGGGCGGCATCCGTGGATGCCGCCCCCGCAGGTCGATCAACGGAATTCGGCGGTGCCCTCGTCGTACTGCTCGCCGAGGTTGCTGTTCGTGGTCTTCACGTCCTGCACGCCGGTGACGAGGCCCTGCAGCTCCTGCACGATCACGTCGTAGAAGCCCGGTGCGGGCCAGTCCGGGTAGAAGGAGAGGCCGTCGGCGTCGAGGACCCCGTTGAAGGTCTCGATGAGGGCCGCGCTCTTCTCGTCGGTGATGTCGGCGGTGTCGGCCGCGACGGGCAGGCCGCCGTTGTTGCCGATGATCGCCTGGATCTCGGGGCGCATCGTGATGTCGATGAACTCGTAGGCGAGGTCCTTGTTGGCGGCGTTCTCGGGGACGACCCAGAGGTTGCCCGAGGAGCCGAGCGAGAGGTCGGCTCCGGGGAATGCGGCCATCGACCAGTCGAAGCCGGTGGCCTCGGCGACGAAGCGGCCGAACCACCACGAGCCGGAGACGAAGATCGGTGACGAGCCGTTGATGAACGAGACGCCCGCGTCCTCCGCCTTGACCGATGACACGTCGGAGGCGATGTAGCCCTTGTCGACGTACTCCTTCAGGGTCTCGGTGGCAGCCGTGACCTCCGGGCCCTGCCAGTCGACGGGGTTCTCGTAGAGCTGGTAGTCGTCGACGAAGCCGCGGTCGGCCTCGAGCAGGGCGAGCTGGTACCAGAGCTGTCCCAGCGGGTATTCAGCGCCGGCTTCCGCGAGGGGCGTGACGCCCTGGGCGACGAAGGCGTCGAGCACGTCGACGAACTCCTCGTACGTCGTGGGGATCTCGAGTCCCGCTGCGGCGAACGCATCCTCGTTGTAGTAGACGCCCACGAACTCGCCGTAGTTCGGAACTCCGAACCAGGTGTCACCGCCCATCACGCCGTCTTCCGAGTACTTGGCGGTGGTCTGCAGCGACGGTGCCAGCTTCTCGTCCCACCCGTACTCCTCGACCGCGTCCGAGATGTCGGCGATCAGGCCGGTGGAGGCGAGGAAGCCCGCGGTCGCGTTGCCCTTGTTGAACTCCATCAGGTCGGGCGCGGCATCCGTGTCGAGCACCTGGCTGGCGGTCTTCTGGATCTGCTCGAAGGACTTCTCCTCGAACTCGACCTTCGCTCCGGTCTCCTCCTCGAAGATCTTGATGGATTCGGCCCAGGCCTTGCCCATCGCACTGTCGGCGCCTTCGTAGTGCCAGAGCTTGAGGGGCTGGCCGTCGCCGCCGTCGTCACCGGAACCGGCTGTACAGCCGCTCAGCGCGATGCCGGTCGTCGTGAGCGCGGCCACCAGGGCCAGCGCCTTCGTCCTGCGGGTGGTGCGTGCCATCGTCGGCACTCCTTTCTCAATGGCCCCAAGGGCCGGACACTTCACTGGGTCGGATTGTTCAGTTGTGAGCGAGACATTCGTCGAAGCGTTTCGACCGCGACCATGCCTGCGGGAGCGTGGAGAGACGGTCAGTCTCGGGCGGGGGAGGAGACGGAGCCGACCGAGCGATACTCGGGCGGGATGAGATGGATCTCGGCGGGTGCGAGCGGGTCGTCCAGATGGCGGACCGCCAGGTCGACCGCGAGTTCGCACGATCGCTGCGGAACGAGAGGGATGGTGTCGACGGGAACGGGCAGCGCCGATGTGTCGAAGGACGCGGCGGCAGAGACCACCGAGACGTCGTCGCCGACGTGGAGGCCTTGTTCGGCCAGCACGGACAGCAGCACCTGATGCACGTCGTCGACGGCGTGCACGATGAACGCGCGATCGCCGCGAGCGAGCGCCGCCTCCACGGATGCGCGCACGGCGGCCGCATCCGTGACCGATGCGCCCGACTCCGACCAGTCGAGAGCCACCCCGCGGGCGGTTGCCTGCTCCTGCACGCCACGGAGCAGCCGGCGCGGGAAGTTCGACTTGCGGTACGAGACCTCGGTCTGACCGAGCAGGGCGATGCGTCGATGACCCGCGTCGGCGAGACGGTCCACTGCCAGCTGACCGGCCGCCTCGAAGTCGAGGTCGACGCAGGTCAGGCCGGCGCTGTCGTCGGGCAGGCCGATGAAGATGGTGGGCGTTCCGATGGAGCGGGCGATGGGGACGCGTTCGTCGTCGGGAGCGACGTCGAGCACGAGGATCGCGTCGACGAGGTTGCTCGCCGCCACGCGGTTCATGCCCTCTGAGGCCTGCTCGTCGGTGAGGAGGAGGATGTCGAAGCCCTGTCGTCGCGCGGCGACCGCGGTCGCGAGCACGAAGGCCATGTGGGTCGGTGCATGCGTGTCCGCGCGCAGCGGCTCGGTCAGAGCGAAGATGTGCGTGCGGCGACCGGCCAGCATGCGCGCACCGGCATCGGGCTCATACCCGAGCGCGTGCACGGCGTCCTCGATGCGCAGGCGGGTCTTCTCCGAGACCGGACGCTTGCCGCTGAGCGCGTAGGAGACCGTGCTGATCGACACGCCGGCGGCGCGTGCCACCTCATGGATCGTCGTCATCGGGACTCCATCGTCAACGTGCGGGAAGTAATCGTCGAAGCGTTTCGCTCAACTTCTCCAGCGATGATAGGCACGACCCGATGCGGGACGCAAGCCTTTTGTGGTCATGCGCAACAAATCCGGGTTCGTGACCATGGGAGCGATCCCGCGGTCAGGGGCGACGAGGTCTCGATGGGGGAGGGGATTCGAGACCCCGCCGCCGGCCCTAGGACGTGACGCGGATCTCGGCGATGACCTCGCCGTACTCGGTCTCTCCGACAGGCGTGAAGCCGACGCGGTGGAAGAAGGTCTCGGGCCCGCCCTCGCCGGCCTCGTAGATCACGTTCACGTGGTCGACGCCGCGCGCCTTGGCCTCGTCGACCAGCGCCTCGACGGCGAAGCGGCCGACGCCCCGACCCTGATCGTCGGCGTCGACGTTGATGCGCCACAGCACGGAGCGGAAGTGCTCCTCCGGCGCTTCGGGATCGAAGTTCGCGCTGACGAAGCCGACGACCTCGTTGCGATCGAGGATCACCCGCTGCCAGGACGTCTGCGGGTTGATGACTGTGGCTGCGATCCCGTACGAGACGGGAGCGAGGAACTGCTCCTGCCCGGGCTTGAGCGACAGGTTGTTCACGGCGACGATCGTCGCAGCGGAGAGTTCGACCATGCGCAGTTCGGACATGGACCCAGGCTAACGCCTCGCGGCGGACCCGACACGGTTCGGTCGAACTTTTCGTCCAGATCTGGCCGTTCGTCCCCACTCCTCGGACGGCGTGGAGAGGCCGGGGCCACGGGCTCGAGGCCACTCAGGTATCTTGGTATCGAGACAAATAGACCACAAGAGCGGAGAACCTCCCGGTGACCGACGAAGCCATCATCTACACCCACACAGACGAGGCGCCGGCACTGGCCACCGCCTCGTTCCTGCCGATCATCCAGGCCTACACGGGTCAGGCGGGCATCGACTTCGAGACCCGCGACATCTCGCTGGCCGGCCGCATCCTGGCCGCCTTCCCGCAGAAGCTCACGCCGGAGCAGCAGGTGGGTGACGCCCTCGCCGAGCTGGGTGGCCTGGCCACGCTCCCCGAGGCGAACATCATCAAGCTGCCGAACATCTCGGCATCGATCCCGCAGCTCAAGGGCGCCATCGCGGAACTGCAGGAGCAGGGCTACGACATCCCCGACTTCCCGGACGAGCCGTCGTCGCTCGAAGAGAAGGACGTGCGCGCGCGGTACGACCGCATCAAGGGCTCCGCCGTGAACCCGGTGCTGCGTGAGGGCAACAGCGACCGCCGTGCGCCTCTCGCGGTGAAGAACTATGCGAAGAAGCACCCGCACCGCAACAAGCCGTTCGCCGAGGGATCGAAGACGCGCGTCGCCACTCTGGGGCACGATGACTTCAAGCACAACGAGCGGTCCTGGGTCGCGGCCCACGACGACGTCCTGAGCTTCCGCCACACGGCGGAAGACGGAACGGTCACCGTGCTGAAAGAGGGGCTCAAGGTCCTGCCGCGCGAGATCGTCGACGCGACGTTCCTCTCCGCCACCGAACTCGACGCGTTCCTCGCCGAGACTCTGGCCACGGCGAAGGCCGACGACGTGCTCTACTCGGTGCACCTCAAGGCGACCATGATGAAGGTCAGCGACCCCATCATCTTCGGTCACGTGGTGAAGGCATTCTTCGCCGACGTGTTCGCGCAGTATGGCGACAAGCTGGCTGCAGCCGGACTCAGCGCGAACGACGGTCTCGGCTCGATCCTCGCAGGGCTCGCGAACGTCACGGGCGGCGACGAGATCGCCGCGGCGTTCGATAAGGCCATCGCCGAGGGCCCTCGCCTGTCCTACGTGAACTCCGACAAGGGCACGACCAACCTGCACGTGCCCAGCGATGTCATCGTCGACGCCTCGATGCCTGCGCTCGTGCGCAACGGTGGCAAGCTCTGGGGCAAGGACGGTGAGGAGGCGGACACCCTCGCGGTCATCCCCGACTCCTCGTACGCGAGCGTCTACCAGGCCGTGATCGATGACGTCATCGCGAACGGACCGCTCGACCCCGCCACGATCGGCACCGTCCCGAACGTGGGGCTCATGGCGCAGGCGGCCGAGGAGTACGGCAGCCACGACAAGACGTTCGAGATCGCGGCGGACGGCATCGTCCAGGTGCTCGACAGCGAGGGCACGGTGCTCATCGAGCACGCGGTCGGCAAGGGTGACATCTGGCGGGCGACGCAGACCAAGCACATCCCGGTGATGGACTGGGTCAAGCTCGCGGTCACCCGCGCCCGCGCGACCGGCGTGCCGGCCGTGTTCTGGCTCGACGCGAACCGCTCGCACGACGCGCAGATCATCGCGAAGGTGCACCAGGGTCTGGCGACGCTCGACACCAAGGGCCTCACGATCACGATCCTCGCGCCCGAGGAGGCGACGCGCTACACGCTCGCCCGCATGCGTCACGGGCTCGACACGATCTCGGTCACCGGCAACGTGCTGCGCGACTACCTCACCGACCTGTTCCCGATCCTCGAGGTCGGCACGAGCGCCAAGATGCTCTCGATCGTTCCGCTGCTCGCGGGCGGCGGCCTCTTCGAGACGGGTGCGGGCGGCTCCGCCCCCAAGCACGTGCAGCAGCTGGTCGAGGAGAACTACCTGCGCTGGGACTCGCTCGGCGAGTTCTTCGCGCTGGCCGCATCGCTCGAGCACTTCGCCGACCGCACGGGCAACGAGAAGGCCCGCGTGCTGGCTGAGACGCTGGATGCCGCGACCGGCATCTTCCTCGAAGAGGACCGCTCCCCGGGCCGTGCGCTGGGCACGATCGACAACCGTGGCAGCCACTTCTACCTGGGCCTGTACTGGGCGCAGGAGCTGGCCACGCAGACGAAGGACGCCGAGCTCGCCGCGTCCTTCGCGCCGATCGCCGCCACGCTCGCCGAGAACGAGGAGAAGATCGTCTCCGAGCTCAACGCGGTGCAGGGCAAGCCGGTGGAGATCGGCGGCTACTACCGTCCCGACGAGAAGCTCGTCGCCGCGGTCATGCGTCCGTCCGAGACGCTGAACGGCATCGTCGACGCGCTGCGCTGACACACGAGAAGGGGGTGGATGCTTCGGCATCCACCCCCTTCTTCATGTCCGCGCCAGGGCGGCTCAGTAGTAGACCGACACCTCGAGGCCGACCGGCGACCAGTCGTAGACGTACTTGGCGAGGTCGATCGGGAGGTTCACGCAGCCGTGGCTCATGCGCTGGCCGAAGTTGTTGTGCCAGTAGGTGCCGTGGAACCCGATGTTCGGTGCGAACCAGGTGATCCAGGGGACGTCTTCGGTGCAGTAGGGCGCGCCCTCGTAGCAGCCCATGTCCTGGATGGACGTGTGCGCGAACACCTTGAAGTTTCCGGCCGGGGTCAGCGTGCCGGGCAGGCCGGTCGACACGGCCCAGGACTGGACGACCTCGTTGTTCTGGAACAGGTAGGCGCGCTGCGAGCTCAGGTTGATCTCGATGCGGCGGAACAGGTTCACCGTCTCGAACGCGGTCTCGCCCACGGTGAGCTTGAACACCCCGTCGCCGGCGGCGAGCTGCTGCGCGAACTGCTCGGCGACACCCGACGTGTCGCCGACGGCGCGGCCGACGACACCCTCCTGCTCGGCCCGCAGCACGGTGCCGGCGGAGTCGACGATGTTCGTGGCGTTGACAGGTGCCCGGTCGACGAGACCCGGAAGCGTGTCGACCGTGGCCTGGATGGCCTGCGGATCGGCTTCGATGCGCAACTGACCGTCTTCGGCGACCACGGTCAGCCAGGTGGCGGCGACCGCGGGCTTGACCGGTACGGTGCGTTCGTCGCCGACGTAGAAGCCGATCGTCCCGAGCATCGTGTTCAGCCCGGTGGCGGTCGCGGTGGCGTCGTCGTCGGAGACGGCAGGCAGGGCCTCGGCCGGACCGCCGGGGTATTCGAGAGACGTCTTCCCCTCGGCTACCGCGTCGGTGAAGGCGGCGGTGAGATCGTCGACGTCGATTCCGGTGCCGGGCTCCGAGGCCGTGACGATGTACTTTCCGCTGGCGGGGTCGAATGCGACGCCGGCGTCCACCGGGTCTTGGAAGCTCGTCGGAACGGCGCTGCGCAGCGCCGTAGAAGCCTTCTCCGCATCGAGGGCGATGTCGGCGGGAACCGGATCGCCCATCCACATGCCGAGGTTCCACAGGGGGCGTTCGGCGAAGGCGGCATCGGCGAGAGCGGTCGCATCGAGGGACGCGCCGAGGTCGGCGCCCGTCAGCACCGCGTCGTCTCCCTCGCCGGTGAGTGTGACCTCGGTCTCGGCGAGATGCGTGCTGATCGCTTCGGCAGCGGCGCCGGGGGTCATCCATCCGACCGGGATCCCGGCGACGGTGGTTCCCGGCGCGATGAGGACCAGCGAGGCGGCTCCTGCGCCCAGCGCGACGACACCGAGTCCGAGCCCGATCCAGAGCCCGAGGCGACGCTTCTTCGGTGCCGGCTCGACAGGCGCCCACGCCAAGGGCTGCTCGCCCGTGGTG
Source organism: Microbacterium sp. NPDC055665 (assembly GCF_053618035.1). Lineage (NCBI taxonomy): Bacteria > Bacillati > Actinomycetota > Actinomycetes > Micrococcales > Microbacteriaceae > Microbacterium > Microbacterium sp. NPDC055665. Next base: position 926,414 of record NZ_JBSHGY010000001.1, on the reverse strand, counting down.
GGCGGCTCGGTGTCGGAACCCGGCTCTCGCGGCGTGAGTACTGCGGTGGGCGTGGCGTCGTCGCCGTGCGCCTCTGCTGCTGCGCCCGGCGCGGAAATCAGATCGGTCACGAACTCACCCCCCGGCTCTCAAACGTGTCCTAGACGTCCAATGGTACGGGATGGGAGGTAACGGGGAGGCAACGGTCCGTGATATCGTCCCTCCCCGCGCCGGCGGTCAGTCGACGATGGCGATGCCGTCGATCTCGACGAGCATCTCCTCGCGGGGCAGACCGGTGAAGACGGTCGTGCGCGACGGGAGGATCCCGCTGGGGGTGTTCGCCGTCACGAAGGCGCCGTAGGCATCGTTCATGATCGGGAAGTCCTCACGCTTGGTGAGGTACACGCGCAGCATCACGACGTCGTCGAAAGTCGCGCCGGATGCCTCGACGATGGCCTTGACGTTCTCGAGTGTGCGCGTGGTCTGCGCGGCGACATCGCCCGGGAAGAGGTACTCGTTCGTCTGCGGGTCGACCGGGCCCTGGCCGGACACCTGAACGAACGCCCCCTTGCGGATCCCCTGAGAGAAGGTGTGCGCGGGAGCGGGGGCGGCATCGGTGGAAACTCGGATCTTCGCAGTCATGTCATCCAGCCTAGTAGCCTTGTTAGATGCCTCTACAAATTCCGGATCCCGTTCTCGGCGCCTGGACGAAGGGCTTCCCGGCGCATGCTGCGGGACTCCGACTCTCGGAGGTCGCCGGCGCTGATCTGCACCTTTCCGACCTGGTCACGCCGGTGCTCACGGTGCACGAGGGGGCGCTCGACCACAACGAGAGGACCGTCTTCGCGTGGGCGCGGGAGCAGAGGGTGCTGCTCGCGCCGCACGGCAAGACCACGATGGCGCCCGCCCTCTGGCAGCGGCTGCTCGATGCCGGTGCGTGGGGTATCTCGGTCGCGACACCGTGGCAGGCCGAGGTCGCCGTCGACGCCGGTGTCCCGACGGTGCTGATCGCCAACGCCGTCACGGACGCCGCCGCGGTGCGGCGACTGAGTGCGCTGCTCGCCGCCGATGAGGGGCTGCGGGTGCTGTGCTGGGCGGACTCCCTCGACGGCGTCGCGATCCTGGCGGACGGGATGCGCGGTGCCGCGCGGCCGCTCGACGTGCTGGTCGAACTCGGTGGGGCGCAGGGCCGGACCGGCGCGCGCAGCGTGGACGAGGGAGAGCGGATCGCGCAGGCGATCTCGGAGTCTTCCGGGCTGCGACTCGCCGGCGTCGCCGGATACGAAGGTCCGTTCGGGCCGGATCGCAGCGCTGCCTCCGTCGCGGCCGTCGACGCGTATCTCCGGACGATCGTCGAGCTCCACACGCGGCTGGTGTACCCCGAGGGTGTCCGTCCCGTGCTCAGCGCGGGCGGCAGCTCTTTCCCCGACCGCGCCGCGGCGGTCCTCGCGCCCGAGGGCGCCGATGCCGATGTCGTGCTGCGCTCGGGTGCCTTCCAGATCCACGACGACGGCTTCTACTCCCGCATGTCGCCGTTCGGCCCGTTGACCGGAACCGCTCGGCTCAGTTCCGCGATGCACGCCTGGTCGCGCGTCGTCTCTCAGCCGGAGGAAGGCCTCGCCCTGTTGGATGCGGGCCGACGCGATGTGCCGTTCGATCTCGATCTGCCGGTCCCGCAGTCGGTCGACGGCGAGATCACGGCGCTCAACGATCAGCATGCGTTCCTGCGGTTGGCGGAGGGCGCGTCGGCGGCGGTCGGCGACGTGGTGCGTCTGGGACTCTCGCACCCCTGCACGGCGTTCGACAAGTGGCGCGTGGTCGCGGTGATCGATGATCCCGATGCCGAGGATCCGCGCGTGATCGGAGCGGTCGCGACATGCTTCTGAGCGCGGAGAAGGCCGCTGCCGGCCTGGTGCGGGTGTACCGCGGAGCGACGGTCGTCGATGGGACGGGGTCGGCGCGCTACGTGGCCGACGTCGCCGTCGAGGGCGCGAGGGTGGCGGCGGTTCTGCCACTCGGGAGCGCCGGGGTCCTCGAGCTTCCGGAGGGTGCGGTGGAGATCGACGCGGCCGGTCTCGTGCTGGCGCCGGGATTCATCGACATGCACGCGCACAGCGACCTCGCCGTGCTGAGCGGCGCCGATCACGACGCGAAGATCCGGCAGGGCGTCACCACCGAGGTGCTCGGTCAGGACGGCCTCGGCTACGCCCCGCTCGATGACGACGCGGCCGCCACCATCCCCGGGCAGATCGCCGGATGGAACGGCATGCCGGCCGAGGTTCCGTGGCGGACGATGGGCGACCTGATCACTGCGATCGATGCGGCAGCCGTGGCCAACGCCGCGGTGCTCGTGCCGCAGGGGAACCTCAGGCTGATGGTCGTCGGGCACGAGAACCGCCCGGCGACAGCGGTCGAGATCACTGCGATGGCGGACCTGCTCGGTGCAGCGCTGGACGCCGGCGCCTTCGGGATGTCGAGCGGCCTCACCTACACGCCGGGAATGTATGCCGACACGGCAGAACTCGAAGCGCTGTGCCGCGTGGTCGCGGAGCGCGGCGGCTACTGGGCGCCGCACACCCGCAGCTACGGCGGGGGAGCACTCGACGCCTACCGGGAAGTGCTCGACATCGGTCGCCGCACCGGATGCCCCATCCACCTCACCCACGCCACGATGAACTTCGCCCCGAACCGGGGGCGGGCAGCGGAGCTCCTGGCCCTGATCGACGAGGCCATCGCGGATGGCGTCGACGTGACCCTGGACACCTATCCCTATCTGCCGGGAGCAACGACGCTCGCCGCGCTGCTGCCGAGCAGGCTCGCCGCGACGGGTGACCTGTTGCGGGCCGTCTCCGAGCTCGACGCGGCCGGCCGGGAGGCCGTTCGCGTGGAACTCGAGGAGATCGGGTGCGACGGCTTCCACGGCGAGAGGGCCGACTGGACGCAGATCCAGATCTCGGGCACGGCCCATCCTGCTCTCGCAGACCTGGTCGGTCGGACGGTGGCCGAGGTCGCCGAGACGACGGGGCGCCGAGCGGTCGACGTCGTGCTCGACACGATCGTCGCCGATGCCGGTGCCACGGGCATCCTGATGCACATCGGCGATGAGGAGAACGTCCGCGCGATCATGCGCCATCCGCGGCACACGGGAGGAAGCGACGGGATCCTGATCGGCGCGCGGCCGCATCCCCGCGGTCGGGGCACGTTCCCGCGGTATCTCGGACACTACGTGCGCGAACTGGGCGTGCTCACGCTGGAGGAGGCCGTGCAGCATTTGACGGGGACGCCCGCCAGGCGGCTGGGCCTCGACCGCGACGATGCTCCGCGCGGTGTGATCCGCTCCGGTGCGACCGCCGACCTCGTGCTGTTCGATCCCGAGACCATCGCGGCCGGGGCGACATTCGAGGAGCCGTTCGCCGCACCGCTCGGCATCGTCGAGGTGCTGGTTGGCGGAGTGCCCGTCGTCTCCGACGGCGAGCCCACCGGCGCGACGCCGGGCCGGGCGCTGCGGATGCCGCCGGCGCCCCACCGGGCCACGGTGCCCCGCATCGACGCGCGCATCGACCCGATGGCGCCCGGGTTCGCCTGGTCGGGGAAGACGCCCGTGCTCGCCCCCGCGGAGCTCACGGCCGCTGCAGCCACGCTGGGCGGTCTCGGTGATGACGACGGAGGGCCGTGCATCCGCCTCGTGGTCGACGAGACGCTCGGCGACGATGCCGCAGCGGTCGGGCGCATCGGAGGCGAGGCGTTCCGCGTCAGCGTGAGCGAATCGGGCATCGAGGTCCGTGGCGCGACTCCCGCCGGCGTGTACCGCGGCGCAACGGTGCTGCGGCAGCTGCGCGACCCGGAGGGAGCCGCGACGCCGATCCCGGCCGGCGTGTGGGAGGGAGCACCCGCCTATGCGTGGCGGGGCGCGATGCTCGACGTCGCACGCCACTTCCGGACCGTAGAGGAGGTGCGTCGGCTCATCGACCTTCTGGCCGATCATCACCTCAACGTCCTGCACCTGCATCTCACGGACGATCAGGGGTGGCGGTTCGAGGTGCCGGGGTTCCCCCGGCTCACCGAGGTCGGTGCCCGTCGAGCGGCGACGCAGCGCGGTCACGGTCCGCTCGCGACCGTCGAGCCGGGCATCCACGAGGGCTTCTACACGACGGCCGAGCTGCGGGATCTGGTGAGATACGCCGCCGATCGCTTCGTGACGCTGGTCCCGGAGGTCGAGCTGCCCGGTCACGTCCAGGCCGCGCTCGCCGCGTATCCCGAGCTCGGGAACACCGATGTCGGAGATCCGGTCGACTCGCCGTGGGAGCGGTTCGGCGTGAACCCGCGCACGCTCGCTCCGACCGAGGCCTCGCTGGTATTCGGCCGTGCAGCCATCGACGCCCTGTGCGACGTGTTCGACTCGGAGTGGATCGGCATCGGCGGGGACGAGGTGCCCGTGACCGAATGGGAGCAGAGCGCTGCAGCCGCCACCCGGATGCAGGAGCTCGGACTCGCCTCGGCGCACGACGTGCAGCCCTGGTTCACGGCCCACTTCGTCGCACATGTCCGCGCGAGAGGTCGCACGGCGCTGGCGTGGGACGAGGTGCTCGAGGGGGATGTCCCCGACGGGGTCCGGATCCTCGCCTGGCGCGGCCCGGTCGCGATGCGTGCCGCTCTCTCGCGCGGCATCGAGGTCGTGGCCTGCCCCGACCTCGAGGTGTACCTCGACTACCCCCAGTCCGAGTCCGCGGAGGAGCCCATCAGGGTCGGCCCTCCGCTGACGATCGAACGCGCCTACACGCTGCGTGTCGAGGATGGAGCGGTCGGCGGCCAGGCCAACGTCTGGAGCGAGCATCTGCCCACCCGTGATCGGGTCGACTTCGCGATGTTCCCGCGGCTGGCGGCGATCGCCGAACGGCTCTGGGAGGGTGGCGAGCCGGCACCCTACGCGGACTTCGGACGACGTCTGTCGACGCACCTGCGCCGCCTCCGTGCGGCGGGGGTGCGGTATCGTCCACTGGACGGACCTGCGCCCGATCAGCGGCGTCCCGGCGTGCCGGGCAAGCCCCTGACGATCGAGGCGCGCGAGCACATCGTCGCCGGTCTGGTGGCACGCCTTCTCGAGCGATCGCACAACGCCTCCGCCGAGTATCGAAATTAATGTAACGTTTCGGTAACCCTCCCCGCGCGTCTGCGGGGAGAGGTTGCACAAATTTTGTTCGTAAGGTCTACTAACAAACATGTCCGTTTCGGATGAACAGCGTCCCGCGCCGCAGGTGGAGTACCTCGGCGCGAACACGCATGCCTTCGGTCCTGGGCGCCACCTGCGCTCGCGCGCGAAAGTGCTCCCCGAGCATGCCCGCGGCCACAACCGTGCACTGGTCCTGCAGACGCTGTATCACGCCGGGGCGATGAGTCGTGCCGACCTCTCGCGCGAGACAGGCCTGACCAGGGTCACGATCTCCGATCTCGTCGCGGAGTTCATCGCCGACGGCATCGTCGTCGAAATGGGCGTCCGCGAGGCCGTCGGGCCCGGCAAGCCGCCGATCCTGATCGACATCGACCGCGTGGGCCATCAGATCCTCGGCCTCGATCTCTCGGGTCCCAGTGCTTTCACCGGGGCCGTGCTGAGCCTGGACGGCGACGTGCTCGAGCGGCGTGAAGTCCCGCGGCCGGAATCGCCCGACGGCGAGGCGGCGTACGCCGCCCTGCACGAACTCGCGAAGACCCTGGTCGCCGCCTCCACGCAGCCCCTGTTGGGCGTCGGCATCGGCACCCCCGGGGTCGTGCGGCCCGATGGACTCGTGCTCAGCTCGCCGAACCTCGGCTGGACGAACTTCCCCCTCGAGGCGAAGCTGGGCATCGACCTCGATCTGCCCGTGCTCGCCAGGAACGACGCCAACGCGGCGGTGCTCGCCGAATACACCTTCGGGGACGCGAAGGCCGACTTCATGCTGATCAAGATCGGCAAGGGCGTGGGCGCCGGGCTCATCACCGGCAGCCAGCCGTTGCTGGGCAGCCGCTTCGCGGCGGGGGAGATCGGGCACGTCGTCGTCGGCACCGACGGCGGTCCCCGGTGCGCCTGCGGCAAGGACGGCTGCCTCGAAGCCTGGCTGAGCGTCAGCCGCCTGCGCGCGGCATTGGAGTCCGACCCCGACGCCCGCGACGAGATCCTGCGCGACGCCGGAACCCGCATGGCGATCGCCATCGCTCCGATCGTCGCGGCCCTCGATCTCTCCGAGGTCGTGCTCTCCGGACCCGCGGATCTGCTCGACGGCATCCTGATCGACGCCGCGATCGAGACGCTGCACGCCCGCACGCTCGAGGGCGTCTTCGAGGACGTCGTCGTGCGCCGGACACATCAGGAGGACATCGTCCTGCGCGGTGCTGCGGTGATGGTGCTCTCCGGTCAGCTGGGCGTGTCGTGACGCTCCTCTGCACCACTGTCGAGACCGCCGGGAGCGGCATCCGATGAACGGTGCGAGTGTTGCCGACCACACCGGTCGGCCGATTCGAGTGGGCCTGGACGTCGGTGGAACGAAGATCGATGCGGTGGCCGTCGACCCCTCCGGTGAGATCGTCGGGCGACTCCGCCGGGTCACCGGCTGGGGAGACGACGCCGTCGTCGAAAGCATCGTGGCGGCTGTCAGCGCTCTCGCCGATGAGGTCGGCTTGCCGTCGTCCGACATCGGCTCCGTAGGGATCGGCATCCCCGGGCTGGTCGATGCCGACGCCGGGCGGGTCGATCATGCGGTCAATCTCGGCGTGGAGTCGCTGGAGCTCGCCGACCGCGCGGAGCAGGCCCTCGGCATCCCGTTCCGAGTTGAGAACGACGTGAAGGCCGCAGCGCTCGGAGCGGCGGCCCTGAGCGGGGTCACCGGGTCGATGGCGTATCTCAACCTCGGCACCGGCGTCGCGGCAGGCATCGTGATCGACGGTCGCATCTGGCGCGGTTCCCGTGGCACCGCGGGGGAGGTGGGGCACCTCTCGGTCGACCCGAACGGCCGTCTGTGCGGATGCGGCCAGCACGGCTGCGTCGAGACGTTCTGCGGGGGCGGAGCGCTCGCCAAGGCGTGGGGGCGACCGGGTGCACTGCCGATCAGAGACATCTTCGATGCCGCCGACGCCGGCGATCCGCTCGCCCTCGCGCTCCGCACCGACCTCTTCCACGGCGCCGCCGCTGCGGTGCGGGTTCTCGTGCTCTCCGCCGACGTCGAGACGGTCGTGATCGGGGGAGGGCTCACGGCTCTCGGCGACCGACTGGACGGCGGCATCCGCGCAGCGTTGCACGCGGGCGCCGAGGCATCGCCGTTCATGCAGTCCCTCCGCCTGGATGAGAGAATCGAACTGCTTCCGGCCGGGTCTCCCGCTGCCGCTTTCGGCGCCGCACTCGTCGGCGCATCCATCACCGAGAAGGAGATCGTCCCGCATGGCTGAGGTCGTCATCGTCGAGAATGCCGAGGCCGCAGGCGCCCTGGTCGCCACCGAGATCGTCGAGCTGATCGTACGCCGCGCGGATGCAGTGCTCGGGCTCGCGACCGGGTCCACTCCACTCCCCGTCTACCAGGCGCTGCGCACGCAGCTCGCCGGTCGCGACGTCTCGCAGGTGCGCGGTTTCGCCCTGGACGAATACGTCGGCATCGACCCGGCTCATCCGGAGAGCTACCGATCCGTCATCACGCGCGAGGTCGTCGAACCGCTCGGGCTCGACCCGGAGCGCATCCACGTCCCGAACGGCGCTCTCGCGACGATTCAGCACGCCGGCGACGACTACGAGGCAGCCATCGAGGCCGCCGGTGGGGTCGACCTGCAGATCCTCGGGATCGGCACCGACGGACACATCGGCTTCAACGAGCCGGGGTCGTCGTTCGCCTCGCGCACTCGCGTGAAGACCCTCACGGAGCAGACCCGCGAGGACAACGCACGCTTCTTCGACTCGATCGACGACGTGCCGATGCACTGCATCACGCAGGGCCTCGGCACCATCCTGAAGGCGCGGCACCTGGTGCTGCTCGCGTTCGGCGAGGGCAAGGCAGAGGCGGTCGCCGGCGCGGTCGAGGGGCCGCTCACGGCGCTCCTGCCGGGTTCCGCCATCCAGCTGCACCCGCATGCGACCATCGTGGTCGACGAGGCCGCAGCCTCGCGTCTCCAGCTCGCCGATTACTACCGTTACACGTTCGCGAACAAGCCGGCTTGGCAGGGCATCTGACGCCTGTCCGGCGCGCTCAGCCCGCCAGCGCGGGCCAGGCGATCGGCAGCAGGTGCTCGACGCTCAGGGGTGCCAGGGGGAGTGTCGCGACGTCCGCCGGAGTGATCCACCGCAGCTCGGCGAGTTCCGCCTGGACCGTGGCGGCTCCGGGGTCGACGGATGCCGCGAAGGCCGCGGCGACGACACGGTGACCGGGTTCGTTCGCGGCCGCGGAGACGAAGGTCCCGAGCGGCTGAAGCTCACTCTCGTCGAGCGTCAGCCCCAACTCCTCGTGGAGCTCGCGGATCAGGGTCTGCACGGCGGACTCACCGGGCTCGGGCTTGCCTCCCGGCTGCATGAACCGAGTGGTGCCCTGTTTGCGGACGACCAGCACCCGCCCTTCGGCGTCGACGATCACGGCAGCGCTCACGTGGATGTCAGGCATCGGGGCTGAACACCTTTCCCGGGTTGAGGATGCCGAGGGGATCGAACACCGCGGCGATCTGTCGCTGCAGCAGCCACTGGTCTTCTCCGAGCTCGTCGGCGAGCCAGCGGCGCTTCAGGACGCCGATGCCGTGCTCTCCGGTCAGCGTCCCGCCGAGGGCGATCGCCGCGCGGAACAGCTCGTCGGCCGCCGCCCACACCTCGGGTGGGACGTCGGGGCCCTCGAAGAGGAAGTTGGGGTGCAGATTGCCGTCGCCCGCGTGCGCCACCGTCGGGATCGTGAGTCGGTATTCGCGTTCGATACGCGCGATCTCGTCGAACATGGCGGGCATCGCGCTGCGGGGCACGGAGACGTCTTCGATGAGCGTCGTACCCAGCGACGCCATGGCCGCGTGCATGGATCGGCGGATCGCCAGCAGCTGCTCTCCCTCCGCGCGGTCGTGCGAGACGACCGTCACCCCACGGTGAGCGCGAAGGATCTCCGCGATGGTATCGGCTTCGACGCGAGCGGCAGGGCCGTCGGTCTGGATGGTGAGCTGGGCCGCTCCCGGTGTCGGTGCGGGAAGGCCGAGGAGCGCGTGCACCGCGGTGAGGCTCGCGGCGTCCATCAGCTCCATGATCGCCGGCTGCACTCCCGCGGCGGTCACCGCAGCGGAGGCGGAGGCGGCGGCACGCACGCCGGGGAAGGTGGCGACCACCGTGCAGGTCTCTCCCGGCACGAGCCTGCGCAGCTTGAGGGTCGCACCCACCACGACGCCGAGCGTGCCTTCGGAGCCGACGACCAGCGCCGTGAGGTCGAGGCCGGTGACGCCCTTGACGCTGCGGTGCCCGAGGTGCAGCAGCCGCCCGTCGGCGAGGACCAGGTCGACGCCGAGCACGGCATCGCGGACCACGCCGTATTTGGCGCAGAGCAGCCCGCCGGCGCCGGTGGCGATGTTGCCGCCGACCGTGGAGATGTCGCGGCTGGCCGGGTCGGGTGCCCACCACAGCCCGTGTCGCGCGAGCTCTGCATTGAGGTCGGCATTCAGGATGCCGGGTTCGACGACGGCGAGCAGATCGTCTGGCCGCACCTCCCGGATCGCGGTCATCCGCCGCAGGGACAACACGATCTCGCCGCTGCCGGCGTTCGCCCCACCGGCGAGTCCGGTGCCGGCTCCGCGGATGACGACCGATGTGCGCGCGGCCGACGCGATGCGCATCGTCTGCTGCACGTCCTCGACCCGTTCGGCGTGGACGACGGCGATCGGGCGTCCGGCTGCGGCATGACCGGAGCGATCGGCTCTGGCCTGCTCGAGAACAGCCTCGTCGGTGTCGACGAGCGCGCCGAGCGACTCCTTCAGCTGTGTCAGGACGCTCATGGCTGCGCGCTCACGACGGGAGGCTCACGACAGGGCGCGCCGACCGCTGAGGACGCCCGCGACGACGGCCACCAGGGCGAAGGCGGTGCCGATCAGCGCCTGACCCATCGACCACCAGGCGATCGTCACGCCGACATAGATCAACAGCTCGACGGCGGCGCGGAGGAACGGGTGCACGCGCAGGACCGGACGCGGCGACAGGAAGAGTGCCCAGATGAGGATCACGATCACCGGTGCCCCGATGCCGAGGATCACGTTCCACGGGAGATCCCAGCTGGCGAATCCCCACAGCGCGAGAGAGGCGACGGCAGCGACCAGGACGACGGTGCGGACGACATCGAGGGCGGAGATGTTCGGGCGCTCGACGCCGGGAACGGGTGCGGGATCCGAGGACATGCAACCAGTCTATTCGGCGGCCGGAGCGTCCTCGGCCGGGGCGATGGCGGCGGTGTCGGTGGCGGGAGCGGCCGCAGCAGGTGCGGGCTCGGCGGGCGCCTCGGGAGCGGGAGCGGGAGGAGCCGGTGCTGGTGCGGGAGGAGCCGGAGCGGCCGGAGCAGGTGCCGGTGCGGCGGGCTCGACGGGTGCGGGTGCCGGTGCGGCGGCCGGTGCGACGGGTGCGGCCGGTGCCGGCTCGGTCTCCGCTGCTGCGTCGGCGGTCGCGGGGTATTCGCCCTCGAGAGCCTGTTCCGCTTCCTGCAGGACGGCCTCGACAGCGGCACCGGACTCGAGTGACAGCAGAGTCGTGTCGGCGGACGGACCGACCTTGTCCGCCAGGACGTAGCGGAACGTGACGACGGTCGTGTCGGCGTACAGGACCTGCCAGAAGTCCGGACGAAGGTCGATCGTGCCGGTGCCCGCGTCGTCGAGGACGATGGTGTCGCCACCGCCGCTGCTGCCGTCGAGGAGCGCTTCGACCGTCGTCCCCGGTGCACCGGTGACCGGCACGCTGTAGTGGATGGTGAAGCCGCTGAACCAGATGGTCGCACCGGACCAGGTGGGCGCTTCCGTCGGGTCGACGGGGTCGACAGGATCGACCGGGTCCACGGGATCGACCGGGTCGACGGGATCGACGGGGTCGACAGGATCGACCGGGTCCACGGGATCGACCGGGTCGACGGGATCGACCGGGTCGACGGGATCGACCGGGTCGACGGGATCGACCGGGTCGACAGGATCAACCGGGTCGACGGGGTCCACCGGATCGACGGGGGCGGCGGGAGGAATCGGCGGAGCGACGACGGGACCTGCGTCTTCCTGCGGCTGCTCCACCGAGGACTCTTCGACAGGCGGGAGCACAGGCGCCTCGTCCGGCACGGTCTCCGGCTCATCGATGACGATCGGCTCTTCGAGGTTCAAGGATGCGTCAGGCCCGACCTGCGACGTGATCGACGACGGGTCGGCGTCTCCGGCGCTCGGCTGCGAGGTGGCCGGCTCGGCACCGGAGAGCCCGGGGATGATGGTGGCCGCGGCCACGACGCCTGCGACGACCAAAGCTGCGGAACCCGCACCGACGAGCGCCCCGATCCCCGTGAAGGCTCCGCCGGTCGACGATGCTCCGGCAGCGCCGCCGGTGCCACCGGCGGCACCGCCCGACCCGGTGCCGCCACTCGAGGAGGCGATGCCCGTCGCCGCAAGGCCCGTCGGGTCTCCGGCGAACACGGCGCCCGGGATGCTGGAAGGCATGGCCGCCAGAGCGACGATGGGAGTTCCGGCACCCTGCAGCGTCGCAAGGTATCCCGCCGCGCCGGTGACGCCCAGCACGAGGGGGAGCAGGACGAGGGCGAGGCGCTTGGAGACGTCTTTGGCCTCGGCGGCGACGATCATGCAGCGAGCGCACTCGTCGAGGTGCAACTCGAGGCGCTTGTGGTCGCGAGTGCTGAGGTTGCCGCGCGAGTAGGCGCCCAGGTGCTCGATGGTCCACTGGCACTCGGAGCCGTCTTCGGCGCTGCGCAGATGCGCCTGGATCCAGGCCTCGCGGAGTCCCTCGCGAGCGCGGAAGGCCAGCTGCGACACCGCGCCGGACTTCATGCCCAGCAGGTGTCCGACTTCCTGCGGCTTCATCTGCTCGATCTCGGTGTACCAGAGCACTTCCTGCCAGCGGGAGGGAAGGCTGCGGAACGCCTGTGCGGTGAGGCTCCGATCGAGGGCCTCGTTCGCGGCCTGGTCGGTGGTGTCGGGGTCGGCGACCGTGTCGAGCTCGTCGATCGCGGTCTCGCGGCGGGCACGGCCCCACCCTGCGGCAGTGTTGCGGATGCTGGTGAAGAGATAGGCGCGGAACGAGCCGTTGGGGCCCCCGCCCTTGAGGATGGCCTGGTAGATGCGGGTGTACGCCTCCTGCACCAGGTCGTCCGCGTCGATCGACGAGGTGACCGAGCGTGCGACCGCGATGCCGGACGGGTAGTGGCGGCGCCAGAGTTCGCCGAACGCGCCTGTGTCGCCCGAGCGGGCGCGCAGGATCAGGTCGGCGTCACCGATCGGTTCGTCGTGAGTCGTGTTCTCTTCGTGCACAATCATCCATCTGTCGCGGGCGCAGGTACGTCTCTACAAGGTGAGATGCGTGAGGGCGCCGCTCATCACGCGACTTCACCATTCTCTCGCGAATCTCCCAGGTAAGCCACCCTTCTCTGCGAATTCTGAACCGATATGGGGGTTCTGGACAGGCGCGGGTCGCACCGGCTCGGCTCGGGCATCCACGGTCTCTCGAAGTTTTTCTGGAAGTCGCGTAATGAACCCTTGGGGTCGCCGTCTCATCCCATAGAGACAGCCGTACGAACTCCTCCGGGGGGCGGAGTTCAGGTGCTGGTGCGAAGGATGTGCACCGGTCGGGCGGGTCGGGATCCTCGGGGGAGGAGAGCCCGGCCCCCCATCTCTGCACACGAGGAATGAGACCGCCGATCTGGGGGCCGGCGGTCTCCCCGCGTGGGTCGGTCTTCGGACCGGAAGAACTTCTCGAAGATTTTCGACGAGTCGCGTAATGAATCGGTGGGGATGCCGTCTCATCCCATAGAGACAGCCGTACGAATCCCTCCGGGGGGCGGGATTCAGGCAGCGGTCGGTCGGGATCCTCGGGGGAGGAGAGCCCGGCCACCGGCTCTGAGAGGGGAAACGGGGCCGCCGATCTGGGGAACGGCGGCCCCCCACCCTGAACAGGAACGACCGGAGAGCGCAGGGTTGCGCGTCGCGCGATGCTCTGCCGCCTCTAGGCGAGCAGCCGTGGTCCCGACCACACTCGTGCGACGCGCAGCTCGGCATCCAGCAGCACGGCATCTCCGAGCATGCCGACGGCGAGCCCGCCGAGTTCGGCCGAGCGGCCGATCGCCCGCGCCGGCGTCGCGGTGAGAGCCCGCACCGCTTCTGTGAGCTCCACGCCCGCGGCCACTGCGCGTCGCAGCGCCACATCCTGAGTGAGGGTCGAACCGGCGATCGAGCCGGTGTCATCCGCTCGGGCCACGCCGTTCTCGACCGTGACACCGACCGCTCCGAGGTCGTAGTGGCCGTCGGCGCTTCCGGCCGCGGCCATGGCGTCGGTGATGAGAGCCACTCGGCCGGGGGCGGAGTCGAAGAGCAGCTTGACGACGTGCGGGTCCAGGTGCACGTCGTCGGCGATCGCCTCCAGCACCACCCGATGATCGGCGGCGGCGGCGAGCACCGGTCCGGGAGCGCGATGGTGGATGCCGGGCATGGCATTGAACGCATGGGTGAGGATCGACGCACCGGCCTCGAACGCGGCCACGGCCATCGCCGCATCGGCATCGGTATGGCCCACCGCTGCCGCGGATCCGGCGGCCACGATCTGCCGGATCGCATCAAGTCCACCGGGGAGTTCGGGGGCGATCGTCACCTGGCGGACCGTGCCACGGCCGGCTTCGAGCAGGCGCGCGACGTCGGATGCGACCGGGTGGCGCAGGAGCGTGGGCTCGTGCGCGCCGTGGTGACCGGGGTCGAGGAAAGGCCCTTCGAGGTGCGAGCCGAGGATGTCCGCATCGGTCTCGGTCAGGTCCGCGATCGTCGCGACGTTGCGCGCGAGCGCATCGATCGATGCCGTCACGAGTGACACCACCGCTCGGGTGGTGCCGTGCGCGCGGTGCAGATCACGCCCGGTGCGAATCGCCTCCACCCCGTCGTCGAACGATGCACCGGCACCGCCGTGCCCGTGGATGTCGATGAAACCCGGGGTGAGCAGGGCGCCGGGGCTGGCATCCGCCGCCGCATCGACGACCGCAGCGGCGGGCGACCAGTCGGTGCCGGTGCCGCGAGCGGTGACGATGCCGTCCTCGATGCGGATCCAGCCGTCTTCGGTGATCTCGCCGCGATCGATGATCCTGGCCGAATGGATGACCAGCGAACCGGTCGCGGAGGAGTGGGTGCTCAACGTTCGCTCCAGGGGATCTCGTCTGCGGGGTGGAAGTCGACCCCCTCAGCCTTCCACAGCGGTGCGAGTGACCCGACCCGCACCCGGAAGGACTCCCAGACCCGCTCGGGACCGTGCTGCGGTGACCATGCCACCTCTGCCTGGGCGGCTGCGCGGGGGAAGACCAGCTGCTCGACATCGCCGAACGTGCGCGTGGTCTCGGACCACAGCGGCGCCTCGACGCCGAGGATGGCGGCATCCGGCACGTCGAGGACGGCGGTCGGCTCCCACTCGTAGGCTGACCGGACATCGATGATCGCAGCCCACGTCAGTCCGAGGGGGAAGTCCTCGGTGTACTTCATGTCGAGGTAGGTGACGTCCGCTGCGGACATGATCAGTGCGCCACCGCGCTCGACGAAGTGCGCGGCCTCTTCGGCATGGGTGCCCTCCGGGGTCGTCTTGCCCCAGTACTGCCCGACCGTTCCCTCGGCGATGTTCGCCGCGGATCCCATCTCGTGCCACGCGACCGGGGTCTTGCCGGCCTCGACGACGATCGCGGTGGCACGCTCGGCGAACAGGTCGAAATCGGCCTGCGGGGTGCCGAGCGACTCGTCGCCGCCGACGTGGATGTACGGACCCGGGGTCATCTCCGCCAGCTCGCGCACGACGTCGCGCACGAAGTCGTACGTGCGCTCTTCGTGGATGCGCACGCTGGAGTGCCCGACCCCCCAGCCCAGGTAGCTCTCGCCGGCGACCGGCAGCGCCTGGCCGAGGCGTTCCGAATCCGCGATGAGGTTGTCGTTCATGACGGGCTTCTCGACCAGCTCCGGGTAGGCGACGCCGATCGCGTGCGTGTGACCGGGGAGGTCGATCTCGGGGATCACGATCATGTGGCGCGAGGCGGCGTACGCGACGATCTCGCGGTAGTCGTCCTTCGTGTAGAAGCCGCCGGGGTCGCCGTTCGCCGACGTGGCGGCGGACAGCTCGGTGAGCTTTGGCCAGGAGTCGATGTGCACGCGCCACCCCTGGTCGTCGCTGAGGTGCAGGTGCAGGTGGTTGAGCTTGAGCGCGCTCGTGCTGTCGATGAACTTCTTGACGTCGTCGACGCCGAAGAAGTGCCGAGCCACGTCGAGCATCACTCCCCGTCGGGCGAAGCGCGGAGAGTCCGCGACATCGGCTCCGAGGAGCGCCCAGCCGGAGTCGTCCTGACGGAGCAGCTGCAGCAGGGTCTGCACGCCGTAGAACAGTCCGGCCTCATCGGCGCCGACGATGACCGCACGATCGCCGATCTCGAGCGTGTAACCCTCCGGCGCCGACGAGTTCGGGTCGACGAACAGCTCGATCTCGGCGGGGGCCTCGTCGGCGACGGAAAGACGGATGCCTGTGCGGCGCTCGACCGCGTCGATCAACTGGGCGGCGGCGGGGGAGGAGCCGAGCACGCGCGTCGTCGCGGTGACCGGCATCCGCCCTTCTCGTGCGATGGCGGACACGGGCGCGGGCACGAGCGGAAGAGGATGAGGAAGGACCATGAACAAAACGTACCGGTCAGCGCGGTCGAGTGGAATGGGAGAAGTCGAATCGATTCTGCGGCGGGGGGTCGAGACGTCCGTGTCCGCCGCCTCCGGCATCGGCTATGCTCGTAACCGTCGCGACTGGCGTCTGGGTGGACTACCACCGGGGAGCGACTGACCACGGAATTCGACCGCGCGCCTGGGCCGATTGGAACACCCCTTTCGAATCCGTCGTCAAAGGAGCATGTCACCATGACCGACCGTTACTTCAACGCCCCGCTCGCCGAGGTCGACCCGGAGATCGCCGAGGTCCTCGATCGCGAGCTGAAGCGTCAGCAGACCTTCCTCGAGATGATCGCCTCGGAGAACTTCGTTCCCGTCTCGGTGCTGCAGTCGCAGGGCTCCGTGCTCACGAACAAGTACGCCGAGGGCTACCCCGGTCGCCGCTACTACGGTGGCTGCGAAGAGGTCGACGTGGCGGAGTCCCTCGCGATCGAGCGCGCCAAGAGCCTGTTCGGCGCCGAGTTCGCGAACGTGCAGCCGCACTCCGGTGCATCGGCGAACGCCGCTGTCCTGCACGCGATCGCGCGCCCCGGCGACACTCTGCTCGGCCTTTCGCTCGACCAGGGCGGCCACCTCACGCACGGCATGAAGATCAACTTCTCCGGCCGGCTCTACGACATCGTCGCGTACGGCGTCGACCCCGAGACCTCGACCATCGACATGGCCGAGGTCCGTCGCCTCGCGATCGAGCACAAGCCCAAGGTCATCATCGCCGGCTGGTCGGCCTACCCGCGCACCATGGACTTCGCGGCCTTCCGCGAGATCGCCGATGAGGTCGGCGCACTCCTCTGGGTCGACATGGCGCACTTCGCCGGTCTGGTCGCGGCGGGTCTGCACCCGAACCCGGTTCCCCACGCGCACGTCGTCTCCTCGACCGTGCACAAGACGATCGGCGGCCCGCGCTCCGGCTTCATCCTCACGAACGACGCCGAGCTCGCCAAGAAGATCAACACCGCGGTCTTCCCCGGGCAGCAGGGCGGCCCGCTCATGCACGTGATCGCCGCCAAGGCGACCGCGTTCAAGCTCGCCGGCACCCCGGAGTTCAAGGAGCGTCAGGAGCGCGTGCTGCGCGGTGCGAAGCTCATCGCCGAGCGCCTGTCGCAGCAGGACGTGAAGGATGCCGGCATCGCGGTGCGCTCCGGCGGCACCGACGTGCACCTGGTGCTCGTGGACCTGCGCGATGCCGAGATCGACGGCAAGCAGGCGGAAGACCTCCTGCACGACATCCACATCACCGTGAACCGCAACGCCGTCCCGAACGACCCGCGTCCGCCGATGGTCACTTCGGGTCTGCGCGTCGGCACCCCGGCGCTCGCGACCCGCGGCTTCGGCGACGCCGAGTTCACCGAGGTCGCCGACATCATCGCCCTCGCGCTGCTCCCCGGTGCCGATGTGGAGTCGCTGCGCGCCCGCGTCGACGCTCTCGCCGCCGCGTTCCCGCTCTACCCGGACCTGCAGCAGTAGCCCCGCACCCCGCACCCCGCACCCCGCACTCGCGAGTGCACGGATGCCGCCGAGTGCACGGGATGCTGCCGAGTGCAGGGCCTATCGACGTGAACGGGCCGTGCACTCGACGAGAAGCCGTGCACTCGGCGGCGACGGCGGGGGATGTGACGACGCACGACTTGGACGCACGAGGTAAGGAAGAACACATGACGGCGAAGATCCTGGACGGGAAGGCGGCGTCGGCCGCGATCCGTGCTGAACTCACCGAGCGCGTCGCCGCGCTGAAGGAGCGGGGCATCACGCCCGGCATCGCGACGGTGCTCGTGGGCGCCGACCCGGCATCGCAGCTGTACGTGGGGATGAAGCACCGGCAGTCCGAGGCGATCGGGATGAACTCGATCCAGCGCGAGCTGCCGGCGGACGCCACCCAGGCCGAGGTCGAAGCACTGATCGACGAGCTCAACGCCGATCCGGCGTGCCACGGCTACATCGTGCAGCTGCCGCTGCCGAAGCACCTCGACACCGATGCCATCCTCGAGCGGATCGACCCTGCCAAGGATGCCGACGGCCTGCACCCGACCAACCTCGGCCGGCTCGTGCTGAACGTCAACGCCCCTATCCACACGCCGCTGCCCTGCACACCTCGTGGTGTGATCGAGCTGCTGCTGCGCAACGACTACGACCTCAAGGGCAAGCACGTGGTGGTGGTCGGCCGCGGAGTGACGATCGGCCGTTCGATCGGGCTGCTGCTCACCCGCCGCGACCTCAACGCCACGGTCACGCTCACCCACACCGGCACCGTCGACATGCCGCGGTACCTGCGGGAGGCCGACGTGATCGTCGCCGCCGCCGGTGTGAAGCACCTGATCCGCGCCGAAGACGTCAAGCCCGGTGCCGCTGTGCTCGATGTGGGCGTCACCCGCGAGAGCGATCCGGAGACCGGCAAGAGCCTGGTGTTCGGCGACGTCGCGCCCGGAGTCGCGGATGTCGCGGGCTACATCTCACCGAACCCCGGAGGTGTCGGTCCGATGACCGTCGCCCTGCTCATGACGAACGTCGTCGAGGCAGCGGAGCGTCTCGGCTAGCCCCCTCGGGGCACCGCAGATACGCACGACGTCGCAGGAATCGGTGAGATTCCTGCGACGTCGTCGTCTGACTGCGGCGTGAGGCCGGTCAGCCGAGTTCGTCGAGCATCCGGCGCTGCTCGGGCGTGAGACCGTCACTCAGCTCGTCGCGGGCAGCGCGTGTCTCAGGGGACTCCGATGCGGTGGTGGTCGTGGAGGTCGTCGCGGGTGCGGACTTCGAGCGCCCGCCCTTCACCCGCGCCTGCACGGAGTCGTAGATCTCCGCGGTCTTGGCCCGCATCCGGTCGTCGATCTGGTCGTAGATCATCCAGCCGAACAGCAGCGCCAGCGGCGGCAGCACGAATGCCCACAAGCCCGAGGCGCGCACACCGCTGAACCACACCGTGAGCACCCAGATGATGAGCTCGACCAGATACACGAGGACGTACTGGACGATCTTCTCGCCGGTCTTGGTGCGCTCGGCGGCCGATTTCGCCGCGGACCTGCGGAAGGCTCCGGCGAGCAACGGCTTCACGAACAGGGCGGCGAGGGTCAGGATCACCGAGGCCCACAGCGCGTTCCATCCCACGGAGACGCCGGGCAGCAGCAGGCCGATCAGGAGCAGCACTGCGACGTTGAACACGTAGAGCGCGACGAACCGGACGATTCCGTTCTTCATGCGACCAAGAATCCCACAGATCACGTTCGCGCGGCCACGTCGAGCGGCCCTCGCGAGCGGTCAGTTCTGCGCGTGCAGCGTGCTCTCGATGCCGCTGATGCGGGCCTGCTCATCGAACCGGAACGTGGCAGTACCGGAGGAGTCCGACACGGAGGCGCCGGAGAATGCGTCATCTGTCCAGGTGAGCGTCCAGCCGGCGAGCCGCGCGAGATCCCAGACGGCGGTGCGCGCGTCGGGCAGGTCCGCGCCGGTGAGCACCCGGGGGAGGGCGACGACCGCGTCGGCGACCGTGAGCGGTGCGAGCGGCGCGTCGAGCAGGAACACCGCGCGGGTGCCGTTGCCGACGGGGGCTGAGTAGTACGGCGAGCGTCCGGTCAGCTCGACGGCCACCCCGCCGACCGTGTGAGCTGCCTGCGCGATCCACTCGTCGTCGCCGGCTCCCTCGGGGAACGGTACCTCCGAGGTCGTCAACTCTGCGATCCCGTGCTCGGTGCCGTATGCGTGCAGCTGAGCGGCCACGCCCTGCGGGTCGCCGCTGGGGTGCGCCCAGGCCCACAGCAGCGAACGGGGCCCCGGCGCGATCGTCGCGATCAGGTGTGCGCGGGTGACGAGCTGCCGCGAGGGGTCGTCGTTCGCCGTGAAGGTGAGCGTCCCCGCAGCCATGTCCGCGTCCCAGCGGTGCTCGCCGAGAGCATCGGCGGCGGCGGCGAGGGCGTCCTGTCGGAGTGCGACGAAGAGGGCGGCACGGTCGGCGAGGGGCTGGAGAGCGGCGAAGGTCATGCCGACAGTCTCGCCGGAAATGCTATGAATCCGCTAGCTCACGGGGATGCGCCGGGTGCTCGAATCGCGCGGATGGTCGGTGCGGCGACCCGGATCGAACCATTCGCGCGATTCGAACGGTTCAGTAGCTCGCGCGCGCCGCCCCGTCCGCGGCGATGAAGCGGGCGGCCAATGCCTCGGACGCTCGGGCGAGCAGGGCGACGTCGGCTCCCACCGCCACGAAGTCCGCGCCCGCGGCGAGGTAGGCGTCGGCGGCGACAGGGTCGAACGCGTTCACGCCGACGGCCTTGCCGGCGGCCTTGACCGCCGCGAAAACCTTCTCGACGGCCGCCGTCACGTCGGGATGGGTCTGCTGACCCAGGAGCCCCATCGATGCGGAGAGGTCGGACGGTCCGACGAAGACGGCATCCACGCCGTCGACCGCGGCGATGTCGGCTGCGGCCTCGACCCCTGCGGCCGTCTCGATCTGCACCGTCAGCGAGACGTGCTGCGCGGACTCCTGCAGGTACCGGTCGACGCGGTTCCACCGGGCGCTCCGGGCGAGGGCGCTTCCCACTCCGCGCACGCCCTCCGGCGGGTAGCGGGTGGCGGCGACGGCGGCGCGGGCCTCGTCGGCGGAGGAGACCATCGGCACGATCAGATTCTGTGCCCCGAGATCGAGGATCTGCTTGATCGCGACCGTGTCATTCGACGGCACGCGCACGAGTGGGGCGATCGGATAGGCGGCGACGGCCTGCAGCTGCTGCAGCACGGAATCGAGCGTGTTCGTCGAGTGCTCCATGTCGATCAGCAGCCAGTCGAGCCCGGACCCTGCGGCGACCTCCGCGAGAATCGGGCTGCCGGAGCACACCCACATGCCCACGAACGGGTGATCGGAGTCCGCGAGCTGTTCGCGGAAGGAGGGGTCTAGACGAAGCGGCATGCAATTGTTCCCATCGGTCCGTAATCGCACAGCACTTCATCGCCACGCGACACCCACATCGGGCGCGTGAACGATCCTGCCAGGATGATCTCCCCGGCTTCGAGACGCGCGCCGTGCTGATGGAACTTGTTCGCGAGCCAGGCCACGCCGGTCGCCGGGTGGCCGAGGACTCCGGCCGCGACCCCGGTCTCCTCGATCTCGCCGTTGCGGGACAGGACACCCGGCACCCAGCGCAGATCGATCTCGTCCGGGCGGCGATGCTCTGTGCCGAGCACCATCGCACCGTAGGCGGCGTTGTCGCTGATCGTGTCGACGATCGTCCGCCCCTCGAGCTCGATGTGGGAGTTGAGCACCTCGAGGGCAGGGACCGCGTAGTCGATCGCCGCGAGGGCGTCGTCCAGCGTGCAGTCCGGCCCCTCGAGCGGGTGCTTCAGGACGAACGCCAGCTCGACCTCGATGCGCACGTTCGAGAAGTGGTCGACCGGGATCTCGGCGCCGGACTCGTACACGGTGTCGTCGAACATCACGCCGTAGTCCGGTTCGGTGATGCCCGTGGCCTGCTGCATCGCCTTGGACGTCAGGCCGATCTTGCGCCCGACGAGCCGGCGACCCGCGGCGAGGTTCTGGTCGCGCCAGACCCCCTGGATCGCGTAGGAGTCCTCGACGGTCGCCTCCGGGTACCGGGCGGTGATGCGCGGGATCACGCTGTGCGTGCGGTCGGCCTCGGCGAGCTCGGCCGCGATCCGCGTGATGGTCTCGTCTGACAGCATCCGTGCCTCCTAGAGCTGGTGGCCGAGCTTGTACTCGCCCTGCTTGTACTCGGGCATGTCCTTGTCGTCATCGGCACGTGTGTACGAGAAACCGTCGGCGCCGATGGTGACGGCCATCTCGCTCGAGTCGGTGCGCGCGACGACGGGCTGCGGGTTGCCGTCGAGGTCGAGCACGAGCGAGGCATCCGTGTACCAGGAGGGGACGACGGGATTCCCCCACCAGTCGCGGCGCTGGTTGTCGTGCACGTCCCAGGTGACCACCGGGTTGTCGGGGTCGCCGGTGTAGTAGTCCTGCGTGTACACCTCGACACGGTGGCCGTCGGGGTCGCGCAGGTAGAGGTAGAACGCGTTCGAGACGCCGTGACGGCCGGGACCGCGCTCGATGGAGTCGGAGCGGCGGAGAGCCCCGAGCTTGTCGCAGATCGCGAGGATGTTGTGCTTCTCATGCGTGGCGAAGCACACGTGGTGCATGCGGGGGCCGTCGCCGCCGGTCATGGCGGTGTCGTGCACGGTGGGCTTGCGGCGCATCCAGGCGGCGTAGACCGTGCCCTCCTCGTCCTGGATGTCTTCCGTGACGCGGAAACCGAGGTCCTGCATGAACCCCACGGCGCGCGGCACATCGGGGGTGACCTGGTTGAAGTGATCGAGGCGCACCAGCTCGCCCGGGATGTGCAGGTCGTAGCGCCACGACATCCGTTCGACGTGCTCGGTGGCGTAGAAGTACTCGTACGGGAAGCCGAGCGGATCGACCACGCGGACGGAGTCGCCGATGCCCTTGACGAACCCGTTCTCGTTCCGGCGCACGTCGCAGCCGAGCTCCGTGTAGAACTCGACGGCGCGGTCGAGGTCTTCGGGCGTGCGTACCCGGTACGAGAACGCGGCGACCGCGGCGAGGGATCCCTTGCGCAGCACCAGGTTGTGGTGGATGAACTCCTCCGTCGAGCGCAGGTAGATCGCCTCGTCGTCCTCCTCGGTCACGTACAGACCCAGGACATCGACGTAGAACTGACGCGACGCCGCGAGGTCGGTGACCACGAGCTCCATGTATGCGCAGCGGAGGATGTCCGGCGGTGTGCTCTTCGGCGTCGCCACGGGGTTCTCGGAGCGGATCGGCGCCTCCTGGGAGACGTAGAAGCCGGAGGAGGTCAGGGTCATGTCTTCGCGGTGTGTCATGTCAGCGTCCTTGCGTGAGGTTCCGGTCGCACTTTCTGTCGCATTCGCGCCGGCGAGGCGACAGCAAGTGCGACCGGAACGAGACAGTGTGGTCAGTTCTTGCCGAAGGTCGGGTTGTGGGCGGGGCCTAGCGTGATGTGCACGCTCTGCTGGTCGGTGTAGAAGTCGATCGAGCGGTACCCGCCCTCATGACCGAGACCCGAGGCTTTGACGCCGCCGAACGGAGTGCGCAGGTCGCGCACGTTGTTGCTGTTCAGCCACACCATGCCCGCCTCGACCGACTGCGCGAAGTTGTGCGCGCGCTTGAGGTCGTTCGTCCAGATGTACGCGGCGAGCCCGTACTTCGTGTTGTTCGCCAGCGACAGCGCCTCCTCGTCGGAGTCGAACGGCGTGATCGCGACGACCGGGCCGAAGATCTCCTCCTGGAAGATCCGGGCGTCGGGGGAGACGTCGGCGAACACGGTCGGCGCGACGAAGTTGCCCTCCTCGAAGCCCTCCGGACGACCGCCGCCGGCGACCAGGCGCCCCTCGGTCTTGCCGATCTCGACGTAGCTCATCACCTTGTCGTAGTGCTCGGGGTGCACGAGCGCACCGACCTCGGTAGCCGGGTCGTGCGGGTAGCCGACCTTGACGCGCTTCGCCTGCGCGGCGTAGCGCTCGACGAACTCCTCGTAGATCGACCGCTCGACGAGGATGCGGGAACCGGCGGTGCAGCGCTCGCCGTTGAGGGAGAAGACGCCGAAGATCGTAGCGTCGACCGCGGCCTCGAGGTCGGCGTCGGCGAAGACGACCGCGGGCGACTTGCCGCCGAGTTCCATCGACAGGCCTTTGAGGAACGGAGCGGCGTTGCCGAAGATCAGCTGTCCCGTCGAGCTCTCGCCCGTGAACGAGATCAGCGGCACGTCGGGGTGCTTCACGAGCGCGTCGCCCGCGTCTTCGCCGAGGCCGTTCACGAGGTTGAAGACGCCCTGGGGGAGCCCTGCCTCTTCGAAGATTCCGGCCCAGAGGGATGCCGAGAGCGGCGTGAACTCGGCGGGCTTGAGCACGACCGTGTTGCCGGTCGCGAGCGCGGGACCGAGCTTCCAGGACTCGAGCATGAACGGCGTGTTCCACGGCGTGATGAGGCCGGCGACACCGATCGGCTTGCGGTTGACGTAATTCATCTGGCGGCCCGGCACCTTGAAGGCATCATCGGACTGCGCGACGATCAGGTCGGCGAAGAAGCGGAAGTTCTCGGCGGCGCGGCGGGCCTGACCCAGCGCCTGCGTGATCGGGAGCCCCGAGTCGTAGGACTCGAGCTCGGCGAGGCGGGCGTCGCGGGACTCGACGATGTCGGCGATGCGGTGCAGCACGCGAGAGCGCTCGCGCGGGAGCATCCGAGGCCAGGGGCCCTCTTTGAACGCGCGCGTGGCGGCGGCGACGGCGAGCTCGATGTCGGCCTTCTTACCGGCGGCGGCCGTCGTGTAGGTCTGGTTGGTGACCGGGTCGAGCACGTCGAACGTGTCGCCGTCGACGGAATCGACGAACGCGCCGTCGATGTAGTGCTGGATGTGGTCGGGGAGGTCGGCGGGGATGCGCGAATCGGTCATGAGTCTTCTCCGGTGGTCTGGGCGGAAGTCGTCGGTGCGGAACGGGTGTGCAGAGCGTCGAGGAACGCGTCCATCGTGCGCCAGCGGTGGTTGCGGGCGGCGAGTTCGATCTCGAGCGGGTCGGCGCCCGCACGGATGAGGTCGAGGATCTCGGTGTGCTCTTCGACCGAGTGCTGGGCGCGTCCGGGGATCGACGCGAACGTCGTGTCGCGGATGCCGGAGAGCCGCGACCAGCCACGGTGCACGAGGTCGAGCAGGTGCGGGTTGGGGCACGGCTCGAACAGCACCGAGTGGAACTGGCGGTTGAGTTCGGTGAAGGCACGCGCGTCGAGGTGGTCGAGCATCTGCGCCATCCGCTCGTTGATGCGGGCGGCTTCGTCGAGGGCGGCCTCATCGAGCAGGGGAGCGGAGAGCGCGGTGGCGCAGCCCTCGACCAGGCCGAGTGTCTGCATCGTGTGCGCGTACTCGCTCTCGTCGACGAGTGTCACCCGTGCGCCGACATTGCGCTCGAACGTCACGAGGCCCTCGGCCTCGAGGCGGCGGATCGCCTCGCGCACGGGGACGACGCTCATCTTGAGGTCTTCGGCGATCGAGCCCAGCACCAGGCGGTAGCCGGGACTGAACATGTGTCCCGTGATGCGCGAGCGGATCCACTCGTACGCGACCTCGGACTTGCTGGCCGCCGTCGTCGTGGTCGTCGCCGTCATCGTTCGCTCCGGCGGGCTGTGGCCTCCTCGTAGCGGGCTCGCCACTCGGCGTTGAGCGGGAACAGGCCGTCGACGGGGTGGCCGGCGGCGACCTGCTCGGCGATCCAGGCGTCTTCGATCTCCTGCGCGACGGCGCTCGCCGCGACCTCGGCGGCCAGGGCAGGGGGGATCACGATCACGCCGTCGCTGTCGCCGACGATGATGTCGCCCGGCTGCACGGTCGCCCCGCCGCAGGAGATCGTGACATCCACGTCCCACGGCACGTGCTTGCGGCCGAGCACCGAGGGGTGGGCGCCCTGCGAGAACACGGGGAGTCCGATCTCGGCGACCGCGTCGAAGTCGCGGACCCCGCCGTCGGTGACGACGCCGGCAGCACCACGGGTTTTCGCGCGGAGGGCGAGGATGTCGCCGAGGGTTCCGGTCGTGGCGTCGCCTCGGGCTTCGATGACGATGATCTCGCCGTCTTCCACCGCGTCGAATGCGCGCTTCTGGGCGTTGTAGCCGCCCCCGTGCGTGGCGAAGAGGTCTTCGCGGAACGGCACGAAGCGCAGCGTCTTCGCGGTGCCGACGATCTTGCGGCCGGGGATGTTCACCGATACCCCGTCGATGAAGCAGGAGTGGTGTCCGCGCTTGCGGAGTTGTGCGGAGAGTCCGGCCGTCGGAGCTTCGAGCAGCTGGGCGCGCAGCTCGGGGGAGAGGCGCGAGGGGTCAGGAATCGCCACGTCGGCAGGGGGGCGCGCGGCATTCTGCGACCCCTCACCGGTAGGGGGCGCGAGCCCGGCGGCCTCGGCCGAGCCCCAGGCCTCGGTGCGCTGCAGGTCGTCGACCGCGGGGAGCGAACCGAGGTCGCCGTCGAACGGAACCTCGCCCTGGGTCACGGTGGTCACGAGGCGGCCCGATGTCGGGGAGCCTGGGGCATCGGGAGCGTCCACCTCGACCTCGACGACATCGCCGGGGACGATGACGGAGGAGCCGGCGGGGGTGCCCGTGAGGATGACATCGCCCGGTTCGAGCGTGAAGTGCTGGGACAGGTCGGCGACGAGCTGCGCGAGGGGGAAGATGAGCCCGGCCGTGGTGTCGTCCTGACGGAGTTCGCCGTTGACCCAGGCGCGGACGCGAAGGGCCGCCGGGTCGACCGTGCGGGCATCGATCAGGTCGGGGCCGAGAGGTGTGTAACCGTCGCCACCCTTGGAGCGGACGTTGGAGCCCTTGTCGTTCGCGCGCAGGTCGTACAGTCCGAGGTCGTTCGAGGCGGTGACCCACCCCACATGAGCCCAGGCCTCGTCGAGCGAGACGCGGCGGGCGGCGGTGCCGATCACGAGCGCGATCTCGCCTTCGAAGGCGAGCAGTTCGGTGCCGGCCGGTCGCTCGACGGTGCCGCCGGAGAAGCCGACGGAACTGGCCGGCTTGAAGAAGTAGGAGGGGGAAGCGGGGCGCCTGCCGCGCTGATCGGCGCGGGACGCATAGCTCAGATGGATCGCGATGACCTTGCCGGGGCGGTCGATGGTATCCGTCACGGGGCGCCTCCTCGCGCTCGTCTGCGTTGTCGTGCAGGACGCCTTGTGCGTCGTATTCGAAATCATATATCATCGGTTCACCCCTCGGCAAGCACTCCGGATCCGCATCCGCTGCACGCCGTGACAATGCGGTCACAACCAAAGGAGACACCCCATGAGCGGGCAGTCACAGGGTGGGTTCACGCCCACCGGAACCATCGCGACAGCGGCCGATCGGCGCCGCGTCGTCTTCGCCACCGTCGTCGGCACCACGGTCGAGTGGTACGACTTCTTCATCTACGCCACGGCGGTCGGGCTGGTGTTCGGCCAGTTGTTCTTCGAGCCGCTCGGTGCGAACAGCGCGCTCGTCGGCTTCGCCACGGTCGGCGTGAGCTTCCTGTTCCGGCCGCTCGGCGCCTTCCTCGCCGGTCACTACGGCGACAAGCTCGGACGCAAGGCCGTGCTGATGTGGACGCTGATCCTGATGGGAGCGGCGACCGCACTGATCGGTCTGCTGCCCACGTACGAGACGATCGGCATCATGGCTCCGATCCTGCTGGTGCTCCTGCGCATCGTCCAGGGCATCTCGGCCGGTGGCGAGTGGGGCGGTGCCGTGCTGATGGCGGTCGAGCACGCTCCGCGCAAGAAGCGCGGCATCTTCGGCGCCTCGCCGCAGATCGGTGTGCCCCTCGGACTGCTGCTCGCGTCCGGTGTGATGGCGCTGATGACCGTGGTGGCTCCCGGCGAGCAGTTCGCCGCCTGGGGCTGGCGTGTGCCGTTCCTCCTCAGCGTGGTGCTGATCCTCATCGGCTACTACGTGCGACGCAAGGTGGAGGAGAGCCCGGTCTTCACCGAGCTCGCCGAGCGCAAGGAGAAGGCGCGGATGCCGATCGCGCAGCTCTTCCGGAAGCACCTGCTGCTCGTGATCGTCGCCGCGTTCGTCTTCGCCGGCAACAACGCGGTCGGCTACATGACCACCGGCGGATACATCCAGGGCTATGCCACCAACCCCGAGGGGCCGATCGGCCTCGAGCGCGGTCCGGTGCTCTGGGCAGTCGCCGGTTCCGCGGTCACCTGGCTGCTCACGACGCTGCTCGCCGGGTGGATCTCGGACCGGATCGGTCGCCGCACGACATACATCATCGGCTGGGTCATGCAGCTCGTCGGAGTGTTCACGCTGTTCCCACTGGTGAACACGGGCGAGATCGGCCTGCTGTTCGCCGGGCTTGCGATCCTGACCATCGGCCTCGGCTTCACCTACGGCCCGCAGGCGGCGCTCTACGCCGAGCTGTTCCCCGCGAGCATCCGGTTCTCGGGAGTCTCGATCTCGTACGCGATCGGTGCCATCGCGGGTGGGGCCTTCGCGCCGACGATCGCCACGGCCATCGTGAGTGCCACGGGCTCGACCGACGCGGTCACCTGGTACCTCGCCGGGATGACGGTGCTCGGCCTGATCGCCACGCTCCTACTGCGCGACCGCTCGGGCATCCCGCTCGGTCCGGACCACGAGGAAGAGCAGTCGGTCAGCCCGATCCGTGGCCTCGCTAAGGTCTGATTCCTTCCGCGCGCTGACCTCGCTCCCGTCGCACTTCCTGTCGCTCTCCGTTGCGGGGACCGACGGAGAGCGCGACGGGAGCGTTCTGCAGTGCGGGGGGAGGCAAAGGCCGGGACGGCAGAGGGCTCAGCCGTCGAGGGCCTCGCGGATGACGGCCGCCGAGCGGTGCAGGCGCGCGGCGATCTGGGCGTCGTCGAGATCCGTTGCGACATGCACCACGGCGATCGCGGCCAGGCGCTGGTTGCGCAGGACGAGAGGCACGGCGACGGACTGCACGGTGGGGATGACCTCGTCGTGGCTGGTGGCGTAGCCGCGGAGCCTGGTCGCTTCGACGTCGGCGGACAGTGTCGCGGGCGCGTCGGCTGGCCACTCGCCCACGGGCAGTTGGGCGAGGATCGCCTTGCCGGGCGCACCGACCGTGACCGCGTGCCGCGCGCCGGGACGCTGGGCGACGCTCGCGACCGCGTGCCGCGGTTCGACGCTGGCCAGTGTGATGCACTCGGCGCCGTCGAGCACGGCGAGGAAACACGTCATCCCGAGCTCGTTGGCGATCGCGGTGAGCTCGGGGAGAGCCTCGGCCTGCAGGTCGTGCGCGACGCCGGCCGCGAGGGCCGCCATACGAGCGCCGAGGCTCACCGCCCCCGCCGCGTCCCGCGTAACGAGGCCGTGGTCCTCGAGCGTGCGCAGCAGGCGATAGGCGATCGAGCGGTGCACGCCGAGACGAGCCGCGATCGCGTCGATCGTGAGGGCGCCGCGCGCGTCGGCGAGGACTTCGAGGATGCGGATGCCGCGACTCAGCGTCTGCGAGGCGGGAGAGACGCTCGGGCTCTCGGGCATGCGTGCGCTCCTCCTTGCGATCGTCAGCGTGGCGGTTTACGCTGTGTTCAATAGTAGAACAGTGTGTTCGAATATAGAACACGCATCCGCTGAGCGCAATACCCGAAGCACAGGACCGACGAAGAAGTCCGGAAGGAATCGACGACGATGCAGTTCCACCACCACGGCTACGTCTCCGCTGACCCGCGCGTGCAGGACGCCGCCGGCGTCGGGCTCGACCGACCGACCGACCTCCCCGATGAGATCGACGTGCTGATCGTCGGCTCCGGGCCCGCCGGGATGCTCCTCGCCGCCCAGATGTCGCAGTACCCCGGCATCTCCACCCGCATCATCGAGAAGCGCGACGGCCGTCTTCCGCTGGGACAGGCCGACGGGATCCAGCCGCGCAGCGTCGAGACCTTCCAGGCGTTCGGGTTCGCCGAGCGGATCATCGCCGAGGCCTACAACATCGGCTGGATGAACTTCTGGGGCCCGAACCCAGACAAGCGCGACGAGATCATCCGCACCTCGCGCACCGCCGACTACGCGTACGACATCTGCGAGTTCCCGCACCTGATCGTCAACCAGGCGCGCGTGCTGGACTACTTCGCCGAGGCGGCCGCGAACGGACCCGGCCGCATCGCGCCCGACTACGGGGTCGAATTCGTCGGCCTGACCGTTCACGACGAGGGCGAGTTCCCGGTCGAGGTGCGCATCCGCTACGTCGCGGGTGAGCGCGCGGGCGAGGAGCGGACGATCCGCACCAAGTTCGTCGCCGGCTGCGACGGCGCTCGCAGCGGCGTGCGACAGGCGATCGGACGCACCCACGTCGGCGCCTCCGCCGCACACGCGTGGGGCGTGATGGACGTGCTCGTCAACACCGACTTCCCGGACTGGCGGACCAAATGCGCCATCAATTCCGAGGCGGGCAACATCCTGCACATCCCGCGCGAGGGCGGCTACCTCTCCCGCATGTACATCGACCTCGGCGAGGTCGCCGCCGACGACGACCACCGCGTGCGGCAGACGCCGATCGAGGAGATCATCCGTCGTGCCAACGAGATCCTCCACCCGTACACGCTCGATGTGCGCGAGGTCGCCTGGCACAGCGTCTACGAGGTCGGTCACCGCGTCACCGACGGGTTCGACGACGTGATCGACGAGTCGGGGCGCACACCGCGCGTGTTCCTCACCGGTGACGCCTGCCACACCCACAGCGCCAAGGCCGGCCAGGGCATGAACGTCTCGATGCAGGACGGCTTCAACCTCGGCTGGAAGCTCGGCTCGGTGCTCACCGGCCGCGCTCCCGAAGCACTCCTCGCGACGTACGGTGCCGAGCGGCGTCCGGTGGCGCAGCAGCTCATCGACTTCGACCGCGAGTGGTCGAGCCTCATGGCACGCAAGCCCGAGGAGATCTCCGACCCCGACGACCTCGCGACCTACTACCTCGCCACCGCCGAGTTCCCGTCGGGCTTCATGACGCAGTACACCTCGTCGATGATCACCGGCAGCGACGCGCACCAGGCTCTCGCGGCCGGCTACCCCCTCGGCAAGCGCTTCAAGTCGGCCGAGGTCATGCGCGTGGGCGACGGCAACGTCACCCACCTCGGACACCATGCGAAGGCGGACGGCCGCTGGCGCGTGTACGCCTTCGGCGACCGCACCGGGGAGGCGCTCGCGGTCTGGGCCGCCGAAGCCGAGCCCCTGTTCGCGCGCTTCACGCCGACGGATGCCGACGTCGACGCCGTGTTCGATGTGAAGGCCGTGTACCAGCAGCCTTTCGAGGAGGTCGAGGTCACCTCGGCGCCGGCGCTGTTCCAGCCGAAGACCGGTCCGCTCGGGCTCACCGACTGGGAGAAGGTCTATGCGGCGGGCCCCAGCAAGTGGACCGAGACCGACATCTTCGCCGCGCGCGAGCTCTCGCGCGACGGCGTGGTGGTCGTCGTGCGACCCGACCAGTACGTGGCGGCGATCCTGCCGCTCGACGCGGTGGACGAGCTCGCGGGCTTCCTCGACGGGGCGCTGCTCCCGGCACGCTGAGTCTCCTCGGCATGACACGTGTCATGCCGAGGAGATGACACCTCCCTCCGGCGCGGGGAAGCTCCTCCCGCGAGGCTGGAGGCATGAACAACACCTCCGTGGACGGGTCGGCGACGCAGGTCACCGCGCGTCCGGCATCCGAAGCCCCGAACCATGATCCGGTCGTGCTCGAGCTGAACGGCGTCACGCGCCACTTCGGCTCGGGCGACCGCCGCGTGCAGGCCGTCGGCGGGGTCGACCTCTCGATCCGTCGCGGCGAGGTCGTCGCGCTGCTCGGCCCGAACGGTGCGGGCAAGACGACGACGCTCGACATGCTCCTGGGGCTCACGCAGCCCAGCAGCGGCAGCGTCCGGGTGCTCGGCGTGGCTCCCGAGCAGGCGACCTCGAGTGGGGCGATCGGCGCCGTGCTGCAGACCGGCGGCCTGCTGGGCGACTTGACCGTGGGCGAGACCGTGCGCCTCATCGCTTCGCTGTACGGAGCGGAAGCAGCCGCGCGGGTGCCGGAGGTCATGGCCCGTGCCGACCTGGAGCACCTCGCCCGCCGCCGCGTGTCGAAGTGCTCGGGGGGAGAGCAGCAGCGGGTGAAGTTCGCGCTCGCGATGGTGTCCGATCCCGACATCCTCGTGCTCGACGAGCCGACGGCCGGAATGGACGTCACGGCTCGGCGGCACTTCTGGGACGTGATGCGGGCCGATGCGGATGCCGGGCGCACGATCATCTTCGCCACCCACTACCTGGAGGAGGCGGAGCAGTTCGCGCGGCGCACCGTGGTGATGCACCGCGGCGCGGTGGTCGCGGATGCGCCGACGGCTCTGCTGCGAGCGAGCCTGGGGGAGCGGACCGTGTCCGCGACGGTCGGCGAGACCGGTGCGGCCGGTGCGGCGCTCGTCGCGACGCTGAGCGCGACGGACGGCGTCGTCGACGTGCGGCTGGACGGCGACCGCCTCAGCCTGCGCGCCGCGGACTCCGACGCCGCCGCCCGCATCCTTCTCGACCACGGCGCTCACGACCTCGAGATCGCCGCACCCACCCTCGAAACCGCCTTCACGGCTCTGACGGAGAACTGACATGCTCGTCTCACCCACCATGCTGCGCATCGAAGGCGTCCGCCAGCTGCGCAACCCCTACACGCTCGCGTTCACCCTGGCGATGCCGGTCGCGATGTATCTGCTGTTCGGTGCCGGGATGGGCTACGGCTCGCTCTCGGCCGGGCACGGCAACGTCTCGTTCTATGTGATGACCTCGATGGCCGCATACGGCACGGCGGTCGCGATGAGCTCGCTGACCTCGCTCGCCGCGACCGAGGCGAAACAGGGCTGGGGCCGCCAGCTCGCCATGACACCGCTGACGACAGCGGGCTACGCGCTGACCAAGCTGCTCACGGCGGTCGCCTTCGCGGCGCTGGCATTGGTGGCGGTCTTCGCAGCGGGGATGATGACCGGCGCGGAGGTCGAGGACGGCTGGCGCTGGGTGGCGACCGCGGGCATCATCCTCGGCATCGGTCTGATGTACGGTCTGTTCGGCCTCGGCGTCGGGCTGTTCTTCAGTTCCGACTCGGCGGCCGCGCTCGCGTCGATCTCGATGACGTTCTTCGCGTTCTTCGGCAACGTCTTCATGCCCCTCGACGGGGTCATGCTCGACATCGCCCGATTCACACCTCTCTACGGCTTCGTCGCCCTGAGTCGCTGGCCGCTGACCGACGGCACCCTCACCACGGGGCAGACGGATGAGCTGTGGATGCTGTTCCTCAACGTCGCCGTGTGGCTCGCGCTGTTCGTGCTGCTGGTCACCATGGGCATGAAGCGTTCGCGGGCACGGCAGTAGCCGAGCCGGCAGCATCGCGGGACGACAGTAGGTTGGACGGATGACGCAGCACTCGAAGCGGGCCTCCTCGGAACCATCCGGGGAGGCCCGGCGGTTCGCCGCCCTGGGAGCGCCGCCCGCCGCATGGTCGGCTCCGGGAGCGAGGTCGTCGCGCGGAGCGGTCGGGAAGGACCCGTGGGCGCGATTCGGCTGGTTGATGGCCGTGATCTGGCTGGTCTTCCTCGTCTACCCGGTGATCGCGCTGCTGCGCTCCGAGGCGCCGCTCGCGTGGATCGTCGTGGGCTGGATCGCGCTGGTCACGTTCGTCGTGCTGTACGTCAGCGGCTTCATCCATGGCATGCGCGGCGGCGGAGGGTTGGGTCGGCCGCCGTCGGTGCGGCAGTGGGTCACGTTCGCGATCCTCATCGTGTGCGCTCTGGTCTCGGTGCCGGCGGAGGGCGGATCGGCGCTCAGCTTCCTGCCGTTCGTCATGTCGTTCGCCTCGTACGGGCTCACGCGCGTGTGGCACTGGATCGCTACGGTCGGCGCCTTCGCCGTCACGGCCCTCTGTGTCTTCCTGCTGCCCGGCGGACTGAACTACCTTTCCGTCCTGGCGATCGTCGGACTGCTCGGCGTGGTCAACACGGTGTCCACCTGGCTCATCATCCGCTCCGGTGAGGCGGAGCAGCTCGGTCTCGAGTTGGCCACCAGCGAGGGGCGCGAAGCCGTCGCCCGCGACGTGCACGACCTGATCGGTCACTCGCTGACGGTCGTCGGACTCAAGGCACAGCTCGTGCGCCGCCTCATGGACTCCGATCCGGAGCGCGCCAAGGCCGAGCTCGCCGACATCGAGCGACTGACCGCGGAGGCGATCGCCGGGGTGCGGTCGTCAGTGGCGGGTGCGCGGGCGACGACGCTGGTCGAGCAGCTCGCGTCGTCGCGGGACACGTTCCGGGCGGCCGACATCGACCTGCGGGTCGAGGGGGAAGCCGATGCCCTGTCGCCGGTCCAGGCCATCACGGCGGGGTGGATCCTGCGCGAGGCGACGACCAATGCGCTGCGTCATTCCGAGGCGCGTACCGTGCGGGTGCTGCTGGCGCCGGGGCGGCTCGTGGTCGAAGACGACGGGGTCGGCATGAAGGAGGGCGCGGGGCGCGAGGCGGGCAACGGCATCCGTGGCATGCGCGAGCGTGCGGCAGCGGCGGGGGCGGGTTTCGTGATCGCCGCGGCGCGTGAAGCCGATGGCTCGGGAACCCGCGTGGAGGTGACCTGGTGACGGCCACCGGTGAGGGCACCGGCATCCGCCTGCTGATCGCCGACGACCAGGCGCTGGTGCGCGGTGCTCTGGGTGCACTGCTCGACCTGGAGCCCGATCTCACGGTGGTCGGCATGGCCTCCGACGGCGCGGAGGCGCTGCGGCTCGCGGAGGAGCTGCGGCCCGAGGTGTGCCTGATGGACGTCCAGATGCCGGGCATGGACGGGGTGGAGGCGACGCGACGCATCCGCGAGGCGAGTCCGCAGACCCGCATCCTCGTCGTGACCACCTTCGCGCGCCCGGGTTACCTGCGTGCGGCGCTGGATGCCGGAGCCAGCGGCTTCATCGTGAAGGACACTCCTGCCGAGCAGCTCGCGGAGGCCGTTCGTCGCGTGCATTCCGGATTGCGCGTACTGGACCCCGTTCTCGCAGCCGACAGTCTGTTCGAGGGGGCGAACCCGCTGAGCGACCGGGAGCGTCAGGTGCTGCGCCTCGCCGCGGACGGGCGCTCGGCCGCGGACATCGCGGCGGAGGTGTTCCTGTCCGCGGGAACCGTGAGGAACCACCTCTCCGCGGCGATCGGCAAGACCGGTGCGGCGAACCGGGCACAGGCCGTGCGGATCGCGGTCGACAAGGGCTGGATCTGACCTTCAGTCGTCCGACGGGGGTCGGGTGATCCGTCGGGATCTGGTCCGTCGGAGCTCTGGTGCGACGTCGGTGGCCGCGCGTACGGTGGACGCCGACGGGCGACGGCGCCCGACAGGAGGAGTGCGTGATGGATTGGAAGATCGAACTCATCTTCGTCCCGGTCTCGGACGTCGACCGGTCGAAGGCCTTCTACGAGAAGATCGGCTTCAACGCCGACTGGGACCAGACGCCCGTCGAGGGTCTGCGGTTCGTGCAGATGACTCCGCCGGGGTCGGCCTGCTCGATCGCGTTCGGCACCGGTCTCGGCATCGATCTCGAGCCGGGACAGCAGAATACGATCCAGGTCGTGGTTCCCGACGCCGATGAGGCGTTGGCGCATCTGCAGGGGCTCGGCGTCGAAGCCCGAGGCGTGGAGAACATGGACTGGGGGCGGTTCGTGTCCTTCGACGACCCGGACGGCAACAGCTGGACGCTGCAGGAGCTCCCGGATTACGGCGCTCAGAGCTAGACGGCAGAGGTGGTCGCCGGCATCGACGCGGTGTCGGCGACCACCTCGACCTTGAAGCCTGCGGCGTTCTCGAGCCACCCCGCGTAGTGCTGTTCGCCGCCGGCGTGCGGGTAGCGCTCGGCGTAGAGCGGGTGCCAGCCGTGCGCAGGAGCCTCGGCGATGAGCGCATCCACGGTAGCGGGGGTGCCACCGTGGAACGCCAGATGATTGAGTCCCGCGCGACGACGGTCGTGTGCGGCATCCGACAGATTCGGAGAGGTCGTGAAGGTGAGGTAGGTGCCGCCCGCGGCCCAGGATTCCCCGCCGCCCCATTCGCTGTCGAGCGTGAAGCCCAGGCGATCGAGGATCCAGCGCCATTCCGTGCGCACGGCATCGAGGTCGGCGACCCAGAGTTCGACGTGATGGAGACCCGGCATCCTCCGAGTCTGCCAGTCGCGTCAGGAGTTCACGCGGATGATCTCCTGCTGGTACGGCGCGATGACGTCCCCGGAGATGCGCAGGTCGAGGAGGAGGAAGCGGCGGGAAGCGGCATCCTCGGCGGTCCAGCTCTCGAGGCGGTCGAGGTCGGCGAGCGTGCGCACGACGATGCCCTCCGCTCCGACGGCTGCACCGAACGCGGCGAAGTCCACCTCGGGGATGCGCATCGGTCCCTCGGCCAGCCCCTTGAGGCCGTAGAGGTTGACCTCGGCCCCATAGGCCGCGTCATTCCAGACGACGGCCATGCCCCGGCCACCGGCCGCGCGGACAGCGGATTCGAGATCGGCGATCGCCATCAGCCCACCGCCGTCGCCCGAGGTGAGCACCACGGTCGATTCGCGCCGAGCCAGGGCGGCCCCGACGACGCTCGGCCAGCCCTGCCCGATCGACTGGAAGGCCGTGCCGATCATCATCATCCGATCGGGCGCGGCGACCGGCCAGTACATGTTCGCCCAGCCGATGAAGTGGCCGCCGTCGGACACCACGATGCGGTCCTCGGGAAGAAGCTCCGCGATGCGACGCGCGGCCGACCGCGGGTCGAGGCGTCCGTCGGCGGCGAGGTCGTCACCGGCCTCATACGCCCGGGCCGCCGCGACGTCGACGGTCTCCCGCCACGGGCTCGACGACACAGCTTCGGACATCGAGGGCGACACGCGGGCAGGTGCGGCCGCGGACTCGGCGTGGCGGCCGGCATCTCCGAAGTTGTGCGGGCTGGAAGCGGGAGTGGATGCGGAAGTGGGAGTGGATGCGGAAGCGGGAGTGGAGGCGGAAGCGGGAGTGGAGGCGGAAGCGGGCGCGGATGTGGAAGCGGCGGAGGGAGTGGCGAGCCGGGACACGAGGGCCTCGGCGGCCAGACGCGCGTCGGCGCGCACGAACCCGCCGACGTGGGCATGGGTCGCCGCGGGGGAGATGTCGACCTGGAACACCTTCGTCCCCGGCGCGAAGAGCTCGCCGAAGCGCATCGTGAACTGGTTCAGCGAGGCGCCGAACACCACGGCCACGTCGGCCGTGCGGACGAGTTCCATCGCACCATCGGCACCGAAGCCGCCGGTGACGCCGAGGTCGTACCGCGTGTCGGGGAAGACGCCCCGGCCGAGAGCCGACGATGCTGTCAGAGCTCCGGTCGCCGCGGCGAGCTCGCCCAGAGTGGTGCTGGCGCCGGAGAGCCACGCCCCGCGGCCCGCAAGGAGGAACGGCCGCTGCGCCGTGCGCAGGGCGTCCGCGATCTCGTCGAGCATCCCCTCGGCGAACTCGCCACGCGGCGCGAGCGGAGCGGGCACCCGCGGCGACGGGGCTGCAGGAACGTCGCCGGCTTCGAGAGCCGCGACGTCGTAGGGGATGGCGAGGACCACGGGGACGCGATAGGTCAGCGCGTGCTCGATGGCGATGACCGTCGTGGCGGCCGCATCCGCTCGACCGACCGTATAGGTGCGGGCGCCGACGGCGGAGGCGAGCGCGATCTGGTCGACATCCCACGGGCGCGGGCCCGACGTGGGCTCGTCGCCGACCACGAGCACGAGCGGCACGTGCGCCTGCACGGCCTCGGCCAGAGCGGTCAGCGTGTTGGTGAATCCGGCGCCGTACGTCGAGGTGCCGGCGGCGATGCGCCCGGACGCGCGGAAGTGGGCGTCAGCGGCGACCACGGCGCCCTGCTCGTGGCGGACGGCGGTGAAGGAGGCGTCCGTCTGCGTCTCGATCGCGTCGAGGAAGTAGGCGTTGCCGTTGCCCATCACGCCGAAGACGGAGTCGATGTGCTGGGCGAGGGTGAGAGCGACGTGTGCGGAGACGGTGGGCATGCAAAAGCCTTTCGAGACAGGGACGGAGGAACTGCGGGATCCGTATGTGTCTCGCCTCCGCGTCTTCGCGGAGTGCTTCGTGCCTCTTTTTCAGGCACCGGCCGGGCCGGACCCGCTCAGTCTAGCGGCGAGAGTGCATACCGGGATGCGGGAGAATGCAGAGATGACGGATGCGGCGCTCGAGCGCGAGACACTGACCTGGGACGGCTTCGGAGCGGCGACACGAGAGCTGGCGCGGAACATCCTCGCCACGGGCTTCGAGCCGGAGGTGGTCGTGGCGATCGCCCGCGGCGGGCTGCTCCCGGCCGGCGCCATCGCATACGGTCTCGGGGCGAAGAACTGCGGCGCGATCAACGTCGAGTTCTACACCGGGATCGGCACGGTGCTGGATGCGCCCGAGGTGCTTCCGCCCGAGCTCGACATGGCGTATCTCGACGGCCGCCGGGTGCTGCTCGTCGACGATGTGGCCGACTCCGGGCGCACGCTCGCGCTGGCGGTGCAGCTGCTGCAGGAGAAGGGGGCCGACGTGCGGTCGGTCACGATCTACACCAAGCCCTCGACGATCATCCAGCCCGACTTCGCCTGGAAGGACACCGACCTGTGGATCAACTTCCCGTGGTCGTTCCAGGGCACGGTGCGCGAAGAGGACCTGGGGCTCACGCCCTCGGCCTGAGCCGCCCTCACCCGGCGGGTCATCCGCGCAGCAGTGACCGCAGCGTCTGGATCGTGTCGGCCTCTGCCGCGGTCTTGTCCGGACGGTAGCCCTTCACCCGGGCGAAGCGCAGCGCGATGCCACCCGGATACCGCGGGGAGCGCTGCACGCCGTCGATCGCGATCTCGACGACGATGTCGGAGCGCAGGAACACGGTGGACGCCGTGCGATGCGACTCGTGCTCGGGGAACTCGGAGGTCTGCCACCGCAGCAGCTCGTCGGTGAGCCCCTTGAAGGTCTTGCCCACCATCACGAACCCGCCGGAGTCGCCGAACTCGCCGTCGGGATCGCGCGCACCGAGGTGCAGATTCGAGAGCCACCCCCGACGACGCCCTGAGCCCCACTCTGCGCCGAGCACCACCAGGTCGAAGGTCAGCACCGGCTTGACCTTGACCCACGACTTCCCTCGGCGCCCTGCGGCGTAGGGCGCATCGATCGCCTTGACCACGACACCCTCGTGCCCGGCGGCGAGGGCCTCACGCGACAGCTGCTCGGCGGCATCCGCGTCGGCCGTGACGACGCCGGGCATCCGCCATGCACCGGCCACCCGTTCCAGCTCGGTCAACCGGGTCGAGAGCGGCTCGTCGAGCAGGTCGCGCCCATCGATGTGCAGCACGTCGAAGAACCACGGCCGCAGCACGAGCTCCCGCGAGACCTCTGCCCCGAACCGCGACATGGTCTCCTGGAACGGTCGCGGCCCGCCGTCTTCGTCGAGCGACAGCGTCTCGCCGTCGAGGATGATGTCGTGCACCGGCAGCGACCGCACGATCTCGACGATCTCGGGCACTCGGTGCGTGATGTCGGCGAGGCTCCGCGTGTAGACGCCGACCGCGTCACCGTGGCGGTGCACCTGGATACGGGCGCCGTCGAGCTTGTATTCCACGGATGCCTCGCCGGTGACCTGCAGTGCCTCCGACGCCGTCGCCGCCGTCGAGGCCAGCATCGGCAGGACCGGACGCCCCACTTGGAGCCCGACCGCCTCGAGGTCACCGGGTGCTCCGGTGAGGGCGATGCGCGCGGTCTCGCCGAGGTCGCCCGACAGCATCGCGGCCCGTCGGACGACGGCCGCCGGACGGTCGGACGCTCGGGCGATCGCGTCGAGGAGCACGCCCGACAATGCACCGGTGCGCAGCTCGCCGAGCATCGCGCGCATCAGGAAGTCCCACTCGGCGGCCGTGGCGCGGGAGGCGAGATCGACGAGGATGCCGGTGCGTCCCGCCGCCGAGCCCGAACCCGACGTCGCGGCGAGGGCATCGAGAGACGCGTCGACATCGTCGACGGTGAGTGCGGACTCGTCGGCGTGCGCGATGTCGATTGCCGAGAGCCCGCGCCATCCGACGCCCAATCTGCCCTGGCGTGGTGAGGCGAGGAGCAGGCCCATGACGACCGGAAGCTCGGATGGGTCGGCACGTGCGAGCAGTTCGGCGAGGGCATCGATCTTGGCGAGCCGGGACGACGTGGCCCCGACGCGGTCGGTCGTGGTGACCAGCTCTGCGAGCTTCATCCGAGCATTCTCGCACCGGCCTCCGACATCGGAAGGTTCCGTAGACCGGGGCGGACGTCGTGGACAGGCAAAGGCCCCGCCTCAGGCCGATTCGCGGACGAATGGCCTGATGCGGCGTGATGGCCTGATGCGGCGTGGTGGCCTGCTGCGCGCGTGCATGCGGGCCGACGTCGCGCCCTCAGCGCCCGTGGAACTCCGGTTTCCGCTTCTCCTGGAACGCGGCGAAACCCTCGCGGTAGTCGTCGGTGTCGCACAGGGCGGCCTGCGCGGCGTTCTCGATGCCGACCGCATCCCACAGCGCGAGCCGCTCGTCGCGGATCCGCGCGATCAGCTCCTTGCTCGCGAGGAAGGCCGCCGTGGCGCCGCGGGCGGCCGTCGCGGCAGCGTCCGTCGTCGCCTGCACGACATCGTCGTCGGGGAAGACCCGCGAGAAGAGACCCGAAGTCACGGCCTCGGCCCCGCTCATCAGGCGCCCGGTGTAGATGAGGTCGAGCGTCTTGTGGGCACCGAGCCGGTCGAGGAAGAGCGCATGGCCGCCGGAGTCGAGCGTCGCACCGAGGGCCGCGAACGGCGAGCCGACCTTCGCGGACTCGGCGACGTACACGACATCGGTCGCGATCAGGAGGCCGAGGCCGACGCCGAGGCAGGCGCCGTGCGCGACCGCGAACGTCGGCGCGGGGAACCGGGCC
Organism: Microbacterium sp. NPDC055665; assembly: GCF_053618035.1. Lineage (NCBI taxonomy): Bacteria > Bacillati > Actinomycetota > Actinomycetes > Micrococcales > Microbacteriaceae > Microbacterium > Microbacterium sp. NPDC055665. The sequence continues at coordinate 886,112 of NZ_JBSHGY010000001.1, read as the reverse complement.
ATGCGCTGAAGCAGCGGGGTGACGAGGCCGCCGAGATAGCCGAGCACGTCGTCGTCTCTCGGGTCGACGCCGGAGATGTCGCGCCCGGCGCAGAACGCCCGTCCCTCGCCACGGAGCACGAGCGCCCGCACCCCTGCGGCCTCCGCCGCATCGTACGCGGCATCCAGCTCGTCCAGCGCCTGCTCGTCGAGGGCGTTCCGCTTCGCCGGTGCGTTCAACACGATGGTGGCGACGTCGTCGGCGATGGTGAGGTCGATCATGAGGGCCTCCGGGGGTCAGACGTCGTAGTCGACGACCACACGGTCGCTGGTGGGGTGGGACTGGCAGGTGAGGACGAACCCGCGCTCGAGCTCGTCGGGCTCCAGGGCGTAGTTCTCGGTCATGGTGACACTGCCCTCGAGCACCCGCGCTCGACAGGTACCGCAGACCCCGCCCGCGCAGGCGAAGGGGGCGTCGGGGCGCACGCGCAGGGCGGCGTTCAGCACCGACTCGTGCGCGTCGACGGGGCTCTCCACGGTCGAGGAGACGCCGTCGAGGGTCACCTCGATCCGCACGGTCTTCTCGCCGGCGCGCACCTGCACCGGTCGAGCGGCGCGCGCGGGCTCATCGCCGGTCGTGAACAGCTCGAAGCGGATGTGCGAGCGGTCGACGCCGACGTCGGCCAGCACTTCGCGGCAGAGGTCGACGAGAGCGAGCGGGCCGCACAGGAACCATTCGTCGACGGTGGCGGGAGGGATCAGCGTGCCGAGGATCGTGCGCAGCTTCTCCTCGTCGATGCGGCCCGACAGCACCGGTGCCGCCCGCTGCTCCCGCGAGAGCACGTGGTGCAGCACGAGCCGGGTCGGGTACCGGTCCTTGAGGTCGGCGAGATCTTCGAGGAACATCACGTCGAGCGTGGCGCGATTCGTGTACAGCAGCGTGAACCGCGAGGAGTCGGAGCGGGTCAGCACCGTGTGCGCGAGCGCCATCAGCGGCGTGATGCCGGAGCCCGCGGCGATGCCGACGACATGCCGGTGGTCGAGGTCGTCGAGCCCGGAGGTGAACGTGCCCTGCGGGCTCATCACGTCGATCTGGAACCCCGCGTGCAGGCCCGTCTGCGCCCATGTGGAGAAGAGCCCGCCCTCGTCGCGCTTGACGGCGACGCTGAGGCGCGTGTCCTGCCCGTCGTCACGATGCTCCGGTGCGCGGCACAGCGAGTAGGAGCGCCGCACCTCGATCCCGTCGAGCGTGGTGCGGAGCGCCACGTACTGGCCGGGGAGGTGGTCGTACTCGTCGGCGAGGGCGGCGGGCACCGTGAACGTCACCTCGACCGCGTCGTCGGTGAGCGGGCGCACGTCCTCGACGGTGAGCGTGTGGAAGCGGGCGCGCTTTCGGGGAGCGGTCTCGCGCGCTGTCGTCGCACGGGGGACGACAGCGGGCGCGGAGGTGAAGAGCGACATGTCAGTGCACCTTGAAGTGGTCGAAGGGCTCGAGGCAGGCGCGACATTCGAACAGCGCCTTGCACGAGGTGGAGCCGAAATGGGAGACCTCCCGGGTGTCGAGGGAGCCGCAGCGGGGGCAGCGCACGCTGAGCGCGAGCCGGATGGGACCGGTCGACACCGCGGCACGGCCGGACGGCGGGGCGATCCCGTAGGCGGCGAGCTTGGCCCTGCCGGCATCCGACATCCAGTCCGTCGTCCAGGCGGGGGAGAGGACCAGGCGCACCTCGACCCGGTCGAACCCGGCGGCCGTGAGCGCGAGGATCACGTCGTCGCGGATCGTGTCCATCGCGGGGCAGCCGCTGTAGGTCGGGGTGATGTCGACCCAGACGCGATCGCCGTCGGCCTCGACTGCCCGGAGCACACCGAGGTCTTCGATCGTGAGCACGGGGACCTCGGGGTCGGGCACACCGGCGGCGATGCGCCAGGCCGCCTGGGTCGGGGTGAGGGTCACCATGACGCCCCCGGATGCCGTCGCGCGAGCACCTGCATCTCGGCGAGGATGTGGCCGAGCGGCGTCGCGTGGGCGCCGTGCCGTCCGCCGGCGGAGGAAGCCGCGACCGCGGGCACCGACAGCTCCGCCTCGGCGAAGACCGTGGCGACCACACCGTCGAATCCGGGTCGCAGACTCGACGGGCGCACCGCCGCATCGCCGAGTCGCTCGATCAGGTCGTCGTCGCGGAACAGCTCATCGACGTAGGGCCAGACGTCTCCGATCGCCCGGATGATCCGCGCGCGGGACTCCTCGGTGCCTCCGGCGAGGCGCAGCATCCACTGCACCGCGTGATCGCGGTGGTAGTCGACCTCTTTGAGTGACTTCTCCGCGATCGCCGCGAACGTCTCGTCGCTGCTCTCGCGGAGCGCCGAGTAGAGCTCGAACATGTAGGTGGCGACCACGAACTGCCGGGCGATGGTCTGGGCGAAGTCGCCGTTGGGCTGCTGCACGATCCAGGCGCACCGGAACTCGGGCTCGTCGCGGAAGAAGGCGAGGTCGTCTTCGCTGCGGCCGTCGTACGACCCGGCGTAGTGCAGGAAGGAGCGCGCGTGCCCGAGCAGGTCGAGGGCGATGTTGCCCAGAGCGACGTCCTCCTCCAGCTCGGGGGCGCGGGAGATCCATTCGCCGAGCTGCTGGGAAAGGATGAGCGCGTCGTCCCCGAGGCGCAGCGCGTACTCCGCGATGTCTGCCGATGCCGCGACCGCGCCGGTGCCGGAGAGCTCCTGCGAGAGGCGGAGCTCGTCGACCGAGACGTCGCCGTGCACGTCGCCGTGGACGTCGGTGTCTTCGTGCGCGGTGTTCAGGTGTGGCGCGCTCACAGGTGCGGCACCCCCTCGGAGGCGGTGTAGTAGACGGCGTGGCGGTAGTTCTTGCCGGCCGGGCTCTCGAAGTAGGCGCCCTTGGCGTCGGGGTCGCTCGTCGTGATCGCCTCGGCCGGCGCGACCCAGATCGAGACGCCCTCGCCGCGGCGCGTGTAGAGGTCACGGGCGTTGCGGATCGCCATCTCGGCGTCGGGCGCGTACAGCGATCCGACGTGGACGTGGCTCAGCCCGCGATTGGCGCGGACGAACACCTCCCACAGCGGCCACAATTCCCCACCATGGGTCCCTGAGCCTGCCGAAGGGTCGGCTCCCGGAGTAGCCATCACGCCACCGCCTTCGTCTTCAGGGACTGCTTGCGGGCGTATTCGGCTGCGGCCTCGCGCACCCAGGCGCCCTCTTCGTGCGCGGTGCGTCGGCGCTCGAGCCGCTCGGCGTTGCAGGGGCCGTTGCCGCGGAGCACCTCGAAGAACTCGTCCCAGTCGATCTCGCCGATCACGTACTGCCCCGTCTCCTCGTCGAAGCGCAGGTCGGGGTCGGGGAGGGTCACGCCGAGGATCTCCGCCTGCGGCACGAGCATCCCGACGAAGCGCTGGCGGAGCTCGTCGTTAGAGAACCGCTTGATCTTCCACTTCATCGACTGCGCCGAGTTCGGGGACTGGTCGTCGGGCGGCCCGAACATCGCCAGGCTCGGCCAGTACCAGCGGTTCACGGCATCCTGCGCCATCTCGCGCTGCTCGTCGGTGCCGCGCATGAGGGAGAGGAGGATCTCGAAGCCCTGCCGCTGGTGGAACGACTCCTCCTTGCAGACCCGGACCATCGCGCGTCCGTAAGGGCCGTAGGACGCTCGGCACAACGGCACCTGGTTGCAGATCGCGGCACCGTCGACGAGCCAGCCGATCGCACCCATGTCGGCCCAGGTGGGCGTGGGGTAGTTGAAGATCGACGAGTACTTGGCCTTGCCGCTGATGAGCTGGTCCATCATCTCGTCGCGGGTGGTGCCGAGCGTCTGTGCGGCGGAGTAGAGGTAGAGGCCGTGGCCCGCTTCGTCCTGCACCTTCGCCATCAGGATCGCCTTGCGCTTGAGGCTCGGGGCGCGCGTGATCCAGTTGCCCTCCGGCTGCATGCCGATGATCTCGGAGTGCGCGTGCTGGGAGATCTGGCGCACCAGGGTCTTGCGGTACGCGTCGGGCATCCAGTCGCGCGGCTCGATGCGCTGCTCGTTCGCGATGAGCTCGTCGAACAGGCGCTCCTCATCGGAGATCTCGCCCACGAGGGACAGGTCTGCGGGACTGGTCATCATCGACTCCTCGGCATCGGGCCATCTTTACTGACCGATCGTTAGGTAATTCTGACACAGAGGATGGCGCGTTTCAAGACGGCCCCGCAGCGCGGCTCAGTGCGAGCGGGAGATCAGCTCCAGCAGCGCGCGACCGTACGCTTCGGACGGGTCCGGATGCTCGAAGATCTCGGAGCTGTCCGCGATCTCGATCTCGACGCGGAAGGCGTCTTCGACGCGCGTGAGCGAGCGGAAGGTGCCGCGCAGCAGCTCGCGCAGCTGGTCCTCGCGCGGCAGCCAGACCGCGTCGGCGAGCGTCACCGCGTCCAGCGCCCACTCGGTCGTGCCGTTGAAGGCGAGGTCGGTTCCGCTCGGGGTCTGCCTGGCCTCGATCGTCATCTCGCTGACCGTGAAGACCTCGGCCTCCGCCTCGAGCTCTACCTCGTCGGGAAGATCGAGCTGGAAGCGGTCGCCCTCCGCCGGGTGCCAGACGAGTCCGGCCTCTCGAAGGGTGACGGCGAGCTCGCGAGTGATCATCCCTTCACGCTAGACGACGGAGGATCGCCCGGGATGCGAGCGGGCTGGGATGAGGGCCGGCCGTGTCGGCGGGGTGAGGCAGAGTGGAGGCATGACCTCCCCAGCTCCTGCCGACACCCGCGATGCTGCACTGTCGGCCCTGCGCGAGCTCGTCGGCCGCCCGGACGCCGACTTCCACGACGGCCAGTACGAGGCCATCGAGGCGCTGGTCGAGGGACGCCGGCGTGCGCTCGTGGTGCAGCGCACCGGATGGGGCAAGTCCGCGGTCTACTTCGTCGCGACGCTGCTGCTGCGACGCCAGGGCGCGGGGCCGACCGTGCTCGTCTCGCCGCTGCTTGCGCTCATGCGCGACCAGATCGCCGCCGCCGAGCGCGCGGGTGTGCGCGCGGTCGCCATCAACTCCACCAACGCGCACGAGTGGTCCGACGTGCTCGCCCAGCTCGATCGCGATGAGGTCGACGTGCTGCTGGTCTCCCCGGAGCGGCTCAACAACCCGGCCTTCCGCGAGCAGCAGCTGCCGGCACTCGTCCGCCGCATCGGCATGCTCGTGGTCGACGAGGCGCACTGCATCAGCGACTGGGGGCATGACTTCCGCCCCGACTACCGGCGGCTGCGCGACCTGATCGCGCAGATGCCCGCCGATGTGCCGGTGCTCGCGACCACCGCGACCGCGAACAGCCGGGTCGTGGCCGATGTCGCCGAGCAGCTCGGCAGTCTTCATGCCGGCGAGGGCGAGGCGGCGCCCGTGCTCACGATCCGCGGACCCCTCGCGCGGACCTCGCTGCGGCTGGGTGTGCTGCGGCTGCGCGACTCGGCGAGCCGCCTGGCCTGGTTGTTGAGCCACCTCGACGACCTGCCGGGGTCGGGCATCATCTACACGCTGACCGTCGCCGCTGCGGTCGACACCGCCCGGCTGCTGCGTGATCACGGGCACGACGTCCGCGCATACACCGGGCAGACCGACACCGACGAGCGCGCGGAGTCCGAGGGGATGCTCAAGCGCAACGAGGTCAAGGCGCTGGTCGCCACGAGCGCGCTCGGCATGGGGTTCGACAAGCCCGATCTGGGCTTCGTGCTGCACCTCGGTGCGCCGTCGTCGCCCGTGGCCTACTACCAGCAGGTCGGCCGTGCCGGTCGAGCGAGCGAGAGCGCCGACGTGCTGCTGCTCCCCGGCGTCGAGGACCGCGACATCTGGCACTACTTCGCCACCGCGTCGATGCCCGACCGGGAGCGGGCGGAGCGCGTGATCAGTGCGCTCAGAGACGCCCCGATCTCGACGCCGGCGCTCGAGGCGATGGTCGACATCCGGCGGACGCCGCTCGAGCTGCTGCTCAAGGTGCTCGACGTCGACGGTGCGGTGCGACGCGTACAGGGCGGCTGGGTCGCGACGGGCGACCCCTGGACCTACGACGCGGAGCGCTACGAGCGCATCGCCGCCGAGCGCCTCGCCGAGCAGCAGCACATGATCGACTACGAGCAGACCGACGGATGCCGCATGGAGTTCCTGCAGCGCGCTCTCGATGACGACACCGCGGCTCCCTGCGGGCGGTGCGACAACTGCGCGGGCGGATGGTTCCCGCGCGAGATCGGGGAGTCCGCGACCACGCAGGCCGCGGAGTCGCTCGACCGGGTGGGCGTTCCGATCGAACCCCGTCGCGCCTGGCCGACGGGTGCCGATCGGTTGGAGGTGCCGGTCAAGGGGCGCATCCCCGCCGACGAGCAGGCGGGAGAGGGGCGGGCGCTGGCTCGACTCACCGATCTCGGATGGGGCGGTGCGCTGCGTGAACTCTTCGCCGCGGGTGCATCGGATGCCCCGGTGACGCCGCAGCTGCTCCAGGCCTGCATCCGCGTGCTCGCCGGATGGGGCTGGGAGGAGCGCCCGGTGGCCGTGGTCGCCCTGCCCTCGCGGTCGCATCCGCTGCTCGTGGACTCGCTCGCGCGCGGCCTCGCCGACGTCGGACGACTGCCCTATCTCGGGGCGCTCGAACCGCTCGGCGGCGGCCCGACCGGGCAGCCGGGAGGGAACAGCGTGTTCCGCCTCGGCGGCCTCTGGGATCGGTTCAGTGCCGAGCACCTCGACGTTCCGACGGGACCGGTGCTGCTCGTGGACGACCTCGTCGACAGCCGATGGACGATGACGGTCGCCGCCCGAGTACTGCGGCAGGCCGGTGCGACTCAGGTGCTGCCCTTCGCCCTGGCGCTGCGCGGCTGAGGAGGGCCGGACCGGCGGTCTGAGTCAGTCGTCGGCGGGCGCGACGCGGGGCGGCCACGAGGTCGCGCCGAGTTCCCGCGAGATGTTCCTGGCGGTCTCCCTCAGGGCGTTCATGATCGCGTCGGATGCCGGCGTCTGCGAGGTCGGCAGGACCACCGCGACCGCCGCGACGATGGCGTTCGAGGCATCGGCGACGGGGGCGGCGAGCGAGGACTCGCCCAGCACGGCCTCGTCGAACTCGCCGGCGGTGCCGCGCTCCGCGATCGCGGGCAGTTCCAGGGTCAGACGGGCGACGTCGGTGATCGTGTCCCCGGTGAGGCTGCGCAACGGCTGCTCGAAGACGGTCTGCTGGAAGCCCTGGTCGTAGGCGAGCAGCACCTTGCCCATGGCGGAGGCGTGCGCGGGGATGGCGACACCGGTCTCCAGCATCTGCTGGCTGTCATCGGGGCGCAGGTTGTGGTGGATGACGAGCACGTCGGTGAAGTGCGGGGCCCCCAGTCGCACGGAGAGGTCGGTGCGACGAGCGAGCTCCTGCGTCCAGCGCATCGCCCGCGCACGCACGTCGAGGGTGTCGAGGTACACGTTGCTCAGGCGCAGCAGCGTGGGCCCGAGCATGTAGCGCTGCCCGCCGCGCTCCTTCGCGACGAGGCCGTGCGAGCGCAGCGACTTGACGATCCCGTGCACGGTCGACGGCGGCAGGCTGAGCGCTGCGGCGAGGTCGGTGATGCCGAGGTGGCGTGCTCCCTGGAGCAGTTCGAGGATCTTCGCCGCGCGGTCGATCGCCTGGATCACGGGGGAGCCTCCTTCCGGTGCGTCGTCGAGCCGGTGCGTATGCCGTGCCGGTCTTCAGGATGATCTTGACAACCCGGCAGGCTCCGAGCATATTCGACATTAACGAATTGCTTTCGGATTATGCGAAAGAAATCCCGAGGATCAAAGGAGATCGAACGATGAAGAAGCTCATCAACGCCCCCGAGGACGTTCTCGTCGAATCCCTGAAGGGGGTGGCTCTCGCTCATCCCGAGCTCTCCGTCGACCTGGAGAACCACGTCATCACGCGGGCGACGCCCAAGGCCCAGGGCAAGGTCGCGATCGTCTCGGGCGGCGGGTCCGGCCATGAGCCGCTGCACGGCGGCTTCGTCGGTACCGGGATGCTGGATGCCGCCGTCGCCGGCGAGGTCTTCACCTCTCCGACGCCCGACCGCGTCCAGGTCGCCACGAAGGCCGTCGATCGCGGAGCCGGCGTGCTCCACATCGTGAAGAACTACACCGGCGACGTGCTGAACTTCGAGATGGCCGCCGAGCTCGCCTCCATGGAGGGGATCGAAGTGGGCAGCATCACCGTGGACGACGACGTCGCCGTGCAGGACTCGCTCTACACGGCAGGTCGTCGAGGGGTGGGCCTGACGGTGCTGCTCGAGAAGATCGTCGGGGCCGCAGCCGAAGAGGGCCGCGACCTCGCCGCCGTCGTCGAGCTGGCCCAGAAGGTCAACGGCCAGGGCCGCTCGATGGGCATGGCGCTCACCAGCTGCACGGTTCCGGCCGCGGGCAAGCCCACCTTCGACCTCCCGGACGACCAGATGGAGATCGGCATCGGCATCCACGGGGAACCGGGGCGTCATCGTGAACCGCTCGCTCCGGCCTCCGAGATCGCCCGACAGCTCGTCGAGCCGATCCTCGCCGACATCGACGCGGCGGGCCCGGCGATCGTGATGCTCAACGGCATGGGGGCGACGCCGCTGATCGAGCTGTACCTGATGTACGGCGAGGTCGCGGCGATCCTCGAGAAGTCCGGGGTGCAGATCGCCCGGAACCTGGTGGGCAACTACATCACCTCGCTCGACATGGCGGGCTGCTCGGTCACGGTGCTCAAGGCCGACGACGAGCTGCTGCGCCTCTGGGACGCCCCCGTGAACACCCCCGGCCTGCGGTGGGGTGCGTGATGGCAGCTGTCGACACCGCCGTCCTCACGAATTGGGTCTCCCGTTTCGGTGCGGCCGTCACGGAGGAGCGCGACTGGCTCACCGAGCTCGACTCGGCGATCGGCGACGCCGACCACGGCGCGAACATGGCCCGGGGGATGAACGCCGTGAGCGAGAAGCTCGCGGCGGGCGCTCCCGCCACGGTCGATGAGCTGCTGAAGACCGTGGGCATGACGCTGGTGAGCTCCGTGGGCGGGGCCAGCGGACCGCTCTACGGCACGTTCTTCCTGCGGATGGGGATGGCGGCCGGTGCCGTGTCCGAGCTCGACGGTCCGGCGCTCGCCGCCGCCCTGCGCGCAGGCCTCGACGGCATCGTGGCGCGGGGGAAGGCCGAGGCGGGCGACAAGACGATGTTCGACGCGATGGCTCCGGCCGTCGATGCGCTCGATGCCGCGCTCGCCGGAGGCGCGTCCGTCGCCGATGCCGTCAGGACGGCAGCGGATTCGGCAGTCGACGGTCGCGACGCCACGCTCCCGCTCGTCGCCCGCAAGGGCAGGGCCAGCTACCTCGGCGAACGCAGCGCCGGGCACCTCGACCCGGGGGCCGCATCGACGGCGATCCTGTTCGACACGCTCGCCGCAGCCGTGGCGGACGGCGCCGGATGATCGGGATCGTCGCCGTCTCCCACAGCGCTCGGCTCGGGGAGGCGGCTCTGGAGCTTGCCCTGCAGATGGTGCAGGGTGACGGGGTGCGCGTGCAGGTCGCCGCCGGCGCGGGAGTGGACGGTGACGGCGCACCGATCCTCGGGACGGATGCGGTGGCGGTGGCTGCCGCGATCGACGAGCTCGCGGCGGACTGCGACGGCGTCCTGGTCCTCATGGACCTCGGATCGGCCGTGCTGAGTGCTGAGCTCGCGCTCGAGCTGCGGTCGAGCGACGTCCCCGTGCGGCTCGCGCCCGCTCCGTTCGTGGAGGGACTGCTCGCCGCCGTCGTCTCCGCCGCGGCGGGCGGAGGGTTGGACGCGGTCGCTGAGGAGGCGACCGCGGCACTCGGCGCGAAGACCGGGCAGCTCGGAGGTCCCGACGATGCGGGCCCATCGCCGGAACCAGAGAACGAGCCCGCCGGCGAGGAGCTCGTCCGGCGGGTGCGGGTGCGGAATCCGCTGGGTATCCATGCGCGCCCCGCCGCGCTGATCGCGGAAGCCTCGGCCGGGACCGATGTGCGGCTGCGTCGTCTTCCCGACGGTCCGGATGCGTCGGCCGCGAGCCTCTCGCGACTGCTGATCCTCGGGGCTCGGCAGGGCGACGAGCTGGAACTGGTCGCGCGCGGCCCGGAATCGGCCGCGGTCCTGGAGAAGCTGTCGGCGCTGTTCGACGACGGATTCGGAGAGGGGACGGACGAAGCGACGCCGACGGCCACTTCGGCGGCTGCGGGATCCGCGGCTCCGGTGTCCGACGCCCCGGTGTCCGACGCTCCGGTGCCCGTCATCGCGCCCGGGGCGGTGCTGCGGGGACGCGGCGTCAGTCCCGGCCGGGTGGCCGCGCCGCTCGTGCATCTCGCGCCGGCGGTCGGCGAGCCGGCGGCGGGCGCTGTGGTCGCTGTGGAGGACCGTGACGCCGAGGTCTCGGCGATCGAGTGGGCAGCCGTGGCCGTGGCGGATCAGCTGCGTGCGCGGACGTCCCAGGCGACGGGGGAGACCAGGGCGATCCTCGATGCGTCGCGCCTGCTGGCCTCCGACCCCGAGCTGGTGTCGGAGGCGACGGCGCTCGTCCGGTCGAAGGGCCGCACCGCGGCGCGCGCGATCTGGGAGACCGCAGCAGCGCACGAGAAGGGTGTGGCCGCGCTGGGAGGCCGGATGGCGGAGCGTGTCGCCGACATCCGCGACGTGCGCGACCGGATCATCGCCGAGATCCTGCAGGTCGACATGCCGGGGGTGCCCGAGCGCGATGAGCCGTTCGTGCTCGTGGCGACGGACCTCGCGCCCGCCGACACCGCAGCCCTCGCCGGAGGGCACTGCGTCGCGCTCGTCACCGAGCAGGGCGGGCCCACGTCGCACACCGCGATCATTGCGCGATCGCTCGGTCTTCCCGCGGTCGTCGGCGTCGCCGGTGCGGTCGGCATCCCGGTCGGCTCGACCCTCCTCGTCGACGGCGGGCGCGGAACGGTCGAGGTCGATCCGCCGGCATCCCGCATCTCGGAAGCGCAGGCGGCCGCGACCGTGGTGGAGTTCGACGGATCAGGGCGCCTCGCCGACGGGCACCGCGTGGCGCTGCTGGCGAATGTGGGCGGCACCCCGGACGCGGTGACCGCCGCGGCCGCACGAGCAGAGGGCATCGGCCTGTTCCGCACCGAGTTCTGCTTCCTCGACCGGGCCGAGGCTCCGACGGTCGCGGAGCAGACCGCCGCGTATCGCGGGGTTCTCGCCGCATTCCCCGACCGCAAGGTCGTCGTGCGCACGCTCGATGCGGGGAGCGACAAGCCCCTCCCGTTCGCGAACTCCGACAAGGAGGACAACCCGGCGCTCGGGGTGCGGGGGCTCCGGATCGCACGCCGTCGGCCGCAGCTGCTCGACGATCAGCTACGTGCACTCGCGCTCGCCGCGGCGGAGGAGGCGGCCGAGGTCGAGGTCATGGCCCCGATGGTGGCCACCGTCGAAGAGGCCGGGGAGTTCGCCGAGCTCGCGCGCGCGGCGGGTATCGGCCGCGTCGGCATCATGATCGAGACGCCGTCGGCAGCACTGCTCGCCGCCGAGCTGTTCGAGGTGGTCGACTTCGTGAGCCTCGGAACCAACGACCTCGCGCAGTACACGCTGGCCGCCGACCGGCTGCTGAGCGACCTGGGTGATCTCAACGATCCGTGGCAGCCGGCGGTGCTGCGCCTGATCGGTATGGTCGGTGCGGCGGGGCGTGCGGCCGGAAAACCGGTGGGCGTCTGCGGCGAGGCGGGCGGGGACCCGGCCCTCGCCCCGGTGCTCGTGGGACTCGGAGCGACTTCGCTCTCGATGACCCCGCGGTCGCTCGGACGAGTGGCCGACGCGCTCCGTGACGTGACCGAGGAGGAGTGCCGTCGCGCTGCTGATGCCGTGCTCGGGGCCGCGACGGCGGCGGAGGCCAGGGCCGTGGGAGCCGCCGCTCTGCAGCGTGCCGATGCCCGGTGATCGCGCCGTATATGCGTGCCCCGGCATGTTCAGAATCTCATTCTGATCTCGACATGGAGCGAGAACCTCGTGAGGCCGGGGCGAGGCCCTAGGCTCGGCCGCACGGGGGTGCGCCGATGCCGGCGCCGAGTGTGGATCGGAGTGGGACATGTCGCGGTCGAAGACGTTCGTGAGGGGCCTGATCGGTGTCGTCGCGGCAGGGGCGTTGGTGGCGTTGTCGGGGTGCGCCCCGACTCCGCAGTCCACGCCCACCCCCGAGCCCACGGTCTCGGAATCCCCAGCTCCTGATCCGTATGCCGGACCGATCGCCTTCGTCGGTGACGAGCTGGACTGGTTCCTGCTGAGCGCCGAGGAGATCTCCGGTCTGCTTCCCGATGTGGGTGATGTCAGTCCGGCGGTGCCCTCTCTGATCCAGGTGTCCGACGGCGGTGGCTACGAGCCGGACCCGGCGATCTGCAACGCGGTCTACGCCGAAGCCTCGCTCGGCTCCATCGGCGCACGCTCCGTCACGTGGACGAGCACGATTCCCGAAGGGCGCGAGGGCTGGCTTCACGTGCTGCAGTTCGCCGATGAAGCGGCTGCCACGGCGCGCATGGACCAGTATGCCGAGGCCGCGGAACAATGCGGATCCTTCGAGTACGGTGGGGCGCCTTCTTCCTTCGCCTCGTCGACGGTCGAGGGCGACGGGGGCGTCCGTGCCATCGCCGGCTCCCTCGTGCTCACCTATCCCGAGGGCGGTGGCTACAGCCTCTACAAGAGCTACTCCTCGGTCGGAAACGTGATCGTCGAGATGTGGCAGCCCTTCACTGGTGAACCCGCGTTCGACACCGAGGCCGCCGCAGCGCTGCTGCGCGACCGAGCAAGCGAGGCCACGGCGAAGCTGATCGACGAGTTGCCGGAGAACCCGCCGGTTTCCGTGGACGTCCCTGCCGCCGACCCCGCTGCGCCCTGGAGCGAGTGGGAGATCACGACTGCGGGGGTCGGCCCGGTGCGCCTGGGGGCCGAGCTCGATGAGGCCATCGCCGCCGTTCCCGGAGCGCGGGTCGCGGAGCCCGAGTGGCCGGGGGCGCCGACGCGATTGATCTCGGCCGATGGGTCGGCATCCCTGGTGCTCTGGACGCAGGACGAGTCGACCGTCGTCGCCGGGGTCTCCGTCGGCATCGCGAACGTCGCAGGTGACCTGACCCACGATGGCGCGTCTCTTCCGTCTGCCGACGGTGTGCGCGTCGGCGATCCCCTGAGCGCCGCGGTGTCCGCCTTCCCCCAGGGCACGGCATTGCGCATCGTCTCCTCGGGAGAGTACTTCTACGAGTGGTCCAGCCGCGAGGGGGTCGTGATGCGGTTTCGACTCGATCGCGACTCGACCCTCGACGCCGCTGCGGTGATCACCGGCGTCATGGTCGAGGACGCCACGCTCCGCAAGGGACTGATCTTCGGCTGACCCGCGCGCGGCGAGCCGCCGCGGACAACCCTTCTTTACCGATCGATCGGTCAGTTAGTATGGGCCGCGCGGATGCTGTCGCTGCGGCGTCCGCGCGACGAGGAGGTCGACGATGACGGATGCGACGCCGCGGGCCACGGACGCCGTGCGCCCCAACCGCGCCATGATGGAGCGCGACCGCGCCTCCGCCTCGCTGGGTCTCGTCGTCGAACGCGATGATCCCGGTCACGCCGTGGTCTCGATGCGCGTGCGCGACGACATGACCAACGGGTTCCACATCACCCATGGCGGCTTCGTCTTCGCCCTGGCCGATACGGCGTTCGCGATCGCCTGCAACGAGGCCGATCGGGTCACGGTGGCCGCGGGCGCCGACATCTCGTTCCTGAAGTCGACCGTCGCCGGACAGACGCTGACCGCGACGGCCGTGCGGCGCACCCGCAGCGGACGCTCCGGCATCTACGACGTGACGGTCGTCGACGAACTCGGCGATCCGGTCGCGGAGTTCCGTGGCCGCTCGCGCACCACCGATCAGACCTTCTGACCTCGCGCGGCCGCTCCCGGCCGACCGCGCGATCCGATGCGAGACTGTGGGGATGTCCGAGATGCAGAGCACGCGACGAGGCCGCCCCGGTTACGACCAGCAGGGCATCCTCGCCGTCGCCGTCGCCGCGTTCAACGAGCACGGGTACGACGCGACCTCGATCGGGAAGCTGGCCGAGCGCCTCGGCCTGTCGAAGTCGGCGATCTACCATCACTTCGGTTCGAAGGACGAGATGCTCGATCTCGCGCTCGACGCGGCGCTCAGCGGGCTCGAGGCGGTGGTGGACGACCCGCTTCCGGCCACGGTCGATCGTGAGGGGTCCCGCGCGGTCGCCCGCCTCGAGCACGTGCTCCGCGGGGCCGTGCACGTGCTCGTCGACCAGCTTCCCGCCGTCACGCTGCTGCTGCGGGTGCGTGGCAACACCGATGTCGAGCGCCGGGCGCTCACCCGCCGTCGCGCGTTCGACCGCCGGATCACGGCGCTCGTCTCCGAGGCGCAGGTCGAGGGTACGCTGCGCGCCGACATCGATGCCAGCGTCGTGGCCCGCCTGGCGTTCGGAATGATCAACTCGATCGTGGAGTGGTACCGTCCGGGAGGACGCGAGGGCGCGGCCCGGCTCGCCGACGACGTCGTCGCCATCGCCCTCGACGGCCTGCGCCGCCGCTGAGGCCGTCCGCCGAGACCCCGTCTTCCCGCCGAGACCCCGTCGTATTCGAGTCGGAAGGACGGGGTCCCGGCGACAGCCCGGGGTTTCAGCCGGGCTACACCGCGGCGAGTTCCTTCGCGACGAGGGTGAGCACGTCGTACGTGGCCACGATCTCGTCGCGCTGGTTCTTCAGCACCGCGTCCCAGCGCACCTCGCCGTACTCGTCGGTCTCACGCGGAGTGATCTGCTTGGCGGTGAGCTCGACGCGGATTTCGTCGCCAGGGGAGACCGGGGTCAGGAAGCGCAGGTTCTCCAGGCCCGAGTTGGCGAGGACGGGTCCGGGTGCGGGGTCGACGAACAAACCGGCAGCCCACGACACCAGCAGATACCCGTGGGCGACGCGACCCGGGAAGAACGGGTTGGCGGCGGCGGATTCCTCATCCATGTGCGCGTAGAAGCTATCGCCGGTGAAGGTCGCGAAGGTCTCGATGTCTTCCAGCGTCACCGCGCGGGAGCCGCTCGCGACCTGGTCGCCGATGCGCAGCTCGGCCAGCGACTTGCGGAAGGGGTGCACGCCACCGCTCTCCTCGTACGGCCGTGCCGCCGTGCCCTGATGCCACACGCCGGTGAGGGCGGTCAGCATCGCGGGGGAGCCCTGCACCGCGGTGCGCTGCATGTGGTGCAGGACGGCGCGGATGCCGCCGAGCTCCTCGCCGCCGCCGGCGCGGCCCGGGCCGCCGTGCACGAGGTTCGGCAGCGGCGAGCCGTGACCCGTCGAGCTGCGGGCGTCGTCGCGGTCGAGGAAGAGCACCCGTCCGTTGTAGGCGGCCATGCCGGTGGCGAGCGCCACGGCGACGTCGGGGTCGTGCGTGGCGACACTCGTGACCAGCGAACCTCCGCCGCGCGCGACCAGGGCACTGGCCTCGTCGAGGGTGCGATAGCCGACGATGCTCGAGACCGGACCGAACGCCTCGATCTCGTTGACGGCTGCGCTCTCCGGGTCCGGGAAACGCAGCAGCATCGGGGCGAGGAAGGCGCCATCCGGGGCGGGTCCCTCTGTTCCGTCGCCGTGCCGCACGTCCGGAGCATCGGTCGAGCCGATGACCAGGTCACCACCGCCGTCTTGCAGCCGTGCCACCTGGCGCAGCACCTCATCGCGCTGTGCGGTCGAGGCCAGCGGCCCCATCGTCACGCCTTCCGCCCGTGGGTCGCCGAGCACGATGCGCTCGGAAAGTCGTGCCCGCACGGCATCGATCACGTCGTCGACGACACCGGTCGGCACGATCGCGCGTCGGATCGCCGTGCACTTCTGCCCGGCCTTGCTGGTCATCTCCGCCACGAGCTGCTTGACGTAGGCGTCGAACTCCGGGGTGCCCGCGACCGCGTCGGTCCCCAGGATCGACGCGTTGATGGAGTCGGTCTCGCTCGTGAAGCGCACCCCGCCCGTCTGCACCGCATCGTGCGCCCGCAGCCGTTCTGCGGTGGACGCCGACCCGGTGAACGCCACGAGATCCCCCAGGCGGAGCTCGTCGAAGAGGCCGGGAACACTGCCCGAGACGAGCTGCAGGGAGCCCTCGGGCAGCAGCCCGGAGTCGACCATGATCCGCACCATCGCCTCGGCGAGGTACCCGGTCGGCGTCGCGGGCTTCACGACGGTCGGCACGCCGGCCAGGAACGCCGGGGCGAACTTCTCCAGCGAGCCCCAGACCGGGAAGTTGAAGGCGTTGATCTGCACGGCGACACCGGGGAGGCGCGTGTAGATGTGGCGCCCGAGGAAGGAGCCGTCCCTGGACAGGTTCTCCACCGCGCCGTCGACGAAGACCTTCGCGTTCGGCAGCTCCCGCCTGCCCTTGCTGGAGTATGCGAACAGCACGCCGATGCCGCCGTCGATGTCGACCCACGAATCCTGTGCGGTGGCGCCGGTGCGGCTCGAGATCTCGTACAGCTCCGCCTTGCGCTCGGTGAGGGCGAGCGCCAACTGCTTGAGCCGCACTGCGCGCTGGTGGAAGGTCAGCTGGGCGAGCGAGGCCTGCCCCGCGGAGCGCGCATGGGCGAGAGCCCCGGCGAGGTCGATGCCCTCGGTCGACACGCGGGCGACGAGTTCGCCCGTCGATGCGTCGCGCACCTCGGTCGCCTCGGCGCCGGCATCCGGCGACCACCAGGATCCCTGCAGATAGCTGGGGAGGATCTCGGTCATGTCAGTTCCCTTCATGAGGCGTCCCATTCGTAGAAGCCGCGTCCGCTCTTGCGCCCGAGGTGACCCTCGGCGACGAGACGGCGCAGCAGAGCCGGCGGTTCGAAGCGCTCGCCGAGATTCGCGGCGAGGTACTCGGAGATGCCGAGCCGCACATCGAGTCCGACGATGTCGGTGAGGCGGAGCGGTCCGACCGGATGCTTGTAGCCCAGCGTCATGGCGGTGTCGATGTCTTCGGCGGAGGCGACGCCCTCCTCGAGCATCCGGATCGCCTCCAGGCCGATCGCGACGCCGAGCCTCGACGACGCGAACCCGGGGGCGTCGGTCACGACGATCGGGGTCTTGCCGAGGGCTTGCACCCAGCTGCGCGCATCGTCGACGAGCGGGGGAGCGGTGGCCGCGCCCCGCACGATCTCGACCAGGGTCGATGCCGGCACCGGGTTGAAGAAGTGCATTCCGAGGAACCGCGACGGCCGATCGAGCACCGCTGCGAGCTCATCGATCGAGATCGAGGAGGTGTTCGAGGCGAGGGCCGCGTCCGGTCCGATCTGCGCTTCGACGCGGGTGAGTGCGTCGACCTTCAGGGCCAGATCCTCCGGCACCGCTTCCACGACGAGGTCGCACGGCGCGAACGACCCGACGTCCGTGCCGGTGCCGAAGCGTGTCCGATAGGCGTCTCCCGGTTCCGCTGCCGCGCCTCGGACGATCGAGGCGTCGACCGATTCGAGCACGCGATGTGCGGCGGCCTCGGCGCTCTCCGGATCGCGTTCGACCACGGTGACCCGGGAGCCGGCCAGCAGGAACGCGTGAGCGATGCCGGCGCCCATGCGTCCGCCGCCGAGCACCCCGACGTGCGCGGGAGCGAGGTGAGTGGCCCCGGTCATCGGTCTCTCCGTTCCAGGAAGTCGGTCATGCGTCGGAACTTCTCCGGGCTCTCGAAGAGCTCGGCCTGGGCTTCCAGATCGGCGGCGGGGTGGCGGTCGCGGGGTGCGCGGAACACCCGCTTGGTCGCGATGGTGGCGGCCGGGTCGTTGCGGGCGATCCGGTCGGCGATCGCCTCGGCTGCGGCCAGCAGCTCCTCGGCGTCATGGATCGCCGAGACGAGACCGATCCGCAGCGCCTCCTCGGCCCTGACCGTGCGCCCGGTGAGCAGCAGCTCGATCGCCCTGGCATCGCCGACGATCTCCTTCAGTCGCCAGCTCGCACCGGCGGCGGCGAGGATGCCGAGTCCCGTCTCCGGGTTGCCGATCGCGAGCGTGGGAGTGGCGATGCGGATGTCGGCGGCGTAGGCGAGTTCGGCGCCGCCGCCCAGGGCATAGCCGTCGATGGCCGCGATGACGGGCATCGGCAGCTCGGCGACCCGCACGAAGGCGTGGGCGTTGATGCCGCGCAGCGCATCGGCGGCCCGGCGTTCGCGCAGTTCGGCGATGTCGGCGCCCGCCGCGAAGACGCCGTCGGCGCCGACGAGGATGAGGGTGCGCGGAGCCTCCTCGAGTTCATCGCAGAGGAGGTGCAGGGCATCGATCGTGGCCTGGTCGATCGCGTTGCGCTTGTGCGGGCGGTTGAGCGTCGCGATCACACAGTCGGGGCGCCGCTCGACGAGCAGCGGCTCTTCGGCGGCTGCGTGCTCGGCTGGCGATTCCGCGTGCATCACACCTTCTCCAGGATCACGGCCGCACCCTGTCCGACCCCCACGCACATCGTGGCCAGGCCGTGCCGCGAGCCTTCGCGCTCCATGCGTCCGAGCAGCGTGATCAGCAGACGGGAGCCGGACGAGCCGAGCGGGTGACCGAGGGCGATGGCCCCGCCGTCGGCATTGACCCGCTCGTCGTCGAGACCCAGTCGACGGATGCAGGCGATCGACTGCGTGGCGAAGGCCTCGTTGAGCTCGACGGAGCCGATGTCGTCGATGGTCAGTCCGGCGCGGCGGAGCGCCTTCTCCGTGGCGGGCACGGGGCCGAGGCCCATGACCTCGGGGGCGAGACCGGCGCTGGTGCCGACGACGATCCGGGCGCGGGGCACGAGGCCGTGTCGCTCGACGGCCTCGGCGCTCGCCACGACGATCGCCGAGGCGCCGTCGTTGAGGGCGCTGGAGTTCCCGGCCGTCACGACGCTGCCGCCGGCGACCACGGGGCGCAGTCGGGCGAGTGCGTCGAGTGTCGTCTCGGGCCGCGGCCCCTCATCGACCCGCACCTCTCCGGTGGCGGTCGGCACGCCGACGATCTCGGGTGCGAAGCGTCCGGCCGCGATCGCCGCGGCGGCGCGCTGCTGCGAGCGGAGCGCGAAGGCGTCGGCCTCGTCGCGCGTGATCCCGTCGGTGCGGGCGACCTCCTCCGCGGTCTCGGGCATCGCGAAGGTCGCCTTGTCGCGGGCGACGAGCCGGGGGTTCGGGAAGCGCCAGCCGATCGAGGTGTCGAATGCCGGGCCGGGCTTGGACCAGGCCTTCTCGGGCTTGGCCTGCACCCAGGGCGCTCGGGTCATCGACTCGACGCCGCCGGCGACGATGAGGTCGGCGTCTCCGGCGCGGATCGCCTGCGCGGCCATCGTCACGGCGGACATGCCGGAGGCGCAGAGCCGGTTCACGGTGATGCCGGGAACGCTGTCGGGGAGTCCGGCGAGCAGCACCGCCATCCTGGCGACGTTGCGGTTGTCCTCGCCGGCCTGATTCGCCGCACCGAGGATGACCTCGTCGATGTCGATCCGTGCCGCATCGATTCCGGCCCGACGTACGGCCTCGGCCACCACGATCGAGGCGAGGTCGTCGGGGCGGACGGTGGCGAGCGCGCCGCCGTAGCGTCCGACCGGGGTGCGCGCCCCTCCGACGAGGAATGCCTCGGTCATGCGGATCTCCTGACTTCGTCGTCTCGGCGGGTCGTAGCCCGGCTCTTCGGCCCGGAATTACTGACCGATCGTATGGTAATTATGGCACAGGCGCGATGCCCGCCCGGGGGACGCGGTGGTGTCAGACCCGCCCGAAGGCACGCAGCGGATTCTCGATGAGCTCGGTGACGCGCCGCAGGAACCCCGCCACATATCCGCCGTCGCACACGCGATGGTCGAACGCGAGTGAGAGCTGGACGATACGACGGGCGACGATCGCGCCGTCGACGACCCACGGCCGCTCGATGATCCGGCCGATGCCGAGGATCGCGACATCCGGGTGGTTGATGATCGCCGCGGAGCCGTCGACGCCCAGCCCGCCGTAGTTGTTGAGCGTGAAGGTCGACCCGCGCAGGCGCTCGGGAGGCATCGTGCCGGCCCTGGCCGTGGCGGCGAGTTCGCGCAGTGCCGCGTCGAGCTGCTCCACGGTGAGGGCGTGCGCACGGGGGACGACGGGGACCAGGAGACCGCGCTCGGTGTCGGCGGCGATTCCGAGGTTCACGCCGTCGAACGAGATCAGCTCTTCACCGCTGTCGTCGAGTCGCGAGGCGAGCACCGGGTAGTCCTCGAGGGCGAGCAGCACGAAGCGCGCGAGCAGTGCCGTGATCGAGGGGGCCTTGCCGCCCGCCGGCGCCATCTGCGCGCGGAGATCCCACAGCGACGTGGCGTCGACGTCGACCCAGACGGTCGCCTCGGGGATCTCGGTTCGACTGCGCGTCAGCTTCGCGCTGACCGCGCGCCGCAGCGGCGACATGCGCTCTCGGGAGACGACGTCGAGTCCGTCGACCGACTCTCCGGTCCCGTTCGCGGCACGGTGATGCGCGGCGGCGCCGTCGACGGCGTTCTCGACCGCGGCTTGCAGCACGTCGGCGCGGGTGATCGCCCCGTCGGGGCCGGTCGCCGTGATCGTGTGCACGTCGAGCCCCAGGTCGCGTGCCAGACGACGGACGAGAGGGGAGCGCACGGCCACCGGGCGGCGGACGGATGCTGCACCGGCGGAGGTCGCGGCGGGGTCGACGGCGGCGGCCCTCGGTGCCGGTGCCGGTGCCGGTGCCGGTGCCGGTGCTGCTACGGTCGGGCGGTCGGCTCGGACCGGCGTGGCGGCCGGGCGGCGACGCCCCTTCGTCGTGTGCGCCGTGGTGCCGTAGCCGATCAGCACGTTCCCCGATCCGGCGCGTTCCTCCTCGCGGTACGCCTCGTGCTCGGGGGTGCTCGATGCCGCGGCCCCCGCGGAATCCGGAGTCGTACCCTCCGTACCCGCCTCCGATGTCGATCCGGGGTCGGCCACCTCGAGCACCGGCGCGCCGACATCGATCGTGTCCCCGGCGGTGCCGTGCAGGGCGGTGACGACGCCGGCGAACGGCGACGGCAGCTCCACCACGCTCTTCGCGGTCTCGACCTCGGCGATCGGCTGGTCCGTCGTGATGGTGTCGCCCACTGCGACGAGCCACTGCACGAGACCCGCTTCGGTGAGTCCTTCGCCGAGGTCGGGCAGGCGGAAGATCTGCGTGGCCGGCTTCAGTGGGGCGCTCATACGTCGTCCTCCCAGTGCAGGGTGTCGATCGCATCGAGCACGCGGTCGACATCGGGCAGGTACCAATGCTCGAGCTTCGGGGGTGCGTAGGGGGTGTCGAAGCCGGTGACGCGTCGTACCGGCGCAGCGAGGTATTCGAAGCAGCGCTCGAACACGCGGGCCTGGATCTCGGAGGCGACGCTCACATATCCGGGGGCCTCGGCGATGACCACGGCGCGGCCGGTGGACTTCACCGCGGCGGTCACGGTCGCATCGTCGAAGGGGGAGAGCGAGCGCACATCGACCACCTGCACGCTGCGACCCTCCGCGGCGGCGACCTCCGCGACCTCGAGCGCGAGCGGCACCGAGGCGCCGTAGGCCAGGAGCGTCACGTCGGTGCCGTCGCGGGCGATCCGGGCGGTGCCGAGCTCCGTGGTGAGGGAGGTGTCGACTTCGCCCTTCGACCAGTACAGCTTCTTCGGCTCGAGGAAGATCACGGGGTCGGGTGAGGCGATGGCCGCGCGCAGCAGCGAGTAGGCGTCCTGCGGCGTCGACGGGCTGACGACCGTGAGGCCGGGGGTGTGGGCGTAGTACGCCTCGGACGAGTCGCAGTGGTGCTCCACGCCGCCGATGCCGCCGCCGAACGGGATGCGGATCACCAGCGGCATCCGCATCCCTCCGCGCGTGCGGTTGCCGAGCTTCGCGACATGGCTGACGACCTGCTCGAACGCCGGCAGGGCGAACGCGTCGAACTGCATCTCCACCACGGGACGCATCCCGTTCATGGCCATGCCGACCGCGGTGCCGACGATGCCGGACTCGGCCAGGGGAGTATCGAAGCACCGGCCCTCGCCGAACCGCGCGGTGAGTCCGTCGGTGATGCGGAAGACGCCGCCGAGCGCCCCCACGTCCTCGCCGAAGACGACCACATCCGGGTCTGACTCGATGGCATCCGCGAGTGCTCTGTTCAACGCGGCCGCCATGGTCATGGTCGTCGCAGCGGCGGCCTCGACCTCGGCGCGGGTGTCGTCGTGTGCGATCGTCATCGGTGGCCTCCGTTCGGGGTGGTCCCTGCGCCCGCGTCGGCGAGGCGCGAGCGTTCGATCTCGTCGCGCAGCAGGTGCCATTGCTCGTCGAGCTGCGGCGAGCGTGTCGCGGTGACGAAGCGGAACAGATCCTCCGGGTCGAGGTCGGCGTCGGTGTTCAGCGCAGTCCGCATCGCGACGGCGATCTCTTCGGCTCCGGAGGCGAACCGCTCCTCGGCGTCGGCGTCGAGGGCGCCGATGCCGGTCAGGTGGGTGCGCAGGCGCAGCAGCGGGTCACGGGCGATCCAGGCCTGCACCTCGTCGCGCTCCCGGTAGCGGGTGTCGTCGTCGGCGTTGGTGTGCGCCTGCATCCGGTAGGTGTGCGCCTCGATGAGGGAGGGGCCGCCGCCGGCGCGGGCGCGGTTCACCGCCTCGCCGAGCACGGCGAGCACGGCGGCGACGTCGTTCCCGTCGACGCGCTGTCCCGGCATCCCGTAACCGATCGCCTTGTGGGCGAGAGAGGGAGCCGCGGTCTGCCGTGAGAGCGGCACCGAGATCGCGAACCCGTTGTTCTGCACGAAGAAGACGACCGGCACCTGGAAGACGGCGGCGAAGTTCATCGCCTCGTGGAAGTCGCCCTCGCTGGTGGCGCCGTCGCCGCACAGCGCGAGCACGACCGTGTCCTCGCCGCGATGCTTGGCCGCCTGCGCGAAGCCGACCGCGTGCAGCAGCTGGGTGGCGAGGGGAGTGGCCTGCGGTGCGACCCGGTGGGCACGCACGTCGTAGCCCGAGTGCCAGTCGCCCTTGAGGAGCACCATCGCATCGGCGGGTTCGACTCCGCGCGCGATGACGGCGACCGAGTCGCGATAGGTCGGGAACAGCCAGTCCGTGTCTCCGAGCACCATGGCGGCGGCGATCTGGCACGCTTCCTGGCCGTGCGAAGACGGGTAGACGGCGAGGCGTCCTTGACGGACGAGCGCGCCGGCCTGGTCGTTGATCCTCCGGCCCTCGACGAGTCCGCGATAGGCGGCCAGCAGGGTCGCGCTGCCGGGGAGTGCGTAGTGCTCGTCCACGACAGGCTGTCCGTCCGCGTCGATCAATTGCACCGCGGTGTCTCGCGGAAGCATGTCGGTGTGCAGCATGCGTTCGCCCTCCTTGCCGAACTCGATGGGGACAGCATGCCCCTGTCTGCGACAGTCATCCAAGATCATCCGCGAAATACTGGATGAACGAGCGACTCGTGGGGCATTCTTGATCGAAGTGTCAGAGTTTCTGGCTCGAGGAGAGGGGTGCCATGGCTGCGCTGGACGACACCGACCGAGCGATCATCGAAGAGCTGCGCCGCGACGGTCGCTCATCGATGACGGCGATCGCGGATGCCGTGCACATCTCGCGCGCCGGTGCGCACGCGAGGATCAAGCGCCTCACGGATGCGGGTGTCATCACGGGCTACACGGTGCGCACGGATCCCGTACTGCTCGGGCACCATGCGAGTGCCTACGTGACCCTCGCCATCGAACAGGCGACCTGGCAGGCCGTGAGCGACCGGCTGCGCGCGATCCCCGAGATCGAGCACATGGCCCTCGTCGGCGGCGACTTCGACGTGATCCTGCTGGTGCGCGCCAACGACGCCCGCGACCTGCGTCGCATCGTGCTCGAAGACATCCAAGCGATCCCTTCGATCCGCTCGACCCGGACCACGCTGATCTTCGAGGACTACACGCGGGACTGAAGGGGGGCTCGGGCGGGTTTCGCGGGGTGGGATCTGTGGGGTGGGTTCTGCGGGGCTGGGTTCTGTGGGGCTGGTTCTGCGGGATGGTTCTGCGGGGTGGGTTCTGCGGGATGGTTCTGCGAGGAGTGTGGAGAAGTGCTCTGGCGGTGTTTCTGTGGAGGGCGTGACGGTGGTTCGCGTGTTTCGGAATATTGCTCTGAACGGGGGTTATTCGGGGTTCGAATGTCGGTGGCCCTCGGTTGACTGGGGGTATGAACAACCCCGTGGAGGTGCTGGACCGGGTCGTCGCCGACCTGGATTCGGTGCTGCGCGCGGACGTGATCGCGGCGCTGAGTGACGACGCGAAGATGGAGCTGTTGCGGGTCGCGGGGGAGGTGCAGCGGCGGGTGGATGCGGTGGTTGTGGAGACGGTCGCGTCGGTGGATGGGCGTCCGGCGGGGTCGGGGGAGCTGGCGTTCTGCGGGCGGTTCGGGTGTCGCACGGTGAACGAGTTGCTGCAGCGGGTGCTGCGCACCGACGGCCCGGGTGCGGCCCGGGTGGTGAAGGCTGCGAAAGCGGTGCGGCGGGAGGTGGAGTTGTCGTCCGGGGCGTGGTTGCCGGCGCGGTGGCCGGCGTTGCGGGAGGCGTTGCTGGACGGGACGATCGGGGTGGCGGGGCTGTTGGCGGCGATCGGGCCGATCGAGCAGGCCGGGTCCCGGATCGGGACCGCGGACCGGTTGCGGGCGGACGCGGAGTTGGCCGCATACGCGCGAGGAGTCTCTGTTGCTGACCCGGACACGGGTGCGGACACGGATGCGGACACGGATGCGGACACGGACGCGGGGGTCGGGGATGTTGCGCCGGCGGCGACGCCGGAGGATCTGCGGTTGTTGGCGCAGGTGATCGTGCAGTACCTCGACCCGGACGGTGCGGAACCGGCGGAGGACATCGCGATGCGGGCACGGGGTCTGGCCCTCGGGCGGGCGAAAGACGGGGTGATCCCGATCCGGGGACGGTTGCTGCCGGAAGTCGCAGGACAGTTGCAGCGCCTGTTCGACGCGTACCTGAACCCGAAAGTCGACGGACCACCCGTCCCCGGGGTCGCGTTCCGGCCCTCGGACGAGACCGACACCGACACCGGGACCGACGCCGGGACCGACGCCGGGATCGGCACCGGGACCGGGACCGGCGCCGAAGCCAGCATTGACACCGAGGTCGGCGCGGGCGAGACCAGAGGGCTGGACGATGATGTCCTCCCGTCCGGTGACCCGGGGCGGATGATCGACCCGCGTTCCCGGTCGCAGAAGCAGCACGACACCCTCGCCGCGATCCTCGGCATCGCCGCCCGCCACGACGACACCCCACGCCTCGGCGGTGGGGCCCCCACCCTGGTCGTGTCCGTCACCGCCGACGACTACACCACCGGGCACGGGTGGGCGCACATCGACGGCATCGACACCCCCGTCTCCCCCCGTGTCGCCGCACACACCGCGTGCGCGGGCGGCGTGCAACGAGTGCTGTTCGACCCGAACGGGCGCATCATCGGCATCAGCACCACCGACCGGATCTTCACCGCCCACCGACGCCGCGCGATCACCCTCCGCGACCGCGAATGCCTCATCCCCGGCTGCCACGTCCCCGCAACCTGGTGCGAGATCCACCACGTCCACGAACACGCCAGAGGTGGACCCACCCACACCGACAACGGCGTCGCCCTCTGCTGGCACCACCACCGCACCCTCACCACCTCCGGATGGGAAATCCGCATGATGGACGGCACACCACACGTCCGCGGACCCGCCTGGTGGGACCCCACCCGACAATGGCGCACACCACGACCAGCAGCGCGACGACCCGCGACGCGACGACCTGCGACGCGACCGACGACGACCTCGTCGCGACACGACGGGCGCTCTTTTCCGTTGCGGGTGTGACGCCAGGGTGCCGGTATGAAGGGGGAGGGCGAAGCGTCCTCGGATCGCGGCAAACACCTAACCCACGGGAGGGTTGAAGTGACGGCCGTCGCCCTCCGACCCTTCGCAACGCGATCTAGGGAACGAGAAGTGACACCGCGACGATGGCGAGGGACACGAGACCGAAGCCAGTGGCGAGCATCGTGAAGGCGAGAAGCATCCCGCCTCCGGGCATCGCCGCGCCCGAGGGACCCGGCGGTGTCGAGCGTTCCGGGGGTGTCGAGGACTGCAGCGCGCCGGTCGTCTGCAGCTGTCGGCGTCGGGCGGCCACCCAGAAGGCGCACGCGGCGCCGATACCGATCACACCCGGCGCGAACCCCCACGCTGCGGCGTCGGAGGGCAGCAGGAGGGGGAAGATCCGCAGCGACACGACGGAGCCGATCGCGATCGCGAGCGCAGTCCGTCGCCACGCGAGTTCGGTCCGTTCCGGCTGCAGTCCCGGGTCGAACGGCCCCTGGGCGGTCTGCCCCTGATCGGTCACCGCCAGAGCACTCCGGCCAGCACCAGCAGACCCACGACCGTCACGACGACTGCCAACACGATCGCCGAGAAGGCTCCCGGGAGCGGGCGTGACTGCCGCAGGGCCCGCTCGGCACGCATCCACTCCCACCAGGCGAGTGGAGCGACCGCCGTGCCTGCGAGCATGAGCAGAAGCGAGGCGGCGAGGCGGAACCCGGCATGCAGGTCGAGCCCCAGGACTTCGAGAGCGACGCCACCCGCGATCAGCGCGAGCCCGGTGCGCGTCCAGGCCAGGAACGTCCGCTCGTTCGCCAGGGAGAAACGCGGATCGGGTTCTTCGCCGATGCCGTACACCGAGGCGGGGAAACGTCGCATCGCCTCATCGTAGCGGCCGACGTGCGGCGGTCGAGGGAGGGATTCTCGTCAGGAGATCGTGATCTCGAACCCGTTCGCGGTGGGGGCCACGGCCACCTGGGAGAGGTCCGTCACCAGGACCGTCGGGTTGTGCGCCGCGGCGTGCTTCCCGACCCCGACGACCCGCATGCCGGCTGCGAGACCCGCCTGGATCCCCGCGCCCGAGTCCTCGAACACGATGCAGTCGGCAGGGTCGATCCCCAGCAGACCCGCAGCGCGGACGAACCCCTCCGGATCGGGCTTGGAGGCGGACACGTCTTCCGCGGTCACGCGACGCTCGGGGACAGTGAGCCCAGCCGCCTGCATCCGCGCAGTCATGAGAGCCACGTTGGCGGAGGTGACGATCGCGTGCGGGAACGGCTGCAGAGCCTCGAGCAGCGCGCGCGCACCCGGGATCTCGATCACCCCGTCGACATCGCCGGCCTCGGTGGCGAGCATGATCTCGTTCTCGTGGAGATTGATGGCGTGGTCGCGGTCGGGCAGCATGATCGCCATGCTCTGGTGGCCCTGTCGGCCGTGCACGACACGGAGCACCGTCTCGGGATCGATGCCGTGCGGCTCCGCCCAGGCGAGCCAGAGCCGCTCCACGACAGCAGTCGAATCGACCAGGGTCCCATCCATGTCGAGAAGGACGGCGCGGGCGGCGAGAGTCTGAGGCACCTATCCAGGCTAGTGCGGGCCGGTTGCGACACCGCCGACTTCTATGATGTGGACCGGGAGGCTCGGATGATGAATGCGCTCGCGACGAGAGTCATGAGGGTCCTGCGGCAGGTGCGGGGTCCAGAGACAGCGGATGCCGTCTTCGAGGCGACCGCATTGATCGTCGGCGCGGGCTTCCTCGTGATCGGCTTCGTCATCGCGCTCCCTGTGTTCTGGGGCCACGAGCTGGCGATCAGCGGCAGCGGTTCGATCGGTGTCTTCGCCGCGTTCGGCGGGGCGATCACCGCGGCCGTCTCCTTCGCGCTCGGGCGCATAGCGGTGCGGCCGGAACAGGTCGATCCGGGCGCCGTCCGCGACGGCTTCAGCGTGCCGGGCGACCGACTGCGTTGGTACGACCTCGCCGCCATCGCCTTCGCGCACGCGGCGATCGCCTACCTCGGCTGGCTCGGCGTCGCTGAGCTGCTCGAGCGGAGTTTCACGGATGCGCCGGTGTTCCCCTTTCCCGGCGCGGTGCTGGTGGCGGTCGCCTCCGCCCTCACCGGCTACGTCTCCTTTCTCAGCGCTGTCGCCCTGACCCCGATGGTCCTCTCTCTGGTGCTCGCGGTCTTCCTGGTGGTCGGTGCATTCGCCAGCATGCTCGCCTCCAGCGACGTGCACTGGTGGCGCGACAATCTGTCGGCGCTCGGGATGAGCAGCAACAGCTCGTCGGTCGCCTTCAACGCGACGCTGATCATCGCCGGTGTCATGGTGACGACCATCGCCCGCTACGCGACAGCCGGACTCCCCGCAACCGACCCCGCCGACCGCCGTGGACGGTTCCTCGTGCGCGGAGGTCTGATCCTCTTGGGGATCTTCCTCGCCTGCGTCGGGCTGTTCCCCGTCGACGAGTTCTTCCTCCTGCACAACACCGTCGCCACGGGCATGACCGTCGTCTTCGGAGTGATCGTGGTGGGGCTGCCGTGGTTCCTGCCCAGCATCCCGAAGGTGTTCGTGGGTTTCGGCTGGGCCTTCGTGCTGGTGATCATCCTGCTCGCCGCGTTCTTCGCGGTGGGCTACTACAACCTCACAGCGGTCGAACTCATCGCCGCGGTGCTGATCTTCAGCTGGATCATCGTGTTCCTGCGGACGGCGGGCTCGATCGGAACATCGTCGCCCGAGCCGTCCTCGGCATCCGCGTCGACTCCGTCGGCCGGAGCGGTGTCGGCCGCTGCGCCCGCGGCCGCAGCGGATTGACGTACGCTTCGCAATCGCGCTGAGGCGTCAGTCGCGCAGCTCCTGCATCGCCTCGTGCGTGCGTCGCAGGGCATCGACGGTCTCGTGGAACCGCCGTTTGGCGACCCCGACGAAGAGACAGTCGACGAGCGTGAGCTGTGCGATGCGACTCACCATCGCACCCGCGCGGAACGTCGATTCCCGCACTTCGGTGAACAGGGCGTGATCGGCCGCCCGGGCGAGTGGCGAGTCCTTCGCCGAGGTCACCGCGATCGTCGCCGCACCGTGCGTGCGTGCGGTGTCCAGGAACCGCACGGTCTCGATCGTCGCGCCGGAGTGCGAGAACCCGATCGCGACCGTGGGCGCCGTCTGCAGCACGGTGGCGGCGACGGCCTCGTGCGGGTCGGCGAGGACATGGGCGTTGCGCCCGACGCGCAGCAGCTTGTGGGCGAGGTCTTCCGCGACGAACTGGCTGGCGCCGATCCCGTAGAGGAGGACGCGGTCGGCGCCGTCGATCGCGGTGATCGCTGCTTCGAGCGCGCCGAAGTCGAGCCGGGCGACGGTCTCCTCGATCGCGAGCAGTTCGAGTGCGGCAAGCTTCGACACCGCCTCCTGAAGCGTGTCCTCATCGGAGATCTCGGACCCGAAGGCGCCCCGTGCGGAGAACTGGGCAGCCTCCTTGCCGAGTTCGGTCGCCAGGGCCATCCGCAACGCGGCGTAGCCGGCGAAACCGATCGCCCGGCAGAAGCGGACCACGGATGCCACCGACGTCCGGCACTCCTGGGCCAGCTCGTTGATCGTCATGTCGATCACGATCGACGGGTTCTCGCGGATCGCTGCCGCGATGCGGGAGAGCGAAGGCGGCAGCGTCGAGGCAGCGGCTTCGATGGTCGATTGGATGCTCACACGGCCCTCCGGTCGTACGTTTTCCGAGATGTCTCGAGAGTGCGGCGGGGTGGTAAATTCTTTCCGGTGAGTCTACTTCGTATGTAGTCTCTTTCCATAGCTCTGCGACCGCGTCCGTGAGGAGAACCGATGCCCGTCCATCCGATCGCGTCCGTCGATCTCGGCAAATCCCGCTGCCGCATCACGATCACGGGCGACGGTGGACGGATCGAAAGATCAGGCGTCGGAGCGCCCGGTCTCGCGGCGGCCGGCGGCGTCAGCGCATCGTTCGAGGCGATCATGCCCCTGCTCGAGGGGAGTTCCGGCCTGGGATGCATCGGCGTCGGTGCCGCCGGGGCCTGGCTCGCGCCCGAAGCCGCCCGTGAGCTGGCCGAACGACTCGCCGTCGCGACCGGCGCCCGCACCGTCGTGGCCTCCGATGCGGTCACCGCCCACGTGGGAGCGCTCGACGGCGGGACGGGTGTGCTGCTCATCGCGGGAACCGGCGCGGCCGCGCTCGGCATCGACGACGGTGCACGACTCATCGACGGCTGGGGACCCGAACTGGGCGACCTCGGCAGCGGTTCCTGGCTCGGACGCGAGGCGCTGCGTGCGGTGCTGCGCGCCGCTGACGGGCTCGCGGCGCAGACCGGCCTCACCGAGGCGATCAACGGTCCGGTCGGAGCCGTGTCGGACATCCAGGAGTGGATCGCCCGGAGTGAGCCGTTGCCGCGGCGCCTCGCGACGCTGGCCCCTCTCGTGCTCGACGCCGCGGAGGCCGGCGATCCCGTCGCCCATCAGATCGCGACGGAAGCCGTGCGCCTGCTCACCGCCACGGCCGTCGCGGCCTCCACGCTGACCAGCGATGTCGCGCTGCACGGCGGCCTCACTGACCACGCCTGGTTCCGTGACTCCCTCGTCTCCTCCCTGCACGCTGCCGGCCGCCGGGTCGTCCCCGCCACCGGCGATGCTCTCGACGGCGCGCTGCTGCTTGCCCGCCGCACCGACCTCCCTCACGAAAGGTTCGTCCACCGTGCCGAATGACTCGCGCCTCGCCTCCCTCCTCTCCGTGCTCGAGGGCCTCGACACGGAGGCGTCGACGACGGAGCGGGGAGATCTGGACCTGTTGGACACGGCCGAGCTCGTGCGTCGGATGAACGCCGAAGATCGGCGGGTGCCCGAGGGCGTCGCCGAGCGCACGGACGAGATCGCCGCGGTGGTCGACGCCATCACCGAGCGATTCCGACGTGGCGGTCGACTGATCTATATCGGTGCAGGCACAGCAGGCCGCATCGGCGTGCTGGATGCCAGCGAGTGCCCGCCCACCTTCGGCACGGATCCCTCGATGGTGGTCGGGCTGATCGCGGGCGGCGAGACCGCGATCCGCTCGGCCGTGGAGAACGCGGAGGACGATGAGGCCGCCGCAGGGGAGTCGCTGCGTGAGCTCGGACTCTCCGTCGATGACACGGTGGTCGGCATCTCGGCTTCCGGACGCACTCCGTACGTGGTCGGCGGCCTGAACTACGCCCGTAGCGTCGGCGCGTTCACGGCGGCGATCGCCTCGAACGCGCACTCCGAGATCGGGGCGGTGGCCGACGTCGCCATCGAGGTCGTGACCGGGCCCGAGTTCATCTCCGGGTCCACGCGACTCAAGGCCGGCACCGCGCAGAAGCTCGTGGTGAACATGCTCACGACCCTGTCGATGATCAAGCTCGGCAAGACCTACCGCGGGGTGATGGTGGATCTGCTCGCCACGAACGAGAAGCTCCACGCGCGCTCCATCCGCACGGTGTCGCAGCTCGCGGGTGTCGACATCGACGTCGCGGCCGCCGCGCTGCAGGGGGCCGACGGCTCGGTCAAGCGGGCCCTGCTGATGCTGGCGGTCGACGCCACCCCGCAGGAGGCGGCAGCTGCGCTCGACGAGGCCGACGGCGTGCTGCGCGACGCGATCGCCGCTCTCGCCTGACTCGGTGCGATCGCGGCCGTCGTGGTGTGCCTCGGCACGTGAGCGAGCCCCGCTGACGCGCTGCCGGTGGTCCGATAGCGTGACGGGATGCCCCTCGCTCTGATCACCGGCGCCGCCCGCGCGAACAGCATCGCCGCCGGCATCGTCCCCCGCTTGCGCGCAGCCGGCTGGACCGTCGTGACGAGCGACCTCCGCGACGCCGACCATCCCGCCGACCTGTCCACCCCGGAAGGGCCGGAAGCTCTGGTCGCCGAGGTCGTGGCCGCGCACGGCCCGATCTCCGCGCTCATCCTCAGCCATGCGCACGACGTGCAATCCGGCATCCTCGACACCACGGCCGAGAGCTTCGACCTGCACGTCGCCGTGAACGCACGGGCCAGCCTGCTGCTGATCGCGGCCTTCGCGCGGCAGGTGAGCGAGGACGGGGGAGTGATCCTGGCCCTCACCAGCGATCACGTGACGGGAAACCTCCCGTACGGCGCATCGAAGGGCGCTCTCGACCGTCTGGTCATCTCGGCAGCCCGCGAGCTGGGTCCGCGCGGCATCTCGGCGAACGTGCTGAATCCCGGACCCATCGACACCGGGTGGATGGACGACGAGACGCGCACGAGCCTGGGCGGCATGACGCCGCTCGGACGGCTCGGACAGCCCGCCGACGTAGCCGCGGTGGTGGAGTTCCTCGTGTCGGACGAGGGCCGCTGGATCTCGGGACAGCTGCTGAAATCGGACGGGGCGTTCTCGGCGCAGTACTGACCGAGCGCGCTCGGCACGCCTCGCGTCAACGCGCGCGCCGCCGATTCGGCTCGTCATCTCGCGGCTTGTACGCTGGTGGCATCCCCCGATCCACCCGGCACATTCGCGCGCCGGCGATCTCGGCGCGCGCTCACACATGCAAGGATGCAGATGAACGATTCCGCGGCACACCGCGACGACTGGGCTGAGAGCGAAGAGCTGGCGGAGCGGATGATCCCGCTCATCGGGGCGCTTCGACGCGAACACGATGTGGTCACCTCGCTGCACGGGCACCGACTGCTCGGACTCTCGGCGACGGGATTGGTCGAGGTGCACGAGCGCGTCGCGCAGCTCGGACACGAGCGCCTCCCCATCGAAGACACACTCGCCGTGCTGGAGGCGATCCACGCGCTCGCTCCCGGTGCCTCGTCCCTCGATGTCGCGCGCCTCGTCGCCGGGCACGCCGAGAGCGACCAGCCGCTGGATGCCTACCTCGCCGAGGAGCTCGCACCCGCCATGGGAGCCGTCGCCGCCGAGCCCACCGATGTGGTGCTGTACGGCTTCGGACGCATCGGGCGCCTCCTCGCCCGCATTCTCATCGCCCACACCGGCGGCGGCAGCGGACTGCGGCTGCGCGCCATCGTCGTCCGCCGCGGTGCGGAGAACGACCTCGCGAAGCGCGCCTCGCTGCTGCTGCGCGATTCGGTGCACGGCCGCTTCGCCGGCTCCGTCACCGTCGACGAGGAGGCCGAGCAGATCATCGCGAATGGCACCCGCATCCAGGTGATCTACTCCGACGACCCGGCATCCATCGACTACACCGCCCACGGCATCCAGGATGCGATCGTGGTCGACAACACCGGACGCTGGCGCGACGAAGAGGGCCTCTCGCAGCACCTGCGCTCGAGGGGCGTGGCCCGCGTGCTGCTCACCGCCCCGGGGAAGAGCCCGCTCAAGAACATCGTGCACGGCATCAACGACGAGACGATCGCCGACTCCGACCGCATCCTCTCCGCGGCCTCCTGCACGACGAACGCCATCACCCCGGTGCTCGCCGCGATCGACGAGGCGTACGGCGTGGTCAAGGGGCACGTCGAGACGGTCCACTCGTTCACGAACGACCAGAACCTGATCGACAACTTCCACAAGGGCGACCGCCGCGGCCGCTCGGCGGTGCTCAACATGGTCATCACCGAGACCGGAGCCGCGAAGGCCGTCGCGAAGGCGCTGCCGCAGCTGGAGGGCAAGCTCACCGGCAGCTCGATCCGCGTGCCCACCCCCGACGTGTCGCTCGCAGTGCTGCACCTGACCATCGAGCGCCCGGCGACGAAGGACCAGGTCAACGACTACCTGCGCCGGGTCTCGCTGCACTCGAAGCTGCGCCAGCAGATCGACTACGTCGAGAGCCCCGACGTCGTCTCCACCGACTTCGTCGGCTCGCACCGCGCCGGCATCGTCGACGGCCTCGCCACGATCGCCGACGAGGACACCCTGATCCTCTACGTCTGGTACGACAACGAGTTCGGCTACTCGTGCCAGGTGATCCGCGTGCTCGAGGTCATGGCGGGGTCGCACCCGATCGTGCTGCCGGAGCGTCGTGAGGTGACGCTGCAGGGCTGAGGCTCCTGCGCCGCGTCGGTGGCGCCCGGCATGATGGGGGCATGAAGACCGCGCCCCTGCTCGCCGAGCGCCTCCGATCGCATCGTCTGAGCGCACCCACGCGCACGGTGACGGATGCGGCGCACCACATGCTCGCGGTGCAGAGTCAGGACTTCACCGCGGGCCGCTGGGCGCTCGCCGCGCGCACCCGAGGACAGGTGCGACTCCGGGATGTCGATCGCGCCTTCGATCGCGGCGACCTGGTGCGGGGCTGGACGATGCGCGGAACACTGCACACCGTCCCGGCGCGTGACCTCGGCTGGATGCTCGAAGTCACCGCCGCCCGACAGCGGCAGCAGGCGGTCTCCCGTCACCGCCAGCTGGGCATCGATGACGATATGGTCGCGACGGCGGCGCGCGCGCTGACGCCGCAGCTGCGCGACGGCGGCCGCACGCGCGCCGAAGTGTTCGAGATCCTCGAGGGCGTCGGAATCGACCCCACGGGGCAGCGCGGCATCCACCTGCTCTTCACCCTCACGATCGACGGCCTCATCTGTCAGGGGCCCGTCGCGACGCGGTCGGGCATCACGAGGGACCAGCGGTTCGTGCTGGTCGAAGAGCACATCCGCGAGCACACGCGTCCGGCAGACCCGCTCGCCGAGCTGTTCGTGCGGTACATCGACGGACACGGACCGGCGGGTGTCACCGACTTCGCCTGGTGGTCCGGACTCACTCTCGGTCAGTCACGCGAGGCGGTCGAGCGCGCGGCGGGTCGGGTCGATGAGGTGGACGAGGGGCTGTTCGTGTCGCTCCAGCGCCCGCGGCGCGCGACAGGCGCGGCGACGGTCCACGCCCTCCCCGCGTTCGACGAGTACTACATCTCCTACGCCGACCGCACGACCGTGTGCGCACCCGAGCACCTCGCCATCGTCGGACCGGGCAAGAACGGCATGGTGCGGGCCACGATCGTCGAGCAGGGACGCGTCATCGGATGCTGGACGCACGCGAGCGCGACCCGCGACGCGCCACCGGAGCTGTTCGTGCAACCCGCAGATCCGACAGCCGTCGAGGCCGCGCTGGCGCGCTTCGCCCACTTCACCGGCGACTGAGCGCGCCGCCGGTGACGGAGCGCGAGTCCGCGGCTACTCGCTCGCGTGCCGAC
This sequence comes from Microbacterium sp. NPDC055665, assembly GCF_053618035.1. Lineage (NCBI taxonomy): Bacteria > Bacillati > Actinomycetota > Actinomycetes > Micrococcales > Microbacteriaceae > Microbacterium > Microbacterium sp. NPDC055665. The sequence continues at coordinate 851,200 of NZ_JBSHGY010000001.1, read as the reverse complement.
CGAGGAAGTTGTAGACCTCGTTGTCGTCGACGCCGGGGAACGCGCCGCGGGGGAGAGGCGAGAACATGTGCGTGTGCACGCGGGCGCTCGGCCACGCCTTGCCGTTCCAGCGCTCGGTGAGTTCGGCCGAGGGTCGCCGGCAGCACGACTCGTCTGGGCAGGTCGACACGGCGCGATCGCTGGTCTCGCGGCCGCGCCACCAGCGGGCGTCGTCGAACGGCACGCCGACCGTGATGGAGAACTCCCCCTCACTCGACGAGCCGGTCTGCGTCGAGCACCAGAACGTGCCGGAGGGCGTGTCGGTGTACTGGTGGTGCTCCGTGGTGCGGTTCTGCTGTGTGAACGCGGCACGCGCCTGGAATTTGCGGCACACCCGCTGTCCCTCCACCGCGCCGGTCACGTCCATCGGCAGCGGCAGGCCGTCGTTCTCGTACACGCGGGTGATCGCGCCCGTGGCGTCCACGCGGAGAAAGTGCAGAGACATCCCGAGGTGCTGCGTGAGCAGGTTCGTCATGCGCATGCCCGCACCTTCGTGCGTCACGCCGAATGCGTCGCGGAAATCCTCGACCGCGAGGTTGCGATCCTTCTTTGCCTGCTGCAGGAACGCGACGGCGGCCGTCTCCGGCATCAGGCAGCACGCGGCGAAGTAGTTGATCTCGAGTCGCTGCTGGAGGAAATCGGCGTAGTCGGTCGGCGGTGTGTGCCCGAGGTAGCGGTGCGCCATGGCCTGCAGTGCCATCGAGCGCAGGCCGTGTCCGCCGGGGATCGACGCCGGCGGCAGGTAGATGCGCCCGTTCTCGAGGTCGGTGACCGATCGGGTGGAATGCGGCAGGTCGTTCACGTAGATCAGTTCGAAGCCGAGCTTCTCGGCCATGATGCTCACCGTGCGGTGGGTGAGCGCGCCCTGCACGTGTCCTGCGGCCTTCAGGTGCTTCTCGGCGAGCTTCTCGATCTCGGGGAGGTAGTTGTTCTGCGCGCGCATGCGCAGCCGCATCTCGGTGTTCGCTCGCCGCGCCTCCTCCGGGGTGGCGATGGCTTCGCGCTCGCGGCGCTGCAGTTCGCGGTGCAGTCCGAGGACCGACTCGATCGTCTCGTCGCTCATGCCCTTGGTCACGCGCACCGGCGCGACGCCGAGCTGGCGGAAGACCGGGCTCTCCTGTGCGCGCTCGAGCTCGATCTCGAGGGCGGCGCGACGGTTCGGCGGCTCACCCGAGATGAGGTCGGTCACTTCGGTGCTCGTGGCGTGCGCGATCGCCTGCAGCAGCGACAGCTTGGGTTCGCGCTTGCCGTTCTCGATCAGGCTCAGCTGTGATCCGGCGACGCCGACGAGTGCGCCGAGCTCGTCGAGGGTGAACCCCTTCTCCAGCCGGTGGTGTCGGATGCGGTGGCCGAGAGTCGTGAGGTGAATGCCGGAGGACGCCATTCCTTGAGTGTAGCGAAAGAATCGTGGTTCTTATCGCCCGATTCGTCCGAAAGTCCGGCCGGAAGCGGAAGAAGATAGGTGCAACGCCCCACAGTTCAAAGGAGCACACGTCATGGCCTTCGCCGAAGTCTTCACCCCCCGCACGTCTCCCGTCGCACCGACGCGTACGTTCGGCGCGGCTCCGACGTATGACACCCCCGCCATGGCCGAGCTGGCCGCGTGGGTCGAGGAGATCCGCGCGCTCACCCAGCCCGACTCCGTGCACTGGGTCGACGGCTCCCGCGCCGAGAACGACTGGCTGCTGCGCGGCCTGGTCGACGAGGGCAAGCTCATCAAGCTCAACCCCGAGTGGCGTCCCGGCTCCTACCTCGCCCGCTCACACCCCAGCGACGTGGCCCGCACCGAGGGGCGCACCTTCATCGCCTCCGAGCGCGAAGAGGATGCCGGCCCCACGAACAACTGGGCGGACCCCGCCGAGATGCACACCAAGATGGACGAGATCTTCGAGGGTTCGATGCGCGGGCGCACGATGTACGTCGTGCCGTTCTCGATGGGACGCGTCGGCGGCCCGCTCTCGCACATCGGCGTGCAGATCACCGACAGCGCCTACGCGGTCGCCTCGATCGGCATCATGACCCGCGTCGGCGACGCCGTCACGCGTCAGATCGCCGAGGGCGCGCCCTGGGTCAAGACGGTGCACACGGTCGGCGCCCCTCTCGGCCCGGGCGAGCAGGATGCCGAGTGGCCCTGCAACGACGACAAGTACATCGTGCACTTCCCCGAGACGCTCGAGGTGTACTCCTACGGTTCGGGCTACGGCGGCAACGCGATCCTCGCCAAGAAGTGCTTCGCCTTGCGCATCGCCTCGGTCATCGCCCGTGACGAGGGCTGGCTCGCCGAGCACATGCTGCTCATCCGCGTGATCGACCCGCAGGGCAAGGCCTACCACGTCGCTGCGGCGTTCCCCTCGGCGTGCGGCAAGACGAACCTCGCCATGCTCAGCCCCACCATCCCCGGGTGGAAGGTCGAGACCCTCGGCGACGACATCGCCTGGATCCGTCCGGGCGAAGACGGTCGCCTGTGGGCGATCAACCCCGAGGCCGGCTTCTTCGGTGTCGCCCCCGGCACCGGCGAGTCGACCAACGTCACCGCGGTCGAGACGCTGTGGGGAAACACGATCTTCACCAACGTCGCGCTCCGCCCCGACGGCGACGTGTGGTGGGAGGGTCTGACCGACGAGGCTCCCGCGAACCTGGTCGACTGGGAGGGCAACGACTGGACGCCCGACTCCGGTCGTCCGGCCGCGCACCCCAACTCCCGCTTCACGGTGTCGGCGGCGCAGTGCCCGCAGATCTCCGACGACTGGGAAGAGGCCGTGCCGCTCGATGTCATCCTCTTCGGCGGGCGCCGCGCCAGCAACGTCCCGCTCGTCGTCGAGGCCACTGACTGGACGCATGGCGTCTTCCTCGGTTCGAACATCTCGTCCGAGCGCACCGCTGCTGCCGAGGGCACGGTCGGTGAGCTCCGCCGCGACCCGTTCGCGATGCTCCCGTTCTGCGGCTACAACATGGCCGACTACTTCGGTCACTGGCTGAAGGTCGGTCGTGGTCTGCGCTTCGACCGGGCGCCGCGCATCTTCCAGGTGAACTGGTTCCGCCGCGGTGACGACGGCCGGTTCCTGTGGCCCGGCTTCGGCGACAACTCGCGCGTCGTCGACTGGATCATCCGCCGCATCGCCGGCGACGTGCCCGCGGTCGACAGCCCGATCGGACGCCTGCCGCGCGTGGAAGACCTCAACCTCGACGGGCTCGACATCCCCGCCGCCGACCTCGACGAGCTGTTCGCCGTCGATGCCGAGGCGTGGCAGACCGAGGCCGACCTGACCGAGGAGTTCTACGACACCTTCGGCGACAAGGTTCCGGCGGCGCTGCGCGCCGAGCTGGCCTCGCTGCGCTACCGCCTCGCGAAGGCGTAACCCCCAGACCGGTGCCGGTTCGGGGGAGCCGGCACCCTCACACCCGCGAAGGCGGGACATCAGAGACGAACCCATGGCTGAGTGGTCTCCGACGTCCCGCCTTCGTGTTGCGTGTGCTCCGCCCCATCGCCGAGACCCCGCTTTGTCGCCGACACCCCGTGTTGCTGCGGTGAGTAGGTCGGGGCGTCGGCGTGAACCCGGGGTCTCGGCGGGAACGGCGTGCGTCAGGTGAGCAGCTGGTGCCGGGCGAGGTCGCGATAGAGCGGCGTCGTCTCGACGAGCTCGGCGTGCGTGCCCTGACCGACCACGACGCCGTCCTGCAGCACCACGATCAGATCGCTGTCGACGACGGTCGAAAGACGGTGCGCGATGACGATGAGCGTGCGGTCGCTGGAGACGGCATCGATGGCCTCACGCATCCGCTGCTCGTTCACGCCGTCGAGCGATGACGTCGATTCGTCGAGCAGAAGGATCGGTGCGTCGGTGAGCAGGGCGCGCGCGATCGCGAGGCGCTGACGCTCACCGCCGGAGAGCATCACTCCGTCCTCGCCGACGGGTGCCTCGATGCCGAGCGGGTTGCGCTCGAGCACGTCGCCGAGGTTCACGGCACGCAGCACGCGCTCGCAGTCGGCGTCGGAGGCTTCGGGTGAGGCGAGACGCAGGTTCTCGGCGAGCGTGCCCGCGAGGGTCGGTGCATCCTGCTCGACGTATCCGAAGTTGGCGCGCAGGTCGTCACGCGGGTAGCTGCGCGCATCGTGACCGTGCAGGCGGATCGATCCGCCGGTCGGGTCGTAGAAGCGCTCGATGAGCGAGAGGATCGTGCTCTTGCCTGCGCCGCTGGGGCCGACGAGGGCGACGCGGGAACCGTGCGGAACGGCGAACGAGACTCCGCGGAGCACCTCGTGGTCCTGTACGGTCGGCGCCGCGTCCTCGGCGGATTCCAGATGCGCGTCGGCCAGCAGGTTCCGTGCTTCCTTGGCCGCGGCCTGGCGGGCTGCCACGACGTTCGCGGGGTAGTGGAAGCGCACGTCGCGGAACTCGATGGCGGGCGCGCCGGGGGCTGCGTCTTCGTGAGGGAGTGCGGCGGCGATGGCCTCGTCGTCCTGGGACTCCGTCGGCAGGTCGAGCACCTCCTGGATGCGCCCGAGCGCGCCGAGTGCCTGGTTCACCGAGGTGATGGCGCCGAAGGTCGTGGCGAGCGGCATCACGAGCAGGAACAGGAACATGATGAACGAGATCAGCGAGGCGATGGTGATCGCGCCGGCGGCCACCCGGAACCCGCCGACGCCGAGCACCACCAGCAACGACAGCTGCAGCGCGATGCCGGAGACGGGCACGACCATCGAGGAGATCTTGGCGATGCGCACGCCGATGCCGTACGCGTCGGAGGCGAGCTCCGACACCGAGGCCGTCTCGCGCTCGGTGGCCCCCGAGGCGCGGATGGTGCGGATCGAGCCGACCGCGCGCTCCACACCGGAGGCGAGCTCGCCGACCTTCTCCTGCTGGGCGGTCGAGGCGGTGCGGATGCGGCCGCTGAGCAGCACGACGACCGTGACGGAGATGCCGATCACGACGACGATGAGCAGCAGCAGGATCGGGTCGATCACGAGCATCGCGATCAGCGCGCCGAGGAACAGTACGGCGCTGCCGACGGCATCCGCGAGCCCCTGCGTGAGCACGGCGTAGAGGAGGGTCGTGTCGGTGCCGACGCGCGAGACGAGATCGCCGGTGCGGCGGGCGTCGAACTCGGAGGTCGGGAGGTGCAGGATGCGGGCGATCAGCTTGCGGCGACTCGAGTGCACGACCGCGGTGCCGGTGCGCTGGAGCAGATAGTGCTGGAAGCCGGAGATGACGGACGACACGATCACGAAGCCGACCAGCAGCCACACGAGGATTCCGATGCCGGTGTCGGACTGCACCGCCTCGATGACCTGGCCCACGAGCAACGGCTGCACCAGCGAGGTGGCGGCACCGACGACGCTGAGCACGGCGACCACGATGAGGGTGCGCTTGTGTTCGAAGAGGAAGGGGAGGAGCTGGCGGAAGGTGGCGCGCGGGCCTTCGGGCTGTGCGCCACGTCCGCGGCGGCGTGCTGTCGCCGAACCGGACATGCGGGACCTCGATCTGGAGATGGTACTTCGACCGTACTTCGTGCGCGGCCGAATCCTATGGGCGGGCTGTAAGGGGTGTGCGGTGCCGGGGTCGGCGTCAGGAGCGACCGAACCGCCGGTGCGCGGCCTGCTTGCTCACGCCGAGCGCGCTCGCGATCGCCTGCCAGGAGTACCCGAGGTTCCTGGCGCGGCGCACGTTCGCCTCTTCGGCGCGGGCGATCTCCTTGCGCGTCTCTGCGAGCCTGTGCAGCGCGGCCAGCGGCTCGCTGCCATCGTCCTGTGCGATCGCGGTGGGTAGCTTCATGATGGACCTCCTGCGTCAATAGTTGTTGACTGCTGCAGAAATGTCAATGTCTGTTGACGTGTGAGACTTGAGGGATGCTGACCGCTCCGAAGCTCGTTCCCGGCGATCGCGTCGCCATCCTCTCGCCCGCGTTCGCGGCGCCCGCCGTCGCGCCGGAACTCCACGCACAGGCTCTGCGCCGCCTCGAGAAGCACACCGGGCTGATTCCGGTGGAGTACCCAACCACGCGTGAGCTCGACGCGAGCCCGCAGGCACGCGCCGCCGACGTGAATGCGGCGTTCGCCGACCCGGGCATCCGGGCGATCCTCACCACGATCGGCGGCGATGACCAGATCCTCGTCGTCCCGCACCTCGACCCGACGCTCCCGGTGGTCGATCCGAAGCCCTTCGTGGGCTACAGCGACAACACGAACATCCTCAACTGGCTCTGGGGTCTCGGCGTCCAGGGTCACTACGGCGGATCGACAGCCGTGCACCTCGGGCCCGGACCGCAGGTGGACAGCATCCACCTGCGGTCGCTGCGCGCGCTGCTGCTGGACGGCGGCGCGCTGGAGATCACCGAACCGGGGGAGTCGGAGGATGTCGGTCGGAGGTGGGCGGACCCGCGAGCGCTCGTGGAGTTCGGTGACCGCATCCCGACCGAGTCGTGGACCTGGGCCGGGCCCGCCGTGCGCGTCGAGGGCACGACCTGGGGCGGATGTCTCGAGGTGATCGATGGTCTCGCATTCGTCGACCGGCTTCCGGCGGCGGCGCAGCTCGAAGGGGCGATTCTGCTGCTGGAGACGAGCGAGGAGCGTCCGCCGGCCGGTTGGGTCTCACGGTGGCTGCGTGGTCTCGGGGAGCGGGGGATCCTCAGCGCGGTCTCTGCGGTCGTGGTCGCGCGTCCGCCGGTGAGCGACTTCGAATTCCACCCCGGTCCTGCGGAGGCTGCGGCGCTCCGCGCGGCGCAGCGGGACGCGGTCGTCGACGTCGTGACCCGGTACAACTCCGAGGCGGTCATCTGCGTCGGTCCACCGTTCGGGCACACGCGCCCGCAGTGGGTTCTGCCATATGGCGGCACGATGGTCGTCGACGGCGCCACGCGGACGATCGTCGCCGAGTACTGATCGGAGCTAGACGGCGCGACTTATCCACAGATCCTTCTTTCGCGCATGTGCAGCGCATGCGATCCTGGAACGGTGGGTCGGATGCTGCAGGTACGAAATCTCCCGGACGACGTTCATTCACGCCTCAAGGAACGCGCCGCCGCGGAGCGAATGTCGCTGTCCGACTATGTCGCCCGCGAACTCGCGGACCTCGTGCAATACCGGACGAACGCGGAGATCATCGCGGCTGCGCGCGAGCGGTCGGCGGAGCAGGGAAGCGCGCTCACGCGCAGGCAGATCCTCGCGGCGCGTGACGCGGCTCGTGCCGACAGAGACGATGAGCTCGCTCCGTGACCACCGCGGTCGTGCTCGATGCCTCCGCGGCGATCGATGCGCTGTTGGGCACAAGTGAGTGGGTGCACGGTGACGACTTCCACGCGCACGCCGGACTCGACATCGAGGTGCTGTCGGTGCTGCGGCGGCAGACGCTCCACGATGGTCTGCCCGCCCACCGTGCACGGGAGGCGCTCGACCTCTTCGGTGAGCTGCAGATCACGCGGCACCCGCTGCGTCGACTGATACCGCGGATCTGGATGCTGCGAGACGATGTCACCGCCTACGACGCCGGGTATGTCGCTCTTGCCGAGGCCCTCGGCATTCCGCTGCTCACGCTCGACCGGAAGCTCGCGAAGACGGCGGCGCGCTACTGCGAGGTCATCGTCCTCTGACGGGCGTCACGCCCGCGTGCTGATCTGAGTCCTGCGGGAGCGGCAGCCCCGACGCCGACGCCGGCGGCTGCCGCTCTCCGTGATCAGAGCTCGACGGCGGCGGCGACCCCGAGGTCGTCGTCGTAGTCGTGGTCCTTCGTCTCCGGGGAGAGGAGCAGTGCGATGAAGGTCAGCACACCCATCGCGGATAGGTAGAGGCCCACCAGCCACGGCGCGCCGTCGCCGAGCGCCCACAGCCAGAGCGCGATCAGCGGTGCCACGGCCGCGCCGAGGATCGACGACACGTTGTAGGCGATCGCCGACCCCGTGTACCGCACGTTCGTCGGGAACAGTTCGGGGAGCAGGGCGCCCATCGGTCCGAATGTCGCGCCCATCAGCATGAAACCGAACACGAGGAACGCCTGGGCGAGTGCACCGGTGAACTTCGGGTCGACGGCGGGGAGGAGGAAGGTGTTGAACGTGAAGCCGAACACGATGATGGCGCCGGTGACCCAGAGCAGCAGCTTCCGGCGTCCGACCGCGTCGGCGATCGGGCCGGAGAGCAGCGTGAAGATGCCGAAGAACACCACGCCGATGATCTGCATCAGCACGAAGTCGGTGTAGCCGAAGCCGAGGCCGGGATAGAACTGCGCGGCGAACTTGGTCGGGTCGAACGGGGCACCCGTAGCTTCGGCTGCGGCTTTCGCGGCGGCCGACGCGGTCTCGAGCGACGCGGGCTTGGTGCCGTAGGCGAGCGTGAAGTTCGTCATGAGATAGAACAGCACGTACGTCGCCAGCATGATGAACGTGCCGAGGATGAGCTGCTTCCAGTGGTGACGGAACACGGTCGCGAGCGGGAGCTTGCGGATCACGCCCTTCGTCTCCGCCTTCTTGAACGTGTCGGACTCGACGAGCTTCAGTCGCACCCACAGGCCGATGATCACCATGACGGCCGAGAACAGGAACGGGATGCGCCAGCCCCAGGAGAGGAACGCCTCGGACTTGAGCGCCGGGTTCTCGGAGTGCGGCAGCAGCCAGTTGATCGAGAGGAAGAGGAAGTTGGCGATGATGAAGCCGAGCGGTGCGCCTAGCTGCGGGAAGGTGCCGTACCAGGCGCGCTTGCCCTTCGGGGCGTTCTCGGTGGCCACCAGAGCCGCCCCCGACCACTCGCCACCGAGCGCGAAGCCTTGGGCGAGACGCAGGATCAGCAGCAGGAGCGCCGCCCACCAGCCGATGTCCTGGTAGGTGGGGAGCAGACCGATCACGAAGGTCGCGATACCCATCGTCAGCAGCGATGCCACCAGGGTTGCTTTGCGACCGAACTTGTCGCCGAAGTGACCGAACACGACGGCGCCGATGGGACGAGCGACCATCGCGGCGCCGAAGACCGCGAACGACGAGAGGAGCGAGGTGGTGTCGTCCCCGGTCGGGAAGAACAGCACCGGGAAGACGAGCACGGCTGCTGTCGCATACGCGTAGAAGTCGTAGAACTCGATCGTGGTCCCGACCAGGCTCGCCGTGATGACGCGCGAGCGCGGGTTCGCGGGCGCAGTGGCAGTACTCATGAGGCTCCTCCGTTCAGCCCCTTGGTATACCGGGGACTCGGTGAGTTTACGCCTCCCTGAGTGTTGGCTGTGTACGCGTTTCGCGTGTCATCCGGCGAGCGATGCCGTTGCATAGAGTCGGAGGCGGCGAAAGGCGGGGGAACGATGACGACGAAGATGCTGCTTCTGGCCGACACGCACGTGCCGAAACGGGCCCGGCGTCTGCCCGACGCGGTGCTGCAGGCGGTCGACGAGGCCGACGTGGTCGTGCACGCAGGCGACTGGGTCGACGAGGCCACGCTCGATCTGCTCGAGGCGCGGTCGCGGGTGCTGCACGGCGTGTACGGCAACAATGACGGGCCCGAGCTGCGCGCGCGGCTGCCCGAGGTCGCCCGGTTCATGGTCGAGGGTGTCGACATCGCCGTCGTGCACGAGACGGGGGAGTCCCGCAAGCGCGAGGAGCGGATGGACCAGGCATACTCCGGCGTCGATCTCCTGGTCTTCGGGCACTCGCACATCCCGTGGGACACCGTGTCGCCCTCGGGCATGCGGCTGCTCAACCCCGGGTCGCCCACGGACCGCCGTCGGCAGCCGGCGTGCACCATGATGTGGGTCACGATCGACGGCACCTCCGTGGCCGCGATGCGGGTGGCCTTGTGAATCATCCGCCTGTCTACCGCGCTCCGATGCGCTCGCGGGACGACCGGGTCCCCGACGGGCCCGCCGTGGAGCGCGCGCTCGCGGTCGGCGTCTGCGGCGTGGGCGGTGTGCTGGACGCACCGCCCGCCTCCTTCGCGGACGCACTCGTCTCGGTCGATTCCGCCTACGGCGAGCGGATGGCTCGACGCCTCGAGCGATTCGCGGCGGCACCGGATGGGGCGTTCGTCTGGACACGTGACGACGAGGGGCTTGTGTGGCTGGGCATGCTCGACGGGCCGTGGCGCTACGACACCGCCCCGGCAGCGCGAGACGTCGACCTCGTGCACGTCAGGTCGTGCCGATGGCTCGATGCACCGACGCCACCCGCCGACGTCCCCTCCGCCGTGCGTGCGACCTTTGCCAGGGGAGGGCGCAACTGGCAGCGGATCAACGATGCCGATGTCGGGAGAGAATCGATCGGGCTCTGGTCGCGCACCGGAGGTCGCTCCCGGGTCACTCCTCCGTGACGCCGAGTGCCGGTGCGTCGACGAAATAGGCGGTGGGCGTCAGGATCTGCTCGAGCTCCAGCACCACGAGCCGGTTGCCGCCGGGGCGCGTCGCAGGAGCGGGCACGTAGAGCGTGCGCTGCGGCCCGTTGCGCCAGTAGCGGCCGAGGAAGAAGCCGTTGACGAATGCGTATCCCTTGCTCCATGACGCGGTGTCGAGGAAGAGGTCGCTCGCGGTGTCCAGGTCGAACTCGGCGCTCCAGGCGGTGGGGCCACCGGGCAGCTCGCCGCGCGCGGAATCCGAGGTGAGCAGGTCGGCGATGGCGTCGGCGATGGCGGTGACGTCGAGCGGTGTCGAGCGCCACCCGGTCACGGCAACGCCGTCGAGAGTGATCTCGCCGATCAGTCCCTTCTCCTCGCCGAGCCGGTGGTCGTAATTCACCCGGCCCTGGTCCTCGACCAGGATGCTGAGGGTGCGGCCGGCAGGAATCCGGAGCGCACGGTCGTTTCGTGTACGGGAGAGCGTGCCGACGGCCACACCGTCGACGCTGACCCAGGCGAGGTCGCGCACCTCGTCGATGAGGAGGAGACCGCCGTTCCTGTCCGGAAGGTCTACGTCGTACCGCACCAGGGCGCTCAGATGTCCGAGGGCGTCGAAGGTCTGCGGCTGGGCCGCGACCGCACCGGATCCGGCGGCATCCGTCCACGCCCCGGCGGGGGAGAGCGGGACGTCGAAGGCGGGTGCGGTGCTCGCGGGTGCCGGCAGGTCGTCCGGCACTGGGGCGTACTTCGCGATCACCTCTCGGAAGGCGAAGAACTTCTCCGTGGGGTTGCCGGCCTCGTCGAGCGGCGCGTCGTAGTCGTAGGACGTCACGAGCGGCAGGTAGCGGCCCTTGTCGTTCGCGCCGTTGCTGAGACCGAAGTTCGTTCCGCCGTGGAACATGTAGATGTTGACCGAGGCTCCGGCCGCGAGGAGGGCATCGAGATCGGCTGCCGCAGCGGCGACATCGGTCGTGTGGTGTACTCCACCCCACCAGTCGAACCAGCCGTCCCAGAACTCCGAGCACATCAGGGGCCCGGTCGGCTGATGGCGGCGCAGGGTGGCGAGTCGTTCCGCGCTGCGGGATCCGAAGGAGCCGGTCTTGTGGAGTTCGGGAAGGCTGCCGTCGCTCAGCATCTGATCGACGGGTTGATCCACGGTCGTCAGAGGCACCGTGATGCCGGCGTCCCGTGTGACGGCGACCAGAGCTTCGAGGTAGGCCCTGTCCGAGCCGTACGCGCCGTACTCGTTCTCGATCTGCACGAGCACGACGGGCCCGCCCCGGTCGATCTGGCGCGGCGCGACGATGTCGTACACGCGGCGCAGGTAGGCGCTCACCTCGACGAGGAAGTCGGGCGCGGACGACCGCAGATCATCCATGCTCCCGGTCAGCCACACCGGCAGCCCGCCGTTGTGCCACTCGGCGCAGATGTAAGGACCGGGGCGCACGATCGCATCCAGGCCTTCGGCATGAACGAGGTCGAGGAAGCGTCCGAGGTCGTTCCATCCGGTCGCGTCCCACTCGCCGCGCCGGGGCTCATGAGCGTTCCAGGCGACATACGTCTCGATCGTGTTCAGGCCCATCAGCCGCGCCTTGCGGATGCGGTCCTGCCACAGGTCCGGGTGCACGCGGAAGTAGTGGATGGCGCCGGAGATCACCTGGTGCGGCTGACCGTCGCGGAGGAAGTCGGTGTCGCCGAGAGAGAACGTGGTCACGTGTCGGAGTGCTTTCGATCGAGGGGCTGAGCCGGCCCCGCCCGGAGCCGGCTCAGCCGCGGGTGTTACTTGTTGACGGTGAAGCCCTGCGCGTTGCCGTACTCGACCAGCGCGTCCTGCCAGGCTGTGAGGCCCTCGTTCAGGTCGGTGCCGTTCTGGTACGACTGGCCCACGGTGTCGCCGAAGATGCTGTTCGCGTACACCTGGTAGGGCAGGTAGCTCCAGTCCTCGACCACCTCGTCGGCTGCGGCCGCGAGGACCTCATTGATCTTCTGTCCGCCGAAGTACTCGGGTGCATCGGCGAGGAACTCCTCGCTGGAGAGCTCGGCGGTCGTCGACGGGAAGCCGCCGGACTCGAGGAAGATCGAGATGCTCTCCTCCGAGTTGTTCAGCCACCACAGGAAGCCGGCTGCGAGTTCCGGGTTCTTGCTCTGCGACGTGACGGCCTGACCGCCACCGCCGTTCTCGGCGCTGGCCGGGGTGCCGTCGTAGGTCGGCATCGGCGCGACTCGCCAGTCACCGGCCCCGTCGGGGGCGCCGGTGATGAGGTTGCCGGGCATCCAGGCGCCGATCACGAGGGTCGCGAGGCTGCCGTCACCGAGGCCGCGGAACCACTCGTCGCTCCAGCTGCCGTAGGGCGCGACCAGATCCTCCTCGACGAGGCGGTTCCAGTTCTCCGTCCACTTCTTCGATCCCTCGTCCTGCAGGTCGATCGTGACGTCGGTGCCCGAGGTCTCGAACGGCTTGCCTCCGGCCTGCCAGATCATGGAGGTCGCGAAGCCGGCGTCGCCGGTGTCGTTGGTGATGTAGGCGTCCGGGTTCAAGGCGTGGATCTTCTTCGCCGCCTCGTAGTACTCGTCCCAGGTGGTCGGCACCTCGACGCCCGCGGCGTCGAACACGGTCTTGTTGTAGAACAGCGCCATGGGGCCGGAGTCCTGCGGCAGGCCGTAGATCGCGTCACCGCTGGTGACCGAGTTCCAGGTGGACGCGGTGTAGTCGTCCTCGAAGTCGGCGAAGCCGTACTTCGACAGGTCGGCGAACGCGTCGGTCAGCGCGAACTGCGGGAAGGCGTAGTACTCCACCTGCACGACGTCGGGGGCGCCGGAGCCCGCCTTGATCGCGTTCTGCAGCTTGGTGTACTCCTCGTTGTTGGTCCCGGCGTTCACCAGGTTGACCTTGACGTTCGGGTACTCCTTCTGGAACGCCTCGACCTGGGCCTCGGCAGAGGGGGTCCACGACCAGTACGTGATCTCGCCGCCCTTCTCGAGTGCGGCCTCGACGGAGTCGAAGGAGCCGGAACCGCCGTCGGAGCCGGAGCCGCTGCCGGCGTCGCTGCCGGTGCTGCAGCCGGTCAGCGTCAGTGCTGCCACGGTTCCTGCGGCGAGCACCGCGAGGGCGCGCCGTGTCGGTGAGGGAAGGTGCTTCATTGCTGTGTCCTTTCGAGAGGTGCGATCCAGCATCGGATCGCGAGGGGGTGAGGAAGGAGTGCGGGGCTACTGCTTGACGCTTCCCGCGGTGAGACCTGACTGCCAGAAGCGCTGCAGCAGCAGGAAGGCGATGACGATCGGGATGATCGTGAGGAGCGAGCCCATGATCACGAGGTTGTAGATCGGCTGCGAGCCCGCGCCGATGGCCTGCGCGCTCCACTGGTTCAGGCCGACCGTGAGCGGGTACCACGCCGGATCCGAGAGCATGATCAGGGGCAGGAAGTAGTTGTTCCAGGTCGCCACGACCGTGAACAGCGCGACCGTCACGATGCCTGGTGCGAGCAGACGCATCGAGATCGTGAAGAAGGTGCGGAACTCTCCTGCGCCATCGATGCGCGCGGCCTCCAACAGCTCGGTCGGCACGGACTCGGTGGCGAACACCCAGATCAGGTACAGCCCGAAGGGGCTGATGAGTGAGGGGATGATCACGGCCCAGGGGGTGTTGGTCAGGCCCAGCTCACTGAAAAGCAGGAACGTCGGGACGGCGAGTGCCGTGCCGGGCACGGCCACCGCGCCGAGAACGACGGCGAAGACCGCGCGCCTGCCGAGGAAGCGGAACTTCGCGAGACCGTATCCGGCCATGGTGGCGAGCAGCGTCGCACCGCCCGCGCCGACCACGACGTACAGGAGTGTGTTGCCGAGCCAGCGGAGGAAGATGCCGTCGCGGTACGAGAACGTGGCGACGAGATTGTCGAAGAACGCGAAGTCGTCGGCGAACCAGAGGCCGAAGGAGCTGAAGAGCCCGGCCTGGGTCTTGGTGGAGCTGAACAGCAGCCAGACCAGCGGGACGAGCGTGTACAGCGCGTAGACGATCATGACGATCAGCAGCGTGTTGGACTTACGCGGATTCATCGGATCGTGGCGTCGGCGGGAGGGGCGGGCGAGGGGGAGAGCCATGTCAGCGCACCTCCGACTTCGAGCCGCGCAGCTGCACGACGTAGGCGATGACCGCGGTGATGATGCCCATGATGATGGCGATCGTGGCGGCGTAGTTGAACTGCTGTCCGGCGAACGACAGGTTGTAGGCGTACATGTTCGGCGTGAAGAACGTGGTGATCACGTTCGGAGCCAGGGGACGCAGGATGTTCGGCTCGTTGAAGAGCTGGAAACTGCCGATGATCGAGAAGATCGTCGCGATCACGAGCGCGCCGCGCACGGAGGGGATCTTGATGGAGAAGATCGTGCGCCATGCCCCCGCGCCGTCGAGGGAGGCGGCCTCGTACATGTCGGTCGGGATGGTCTTGAGTGACGAGTAGAAGATCAGCATGTTGTAGCCGACGAACTCCCACGTGACGATGTTGCCGATCGAGAGCAGCATCCATTCCTTCGCGAACGGCGTGATGGCGTCGACGCCGAGGAAGTCGTTGATGTTGCTCGTGAGGCCGAACTGATCGCCGTAGATGTAGCCCCACATCAGCACCGCCACGACGGCGGGCACGGCGTAGGGCAGGAAGATCAGGATGCGGAAGAACGATGCACCGCGCAGACGGGCGCTGTCGAGGGCGAGTGCGGCGCCGAGCGCGAGGAGCAGCATGATCGGCACCTGCACCACGAGGAAGATCAGCACGCGGCCGAACGCCTCCCAGAACTGCGGGTCGGTGAGCGCGCGGACGTAGTTGTCCAGCCCGACGAACGCGTTGCCGCCGATGAGCTTCTCCTGGAAGAAGCTCAGGTACAGCGCGTAGGCGAGCGGTGTCAGGAACACCAGGGCGAAGACGACCATGAACGGCCCGACGAAGGCCCAGCCCTTCCAGTCGCGCTTGTCGCGGCGCCGGACGCCGGGGGCGCCCAGGGCTACGGGGGTTTCAGTCGTCATCGACGATTCCTTCTTACGTTCCGGGCGCAGCGTGCGCCGTGTGTCAACGTCAACATATTCGATGCGCTGCTAGTGTGTCAACGTCAACATATGAGGGGATGGGTGATCGTGATCCCAGCGCAACCGACGGAGACGTCGACACGTCGTCGTGAGCCCTCGATGGAAGACGTCGCGCGGGAGGCAGGTGTCTCCGGGCAGACGGTCTCGCGCGTCGTGAACGCCAGGGGCTACGTCGGCGCCGCCACCCGCGAGCGCGTCGAAGCCGCGATGCACAGCCTCGGCTATCGACCCAACAGCGCCGCTCGTGCACTGAGATCAGGGCGATTCCGCACCATCGGCGTCGTGATGTTCTCGTTCAGCTCCTATGGCAACCAGCGCACGCTCGACGCCATCGCCGTGCGCGCCGCGCAACTCGGCTATGCCCTGACCCTCATCCCCGTGGAGTCGAGTGCCGGCGAGACCGTGGCCGGTGCGTTCCGGCGACTGGAGGAGCACGCGGTCGACGGCATCATCATCGTGATCGAGGCGCACCAGCTCGACGAGGCCGACATCGAGATTCCTGAGGCGCTGCCCGTGGTGTTCGTCGACTCGAACCGCGGTGAGACGCATCCGTTCGTCGACACCGACCAGGCTCAGGGGGCGCGACTGGCCACCGAGCATCTGCTCGAACTCGGCCACGACACGGTGTGGCACGTCACCGGCCCCTCGCGGTCGTACTCGGCGGAGCGACGTCGTGAGGCCTGGCAGGAGACCCTCGAGCAGCACGGACGACCCGTGCCCGAGCCGCTGCAGGGCGACTGGTCGGCGGCCTCGGGCTATGCGGCGGGGCTCGCACTCCGGGAGATCGACGGCGTCACTGCGGTGTTCGCGGCGAACGACCAGATGGCGATCGGCGTGCTCCGCGCATTCCGTGAGGCCGGACGCGACGTGCCCGGCGATGTCAGCCTCGTCGGATTCGACGGATTGCCGGACGCGGCGCAGCTGTGGCCGCCCCTCACGACCGTGCAGCAGCACCCGGAACGGGTCGGCGCACTCGCGGTGGACGCGCTGCTCGCCGAGCTCGACGGCACCGGGAGACAGCAGACGCCGCTGGTGAGCACCGAACTCGTCGTCCGGGAGAGCACGGCGGCGCCGCGCAGACGCTGAGACTCAGCGGACTCGGGAGGCCTCAGCAGAGGCGCGGAGGCTCAGCGGAAGCGGGAGGCTCAGCGCCAGATGACGGCGAGGCCCGCGTTCAGGAGCGCCAGGATGCCGATCAGCCAGAACACGGCGGGCGGCACGGTCGCGCCGCGCTTCTGACGGGCGGAGCCGATGCCCAGCAGGGCTCCGATGATGAGCAGCACGACGAGCTTAACGCCGATCTTGACGTAGTTGAGGTCGTACTCGATGCCCCACGGAGCAGCCAGCGCGAGGCCCGCGACACCGGCGATGGCCAGGCCGTAGTCCATGATCTTGGTGATCTGGCGCTTGCCGCCGAACGCCTGAGCCGCCCACGCTCCGAACAGCACGGCGAAGCCGATGAGATGGACGAACAGCACGATGTGGCGCAGAGTCTCCATGCCCTCACCGTAGGAGGTGCGGGTCGGTCCGCGCTAGCAAGGTCAGGCTGGCCTGCGCAGGTGTACGGCGGGCTCGCCTGCGTCCACCTGTCGGGAGATTGCACGGATGTCGGACGGAAACGCCGATTTCGCCCCTACGCCCGGTCATTCTCCCGACAGGTGGACGGCCGACTCAGCCGCGCAGCTCCCGGACCACGAGCGCGGTGCGCAGCGCGGCGTCGGCCGCCTCGGCACCCTTGTCTTCCTTGGAGCCCTCGAGCCCGGCCCGGTCGAGACCCTGCTGCTCGTCGTCGAGGGTCAGCACGCCGAAACCGACCGGCTTGCCGGCGTCGAGCGCGACGCGGGTGAGGCCGTCGGTGGTCGCGGCCGACACGTACTCGAAGTGCGGGGTTCCGCCGCGGATGATGACGCCGAGTGCGACGACCGCATCGGCGCCGCCGGCGAACGCGGCCTGCGCGGCGAGAGCGAGCTCGAAGGAGCCGGGCACCCGCACGAGGCGGTGCGTGGCCTGAGCGTCGTTCAGCACGCGCTCCGCACCGGCGATGAGGCCGTTCGAGATCGTCTCATGCCAGGTGCCGGCGACGATCACGACGTTCAGGCCGCGTCCATCGATGTTGCCGGTCTCGGGTGCTCCTGCGCCGCTCATTTCTCGTCCTTCCCGTGGGCGAGCGCCTCTGCGAGTTCCGCTTCGCCGATGATGTGACCCATCCGGTCACGCTTGGTCTCCAGGTACTGGTGGTTGTTCGGCCCGACGCCCACGATCAGGGGCACCTGCTCGATCACGTCGAGCCCGAGCTCGCGGAGCTGTTCCACCTTGTCGGTGTTGTTGGTCAGCAGCCGCACCTTCGACACGCCCAGATCAGCGAGGATGCCCGCCGCCGCAGCGTAGTCGCGCGCATCGGCCGGCAGCCCGAGCGCGAGGTTCGCGTCGACCGTGTCGAGGCCCTCCTCCTGCAGGCTGTACGCCCGCAGCTTGTTGATGAGGCCGATGCCGCGCCCCTCGTGACCGCGCATGTAGATGACGACGCCGCCCTGCTCCTCGATCGCATCGAGCGCCGAATCCAGCTGCGGTCCGCACTCGCACTTCAGCGAGCCGAACGCCTCGCCGGTCAGGCACTCCGAGTGCACGCGCACGAGAGCCGTCTCGCCCAGCTCACCCGAGACGACGGCGATGTGGTCGGTGCCCGTGACCCGGTCCTTGTAGGCGAGGAAACGGAAACTCCCGTGGGTGGTGGGGACCGTGGCGTCGGCGCGCAGACTCACACGGCGCCCGCGGTGCGCCGAGGGGGTGGCGCCTTCGGGGTCGATCTCGTTGAGGTGCGCGATGAGCTGCTCGATCGTGATGACCGGCACCCCGTCGCGAGCGCCCAAGTCGATCAGGCCGGGCAGGCGCATCATGCTGCCGTCTTCGGCGACCACCTCGGCGATCGCGCCGACCGGCCGCAGGCCCGCGAGCTTCATCAGCTCGACGGCGGCCTCGGTGTGCCCGCTGCGCTCCCGCACGCCGCCGTCGACCGCGCGCAGCGGCAGCACATGGCCCGGACGGATGATGCTGGTCGCCGTCGAGCCCGGGTTCGCCAGCACGTTCAGCGTGTGCGCGCGGTCGTGGGCGCTGATGCCGGTCGTGACGCCCTCGGCGGCGTCCACGCTCACGGTGTAGGCGGTGGAGCGGGCGTCTTCGCTGGCGGCCACCATCGGCGGCAGGTTCAGGTGATCGGCGAGATCGGTCGGCATCGGGGCGCAGATGAAGCCGGACGACCAGCGCACCGTCCACGCCACCCACTCGGGCGTGGCGAGTTCGGCCGACAGGATCACGTCGCCCTCGTTCTCGCGGTTCTCGTCGTCGGCGACGAGCACGGGGCGCCCGGCGCGCAGCGCCTCCAGGGCCTCGGCGATGGTGGAAAGGCTCATCGCGAGCCTCCTTCCGGTGCGGCACGGAACGCGAGCAGGCGCTCGACGTGGCGGGCGAGGATGTCGGTCTCGAGGTTGACGCGGTCGCGGACCGCGCGACTGCCCAGAGTGGTCGCGGCGAGGGTTTCCGGGATGAGCGAGACCTCGAACCAGGGGGAGGGGTCGGCGGGCTCGCTGACGGCACTCACGGTCAGCGATGTCCCATCGACCGAGATGGAGCCCTTGTCGACCACGAGCGGGGCGAGGTCGGACGGCAGGCTGATGCGCAGGACGCTCCACTGGGCGCCGGGTCGCACCTCGAGCACCTCGCCGACTCCGTCGACGTGCCCCTGCACGATGTGTCCGCCCAGTCGCGCGCCGACCGGCATGGCCTTCTCGATGTTGACGCGCGTGCCGATCATCGCCGACCCGATCGCGGTGACGTCGAGCGTCTGCTTCATCACGTCGGTGTCGAAGGTGTCTGCGGTGGAGCCGACGACCGTGAGGCACACGCCCGAGACGGCGATCGACTCTCCGTGCACGGCGTCCGCTGCCGCGCGGGGGGCGCGCACGGTCAGGCGCCAGCCGTCGCCGGCGGGCGCGATCGCGGTGATCTCGCCGATCTCCTCGATGATTCCTGTGAACATCAGGCGGCTCCTTCGTTCTGAGGGTCTGTCGGTGCTGCGGGGTGTGCGATCGCGAGCAGATCGGACCCGAGGGGTACCCACTCGTCGATCGTGAGGCGGCGCGCCTGGTCGATCGACGCGACGCCGATGTCGCGAAGGGCGAGCATGTCACCGCCGAGCAGCACCGGCGCGATGTAGGCGAGCACGCGGTCGGCCAGACCCGCCTCGATGAACGCGCTGGCCAGGGTCGGCCCGCCCTCGACGAAGACGCTCTGGATGCCGCGCGCGTGCAGATCCGCGGTCACCGTCTGCAGATCACGGGTCTCGTAGAAGAGGGGGGAGTGCGGATGCCGGTGCACGGCGGCGTCCGTCGGCGTCGGGCGCGCACCGATGACCACCGGGATGGGCTGGTGCGGCAGCAGCTCGTCGCCGTCGCGGGCGGTGAGCGCGGGGTCGTCGGAGAGCACGGTGCCGGTGCCGACGACGATCGCGTCGGCCTCCGCGCGGCGGCGGTGCACGTCGGCGCGGGCGGCCGGCCCGGTGATCCACTGGCTCGAACCGTCGGCAGCAGCAGCGCGGCCGTCGAGGCTCTGCGCCCACTTGACCGTGATGTGCGGGCGTCCCAGCCGCTGCGCCGTGAGCCAGCCGTCGATGAGCGCCTGCGCGGCATCCGCCTGCTCACCCGATTCGACGTCGACGCCGGCGGCGCGCAGGCGTTCCGCCCCGCCTCCCGATTCGGCGCCGGGATCGTCGAGGGCGTACACGACCCTGGTGACCCCCGCCTCGATCAGGGCGACGGCACAGGGACCGGTGCGGCCGGTGTGGTTGCAGGGCTCGAGCGTCACGACGGCCGTGGCGCCGCGGGCATCGCCGGGCGCGAGCTTGGACAGCGCGTCGACCTCGGCGTGCGGGGTGCCGGCTCCGTGATGCCAGCCCTCGGCGAGGACGGTGCCGTCGGGGGAGAGGATGACCGCTCCGACCTGCGGGTTCGCCCCGCGGGGTCCGCGCGTGGCGAGCTGGAGCGCGCGATCCATCGCGCTGCGCTCTGCCGCGTTGACTGCCATCCCTCGTCCTCCTCTGAGGCTTCGGGGTCAGACAGGGATGGCGGAACGGACGCACGGATGCGTCTCGTGCTGCCTCCCTTCCGGACTAGCGAGGTCTCCCTCGCATCACCGTCGGTCCCGGAATTCCACCGGATCGGCATCCCGATCTCTCGAGACGCTCGCGGACTGTCACCGCCGGTTCGGATTCCCACCGACCCCGGAGCACGTTGTTGCTCTGAGTGTACTCAACGCATCTGCGCACATTTCATTCCAAGACATGGACCGGCAGGGGCGCGATCACTTCAGCAGTCGAGAGAGTCGCCGATCGGCGAGCACCTTGCCGCCGGTCTGGCAGGTGGGGCAGTACTCCAGCGAGCGGTCGGCGAAGAACACGCTGCGGACCGTGTCACCGCACACGGGGCAGGGCTCGCCGCGGCGCGCGTGCACCTGCATCCCGCGGCGCTTGGCGTCTTTGAGGTCGGCCGGAGGTTTGCCCGATGCTTCGGCGACCGCCTCGGTGAGTGTCTCGCGCATCGCCCCGTACAGGCGGTCGATCTCCGTATCGTCGAGCTTTCCGGCGATCGCGTACGGCGACATCCGGGCGGCATGCAGGATCTCGTCGGAGTAGGCGTTGCCGATCCCCGCGAGCACCGCCTGGTCACGCAGCAGCCCCTTGATCTGCATCCGCCGATCCTCCAGCAGCGCGGCGAACGCGTCACGGGTGAACGAGTCGTCGAGCGGATCGGGGCCGAGCCGTGCGATGCCGGGAACCTCGCGCGGATCACGGACGACGTACACGGCCAACGACTTCTTCGTTCCGGCCTCGGTCAGATCGAACCCGCTGCCGTCGTCGAGCGCGATCCGCACGGCGATCGGCGACTTGCCGGGTTTGATGAGCGTTGTCGGGAGTACCTCGTACCAGCGCAGCCACCCGGCCTTCGCGAGGTGGAACACGAGGTGCAGCTCGTCGCCGCAGGACAGCACGACGAACTTGCCGAGCCGAGCGGATGCCGTGATGGTGGCGCCCTGCAACGCGGTGATCGGGGGATCGTACGTCTTCAACGCGGCGATCGCCGACACGGTCGCGCGGGTGATCGTGCGCCCCACGGCACGGTCGGCGAGGAACATGGTCAGGCCCTGGACTTCCGGCATCTCCGGCATGCGTTCATCCTGTCACCGGCCGCCGACACTGTCACCTGGCGCCGACGCTCCGGGCCGCGGCGATCGCGCCTCAGAGGATCGGCCAGTCCACCGGTGCGCGGTCGTCATCGTGCAGCAGACCGGCGATCCAGCCGTCGTCGCGACCGCGCGGGCTCGTGAGGGCTTGCCGCTGCAGGCCCTCGTAGCGGAAGCCGAGCGCGCGGGCGGCACGCGCCGAGGGGACGTTCCCGGCGACGGCCCGCCAGCGGATGCGGACCAGGCCGAGGTCGGCGAAACCCCAGTCGATCACGGCGCGGGCCGCTTCGGAGAGATGACCCTTGCCCCGAGCGGCCGGGGTCACCCAGTGCCCGAGCTCGGCGGATGCGCCCGTGAAGTGGGCTGCGATGCCGTGCAGACCGATCATGCCCACGAGCTCGTCGTCGGCGTACATGCCCCAGACGGCCTCTGAGCCGTCGGCCCACGATCCCGCGACGAGACGCACGAAGTGCTCGGCATCCTCGCGGTTGTAGGGGCTCGGAACCGTCGTCCAGCGCGCGATCTCCGGGTCCTGGCACGCCTCCGTGATCGCATCGATGTCCGCCTCCGTCGGTGCATGCAGGACGAGGCGTTCGGTGGTCAGGGTGACGGATTCCATCCCGACAGCCTATTGAGATCGGCGCCTCGGAACGGGGCGCAGCCGGAGTGTCCGTGGGCGCGACTAGTCTTATCCGGTGACTGTTCCGGGGATTCTGCGCGCCTTGGAAGAGGCGTCTCTGTACCGTGACGCCCTGCAGTGGGCGCACACCGATGCCGACCTCGGGCTGGTCGACGGGCTCGATGCACCGGCGCTCGCGGGCCTGCTCGGCAAGCGCGCGGCGGCCGGGCACCCCCCGGCGCTCCTCGCCGTCGTCCCCACGGGGCGCCGTGCCGAGAGCCTGGCGCTGGCGATGCACGCCTACCTGCCCGATGCCGACATCCTGACGTTCCCGGCCTGGGAGACGCTGCCGCACGAGCGCCTGAGCCCCAGCGTCGACACGGTCGGCCAGCGCCTGCAGACGCTGCGCCGCATCGCCGAGTGGTCGGGCGACCACCCGCTCGTGATCGTCGCCTCGGTGCGCGCGGCGCTGCAGCCGATCGCGGGCAACCTCGGGGAGGTCGCGCCGCTCGAGCTCTCCGTCGGCAGCAGGGGCAACGAGCTCGACCGCGTGGTCGAGCAGCTCGTGGAGCGCGCCTATTCCCGCGTCGACATGGTGTCCCGCCGTGGTGAGTTCGCCGTGCGCGGCGGCATCCTCGACGTCTTCCCTCCCGTCTCGGAGCACCCGTTCCGCGTCGAGTTCTTCGGCGACGAGATCGACCAGATTCGCGCCTTCTCCGTCGCCGACCAGCGCTCGCTCCCGGGCGACGTGCCCGGCGTCGACCTTCCGCCCAGCCGCGAACTGCTGCTGACCGCCGACGTCCGCGACCGAGCACGCGGTCTGATCGAGGGTTTCCCGGCGATAAGGGGCATGCTCGAGAAGATGGCCGAGGGCATCCCGGTCGAGGGCATGGAATCGCTCCTGCCCGCGGTCGCAGGCCCGCTGAAGTCCCTGGCCGAGTACCTGCCGGCGGGCGCGGCGACGGCCGTCGTCGACCCCGACCGCTCCACCGCGCGCGCGATCACTCTGGGCGACACGAACCGCGAGTTCCTCGATGCCGCCTGGAGCGCGGCCACCTCCGGCGCGTCGGCGCCCATCGACCTCGGGGCGGGCGACTTCCTCACGATCGCCGAACTGCGCGAGGTCGTGCGCGACCGGGGTGGTGTCTGGTGGCAGCTGAGCCCCTTCGGCATCAGCGTCGGCGACGGCGATGCGGCCTCCGATGCGGATGCCGCCACCCTCGGCGCCGCCATCATCCCGTCGTTCCACGGCAACGTCGACGGGGCGATCTCGTTCGTCGAGGCCAAGGTCACCGACGGCTGGCGCGTGGTGGTGATCGCCGCCGGCAGCGGCCTGGTCGACCGCGCACGCGACGTGCTGTCCGATCGGGGCCTCGCGGCTCGCGTCGTCGAGAGCCTCACCGATGCGCCGGAGGCGGGTGTCGCGACCCTGGTCACGGGGTCCGTCGAAGCCGGATTCCAGGTGCCGGAGGCGAAGCTCGCCGTCCTCACCGACAACGAGTTCTACGGACGCACGATCGGTGGCGACCAGCGGGTCGTCAAGAAGCTCGCCTCACGGCGGAAGAACGTCGTCGACCCGCTGCAGCTGAAGCAGGGCGACTTCGTGGTGCATGCCACCCACGGCATCGGGCGGTTCGTCGAGATGACGCAGCGCGAGGTGTCCACCGGCGGCCGCAACGCCACCAAGTCCGTGCGCGACTACCTCATCCTCGAATACGCGCCGTCCAAGCGCGGCTATCCGGGCGACAAGCTGTACGTCCCCACGGATCAGCTCGACTCCCTCTCGAAGTACGTCGGCGGTGAGGCCCCGACCCTCTCGAAGATGGGCGGCAGCGACTGGTCGCAGGCCAAGGGCAAGGCCCGCAAGGCCGTGCGCGACATCGCCGTCGAGCTCGTCAAGCTGTATTCGGCGCGCATGAGCGCCAAGGGTCACGCATTCGGCCCGGACACGCCCTGGCAGCGCGAGCTCGAAGAGGCATTCCCGTTCGCCGAGACGCAGGACCAGCTGCAGACGATCGACGAGATCAAGGCCGACATGGAGCGGCCGATCCCGATGGACCGGTTGCTCTCCGGCGACGTCGGCTTCGGAAAGACCGAGGTCGCCGTGCGCGCGGCGTTCAAGGCGATCCAAGACGGCAAGCAGGTCGCGATGCTCGTGCCGACGACCCTCCTGGTCAAGCAGCACATGGAGACCTTCACCGAGCGCTTCGCCGGCTTCCCGGTGAAGGTGCGTGCGCTGTCGCGGTTCCAGACCGACAAAGAGGTCCGCCTCACCCTCCAGGGGCTGCTGGAAGGCTCTGTCGACATGATCATCGGCACCCACCGCATCCTGACGGAGGGGGTCATCTTCAAGGACCTCGGGCTGATGATCATCGACGAGGAGCAGCGGTTCGGCGTCGAGCACAAGGACGCGCTGAAGAAGCTGAAGACCAACGTCGACATCCTCGCCATGAGCGCCACCCCGATCCCGCGCACGCTGGAGATGGCGGTCACGGGTATCCGCGAGATGTCCACACTCGCGACGCCGCCCGAGGACCGGCATCCGATCCTCTCGTTCGTCGGACCCCGCAGCGACAAGCAGATCGCCGCGGCCATCCGGCGGGAGATCCTGCGCGAGGGTCAGGTCTTCTTCGTGCACAACCGCGTGCAGTCGATCCAGCGCGTCGCGGCGCAGCTGGCGGAACTCGTGCCGGAGGCGCGCATCGCCGTCGCGCACGGGCAGCTGGGCGAGCATCAGCTCGAGCAGGTCGTCGACGACTTCTGGGAGCGCAAGTTCGACGTGCTCGTCTCGACCACCATCATCGAGACCGGCCTCGACATCTCGAACGCGAACACCATCATCATCGACCGTGCCGACAAGTACGGGCTCAGCCAGTTGCACCAGCTCCGCGGTCGGGTCGGGCGAGGGCGTGAGCGGGCGTACGCGTACTTCCTGTACGACGAGATGAAGCCGCTCTCCGAGACCGCGGCCGACCGTCTGCAGACCATCGCGGTCAACAACGAGCTCGGTTCGGGCATGCAGGTCGCGCTGAAGGACCTCGAGCTCCGCGGCGCGGGCAACATGCTCGGCGCCGAGCAGGCCGGGCACATCGCCGGCGTCGGCTTCGACCTCTACCTGCGCATGATCGGCGAGGCCGTGGCGACGTTCCGCGGCGACGAGGTCGAGACGGGGCAGGAGCTGCGCCTCGAGCTGCCGCTGGACGCGCGCATCCCCGAGTACTACATCGACAGCGAGCGGCTGCGTCTCGAGGCGTACCAGAAGCTGTCGGCGGCCTCGGCGGCCACCGCGAAGGACGGCGCCATCGACCTCGTGATCGAAGAGCTCGTCGACCGCTACGGCACGCCGCCGGAAGAGGTCGAGGGACTGCTGGCGATCTCGCGGTTGCGTCGTCGGGCTGCGCGGGCAGGCCTGACGGACGTGGTCGTGATGGGGTCGAACCTGCGCATCGCGCCGGCGCGGCTCGAGGACTCGATCAAGGTGCGACTGCAGCGGCTGTATCCGAAGGCGAAGCTCGTGGCCGGGGGAGAGGCGCTGGTCGTGCCGATGCCGACCGTGCCCGCCGCTGTCGGGGTCGGGCTCGAGCCGCTGCCCGACACGCAGCTCCTCGAATGGGTCGAGCAGCTTTTCACCGCGATCTTCCCTGAGCCGGTCAAAGCCGAGTAGCGTGCGGCGGCTGCTTTCGCGGCTGTGGCGGGACTAGTCTGGCCGCATGTTGTACGAGCACCTCGGGGCTCGCCCCCGCATCCATGACACCGCCGTCATCGCCCCCACCGCCGTCATCTCCGGCGATGTGGAGGTGGGGCCGGGCTGCCAGGTGTTGCACGGCGCCGTGATCACGGCCGAGGGCGGACCGATCACCCTCGGCGAGAACGTGATCGTGATGGAGAACGCGCTGATCCGCGCCACCGCGGCCAATGCGGTCCATATCGGCGCGCACACGCTGATCGGCACGCTGGCGAGCATCGCCGGGGCGACGGTGGGCGAGGAGGTCTTCTTCGCGTCCGGCGCCCGTGTCTTCAACGGCGCCCTCGTGGGGGCCCGCTGCGAGGTGCGGGTCAACGCGATCGTGCATCGTCGCGCCGTGCTCCCCGAGGGAACAGTGGTCCCGATCGGGTGGGTGGCCGTCGGCGACCCCGTGCAGCTGCTCTCACCCGACCGGGATCAGGAGATCGCGGCGGCGCAGCCCGAGCTCGACTTCCCCGGTCATGTGTTCGGCGTCGACCGCGACACCCCCGACCTGATGGTGCAGCTCACCGAGCGCTACGGGAGCTCGCTCGCCCGGCATGCCAACGACCGCGAGGTCACCGGCTGAGCCACTCCGGATACGACGAGGCCGGGCACCCCTGCGGATGCCCGGCCTCGTGTCGTGCGGATCAGATGACGCCCTGAGCGAGCATCGCGGCGGCGACGCGCTCGAAGCCCGCGATGTTAGCTCCGGCGACGTAGTCGCCGCCGACGTCGTGACGCTCTGCGGCGTCGAAGGCGGCATCGTGGATGTCGGCCATGATCTCGCGCAGCTTGTTCTCGCTGTCGGCGAAGGTCCAGCGCTGCCGCGAGGCGTTCTGGCTCATCTCGAGCGCCGAGGTCGCGACACCGCCGGCGTTCGCGGCCTTGCCCGGGGCGAACAGCACGCCCGCCTTCTGGAAGGCCTCGACGGCGTCGGGAACGCAGGGCATGTTCGCACCCTCGGACACGGCACGGACGCCGTTGGCGATCAGTGCCTCGGCATCCGCGAGACTCACCTCGTTCTGCGTGGCGGAGGGGACGGCGATGTCGACCGGGACCTCCCACACACTGCCACCCTCGACGAAGCGCGCGCTCGGACGACGGTTGGCGTACTCGACGATGCGGGCGCGCTCGACCTCCTTGAGCTGACGGAGCAGGTCGACGTCGATGCCGGCGTCGTCGATGACGTAGCCGGACGAGTCGGAGGCCGTGACGGCGGTCGCTCCGAGCTGGGTGGCCTTCTGGATCGCGTAGATGGCGACGTTCCCCGAGCCCGAGATGCCGACGCGCTTGCCGGTGAGGGAGTCGTTGTGCACGGCGAGCATCTCCTGCGCGAAGAACACCGCCCCGTAGCCGGTCGCCTCGGTGCGCACCTCGGCGCCGCCCCAACCGGTGCCCTTGCCGGTGAACATGCCCGACTCGTGACGGTTGGTGACCTTGCGGTACTGGCCGAAGAGGTAGCCGATCTCGCGGCCGCCGACGCCGATGTCGCCCGCGGGGACGTCGGTGTGCTCGCCCAGGTGGCGGTAGAGCTCATTCATGAACGACTGGCAGAAGCGCATGACCTCGGCGTCGGAGCGGCCGTGCGGATCGAAGTCGGACCCGCCCTTGCCGCCGCCGATGCCCTGACCGGTGAGGGCGTTCTTGAAGATCTGCTCGAAGCCGAGGAACTTGATGATCGACAGGTTCACCGAGGGGTGGAAGCGCAGTCCGCCCTTGTACGGGCCGAGCACCGAGGAGAACTGGATGCGGTAGCCGCGGTTGACCTGCAGCTTGCCGGCGTCGTCGATCCACGGCACGCGGAAGAGGATCTGCCGCTCGGGTTCGACCAGGCGCTCGAGGATGCCGCCGTCGACGTACTCCGGGCGTCGCTCCAGGACGGGTGCGATCGAGTGCAGCACCTCGTGGACGGCCTGGTGGAACTCCGGCTCGTACGGGCTGCGGGACAGCACCGTGTCGAACACGGGCTGCACGGAGGCGGCGAGCGGATGGAAGTCGGCGGGAGTCGTAGCGGTCACGCGGAAGGGACTTTCTGATGGGGGATTGTGGTGCAGGCGATCGTGTCGCGTGAGGCGTCGCCGGAGTCGGCGGAGGTTTCACTCTAGCGGCCGGCCGAATGCGGATCGCGCACCCGGCCAGACGGCATATCGGTCACCCGGTGTTCTGCAGGCCGGCGGCGACACCGCTGACCGAGAGCAGAAGCAGGCGCTGCTGTTCGGCATCGGCGCCGGACCCGGTGGGCTCCTCGGCCGAGCGCAGTGCCCGCAGAGCGCGCAGCTGCAGCAGCGAGAGTGCGTCGACGTACGGGCTGCGCAGCTGCACGGCACGCTGGAGAACCGGCTTGTTCTCCAGCAGGCGCTCGCCGCCGGTGAGACGGATCACCCAGTGTCGCGTGATGGCGAGCTCGTCGAGGACGAGCTGTGCCAGGTCATCGCGGTCGCCCAGTGCCAGGTACTGGCGGGCGATGCGCTCGTCGGTCTTGGCGAGGCTCATCGCGACGTTGTCGATCATGGTACGAAGCAGCGGCCATTCGCGGTAGGCCTCGATGAGCAGCTCCTCATCGCCCACGGCGTCCAGAGCGGTGCCCAGACCGAACCAGCCGGCCAGGTTGATGCGGGCCTGCGTCCACGCGAACACCCACGGGATCGCCCGCAGATCCTCGAGGGACTCGACCGACAGTCCGCGACGAGCGGGACGCGAGCCGAGCGCGAGCAGGCCGATCTCCTCCATCGGGGTGACCGTGGCGAACCAGGGCGCGAACCCCTCGGCCTTCACGAGCGAGAAGAAGCGCTCGCGGGAGGCGGCATCCATGGTCGAGGCGACCTCGGCGTAGCGCTCGGCCGCGCGGCTGGTGCGCTGCTCCTCAGTGGGCGACGACGCGAGCAGAGTCGCGGCGGCGACCTGGTCGATGTGCCGCATCGCGATGGCCGGCTCGCCGTAACGCGCGAAGATGACCTCACCCTGCTCGGTGAGCTTGAACCGGCCGTCGACCGAATGCGGCGGCTGGGCGAGGATCGCGGAGTTGGCGGGGCCGCCGCCGCGTCCGAGGGCGCCGCCGCGACCGTGGAAGAGCGTCAGCTCGATCTCGGACTCCTGCGCCCAGCGTGCGATCTTCTCCTGCGCCTCGTACAGCGCGAGGTTCGCGGCGACGGGACCGACATCCTTCGACGAGTCCGAGTACCCGAGCATGACCTCGAGGCGGTTGCCGGTGGCGGCCATGCGCTCGCGGAACTCCGGGAACGTCACGGCCTCGGCCAGGATCCCGGGCGCCGCCTGGAGGTCGGCGAACGTCTCGAACAGCGGCACCACGTCGAGCACCGGCGCATCATCGCCGAGCGCGTACCGGGCGAGACGGTGGACGTTCGCCAGATCCGAGGCGGCCTGGGTGAACGAGACGACGTAGCGTCCGGCCGCCCGCAGGCCGCGGTCGCGCTGGATGTCCGCGATCGCGCGGAAGACCTCCAGCACCTCTTCGGTCTGGGCGCTGATGGCCTCACCCGCGTCGAGCTCGGCCAGGGCCTTCGCGTGCACCTGCGAGTGCTGACGCACCTCGAGCTCGGTGAGGTGGAAGCCGTACGTCTCGACCTGCCAGATCAGATGCTGCACGCCGCCGAACGCATGACGCTTCGCGCCGGCGGCAGCGAGCGAGGACTGCACGGTCCGCAGGTCTTCGAGCAGCTCCTCGGGGCGGGCGTAGCCCTGCGTGGAATCTCCGTGGCGGGTCGCGGCGACGCGGCGGGAGAGGACGAGCAGCACGCGGCGGTGGGGCTCGTCCGGGGAGCGGGTCGCGAGTTCGGCAGCGAGCTCCGGCTCGGCCGACGCGAATCGCTCCCAGAGTGCAGTGACCTCGGCGCTCGGCGGGGTGTCGTCCGCGGAGAGAGTGAGGGTCCGGCCGATGCGGTCGAGCGCACGCTCGAGCCCGCGGAGGACGTGGTCGGCCGCGATCTGCGAGGCCTCGCGTGTGACGGATGCCGTGACGAACGGGTTACCGTCGCGGTCGCCGCCGACCCAGGAGCCGATGCGCACGAAGGCGGGCACCACCGGGGCGCTGGCTCCGGAATCCTCGCCGCGGAGGGCGTCGTCGATGCGGCGGTACACGTGGGGCACCGTCGTGAACAGAGTCTCGTCGAACACGCCCATCACGGTGCGGACCTCGTCCGTCGGGGAGGGCTTCTGCGACCGCAGTGGTGCGGTGCGCCAGAGCGTGTCGATCTCCTCCAGCATCCGGCGGCGGGCGCGGTGCTCCTCGGACCCTCCGGCGCTCGCCGCGTCGTGCTGGGTCAGCAGCTCGGACAGGCGGCGGATGCTCGAGGACACGGCACGGCGGCGGGCCTCGGTCGGGTGCGCGGTGAACACCGGGTGGAAGCGGAGGCCGTCCAGGCGGCGGCGGGCTTCGTCATCACCGACCTCGCTGCGCAGCCGAGCGTAGGCGGTAGCGACGGTGTCGGCCGTCTGACCCTGGGTCCCTGAGCCCGTCGAAGGGACCGGCTGACCGGCGCGCTCGCGCAGCACTCGCACGCGCTGATGCTCCTCGGCCAGGTTCACGAGGTGGAAGTAGCAGGTGAAGGCGCGGGCGACCTCGTCGGCCCTGGCGATCGTGAACGATTCGGCGATGGCCGCGGCGCGCTCGAACGCGTCGGGCGTCTCCTCGTCGTACGCCTGGATCGTCGCGAGTCGCAGACGCTCGACGTCTTCGAAGAGTCCGTCGCCACCGGCTTCGCGCAGGACCTGCCCGAGCAGCTGCCCGAGCATCCTGACGTCGGTGCGCATCGCGTCCGGCGTGCCGCGACCGGCTTCGAATCGGCCGATCACGCGGATCGCCTCGGTGTTCGTGGGCTCGGAGAAAGAGTGTGCGGGGGTCACCCTTCGAGAGTATCCCGGGCGATGGGGGTGTCCTGCACGCATGACGCCCGGCGCGGGCGGGACGCCGCGAGACCGCAAGCGCGGCGATATCGCGGCGACCTACGATGGAGGGGATGCGCATCTCAGCGAACCCCCTCCGCGGTCAGCAGTTCCCCGCCGTCCTCCTTCTCATCGCCGCCGGCCTCGGCCTGCTGCTCGCGAACCTGCCGACGCACGACGCGTTGGCGGCGTTCCTCGACTTCCACATCGCGGTGCCGGGCACCGACCTCGACCTGTCGATCTCGCACTGGGTGTCCGACGGTCTTCTCGCGGTCTTCTTCCTCGTGGTGGCCATCGAGCTGCGTCATGAACTCACGCATGGTGAGCTCGATTCGCCGCGCAAGGCCGTGCAGCCCGCGATCGCCGCGGCCGGCGGAGTGCTCGTGCCGATCGCGGTGTACCTGCTGATCGCGGGTGGCGACAGCTCCACCGCATCCGGGTGGCCGATCCCGACCGCGACCGACATCGCCTTCGCGCTCGGCGTGCTGGCGATGTTCGGCAAGGGGCTGCCCTCTCGGGTGCGCGTCTTCCTCCTGGCCCTGGCGATCCTCGACGACATCATCGGCATCATCTTCATCGCGGTGCTTTTCGCCGACGACGTGCAGTGGCTGCAGCTGGGTCTCGCGGTCGTCGGTGTCGCCGTGTTCTGGGCGCTCAGCCGCCTCCTGCACGCGAAGGGGCACCCGCTGATCGCGGTGGCCATGGTCGTGGTCGGCCTCGTCACCTGGGGCCTCGTGGCATCCTCCGGCATCCATGCCACGATCGCCGGCGTCCTGCTCGGGCTCGTCATGTCGCCCGTCCCCGCGGGGCGTACCCGCCACGCGCTGGAGCCGACCGTGAACGGCGTGATCCTCCCGGTGTTCGCGTTCGTCGCTGCGTTCGTCGTGATCCCCGCCCTCTCGCTCACGCAGCTGTCGCCGGCGTTCTGGGCGATCGTCGTCGCACTGCCGGTCGGCAAGATCGTCGGCATCTCGCTATTCGGCTGGATCGCGATGCGCATCCGCCCGAAGGGGGCGGAGCCAGCGCTCCCCTTCGCCGACATCCTCGCGGCCGGAGCGCTCGGCGGCATCGGCTTCACGGTCTCGCTGCTGCTGGCCAACCTCGCCTTCGCGAGCGACGGCGGCATCCGTGATCAGGCGATCCTCGGCGTGCTCGTCGGCTCGCTGATCGCCCTCGTGCTCTCCGCGTTCATCGTGTCGCTGCGGGCACGCTGGTACCGTCGGGTCGCATCCGCCTCGTCGTGAACGCGGCGCGGAGCCCGGACCGATCGAAGGAGGACGCGTGAACGCGCAGCCCGAGCCTGAGTCCCGTGCACAGGGGGCTGACCCGCTCCGCGCGGCCGCCGACACCATGCACGCGGTCCGCGACCGCTGCGTGTGGTCGCAGCAGATCACGCACCGCGACCTCGTGCCGTATCTGATCGAGGAGTCGCACGAGGTGATCGATGCGGTCGAGTCGGGCACCCGCGACGACCTCCGTGAAGAGCTCGGCGATCTGCTGTGGCAGGTGCTGTTCCACGCGGCGATCGCGGCGCAGGACCCGGAAGACCCGTTCGACATCGACGACGTGGCACGCACTATGACCGAGAAGATGGTGCGACGGCATCCGCACGTCTTCGCGGGAGAGGTGGCCGAGACGCCCGAGCAGGTGCTGGTGCACTGGAACGCCGCGAAGGCTGCTGAGAAGCACACGCGTCGCAGCGTGCTCGACGGGGTGCCGCGGGGGATGCCGGCACTCGCGCTCGCGCAGAAGCTCTCCGGGCGCGCGGCCGGTGTCGGTGTGACGGTCGCGCCGGTTCCGACCGCCGTGCCCCCGGCTTCCGAAGCCGAGCTCGGCGATGCGCTGCTCGCGCTCGTGGCGACAGCCCGCGCCGAGGGGTGGGACGCGGAACGGGCACTGCGCGAACGGCTCCGCGTGCTCGAAGACGAGGTGCGGGCGGCCGAAGCAGGCTCCTGAGGCGCGGGCGCACGGACGAGCTGGGCGACCTGGGAAGATGGAGTCGTGGCTACTGTGAACCCGCCGCGCGGCATGCGCGACATCCTCCCCGCCGACAAGGCCCGCCGTGAGCGTGTGCTCTCCGTCATCCGCGACCGCTACCTCGCGCACGGATTCGACGAGATCGAGACGCCCGTCGTCGAGGACTACGACCGTCTGCATGCCGGGATCGGCGGCGACAACGAGAAGCTCTCGTACAACATCCTGCGCCGCGGCCTCGACGCCGACGCGATCCGCGCGGCCGCCGACGACCCGGCTGCACTCTCGGACCTCGGCCTCCGCTACGACCTCACCGTGCCGCTCGCGCGTTTCTACGCGAGCAACCGCGGACAGCTGCCCACCGTCTTCCGCTCGATCCAGATCGGTCCGGTCTGGCGTGCGGAGCGTCCGCAGAAGGGCCGCTACCGGCAGTTCGTCCAGTGCGACATCGACATCATGGGCGACGACTCCGCGCGGGCCGAGGCCGAGCTGATGGTCGCGTCGCTCGACGCGGTGGACGCGCTGGGCCTCGAGGGCGCGACGGTGCGCATCAACGATCGCCGCGTGCTGGACTGGATGCTGGACAGCTTCGGTTTCACGGCAGAGGAGCGCCCGGGGGTGCTCATCACGATCGACAAGCTCGACAAGATCGGCCCCGAGGGCGTGGCGACCGAGCTGCGTGAGCGCAGTGCGTCGACTGCGGCCGCCGACGCGTTCGACGCATTCCTGCGTCGCCCGCAGACGATGGAGTACAACCCGTTCGGCGAGCGCCAGATCCGCAAGGCGCTGCCCGATGGTGCGCCGGCCGAACTCGTCGAGCACCTGGTCGGCATCGGCGAGGCGGTGGCTGCGGGGCGTGGTCAGTCCGACATCCCGCTCGTCTTCGACCCGTTCCTCGTGCGCGGCATGGGCTACTACACGGGCACGATCTTCGAGCTCGCGCACCCCTCCGTCGGGTACTCGCTCGGCGGGGGCGGGCGCTATGACGGCATGATCGGGCGTTTCCTCGGGCAGCAGGTTGCGGCGGTCGGGTTCTCGCTGGGCTTCGAGCGCCTGGTCGATCTGATCGCCGATGACGACGCCGCCGCCGCGCAGGCGGTCGTGCTGATCCACGACGCCGACGTGCCGGTGCACGAGCTCGTCCGCCACAAGGCAGCGCTCATCGCGGGCGGTGCCCGGGTTCGGCTCGAGCGACGCACGAAGAACGTCAAGGCGCTGCTCGAGCGCTCGGCGGCCGACGGGTACACGGCGTTCGCGACCGTGTCCGCGGGCGCCGGCGAGCTGGAGGTCAAGCCGCTCTCCTGACGCGGGCCTGTCGCGCCCGCTCCGGTCCAGTCCGGTCCACCCGGTCCACCTGTCGGGAGAATGCACGGTTGTCGGGAGAATCGCCGAGGTTTCGTCCGACATCCGTGCGATCTCCCGACGAATGAACCCGGACGGACGGAAAGCCCCCGCGACGCGTTCACGGCGCGTTCACTCCGGCGGGGTGGAATCGGGGCGTGAGCCGCATCCGCATCATCGCCCTCGTGACGCTCGTCCTCGCGGCCGTGCTCGGCGGAACTCGTTTCGCCCTGATGCAGCAGGCCGCCATCGCGCGGAAGCGGATCGGGAAGCCGCTGGGGGAGGAGTCGCTCGATGCCGACCGCGTCTGGCGGCGCGCACTCGACGGTGAGCCCCTCGATCTGCTCATGCTCGGCGACTCCATCGCGGCCGGCCTCGGCGCGGAGCACCGCAAAGAGACGCTCGGCGGTCGTCTGGCGAAGGCGACGGGACGTCGGATGCACCGTCCCGTCCGGCTGCGCACCGCCGCGGTCGTGGGGTCGGAGTCGCCCGACCTTCCCGCGCAGCTCGATGCGCTCCCCGCCGACTATCGCCCGCACGTGGCCGTGATCGTCGTGGGTGGGAACGATGTCACGCACCGGCTGCCCGTGGCGCTGTCGGCACAGCATCTGCACGAGGCGATCCGGCGACTGCGGGAGACCGGTACCGAGGTCGTCGTCGGCACCTGCCCCGACCTCGGTGCTCTCCGCGCCGTTCCGCAGCCGCTCCGCCGGATCGCGTCGAGCCTGTCACGCCGTCTCGCCGAGATTCAGGACGAGACGGCGCGACGGGCGGGCGCCGAGCCGGTCGATCTGCGCCGCGCGGTGGGGCCGATGTTCTTCGACGAGCCGGAGGCGATGTTCAGCCTCGACCGCTTCCACCCGAGTGCTCTCGGCTACCGGCGCACCGCCGATGCCCTGCTTCCCGCCGTGTGCCGTGCGGCGGAGGCGTCGCTCAGCTCGCGCCGTCGGCGGGCGGCGCGCTGAACGAGGCGGCCCATTCGGCCACCCGTCGGCTGCTCTCCTCTTCGGAGATGTCCTCGACACGGGTCATCACCGACCAGCGCACGCCGAAGGGGTCGCGGATGCTCGCGAACCGGTCGCCAGAGACGAACGGCGCCGGTGCCTCGCGCACGGTGGCTCCGGCGGCGACGGCCTTCGCCACGACCGCATCGACGTCGGGCACGTACAGGCCCATCGAGTAGCAGTCGTCATCGCCTTCGGGGGAGCGGACGAGGTGGTACTCGGGGTTCGGTTCGCCGAGCTGGAGGATGCCGAGCCCGAAGTCGAGGTCTGCGTGTGCGACCACGCCGCCGAACTCGGTCAGGTCGATGACCCTGGCGCCGAACACGTCGCGGTAGAACTCGATCGCCTGTTTCGCATCGGGGATCGCCAGGAACGGCGTGAGCGAGGTCGCGCTGTTCGGGCGCCCGTCGGTCGTGTACGTTCCGGTCGCGCCGGTCATGGGGGTATCTGTCAGGGGGGTGTCGTTGCTCATGTCGCCACGTTAGGCCGGGGGGAGCACCCGCGACTTGAACATCCGCGACAACCTCTCGACGTCGGTGCCGGAGCCTACGCTGGGCGCATGGTGAACCCGACCCGTGGCGTGCTCTACCCCGCCCGCCTGCCCGAGTTCCACCGCCTTCCGGCACCGGCCGCAGTGGCGGATCTGGTGGCCTGGTTCTGGATCCCGGAGTGGGACATCGAGCCCGGCCGATCGTCGCGCCAAGAGGTCGTCGCCTATCCGGCGCTCAATCTCGTCGTCGACGCCGAGGCCGTGACATTGTCGGGGGCGACGACCCGCCTGTCGCACCGCGACCTGCGCGGAGAAGGTTGGGCCGTGGGGGCCCTGTTGCGCCCCGCCGCTGTCGCTGCCCTGATCGATGACCCCACCGCGCTGGTCGACGGCGGGCGAGCCCTGGAGCCCCGGGCCGGCGATGTCGCCGAACTGCAGGCCGCCGTGGTGGTCGCGATGGGTTCCGGAGACGGGTATCGCGAACGGGCGGTCGAGGTCTTCGCCGGGTGGCTCGCGGAGCGCGTCGGTCCGGTCGGGGAGCCGGCCGGCCAGGCCAACGCGCTCATGGAGGTCCTGATGGGGGAGGGAGCCGCGCTCACTCCGGAGGAGGCAGCCGCGCGCCTCGCGGTGTCGGTTCGCACTCTCCAGCGGATGACCCACCGTCACGTCGGCCTCTCCCCGGGCGCGATGATCCGACGACGGCGACTGCAGGAGGCGGCCGTGCGCGTGCGGGAGCAGCCGGACGTCGACCTCGCGTCGATCGCCGCTGATCTCGGGTACGCGGATCACGCCCATCTCACGCGCGACTTCCAGGCCGTCCTCGGGATCGCGCCTCGCACGTACCGTTCGGAGTCGCGCCTCTGACCTCAGACGCGCGCGAGTCGCAGCCGCAGCATCCGGTATCCCGCTCCGAGCAGGACCACGCCGGCTCCGATGGCGGAGGCCAACACGGGGAGGGTTGCGACCAGCACGAGGCACCCGAGCGCGCCTACGACCTGCAGCGCGCGGGGGTAGCGGCGTGCCGATCCCCGCTGCCGGAAGGCCGACGCGTTGGCGATGAGGTAGTACAGCAGCACTCCGAATGACGAGAAGCCGATCGCGCCGCGAAGGTCGGCGAGCAGCACGATGACGATCACGATGACGGCGATCGCGATCTCGGCGCGCTGCGGCACGTGATGGCGCTCATCGATCTTCGCAAGGAACCTCGGGAGGTCGCCCTCCCTGGCCATCGCCAGCGTCGTGCGCCCGATGCCGGTCAGAAGTGCCAGCAGCGCACCCAGTGAGGCGGCGGCCGCCGCCACGCGGATGACCGGGGCCCACGCCGAGGCGTCGACCGCATCGAGCAGGTCGACCAGCGGCGCCGTCGATCCGATCGCATCGGCGCCGAGGACCAGGACGACCGCGACGCAGACCAGGGTGTAGACGACGACGGCTCCGCC
The DNA here is from genome assembly GCF_053618035.1 of Microbacterium sp. NPDC055665. Taxonomy (NCBI): domain Bacteria; kingdom Bacillati; phylum Actinomycetota; class Actinomycetes; order Micrococcales; family Microbacteriaceae; genus Microbacterium; species Microbacterium sp. NPDC055665. The sequence continues at coordinate 814,057 of NZ_JBSHGY010000001.1, read as the reverse complement.
GAGGGCGAGGATGATTGCGCGCGGGATGGTCTTCGCCGGGTCGACCACCTCCTCGCCCATGGTCGCGATGCGCGCATATCCGGCGAATGCGAAGAACAGCAGCCCGGCCCCCTGCAGCACGCCGTAGACGGTGGCGTCGGGCAGCGGGCCGGGAGTGGCTGAGGGTGCGGCGCCGAGCCCGAATCCGACCGCGACGGCGATCCCGAGCAGCGAGCAGACGACCAGGATGCGCGTGAGCAGCGCGGTCCGGGTCACGCCGAAGCAGTTCACGACCGCCAGTGCCGCGACGGCGATGACGGCAACGGGCACCTGCCATCCTTCGGGTGCGGCGTAGGCGGCGAAGGTCATCGCCATGGCGGCGCAGCTCGCGATCTTGCCGATCACGAAGCTCCAGCCGGCGACGAATCCCCACCACGGGCCGATCTCGGCGCGGGCGTACGCATACGTGCCACCCGCGACGGGATGCACCGCGGCGAGCTGCGCCGATGCGGTCGCGTTGCAGTAGGCGACGACGGCGGCGATCGCGAGTGCGATGAGGATGCCGCTGCCGGCGGCCCCGATCGCCGGAGCCCACACGGCGAACACACCGGCGCCGATCATGGATCCGAGGCCGATGGCGACGGCGTCTCCGAGCGTCAGTCGGCGAGCGAGGGGCATCCGTCCATGGTGACAGTCCGCGGTGAACGGCGGGTGACAGACGCACCGCGGCCGGTCGCTTATGCTGGCTTCCACGTCCTCCCTCGGGCGGGGAAGCCATGGGGGAAGGTGATTTTGGATGGATACCGGGGGGTGTCTTCATGTCGGAAGTACAGGTGTTCTATGACGAATTGCGGGCGGCGGCTTTCGATCTCGCCGACGCTGTGTTCGTCTTGCAGGCGGACGCTTCGAACCTGGCGGGTGATACCGGCGTCGACGCACCGCTCGGCCGCTATTCGCTGAAGTCTGCGTTGGACAGGCAGGTAGACGCACTCCGTGAGGCGACGCTTGCACATCAAGACGCGAGTGAGGCCCTGAGGACGACTCTTACGAACATCACCGACCGGCACTCCGACCTCGACGTCGAGCTCACCGGTCAGGAACAGCCATGAGTCTTGGTTCGCCGAACCGTGGATACCCGCTCGAGAAGATCAAGGGCGATGTGGGCACGATGTCTCGGTGGGTCGCTCAGTTCGAGGTCGTCGCCGAGCATCTCAGCGCGCTTCGCGGGGCGGCGGCGCGGACGACGGGGTGTGCCGGCGTGGGAAAGGCCGTCTCCGGCGCCCGCGAGGACGCTGCGGCGATCCTGTCGGTGATCGGCCCGGACGTCGCGCTCGCTCAGACGCTCGCCGAGGCCCTGACGGCGTATGCGAAGGCGCACGACGCGCACGCCCCGAAGGCGAACGCGCTGATCGAGGAGATCGAGAATGCGCACGCCCAGCATGAAACGCTGGGAAGGGCCGCTGACAGTGCCGGGCGCGGTGCGGTGGCCGCGTCGAGGCTCGACGACCCCGCGGCCCTGGAAAAGGCGGAAGATGAGGCGACGGAGCAGATCGGAGCACGCGATCGAGCCGAGGAGGAGTTGAACGAGCTCTGGGTCGAGTACGAACGACACTTCGGGGCCTGGGAAGAGGCGTACGACGCTGCCGTGCGGGCACTGGTCCCGTCAGAGAGCGTGCCGGTCACCCTCGAGGCGAGGGACTTCCTCGACGCGCTCCTCTCCGCCGACACGCCGGAGGAGGTGCTGCGCCTGTGGCTGTCCCGGCCGGAACTGCAGGACGAGGTGATCAACGCGCATTCGGAGATCGTGGGCGCGATGGACGGGATTCCCGCGCTCGTCCGAGTGGCCGCCAACCGCCTCAACGCGCCCGGCTGGATCGCGGAGGCCGAGGCGGATCTCGCCGTCGAAGGGATCTCGCACGAGCGCGCGGCTTTCCTGCGCAGCGAGATCGCCTATCTGAAACAGGTGATGAGCGATGTTGCTCCCGTACAGCTCTACCTCTACGATCGCGATTCCTCGCGGATCGTCGAGATGATCGGAACACCCTCGCCCGAGACGGAGAAGGTGATCACGTACGTGCCGGGAACCTTCACGAGTCTTAGGGATTTCTACCGGGGTGGCGCGCAGCAGATCGCTGGATACCTCGCTGGCCAGGTGCCGGGCACCGTCGCGTTCGTCTATAAGGATGGACCATTCCCGGGGGAGAACACCGACGCCGGCGGCATCGACATGTTCCGCATCGGCGAGGCGAACGATGCGGACCGCGCGCTCGCGGCAGGGCGGCAGCTTGCGCGGTTCGAGGCGGGGATGCGTGCGGATCCGCTCCTCGCGGCGGCGGAGCAGGATGCGCTCGGGCACAGCTGGGGGCTGTCGAACGTCACGAGTTCCGAGGTCGCTGGGGCAGACTACGACAAGGTGATCTCGCTGTCGGGGGCCGGGATGCCCGAAGCGTGGAAGCCGGGGCGTGACACGACGTACACCGCCCTCTCCTACAACGACATCCTGCAATCCGGGCAGGGGCTCGGGATCGTGTGGGACGGGAACAATCCACGTGAACACCCGGCTTTCGAGCACGGCGAATACTACGAAGGGCCGCATGATGACGAACTGGCAGAGTCGGCAGCTGTGCCATCCAGCGGATATCCATCGGTGTATGTGCCGCTCGATGACATCGGGGTGCTGATGGACAATCACAACCTGATCGCGACGAACAGTGACGCCAATGATGAGGCCTTGAAGTATCTGAAGAAGCTGGTGGCCAGATGAGAGGCAGCGGGTGGCGGGCTGTTGCCGTCGCGTTGCTTTGCGCGACGGTGCTCTCAGGTTGTGCGCCCGCCGCTCAAACGCCTGCTGACGATGGGAGTCCCGTGACGTTGGAAGAAGCGAAATCTGAGGCGCAGGCGATGGAGCTTGAGATTGCGGCGTTGATTCCTGCGGATGTTGTGGAAAATGTCGTCCAGAAGCCAGAAGGAACGCTGTTCTCTTGCGACGATGCGCAACACCGGTGGAAAGGTCTCACAACGGTTGCTCTGGTGCCAGGCACGGACGTCGAAATGGTCGTCAAGGGCGTTGAGGCTCAAATGGCAGACGACGACCGCTTCGAGATGAGGAGCTGGTTCGACCCTGCCGGCGAGTACACCGTGCAGCTGACGTCCCCCGAGACCGCTGCGAACTTCATCTTCGGTGAAGGTATTGAAGAGGGGACTATCGACATCGATTCAGGTTCCAAGTGCTTCACGCTGCCGGAAGGCGTGTATCCCGGAGGGACGTTCTGATGTCCGTCTCACATCCATGACCTGAGATCGCTCCGAGTCGGCGGCCTTCTCGCGCTGTCCGGGTCGGGGATGCCGAGGCGATGTACGTGCCGCTCGATGACATCGGGATGCTGATGGATAACGACAAAGCCCTGAAGTACATGGAAGAGCTGGTGCGCGGATGAGAGCGTCGTGGTGGCAGGCCATTGGCGTCGTTGCGGTGTGCTCGGCGATCTTGGGTGGATGCGCTTTCCTGGCGGAGCGACCCGGACAGGAGAGCAAAGAGACGGCAGATAAGGCAAAGGCCGACGCGCAGGCGATGGAGTTGGAGATCGCGTCGTTGATTCCTGATGACGTCGTCGCCAGCGTCGATCAGAAGCCGGACGGAACGCTGTTCTCCTGTGACGAAGCGCGGCACCATTGGGCAGGATCTACGACCGTGGTGCTCGTCTCCGAGGCTGATGCGACTGAGGTGGTGAAGCAGTTGGAATCAGATGTGAGAGATGAAGGCCGGTTCCCCGTCGAGTCTTGGGTCGATGTCACTGACACGTACAGCGTGCAACTGACGCTGCCTGGTTCGGTGGAGAACTACATCTTCAGCGAGGGAGAGCCGCACACGATCCGCATCGCTTCGGGTTCGGAGCGCTTCACGCTGCCGGAGGGTGTCTACCCAGGCGGCACGTTCTGATGGCCGACCCGCCGGCGCCTCCACGCCCCGGTCAGCCCCGGGACGACGCGGTGACCCGCTTCTTCTCCCGGATGTACACCTCGCGGCGGACCTTCGCGACCACGTCGCCCTCGCGGTCCGTGATCACCGTCTCGAACCACTCGAGCACCTTGGCGCCACCGCGGGCGCGCTCACGGATCTCCTCCGCCTTCTCCTTCGACACCTTGAACTCCGCCGTCAGCACGCCGCGGCCGGGCTTCAGGAACTCGATCTCGCCACGGGTATCCCACACCACGTGGTCGCGCCCGAGCTGGTGCATGACGAGCATGAAGAAGTAGGGATCCGTCATCGCCGACATCGACCCGCCGAACGCGGTCTTGACGTAGTTGCGGGTGAAGACGTTCACGTGCAGCTCGACGGTGGCGTGGGTCCAGTCCTCGCTGAAGCGGCGGATGCGGATACCGCTGAAGAGGTTCGGGATCCAGAGGCTCATACCGAGGGCGAGGCGGCGGGGCGTGATGCGCATCCCGCCAGTGTGGGGGAGACAGGGCCGGGGGACGAAGACGTCTGGAGGGTAGCTACAGTTGTTCTAGTTCGTATAGAATAACTAGCGATACCGGAGAAGGAGAGTCGGATGCTGATCCGCGTCGATCCCGACAGCCCCCGCGCGCTGTACGACCAGGTGGCGGCGTCCGTGCGCTCGGACATCCTCGCCGGAGTGCTCGCGCCCGGAGACCGCCTTCCCGCGGCGCGAGATGTCGCCGAGGCGCTGGAGATCAACCAGCACACCGTTCTGCACGCCTATCAAAGGCTGCGCGACGAAGGTCTCGTCGATCTGCGTCGAGGCAGGGGGGCCGTCATCGCGACCTCGGCTGCGCCGCTCGCCGAGCTCGCGCACGACATCGATGAGCTGGTGCGTCGGGCCGCAGCTCTCGGGGTGTCTGCCGACACGCTCGCCGGCATCGTCCAGGCGCATCGCCAAGCCCGCACCGTCATGAACCCGATCGAGAACCCCGAGGAGGATTCGCCATGACCGCCCACGACCTCACCCGCACGCCGCCTCCGCTGCTGCGACGTGCACGGCTGACCTTCTTCGTCGTCGCGGTGATCGCGCCGATCACGATCACTGCGATCGCCGTCGTGGTCATGCTCACGTGGCTGCCCACGATGCCGGAGCAGGTCGCGACTCACTGGGGCGTCGGCGGTGCCGACGGCTTCGGGGCTCCGTCCACCTATCTCTGGCTCCTCGTCGGGATCGGACTCGGGTTGCCGTTGCTGATGGCGATCACCACCCTCGCCTCGGTCGGCGCGCACTGGGGCGGCGCGGGACGCCTGATGGGTGCTCTGGCGGCGGGCATGTCACTCTTCGCCGCGATCATGAGCCTCGGCTCGCTCGCGATCCAGCGTGATCTCACCGATATCGCGGACGCGCCGGGCATCGGCGGGATCATGGCGCTGGCGTTCGGGGGGCTCATCGCGGCTGGGGGCATCGCCTGGGCCGTGCAACCCCGCGTGAGAGCGGAGCAGGGACGCACGCTGGAGCCCCGGCATGCCGTCCGTATCGCGAACGGTGAACGCGTCGTGTGGGTCGCCACGACGACCATGCCCCGCGGAGCGCTGGCCTTCCTCTTCATCGTGCTTCTCGGCCTCGTCGCGCTCGCCGCGTACATGCTGGGCACCGGCGTCGCGGGCGGTTGGATCGTGGCCGTGGTCGTGCTCGTCGTGGGCCTCGCACTGGCAGCGACCGCATCCTTCCGCGTCAAGGTCACTCCGGAGGGCTTCGCCGCGCGGGCTCTGTTGGGCTGGCCGCGCATCCGCATTCCGCTCGACGAGATCGAGTCCGCTCGTGCGGTGGAGATCTCGCCGTTCGGTGAGTTCGGCGGTTGGGGCTGGCGTATCTCGGTCGACGGGCGGACCGGCATCGTCATGCGGCAGGGATCCGCGATCGAGGTCAGCCGTCGGGGTCGGCGGCCCTTCATCGTCACCATCGACGGAGCCGAAGAGGCAGCAGCACTGCTCCAGGCCTATGCGGACCGTACTCGAACGCCGGGCGCGACGCCCGCAGAACCCGGAAAGGCCGACTCATGACCGAATCGACTCCACACCCCCGCGCCGTGCACTGGCCCGCCGTCATCGTCTTCGTGGTCGTCGCCTGCGCGCTGGCGTGGCTGGTGGCGCTGCCCCTCTGGCTGGGGGCCGGTCTCGCCGAGCCGATGTCCGTGTTCCTCCTGCCGATCATGATGTTCACTCCTGCCATCGCGGTGCTGGTCGTGACCTTCGCGATGGGGGTGCCCGCCCGGGGCCAGCGTGCACGCTTCCTCGGACTCTGGCCGCTGCGGCCCGCGAAGCGCGTGGTCTGGCTCATGGTCGCGGCCTGGCTGGCACCGCCGGTGCTGGTCGGACTCACGATCGTCGTGTCCGCGGCGCTCGGGTTCGTGCAGCTCGATCTGACCTTCGCCGGTTTCGCGGCGGAACTCGCGAAGGCACTGCCCGCGGGTGCCCCCGTGCCGCCGGTCGAGGTCGTGGTGTTCGCCCAGATCGCGATGGTTCCGCTCGGGGCGCTGTTCAACAGCATCTTCGCTTTCGGGGAGGAGATCGGATGGCGAGGCTGGCTGCTTCCGGCGCTGCGACCGCTCGGCACCTGGCCCGCCCTGATCCTCAGCGGCGCGATCTGGGGCCTGTGGCACAGCCCGATCATCCTGCTCGGCTACAACTTCGGGCGCACCGACATCACGGGCGTCCTGTTCATGGTGGGCGGCTGCGTCGCCTGGGGTGTCCTGCTCGGCTGGCTCCGACTGCGCTCCGCATCCGTCTGGCCGGCGGTGATCGCGCACGGATCGCTGAACGCCGCGGCCGGGCTCATCGTCCTGTTCGCGGCCTCGCAGCCCGATCTCGCTCTCGCCGGGCCGCTCGGCGTAGCGGCGTGGATCGTGGTCGCGGCGGTGGTCCTGGTGCTCGTGCTGACCGGCCAGTTCCGGAAGCAGCCCGAGCTCGCCGACGCCCCCGGTCGTCTGCTCTCGCCGCCGCGGGGCTGATGCCGCGGGGGTTGACGGCGATCCGAGGCGGCGGTTGGCTGAGGTCATGGACTCCACCCCCGCCGCCTGGTCGCAGGCCGATTCGTATCTCGCCGACACGCTCGTCGGGCCCGACGCCGACCTGGAGTCGGCTCTCGTCGCACAGCGCGAGGCGGGGCTGCCCGAGATCGAGGTCGCGCCCGTCGCGGGCAAGCTGCTGAACCTGCTCGTCCGCATCAGCGGCGCGAGGCGGGTGCTCGAGATCGGCACCCTCGGCGGGTATTCGACGATCTGGCTCGCCCGGGCCGTCGGACCGGAGGGCCGCGTCGTGACGATCGAGGCGGAGGCCGAGAACGCCGCCGTCGCCCGGGCCAGCATCGACGCCGCCGGAGTCGGCGACCGCGTCGACATCCGCATCGGCAGGGGTGCCGACGTGCTGCCGACGCTGGTCGGCGGGTTCGATCTGGTGTTCATCGACGCCGACAAGGAGTCCAACACCGTCTATCTCGACTGGGCCGCGAGGCTCGGTCACGCGGGCACGGTCGTCGTGCTGGACAACATCGGGCGCGAAGGCGAGATCGTCCGTGACGACAGCAGCGACCCGAAGGTGATCGGCACCCGCGATGGCCTCCGGATGCTGGGGGAGGATCCGCGCTTCGACGCCACGGCTCTGCAGACGGTCGGGGCGAAGGGTTGGGACGGCTTCGCGATCGCCGTCGTGGTCTGAGCCCGCTCCATGCGGAATGCCCGGACGCGTCCCTGGTCCGGTCGCACGGCCGGGCTAGACTGGGCGCGGATCGACGACGCTCCACACCACGTTTTCCCCCTGAGCAAGGAGCACATCAGTGGCACTGATCGAGGCTGTAGGCGCACGCGAGATTCTCGACTCGCGCGGAAACCCGACCGTCGAGGTGGAGGTCCTCCTCGACGACGGCATCGTGCAGCGGGCGGCCGTTCCGTCCGGTGCATCCACCGGCGCGTTCGAGGCGTACGAGCTCCGCGACGGCGACAAGAGCCGCTACGGCGGCAAGGGCGTGCTCAAGGCCGTCGAGGCCATCATCGACGAGCTCGGCCCGGCCATCGAGGGTGTCGAGGCGAGCGAGCAGCGCATCGTCGACGAGATCCTCATCGAGGTCGACGGCACCGAGAACAAGAAGCGCGTCGGCGCCAACGCCATCCTCGGCGTGAGCCTCGCCGTCGCCAAGGCGGCCGCGGATTCGGCCGACCTCCCGCTGTTCCGCTACCTGGGTGGCCCCAACGCCCACGTGCTGCCCGTTCCGCTGTTCAACGTCATCAACGGCGGCGAGCACGCCGACAACGGCATCGACATGCAGGAATTCTTCCTCGCTCCGATCGGCGCCGAGACCTACTCCGAGGCACTGCGCTGGGGCGTCGAGACCTACCACGTGCTGCGTGCCGAGCTGAAGGCCGCGGGCTACGCGACCGGCCTCGGCGACGAGGGCGGCTTCGCCCCCGACCTGCCCAGCAACCGCGAGGGCCTGGACTTCCTGGTCAAGGCGATCGAGAAGGCCGGCTTCACGCCCGGCACCGACATCGCCCTCGGCCTCGACGTCGCAGCGACCGAGTTCTTCAAGGACGGCGTCTACCGCCTCGACAACAAGGACTGGGACGCCGCCGCGCTCACCGAGTACTACGTGGGCCTCGTCAACGACTTCCCGATCGTCACGATCGAGGACGCGCTGGCCGAGGACGACTGGGACAACTGGAAGCACCTCACCGACGCCCTGGGCTCCAAGGTGCAGCTGGTCGGCGACGACCTGTTCGTCACCAACCCGCAGCGCCTCGCCGACGGCATCAAGCGCGGCGTCGCCAACTCGCTGCTCGTCAAGGTCAACCAGATCGGCACGCTCACCGAGACGTTCGATGCGGTCAGCCTGGCGCAGCGCTCCGGCTACACGGCCATGCTGTCGCACCGCTCCGGCGAGACCGAGGACACGACCATCGCCGACCTCGTCGTCGCGACGAACTCCGGCCAGATCAAGGCGGGCGCACCCGCTCGCAGCGAGCGCGTCGCCAAGTACAACCAGCTGCTGCGCATCGAGGAGGAGCTCGGCGACGCCGCGGTCTTCGCCGGTCGCTCGGCTTTCCCGCGCTCGCAGGCTTGAGCGCGGCTGACACACGAAGAAGCCGCGGAAGCGGCGGCTGAGACGGCCGTCATCCGCGGAGCAGGACGCCGCTGAAGCGGCACGACGAAGGAGGGGCCGTGGCACGACGACCGGCTCCTCCTTCGTCGGTTCCGGCCGCGAAGGCGGCCGGAAAGGGCGCCGGCAGATCGAGGGCGTCATCCGTGACCGCCCCCGCGCCCCGAGCCTCGCGCAGGAACCGCGGTGATGCACCGCGCGTCGATGTCCGCGAGTGGGCCTCCGGCATCCGTCTCTCGGCGTTCTCGGTGATCATGTTGTCGCTGGTGGTGTTGGGTGCCTGGGTCCTCGTGCCCACGCTCGGCACGTTCATCGACCAGCGTCAGAAGATCGCGGCGCTGGAGGCATCGGTCCAGGTGAGCGAAGACGAGATCGACGCGCTGATCGCCGAGCGCGAGCGGTGGAACGACCCCGCATACATCACGACTCAGGCGCGCGAGCGCCTCTACTACGTCAAGCCCGGCGAGGTCGTGTATCTGATCGACAACGACCTCGATCCATCGGCGCTCCCGCGCGAGCAGGCACCGGTGAGCGACACGCTCGAGGAGAAGCCGTCGGACTGGATGCCGCAACTCCTGCGCACCCTGGTCGCGACAGGACTCAGCGACACGGCAGTGACCGCTCCCTGAGCGCTCCCTCCGAGCATCCTCTCGGGCGGCTCCCCTACGCTGGAGGGGTGACCACGCCGCCGTTCCCTGCCCCCACGTCCGCCGAGCTCGCCGTCGTCTCGGCCCAGCTCGGCCGTCCCGCCCGTGGTGTGGTGGGTATCGCGGCTCGCTGCGCGTGCGGCAACCCCACGGTCGTCGCCACGACGCCGCGCCTTCCGGACGGCACGCCGTTCCCCACGTTCTACTACCTGACGCACCCGGCGGCCACGGCGGCGATGTCGACCCTCGAGGCCACGCAGGTGATGCCCGAACTCGCGGCGCTCCTGGCCGATGATGAGGAGACCGCTGCCGCCTACCTCGCCGCGCACGAGGCGTACCTCGCCGACCGGACGCAGTTCGGGGAGGTCCCCGAGATCGACGGGATCTCCGCCGGAGGCATGCCCACGCGCGTGAAGTGCCTGCACGCGCTCGCGGGACACGCCCTCGCTGCCGGTCCCGGCGTGAACCCGATCGGCGATGCCGCGCTGGCGCGGTCGTCCTGGTCGCCCGAGGTGTGCCGGTGCGAAGACCCCGGCGCCGCACTGCGAGAAGCGGCGGCGTCACCCGAATGACAGCCCGCCGGACGCTGCGCAGCGCTGCCGCCATGCTGGTGGTCGCGGCGTCTGTGCTGCTCCTCGGCGCCACGGCGACGCCGCCGCCGATCCCTGACGATCCATCCGATCCGACCCGCGCGTCGGAGTATTGGCTCGACGGCGCGAGGATCCGCGAGGCGTGGCAGACGACCCGCGGCAAGGGCGTGACGATCGCCGTGATCGACACGGGCATCGGCAAGGTGCCCGAGGTGTTCGGCGACGCGGTGGTCGGCGGCACGGATGTGTCCGGTGCCGGCACCCCGGATGGACGGACGCCGCTGGGCGCGATCGACGGGAATCACGGCTCGTGGGTGGCGTCGCTCGCGGCCGGACGCGGTGCCCCCGACGGGACCGGCATGATCGGGGTCGCGCCGGAGGCCAACCTCCTCTCCATCTCGGTCGGCTTCGGCGCAGCCGCCGCCGTGCCGTTCACAGAGCAGGTCGCGAAGGGCATGCGCTGGGCGGTCGACAACGGCGCCGACATCATCAACCTCTCCTTCACCACGAACACGCTCGACTGGGATGAGAGCTGGGACGACGCGTTCCTCTATGCGTTCGAGCACGACGTGGTGGTCGTCGTCGCCGCGGGCAACCGGGGGAGCGGCACGAACATCATCGGTGCTCCTGCGACGATCCCCGGCGTGCTCACCGTGGGTGGCGTGGACCAGACGGGAACCGCGAGCGTCGAGGCTTCCACCCAGGGCATCACGATCGGGATCTCGGCACCCAGCGAGGGACTGATCGGTGTCTCCGCCGACGGCAAGGTCGAGCACTGGCGTGGGACGAGCGGCGCGGCGCCCATCGTCGCGGGAGTCGCCGCACTGATCCGCTCCGCGCATCCCGACATCAAGGCGATCGACGTCATCAACCGCATCATCAAGACGGCGATACCGGTCCCGGACGCCACCAAGCCGCAGGATCCGCTCTACGGCTACGGGCTGGTGGACGCCGCCGCGGCGATCTCCGCAGACATCGCGCCGGTGAGCGCGAACCCCATGGGCGACTTGGCGGAATGGGTGCGCTACTTCCGTCGCGCGGAGTCGGAACCGCAGCCCGTTCCCTCGATGACACCGGTCGCCGTGCCGCCGCTGCCCGCGGCCGATGCGCCGAGCGAGGCCGCTTCACCGTTGCTTCCCAGCGCCGATTCACTGCGCTACGGTACCCTGCCGCTCATTGCGCTCACCGTGCCTGGTATCCTGGTAGCGCTTGGCGTCACCGCAGCTGCCCGGCGCATCCGATCGGCGCGCGTTTCCGTACGCCAAATCCCCGACTCCGAGGAGTAGTTCTTCTGTGCCTCAGAACAGCACTGTGCCCAAGATTCTGATCGTCGGCGGAGGGTACGCAGGTTTCTACACCGCGTGGAAGCTCGAGAAGCACCTCCGCAAGGGTGAGGCCGACGTGACCATGGTCGACCCGCTGCCGTACATGACGTACCAGCCGTTCCTGCCCGAGGTGGCCGCCGGCTCCATCGAGGCGCGCCACTCGGTCGTCGCGCACCGTCGTCACCTCAAGCGCACCCACGTCCTCACCGCCAAGGTGACGAACATCAACCACGCGCAGAAGGTCGCGACGATCACGCCGCCCGTCGGCGAGCCGTACGAGTTCGCGTACGACCAGATCGTCGTCACCGCGGGAGCCGTCTCCCGCACCTTCCCGATCCCCGGCATCGCCGACAACGCGATCGGGCTGAAGACGATCGAGGAAGCCGTCGCTATCCGCGACAAGGTCATGTCCAACTTCGACAAGGCCGCGGCTCTTCCCGCCGGTCCCGAGCGCGACCGTCTGCTGTCGGTCGTCGTCGTCGGTGGCGGTTTCGCGGGTATCGAGGTCTTCGCCGAGCTGCGCTCGCTCGCCTCGTCGCTCGTCGGCAAGTACCCGCAGCTCAGCTTCGAGGACACGCATTTCCACCTCATCGAGGCCATGGGGCGCATCATGCCCGAGGTCTCGCTGAAGACCAGCGAGTGGGTGCTGAAGGATCTCGCTAAGCGCGGTGCCAACGTTCACCTCGACACCCAGGTCACCGGCGCCATCGACGGTAACGTCGAGCTCTCCACGGGCGAGGTCATCCCGACCGATGTCATCGTCTGGACCGCGGGTGTCATGGCGAACCCGACCGTGGTTCGTGGCGGAGACCTCCCGGTCGAGGAGCGCGGTCGCATCCAGACCCGTGCCGACCTGCGCGTCGGCACGCCTGAGGCCTTCGTCGAGGGCGCCTGGGCTGCGGGTGACGTGTCCGCCGTTCCCGACCTTTCGGGCGGCGGCGTCGGCGGCTTCTGCGTGCCGAACGCCCAGCACGCTGTCCGTCAGGCCAAGCTCCTCGCGAAGAACCTGGTCGCCGTGCTCCGTGGGGAGAACCCGAAGGAGTACTTCCACAAGAACCTCGGTGCCGTCGCGGGTCTCGGCCTGTACAACGGCGTCTTCCAGTCCGGCAAGATCGCACTCAAGGGCTTCGTGGCCTGGGTCGCGCACCGCGGCTACCACGGCCTCGCGATGCCCACGTGGGAGCGCAAGTTCCGTGTGATCTGGGGCTGGTGGAACAACCTGTGGCTCGGCCGCGACCTGGTGAACCTCGAGACGGTGCAGAACCCGCGTTACGTCTTCGAGGAGTTCGCCGCCCGTCCGCGTCCGGCAGCTCCCGCGGCGCCTGTCGCGGACGCCGCTCCTGCCGCGAAGGCTGCTCCGGCGGCATCGGCTGAGGCACCGGAGGCGACTGCCGCCGCGAAGAAGCCCGCGGCCAAGAAGCCGGCCGCGAAGAAGCCTGCGGCGAAGAAGCCTGCCGCCGAGAAGGCTCCTGAGCCGGCCGAGGCTGCAGCCAAGTAGCTGACTCTCGAACCGATGGATCGGCCCCGCGCGCTCTGCGCCGGGGCCGATCTTCGTTTCTTCGGGCCGGCTCCGAGGCGAAGCACAGGTGCAGCCGCTAGCGTGGAGGCAGCAAGGGGAGTACTCCCGTCTGCAGCGTCGTCGTCATTACGAGCATGAGATCGTGCTCCGGCCCGCTGGCCCGCGAGGGTGGAGGAGACCTTGGCACCCGCATCGCGGGGTGCCGAGAAACCCCTGCCGTCGCTTCGACCTGGGAATCCCCGGTGGCCCGCACCACGAAAGGGACACCCATGGGAAAGCTCTCCCGCCTGATCGGACTCGCCACGGACGCGCTCGACAAGAGTGCCGGGTCCGGACGCAACGACCATTCGGCGGGCGGATCCCGCTCGACGGACTGGGGCGGCATGCTCCGCGGAGCCGTGGACGCGGTCCGAGGCCCGGCCGACGGCGGCCCGCGAGTCGAGCAGAGCGCACCGCCCGCGGCTGCAGACCCGTATGCACCGCCGGCGTCCGGCGCTCGGAGCGGTGCGGCCGGTTCCCCTCGTCCGAGGGATGCATACGCACCCCCGGCTGCGCCGGCGTCCCGTTCCTCGAACGTGGCGTCCGACGCCGACCGGGCAGCGATCGCCCGGTATGACTATCTGCTGCAGACGGCCGACCCGCAGCGTGTCGAGCAGATCCACCGGGAGGCATTCGCCCGTCTGACGCCCGAGCAGCGCACGCTCGTCGAGGCACGGATGCGGCAGGAGCTCGAGCCGGGGGAGCGTCCGAGGTCTTCGTCGCCGGACGACCTCGCCCGCGCTGCCGGACGCGCCGAGGCCATGAAGCCGGGGCGGATGCGCGGACTCCTGTCGCGGGTGCGTGGTGCCGGCGCCGGTGGTGCTGCGGTCGCCGCAGGCGGCGCGGCGGTGGGACTCCTCGGCGTGGTCGCCGGGGGTGCGGTGCTCAGCACGGTGGCCGGTCCGCTTCTCGAGCAGGCCGCGAACATCGGCGTCGACTTCGGTGCTCTGGCGGAGGGCATCGACGTCGAGTCGCTCGCCGCCGGAATCGACGTCGAGTCGATCGCCGGCGGGGCAGGCGACCTGATGGGTTCCGCGGGGGAGGCGGCGTCCGGACTCGGCGAGGCGGCCACCGGGTGGGGAGAACGACTCGGAGACCTGGGCATCCCGGGCATCGGCGATCTCTTCGGACGCTGAGCGCGGATGTTCTTCGCAACCGACGCTCAGCACGGCTTCAGCGGCCTCACCGGGTTCGCGGCCGATGTGCTCACCTCCCTCGGCGACGTCGGGGTCGGTGTGCTCGTCTTCCTCGAGGTGCTGATCCCGCCGATCCCGAGCGAGGTGATCCTGCCGTTCGCGGGCTACCTCAGCCAGAGCGGAGAGCTGAATCTGGGCTGGCTCATCTTCTGGAGCACCCTTGCCTCCTGGTTGGGAGCACTGTTGCTCTACGGGCTCGGCGCGGCGATCGGCATGCAGCGCGCAGTGCGACTGCTGGCGTCGACCCGACTGGTGAGCCGCTCGGATCTGGAGCGCGGAGCGGACTGGTTCACGCGCAGCGGGGGCTGGACTGTGCTCGTGGGGCGGATGGTCCCGGGCGTGCGCAGCCTCATCTCGATCCCGGCCGGGGCATCGCGCATGAATCTCGTCACCTTCAGCGTCTACACGGTCGTCGGCAGCGGCGCCTGGAACACTCTGCTCCTCGGCGTCGGTGCGGCGCTCGGCACGCAGCACGAGCAGCTGGAGCAGTACCTCGGATACCTCGACTACGCCGTCTACACGGCGATCGCGGTCGCCCTCGTGGTGCTGGTCGCTCGCCGGGTGCGAGAAGCGGCGGGAGAGCGGAGAGCTGTTGCGGACGGCGAGGAGTGAGAAGCCGAAGTGCCCCCGCTGGGACTCGAACCCAGACTGAAGCGATTTTAAGTCGCCTGCCTCTGCCATTGGGCTACGGGGGCCGCGTCGTCAGCCTATCGCCGCGCGGCGGCTGCGACCGGGTGCCGCGGGGGATGATCCGGAGTATGGGGAGGCCTTAGGGTGGGGGAGTGCTCGACCTCATCGACGAACTGAGCCCCGTTCAGGGTGCGCCCGCGATCGCCCCGGAGTGGGAGGATCCGGCCCGTTACTGGCCACGCCTCTCCGCCGCGACCGGACACCTGCCGGCGCCAGTCGGGGTGATCGACCGAGACGCGCTCCGCTACAACGCGATGGACCTGCTGGTGCGCGCAGGCGGACTCCCCATCCGTGTCGCCTCCAAGTCGGTGCGCGTGCGGGCCGTGCTCGACGCAGTGCTGAAACTCCCCGGATTCCGTGGCATCCTCGCGTTCACGCTCGAGGAGGCGCTGTGGCTGGCCGAGACGCACGACGACATCATGCTCGGCTATCCGACGGTGGATCGCGCGGGTCTGGAGCGGCTCTTCGCCGACGAGCAGGCGGCGCAGCGCATCACGCTGATGGTCGACGATCTCGTCCACCTCGACCTGATCGACAGTGTCGCCGGTCCCGCAGCCCGCCCCGAGATCCGGGTCGCGATCGACGTCGACGCGTCCTGGCGATCCTCGATCCTCGGCCACATCGGAGTCCGACGATCGGCGCTCTTCACCGCCGGCGAGGTCGCCGGCTTCGCCCGCAAGGTCGTCGCTCGGCCCGGGTTCCGGCTCGTCGGACTGCAGATGTACGACGCGCAGATCGCGGGTCAGGGCGACGATGCCGGGCCCGACGCGCCACTGATCCGCATGGTGCAGGCGCGCTCGAGGAACGAATTGCGGGAGCGTCGGGCGGCCATCGTCGCCGCCGTGGGGGCGATCGCTCCGCTGGAGATCCTCAACGGCGGCGGCACCGGCTCGCTCGAGTTCACGGGCAGCGACGAATCACTCACCGAGGCGAGCGCGGGGAGCGGGCTGCTCGGCGGCCATCTGTTCGACGGATACCGGTCGTTCCGCCCCGCCCCGGCCTCGGCCTTCGCGTTCGATGTGGTGCGCCGGCCGGCCGACGACATCGCCACGGTGCTGGGCGGAGGGTGGATCGCCTCCGGCCCTGCTCTCGCCTCCCGTCAGCCGCGCCCGGTGTGGCCCGAGGGACTCCGCACGCTCGGGCGTGAGGCCGCCGGCGAGGTGCAGACGCCGCTGCAGGGGCCTGCCGCGACGTCGCTGGGAGTGGGGGATCGCGTCTGGTTCCGGCATGCGAAGAGCGGAGAGCCCGCGGAGCGCATCGAGCGCTATCACCTGGTGTCGGGGGAGCAGGTCATCGACGAGCTTCCCACCTACCGCGGCGAGGGAAAGGCGTTCCTGTGACGAGAATCGGCGGCTCCTGGCAGAACTGGGGCCGGTCGGCCTCGGTGCGTCCCGTGCGCGTGGAGCGTCCGCGCAGTCCCGAGGGTGTGCAGCGCGCGGTGATCGCGGCGGTGAAGCACGGTCTCAGCGTGAAGGCCGTGGGCGCGGGGCACAGCTTCACCGGCATCGCCGTCGCGCCCGGCGTCCTGTTGGAACTCGACGACCTGCAGGGTCTCGTCTCGGCGGATGCGGCCAGCGGACGGGTCACCCTTCTCGCGGGTACGAGGCTGCATCGCATCCCCGGCCTGCTCGCCCCCTACGGGCTGGCCATGGAGAACCTCGGTGACATCGACCGTCAGTCCATCTCCGGGGCGATCTCCACCGGAACCCATGGCACCGGCGCGCAGTTCGGCGGCCTGGCGACACAGGTCGTCGGCATCACCATGGTCACGGCCGAAGGAGAACTCCTCCGCATCGACGACGAGCACGAGAGCGAACTGCTGCCGGCCGTCGCGCTCGGGCTCGGTGCGCTCGGCATCATCGTCGAGGTCACGCTGCAGTGCGTCCCGGCTTTCGTCATGCACGCCATCGATGAGCCCGCCCCTCTCGACGACGTGCTCGCCACGCTCGATGAGCGCGTGGCCGCCTCGGATCACTTCGAGTTCTACTGGTTCCCGCACACCGACGTCGCGCTGACGAAGCGTCAGACACGGCTGCCGGAGTCGACGGTGCGCAAACCGCTCCCCGTGGTCGGCAGATGGATCGACGAGACGCTCCTCTCCAACGGCGTCTACCGGGTTGTGTGCGCCGCGGGGCAGGTCGTTCCGGCGATGACGCCGCCGTTCAGCAGACTGGCCGTGAAGCTCACCGGAGACCGTGAGTACACCGAGCTGTCGCATCGGGTGCTCATCCAGAGCCGGACCGTGCGGTTCCGTGAGATGGAGTATGCGCTGCCGGCCGAGAATGTCGTGCCGGCGTTCCAGGCGGTCCGCGCCCTGATCGCTCAGCGCGGGTGGCGCATCGAGTTCCCGATCGAAGTGCGCTTCGCGGCGGAGGACGACCGGTGGCTGTCGACGGCGCATGGGCGCTCGAGCGCCTACATCGCGGTGCACCGGTATTGGCGCGCCGACCCGTCGGAATACTTCAACGCGGTGGAGGAGATCATGCTCGAGTTCGGTGGCCGCCCGCACTGGGGGAAGCTGCACACTCTGACGGACGAGACGCTCCGCGAGCGCTATCCGCGATTCGACGACTTCGTCGCGCTCCGCGACCGCCTGGATCCGGAGCGGCGCTTCACGAATCGCTATCTCGATCGCGTGCTCGGAGCCTGACACGGTCCGAGACCGCGGCCCCGGCATGCGCCCAGTCCACGTGCAGGGTGCGCGTCTAGGATGAGAGAAACACGAGGAAGGGTGGGCCTCTGATGGAATGGCTCGTGCCGGTACTGATCGTTGTCGGAGTGATCCTGCTCGCCGGCATCTATCTGTGGGCCACGTACAACTCGCTGGTGCAGCTGAAGGTCCGCGTCGACGAGGCGTGGAGCGGCATCACGGTGCAGCTGAAGCGACGAGCCGACCTCATCCCCAACCTCATCGAGACGGTCAAGGGGTACGCCTCCCACGAGAAGGCCGTCTTCGAGAACGTCACCCGTGCGCGCGCCGAGACGCTGTCCGCCGGCGGGCCCGGTGAGGCCGGAATCGCCGAGGGACACCTCCAACAGGCACTTCGCAGTCTTTTCGCGGTCGCCGAGGCGTATCCGCAGCTGCAGGCGAGCACGAACTTCCTCCAGGTACAGCAGGCGTTGGTCGATACGGAAGACAAGATCCAGGCCGCGCGTCGCTTCTACAACGGCGGCGTTCGCGAGCTCAACACCAAGATCAAGGTCTTCCCGAACAACCTGTTCGCCAAGGGACTCGGCTTCACCGAGCGCGAGTTCTTCGAGGTCGCCGACAACAGCGCGATCTCCGAGCCGCCCCGCGTGCAGTTCTGATCCGACGCGCGCTCACCAGGCGGTCAGCACCACGTCGTCCGCGGTGAACGACACGTCGCCGCGCACGGCCCACGTGTCGGTCCGATAGGTGGTCTCGCGCTTCGCGCCGTCTTGACCGGTTCCGGCGACGGTCGCGACGAGCCCCCCATCTTCTGCGCTGAACCCGGTAGCCGACAACGTCATGGTCGGCAGCTCCTCCACGCGGTATCGGATGTCGGTGACCGCGCGGAACTCCGTGCCCCAGGGGATGCGGATGCCGCAACCGTCGGGCGGGGCCGCGGCGCCCGGTTCCGTACAGGTCGCGAGGTGCTCGTCGAGCTGCTTCTGAGCCGCGCCCGTCGCCTCGGCGCGGACGGACACGTCGACATCGACGGCTGTCTCGTGGCCGGGGAGCACGGTCACCGACTTCTCGCCGTTGAGCAACGCCACCGGCGCGGCGGTGACGGTGTAGGTCGCCGGCAGCAGCGCCGTCGCCTCGCCGGCGGGCAGGATCTGCTCCCCGACGGCGACGAATGTGCCGACCGATGGAGTGGCGCTCACGCTGCCCCGCCCGGAATCGTCCACGACCCATCGTCCGTCGATGGGGGAGAGCGTCACCTCTGCCGTGTGCTCTTCATCGGCCAGGCGGAAGGAGATCTCGGCCACCGCCGTCGCTCCCCCGATCGGGGCGCTGTCATCGCCCGTGACGGAGGTCACCTCCGCATCCTCGACGAGTGCCGTCGCGCCGGAGAACGCCTCCAGGGTCTCCGGTGAGACCACGGCGCCGGTCTTCTCCACCGCTGCCGGGTCACCGGATTCGAGCGCGCGCAGGTACGCGACAGCGGCCTCCTGCGCAGTGGCAGGACGACTCGTCGCCTGCAAGATCCACACACCGGTGACGACGGCCGCAACGACTCCCGCAACGCTGCCGATCAGCCACCAACGGCGCCGACTCATGGGGCGCTCTCTCTGGCGTGCACGTGGCGATGCACACTGCCACCCGCCCCGGTCAGCGCGCCGTGCAGCGCCGAGGTGGCATCGCCCCAACCCGAGATCGAGACCCGTTCCAGGCCCTGCCAGGCGGCTGCCAGGGCCAGTTCCGCGGCGACGGGCTCGGCATCGCCGGGCCGAGCCTGCGGCTCCCACCACGCGGACTGCACCTGCAGAGTGGAGCTGGCGCGGTCGGCCTTGAGATCGACGCGCGCCACGATGCGGTCGCCGACGAGCACGGGTAGCGAGTAGTAGCCGAACCGACGCTTCTCGGCCGGCACGTAGATCTCGATGCGGTAGTCGAGATCGAAGATGCGGAGCGCCCTGTCGCGGAACCACACCACCGGATCGAACGGCGTCAGAACGGCCGCGGTGTCGACCTTGCGCGGCAACACGGCGTCGCGATGCCGCCACGCGGGCAGCGGACGGCCGCCGCGCTCCCACCCGCGCACCTGGACAGGGAGCAGTTCGCCGGCGTCGACGAGCTCGCTGATCGAGCGTGCGACTGTGGCGCGGTCGCGGATCCGGTAGTAGTCGGCGAGGTCGGACTGCGTCGCGACACCGCTCGAGCGGGCCGCACGTCGCGTCAATTCCAGGATCGCCTCGTCGCGGGAGATCTCCCGCGATCGGATCCCGTCGGGGATCACCTGCTCGGCCAGCGCGTATGTGCGCTCGAAGCCCCTGCGGCCGCTGACGGCGACATCCCCTGTGCGCCAGAGGTGCTCGAGTGCGAGCTTGGCCTCGTCCCAGTCCCACCAGGTGCCGCGCTCTCGAGGCGCGTCGTCACGCAGGTCGGCGGGACGCAGCGGCCCCCTGGCGCGCAGCTCGTCCTGCACCCACTGCACCGTGCGCGCGTTGTTGCTCATCCACGAATCTTCACCCGCCCACTTCCGCCGGAAGTCGTCCATGCGGAATCGCCACAGCGGCCAGTCCGCGACCGGGATGAACGTCGCCTCGTGGGCGAGGTACTCGACGTAGTGGGTGGTGCGGGAGAGGAAGACCCTGTCGAGGAGCGCCGGGTCGTACGAGCCCAGACGTGAGAACAGGGGCAGGTAGTGCGAGCGTGCGAACACGTTCACCGAGTCGATCTGAAGCACGCCCAGGCGGTCCATCACCCGGTGCACGTGGCGCGCGGCGACGGAGGCGGGCCTCGCGCGGGTGAACCCCTGCGCTGCGAGGGCGATTCGCCGGGCCTGCGTCGAACTGAGGGTCTCGGTCACGTCGCCAGCGTATCGCCGGACGCCGACATCGCTCCCGCTCGGCGATGGATGCGTCGAACGGCATACCGCTTGACCGTAGACTTGGGCGATGAGCGAGGACCAGCGCCCCCGGCTGCGAGATCTCTTCCGTCCGCGCCCGGTCTCCACAGACCGCACCGTGACGACCGATGCCGATGAGGCGGTGCCCTTGCCGCTGAGGATCACAGCGAGCTATTCGTGGCGGCTGCTGATCATCGCGGCCGCGATCGGCGTCTTCATCTGGCTGGTGATGCTGCTGAAGCTCCTGGTCATCCCGCTGATGGTCGGCATCCTCATCACGGCGCTCCTGTGGCCGGCCTTCTCGTTCATGCTGCGACACGGACTCCCCCGCTGGCTGGCGATCGCCATCTCGCTCATCGGAACGGCCGCCATCGTGACCGGGCTGATGTGGCTGGTCGTCTGGCAGGTTCGTGCCCAGCTGCCCGACGTGCAGGCTCGCTCGACCGAGGCGTTCGACCAGTTCCAGGTCTGGCTGCATGAAGGCCCCCTGAACCTCTCCGACACCCAGATCGCCGACTACCTGCAGCAGGGCCTCGACTTCCTCAATGAGCAGACGCAGGCCCTCTGGACGGGTGCGCTGGCCATCGGAACGACGGTGGGACACGTCGCCACCGGCGCGCTGCTGTCGCTGTTCATCCTCATCTGCCTGCTCGCCGACGGCGCAGGCATCTGGCGGTGGACCGTCAAGATCTTCCCGCGCAAGGCCCGCCCGGCGGTCGACGGGGCCGCGCGAAACGGCTGGGCGACGATCGTGAATTACGCCCGCACGCAGTTGTTCGTGGCCACCATCGACGCGATCGGCATCGGCCTCGGGGCCTTCCTGCTGCAGGTGCCGCTCGCGCTTCCGGTCGCCGTCCTGGTGTTCCTCGGCTCCTTCATCCCGATCGTGGGTGCGGTCGCGACCGGCGCTGTCGCCGTGTTCCTCGCCCTCGTCTACAACGGACCGTGGATCGCGCTGTGGATGCTCGTGGTCGTGCTGGCGGTGCAGCAGATCGAGGGGCACATCCTGCAGCCGATCATGATGGGCTCTGCGGTGAAGGTCCACCCGCTCGCCGTCGTCCTCGTCGTGGCGGGCGGCGCGATGATCGCCGGCATCCCCGGGGCGCTCTTCGCCGTTCCGTTGGCCGCTTTCGTCAACGTCGCGGCCGTGACCATCAGCTCCGGCTCCTGGCGCACCGGCGTCGGGCCCAGCGGAGACCTTATCTGGAGCACAGTACCGCGCGAGCGGAGACGGAGGAATCGATGAGCGAAGTCCCCAGCCTGACCGAGTTCGAGCTAGCGGCTCAGAGTCTGGCTGAGGTGATCTCGCACACGCCGACGCTGCCGTCGCGAGCCCTCTCCGACATCCACGGAGGCACCGTCCTGCTGAAGATGGAGAATCTTCAGCGCACCGGCTCGTTCAAGATCCGCGGTGCCGCGTATCGCCTGTCGCGGCTGAGCGCCGAGGAGCGCTCGCGGGGCGTCGTCGCCGCATCCGCGGGCAACCACGCCCAGGGCGTCGCACTCGCGGCTCAGGCGCTCGGCATCCCCGCGACGATCTTCATGCCGCTGGGGGTTCCGGTTCCCAAGCTCCTCGCCACCCGCGGGTACGGCGCAGAGGTCGTGCTGGAGGGCGAGACCGTGGCCACCTCGCTGCGGCTCGCAGCGGAGTTCTCCGAGCGCACCGGTGCCGTGCTGATCCACCCGTTCGACCACCGGGACATCGTGATCGGGCAGGGGACCCTCGGGCTCGAACTGCTCGATGATGCGCCGGACGTCGACACCGTGGTCCTCGGCATCGGCGGTGGAGGGCTGATCGCCGGAGTCGCCGCCGCGGTGAAGGCGCGTGCCGCCGAGCTCGGGCGCACCGTGCGCGTCATCGGCGTCCAGGCCGAGAACGCCGCCGCTGTGCCCCCGTCTCTCGCTGCGGGGGAGCCCGTCGACATCGTCACGCGACCGACCATCGCCGACGGCATCCTGGTCGCCCGTCCCGGCGCCATCCCGTTCGACATCATCAAGGACCTCGTCGATGAGGTCGTCACCGTGTCCGACGACGATCTCGCGCGGGCGATCCTGATCCTGCTGGAGCAGGCGAAGGTCGTGGTGGAGCCTGCCGGCGCGGCGGGCGTCGCGGCGATCCTGGCGGGCAAGGTCTCCGGCACCGGCACGACCATGGCGGTGCTCTCGGGCGGCAACATCGATCCGCTGCTGCTGCAGCGCGTGGTCTCGCACGGGCTCGCGGCCTCCGGGCGATACCTCACCATCCGCGTCCCGTTGCCCGACCGCCCCGGCCAGCTGGCCCGGGTGTCCGAGCTCATCGCCGAGGCAGGGGCCAACGTCATCGAGGCGATGCACACCCGTCACGGTCACGGTCTTCAGATCAGCGAGGTCATCCTCGAGCTCAGCGTCGAGACGCGAGGGCCCGAGCACTCGGAGCACACGCTCGACACGTTGCGCCGCGCAGGCTTCGAGCCCATCCTCGTCGCGGACTGACCGTCGAAACCACGCAGAAGCGCCCCGCCTCCGAGAGGATGCGGGGCGCTTCTCCGTGAGGTGTCAGCCCGAGTAGGTCTCGACATTCACGATCTCGACGCTGATGGAACGCCCGTTCGGCGCTTCGTATGCCGACTTCTCGCCGACCTTGAGTCCGAGGATCGCCTGACCGAGCGGGCTGGCCTCGCTGTAGACGTCGAGGTCGCTGCCGACGGCGATCTCGCGGCTGCCGAGGAGGAAGACCTCTTCGCCCCCGGCGACGAGCGCAGTGACGACGGTGCCCGGCTCGACGATCCCGCGGCTGGCGGGAGCCTCTCCGACCTTGGCGGTCTTCAGCAGAGCTTCGAGAGTGCGGATGCGGGCCTCCTGCTTGCCCTGTTCATCCTTCGCGGCGTGATAGCCGCCGTTCTCCTTGAGGTCGCCCTCTTCGCGGGCCGCCTCGATGCGCTTGGCGATCTCATCGCGACCGACGGTGGACAGGTGCTCCAGCTCGGCGACGAGCCGGTCATATGCTTCCTGCGTGAGGAAGGGAACCTGAGCATCGGTGGACATGACGAAGCTCCTTCTTTCGGGATCCCTCCGGCGTGCTGCGGGGGATATGCCAAGACGCCCCGGCACGGTGCCGGGGCGTCGTCTGTCTGGCACGAGTCTAGGCGACCCAGCAGGTGTTCACCAAACCTGTGGTCGCCTCCGCCACGGTGGGAATGGTGACCGATCGGGTCTGCGAGTGGCTGTCTCCGGCGGGGATCTCGACGATCTTCCAGCCGACCACGCCGAACTCCTCATCGAGTGCTTCGAGCGCGCACACGACCTCTCGACCCTGTACGCCGGTCACCTGGAAGCTCACTTCCACCGAGTGCTCGTCGACCAGCGTGAAGCCCAGATCGTCGGCGTCCACGGAGGCCATCGACTGCGCGACCGTCATCCAGCTGAAGGTGCCGACGACGAGCAGCGCGAGGCCGCCGCCGACGATCCACGGCCATCGACGTCGTCGCGTTCGGCCGTAGCGTTCGTCGAGCTGTTGTGCGGTCGTCACAGGTGGGTCTTCCCGGTCGTTAGGCTGGTGATACCAGGTTATGCGACCTGCGTACGAAAGGCCGATTCATGCTCGCTCTGACCGAGACCCCGATGCCGACACCGTCGATGACGGTGGATCCGGAGGCTGTCTCTCCCGGGTTCGTCGGCTTCGCCGTGATCGTGGTGATCGTGCTCGCCGTGATCCTGCTGATCTGGGACATGAATCGGCGCATCCGCCGCGTCCGATACCGCGATGAGGTGCGCGAGGAACTCGACGCCGAGGAAGCCGCCCGTGCCGCCGCCGACGGCGCGTCGGGGTCGCCGGTGTCGCCGGAGGCCGAGGGCTCGAGTCGTCCGGACGCCGGCGACGAACCGCCCACTCGCTGAGCGCATCGCGGCCTCTCTCGTGGGCACTCGCCGGTGAGGTCGCGGTAGGCCCCGACTACGGCGCGCCGAGCGACGGCGACAGCGGCGCGAGGGCGATGAGCAGGCACGCGGTCCAGTGGCACAGGAACGCGAGCACGGTGCACACATGGAAGATCTCGTGGAAGCCGAAATGGCCCGGCCACGGGTTCGGCTTCTTCAGTGCGTAGACCACCGCGCCTCCGGTGTACAGAAGCCCGCCGACGATCACGAGCACCATCATCGCGACGTTGGCAGCGAGAAGATCGCCCATGTACATGACGGCCGCCCAACCGAGCAGCAGATACAGGGCGACGTAGAGCCAGCGCGGTGCGTTGATCCAGAAGACGCGGAAGAGGATTCCGATCACGGTTCCGCCCCAGACGAGGCAGAGCAGCAGCAAGCCCTTCGCCGGCGGCAGCGCGAGAACCGCCAGCGGCGTGTAGGTGCCGGCGATCAGCAGCAGGATGTTCGCGTGATCGATCCGCTTCAGGAGCACCTTCACCTTCGGCTTCCAGTCGAACCGGTGGTAGAGCGCGGAGTTGCCGAACAGCAGCATCGAGGTGAGCATGAACACGGCGGATGCCCATTTCGCTGCGGCGCCGTCGGCCAGGAGGATCAGGACCGTTCCGGCGACCACCGCCACCGGGAAGGTGCCCGCGTGGATCCACCCTCGCCAGCTGGGCCGGATCTCCACCGCGGCATCGACCTCGCCGGCGGCATGCAGCGGGAGCTCGGGGACGTCGGGACCGGAGTGTTCGGGAGTGCTCACGTGCTCACTCTAAGCCGCCGCGCATACCTCGACGAGCACATGATCCTCAGCATCCGCACACGGTGGCGAAAGTCTCGACACGGTAGCGTAGGGAGGTGATATCACGCGAGAATCCGGTGAGAGGGCCGCTGTATCGGCTCTACACCAGTCGACTGCGTCGCCACCTCGATCCCGCCTCCGTCCCGCATCACGTGGCGATGATGATCGACGGCAACAGGCGATGGGCGCGCCAGCTCGGGTTCGACAGCGCAGCCGAGGGCCACCGGGCCGGCGCTGCGAAGATGCACGAGTTCCTCGGTTGGTGCGACGAGCTGGGCGTGCGGGTGGTGTCGCTTTATCTGCTCTCCAGCGACAATCTGCGAAAGCGGGACTCCGCAGAGCTCGCCGACCTCATCGAGATCATCGCCGAACTGGCGGAGGCGTTGTCGCAGGAGGGCAACTGGCGGGTCAAGCACGTCGGGCGCTCCGACATCCTCCCGGCCGAGCTCGCCAGAGTGCTCGCCGATGCCGAGGAGCGCACCAAGGACCACAGCGGCCTGCATGTGAATCTCGCCGTCGGGTACGGCGGCCGCAACGAGATCGTCGACGCCGTTCGCAGCATCATCACCAAGCACGAGGCCTCGGGCGGAACCCTGGAGGACCTCGCCGCCCACCTCACGCCCGAGATGATCGGCGAGCACCTGTACACCGGGGGACAGCCGGATCCGGATCTCGTCATCCGCACGAGTGGCGAGCAGCGACTCAGCGACTTCCTGCTCTGGCAGAGCGCACACAGCGAGTTCTACTTCGTCGAGGCGCTCGGACCTGACCTGCGACAGGTCGACTTCCTCCGCGCGATCCGCGACTACACGGATCGCGAACGTCGGTTCGGCCGCTGACCAGGGGCGGCGCGCGGGGCACCGTGCCACAATGACGCAGTGAGCACTTTCCAGGACTACGTCGACACCTTCGGCAATGAGTCCGGCTACCTGAACTGGGCGGCTTTCGGCCCGTTGTCTCCGTCGGTACGCGAAGAGATCTTCGCCGATGCCGACCTCCTGGGGAGCGGACGCCCGTCCTCCCTGTCCCTGGTCGCCGAGCGCGTCAGACAGGCCCAGGAGCTCGTCGCGGAGCTGCTCGGGGGCGACGCGGACGACGTCACGCTGCAGCCCTCGTCGACGCACGGACTCATGCACGCTCTGTACGGCATCTCCGGGTCGGTGATAGCGAGCACGGCGGAGTTCCCCAGCGTCAGCTTGACGCTCGACCGGGCTGCGACGGCATCGGACCGCGCGGTCACGCCGCGGTGGATCACCCCCGACGACGGGCGGGTGACCCCGGACGCGGTCGCCGAGGCGCTCGACGACGAGGTCGTCGCACTGGCGGTGAGTCACGTCGACTTCCGCACCGGCTACCGTGCCGACCTCGCCGCACTGCGTGAGGTCATCGGCCCCGACCGCCTGCTCGTCGTCGACGCGGTGCAGTCGTTCGGCGTGATCGATACCGACTACACGGCCGCCGACGTCGTGGTCGGGCACGGCTACAAATGGCTGCGCGCGGGACGAGGCAGCGCGTTCGCCTGGTTCGCACCGCGTGCACGAGAGCGGATCGTCCCCGTGCTCTCCGGGATCACCGGGACCACGGCGACCGACCTGGTCGTCGATGAGCTGCCCCCACCGGCCGCATCCGCCAGGGCCTTCACGGTCAGCCAGCCGGACACCCTCGCTGCGGGACGGCTCGCGATCGGCGTGCGCGATGTCCGCGACGCCGGCGTCGCACACATCGAGGAGCAACTCGCCGAGCGCGTCGACACCGTGATCGAGATCGCTGATCGCCACGGCATCGACGTGACCTCGCCACGCGAGCGCTCCCAGCGTGCCGGCATCGTGGCGCTGGCGCCGGAAGAACCCGCCCGGCTCGCGGCGGCGCTGGCGAACGCGGGAATCGTCGTGACGGCACGCGGATCCTCGGTGCGCATCGCCCCGCACGCGGGCACGGACGCGGCGACCCTCGAACGACTGGATGAGACGCTGCACGCATTCGGCAACGAGACGTTCATCAGCGTGTAACGAATCCTGGCGTGTCGAATTCGGGTTAATCCACTCAGCGGTCGTACGTTCTAGGCATCGGGCAAGGCGCCCGCTCGAGTCGGCCTCAGGTTCGCGGCTCGTGACCCCCTGGTCGACTCGTTCGAATAGCCGGGATTCCCCGGGTCGGGAGTGGGTCGTGACCACACGTACAGCGCAGCAGGCCACCAGCACCGCGCAGCAGTCCACCCGTAAGACGTCGAGCCGGGCATCGTCCGCCGATCCGGATCAGGATCTGCGCACGTATGTGCTCGACACCTCCGTTCTGCTGAGCGATCCGCAGGCGTTCTTCCGGTTCGCCGAGCACTCGGTCGTCGTCCCGGTCGGCGTGATCACGGAGCTGGAGGGAAAGCGCCACGACCCCGAGATCGGCTACTTCGCACGCCAGGCGCTGCGGCACCTCGACGACCTGCGCATCGAGCACGGACGCCTGGACTTCCCGGTCGAGGTCGGGGAGGGCGGCACGCTCCGTGTCGAACTCGCGAACACCGACTCCTCGGTGCTCCCGGCCGGAATCCGGCTCAGCGACAACGACACCCGCATCCTCTCCGTCGCGATGCACCTCGCACAGGACGGCCAGGACGTCACGATCGTCTCGAAGGACCTCCCGATGCGTGTGAAGGCCGCATCGCTGGGACTCCGCGCCGAGGAGTACCTCGCTGAGCAGGCGGTGGACTCCGGATGGACCGGCATCTCGACCCTCGACCTCTCCGGCGACGACATCAGCGACCTCTACGAGAGCGAAGTCGGCATCAGCGAGCAGGCCCGAGGCCTTCCGGTGAACACTGGTCTGATCATCCACTCCGAGCGCGGTTCCGCTCTCGGGAGGGTCACGGGTGACGGCGAGTACCGCCTGGTTCGCGGCGACCGCGACATCTTCGGGATGCACGGACGCTCGGCCGAGCAGCGGATCGCGATCGACCTGCTGCTCGACCCGGAGGTCGGTATCGTCTCGCTCGGCGGTCGCGCGGGAACCGGCAAGTCGGCGCTCGCCCTGTGCGCGGGGCTCGAGGCCGTACTGGAGCGCCAGCAGCAGAAGAAGATCATCGTGTTCCGGCCGCTGTTCGCGGTCGGCGGCCAGGAGCTCGGCTACCTCCCCGGCGACCAGGGCGAGAAGATGGGCCCCTGGGGTCAAGCGGTGTTCGACACGCTCGGCTCGGTCGTCTCCGGCAACGTCATCGAAGAGGTCGTCGAGCGCGGACTGCTCGAAGTCCTTCCGCTCACGCACATCCGCGGACGCTCTCTGCACGATGCCTTCGTGATCGTCGACGAGGCGCAATCGCTCGAGCGGAACGTGCTGCTCACGGTGCTGAGCCGCATGGGGCAGAACTCGCGCGTCATCCTCACGCACGACGTCGGTCAGCGGGACAACCTCCGCGTCGGCCGGCACGACGGGATCGCCAGCGTGATCGAGACGCTGAAGGGGCACGACCTGTTCGGTCACGTCACCCTGACGCGCTCCGAGCGCTCGGCCATCGCGGCCCTCGTCACCGAGCTCCTGGAGGGCGGAGAGCTCAGCTGACGGCGGAAACACCGGATGCCGCGAGGAACGAGTCCCCGCGGCATCCGGTCGTCGGTCGGCCCGTGTGGGTCAGCCCGGGTGGGTCATCGACAGCAGGTCGAGCTTCTCGTCCAGCTGCTCCAGCGTGAGGTCACCGCGCTCGACGTAGCCGAGGTCGATGACGGCGTCGCGTACGGTGATGCCCTTGGCGACCGAGTACTTGGCGATCTTCGCCGCCGCCTCGTAGCCGATGAGCTTGTTCAGCGGCGTCACGATCGACGGGCTCATGCCCGCGAACGCGGCAGCGCGCTCGACGTTGGCCTGGAGGCCATCGATCGTCTTGTCGGCGAGCACGCGCGAGGCGTTCGACAGCAGACGGATCGACTCGAGCACGGCAGTGCCCATCACCGGGATGGCGACGTTCAGCTCGAAGGAACCGGATGCTCCGGCCCAGGCGACCGTCGCGTCGTTGCCGATCACGCGTGCGCACACCATCAGCACGGCCTCGGGGACGACCGGGTTGACCTTGCCGGGCATGATCGAGGAGCCGGGCTGGAGGTCGGGGATGTGCAGCTCGCCGAGGCCCGTGTTGGGGCCGGAGCCCATCCACCGCAGATCGTTGTTGATCTTGGTGAGCGAGACCGCGATCGTGCGCAGTGCGCCGGACGCCTCGACGAGGCCGTCGCGGTTGGCCTGTGCCTCGAAGTGATCCTTCGCCTCGGTGATGGGCAGCTCGGTCTCGGCCGCGAGGAGCGCGATGACCTTCTGCGGGAAGCCGAGGGGCGTGTTGATTCCGGTGCCGACGGCGGTGCCGCCCAGCGGAACCTCAGCGACGCGGGGGAGGGCCGACTGCACGCGCTCGATGCCCAGGCGCACCTGACGGGCGTAGCCGCCGAACTCCTGGCCGAGGGTCACGGGCGTGGCATCCATGAGGTGCGTGCGGCCGGACTTGACCGCGTCCTTCCACAGCTCGGCCTTCGCCTCGAGGGCGACGGCGAGGTGGTCGAGCGCCGGGATGAGGGTGTCGATGAGGGCCTGCGTCACGGCGATGTGCACCGACGTCGGGAACACGTCGTTCGACGACTGCGACGCGTTCACGTGGTCGTTGGGGTGAACGGTCGAGCCGAGGATGCCGGTCGCGAGCGTCGCGAGCACCTCGTTCATGTTCATGTTCGACGAGGTGCCGGAGCCGGTCTGGTAGGTGTCGACCGGGAACTCGCCGTCGTGCGCACCCGAGGCAACCTGGTCGGCGGCCTGGGCGATCGCGTCGGCGATGGCGCCGTCGAGGGTGCCGAGCTCCTTGTTGGCGAGTGCTGCCGCCTTCTTGATCCGCGCGAGGGCGGCGATCTGCGTCGACTCCAGCCCCTTGCCCGAGATCGGGAAGTTCTCCACGGCGCGCTGCGTCTGCGCTCCGTAGAGCGCGTTCACGGGCACCCGCACCTCACCCATGGTGTCGTGCTCGATCCGGTAGCCCTGCGCATTTTCGCCGCTGCGCTGGTCGGTGTCGGTCATTCAGAACCCTCCTTGGTTTCGGGGTCGATCCCCTTGGTGACGTCCTCGGTGTCGATTCCGACCGTGATGACGGGCACCGCCACGCCCTCGGCCAGACGGTAGTTGGCGCCGACGATGCCGAGACGGCCCTCGGCGACGGCGTTGCTGATGATCTCGGACGACTGCAGCAGGTCGCGCACCGTGTTGCGCAGGTGCTCGATGCCGACCAGCTCGGAGTCGATGTCGGCGACCGTGCCGCCGCCGTTCTCTGCCAGCACCTTCCGGGCGGCGGGGACGATCGGGGCGATCAGCTTCCAGATGTGCGGCGGCAGAGGAGCGGCGTCGATCGCTGTGCCGTCGATCGCCGCGCGGACCGCGCCGCAGGAGTCGTGGGCGAGGACCACGATCAGAGGAACCTCGAGCACCGCCACCGCATACTCGAGGCTCGCGACGATCGACTCGCCCATCACCTGACCGGCGTTGCGGACGACGAACAGGTCACCGAGCCCGAGGTCGAAGATGATCTCCGCGGCGAGGCGCGAGTCCGAGCAGCCGAACAGCGTCGCGACGGGATGCTGCGCCGCGGCCAGGTCCTTGCGTCGGGCCACGTCCTGGTTCGGATGCAGTGGCTCGTCGGCGACGAAACGGCGGTTCCCCTCCTGCATCTGCTGCCAGGCTGCGGAGGGGGACAGGGGGTGCGTCATGAGGCCTCCGAGATGTCGCGGATCTGCGGGATGAGGGATTCGGCGAGCTCCGCGGTGGAGTCCGCCGAGCGTGCGCCGTAGAGCAGGATGTAGTCGTCGCCCGCCTGAGTGCCGATGGCGTAGGTGACGTTCGCGTTCGACTCGGCGCTGGCGGGCTTGTAGACGTCCCACTCGAGTCCGCCGATGCGCACCGTGTCCGTGGGAGCGATGCCGTTCAGGCGCTGCGGAGCCCAGGACGCGTCGGCGTCGAAGGCCTGCGCGACCTTGACGAACCCGCGTTCGGTGTCGGATTTCGGGGCGAGTGTCACTTCCCAGACCACCGTGGCGCCGCCCTGCATCTCTGCGTCGTTCGCGCGCCAGAAGGTGCCGAGCTCGGGGATCAGGACGGGGCGTTCCATCGAGGACTCCACGCCTTCGGCCACGGCCGCGACGTCGAGCGGCTTGCGCTCCACCGGCTCGCCCCGCGGCACGGCGAAGATGATGACGGCGACGACGGCCACCGTGACCAGCAGGGCTGCGATGAGATTGCGGAAGGTCTGACTGGATCGATAGGCCTTGCTGGAGGCCGCCTTGCGGGCGGCGGTCTCTTCGGGCGTCTCCGGGCGACCGAGCTCGGCGATGATCGGAGGCTGCTTGCTCATGCGTCTCCGCCAGGCGTCTCGTCGGATGCGGCGGCACGTGCGGCGTCCAGTCGGCGCTTCGCACCGAGCAGCCACTCCTCGCAGCGGGCGGCCAGCGCCTCGCCACGCTCCCAGAGGGCGAGCGAGTGCTCGAGCGTCGGAGAGCCCTGCTCGAGCTCGGCGACGACCTTCACCAGCTCGTCACGGGCTGCCTCGAACGACAGCGTTTCCACGGGGATGTCGTTCAGCGCGCTCACTCCTCCATCCTACGTCGTGCGTCGCGCCGGCCCGGCTCAGTCGCTCTCAGGGATCTCGCCCTCCGAGCGGGCAGCCACCGAACCGCGATCGACCGTGATCGTGAGGCTGCTGCCGGCCGGGGCATCCGCCGCATCGCGAAGGATCACTCCGCCGTCGAGGTGCGCGATCGCGTAACCGCGAGCCAGGGTCGCCGCGGGGGATAGCGCTCGCAGGGAGGCACGCAGCTCGCTGGTGCGACGGCCTGCGGTGTCGAGCTGTCGAGTGAGGCTGTCGCGGCCACGCGACAGCAGGAGCCACAGCTCCTGGGCGCGCGCGTCGATGATCGGGGCGGGGGAGCGCAGGACCGGGCGGGAGCGGAGCTGGTCGAGCTGGGCGATGTCGTGCGAGAGCCGTTGGGTGAGGCGTGTCGTCGCGCGTGAGCGCAACTGAGCGATGAGCGCCCGCTGCTCCCCGACATCCGGCACGACGCGCTTCGCTGCATCGGTAGGGGTGGAGGCCCGGAGGTCGGCGACGTCGTCGAGCAGGGGATGATCGTTCTCGTGTCCGATCGCGCTGACGACGGGGGTGGACGCCGCGGCCACCGCGCGCACCAGACGCTCGTCGCTGAAGCCGAGGAGCGTCTGCGGGTCGCCGCCGCCGCGGGCGATGATGATGACGTCGACTTCGGGGTCGGCATCCAGCCTCGCGAGAGCGGCCAGGGTGTCCGGCACGCAGCGATCTCCCTGCACGGCGGCGTACTCGGTGCGGAAGCGGACCTGCGGCCAGCGCAGCTCGGCGTTGCGGTGCACGTCCTTCTCGGCGTCGGAGCGCTCGCCGGTGATCAGACCGATCACGTGCGGGAGGAACGGCAGGCGCTTCTTGCGGGCCGGATCGAACAGCCCCTCCTGCCGTAGCTGCACCCGGAGCTTCTCGAGGCGTTCGAGCTGATCGCCCAGCCCCACGTGCTTCATCGCGGAGACGGCGAAGCTGAAATCGCCGGCCTTGACGAAGTAGTCGGCCTTGACCGCGACGACCACGTGATCGCCGATGCCGATGTCGGAGGGGATGCGGCCGCGCACGCTCGACCACACGCGGATCGAGATCTGCGCGTCCGAGCGGGTGTCCTTCAGGCGCGCGAAGACGTTGCCGGCACGCACGTTCCACGAGGTGATCTCGCCCTCGACCCACACGGTGTTCCAGCGGGCGATGAAGTCGCGGATCGTCGCGTTGAGCCGCGTGACCGAGGTCGGGGCATCGGCTGTGGAATCGCGAGGGGCGACCGAATCGGCGGGCGGCGTTTCGCCCTGGCCCGTCGTCGCTTCGAAGACTGTCATCCGCTCCCGTTCCTGCCCCTGCGCTCTCCGGCCTCGCACAGCCGCGCGGCGGTAGAATCCAAGGGTGACTTCGACTGCCGTGCATCTCCCCGTCCCCCGTCTCCCGCGTGTGCGTGCGGCGGCCGGACGGCTTCAGGATAACCCGGTGGCCGGACACAAGCGGGTGCTGCTCGCCGCGCCGCGCGGATACTGCGCCGGCGTCGACCGTGCCGTCGTCGCCGTCGAGAAGGCGCTCGAACGCTACGGCGCCCCGGTCTATGTGCGCAAGCAGATCGTGCACAACATCCATGTCGTGACCGAGCTCGAGGAGAAGGGCGCGATCTTCGTCGAAGAGGTCGACGAGGTTCCCGAGGGCGCACACGTCGTCTTCAGCGCGCACGGCGTCTCGCCCGCGGTCGTGAACGCCGCATCCGATCGCGGACTGCATGCGATCGACGCGACCTGCCCGCTCGTCACCAAGGTGCACCGCGAGGCCGTGCGATTCGCCCGAGACGACTTCGAGATCCTGCTCATCGGTCACGAAGGCCATGAAGAGGTCGAAGGCACTGCGGGCGAGGCCCCGGAGCACGTCACGGTCGTGAACTCGCCGGAAGAGGCCGACACCGTCGTCGTCAAAGACCCGAACAAGGTGGTCTGGCTCTCGCAGACGACGCTCTCGGTCGACGAGACGATGGAGACGGTGAACCGCTTGCGCACGCGCTTCCCCGAACTGCACAATCCGCCGTCCGACGACATCTGCTACGCCACGCAGAACCGTCAGGTCGCGATCAAGAAGGTCGCGGCCGGGGCCGACCTCGTGATCGTCGTGGGCTCCTCCAACTCCTCGAACAGCGTGCGTCTGGTCGAGGTCGCACTCGAGTACGGGGCGAAGGCGGCGTACCGCGTCGACTATGCCGAGGAGATCCAGCAGGAGTGGCTTGACGGCGTCGAGACCGTCGGCGTGACCAGTGGGGCCTCCGTGCCGGAGGTGCTGGTGCGCGAGGTGCTCGAGGCGATCGGCGATGCCGGGTATCGCGATGTCGAAGAGGTCAAGACTGCGGAGGAAGACCTGATGTTCTCCCTGCCCAAGGAGCTTCGACACGATGCCTCCGGTCAGCGCGACGATCGGGCGCTCGGCGGTCGTGCCACTGGAGGAGGCGCGTAGCCTTGAGCGCCGCGGACGCGGAGCCGACCCTCATCGGGTCGGTGCAGCGTGCTCTGCGGCTGGTCGACATCGTCGCCAATTCTCCTCGTCCGCTTCCGGCGAAGATGCTGGCGGCGATCACCGGATTGACTCCGGGCACGACCTATAACCTCGTCCGCACCCTCGTCCATGAGGGGTATCTGAGTTCCGAACCCGACGGGCTGGTGCTCGGCTCGCGATTTCCCTCCTTCCAGCAGCAGATCGACTCACGCGGGGTCTTCCTCGCCCGGGTTCGGGCCTCGCTCCGGGATGTGACGGAGGACCTGGGTGCGACCGCATACCTCTCCCGCTTCGCAGACGGAGAGATGCATCTGGTCGATATCGTCGACGCGGTCCGCAACCCCCGTGTCGAACTCTGGGTGGGGTTGCAGTCGAGCGCCCACGCGACCGCACTGGGGAAGCAGATCCTCGCGGATCTGCCCGATGACGACCGGCTGGACTACCTCTCCCGGCATCGCCTGGAGGAGCTCACGCCGCGCACGATCAGCGATCGTCGCACACTCCTGACGCAGCTGGAGCAGTCGCCGGGATGGGCCGTGGACCACGAGGAGTACGTGATCGGCGCGACCTGCGTCGCGGTACCCGTCATCGCCCCCGGCGTCACCGCGTCGCTGGCGATCTCGCTGCCGGCTGACCGGGCCGTCGTGGACAACGAGCTCGTCGCGACGCTGCAGCGAGCGGCGAGGCGGCTCTCGCTGCAACTCGGCGCCGACACCCTCGACAGTGGCTCGGAAGGCGCGGAGTTCACTATCTGAAGTCTGACCCCTGGTGCTCGGGCACACGTTTTCCTATGATCGGGGGAGTAGCGGCATGCAACAGCGCTACAGATCACCACAGGCGTCCCCAGCGCCGGTGATCAAAACTGGATGAGAAGCGTCCCCAGCGCTTCACATCCGCGGCCCCGCGAAGTCCCCACTTCTCCGGGGCCGCTATCGTTTTCGCGGTCTCTCGCTGTGAGGCGCGCAGAGCCGGGGCGGTTAGCATGGCGGGATGACCGATCAGCGCCCGCAGTACGGCGAACTCGCCACCCCCGAGGAGCAACGGCGAGCCGCCGGCCTGCCGCCCCTCGACGAGGTCGTCGTCGCGTCGCCGATGCCGGCAACCCCGGGGCCGGCGGCGCCCGGTCCGAGCGCGAGCGCTCCCGCCGCCCGTCCGCACCCGGTCGACCGCTTCGTGACCATCGGGTTGCTGGCCTACGGCCTGGTGAACATCATCATCACCGGTCTCTCGTATCTCGACCTGCCGACCGTGATGAACGAGACGATGAAGATCCTGGGCATCGAGGGGGAGTTCACCAACTTCGCCCAGGGGCGCACCTGGGGAGTGATCGCCGCCATCACCCTCGCCGTCGGATGGTCGATCACGGCCGCGCTGTCGATCCGGCGGCTGCGGCGTCGACGGATCACCTGGTGGGTGCCGATCGTGGGTGCGCTGGCGACCATGATCGTCGTGACCATCTGCATCTCGGTGCCGATGATGAACGACCCGGCATTCGTGGCCTATATGTCGACCGTCGGGCAGTAGCAGCCGAATCGCACGGCTACTGTCGAAGGATGTCCCAGAACAGCTTCGGCGTCCATCTCTCCTACGCTTCGGTCGATCGCGCTGACGGGACCGACCCGCGGCCCTCGGCCCGCGAAATCCTCTCTCTGCTGCGCGTTCCCGCCGGCGTGCGCGATGCGACTGCCGAGTGGGATGGCCGTGAGGAGGCCGTGCTCGCCATCCCGGTGACGGACGATGGCCACGTGCTGACGCTCAGCGAAGAGGACACGATCGAATCGACCCTGTCGGCGAGCGAGCTCAAAGCGGCCTTCGAGGAGAAGGGCCTCACGCTCTGGCTCGACGTGGACGTGGATGCGGACGAGGAGGGGGACGACGCGTTCGGCTTCGGTTCGGTGGAGGAATTGGTCGACGAGCTCATCGACGATTCCGTCGAGGCGGGCGCCGACGATTCGGAGGATGCCGTGAGCGATTCCGCGCTGTTCGCGGCTCCGGCGGTGCAGGTCTCGGCGTTCTCCCACCGCGGACCCGCGATAGCCCGCATCCTGGCCGCCGTCCACGCGACCGCGGTCGACCACCGCGAGTCCGGTGACTGGTCGCTCCAGCGGTTCGAGGCCTCAGAGCCGAGCGGTGCCTGGGTGAGCTCGAAGGGCGAGTTGCCCGTGATCGAGCTGAACCGCGCCGACGCCGCCGTGTGGTTCGAGGTGGCCGTGGGCAGCGGAGGCCCGATCCCCTTCTGGACCGAGGCGGAACGCGACACCCGGCCGGTCCTCGATATCGACGCCATCCGCGTTCCGGAGACGGCGGAGATCTACCGGCGGCTCCTCACCGAGGGCGACGGAAGCCGCGATGAGCTCCTCGAGATCGCCGCAGCCGTGGACCTCGACGTCGATGCGGCACACCGCGCGCTGATCCCCGAGGCGCTGGGGGGTGTGGTCGGCGCGGAGGATCGCCAGCGCGTCTTCCTCGCTGCCTTCGGAATCTCGTCCGACCTGATCGACGCCGCATTCGGAAGCGCGACCGCGGGGACGGATCGACGGTTCCTCCCCGTGGGATGGTGGCCCACGCTCAGGGAGACGGCGATCGCCGGACTCGGGGAACTCACGCCGCTCACCCGCCGGGAACGGCCGCTCGCGCGGCTCGGTGATGCTCTCCGCCGCCGCCCCGCCGCGGGTCTCCTGCTCTCGCTCGGGGAACTCGGGGCCGGCCTGTGGGCCGCATCTCGATCGCGGGGAGCGGGCAGGGCACTCGGAGTGCTTCTCGTCGTCGATGCCGTGGTCGACGGGGCGATCTGGGTCACCCGCATTCGCCGCAGTCGCGGCGAATGACGGCGCCGCGCCCGGGCGCCGCGGCCGAAAATGAGGGATGCCCCAGCCGATCGGCTGGGGCATCTCTCGACGAAGTTCCGACGGATCAGCTCTTCGACTGGCCGTAGGAGCCGAGCTGACGGGTCGACTCGACCACGCGGGCGGCCATCGCCGACTCGGCGATCTTGCCCCAGGCGCGCGGGTCGTACTGCTTCTTGTTGCCGACCTCGCCGTCGACCTTCAGCACGCCGTCGTAGTTCTTGAACATGTAGTCGGCGATCGCACGCGTGTAGGCGTACTGCGTGTCGGTGTCGATGTTCATCTTGATGACACCGTTCGCGACCGCGAGGGCGATCTCCTCGTCGGTCGAGCCGGAGCCGCCGTGGAAGACCAGGTCGAGCGGCTTGGCGCCCGTGTTGTACTTCGCCGCGACCTCGGCCTGGATCTCACCGAGGAGCTCCGGGCGCAGCTTGACGCCACCGGGCTTGTAGACGCCGTGCACGTTGCCGAACGTGAGGGCGGCGATGTAGCGACCCTGCTCTCCGAGACCCAGCGCCTGCACGGCCTGGTCGACGTCGGCGAAGGTCGTGTAGAGAGCCTCGTTCGAGCCTTCGTGCTGCACGCCGTCCTCTTCGCCGCCGACGACGCCGATCTCGACCTCGAGGATGGCGTTGATGTTCTTCATGCGGGGGAGCAGGTCCTTCGCGATCTCGATGTTCTCCGCGAGGGGAACGGCCGAGCCGTCCCACATGTGGGACTGGAAGATCGGGTTGCGACCGGCCTTGACCTCTTCCTCGGAAGCGGCGATCAGCGGCTCGACGAAGCCGGCGAGGGCGTCCTTCGGGCAGTGGTCCGTGTGCAGCGCGACGGTGATGGGGTAGTTCTTGGCGACTTCGGTGGCGAAGCGTGCGAAGGCGAGTGCGCCCGTGGCGCGTGCCTTCACCGTGTGGCCGGCGAAGTAGTCGGCTCCACCCGTGGTGACCTGGATGATGCCGTCGGAGCCGGCCTCGGTCAGTCCCTGGAGGACGGAGTTGATCGTCTGCGAGCTCGAGACGTTGAATGCGGGGTACGCGAAGCCACCGGCCTTCGCGCGGTCGAGCATTTCGGCGTACTGATCCGGGGTGGCGACGGGCATGAGAACTCCTGCGATAGGTGAAGCCGGGACAGGTGCCACTCTATCGGGGCGGTCGGAGTGGTACTGCAGGTGGGGGTTCCGCCTGCATCGCGTCTTGTGCACAGGCGTTAAGAATCGCGATTCCTTCGTCGGATGGAGGGCGAAAATCGAGCTGTTCGCTCACGTCGATAGCTAGGCTGACCGCATGGTGAGTCTGACAGCGGATCTGAGCCCTCTTCGTCCCGACCGTAACCTTGCGATGGAGCTGGTGCGAGCGACGGAGGCTGCGGCCATCCGTGCGGTCCCCTTCATCGGGCGCGGCGCGAAGGAGGCGGCGGACGGGGCCGCCGTCGACGCGATGCGCGCATTCCTCGGGACGGTCGATTTCCAGGGCCGCGTCGTGATCGGTGAGGGCGAGAAGGACAACGCGCCGATGCTGTTCAACGGCGAGGTCGTCGGCACCGGGCGCGGACCGCTGTGCGACATCGCGGTCGACCCCATCGACGGAACGTCCCTCACCGCAGCGGGTCGGCAGAACGCGCTGTCCGTGATCGCCGTGTCCGACCGTGGCACGATGCTGGATGCGTCCACCGTCTTCTACATGGACAAGCTCGTCACGGGGCCGGCGGGCGTCGGCGTCGTCGACATCCGGCTCCCCATCGGCGAGAACATCCGCAAGCTCGCTGGAGCGCTCGACAAGCCTGTCGACGAGATCGTCGTGTCCGTGCTGAATCGGCCGCGCCACGAGCAGCTCATCCAGGAGATCCGCGACGCCGGCGCCGGCACCCGGCTGATGAGCGACGGCGACGTCGCGGGCGGGATCAACGCCGCTCGGCACGACGCCCGCACCGACATGTGCGTCGGCGTCGGCGGCAGCCCCGAGGGCATCGTCACGGCATGCGCCATCAAGGCGCTTGGCGGGCACATCCAGGGGCGTCTGTGGCCGCGTGACGACGATGAGCGCCAGCGCGGCATCGACGCCGGCCTCGAGATGGACAGGGTCTACGAGGCCGACGACCTCGTGCAGGGCAACAACACGATCTTCGTGGCGACCGGCGTCACCGATGGCCAGCTCGTTGCGGGCGTCCGCCGCGAGCGGGGCTACGTGTACACGGAGAGCGTGGTGCTCCGAGGTGCCTCCGGGACCCTCCGTCGCATCGCCTCGGAGCACCTCGTCTCGAAGTGGCTCTGATCTCGGGGCCTTTCTGACGGCTTGTTCCTGCGTCTCTGACCGTTTGTTCCTGCGTCGATGATGACGGCATCGTTATCGAGCCGGTATGGGCTCAGAGCGGGGTGAGCCACGCTTTCCGGAGCGCCGTGTCACAATTGTCACTGGGTTTGTCGCCGTGGACGGAGCCGTCAGGCATCGCAGGCACAGGAGGGCGAACGGATGACAACGCAGCACACGAGTGGCTCGAAGGCCGCCGCGACGAAGATCATCACGACGAACACCGGACGGATTCTCCGGGTGAGCGCCGACGCCGAGTCGGGCGTCGCAGCCAGCCCGACCGTGACCACTCCGCCAGCGGCCATCGCCGATCCTGCTCGCCGCGCTGACGTGCTGTTCCGCGTCCGCCGCGACGAGGGCCATGAGGTCAGCGCCTGGTGGATGATCGGAGCGTTCCTCGCCACCAGCGGCCTGGTCATCCTGCTGCTCAGCGGCGTACCCGGCATCGCCTGAGGCGCTGCACGCCGCTTCGGCTCATCGCCACGCGGCTCGGCACGATGGTCGGACGCCCGGCAGTGCGCGACGGTGGTGGCGCGACCGTGGCGGTGCCTAGATCTCGTCGAGGCGCGTCCGCACCTCGCCCACATCCGCACGCACCGATGCGGAGTCGATGCCGTCTGTGGCATCGTCGGCCTCGAACGGCGGCTCACTCGCAGCGCCGTCGAGGGTGATCAGCTCAGGAGCAGTGAAACGTCGCCCCGTGGTCGCGGTCGCCGACGGAACGGACGCGAGAGCCGCGGCATCGACGCCGGGGAACTGCCGGGCCGTGACGAGTACGCGCGTTTCGAGCGATCCGGCGAAGCGGTTGTAGCTGTCGACCGTGCGCTCCAAGGCGCGGCGCAGATCGTCGGCATGCCCGGCGAGAGTACC
This sequence comes from Microbacterium sp. NPDC055665, assembly GCF_053618035.1. Taxonomy (NCBI): domain Bacteria; kingdom Bacillati; phylum Actinomycetota; class Actinomycetes; order Micrococcales; family Microbacteriaceae; genus Microbacterium; species Microbacterium sp. NPDC055665. Next base: position 773,622 of record NZ_JBSHGY010000001.1, on the reverse strand, counting down.
GAGCCGGTCATAGAGCTGCGTGCCGAGGGCCAGCAGTGTGCGTGCCTCGGTCGACACCTCCTGCTGGGTCCATGTGAACGCCACGGTCTTCAGGACGGCCCAGAGGTTCACAGGAGACGCGAGCGCCACTCGACGGCTGAACGCGTAGTCGAGCAACGTGGGGTCTTCGTCGATCGCCGCGGCGAGGAGCGACTCGCTCGGCAGGAAGCAGATCACGAACTCCGGACTCGCGTCGAGTCCCGCCCAGTACGCCTTCTTGGCCAGGGCGTCGATGTGCGCGCGGACGGCTTTGACGTGCTTCTGCATGAGAGCGCGCCGCTGCGGTTCCTGGGCATCTCCCGTCGACAGCGCCGAAGCCTCGAGATACGCGTCGAGGGGCACCTTGGCGTCGACCGCGATGGAGCTGCCGCCGGCGAGGCGGATGACCATGTCGGGCCGGCCCTGGCCGCGGTCGGAAGAGATCGTCGCCTGCAGGTCGAAGTCGATATGACGTGTGAGCCCCGCCGCTTCCACCACGCGTCGCAGCTGCGTCTCGCCCCACACCCCGCGCGTGGCCGTCGAGCGCAGAGCGCCGGCCAGAGACTCCGTGGTCGCGCGGAGCGCTTCGTCGGATTCCTGAGCGCGTCGCAGCTGCTCCTCCAGCGTGCCGAACTGGGCGTGGCGCTCGCGTTCGATTGCCGTCACCTTCGTCTGCATCTGCTGCAGGCTCTCTCGGACGGGTGCGAGCGCCGTCAGCACCGCGTTCTGCTGCTGCACTCGCTGGGCCTCGGCGCGCTGCTCGTTCCGCGAGTGCTCGACGGCATCGCGGTAGAGGTCGTACTGGCGGTCGCGGTCGTCGCGCGCGGCGGCCAGCTCGGCCTGAGCGCGCGCGAGGTCAGCAGCACCGCGCCCTGCGCGCAGGAACCAGCCGACAGCGACGCCCGCCGCGAGGGCGAGGAAGAGGAGAACCACAGCCAGAGCATCCATGTGTTCATGATGCGGCCGGCATCGGACATTCCGAGGTCGCCGCGCACGGGCGCGCTGTGTCGGCTCAGGCGACCGCACGCTCCAGAGCAGGCGCGACGGGTGCGACCGGGGCGGTGACGCGCAGGCTCAGCGCATCGGCGAGGGCGAACACGTCGGCGGCACCCGCCCTGGCGGCCGCATCGATCACGATCTGCGCGCAGGCGCGGGCGTCGGCGAGGGCGTCGTGGTGCGCGAACGCCTCGAATCCGGCGGCGGCCGCAGCGACGGGCAGGCGATAGGAGTCGAGAACGTAGGTCTTCCGTGCGACCTGCAGGCTGCAGAGGGAGCGGTACGGCGGGCAGAGCTGGCCCGTCGCCTCCGAGGCGCGGCGCAGCACGTTGAGATCGAATCCGGCGTTGTGGGCGACGAGCACGTCGGCTCCGGCGAAGGCGCACAGGCGGTCGAACTGGTCGACCCACGTGGCCGCGGACAGCACGTCCTCCGGCTGGATCCCGTGGATGCGCACGTTCCACTCCTGGAACTCGTCGTGGCCGGGCGGCGGCTGGATCAACCATCCGGTGGTCGCGACGACCTCGCCGCCGCGCACACGGACCAGTCCGACGGAACAGGCGGAGGCGGGGCTGGAGTTCGCGGTCTCGAAGTCGATCGCAGTGAAGTCCAGTGGCACGTCTCCACTCTCACCCCGAGGTCGGCGACCATGCGGGAGACTCGCCGTAGGCTGGCCGCATGGCTGAGGACATGGCGACGTCGTTCGGTGCGCAGGCCGCGGACTACGAGGTCGGACGACCCGAATACCCCTTCGACGCGGTGGCGTGGATGCTGGAGCGGATGCCGCACGGCACCCGCCGTATCGCCGATGTCGGCGCCGGAACGGGCAAGCTCACGCGGGTGTTGGCGGAAGCGCCGGATGCCGAGGTCGTCGCGATCGATCCTGATCCCGAGATGCTCGTGACTCTCCGTGGGGCGGTGCCGGGCGTGCCGACCTTCGTCGGGTCGGCGGAGCGGCTGCCCCTCCCAGATGTGAGCGTCGACGCGGTCGTCCTGGGGCAGGCATGGCACTGGGTGGATCCCGCTGCCGGATCCGCCGAGATCGGTCGGGTCGTGCGCAGCGGGGGAGTGCTCGGTCTCATCTGGAACATCCGCGACGATCGCGTCGACTGGGTGCGCCGGTTGACCGAGATCATGCACGGCAGCCACGCCGAGAACATGCTCGCCGAGGGAGATCCGGTGGTCGCTGCGCCGTTCGGCCCGCTCGAGCAGGAGCGCTGGGAATGGGTCCGCCCCATCACACGAGACCGGCTGCACCGCATGGCCGCGTCCCGCAGCTACATCATCACCGCGTCCGACGATGAGAAAACTCGGATCCGGCGTGACCTCGACGAGTTGTTCGACGAGCTCGATCTGCACGGTGAGACCACCATCGACCTTCCGTACGTGACACGGGCCTACCGCGCCGTCCGCGACTGATCCCCGAATCAGGCGATCAGCCTGTATCAGGCAGAACTCCGCTGCATCCGCCTGATCTCACGCGTTCGCCTGATCTCGCGCTCTGAGTGCGCGACGGAGGAGCAGCCTTCCGCAGGGTGGTGGGGGTGGGGCCAGGTAGACTCGTGCCCCGTGGCTCTCACTATCGGCATCGTCGGCCTGCCCAACGTCGGCAAGTCCACCCTCTTCAACGCACTCACCAAGAACGACGTGCTCGCAGCGAACTACCCGTTCGCGACGATCGAGCCCAACGTCGGCGTGGTGAACCTGCCCGACCCGCGCCTCGACAAGCTCGCGGAGATCTTCGGCAGCGAGCGGATCCTCCCCGCGGCCGTGTCGTTCGTCGACATCGCCGGCATCGTGCGCGGTGCGAGCGAGGGTGAGGGGCTCGGCAACAAGTTCCTCGCGAACATCCGCGAGGCCGACGCCATCGCGCAGGTCGTCCGCGGCTTCGCCGACGATGACGTCGTGCACGTCGACGGCACCGTCAACCCGGCATCCGACATGGAGACGATCAACGCCGAGCTCATGCTCGCCGACCTCGAGACCGTCGACAAGGCGATCGCCCGGTACGAGAAGGAAGTCCGCGGCAAGAAGATCGAGCCCGTCGTTCTCGAGACAGCGAACGCGGCGAAGGATGCCCTGGAGCGCGGCGTCCTGCTGTCGGTCGCCGGCATCGACCTGGCGCCGATCCGCGAACTGGGTCTGCTCACCGCGAAGCCCGTCATCTTCGTCTTCAACGTCGATGAGGCCGTGCTGACGGACGACGCCCGCAAGGCGGAGCTCGCCGCCCTCGTCGCGCCCGCCAAGGCCATCTTCCTCGACGCGAAGATCGAGTCCGAGCTCATCGACCTCGACCCGGAGGACGCCGCCGAGCTTCTCGCGTCGACCGGCCAGGACGAGTCGGGCCTCGATCAGCTCGCCCGCATCGGCTTCGACACCCTCGGCCTGCAGACCTACCTCACGGCCGGTCCGAAGGAGGCTCGCGCCTGGACGATCCCCAAGGGCTCGAAGGCGCCTCAGGCAGCCGGTGTCATCCACACCGACTTCGAGAAGGGCTTCATCAAGGCAGAGATCGTCTCGTTCGAGGATCTGGTCGAGACCGGCTCCGTCGTCGAGGCCCGCGCCAAGGGCAAGGCACGCCTGGAGGGCAAGGACTACGTCATGCAGGACGGCGACGTGGTGGAGTTCCGCTTCAACAACTAGGCCCGTCGGTCGGCTTCCGCGCGGATGACGTCGAGGCCCTCCCGGTACCGTGTCACGGCGAAGTCGGGGAAGCGCTCGTTGAACTTCGTGGAGTCGAAGCGATTGTCGTGCGCGTAACGGGGGAGCAGCTCTCGAAGCTCTCGCACCTGCGGTGAGAAGATGCCGACGGTTTCGAGTATCCATCGGGGGACGACGGAGTACCCGGAGTGGCGGTCGAGTACGTCCTCCGCCATCGCGACGAACTCGCGATAGGTCGGTCGATCATCGTCGACGGGAAGGTGCCACGTCGTGCCGAAGGCATCGGGAGCGTTGCCGAGTGCGGCAAGGGCGCGGCTCGCATCCGGTGTCCAGATGAGGGTGCGCAGTCTGTCGTCTCGGACGGGAACACGCGCTTTCTTCCCGGCCATGAGGTTGTCGATGACCAGGGTGTTGGTGAAGCTCTGTGTCCGGCCGGGGCCGTAGAACTCGGGTGCGCGGCCGATCAGCACGGGGATGTCGCCGCGACGCATCTCCTCCAGCACCATCGTGGCCATCTCCGCACGGAGGGCCCCCTTGCGTCCGACCGGTGCGAACGGCGTCTCCTCGGTCTGCAGTCGGTCGTCCTGCGGATACATGTAGGTGTTGTCGAAGTAGGCGAACTTCGCCCCCGCTGCTCGTGCGGCATCCAGCGCGTTTCTCAGCATCGAGGGGAACTGCTTTTCCCAGAGCGTGGTGTCCGCGGGCAGGCCAGCGGTGAAGTAGACGACCTCGCTGCCCTCGACAGCCCGCTTCGTCTGGAGTGCGTCAAGAAGGTCTGCAGCCACCGTCACGTCGGTGTCGTTGACGGGGCGAGGGTTGCGACTCACGAGTCTGAGATCCGTCGTATGCGCGCGATTCAACTCACGCGCGAGTTCGACGGCGATCTCACCGTTGGCGCCGAGGATCGTCTGCATGTGTGTGCTTTCTCTCTGTGTCGCGCTGTCGAGCCTCCGGCAGCGTTGGTTGAACTGCAATCATCCGTAAGCTATGTTAGCAGTGTTCACATAGGAGACGGAGAGTGCAGATGTCGACGGAGCGCGGCTACCATCACGGCGACCTGCGTGCGGCGCTCATCGCGGCAGCCATCGCAGGGCTCGAAGCCGGGGAGCCGTTCTCGCTACGAGGCGTCGCTCGGCGCGCCGGAGTATCGACGGCTGCGCCGTACCGTCATTTTCCGGACAGGACGGCGCTGGAGTCTGCGATAGCGGTCGAAGGGTTCAGATCGCTCAGCCAGGAGCTGGCGGAAGCTTTGGCGAGAGTGACGGACTCGGACTCGGCGGCGGACACGATCGCGAGCCTGGGCGTCGCCTATGTCGCCTTCGCTCTGCGGAATCGCGCGGTGTTCCGGCTGATGTTCGGCAACGAGTGCGACGACGAGGACAGTGAGCGGGTGCAGGCATCGTCCGAAGTTCGCGTTGCGCTCACGCAGACGATCGCGAGGCTGTTCCCGGATGCCGACGCCGGTGCCCTGGCGATGGCGATGTGGAGCATGGCACACGGTCTGGCAGTCCTGCATCTCGACGGCAAGTTCCGTCCCGAGCCCACCGAGGCGGTCGCTGAGCGCGTCCGGACCTCGGTGGCCGCCGTCTTCGCCATGAACTCCACCGCGCTCCGCGCTGTAGAAAGGACGGAATTCGCATGACCCGCCGCATCCTCCACGTCGTCACCAACGTCGGCCACTATCAGGACCCGTCTCATCGCACCGGACTCTGGTTGTCCGAGCTCGCACATGCCTGGGAGGTGTTCGAAGCGCAGGGGTATCAGCAGGAGATCGTCAGCCCCGCTGGCGGGTCCACTCCGCTGGAGCCCCGATCGCTGAAGTTCCCGAACTACGACAGGACCGCCAAAGCATGGCGGAGCGATCCTCAGCGTATGGCGCTGCTGGAGAACACTGCACGCCCGGATCAGATCGATCCGACCGATCTCGACGCCATCTACTTCACCGGCGGGCACGCCGTCATGTACGACTTCCCCGACAGCGCGGGGCTGCAGGGGATCACGCGGCAGATCTGGGAGCAGGGCGGGATCGTGTCTTCGGTATGCCACGGTTACTGCGGCCTGCTGAACACCCGGCTCTCCGATGGCTCGCTCCTGGTCGCCGGTCGGCGCGTCACTGGCTTCGCCTGGCAGGAGGAAGTGTTCGCACGAGTCGACACGCTCGTCCCGTACAACGCCGAGGAGGAGATGAAGAAGCGGGGTGCTCTTTACGAGAAGGCGAAGCTGCCTTTCGTCTCCTACGCGATCTCCGACGGGAGGCTCGTCACCGGGCAGAACCCGGGCTCGGCCAAGGAGACGGCCCAGAAGGTCGTCGCCCTGCTCTGACACGTCCGCACACCGCCCGCACGGGTGACAGGATTGACGGATGACCGCAACACTCGTGGCCCAAGGGCTGGCCGGCGGGTACGGCCACCGCACCCTGTTCGACTCGCTCGACCTCACTGTCACGGCGGGCGATGTGGTGGGCCTGGTCGGAGCCAACGGGGCGGGGAAGTCCACCCTCCTGAAGCTGCTGGCCGGCGTCGATGAACCCCATGCAGGCACGATCAGGCTCGCCCCGGCGGATGCGTTCGTGGGCTGGCTTCCGCAGGAGCACGAGCGCGTCGCGGGGGAGAGCGTGATCGACTACATCGGTCGGCGCACCGGGTGCGCGGCTGCGACCAGGGACATGGATGCCGCGGCGGCAGCTCTCGGAGATCCCTCCCTCGCGGCCCCGGGTACAGGCCCCGCCGACACGTACTCGACGGCGCTGGATCGCTGGCTGGCCAGCGGCGCCGCTGACCTCGACGAGCGACTTCCGGCCGTGCTCGCCGACCTCGGCCTCGACCTGGGCGACGAGCCCGCCGACACCATGATGACCTCGCTGTCGGGAGGTCAGGCCGCCCGCGTCGGGCTCGCTGCGCTGCTGCTTTCGCGCTTCGACATCGCCCTGCTCGATGAGCCGACCAACGATCTCGACCTCGACGGCATCGAGCGGCTCGAGGCCTTTGTGCGCGGCCTCCGCGGCGGTGTCGTGGTGGTCAGCCATGACCGCGAGTTCCTCGCCCGCTGCGTGACCAGAGTCCTGGAGCTCGATCTCGCTCAGAACAGCAACCGGGTGTTCGGCGGCGGTTACGACTCGTACCTGGAGGAGCGGGCGACGGTTCGTCGGCACCAGCGCGAGAAGTACGACGAGTTCGCCGACAAGAAGGCCGACCTCGTCGCCCGCGCCCGCACGCAGCGCGAGTGGTCCAGCCAGGGTGTGCGCAACGCGATGAAGAAGTCGCCCGACAACGACAAGATCAAGCGCAAGGCCTCGGCCGAGTCCAGCGAGAAGCAAGCGCAGAAGGTACGCCAGATGGAGAGCAGGATCGCCCGGCTCGAAGAGGTCGAAGAGCCGCGCAAGGAGTGGCAGCTCGAGTTCACGATCGGCTCGGCCCCGCGTTCCAGCTCGGTCGTCTCGACGCTCAGCTCCGCGGTGTTCCGGCAGGGTACGTTCCAGCTCGGGCCCGTGTCACTGCAGGTGAACGCGGGGGAGCGCATCGGCATCACCGGGCCCAACGGCGCGGGGAAGTCGACCCTGCTGCGCGGACTGCTGGGGCGGCAGCTTCCCGACGAGGGAACGGCGAGCCTGGGTGCGAGCGTGCAGATCGGCGAGATCGACCAGGCCCGCGCACTGCTGGTCGGTACGCAGCCGCTCGCGGTCGCCTTCGAGGAACTCGTGCCCGAGATGGCATCGGGTGAGGTGCGCACGCTCCTGGCGAAGTTCGGGCTCAAGGCCGATCACGTGACGCGCGCCGTCGACGAGCTCTCGCCGGGCGAGCGCACACGTGCCGGTCTGGCGCTGCTGCAGGCGCGCGGCATCAATCTGCTCGTGCTCGACGAGCCGACCAACCACCTCGACCTGCCCGCGATCGAGCAGCTGGAGCAGGCGCTCGAGTCCTACGAAGGGACGCTGCTGCTCGTCACCCACGATCGACGGATGCTCGCGACCGTGCAGACCGACCGACACTGGCGGGTGGAAGCCGGGCAGGTCGTCGAGGTATGACGAGCCTCGTCATCGACAGCGTCCCGCACGACAGCCTGACCTCGAACGACGTGGCGAGCCTGCGAGAGCTGTTCGACGCCGAGTACTTCGCCGAGTTCGGAGCGTGGGATCCCGATCAGCCGTAGGGCTACGCGCCCCATGACGTCCATCTCATCACCCGCGCCGGCGACGCGGTGGTGGCCACGTCGGCTGGGCGCGGCGGACCATCGGCGTCGGTACGGCGGAGGTCGTGGTCGCGGGAGTCGGCGGGGTGCTGGTCTCTCCGCGCGCACGAGGGGAGCGGGCGGGTGTCCGGCTCCTGGCACACGCGGCCGCAGCCATGAGGGACGCCGGTGGGATCGAGTTCGGCTACCTCGGGTGCCGCGAAGCTGTCGTCGCGTTCTACGAGTCCTGCGGATGGCGCCGCATCTCGGCGGTCGAGCGCTCGATCGCCCGCACCGGTCAGCCCGCCATGCAGCCTCCTGGGCCGCCCATCTTGACACTCGCGCTCGACTCTCCACCGCGCCGGTGGCCCGCCGGGGCGATCGATCTTCGGGGGCGGGCCTGGTAGCCGTGTGGTGCTGATCCGGGCGTCTCCGTCTCGCCGACGGCCTGCTCGGGATACGCTGGGACACGGCGGCTCGCGCCGCGGCCCGGTCGCTGGCGTCCGCTGTGGACGTTCCGCCTGAGTTCCTGACACCGACGGCACGAGGAGATTGACGCCGATGACCGACACCCAGATCTTCGAGCCAGACGGCCGCGCGATCCCCTTCGTCGACGAGGGCGACGGCCCCGTCAAGCTCGTCTTGATCCAGGAACGCGACCTTCCGGCCGACATCCTCGGAGTCGTTGCGCACTACCTCGCCGAAGAGGCGGGCTTCCACGTGGTCCGGATCGGCCACCGCGCCGACGTCGAGGGCGAAGCGGTGTCGCTGGACGAGCGCGTCGAGGATGCGCTGGCGGTGATCGACCACGTCGGCCTCGGCGACACCTGGATCGGCGGGCATGGGTTCGGTGGCACCGTCGCGCGAGCTTTCGCCATCGCGCACGCCGACCGCGTGAACGGCCTGGCGCTGCTCGGGGTCGAAGAGCACGACATCCCGCTCGCGCCCGTGATGCCCGTCCTGATCATCCAGGGCACCGAAGACACCACCACCCCGTTCGCGAACGGTGAGCAGCTGCAGTCGACCGCTCCGGAGCGTGCGAGCGTGAAGAGCATCGACGGGGGAGACCACCACTTCCCGATGACGCACCCGATCGAGACAGCGGTCGTGATCGAGGAGTACCTCGACTGGGACTGAACCCCCTAGCGACCCTGCCGCTTCTTGTAGGGCTTGGGCTGACCCTTCACTGCAGGGGTTCGGCCCTTGCCCTTCGAGGCCTTCGCCTTGCCGCCGGCGGGTGCGGGCGGGTTCTTCACCGGCGCAGGAGCTGCGGCGACCGCTTCTTTCGCCTCGACCAGCAAGAGCTCTCCGACGTGCGTCAGTCGTGTCTGCCCTTCGCGGTGGACGATGGGATGGCCGACCTCGGCTTCGAGCTTGTCGATCGACGTGTACAGCGAGGCCAGCGGGATGCCGAGCTTCTCGGCCGCGCGCGGGAAATGAAGCTCCTCCGCGAGGACGACGAAACGGCGGAGCAGAGAGATCTTCACGGTGGCCCTTCGACTGTTCGCACGGGATTGCGAGCCACTCCAGGTTACGCGGTGGAAGCCGCCGGTCAGATGTCGCTGAAGTCGTTCGCAGGAACGTTGATCTGCGTCACTGTGTCACCGTCGAGCCGGAACAGGGTGTAGAGGATGCCAACGGATCCCGGATGGGTCAGCGACTCGGTTCCAGGTACCTCACGCTCGCCCAGCCCGACGTATTCGGCAGTCGCGGGGTCTTCGGTGTCGACGATCCCCCATGCGCCCGCGTCGAGAAGTTCTGCGCGTGTGGACCCGACGGTGAGGCCTTCCTCGGTCTGGATCGGAACTCCGGAAAGCGAAGGGCCTGTGATCGCGACCGATGCCGGGCCCTCGAGAGCGCTGTCGGTGAACACTCGGAGCCCGTCCCACGTGTAGTTCACGAACGCGGAGTCATAGCCGGGGAAGTTCTCGACCTTCTCCGGTTCCGGCAGCTCGCCGGTCGTGTCCTCCAGCAAGTCCAGCAACCCGGTGGGATCCTCGAAGGCGGCGCTCCGAGTGCCGGATTCGTCGGTGATGACGATGCCGTCGAGGGAGACGACGACCTGGGGATCGATCTCGACCGTCGGACTGGGCGTCGGCGATGACGGGGCAGGCGTGGCGCTCGTGCGGGGCTCCGCCGAGGTGGGCGAAGCGCACCCGATGAGAACGAGAGCAGACACGGCGAGAGCGGCCAGTGCGGGGGCGAGGGAACGGCGCATGATCACAGGCTATTGAAGTCCCGGAGCCTGTCTTACGCACGGTAGCTCGAAAGATCCGAAACGTGATGTTCGATACAGACGGATGCCGCGACCGAAGCGGCCGCGGCATCCGGAATCCTTCGGTCAGGCGACCTGAGGGAGCACCGCGAACGACACGGAGCCCTCGTCGTCCACGCCCGCGTCGAGGATCTTGTCATCGAGTGCAGCGACGGCGGACTCATCGAGGAAGAGCCGGGTGCCGGAGACTTCGACCACCTGATCCTGCGGCTCCGGATCCGCGGCGACGAGCACGGCGAGACGCGCGCCGCCCTCCGCATTCTGAGGTTCGGACGAGTGGATGCGCAGTCCGGCATCCGGGGCGTCGGTCTGACGACTCACCAGAGTCGTCACGATGGCGGAGGCGTTGTCGGTGAGGGTGAGCACGAGACTCTCCTTCCGTTCGGGGCATGCCACGGTCGCGACATGTCCGGGCTACGATGCCGAACCCGCACGACGACCTCAACCCCCTTGTGCCGATTCGGAGGAGGCTCTTATCCTCCTCGCAGGTTCTTACGAAGGAAGACCTGTTCCGTGCCGTCGCCGTCCGGTACCCGCTCGTGCTCCACGTATCCGCACCGCTCGTACAGGCGGATGTTCGCCTCGCTGAGGCTGCCGGTGAAGAGCTCGGCGACCTGCGCCGTGGATGCGCTCTCCGCGTGCTCGAGCAGCATCCGCCCGACTCCCTCACCCTGCATGTCGGGGGCGATCGCGATGCGTCCGATCAGAAGCATCCCGTCCTTCTCCACGAATCGGATCGCGCCCACGAGGCGTCCGTCGATACGTGCCGTCAAGCCGGACTCCGAGCGAAGCTCCGCTTCGAGCTCGGCGAGCGTCTGCGTCAGGGGAGGCATGTCGACGCTGCCGTAGATCGCCGCCTCCGACACGAAGGCTGCGCGCTGCACGGTCAGCACCTCGCCGGCGTCCGCCTCGGTGATGGGGGAGATGACGATCTCCCGATCCTTCTCGCCGTTCTGTTCTGTCACGATGCGGGGTCTCTCCTTGAGTCGGGTGTTCAGGTCCGGTCGCCACACTCGGGCTCCGGGCTTCCGGTGTCAACCCCCTCGGACCCGGGCGCAGACCTTCGTTATCCTCGCCGGCAGGAGGTCAACGAAATGGCTGAAAGCAAGACGAAGAAGACCGGCACCTCGACGAAGGGGGCCGTGAAGACCACTCGCCAGCAGAACGCGGAGAAGGGCTTCACCGCCTCGCCCACGCTCGCAGGCAATCTGCAGCGCGTGCTCGTCGACCTGCTCGAACTCGCCATCCAGGGAAAGCAGGCGCACTGGAACGTCGTGGGGCGCAACTTCCGCGACACGCACCGACAGCTCGATGAGATCATCGACGATGCACGGGCGTTCAGCGACACGATCGCGGAGCGGATGCGCGCACTGCATGCCGTGCCCGACGGGCGCAGCGCGACCATCGCCAAGGCGACGTCGTTGCCCGAGTTCCCCGCGGGCGAGGTGTCGACGACCGAGACCATCGATCTGGTGACGGAACGTCTGGAAGCAGCGGTCGGCACAGTGCGAGACGTCCACGACGCCGTCGACGAGGAGGATCCGACCTCGGCGGACCTTCTGCACGCGATCATCGAACGCCTCGAGCAGTTCGCCTGGATGGTCAGCGCCGAGAACCGCAGCCCGGCCGGTCGCTGACGTTCGCCCCTCCTCCGTGAGCCCGGTCAGTTCGGCCCGGCTCCGGGGGTGCGGGGTCGGCCGCGCATGATGCGCGGCAACGCGATCCACAGCGCCACGACCAGCAGGAGCGCCGACACCAGCGCGACGAGGCCGGCCGTGCGATTCACCGTGAAGTCGACGATCAGCATCGTGACCCCGATCGTCAGCGCCCCGATCACGATCAGGTCGAGCCGGACGATACGGGCGGCCATCCGCACGAGGTCGGGCTTGCGACGGTGGCCGAACAGAGCTCGGTGCATCCCCACGGGAGCCAGCGCGAGGATCGTCGCGACCGCGGCCAGAGCGACGAGCACGACGTAGAGATCGCGCTGGAACTCGTCCATGTCCGTGAATCGCGGCTGGAAGGCCACCGCGAGCAGGAAGCCGGTGAGGATCTGGGTCCCGGTCTGCATCACGCGGAGTTCCTGCAGGAGCTCTTCCCAGTTGCGATCCGCGCGTTCGTTCGCCGTCTCGTCTCGTCCGTCCCTGCGGTCATCGAGTTCGTGGTCGCCGCGCGGAGGATCCGATGTCATGATCTCAGTGTCGTGCCGACTCTCGCACGAAGTCCAGACTCTTCTCCCGATGGATCGAAAGAAGGCATCATGACGCTCCCTCCGATCAGCGACTGGTGGTCCGGACTCTCGGAGGAATCACGTCGCTCCGTGCTCGATGGCGACTCGCCCCACCTGGACGAGGACGTCCGGGAGGAGATCCGGGTGATCACCGGAGCGGTCGTGGGGATGGTGGAGAGCCTGACCGATGAAGATCTCGATTACGCCCGCGCGCACGCCGAGAAGACGGCGGACTGACGACACTCCCCGGAGCCTGTGCCGCGGAGCCTATGCCGCGGAGGCTCACTCGGAGGCGTCGGGATTCCGAGGGGCCTGTTCCTCGCGAAGCCGCGGCTCGGTGCGACGCTCGGGTCGCGCCCCCGCCTTGTCGGCATAGAACGCGCGGATCCGGTCCATGTCGGCGGCGATGTCCCCGGTCAGGTCGATGGTGGGACCGAGACCCGTCGTCATCGTCGTGCGATCGACGAAGCCGAGCGTGACCGGCATCCCCGTCTCCCGGGCGATGCGGTAGAAACCCGACTTCCAGTACTCGTTGCCGCCACGAGTCCCGTCCGGGGTGACCACCAGACCGAAAACGGTTCCGGCGTGCACCTGGCCGACGACGTCCTTGACCACGCGGGCCGGATCCGCCCGGTCCACAGGGATCCCGCCGAGTCCGCGCATGAGCGGACCACGCCACCCGCGGAAGAGGCTCTTCTTCCCGAGCCAGTGCACGTCGATGCCGAGGCGCCAGGCGATCGCGAGCATCAGGACGAAGTCCCAGTTGCTGGTGTGCGGGGCGCCGACGAGCACGGTCGGGCGCGTGGGCGCTGCCTCGCTCACGAGCGTCCATCTGCTGAACGCCCAGAACATGCGGGCGAGGAGTCGTTTGAGCATGGATCAACCGTAGGGGAGAAAGGCTGTCGTCCCGCTGTCGGCATCCTGCGCGCGGGTCCGGCGCCACTACCTCGGAGCAGGCGTACGATCGAGGGATGAAGAAATCGCCGGAGGACACCGTGCAGCAGGAGGAGGCCCCCATCGGGCTGCAGCCGCTTCCCGGTGCCCTGGACCTGCTCGAAGGCGACGCCGCCGGCTACTGCAGCAACGGCGTCTGCCACTTCCCCGCCCCGAAGGCCGAGTAAGCAGCAGACGCCGTCGCGCGCGAACGCTGAGGTTCAGTGGCCGCCGTGGAATCCCTCGCCGGCATCGTCGGCGGGCTTGCGGACGAACGGGCTGAGCGCCACCGCTGCGAGCGAGATGATCGCGGCGATCAGGAAGGCCATGCGCGCACCCGGGGCGCCGGCCACTGCCCGTGACAGGCCCTCATCCTCGCCTGCATGCAGGATCGCCGAGTAGGTGACCGTGAGCAGAGCGACACCCGCCGCGCCGCCGACCTGCTGGAGCGTGTTCAGCACAGCGGAACCGTGCGAGTACAGCGACCGCTGCAGCGAGCCGAGCGAGGCGGAGAACAGCGGCGTGAACGACATCGCGAGCCCGACGGACATGGCCGCCTGCACGATGATGAGCACCCACCACACGGTGTGCTCTCCGACCGTCGAGTAGAAGAACAGCGCCGCCGACACGAGGATCGTGCCCGGGATCAGCAGCGGCCGCGTGCCGCGTGCGTCGTACACGCGACCCATGACCGGACCCAGCAGACCCATCAGCACCGAGCCGGGGAGCAGGATCAGACCGGACTCGAGGGCGTTCAGGCCCGCGACGTTCTGCAGGTACTGCGGCAGCAGCGTCAGCGTTCCGAACATCGACAGCGCCAGGATCGTCATGATGATCACGGAGAACGTGAAGTTGCTCGAGCGGAAGACGCGCAGGTCGAGCAGTGCGTCGTCGACACGCTGCAGGATGAGCTGACGCCACACGAACAGCGCCAGCGACACGGCGCCGACGACCAGGGCGATGATGCCGGTCGTCTCGCCCGAGCCGCCTTCGCCGCCGAACTGGCTGAGGCCGAACACGATGCCGCCGAAGCCGAGCGCCGCGAGCGGGATGGAGAGCACATCGAGCGGGACGATGCGGGTCTCACCGAGGTTGGTCATCCACTTCACGCCCATGAAGAGTGCGATGAGCGCGATCGGAAGGATGATCGCGAACAGCGCCCGCCAGTTCAGCGTCTCGAGGACGGCGCCGGCGATGGTGGGGCCGATCGCCGGGGCGAGGGAGATGACCAGGCCGACGCGGCCCATCATGCGACCGCGGGACTGCGGCGGGACGACGTTCATGATCGTCGTCATCAGCAGCGGCATCATGATGCCGGTACCGGCGGCCTGGATGACGCGCCCGACAAGCAGCACCGAGAAGCCGGGGGCGACCAGCGCGACGAGCGTGCCGAGCGAGAAGGCGATCATCGCGGCGATGAAGACCTGACGCGTGGTGAACCGCTGCAGGATGAACCCGGTGGTCGGGATGACCACGGCCATGGTCAGCATGAAGGCACTGGTGAGCCACTGGCCGAGTTCGGGCGGGATGCCGAGATCGGCGTTCAGATGCGGGATCGCGATCCCCATCGTGGTCTCGTTGAGGATGGCGACGAACGCGGCGACGAGCAGCAGCCAGATCACGCGCATGTCCTTGCGCGAGATCTCACCCGCTGCCGGTGCGGGGGTCGTCGAGATGGAGCCGGTATCGACGGCAGACATGGGCGGCCTCCTGGGCGAAGAAGAAACGGAGATATCGCGAGAGTTCGCAAGAGTCCTTCAGCGTAACGGCGGGCGCGGACATTTCATTCCGAACTCACAGAAATCCGCTGTGGGCGGATGCGCCGGCCCTCGACGTCGCCGGGCCTGAGTACGCTGGCGCCATGAGCATGGGCGGTGGACGAGGGGGAGGCGCGAGCTTCCGCGGGGTGGATGAAGACGCTCAGCGGCGCATGAACGCCGAAGCGCCGCGGATCAGCGGCCTCGGAGCGCGGGTGGTCTCCCTGTTCCGCGCCTACCGCGCGCGCATCTTCCTCACCGGGATCCTCGTGATCGTCGGTGCGGCCATCGCCGTCATCCCGCCGCTGATCGTGCAGCGCATCTTCGACGACGCCCTGTTCCCGGTCGCCGGCGGCGGACCGCACCTCGAGCTGCTGGCCTGGCTCGTCGCCGCGATGGTGGGGCTCTTCCTGCTCTCCGCCGTCCTCGGGGTCGCGCAGACGTGGCTCACCTCTACCGTCGGCAACAGTGTCACCGGCGACCTGCGCGTCAAGCTCTTCGAGCACCTCCAGGCCATGGAACTCGGATTCTTCACGCGCACGAAGACGGGAGTGATCCAGTCACGACTGCAGAACGACGTGGGTGGCGTCTCCGGTGTGCTGACCAACACCGTCACCAGCATTTTGGGCAACGTCGTGACGGTGATCGCCTCGCTCGTCGCGATGATCCTCATCGATTGGCGTCTCACCCTCATCGCCGTGATCATGATGCCGTTCCTCATCTTCGTCCAGCGCAAGGTGGGCCAGGTGCGAGCGCGGATCGCGGGGGAGACGCAGGAATCGCTGTCGGAGTTGACCTCGATCACGCAGGAGACGCTGAGCGTCTCGGGCATGCTGCTCTCCAAGGCGTTCAACCGCCAGCGCACGGAGTCGGAGCGCTATCAGGCCGAGAACCGCAATCAGGTCGTCCTGCAGGTGCGCCGAGCTATGAGCGGCCAGGGCTTCTTCGCGGTCGTGCAGGTGCTCATGGCCAGCGTGCCGGCGGTCATCTACCTCGTCTCGGGCTATCTGATCGCCGGCGGCACCGGGGCGATCACGGCGGGGACGGTCGTCGCGTTCACCACGGTGCAGGCACGGCTCCTCATGCCGCTGATGGGCCTCATGCGGGTGTCGCTCGATCTGCAGACGTCGTCGGCGCTGTTCGCGCGCATCTTCGAGTACCTCGACCTCGTGCCCGAGATCGAGGATGCTCCGGATGCGATCGCCGTCGACGAGGCGCCGGGGCCCAAGGGGAGGCTCGAGTTCACCGATGTGGTCTTCCGCTACCCGGACGCCTCCGCTGATGCCCGACCGACGCTGGACGGTGTCTCGTTCGTCGCCGAGCCCGGGCAGCACGTGGCGTTCGTCGGTCCCTCCGGTGCGGGCAAGACGACGATCCTGTACCTCGCACCGCGGCTGTACGAGGCGAAGGGCGGCGCAGTGCTCTTCGCGGGCGCCGACGTGCGCACGCTCACGCAGGAGTCGATCATCGACCACGTGGGCATCGTTTCGCAGGAGACCTACCTGTTCCACGCGACGATCCGCGAGAACCTCCGCTATGCCAAGCCGGATGCGACGGAGCAGGAGCTGATCGCCGCGTGCACCGCGGCCAACATCCACCACATCATCGCCGGGTTCGAGCAGGGGTACGACACCGTCGTCGGCGAGCGCGGGTACCGGCTCTCGGGAGGGGAGAAGCAGCGCATCGCGATCGCGCGCGTGCTGCTGAAGGATCCGCCGGTGCTGCTCCTCGACGAGGCGACCTCTGCGCTCGACACCGTGTCGGAGCGAGTCGTGCAGGAGGCGCTCGACGAGGCGGCGAAGGGGCGCACCACACTGTCGATCGCGCACCGCCTGTCCACGGTGATGGGTGCGGACATGATTCACGTGCTCGAGGCCGGACGCATCGTCGAATCGGGAACCCACTCCGAGCTGCTCGCGCGGGGAGGTCTGTATGCGGAGCTCGCCGCTCAGCAGGTCGCCGCATCGCGCGTGCTCGACACCGAGGCTGCGGTCGAGGAGGCGGTGACCGGGGGAGTAGGTGCTGCGCTCACAGAACGCCGTGCGGACCGGGCACCCGCGGACTCCGCCGGTGCCGATGCCGTCGCGGCGATCACCGCTGCCGTTCCTCTGCTCGCCGAGCCGCGCCCCGATGAACGGGTCTACCCGCCCGAACCCTGAACCGCTCAGGGAGTCAGTGCACGGACAGCCCGCCGTCGACGAACAGGGAATGGCCGGTGACATACCCCGACCCGGCTCCGGCGAGGAAGACGGCCGCGCCCGCGAAGTCGCTCGGGAGTCCGTTGCGGCCGATCATCGTGCGGGCGGCCAGCTCGGCGATCTTCGCCGGGTCCTGCTGCAGACGGGCGTTCAACGGTGTCAGTACGAACCCCGGGACCAGCGTGTTGCTGGTCACGCCCGTTCCTCCCCACGCTTCGGCTTCCGAGCGCATCAGCGACTCCACCGCGCCCTTCGAGGCGCCGTAGACGCCACTGCCGACGAAGGCACGGTGAGCCTGCTGGGAGCTGATGTGGATCAACCTGCCGTAGCCGCGTTCCGCCATGCCCCGCGCATACCGTTGACCGAGGAGGAACGGCGCGAGGGCGTTGACCGTCATCGTCGCGTCCCAGTCGTCCTCGGTGATCTCCGCGAACGGCGGACGGATGTTGATGCCCGCGGAGTTGACGAGGATGTCGGGCTCACCGAACGGCTCGACGGCGGTCTCCGCGAGGGCACGGATGCCCGACCGAGTGCTGAGGTCGCCGACCACTCCGGCGACGCGGCACCCGTGCGCGCGGAGCTCCTTGACGGTCTCCTCGATGCGAGCCTCGCCGCGCGCGACCACGACGGTCGCGGCACCGGCCCGGGCGAGTGCCGTGGCGATGCCGCGGCCGATTCCGGAGCTGCCGCCGGTGACGACCGCGGTGCGGCCTTCGAGCGAGAAGAGGGAGGAGAGGTAGTCGTTCATGCGGTCATCCGTGTCGTTCGTTCAGCGGGGCGGTTGGTCCAGATGTGTGGTGTCACCACGCGAGTGCGGCGGCGAGGGTGGGATCGGGGGTGGCGTCGGCGAACTCGGGCAGTGCCCGCAGCTCTGCGATGAAGGTGTCGACCTCTGCGGCGTACGCGGTGTCGGGGTGATTGCTCGCGATCTCGAGCAGGGACGGCATGTCCATGGCGAGTATGAGTTCGAGTCGGGCGATGACCGAGTCTCGGGCGCCCGCCTCGTGCAGCACCCGGATGCCGCCGCGCAGCGCCGCGAGGTAGTCCCTCAGCACGGGCAGCTGCGCCTTGCCCTGCGTGATCGAGGTGCCGTCGGCGCGGAGCCGCCACTGCACGACGACATCGGGGATCACGTCGAAGGCCCGTGCCCGGGTGTACATGATCTGGGCGACCACCTGGTCCTCGTACGCGACCCCTTCGGGGAAGCGGAGGTCCTGCCAGAACTCGGTGCGACTCACCTTGGACCAGGCGACGATGTTCGACACCGCCCGAGGGTGCGCCGCAAGGGTGGTGCCGAGGCGCTCCGGCGAGGTCGCCGCCGCCACCCAGGGCTGCACGCGCCCGGCGACGTATGCCGCTCCCTGCGCACGGGAGCGCACGTAGGCACCGGCGACGAAGTCGCTTCCGGTCTCCGCGAGAGTGCCCGTCATCCGGGCGAGCGCGTGGGGGAGAAGCTCGTCGTCACCGTCGAGGAAACCCAGGTAAGGGGTGTCGACGAGGTCGAGGCCGATGTTGCGCGCCGCCCCGAGCCCGCGGGATGCCGGGTGACGGATGGTCGTGAACCGGTCGTCGTCGGCGGCCGCCGCGGTGAAGATCGCGCCGGTGTCGTCGGTCGAACCGTCGTCGACGAGGATGGCGCGCCATCGCGACTCGGTCTGTGCGCGCAGCGAGTCGAGTGCGGCGGGAGCGAAGGCAGCGATGTCGCGTCCGGGGACGATCACGGTCACGATCGGGGCGGCGGCGGTCACCTGCCGAGTCTATGGCGGGCATCAGCTCCGCGCCGCGCGCACGGACTCCGCGACGACGGGAGCCAGGCGCTCGGGTGCGTCCTCAGGCAGCTCCCCCCGACCGAAGGTGAACCGGACGGATGTCTGGGCCACCTCGGCAGGAACGCCGCACGCGAGGAGCACATGCGAGGGCTCGTCGCTGCCGGCGGCGCACGCCGAGCCGCTCGACGAGATGACACCTCGACGCTCCAGCTCCAGCAGCACCGCCTCTCCGCTGGTGCCGGCGAACGTGAAGCTCGCCGTCCCCGGCAGACGGCGCTCGGGGTCGCCGGTGAGCGCGGCCTCCGGGACGCTGTTCAGCACGCGGGAGATGAACCGTGCAGTGGCAGAACCGACCCGCGCCGCCACGGTCGCCCGCTCCCGTTCCGCGAGTTCCAGTGCGGTCGCGAGGCCCACGGCCCCGGCGACGTTCTCGGTGCCCGAGCGTCGACCGCGTTCCTGGCCGCCGCCGTGCAGGAGCGGCTCGATGGGAACGCGTCCCCGCACGGCCAGTGCGCCGATCCCCTTGGGTGCGCCGAGTTTGTGCCCGGCGATCGACACGGCGTCGGCGCCGAGCTCGTGCAGGGGAAGCCACCCGGCCGACTGCACGGCGTCGAGGTGCAGAGGCACGCGGGCGGCGCGGGTGACCGCCGACAGCGCCGCCGCATCCTGCACGGTCCCGATCTCATTGTTCGCGTGCCCCACCGAGACCAGCGCGGTGTCGGGGCGGATCGCCGCGGCGACGGCATTCGGCGCGATCCGCCCACCGGCATCCACCGGCAGCAGGGTCACGTCGACGGAGTGGAAGCGCCGGAGGTACTCGGCGGACTCCAGGATCGACTCGTGCTCGATGGGGGAGACCACCAGGTGTCGTCGCCCGGCCTCGAGAGCCGCGAGCACGATGCCCTTGACTGCGAGGTTGTTCGCCTCGGTGCCGCCCGCGGTGAACACGACGTCACCGGCACGCATCCCCAGGAAGCGGGCGACCCGGGCGCGGGCGTCGTCGAGAGCGCTCGCCGCAGCCTCTCCCGCGGTGTGGTGGCTGGACGGGTTGCCGAACACGCCCGTCAGGTACGGGTGCATGGCCTCGAGCACCTCCGGTCGTACCGGGGATGTCGCGGCATGGTCGAGGTAGAGCACGCTGCTCAGTCGATCCGCAGGTCCAGGCCGAGATCGAGCGCGCGTGCCGAGTGGGTCAGCGCGCCGACCGAGATCACGTCCACACCTGTGCGCGCGATGTCGCTGACGGTGTCCAGGTTCACGCCTCCCGAGGCTTCGACCGTGGCCCGGTCGCCGATGAGGGCGACGCCTTCGCGCAGGTCGTCGAGCGAGAAGTTGTCGAGCAGCACGGTGTGCGCGCCACCGTCGAGGACGGCGGCGATCTGGTCGAGACGGTCTACCTCGACGACGACGTGAGTGGTGTGGGGCAGGCGGGACAGCGCCTCTCGCAGCGCCGACGCGAGGTCGAGGCCGGATCGGGTGAGCACGGCGAGATGGTTGTCCTTGGCCATCACGGCATCGGACAGCGAGTATCGGTGGTTGCTGCCCCCGCCGGAGAGGACGGCGTGCCGCTCGAACGCACGCAGGCCCGGCGTCGTCTTGCGGGTGTCGGCGATGCGTGCGCGTGTGCCGTCGACAGCCGCGACATAGGCTGCCGTGAGCGTCGCGATGCCGCTCATCCGCTGGGTGAAGTTGAGCGCGACGCGCTCCGCCGTGAGGATGCTGCGCGCCGACCCGGAGACCGAGGCGAGCACGTCGCCCGCGGTGAACTCATCGCCGTCGCCGACGTGCAGGTCGACGGTCAGAGTCGGATCGGTGAGCGCGAACGCGGCGGTGAAGACTTCGCCGCCGCTGAAGACTCCCGCCTCGCGGGCGACGAGGTCGGCGGTGGCCGTCGCTTCGGCGGGGAGCAGCGTCGTGCTGGTGAGGTCCCCCCACGGGGCGTCCTCCTCGAGGGCTGCTCCGACGACGCGGGTGAGGGTGGAACGGGTGAGCATCAGACGGTCTCCAGAATCGACGAGCGGGTTCGGACCGGGGCGGCATCTGCCGAAGCTCCGGCATCGACCCTGTGGTGGGCGCCGACCGAGACGGTGCGGTCAAGGGCTGCTGCGGCAGTGGCCTCGGCCAGGAGAAGCAGGTTCGCGTCTTCGTGCTCGGCGGTCGTGGTCGGCTTCGATGCGGACGCGGCCCATTTGCGCACGGTGGCCAGTGCGTGTGCGAGGCCGCCGTCGGTACGGAGCAGCCCCACCTGGTCCCACATCAGCTGCTGCAGTGCCGCGCGGCTGAAAGCGGGTGCATCGGATCCACGGTCCTCCGCCCGACGCCGCTCGGTGGCAGCGCGCATGGGGGCGGGCACGAGGTGCCAGGGCATCGTCAGGGCTGCTGCGGCTCTCGCGCCGAAGACGGCTCCTTCGAGCAGCGAGTTGGAAGCCAGTCGGTTCGCCCCGTGCACGCCGGTGCGGGCCACCTCGCCGACCGCGAAGAGACCCGGAATCGTGGTGCGTCCGTCGAGGTCGGTGACGATGCCGCCCATGAGGTAGTGCGCCGCGGGTGTCACCGGGATCGGCTCGCGCGACCAGTCGAATCCACGCTCCCGCGTCACCCGATCGATGGTCGGGAAGCGCTCGGCGAGGGTGTCGGCGCCGAGCATCCTGGCGTCCAATCGCACCGGCCGTCCCTGCGCGGACGCCTGCCGGGCGATGGCCCGGGAGACGACATCCCGAGGGGCGAGTTCGCCGTCGGGATGGCTGTCGAACGTGAAGCGTCGACCGGCGTCATCGACCAGCGTCGCACCCTCACCGCGCACGGCTTCCGAGATAAGGAAGGCCGGACCCGACGCCAGGATCGTCGGATGGAACTGCACGAATTCCAAGTCGGCGACGGCCGCTCCCGCGCGCAGCGCCACGGCGATGCCGTCGCCGGTGGCGCCGGCCGGATTGGTCGTGTGCGCGTAGAGGTGGCCCGCGCCGCCCGTCGCGAGGATCACCGCGTCGGCGTGGAGCTCGTCGTTCTCCGCGCCTCGCAGCAGGCGGATGCCGCGCACCGCGCCCTCGGCCACGACCAGTTCGGTGAGCAGAGCATGCTCGACCACGGTGATCGACGTGCGCCGCACCGCAGCGATCAACGCCGTCGAGATCGCGGCACCGGTGGCGTCCCCGCCCGCGTGCACGATGCGTGCGTGGCGGTGAGCCGCCTCGTGTCCGAGCTGCAGCGCCCCCTCG
This sequence comes from Microbacterium sp. NPDC055665, assembly GCF_053618035.1. Taxonomy (NCBI): domain Bacteria; kingdom Bacillati; phylum Actinomycetota; class Actinomycetes; order Micrococcales; family Microbacteriaceae; genus Microbacterium; species Microbacterium sp. NPDC055665. The sequence goes on along the minus strand of NZ_JBSHGY010000001.1, from coordinate 751,400 downwards.
GTCGTCCGATCGAACCCGACGCCGCGGGCGATCAGCTCCGCGATCCGCTCCGCCCCCTCGGCCACCAGCACGTCCACCGCCGCGGGATCCGAGAGCCCGGCACCGGCGTCCATCGTGTCGGCGGCGTGCTGCTGGGCCGAGTCATCCGGTCCGTAGACACCCGCGACGCCGCCTTGGGCGAGCCCGGTGGACCCGTCGCCGAGCACTCCCTTGGTGACGAGCGTCACCGCTTGCCCGGCCTCGTCCGCATGGAGCGCCGCCGTGAGACCGGCGATGCCCGAACCGACGACCAGGATGTTCATCGTGTGGCCGCACTCACCGGGGGCTTCGCGGCGAGCATCCGCTCCAGTGCCACGCGGGCGGGATCGGCGACATCGCCGGCGACCGTGATCCGGTTCGGCGTACGGCCGGCGACGAGCTCCTCCAGCACCCAGGCCAGGTAGCCCGGGTGGATGCGGTACATCGTGGAGCAGGGGCAGACGACCGGGTCCAGGCAGAAGATCTCGTGCTGCGGGTACTGGGCCGCCAGTCGGCGCACGAGGTTGATCTCGGTGCCGATGGCGAACGTCGTGGGTTCGGTCGCGGAGTCGATCGCGCGACGGATGTATTCGGTCGAGCCGGCTTCGTCCGCCGCGTCGACGACCTCCATAGGGCACTCCGGGTGCACGATGACCCGCACGCCGGGGTGGTCGGCACGGGCCTGGTCGATCTGCCCCACGGTGAAGCGGCGGTGCACGGAGCAGAAGCCGTGCCACAGGATCACCCGGGAATCGACCAGCTCGGCCGCCGAGGAGCCGCCGAGCGCTCGCCGCGGGTTCCACATCGGCATCTGCTCGAGCGGCACGCCCATCGCCTTGGCGGTGTTGCGCCCCAGGTGCTGATCGGGGAAGAACAGCACCCGCCGCCCCCGCTCGAACGCCCACTCGAGCACGGTCTGGGCGTTGGACGAGGTGCACACGATCCCGCCGTGCCGTCCGACGAAGCCCTTGATCGCCGCCGAGGAGTTCATGTACGTGACGGGGATCACGGGCACGCGGCCGTCCGCGTCGGGGGTGTCGAGGTCGCCGAGGACGTCTGCGAGCTGCTCCCAGCACTCCTCGACCTGGTCGATGTCGGCCATGTCCGCCATCGAGCACCCGGCAGCGAGGTTGGGAAGTATCACCGCTTGGTCAGGATGTGAGAGCAGATCGGCGGTCTCGGCCATGAAGTGCACGCCGCAGAACACGATCGCCTCGGCGTCGGCTCGCCCCTTGGCCGCTGTGGCGAGCTGGAAGGAGTCGCCGACGTAGTCCGCATGCCGGACGACCTCTTCGCGCTGATAGAAGTGGCCCAGGATCACGACCCGGTCGCCGAGTGTGGTCTTCGCCGCGCGGATGCGGGCATCGAGCTCGTCCTCCGAAGCCTCCCGATACTTGACAGGGAGCTCGCCCTGTCGAGGGGATCCCGTGGGGATCACATCACCCATCGATGAGCCTGGGCCGTATCCGGGGCGGGAGTCGAAGTCCCACGGTCCCGCGGCCAGGTCGGTCGCGCAGGTGGCGTCGGTGGATGCGCCGCCGACGATGGCTTGGATCGCGTGGTCCACCGAGGCGTCCAGCGGCGGGACGGCGGGAGCGGGGACGAAGGTGATGCTCATCGGGTGCTCGTTTCTTCGGGTCCGAGGGGGCCGCGGTCGGCCAGCTCGACATCGGTGTTGTCGCGGTACAGACGTGCAGGACGGTGGTTCCCCGTGCGGAAGCGGTCGGTGGGGAGCAGATTTCCGGCGGATTCCACCTGGCGGCGGAAGTTGGCGGGGTCGAGGCTCTTGCCGAGGATCGACTCATACGCCTCACGCAGTTCGGCCAGGGTGAACTCGGCGGGCAGGAAGCCTCGCGCGACACGGCTGTAGCCGACCTTGTTGCGCAGGCGCCACAGGGCGTACTCGACGATCTTGGCGTGGTCGAAGGCCAGCTGCGGCAGCTGATCGATGTCGAACCAGCGCACGTTCTCGGGGGCGCGGCCGGATGCGCGATGGGCGGCTATCTGTGCGGTCACGTCATCCTGACGCAGCAGCGCCCAGTAGACGATCGAGACGACCCGGGTGGGGGAGCGGTCGACCGCTCCGAACGCGTAGAGCTGTTCCAGGTAGCTGGGGGCGAGTCCGGTCGTCTCCGCGAGGGTGCGCGCAGCGGCGTCGACGGGGGATTCGGTCGCCGTGAGCCAGCCCCCGGGAAGCGCCCATTGGTCGGCGAAGGGCTCACGGGTGCGCAGGACGAGGGGCAGCGCGAGGACCGCGCGTGCGTCGTCGGTGCGACGCAGCGTGAGGATGACCGTCGAGACGGCCACCCGGATCTCCTCGCTTCGAGTCATAGACACCTTAACCTCCGTGATCGATCTTAGTGTCATGGAGACCCTTAGTGTGCGCATATGACGGATTCCGACGTCGAGGCCGAAACGTTATCTCGCGCGCTCCGGGAGGGTTGTCTACCCGCATGCGGGTTTGTTAGGTTACTGTCCTAACAAACCCCCTCCGGGGAGAGGCCGATCGGTCTCCTCCTGGGCCCACGAACCCCACAGTCGGGGTTCCGCTCCACCTGGAGCGATCCCTCCTGCAGTGCAGCACCGAGAGGAAACAAGAGAAATGATCCGAAACGGAAAGCGCAGAATCGCGCTCACCGCGATCGCCGGAGCATCCGTCCTCGCCATGGGCCTCACCGCCTGCGGCTCCGGCGGCGGCGACGACGGCAACGCCGACAGCGACCGTGCCCTTCGCGTCTGGGCCGGCAGCCAGACCCCGATCACCGCGAACTACAACCCGTTCGCGCCGACCGTGCTCCACGGTGCGCTCGGCCCCATCTACGAGCCGCTGTTCTTCTACAACAAGACGGCCGACACCGAGCCCGTCGGCCTGATCGGCGACACCTTCGAATACAACGAGGACGGCACGGTGATCACGATCGCCATCAAGCCCGACCTCAAGTGGAGTGACGGGGAGCCGCTCACCGCGAAGGACGTCGCGTTCTCGTTCAAGTACGAGGCGAACAACCCTGAGGGCAACGGTCTCGTCTCGGCTGAGGCCACCGACGACACCACCGTCGTGCTGACGTACTCGTCCGCGCAGTACACGACCGAGTTCCAGCGTCTCGGCTCGACCTACATCCTCCCCGAGCACATCTGGGCCGACGTCACCGACTTCGCGAACTTCGCCAACGAGGAACCCGTCGGCTCGGGCGCATACGTCGTCGAGAAGACGACCAGCGAGTCATACACCATCGTCGCGAACGAGAACTTCCGCGACGCCGACAAGCTCGGGGTCAAGAAGGTCCAGTACATCGCTGTCGACAACAACCAGACCGCGCAGGACCTGCTCGCCGCCGGCGAGCTCGACTGGACCGGCATGTTCATCCCGAACCCCGACGATGTGACGGGCAACGGGAAGATCGACTGGATCAACACGCCACAGGACCCGACCGTGCTGTACACCTGCTCGAACGCAGAGCTCGGCTGCACCGGTCCGCAGACAGACGTCGCCGTGCGTCAGGCGCTCAACCTGGCGATCGACCGCGCCACCATCAAGGACAAGGCGTTCGTCGGGCTCACCGGTGACATCTCGCCGACGTACGCTCTGCTGCCGCGCGACGAGAAGTGGGTCGCGGACCCCGCCAACGAGGTCAGCCCGCAGGAGGCGAACGTCGCCGAAGCCGACGCGATCCTCGAGGCCGCGGGTTACACGAAGGACGGCGACTTCTACGCGAAGGGCGGCGTGCCGCTCGAGCTCACGCTGACCTCGGTCGACGGCTGGACGGACTACAACGACGCCGCGAAGCTGATCGCCGAGCAGGCGGCCGCAGCCGGCATCAAGATCAACGTCTCGACCGTGCAGTGGCAGGAGTTCTCCGACTCCCGCCAGGGTGGCGACTTCCAGCTCATCGTCGGCGGCATGATCGGCACGTCGGTGGCAGACCCCTTCCAGATCTACCGTGACTGGTTCGGCGGCACCGAGGTGCAGTCGACGAGCCCCGTGGGCACCGAGGTCCCGGCCGGACGCTGGAACTTCAGCCGCTACAACAACCCGACGGTCGATGCTGCCGTGCAGGCCGCGATCAGCACCGATGACGAGGCGGAGAAGAAGGAGCTCTACGGCACGATCCAGACCGAGATCGTCCGTGACCTGCCCTACATCCCGCTCGTGATCAACGCGACCCAGACCTTCTACAACACGAAGGACTTCACGGGTTGGCCGACGGAGGAGGACCTCTACGCCTTCCCGCCGTCCTGGGGTGCGATCGCGGCAGGCTACGTCCTGACGCAGCTGCAGCCGGCCAAGTAGTCGAGAGGAGACGGGAAGCAGGAAGTCAGGAAAGAGTGACATGAAGTTCTATGCACGAAGAATCGGGTTCTACGCGTTCACGCTGTGGGCCGCGATCTCTCTCAACTTCCTGCTTCCCCGTCTCATGCCGGGGAACCCCGCCGACATCATGATCGCCAAGATGCAGCGGGCGGGCGGCGAGATCTCCGAGACGACGATCCGCAACATCAAGCTCCTGCTGGGTGGCGACGACTCCTCGCTCTGGGATCAGTACCTCGCGTACTGGGGCCGCATGTTCCGCGGTGACCTCGGGATCTCGGTCACGAAGTACCCGACGCCGGTGACCGAGCTCATCGCCGGAGCGCTGCCCTGGACACTCGTCCTGGTCGGCACGGCGACGGTCATCTCGTTCGTCCTCGGCGTCGCCCTCGGTGCCTGGGCCGGATGGAAACGGGGCACCTGGGTCGACCACGTCATCCCCGCGACCACCGTGCTGCAGTCCATCCCGTACTTCTGGTTGGCGCTGATCCTGGTCTCGGTCTTCGCGGTCGGCCTCGGCTGGTTCCCGATCTTCGGGGGCTACGACGTGTTCGACTTCCCCGACGGGCCGGAGCCCACGTGGGCCTTCTTCTCCGACGCGCTGGCGCACTCGCTCCTCCCGGCGATCACGATCGTGATCAGCTCCGTGGGCGGCTGGCTGTTCGGCATGCGCAACATGATGGTGGCCACACTCGCCGAGGACTACGTCCTCACCGCCGAGGCCAAGGGGCTTCGCCACCGTCGCATCATGACGACCTACGCCGCACGGAACGCGGCCATCCCGTCGATCGCGGGATTCTCGATCACGCTCGGCTTCGTCGTCTCGGGCTCCATCGTCATGGAGCAGGTGTTCACGTATCCCGGCATCGGCAAGCTGATGTTCCAGGCCGTCACGAACAACGACTACGCACTCATGCAGGGCCTGTTCCTGGTGATCACCATCACGGTGCTCGCCGCCAACTTCTTCATGGACCTCGTCTATGGCTTCATCGACCCGAGGGCGCGCCAGAATGTCTGATCCGCAGAACACCGCCGGTCTCCTGACCGTGGAAGACGCGCCCATGACGGCGCCGGCCAGCACCGTCTCACTCGCCACTCAGAGCCGAGGCCGCAAACGGCGCATCCTGCCGAGCACATCGCCGAAGTTCATCGTCGGCTCGCTCCTCGTGCTCGCGATCGTGCTGTTCGCGATCATCGCGCCGTTCTTCACGCAGAACCCGCGCAGCACGGCCAACCCCGCACTCCAGCCGCCGTCGGCGGAGCACTGGTTGGGCACCACCAAGCTCGGCAACGACATGTTCGCCCAGCTCGCGATCGGTGCTCAGGGGTCGCTCATGGTCGGGTTGATCGCCAGCGTGATCGCGATCGTGCTGTCGCTCGTCTTCGGTGTCCTCGCCGGATACCTCGGCGGCTGGCGCGAAGACGGACTCGCCCTCATCACCAACGTGATGATCGTCATCCCCGCCCTGCCGCTGGTCATGGTGATCGCCTCCTTCGTGCCGCAGCGCACCTGGCAGCTGGTCGCGATCTTCCTCGGCATCACCTCCTGGGCCGGCGCCGCCTACGTCCTGCGCCTGCAGACCCGTTCCCTCCGCACCCGCGACTACGTCTACGCCTCGAAGGTGGCAGGCGAGCGATCGCTGCGTGTGATCCTCGTCGAGATCATGCCCAACCTCCTGCCGCTGCTCACGGCGCAGTTCCTCTTCGCCCTGATCTTCGCGATCCTCGGCGAGGCCGGGCTGTCGTACCTCGGACTCGGGCCGACGGACTCGATCACCTGGGGGACCATCCTCAACGATGCGCAGTCCGGCCAGGCTCTCGGACGCGGAGCGTGGTGGTGGTTCGTCCCGCCGGGAATCATGATCGCCATCCTCGGCGCCGGTCTCGCACTCATCAACTTCGCGATCGACGAGGTCATCAACCCGAAGCTGCGCAACGCGCCCGATGCCGCGCGCCGGGTGCGCAAGGCCGCGAAGACCAAGGGGGTCACCGCATGAGCGAGCCGGTGCTGACGGCGCGGAACGTGTCGATCGAGTACGAGGTCGACCCGCCGGTGAAGGCCGTGCGCGACGTGTCGCTGACGCTGAACCGGGGCGAGATCCTGGGGTTGGCGGGGGAGTCCGGCTGCGGCAAGACGACTCTTGCGTACGGGATGAACCGTCTCCTGAAGGCGCCTGCGCTGATGACGGCGGGGGAGATCGTGTTCCATGACCGCGATGGTCATGACATCGACATCGTCGGTCTCGACGGCGAGGGCCTTCGGGCATTCCGGTGGGACAAGATCTCGATGGTGTTCCAGGGCGCGATGAACTCGCTGAACCCGGTGATCAGTGTCAAGGCGCAGATCTTCGACATCTTCGACACGCACCGTCCCGGCATGAGCAAGAAGGCGAAGACCGCGCGGGCGGAGGAGCTGCTCACCCTGGTCGGTGTCGACCCCAACCGTCTGACGAGCTTCCCGCATGAGCTGTCGGGTGGGATGCGGCAGCGGATGATGATCGCGATGGCACTCGCCCTGGATCCGCAGGTGATGATCATGGACGAGCCCACGACCGCGCTCGACGTGGTCGTGCAGCGAGGGATCATCCGCGAGATCATGCGGCTGCGCGAGAAGCTCGGGTTCGCGGTGATCTTCATCACCCACGACCTGCCCATGCTGATCGAGATCAGTGATCGGATCGCGATCATGCTGCAGGGGCAGATCGTCGAAGAGGGCACGGCGGAGGAGATCTACCGGGCGCCGCAGCACGAATACACGAAGCGACTGCTGTCGAGCTTCCCCTCGCTGAAGGGCGAACGGGGCGACTTCGTCCGTACCGGTGTCAGCCAGGAGGGCGTCCGATGAGCACGAACACCACCACCACCACCGGGACGGGCGTGTCGGAGCCGGCGCGGTTGGAGGCACGGAACCTGGTGAAGGACTTCCACCTGCGCTCCGGCTTCAAGTCGAGCGTCCTGCACGCGGTGAAAGACGTGTCCTTCACGATCGAGGCGGGCAAGACGGTCGCCCTGGTCGGCGAATCGGGATCCGGGAAGTCGACCATCGCGCGCATGCTCATGAAGCTGGAGACCCCGACATCCGGGGAGATCCTGCTGGACGGGAAGCCGTCCGGGACCCGCGGTCGCGCCCTGGAGCGCTACCGGGCGGATGTGCAGATGGTGTTCCAGGACCCGTTCGCGTCGCTGAACCCCTTCCACACGATCGTGCATCACCTGGAGCGGCCGATCCGTCTGCACCACCCGGAGCTGTCTCGTGGCGAGGTGCGCGAGCGCGCAGTCGAGCTGCTGGAGCGCGTCCGTCTCATCCCGGGGGAGAGCTACGCGGATCGTCGCCCGCATGAGTTGTCCGGTGGGCAGCGTCAGCGGGTCGCGATCGCGCGGGCACTGGCTCCGGGGGCCCGGTTCATCGTCGCGGACGAGCCGGTATCGATGTTGGATGTGTCGATCCGTCTCGGGGTGTTGAACCTGCTCGCGGATCTGCAGCGCGAAGAGAACCTCGGTGTGCTCTACATCACGCACGACCTGGCGACGGCCCGACACTTCTCGGACGAGATCATGGTGCTCTACAAGGGCGATGTCGTGGAGCGCGGTCCTGCGGACGAGGTCATCCTCAACCCGCAGCACGAGTACACCAAGACGCTCCTCGGAGCCGCACCCGAACCCGACAACCTCGGCCGCCTCCGCGACGAGGTGCGGGCCGAGCTCGGCATCGCGCACTGACGGACCGATCCACCTCGCTCTCGTCGCACTTGCTGTCGCTCTGTTCTCCGCAGAGCGACAGCAAGTGCGACGGGAGCGTCGTCTCGGTGCGCAGGAGGGGACCGGCTAGACTTGCAGCACAACTGAAGACAGGCCGAATGAACCACGCGGGAGAGCCCCGGCGAACGCAGCCGGGCACCGAAGGAGCAAGCCTCCCCGCCAATCTCTCAGGTACGCGTACCGCGCGGTTCCGGCCACTCTGAAAAGCGATCCCGCGAGACTGCGGATCCGCCGACGGTGAAAACCCCGCCTCCGTGCACGGGTGAAGCTCTCAGGCCTATGACAGAGGGGGAGTTCCGAGGAGCGGCGATGCCGCCGTTCCGCCCGTCACCGCCCGGGAGAACTCCATGTCCGACCCCCGCTACACTCCGCTGCGTGAGCGCCATGAGGCGCTCGGCGCGTCGTTCACAGACTTCGGCGGCTGGCAGATGCCGGTGCGCTACACCTCCGACCTCGCCGAGCACCACGCCGTACGGCAGGCCGCCGGCCTCTTCGACATCTCGCACATGGCGGAATTCCTCGTCACGGGCGAGAAGGCCGCCGAATTCCTCGATTTCGCACTCGCCGGCCGCATCTCCGTGATGCCGGTGGGTAAAGCGAAGTACTCGCTGATGCTGGCCGCGAACGGCGGCATCGTCGACGACGTGATCGCGTACCGGCTGGCGGACGACCGCTACCTCGTGATCGCGAACGCCGGCAACCGGGGCTTCGTGGATTCCGCGTTCGCGAAGCGCGTGCGCGACTTCCCTTCGCTCGTCGAGCGCGAGCAGCCGCCGCTCACGCCGGGGGAGGACCGCACCTTCGCCGGTTTCCTCGGTGATCGCGGCGTCGATGTGGAGGATGTATCGGACTCGTACGCGCTGCTCGCCGTGCAGGGACCCGCTGCGGAGGCCATCCTCGAAGCGACCTCCGGCATCACCGAGCTGAGCGCGCCCTGGCCCGATCAGAAGTATTACGCCTGGGCCGACGGACGCTTCCTCGGTGAGCCCCTGCTCATCGCCCGCACGGGATACACGGGCGAAGACGGCTTCGAACTGCTCGTCTCGGCGGCTGACGCGCCCGCCCTGTGGGATGCGCTGCTCGCGGCCGGCGAACCGCACGGCCTCGTGCCCGCCGGCCTCGCGGCGCGCGACACCCTCCGCCTCGAGGCGGGCATGCCGCTGTACGGGCACGAGCTGAGCCTCGACACGCTGCCGGCACAGGCCGGACTCGGACGCGTGGTCGTCACCGCGAAGGACGAGTTCGTCGGCAAGGACGCGCTCGTCGCCGGCGAGCAGGCCGGAGCCTCTGCTGCCCCGGTGCTGGTCGGCCTCGTCGCCGAGGGCAAGCGCGCCGGGCGCGCCGGCTACGCCGTCGTCGACGGCGAGGGGGAGAAGCTCGGCGAGATCACCAGCGGAGCCCTCAGCCCGACTCTCGGCCATCCGATCGCGATGGCCTACGTGCATCCTTCTTCCGCTGAAGAGGGAACCGCAGTATTCCTTGATGTGCGGGGGACGAAGATCCCCGCGACCGTGACCGCCCTGCCTTTCTATCGGAGGACCAAATGACCGACCTCGCCGCCCTCAGCTACACCGAAGAGCACGAGTGGATCGCCGCCGACGGCGACACCGTGACCATCGGCATCACCGACTACGCCGCCGAGAAGCTGGGTGACGTCGTGTTCGTCGAGCTCCCCGCCGTCGGCACCGAGGTCACCGCCGGCTCGGTTGTGGGAGAGATCGAGTCCACGAAGTCGGTGGGCGAGCTCTACGCGCCGGTCACCGGCACGGTCGTCGAGATCAACGACGCGGCCGTCGACGACCCGTCGCTCGTCAACGCGGCACCGTTCGAGGGCGGCTGGCTGCTGAAGGTCTCCGTCGACCCCGGTGCACTCGACGGGCTGCTCGACCGCGACGCCTACGTCGCGCTGACGGAGGGCTGATCCACCAGTGGTCACTTTCGCCGATCGTCACATCGGACCCACGGATGCCTCGCAGCGCACGATGCTCGACGCCCTCGGTCTCGACACCGCCGGAGCGGACGACGCGCTGAGCCCGGTCGAGGCGCTGATGCGTCAGGCCGTACCGGCGTCGATCTACACCGGCCCGTCTTCCGAGGCCGGTGAAGGGACGCCGTCGCGCATCCCCGCGGCAGCGAGCGAGACCGAGGCGCTCGCGGAGCTGCGGACCCTCGCGTCGCGCAACGCCGTGAACCGCCCGATGATCGGCCTCGGCTACTACGGGACCATCACGCCGCAGGTGATCCAGCGCAACGTGCTGGAGAACCCGTCCTGGTACACGGCCTACACGCCGTACCAGCCGGAGATCTCGCAGGGTCGTCTCGAGGCGCTCATCAACTTCCAGACCATGGTCGCCGAGCTCACCGGACTCACCACGGCCAATGCGTCGATGCTCGACGAGTCCACCGCGGTCGTCGAGGGCATGCTGCTCGCACGCCGCGCCTCGAAGTCGTCCTCGAACGTGTTCGCCGTCGACGCCGACGCCCTGCCGCAGACGAGGGCGATGCTCGCGACCCGCGCGGAAGCCCTCGGGATCGAGCTCGTGTCCGTCGACTTCGCCGCGGGAGAGGAGCTGCCCGGGGATCTCTTCGGTGTCTTCGTCCAGTACCCGGGCGCATCGGGTCGGGTCTGGGACCCGTCGGCCGTCTTCGACGCCGTGCACCTCGCTGGCGGACTGGCCGTCGCGGCGGCCGACCTGCTCGCGCTCACACTGATCTCCTCGCCCGGCTCGCTCGGCGCCGATGTGGCGGTCGGCACGACGCAGCGCTTCGGTGTGCCGATGGGCTTCGGAGGACCGCACGCCGGCTACATGGCCGTCCGCTCGGGCCTCGAGCGGCAGCTGCCCGGGCGTCTCGTCGGGGTGTCGGTGGATGCCGACGGCAAGCCCGCGTACCGCCTCTCGCTGCAGACGCGCGAACAGCACATCCGCCGTGAGAAGGCGACGTCGAACATCTGCACCGCCCAGGTGCTGCTGGCGGTGATGGCATCGATGTACGCGGTCTATCACGGCCCCGACGGGCTCCGCGAGATCGCGACCCAGACGACCGCGAAGGCCGCGCTGCTGCGCGACTGGCTGACCGAGGCCGGCGTCGAGATCGTGCACGCGAACTTCTTCGACACCCTGCAGGTGCGCGTGCCCGGCCGTGCCGTCGAGTACGCCGCGCAGGCACACGACGGCTACGGCATCCTGCTGCACGTCGCGGACGCCGACACGGTCGGCATCGCGGTGGACGAGACCACCACGCTCGGCGAACTGCACCAGGTCGCCATGGTCTTCGGCGGCAAGAACGAGCGGGCGTTCGGCCTCTTCGGCAACGAGAAGCTGCGGGCGCTCCCTGAAGACCTGCGGCGCCAGGACGAGTACCTCACACACCCCGTGTTCCACGCGCACCGGTCGGAGACCGCCATGATGCGGTACCTGAAGAGCCTCGCCGACCGCGACTACGCGCTCGACCGCGGCATGATCCCGCTGGGTTCCTGCACGATGAAGCTCAACGCGGCCACCGAGATGGCGGCGATCACGTGGCCCGAGTTCGCGGGCATCCATCCGTTCGCTCCGGCGGCCGATGTGCAGGGTTACCTCGAGCTCATCGATCAGCTCGAGGGCTGGCTCGCCGAGGTCACCGGGTACGACGCGGTGTCGCTGCAGCCGAACGCCGGCTCGCAGGGTGAGCTCGCGGGTCTGCTCGCGATCCGCGGCTACCACCACGCGAACGGCGATCAGCACCGCACGGTCTGCCTGATCCCGTCTTCGGCCCACGGCACGAACGCCGCATCAGCCGTCCTCGCCGGCATGAAGGTCGTGGTCGTCGCGACCGATGAACTCGGCAACGTCGACCTCGACGATCTGCGCGCGAAGATCGACCAGCATGCCGACGATCTGTCCGCTTTGATGATCACGTACCCCTCCACGCACGGCGTGTACGAGGAGCAGGTGGTCGAGATCACCGCGGCCGTGCACGACGCGGGCGGGCAGGTCTACGTCGACGGCGCGAACCTCAACGCTCTGCTCGGCTACGCGCGCTTCGGCGACCTGGGCGGCGACGTCTCGCACCTCAACCTGCACAAGACGTTCGCGATCCCGCACGGCGGCGGCGGCCCCGGCATCGGTCCGGTGGCGGCGAAGTCGCACCTCGCACCGTTCCTGCCCTCGCACCCGCTCGCCCAGAGCACGGAGCACTTCGGCGGGTACACGTTCGAGGGCGGTGTGATCTCCGCTGCTCCCTACGGCTCTGCCGGGATCCTGCCGATCTCATGGGCGTACGTGCGGATGATGGGCGCCGACGGACTCCGCCGCGCCACCGCGGCAGCTGTCCTCTCCGCGAACTACATGGCAGAGCGGCTCGGCTCCCACTTCCCGGTGCTCTACACGGGCGAGAACGGGCGGGTGGCGCACGAGTGCATCCTCGACCTGCGTCCACTCAAGGAGGCGACCGGCATCACGGTCGACGACGTGGCCAAGCGCCTCATCGACTACGGCTTCCATGCCCCGACCATGTCGTTCCCGGTCGCGGGCACGCTCATGGTCGAGCCGACCGAGTCGGAGGACCTCGACGAGATCGAGCGCTTCATCGAAGCCATGGTGATGATCAAGGCCGAGGCGGAAGCCGTCGCCGCCGGTCGCTGGCCGGCCGACGACAACCCGCTCGTGCACGCGCCCCACACGGCGGTCTCGCTGATCGCGGGGGAGTGGAACCACGCGTACTCGCGAGAAGAGGCCGCGTACCCGGTGCGCGCCCTCGTCGCGGGCAAGTACTGGCCGCCGGTGCGTCGCATCGACCAGGCGTACGGAGACCGCAACCTGGTCTGTGCGTGCCCTCCGGTGGAGGCATTCGCCTGAGCCTCGTGCTCATGTGAGCAGACGGTGCTGCGCCCCTGTTGAGGGGCGCAGCACCGTCTCGTATTTCCCGGTGTTTCAGCCTTGTTACGTATGGTCACCACTCAGTAACAGTTCGTTAGCTGAGGGCGGGCGCGACGCGGGTGCGGGTTACTCTCGACTATCCCTACGCGTTCAACGATGAGCGCGCAGTCTGAGTAATAGTCCACAGGAGGACACAAAGTGAAGCGCAACAAGATCGCCCTTGCGGGCTCCGCGTTGTTCGTGATCGGCGCCCTGACGCTCGCGGGCTGCGCGAGTGGTGGCGGCAACGAGGGCACGGAGGAAACCCCTTCCGGTGACCCGACGGCAGTGATCTCGGTCAACAACACCGAGCCCCAGAACCCGCTGATCCCGACGAACACCAACGAGGTCGGTGGCGGCCTCGTCCTCCAGAGCATCTTCGCCGGTCTCGTCTACTACGACGCCGAGGGCGCCGTGCACAACGACCTCGCAGAGTCGATCGAGACCGACGACGCGCAGACCTACACGATCAAGATCAAGGCGGACCAGAAGTTCGCGAACGGCGACCCGGTCGACGCCGAGTCGTTCGTCAAGGCCTGGAACTACGGTTCGGCGCTCGACAACAAGCAGCTCTCGAGCTACTTCTTCGAGTCCATCGAGGGCTTCTCCTATGACGAGAACGTCCCGGAGCTCTCCGGCCTCGAGGTCGTCGACGACCTGACCTTCACGGTCAAGCTGAAGCAGCCGGAGTCCGACTTCCCGCTGCGTCTCGGCTACACCGCGTTCTTCCCGCTGCCGGCTTCGGCTTGGGAAGACCTTGCGGCCTTCGGCGAGAACCCGGTCGGCAACGGACCGTACGTCTTCGCGGAAGAGGGCGCGTGGAAGCACAACGAGAGCATCGAGCTCGTCAAGAACGAGGACTACACCGGCCCGCGTGAGGCGCAGAACGGTGGCGTCGACATGAAGCTCTACGCCAGCACCGAGGCGGCGTACGCCGACCTCTCGGGTGGCGACCTCGACATCATCCAGGAGATCCCGGACACGGCGCTCCAGACCTTCGAGACCGACTTCCCGGACCGCACGGTGAACCAGCCGGCCGCCGCGAACGCCACCATCACCATCCCGGAGCGCCTCGAGCACTTCAGTGGTGAAGAGGGCCAGCTGCGCCGTGCGGCGATCTCGCACGCGATCGACCGCGAAGAGATCACGGACGTCGTCTTCAGCGGCACGCGCACGCCGATGAAGGACTTCACCTCGCCGGTGATCGACGGCTACTCCGAGGACATCCCCGGATCCGAGGTGCTCGACTTCGACGCCGACAAGGCGAAGGAGCTGTGGGCCGAGGCCGACGCCATCGCCCCGTGGACCGGTTCCTTCCAGATCCAGTACAACGCCGACGGCCCCAACCAGGGCTGGGTCGACGCGATCGCCAACCAGCTGAAGAACAACCTCGGCATCGAGGCATCGGGCAACCCGATCCCGACGTTCGCCGAGCACCGGACGCTGATCACCGAGGACCAGACGCAGACCGCCTTCCGCACCGGATGGCAGTTCGACTACCCGTCGATGTTCAACGGCCTCGGCCCGATCTTCGGCACCGGCGCGGGTTCGAACGACGGCGACTACTCGAACCCCGAGTTCGACGCACTCCTCGATGAGGGCGCGGCAGCGGCGGATGTCGAAGAGGGCATCACGAAGTTCCAGGAGGCGCAGGAGATCCTCTTCCAGGACCTCCCCGCCATCCCGCTCTGGTACACCAACGCCATGGGCGCCTGGGGCGAGTCGGTCGAGAACGTCCAGTTCGGATGGGACACCTGGCCGATCCTCTACCAGGTCACGAAGGACGGCGAGTAAGCCTGACGGCACTCACCTGTGAGGCGGTGACGATTCTTCGTCACCGCCTCACAGGCTGTGTTCGTCACGCTCTACCGCCCTCTCGTTACAGGACTACCGATGTTCGGCTATATCGTCAGACGTCTCCTGCAGGTCATCCCGGTCTTCTTCGGGGCTACCCTGCTCATCTACTTCCTCGTCTTCGCCATGCCAGGCGACCCGATCCTCGCCCTGTTCGGCGACCGCACCCCGAACCCTGCGGTCGTGGAGCAGCTCCGTGAGCAATACCACCTGAACGACCCGTTCCTGGTGCAGTACTGGTACTACATCACGGGCGTGTTCCAGGGCGACCTCGGAAACACCTTCTCCGGCCGACCGGTCTCGGAGGTGCTCGCAGAGACCCTTCCCGTCACGGGCCGTCTCGCGGTCATGGCGATCGCCATCGAGTTCGTGCTCGCGATCATCATCGGCACGATCTCGGCGCTGCGCAAGGGCAAGATCTTCGACCACACGATGCTCATGATCGCGCTCATCGCGATCGCGATCCCGATCTTCGTCGTGGCATTCCTCGCGCAGTACTTCCTCGCGATCAAGCTCGGCTGGTTCAAGCCGACCGTGGGTGCCGACAACGACTGGGGCGGATTGTGGCTGCCCGCCCTGGTCCTCGGTTTCAGTCTCTACGCCGTGAGCATGCGACTCATGCGCAGCTCCGTGATCGACACGCTCAATCAGGACTGGGTGCGCACCGCCTACAGCAAGGGCCTCTCGCGCGGCCGGGTGATCCCGGTGCACGTGCTGCGCAACTCGCTGATCCCGGTCATCACGAACTCGGCCACCAACTTCGGTGTGCTGCTCGTGGGCGCGACGGTGACCGAGGGTATCTTCAACGTCCCCGGCGTCGGCAACACCCTCTATCAGGCCGCGATCCGCAACGAGGGCCCCACCGTGGTCTCCTTCGTCACCGTGTTCGTGATCCTGTACGTCCTGGTCAACCTCGTCATCGACCTGCTCTACGGTCTGCTCGACCCAAGGATCCGTTATGCCTGACCCCACTACGCACAATCACTTCGTCGCGCCGGTCGAGACGGAGACCATCGCCGTCGACGCCGTGCGCATCGCCGAGAAGCCGCGCAACCTCTGGCGCGACGCGTGGGCCGACCTGCGGCGTCGTCCGCTGTTCTGGTTCTCCGTCGTGCTCGCACTGGTCTTCATCCTGATGGCCGTTTGGCCCTCGCTGTTCACCTCGACTCCTCCGGACAGCAACTGCCAGCTGTCGAACAGCAACGGTGGTCCCACGGAGGGACACCCGCTGGGGTTCACGTTCCAGGGCTGCGACATCTACTCGCGGATCGTGTGGGGCGCCCAGACCTCGCTCTCCGTCGGTCTGCTGGCCACGGCGATCGGCTCGATCCTGGGGCTCATCATGGGGGCGCTCGCCGGGTTCTACGGCGGCTGGCTCGACTCGCTGCTGTCGCGCATCGGTGACATCTTCTTCGCCATTCCCTACATCCTCGCGGCCGTGGTCGTGATGACGGTCTTCTCGCAGTACCGGTCCGTCCCGGTGCTCGCACTGGCGATCGGAGGGTTCGCGTGGGCATCGACAGCGCGCGTCGTGCGTGCGGAGGTGTTGAGAGTCCGGCAGTCGGACTTCGTCGTCGCCGCGCAGGCGGTCGGGCTTTCGAAGTTCCGTATTCTGATGGCCCACGTGATCCCGAACTCGCTCGCGCCGCTGCTCGTGGTGTCGACGTTGGCCCTCGCCGCCTCGATCGTCGCCGAGGCGACTCTGTCGTTCCTCGGCGTCGGGCTGGGTGGCACGGTGATGTCCTGGGGCAACGACATCAGTGCGGCGCAGTCGTCGCTCCGGGTGGCGCCCATGGCGCTCATCTATCCGTCGATCGCGCTCACGCTCGCCGTGCTCGCGTTCGTGACCCTCGGCGAGCTCATCCGAGACGCCATCGATCCGAGAGCGAGGGCACGGCGATGAACGAACGTGAAACCGCACGAGTTCCACTCCTGAGCGTGCGCGACCTGAAGGTCGCGTTCCGTACGCAGGAGGGGGACCGCGAAGTCCTCCACGGGGCGAACTTCGATATCTTCCCCGGGGAGACCGTCGCGATCGTGGGCGAGTCGGGGTCCGGTAAGTCCACGACGGCGAGCGCCATCGTGAACCTGCTGCCGGGCACGGGAACCATCACGGGCGGATCGATCACGCTCGACGGACGCGAGCTGACGACGCTCGGACGTCGGGAGATCGAGGCCATCCGTGGCCGCGAGATCGGCTTCGTCCCCCAGGACCCGATGTCGAACCTCAACCCGGTGTGGAGCATCGGATTCCAGGTGAAGGAGGCGATCCGCGCCAACGGGATCGCGCGCGGCCGGGAAGCTGTCAAGAAGCGGACCGTCGAGGTACTGCAGCAGGCGGGTCTGGCCGACGCCGACCGACGTCTGCATCAGTTCCCGCATCAGTTCTCGGGCGGAATGCGTCAGCGCGCACTGATCGGGATCGGCCTCGCGGCCGACCCGAAGCTCCTCATCGCGGACGAGCCGACCTCGGCACTCGATGTCACGGTGCAGCGCGTCATCCTCGACCACATGGCCACTCTCACGCGGGACAAGGGCACCTCGGTCCTCCTGATCACGCACGACCTCGGTCTCGCGGCCGAACGTGCGGAGAAGATCATCGTGATGAGCAACGGCAACATCGTCGAAGCCGGCCCGAGCAGGCAGATCCTCGAGAACCCGCAGCATCCGTACACCAAGCGCCTGGTAGGGGTGGCTCCCAGCGTGGCGTCGCAGCGCATTCAGGCGGTGGTCGAGGATCGCGGCATCGAGACACTCGAGGACCTGGCCGACATCCCGCCCACCGTGCGGGTCGCGGGGCTGACGAAGGACTACAAGATCCGCCAGGGGAACTTCCGCAGTGAAGCCTTCCGTGCGGTGGATCACGTGTCCTTCGAGATCCCTCGCGGCAAGACGCTGGCCCTGGTCGGCGAGTCGGGATCGGGCAAGTCCACGGTCGCGAAGATGCTGCTGAAGCTCGAAGAGCCCACCAGCGGCACGATCGAGATCGATGGTCAGGATGTGTCGAAGCTGTCCAACGCCCAGGCGTTCGGACTGCGTCGCCGCATGCAGCCCGTGTTCCAGGATCCGTACGGGTCGCTCGATCCGCTCCGCAACATCGGGAACACCATCTCGCAGCCCCTGCAGATCCACAGTGTGGGAGATCGCGCCTCGCAGCGCGCCCGCGTCGAGGAGCTGCTCGATCAGGTGGCTCTGCCGAGGGCGCTCGCCACCCGGTATCCGAACGAGCTCTCGGGTGGTCAGCGGCAGCGGGTCGCGATCGCGCGTGCGCTCGCGCTCAAGCCCGACATCGTGGTCCTCGACGAGGCCGTGTCGGCGCTCGACGTGCTGGTGCAGGACCAGATCCTGCAGCTGCTCGCCGACCTGCAGTCGGAGCTGAACCTCACGTATCTGTTCATCACCCACGACCTCGCGGTCGTTCGGGTGTCGAGCGACCTCGTGTGCGTCATGGAGCGCGGAAGGGTCGTCGAGCAGGGCACTGTCGACGAGATCTTCGCCAATCCGCAGCAGGAGTACACCGATCGCCTCCTCAAGGCGATCCCGGGAGCATCGATCCCGCTCGGCGGACGCTGACAGTGTCGAACGACTCAGGGCCGGGAGCCGCACGGACGTTCCGTGCGGCTTCCGGTCCCGTGTTCCTGATCGGCTGCGGGCTGCTGGCGCTGTTCCTGCTCGGCGATGCCGTGCTGCGCGCCGGCTGGGGGCAGACGCTGCTGCTCGCCCCCTGGATCCTTCTCGCGCTCTGGGTCGTCTACGAGGTCGCTTTCGTCTCCTTCGTCCGCATCGACGACGCGGGTGGCACCGTGCAGAACATGCTGCGGCGCACGACCTTCGGGTGGAGCCGCGTGCGCGATGTCGACCTGAAGTGGCAGCTCGTGTTCTCGCTCGATGACGGCTCCGACATCACCTGCTACGGAGGTCCCGCTCGCGCGCGACAACCGCGTGCCCGCGCCGGCAGGGATGAGGAGCCGAAGGCCCCGACGGGTCTGCGGGACATGACCGCGATCCGCGACCGGTGGGAGAGTGCCTCCGCCACGGCGGACGCCCCGATCCGCCGCAGTTGGGACCTTCCTGCCCTCATCGCGCTCGGTGTGATCGTCGTCTGGGCCGTGCTGGCCGTGCTCGTCGCGAACGCGGGCTGACCGCGAACCTTCGGCTCAGCCGGGGAGCCCGAACAGGTCGGGCCACATCGCCGCCGCCCACGGGTAGCCCACGAACGCGGCGGCATCGATCAGGAAGTGCGCCACCAGGAACGGCATCAGGCGTCCTGATCGCTGATACAGCCAGCCGAACAGCAGCCCCATGGCGAGATTCCCGAAGAACGCTGGATAGCCCTGGTAGAGGTGGTAGCTGGCGCGCAGAACAGATGTGCCGACGATGATCGACCACGGTCCCCAGCCGAGCTGCTTCAGCCGGGTGAAGAGATAGCCGAGCAGGACGAACTCCTCCTGCAGGGAGGCGCGCGCCGCGGCGAGCAGCAGCACGGGCACCGTCCACCAGTACGCGTCGATGCCGGCGGGGTCGATCGCGACGGTCATCCCGAGCGCGCGGCCGGCGAGGTAGAGACCGATTCCGGGCACACCGATCGCCAGGACCAGCAGGATGCCGCGGCCGACATCGCGCCCCGTCCGGGTGCCGTCGAGCCCCAGCTGCTCCAGATGCGGGCGGCGCGACTGCCAGAGCAGGAAGCACACCAGCAGCACGGGGACGAGGGAGAACCCGATCGCGAGCACCTGGTAGATGAGGTCGAAGACCTCCCGGTCGCTGCGGGAGGGATTCAGCTTCGCGACCTGATCGGCGATCGGGATCTCGTCCGTGAGGCGGTAGGCGAGCTGCACGATCGCGTACACGGCGGACTGGCCGAGCCCGAGCGCCAGGACGATCGCGATCTCCCACCACAGCCGTGCGCGGGAGGGCGCGGGGGAGAGGTCGGGGAGTTCTCCGGAGGCCTGCGGTCGGGTCACGATCTCGATGCTACGACCTGTTTTCAGGAACACGCCCTGAGCTTGCGTTATCCTGGAACGTCGGCTTCCCGGCGAAACCCCACACTCTTTTAGGACACCTGCATGGCGCACGCCCTTCGCTCTGACCTCCGCAACGTCGCAATCGTCGCCCACGTCGACCACGGCAAGACGACTCTCGTCGACGCCATGCTGCGTCAGACGGGCTCCTTCGGCGAGCACGCCCACGTCGATGAGCGCGCCATGGACTCCAACGACCTGGAGCGTGAGAAGGGCATCACGATCCTCGCCAAGAACACGGCGATCACGTACAAGGGCAAGCACGCCGGCGGCAAGGAGATCACGATCAACGTGATCGACACCCCCGGCCACGCCGACTTCGGTGGCGAGGTCGAGCGCGGCCTGTCCATGGTCGACGGTGTCGTGCTGCTGGTCGACGCCAGTGAGGGCCCGCTGCCGCAGACGCGCTTCGTGCTGCGCAAGGCGCTCGAGTCGAAGCTGCCTGTCATCCTGCTGGTCAACAAGACCGACCGTCCCGACGCGCGCATCGCCGAGGTCGAGGAGGAGGCGCACGACCTGCTGCTGGGTCTCGCCTCCGACCTGGTCGACGACGTGCCCGACCTCGACGTCGACGCACTTCTCGACGTGCCGGTGGTCTACGCCTCCGGTCGTGCCGGCGCCGCATCGCAGAACCGTCCTGCGGACGGCTCGCTGCCCGACAACGACGACCTCGAGCCGCTGTTCGAGGCGATCCTCGAGCACGTGCCCGCTCCGGCCTACGACGACGAGCACCCGCTGCAGGCCTGGGTCACGAACCTCGACTCCAGCCCGTTCCTCGGCCGTCTCGCACTGCTGCGCGTCTTCAACGGCACGCTCAAGAAGGGCCAGACCGTGGCCTGGGTCCGCGCCGACGGCACGCACCAGAACGCGCGCATCACCGAACTCCTGAAGACCCGTGCCCTGGAGCGCTACCCGGCCGACTCCGCCGGCCCCGGCGACATCGTCGCCATCGCCGGCTTCGAGAACATCACGATCGGCGAGACCATCGCCGACCCCGAGGACGTGCGTCCGCTGCCGGCCATCACGGTCGACGACCCCGCCATCTCGATGACGATCGGTACCAACACCTCGCCGCTGATGGGCAAGGTCAAGGGCCACAAGCTCACGGCTCGAATGGTGAAGGACCGCCTCGACAAGGAGCTCATCGGCAACGTCTCGCTCAAGGTCGTCGACATCGGACGCCCGGATGCTTGGGAGGTGCAGGGCCGCGGAGAGCTCGCCCTCGCCATCCTCGTCGAGAACATGCGCCGCGAGGGCTTCGAGCTCACCGTCGGCAAGCCGCAGGTGGTCACGAAGAAGATCGACGGCAAGACCTACGAGCCGTTCGAGCACCTCACGATCGACACGCCGGAGGAGCACCTCGGCGCGATCACCCAGCTGCTGGCGAACCGCAAGGGCCGCATGGAGAACATGACGAACCACGGCACCGGCTGGGTCCGCATGGAGTTCATCGTGCCGTCGCGCGGCCTGATCGGCTTCCGCAGCGAGTTCCTCACCACCACCCGCGGCACCGGAATCGCGAACGCGATCTCCCACGGCTACGAGCCGTGGGCCGGCTCCATCACGACGCGTCAGAACGGCTCGATCGTGGCTGACCGTCAGGGTGTCGTCACCCCGTTCGCCATGATCGCCCTGCAGGAGCGCATGTCGTTCTTCGTGCAGCCCACGCAGGAGGTCTACGAGGGCATGGTCATCGGCGAGAACTCCCGCGCCGACGACATGGACGTGAACATCACCAAGGAGAAGAAGCTCACCAACATGCGTGCGGCGAGCTCCGACACCTTCGAGTCGATGACGCCTCCGCGCCAGCTGACGCTGGAGGAGAGCCTCGAGTTCGCGCGTGACGACGAATGCGTCGAGGTCACGCCCGAGGTCGTCCGCATCCGCAAGGTCAACCTCGACGCGAACACCCGCGCCCGCGAGACCGCGCGTCTGAAGCGCCAGGACGCCAGCGCCTGAGTCTGGGCCTGCTCCGAGAAGAGGGCCTCGTGTCGCCGAAAGGCGTGCACGAGGCCCTCTTCTCATGTAAATCCCAGGTCAGGGATTGTTTTCACTCAGGTTGATGGTGCAGACTCGTTGGCTTGCGCCCGGGACGAGCTCCCGATGAGTCTCCTGCAAGGGCGTACGACAACCCGAAAGTCGAACCCGATGCTTCAGAAAACCCGTGCGCTTCGGCGCGCCTCGGACGCGGCGTCCGCCCGCGCCGCCGTCACCGCCCGCCGCCCGATGACCATCCTCGGAGTGACCGCCGCCACCCTGGTCGGTATCACGCTCAGCGTGGGCCTGGCATCCACCTCTGCTGCGGCCGCCATGAGTCCGGCCATCGCCGTCGCCGCGCCCGCACTGTCGGGTGCCGAGCCCCTGGCGCAGATCACCCGAGACGCCTCGTCCACGCGCGTGGAGGCTCGGAGCGCTGTCGCGGCAGCCGAGGCGGTGACTGCCGACGTCGCGGCATCCGGCCTCGACGTCGGCGCCTCGACCTCGGTGGAAACGGCCGAGCTGGAGCGCGGCATCGACAAGCTCGCCGACAGCGAGGTGACGCCGTTGCTCCTCGTAGGCATCGTCACCGACGACGTGGAGACGGAACTGGCGAAGGTCGTCTCGGACACGGAGGATCTCCGCAGCGCGCTGACCGCGGCACAGGAGAAGCGAGCAGCGGAGGAAGCAGCCGCAGCGGCAGCCAAAGCTGCGGCAGAGCATGCGGCCGCCGAGCGCGCAGCCGCCGCGGCGCTCGCGTCCGCGAACACCGTCGAGGGTGCGAAGGCCTCCGCTCAGCAGCAAATGTCGAGTCGGTACGGCTGGGGCGGGGATCAGTTCTCGTGCCTGGACTCGCTGTGGACCAAGGAATCCGGCTGGAACTACCAGGCGTACAACGCCGACGGCGGGGCCACCGGCATTCCGCAGGCTCTTCCCGGCAGCAAGATGGCATCGGCTGGCGCCGACTGGCAGACCAGCGCCGCCACGCAGATCGCCTGGGGACTCGAGTACATCTCGGCGGCCTATGGAACCCCGTGCAGCGCCTGGTCGCACTCGCAGGCGATGAACTGGTACTGACGACGGTCGAGCATCCGAGGATCCTCTAGGCAGCGGTGATGTCGAGCGCTACGGTGACTCTGACGGCTGGGGGCGTCACCGATCCGTGGAGGAAGATGTGCTCGACCCGACCGCATGGCGAGATGTCCCGCAGATCGCCTCGACCGGCACCCTGCCGGCGTGGGATCGCGTGGAGGAGATCGTGCGGGACGCGCACTCCCGTTACGAGCAGGAGCGTGGGGGTCGAGTCGCCGACTACATCCCCGTGCTCGCGGAGGTCGACCCCGAGCTCTTCGGCCTGGCGGTGATCGAAGTCGGCGGCGGGTTGCACGATGCCGGCGACGCCCTGCACCCCTTCTCCATCCAGTCGATCTCGAAGATGTTCGTCTACGCTCTCGCGATCCAGGAACACGGACACGAGCGTGTGCGCGAGATCGTCGGCGTGAACAACACCGGGCTCCCCTTCAACTCCGTGATGGCGTTGGAGCTCAACGACGGCCACCCGATGAACCCGATGGTCAATGCGGGAGCAATCGCCACCACCGCGCTCGTGCCGGGGAGCACTTCGGTCGAGCAGTGGGAACGTGTCCGGGAGGGACTGTCGGCGTTCGCAGGTCGTCCGCTGAGGCTCGACGGCGTCGTGTACGCGTCGGAAGCGGAGACGAACGACCGCAATCGTGCGCTCGGTCGTCTGCTGCGAAGCTACGGGCGGCTGACGGGCGACCCGGACGAGGTGGTCGATGTCTACACCCGCCAATGCGCCCTCAGCGTGACCGCCCATGACCTGGCGGTGATGGGAGCGACGCTCGCCGACGGGGGAGTGAACCCGGTCACCGGGGAGCGCGTGGTCTCGGCGGAGGTGTGCCGCGACACGCTCGCGGTCGTCGCATCGACAGGCCTGTACGAACGCTCCGGCGACTGGCTGTTCGAGATCGGGCTGCCCGCGAAGTCCGGCGTCTCCGGAGGCATCGTCGCCGTCGCCCCGGGCAAGGGCGCTGCGGCTGGATTCTCCCCGCGTCTCGACGAGGCCGGCAACTCCATCCGATCCCAGATGGCCATCGGCTACCTGTCGCGTGTGCTCGGGCTCAACCTGTTCGCCTCCGCACCGGCTCAGAGCAACCCCGCCACGATCGCACCCTCATCCGCAACCCGGGAGCAGCCATGACCCAGACGCAGCAGAGCCCGACCAAGACCTCGTGGTTGCCGATGGTCAGCCTGTTCCTCGCGCAGGTGCTGATGTCGTTCAACGTCGCGGCGCTGCCGATCTCGCTCGGCGGCATGGTGAGCGAGTTCGGCGTGCCGCCGACCGTGGCGAGCACCACCATCGTCATGTACGGTCTCGCCGTCGCCGCGCTCGTGATGACCGGCGCGAAACTCGGACAGCGAATCGGCTGGGTCGTCATCTTCCGGATCGTGATCGCGCTGTTCGCGGCCTCGTCCGTCATGATGATCCTCGCACCCACGGTGTGGTGGGCCATCGCCGGGCAGGCGGTCGCGGGAGCCGCGGCGGCGATCATCGTCCCGTCGATCGTCGCGCTCATCGCCGAGAACTACCGCGGCGCGCAGCAGGCGACGGCCATCGGGGCGATCGGCTCGGCGCGCGCGATCTCCGGTGTCAGCGCCTTCCTGATCGGCGGCACTCTGGGAACGTTGGTGGGCTGGCGGCCGATGTTCTTCATCGTGTTCGGGATCGCCGTCGTCGTGTTCGCACTGAGCTTCACCCTGCGCGGAGACCGTGGCGACGCGTCGATCCGGATCGATCTGGTGGCGTCGCTGCTCATCGGCGCCGGCATCGTCCTGCTGACCCTCGGATTCAACAACCTGAATTCCTGGGGTGCGGTCGCGGCGACCGCCGACGCCCCGTTCTCCGTGCTGGGGCTCTCTCCGGCGCCGATCTTCATCGTGGTGGGACTGGTCCTCGGACAGGCGTTCTTCCTCTGGACCAGGAAGCGGATGGCAGAGGGGAAGGTGCCGCTCATCGACCTGAGCGTCCTCGGCTCCTCGCGGGAACGGGCAGCCGTGTACGCGATGTTCATCGTGGTCGCGCTGGAAGCGTGCGTGAACTTCACGATCCCGCTCTACATCCAGATCGTGCAGGGACGCACTCCGTTCGACACCTCCATCGCGATGATGCCGTTCAATCTCACGGTCTTCGTCACGGCCACGCTCGTGGTGCGGCTGTACAAGCGCTTCCCGCCCCGCACGATCGGCGTCGCCGGCTTCATCCTCACCACGATGGCACTCGTGTGGCTGTCGTTCGTCGTGACCAACAACTGGGAGACGGTCCCCACGATCGCAGGCCTCATCGTCTTCGGCATCGGACAGGGCGCACTCGTCACGCTGGTCTTCAACGTGCTCGTGACCGCAGCGCCCGCCGAACTCGCCGGTGACGTCGGATCGCTGCGCGGCACCACACAGAACCTCGCGTCGGCAGTCGGCACGGCCCTCGCCGGCGCGCTTCTGGTCTCGCTCCTCGGGCTCAGCATCGGCCGGGCCGTGGTGGAGCACCCCGAGCTGCCGCCGTCGCTCGTCGCCCAGGTCGACATGGACAACCTCAACTTCGTCAGCAACGACGACCTCCGCGCCGCCCTCGAGGACACCGATGCGACACCGGCTCAGGTCGACGCGGCCGTCGCCATCAACGAGGAGTCTCGGTTGGGGACGCTCAAGCTCGGCCTGCTCCTCCTCGCCGGGATCAGTGCGCTGGCGATCCTCCCGGCCTCGCGGCTGCCGCAGTACCGACCGCACGAGATCCCCGACCCGTCGCCTGCGGCCGGCGGGGAGTGAGACTCAGCGGAGTTCGGAGATGAGCACGGCGCTCGTGCCGGGGGCGGCCGCCTCGAAGATGTGCGGTGCGTCGCCGGCGTACGTCAGGTAGTCGCCGGGGTTGAGGAGTACCGGCTCGTCGACCGGTCCGATCCGGGCCTGGCCGGAGATCAGGATGACGTGCTCGATCGTCCCGGCGTGGTGCGGGTCGGAGCGTCTTGCGTCGCCCGGTTCGGCCCGGATGAGGTAGACGTCGCGGCGGGCGCCGGGAGGGCTGGCCGACAGCAGCGTGGCGCTGTACGCGGCTGCGGAGGAGGGGACGCCGGCGAGGTCGTCGGCGCGGATCAGAGTGGGAGCGTTCGTCTGCTGGTCGACGAGCACCGCGAACGGTACTCCGAGCGCGACGCCGAGCGCCCACAGAGTCTCGACGCTCGGATTGCCTGCGCCGCTCTCGAGCTGCGACACCGTCGCCTTGGATACGTCGGCGCGGCGCGCGAGCTCGGAGATAGACAGGCCGACGGCCTCTCGTTCTCGGCGCAGAGTGCGGGCGATGCGCGTGCGGAGGTCTTCCATGCGTTCATCATGTCAAACGTTCGTTCGCTTGACTATCCGTACCTCGGTGTTCAGAATTATCATCATGTGTTCAGCGAAGCGAACAAGGGCGCGCCGGGTGAGCGATGACCGCCGAGCGTGAGGTCTGGCGCGAGGCGCTCGGCGTGGTGCTCGCGACCAGCGCTTATGGCGTCTCGTTCGGCGCGTTGGCCGTGGCGTCCGGGCTCGATGTCTGGCAGACCTGCGTCCTCAGCCTTTTGATGTTCACCGGGGGATCCCAGTTCGCCTTCGTCGGCGTCTTCACCGCCGGCGGTCTGGCCGCGCTGCCATCCGCAGTCGCATCCGCCGCCCTGCTCGGGGTGCGCAACGTCGCCTACGGAATGCGCATGTCGCCGATCGTGGGCGGGGGACCGGTGCGCAAGGCCGCCGCTGCGCACTTAACGATCGACGAGTCGACAGCTGTGGCGATCTCGCAAGGGAACCCGCGACTGCGGCAGGTGGGCTTCTGGGTGACCGGCATCGGCATCTTCGTGGGCTGGAACATCACGACGCTCGTCGGCGCGCTCGTCGGTGACGTGCTCGGCGATCCCCGGACCTGGGGATTGGATGCCGCGGCCGCAGCCGCCTTCCTCGCGCTGCTGTGGCCGCGGCTCCGGCAGCGGCAGGCCATCGCGGTGGGGGTGGCGGCCGCCGTGGTCGCCGCGGCGTTCACTCCGCTCCTCATGCCCGGCCTGCCGGTGTTGGTCGCGGCCGTCGTCGCGATCGCCGTCGGCTGGTTCAACTGGCTAGGCGGGCGCGGGACGACGCCGGATGATCGCGCCCGGGGCGCATCGGAGGGAGCATCATGAGCCTCTGGAGTGCGATCCTCCTCGCGGCCCTCATCTGCGTCGCGCTCAAAGCCGCCGGGTACCTGGTGCCGCCCAAGGTCCTCGAAGCACCTCGTACTGCTCGCATCTCCGACCTGCTGACCGTCGCGCTGCTGGCAGCGCTCGTCGCGGTGCAGACCCTCGGCGACGGTCAGGCGATCACGGTGGACGCGCGCGTGCCCGCCCTGCTGGTCGCGGGAGGGCTCCTGTGGCTCCGGCAATCGTTCCTCGTGGTCGTGGCAGCGGCCGCACTGGTCGCGGCGCTTCTGCGGCTCTTCGGCCTCGCCTCGTGACGGACTGCTCCGTCACAGGGGGCGCCGGTAGGATCGACGGGTGCGCGTGAGCTGGGTGTCGAGAGTGTTGTCGTGGGTCGCTGCGGCCCTGGTGGGCGGCGTCTACGGCATCGCCGGCACGATCGCGCACAGCGTGATGTGGGGGCCGATCCCGGTCGGTCTCATCGTGGCCGCCATCGCCTGCGCGGCGATCCTCGTCGCGGTGCGCGCTCTCACCCACGACCGGGGAGCGGCAGTCGCAGCCGGCCTCGGCATGATCGGCATGCTGGTGCTGATCTCGGGTGTGGGGCCCGGCGGATCCGTCGTCGTCCCGGACTCTCTCAGCGGACAGATCTGGACCTACCTGGTCGCGGGAATCGTCCTGCTCGTGATCGCCTGGCCCTCCTTTTCACGCGTCCCCGTGCGCACGGTCGCGCCTGCCGCGCAGGAACCCGAGCGCCACGAGTCGTAGACTGGAGGGGTGACGTATGTGATCGCCCTCCCGTGCGTCGATGTCAAGGATCGCGCCTGCATCGACGAGTGCCCCGTTGACTGCATCTACGAGGGTGAACGCTCGTTGTACATCCACCCCGATGAGTGTGTGGACTGCGGTGCCTGCGAACCGGTGTGCCCGGTCGAGGCCATCTACTACGAGGATGATCTGCCCGACGAGTGGCAGGACTACTACAAGGCGAACGTCGAGTTCTTCGACGAGATCGGCTCGCCCGGCGGCGCCGCCAAGGTCGGCGTCTACGACTTCGATCACCCGATCATCGCCGCCCTCCCGCCCCAGGGCGAGTAGGCGTCTTCTGTGAGCGTCCGCGACCTCGCCGACTACCCGTGGGATGCCGTCGTCCCGTTCCGTGAGCGCGCCGCGCAGCATCCGGAGGGTCTCGTGGATCTCTCCGTGGGGTCGCCGGTGGATCCGACGCCGGAACTCATCCGCCGTGCTCTGGCCGAGGCCACCGACGCACACGCCTATCCGCAGACGGTCGGCACGCCGACGCTGCGGGAGGCCATCGTCGACTGGTACGCGCGGCGCAGGGGAGTGCCCGATCTCCGGGTCGACAACGTCCTGCCGACGATCGGCTCCAAGGAGCTCGTCGCCCTGCTGCCCACGCTCCTCGGCCTCGGCGACGGCGACATCGTCGTGCACCCGCGAGTGGCCTACCCGACCTACGAGGTCGGCGCGCGAGTGGTCGGCGCGACGCCCCTGCCGGCCGACGACCCCGCGGAGTGGCCGGAGGGCACCAAGCTCATCTGGATCAACACTCCGGGCAATCCGGACGGCCGCACCTGGACGGTCGATGAGCTCGCTGCAGCCGTGCGCCGTGCGCGTGAGCTGGGGGCCGTCCTCGCGAGCGACGAGTGTTACGCCGAGCTGGGATGGGACGGAATCTGGGCGACCGAGCCGATTCCCTCGATCCTCGACCCTCGGGTGACCGGCGGCAGCAGGGCGAACCTGCTCAGCGTGTACTCGCTGAGCAAGCAGTCGAATCTCGCCGGCTATCGCGCCGCGTTCGTCGCCGGCTGCGCGCGCGTCGTCGGAGAACTGCTCACCGCGCGCAAGCACCTCGGACTCATGCCGCCCGCCCCCGTGCAGCACGCCATGGCGGTCGCGCTCGGCGACGACGAGCACGTCGCCGTCCAGAAGGAGCTGTACCGCACCAGGCGCGAAGCGCTGCGTCCCGCGCTCGAGGCCGCCGGCTTCCGCATCGACGGTTCGGAGGCCGGGCTGTACCTCTGGGCGACGGAAGGGCGCGATGCCTGGGAGTCGATGGGCCGCCTCGCAGACCTCGGCATCCTCGCCGGTCCCGGTCCGTTCTACGGTGCGAATTCCTCGCAGCATGTGCGCCTCGCGCTGACCGCTCCCACCGAGCGGGTGCGAGAAGGCGCGCGCCGGCTCAACGCCGCGGCTCTGTAGGTTTTCTCCGTGAAGAGGGCATCTGTTTGGCGGATGTCACAGTAGGCCTGTGTGCCTACTAGGCTGTAAAGGCGATTCGGTCGTGTCTCGACCTGGTGCCACAGCGCCGTGAGATCGCCAGTTCCGACTTGATCAAGATCTTGTCCGATACCACCGCGACCAGCGGGGTCGGACGCCAGGAGGAGGACCGCGTGAGCGCAGCGGCAGAGCAGACGGCGAAGCTGACGATCGGCGATACGACCGCCGAATTCCCGGTACTGCGCGGCACGGCAGGGCACGACAGCATCGACTTCTCGACGCTGACCCGGCAGACCGGCTACACGGGCCTCGACTACGGCTTCGTCAACACCGCGTCCACCAAGTCCGACATCACCTTCATCGACGGTGACAAGGGAATCCTGCGCTACCGCGGATATCCGATCGAGCAGCTGGCAGGGTCCACGAGCTACCTCGAGGTCGCGTGGCTCCTGATCTACGGCGAACTGCCCTCGGCCTCCGAGCTCGCGGAGTTCGACGAGAAGATCCGTCGCCACACGCTGCTGCACGAAGACCTCAAGCGCTTCTTCTCGGCGCTGCCGCACACCGCACACCCCATGTCGGTGCTCTCGTCGGCGGTCGCCGCCCTCTCGACGTACTACGAGGGGCAGACAGACCCGCACAACCCCGAGCACGTCGAGCTCAACATGGTGCGTATGCTCGCCAAGCTGCCCGTGATCGCGGCGTACGCGCACAAGAAGAGCGTCGGCCAGGCCTTCCTGTACCCCGACAACTCGCTGAGCTTCGTCGACAACTTCCTCAAGCTCAACTTCGGTGTGCACAGCGAGGAGTACGAGGTCAACCCGGTCATGTCGAAGGCGCTCGAGCTGCTCCTCATCCTCCACGAGGACCACGAGCAGAACGCCTCCACCTCGACCGTCCGCCTCGTGGGCTCCACCGGTGCGAACCAGTTCGCCTCGGTCTCCGCCGGTATCCAGGCACTCTCCGGCCCTCTGCACGGTGGCGCCAACGAGGCCGTCCTCACGATGCTGGGACAGATCCGCGACTCCGGCCAGAGCGTCTCGCGTTTCGTGGAGCGGGTGAAGAACAAGGAAGAGGGCGTGAAGCTCATGGGCTTCGGGCACCGCGTCTACAAGAACTACGACCCGCGCGCCAAGCTGGTCAAGGACGCAGCCGATGAGGTGCTCTCGTCGCTGGGCGTCACCGACCCGCTGCTCGACCTCGCGAAGGAGCTCGAGGAGCTCGCCCTCGCCGACGACTACTTCCGCGAGCGACGCCTGTACCCCAACGTCGACTTCTACACGGGCGTCATCTACAAGGCGATGGGCTTCCCGACCCGGATGTTCACGGTGCTGTTCGCCATCGGTCGTCTGCCCGGCTGGCTGGCGCAGTGGCGCGAGCTGCAGCTCGACCCGCAGACCAAGATCGGGCGCCCGCAGCAGCTCTACACGGGCTCTCCCGAGCGGTCGTTCCCGACTCGCTGAGCGCTGAACGAGAAAGCGCCCCTTCCGCCGAAGCGGAAGGGGCGCTTTTCTGTCTAGTGGAGTCCGCGGGTCAGCGACCCTGCGAGGTCCGGCCGCCACCCTGACGGGACTGACCGCTCTGCGTGGAGTAGCCACTGCCCTGGTAGCCGCCGCCCTGGCCGCCGGAGCCACCGGCGCGGGGACGGCGACGACGACGTGCGGGCGGGTTCGCCGCACCGCTCTTCTCGCCGCCGGCGGGACGCTGCTTGGACGACTGGCGCTGCTGCTGCTGCTGCGGAGCCTGCACCGGGGCCGGGCGCACGTGCGGTGCGCGCTCGGGAACCAGTGCGGTGATCGCCGCCGTGGTGACGTCTTCGAGGGGAGCGGTGATCGCGGCCTTGCGGAGCAGGTCCTTCACATCGCGGCGCTGCTCGGGCAGCACGACGGTCACGACGGTGCCGGCCGCACCGGCACGGGCCGTACGTCCGGAACGGTGCAGGTACGCCTTGTGCTCGACGGGCGGGTCGACATGGACGACCAGGTCGACGTTGTCGACGTGCACGCCGCGGGCTGCGACGTCGGTCGCGACGAGGACGCGCACGCCACCGTCTTCCGGGGCGGCCGAGAAGGCGCCGAGGTTGCGCTCACGCGCGTTCTGCGAGAGGTTGCCGTGCAGGTCGACGGCCGGGATCCCGGCTGCCGTGAGCTGCTTCGCGAGCTTCTTCGCCTGGTGCTTGGTGCGGGTGAAGAGGATGCGGCGACCGGTGCCGGAGGCGAGCTCCTTCACGAGAGCGGTCTTGTTGTCGGTGGAGTCGACGACCAGCACGCGGTGGGTCATCTCGCCGACGGGCACGCTCTCCTCGTCGACCTCGTGGCTGACCGCGTTCGAGAGGAAGCGGCGGGCGAGGGTGTCGATGCCGCGGTCCAGCGTCGCGCTGAACAGGAGGCGCTGGCCACCGGCCGGCGTCGCTGTGAGGATGCGGGTGACACCGGGGAGGAAGCCGAGGTCGGCCATGTGGTCGGCCTCGTCGAGCACCGTGACCTCGATCGCGCTGAGGCGCACGACCTGCTGCTTCATGAGGTCTTCGAGTCGACCGGGGCAGGCCACGACGATGTCGACGCCGCCGCGCAGCGCCTGCTCCTGCGGACGCTGGCTGACGCCGCCGAAGACGGTCGTGACGCGCAGGCCGGCGGCCTCGGCGAGCGGGGCGATGGTCGCGGCGATCTGCGTCGCGAGCTCGCGGGTCGGGGCGAGGACGAGTCCGCGCGGGAGGCCGGCGCGGCGCTGTCCGCCGGAAGCGGCGAGGCGCGCCACGAGCGGCAGGGCGAAGGCGATGGTCTTGCCGCTGCCCGTGCGTCCGCGACCGAGGAGGTCGCGTCCTGCGAGGGAGTCGGGAAGGGTGTCGCGCTGGATCGCGAAGGCCTCGGTCTTGCCGGAATCGGCGAGAACGGCGGCGAGCTCGGCGGGAACGCCGAGTTCAAGGAAAGTAGACATGCAGAAACTCCGTCAGCGCACGAGTGATCGGCGCGAGATAAGGGGTGAGGTGGGCGACGGCGCAGGAATTGCGCATCGGTTCGCCGTTCGAAATGCCAGCTCATGCTGGTGGTGGGAGCAGCTTCTGCTCGCTTTGGTCCTCGGAGACCCCATGACGACGACGATGTTGCAGCACCGGCGGTGCAGACAACGGTGTCAGTCTAACAGTGCGCGTATGTGATCAGCTGCATGTCGACTGCGGACGCGGGTCGAGCCTGCCGGCTGAGGCGACTCTCAGGCGTGGAGAGCCTCGTTGAGCGTCACGCCCACGCCGGCGCGGCGCACGGCCTCGACGGCGCCGCTGAGGGAGTTCCGGCGGAAGAGCAACCCGTCCTGGCCGGAGAGATCTCCGCCCTTCACGGTCTTCCGCCCGCCGTCCGGAGTCACCGGGCCGTCGACCAGCACGACCTTCGTCCCGGCGGTCACGTAGAGGCCGGCTTCCACGACGCAGTCGTCGCCGAGCGAGATGCCGATGCCCGCGTTGGCCCCGAGCAGGGTGCGCGCGCCGATCGACACCCGATGCGTGCCTCCGCCCGACAGCGTGCCCATGATCGAGGAACCGCCGCCGATGTCGCTGCCGTCGCCGACGACGACCCCCTGCGAGATGCGGCCCTCGACCATCGAGGAGCCGAGCGTCCCGGCGTTGAAGTTGACGAAACCCTCGTGCATGACGGTGGTGCCGGGGGAGAGGTGTGCGCCGAGCCGCACGCGCGAGGCGTCGGCGATCCGGACGCCCGCGGGCTGGACGTAGTCGGTGAGGCGGGGGAACTTGTCCAGGCCCTGCACCTGGATGCCGGCGCGCTGGAGGTGCGGTCGCAGACGGGCGGCGTCGGCGGGGAGCACCGGGCCGGCGTTCGTCCAGGCGACGTTCGGCAGGTGGCCGAAGATGCCGTCCAGGTTCAACTCGTTGGGGCGCACGACGAGGTGCGAGAGAGCGTGCAGGCGGAGGTACGCGTCGGCCGTGGAAGCGGGAGCTTCGTCGAGGTCGATCTGGAGCTGGATGATCTCGACGGTCACGTTCCGTCGTTCATCGGCACCGACGAGGGGCTCGAGGGCGGAGACGGCGGCATCGTCTGCCGTGAGGATTCCCGCGCGCACGTCCGGGAACCACGCATCGAGAACCGTGCCATCGCCGGCGATCGTGGTCAGGCCGATACCCCATACAGTGCGTGCGTCGCTCATGCCTCCACGCTATCGCGCCGTGGGGTGGGGGACTTCACGCATGACGGGGTAAGTAGGCTTGACCCATGGTGCTCGATCTGACCGCGTCCTCCGTCGACCTCACTCGTGCGATCTGCGACATCCCGAGCGTGTCCGGCGACGAGAAGACGCTCGCCGACGCAATCGAGGCGGCGATCACCCCGCTGTCCCACCTCGAGGTGTTCCGTCACGGGAACACGATCGTCGCCCGCACCGATCTCGGTCGTGCCCAGCGCGTCGCCATCGCCGGACACATCGACACCGTGCCGATCAACGCGAACCTGCCGACCAGGGACATGGAGATCGACGGCGTGCCCTACCTCTGGGGGCGCGGAACCGTCGACATGAAGGCGGGCACGGCCGTGCAGCTCAAGCTCGCGGCAGAGCTCACCGATCCCGCGATCGACATCACCTGGATGTGGTACGACAACGAAGAGATCGAGGCGTCCAAGAACGGTCTCGGCCTGCTCGCCGCCGTACGACCCGACCTGTTCCAGGCGGACTTCGCGATCCTCGGCGAACCGTCCAACGGCGAGGTCGAGGGCGGGTGCAACGGCACGCTGCGCGCGATCGTGCGCACCACCGGCGTTCGCGCGCACAGCGCACGCGCCTGGATCGGCGAGAACGCGATCCACCGTGCAGCGCCGATCCTGACCCGGCTCGCGGAGTACCGGGCCAAAGAGGTGCCGGTCGAGGGGTTGCTGTACCGGGAGAGCCTGAGCGCCGTGCGCATCGCCGGTGGTGTCGCGGGCAATGTCATCCCCGACGCGTGCGAGGTCGAGGTCAACTACCGCTTCGCTCCCAGCAAGTCCGCCGCAGATGCTGAAGCGCACCTCCGCGGGGTACTCGCCGGCTTCGATATCGAGATCACCGATGCCGCCGAGGGCGCGCGCCCCGGACTCGACGCCGAGATCGCGAAGCAGTTCGTGGCGGCTGTGGGCGCGGAGCCGCGCCCGAAGTACGGCTGGACTGACGTCGCCCGGTTCTCGGCGCTCGGCATCCCGGCGGTGAACTACGGCCCGGGCGACCCGCATCTCGCGCACCACGATGAGGAGCGGGTGCCGCTCGCGCAGATCGACGCCGTGGAGCGGGGCCTGCGCGCATGGCTCACCTCGCGCTGAGCGCGGTCCGCCGGTGGACGCAGACGCCTGTCCCGCTGAAAATCGCGGTCATCTACCTCGCCGCGCGGGCGACGACCACGATCTTCCTGCTCATCGCCGCGTCGCTGTCGACGTCGTTCTCGCGCTTCGGCGCCGACGCCGGACTCGACGACTTCGTCCTCGGGTGGGACGCCCAGTGGTACTGGCTGGTCGCCGAAGCCGGCTATCCCGCCGAGCTTCCTCGGACGGAGTCGGGCGAGGTCGCCGAGAATGCCTGGGCTTTCATGCCGGTGTTCGCATATGCGGCGAAGGCGGTGGGCTTCGTCTTCGGATCGTGGGGAGTCGGCGCTCTCCTGATCTCGTTGGCGGCCGGATACCTGGCCTGTCTCGCTCTTCATCGTCTGCTCCGTGACCGTATCGGCGCGTCCGCCGCTCTCTGGGCGGTCGTGTTCTTCGCCGCCGGGCCCATCGCGGCGATGTTCCAGGTCGGCTACGCCGAGACCCTCTTCCTGCTTCTGCTGTTCCTCGCGCTCGACGCGACGATCAGACACGAGTACGGCCGGCTCTACCTCCTGATCCCGGTGATGGCCTTCACGCGCCCGGGGATCCTCGCGTTCGCCCTCTACCTCGGGCTGCACGGCGTCGTGCGCTGGTTCCGTCGCAGAGCGGAACCGCTCTCCGGGCGGGAGGTCGGGCACATCATCGCGCTCGGGGCGCTCGCGACCGCGGCGGGCTTCGCCTGGCAAGTGATCGCGGGCATCGTCACGCGCGATCCCGGTGCCTACCTCGCGACCGAACTCGCGTGGCGCCGGCACTGGGTCACCGGAGGGGTCGACGGGTTCGTCCCGTTCGAGGGGTGGGTTCAGGCCTCGGAGTTCTGGTTCGCCCTCTGGGGCATGCCGCAGTGGTGGGGGCCGGTGGCGCTCGTGCTGCTGGTCGCGGCCGCCGCAGCTGCTCTCCTCCTGTCACCCCAGGTGCGTGCGCTCGGCAGCGACGTGCGTCTGTGGAGCGCGAGTTACCTGCTGTACCTCCTTGCGGTGTTCTTCCCGCAGTCGAGCACCTTCCGCCTGCTGCTACCGCTCAGTCCGCTCTGGGGGGCCGTCGCGGTTCCGCGGTCGCGGTGGTGGCGCGTGGGGGTGGTGGCCCTCTGTCTCCTGGGCCAATGGTTCTGGATCTACCACGTGTATGCGCTCGGGAGCACGTTCTGGCAGGTGCCCTGACGTCGCCGGGCGACCTAATTGTTGCCCGGTGACCTCCAGGTCCCGGTGACACCCGATAAACTCATTCCATACCACCGGAGGAAAGGGAGCCACGATGGCAG
This sequence comes from Microbacterium sp. NPDC055665, assembly GCF_053618035.1. NCBI lineage: Bacteria > Bacillati > Actinomycetota > Actinomycetes > Micrococcales > Microbacteriaceae > Microbacterium > Microbacterium sp. NPDC055665. Next base: position 715,513 of record NZ_JBSHGY010000001.1, on the reverse strand, counting down.
CGATGAAGCCGAGGACCGGAGACGGACCTATGGAGGCCGTGAAAGAAGGACGACTCATCATCGTGCGCGTTCCGCTCGAAGGCGGCGGCCGTCTGGTCGTCTCCGTGAACGACGCCGAGGCCAAGGAGCTTCACGACGTGCTTGCCGCCGTCGTGGCACCGGCCTGATCGATCTGGGGTCCGCATCCGCGGATCCGGAAGGGCGGCGGATCTTCGGATCCGCCGCCCTTCGTCGACTCCGGGGAGCACCCGGAGCGAGGTTCTCGTCAGTCGCTGTCGGCGAGTCTGATCAGCTGGAGCAGTCCTTCACCCGCGGGTGACACGGTCGCCAGGACGGCCGAGGATTCCTGGGTCTCCTGCACCAGCGAGCGGTAGGCCGACGTGACCTCATCGCGCTGCACGGGGTCGGCGACGCGGCCGCCGCCGAGGATCCGCGGGACCAGGACCATGCCGCCCGTGCGGGCGAGGCGGAGTCCGTGCTCGACGTACTCGATGATGTGGTCGGGGTCCGCGTCGACGAGCACGATGTCGTACGAGGACTCATTCATGCGGGGGAGCACGTCTATCGCGCGACCGGTGATGAACCGCACCTTGGTGGACGGCACCTTCGCGTCGGCGAAAGCCTGTCGTGCGGCTGCGAGATGCTCGGGCTCGTTGTCGATCGAGGTGAGCACGGCCTGCGGAGCTCCGCGCAGCAGCCAGAGTCCGGAGACTCCCGCACCGGTGCCGATCTCGACGATCGATCGTGCACCGGTTGCTGCGGCGAGAACGGCGATCTGGGAACCGACGACGGTGCTGATCGGCATCGCGCCGAGTTCGACCGCGTGTGCGCGCGCCCGTGCGATGGAGTCGGGTTCCACGATGGACTCGCGAAGGAATCGCGCGTTCGCGTCGTGCTCGCTCATGGCCTGTCTCTCCCTGCCTGCCCGGTGATTCCCTCCAGAGTATTCGCTCGGTGTACCTGCGCACGGCAGGCGCGACGGTAGCCTGTAGAGATGACGTTCGGGCTCACCTTCGAGAAGCTGTTGCTGATCGGTCTCATCGCGGTCCTCATCATCGGCCCTGAGCGTCTTCCGCGAGCAGCCGAGGGCTTCTCCCGCATGGTCCGCAAGGCCGGCGAGTACCTGCGCTCGACCAAGTCCCGCATGCGCGAGGAGATGGGCCCGGAGCTCGACGATGTGGACTGGCGCAAGCTCGACCCGCGTCAGTACGATCCCCGACGGATCATCCGCGACGCGCTCTTCGAGGAGCCGCAGCCGGCGACTCCCGCCCAGGCGAAGGAGACGATCGCCGAGCCGATCGCTCCCCGTGCGCTCCCGCAGGAGTTCAGCGCGAGCAACCGGCCTCCGTTCGATCCCGAAGCCACGTGACGCGAGGGCGGCTCGCCGATCGCGACGCCGTGGCATTCGGGTTCTCCGCTCTGTGCGCGTGCATCGGCGTCCTGATCTGGACGCTGTGGGTGATGCCTGTCGCAGCATCCGTGGGAGAGGCGGACCCGCTTCCGCTCGGACGAGGGCAGACGGTCGAGCTGAATGCGGGCGAACGCGTCGGCATCTGGGGCAGCGGTGTCTCCGCGATGCTCGGGACGCTGGAGTGCTCGGTGTCGGGTTCGGACGGAGACCTGCTCGCTCAGCGCGGAGGCCCCTCGCTGTCCTGGGATGACACGCTCTGGTGGATGACCCCGAAGCGCGGGTTCGAACAGCACACCCAGTTCACGAGCGTGGATGCGGGTGTTCACACCGTCACCTGCAGTGACTCGCTCGACACGTATGACGGCGAGTTCCTCATCGCCGGTGACACCTTCGGAAGCGGCTCCATCGGGCTCGGCCGCACCGGTGGGAGCGACTTCGCCACGGGGACGCTCCTGGCGTTCGGCGCGGTGTTCTGTCTCCCCGTCGCCGTCCTGCTGCCCGTCGTCATCCTGATCCGACGACTGGTCACCAGACGCAGGAGCGCACGGAATTCGCAGCGCGCCGGCGCATCCTGGACAGCGCCGCCGGGGTCTTAGACCACCTGCACCCTCAGCCGATCGTCATCGGCAGTGAGCGGCCGGAAAGGCCCCGGCCCTGTCGAGCGAGCGAGCGTGCGAGGTCGCGGATCGTCGTGGCTGCGGAATCCGTCGTCTCACCGGCGACGATCGGGAGGCCGGCGTCGCCACCCTCGCGGAGCGCGGGACTCAGCGGGATCGAGGCCAGCAGCGGGACCGTCGCCCCCGGCTCGGAGAGAGCCTCGGCGACCGCCGCCCCTCCGCCCGAGCCGAACAGATCGATGACCGTGCCGTCGGGGAGCGTGTACGCCGCCATGTTCTCGATGACGCCGATCACCCGCTGCCCCGTCTGCCGTGCGACGAGTCCGCTGCGGATGGCCACCTCTGCGGCAGCGGTCTGCGGGGTCGTCACGACCAGCACCTCCGCATGCGGGAGGAGCTGGCCGATCGAGATGGCGATGTCGCCGGTGCCGGGCGGCATGTCGATGAGCAGCACATCGAGGTCGCCGAAGAACACATCGGTGAGGAACTGCTGCACCGTGCGGTGCAGCATCGGTCCCCGCCACGCCACCACGGACTCCCCGTCGCGGAGGAACATGCCGATCGAGATGGTCTTCACGCCGTGCGCGACCGGGGGCAGCATGAGGTCGTCGATACGCGTCGGCTGCGTGCCCGCCGGGATGCCGAGGAGCCCCGGGATCGAGAATCCGTGCACGTCGGCATCGACCAGGCCGACCGACAGCCCCTGGTCGGCGAGAGCCACGGCGAGATTCGCGGTCACGGTCGACTTGCCGACGCCGCCCTTGCCACTGGAGACGAGGATCACGCGGGTGAGCGAGTCCGGGCCGAACGGCATGTGACGGGCCGGCCTGCCGTCGCGGAGCTTCTCGGTGAGAGCCTTGCGCTCTGCCGGAGTCATCACGCCCACCTCGACGTCGACCGACGTGATGCCGGGCACGGAGGCGGCAGCCTCGCGCACGTCGGACTCGATGCGCGTCGCGGCCGGGCAGCCCACGATGGTCAGCACGATGCCGACCTGAGCCCGGTCGCCGTCCACAGCGATCTCGCGGACCATGTCGAGCTCGCCGATCGGGCGGCGCAGCTCCGGATCCGTCACCGCGGAGACGGCGGCGCGGACGAGGTCGGCCTCGGTCACGAGGCGGCGCCTGCGGTCGGTTTGTCCCCGTCGTCCTCGAGCTCGGCGAGGAGGGCCTTCAGCTCCTGCCGCAGCACGTCGCGCGTCACGGCCTGCGCGTTGCGTTCCTCGAGCGCCATGCGCAGCGCCACGATCTCACGGGCGAGGTACTCGGTGTCGGCGAGGTTGCGCTCCGCGCGCTGCCGGTCCTGCTCGATCTGCACCCGGTCGCGGTCGTCCTGGCGGTTCTGCGCGAGGAGGATGAGCGGTGCGGCGTACGAGGCCTGCAGCGAGAGCATGAGCGTCAGCGCGGTGAAGCCGAGGGCCGCATCGTCGAAGCGCAGGTTCTCGGGCATCAGCGTGTTCCAGACGATCCAGACCACGCAGAACAGGCTGAGGATGACCAGGAACGCGGGGGTGCCCATCGCGCGGGCGACCCACTCGGTGAAGCGGCCGAACCGGTCGCGCGAGGTCGCCCGGGGCCGTGTCGTGGTGCGGCCCGGCGCGTCGAGGCGCGGGGAGCGGGGCATCAGCGCGCCTCCTTCGCGGGAGAGGGTGTGTCGTCGCTGTCGTGCGATCGCCAGTCGTCGGGGAGCAGGTAGTCGAGCACGTCGTCGATGCTGATCGCGCCCACCAGGCGGTGGGCTGCGTCGATCACCGGCAGTGAGACGAGGTCGTAGCTCGCCAGCAGCCGCGCCACCTCGGCGGCGGATGCGGTGACGGGAACGGGTTCGAGGCTGTCGTCGAGGATCGCGCCGAGTCGCTCGTGCGGCGGGTAGCGCAGCATCCGCTGGAAGTGCACGAGGCCGAGCAGGCGTCCGGTCGGCGTCTCGAACGGCGGCAGGGTCACGAAGACCGCAGCGGCCAGCGCGGGGTGCAGTTCGTGGCGGCGGATCAGGGCCAGCGCCTCCGCGACGGTCGCGTCGGCGGAGAGGATGATCGGCTCCGGGGTCATCAGACCGCCCGCCGTGTCGGGACCGTAACGCAGCAGCATCCGCACGTCTTCGGCCTCTTCCGGTTCCATCAGCTCGAGCAGCTGCTCGAGCCGGTCCGGTGCCAGTTGGGCGAGCAGATCGGCGGCGTCGTCGGGTTCCATCTGGTCGAGGATGTCGGCTGCGCGCTCGTCACCCAGACGATCGAGGATGTGCACCTGCTCGTCCTCGGGCATCTCCTCGAGGGCGTCGGCGAGACGGTCGTCCGACAACTCTTCGGCCACCTCGATCATGCGCTGCTGCGGAAGATCGAGCAGGGTGTTGGCGAGGTCGGCGGCGTGCAGTTCGGAGTATGAGGCGACGAGCTGCTCGGCGGACTGCGATTCACCCGGTGCGCGCTGCTCGGCCACCTCGCTCCAGGCGGCGAACGTGGTCGGGCCCTTCGCGAACGGCGAGGCACTGGTCTTCGGGCGGCGGAGGAACAGCTGGCTGATCGCCCATTCGCCGAGGCGGTTGGGCTCGATCGCGACGTCTTCGATGACGGCCGTGCCGCTGCCGTCCACGAAGCTCACGCGTCGTCCGAGCATCTCGGCGAGAACACGCACCTCGCCGGCGCGGGGAGAGAAGCGGCGCACGTTGATCAGGCCGGTGGTGATGACCTGTCCGGAACGGATCGAGGTGACCCGGCCGATCGAGAGGAACACATGGCGTCGTCCCGGGATCTCCACGACCAGACCGATCACGCGGGGCGCCGCGGTACTTCGGTACACGACGACGACATCCCGGACTTTGCCGAGCCGGTCGCCGAGGGGGTCGAAGACGGCGCACCCGGCGAGGCGCGCGGCGAAAACCCGTTGTGTGCTCACTTCTCCAGAGTAGTCGGCGGGTCCGGTCGGCGGCGGGATGGTCGCGTCTCGGGCTCCCGAGCGGTGCGCATGGAAGAATAGCCGGATGAGCATGCTGAACCGCCCCGCGAGCGGCACCGAGACCGGCGAGATGGTCGCTTCGACGCGCGACTACGAGAGCGCGCAGAAGACGGTGTCGAAGCTGATCGCGGGGGAGGTGCCGGCACGGGACATCGCGATCGTCGGGCAGAGCGTCCGCACGGTCGAGCGCGTGACCGGGAAGCTGGGGTATGCGGCTGCCGCGCGTTCGGGTGCCATCAACGGCGTCCTGATCGGACTGTTCCTCTCGGCCATCCTCGTGATCGGCAACCCCGAGGTGCCGATCCAGCTCTTCGTCGGGTTCGTCTTCATCGGCGTCGCACTCGGCATGCTCCTGAGTCTCGTCACCTATGCGATCGTGCGTCGTCGGCGCGACTTCGCGAGCGTCACGCAGTTCGCTGCCGACCACTACGAGGTCACCGTGCAGGCGGCATCGCTCGCCAAGGCCCGGCAGGTGCTCGGATCGACGAAGGTCGCGCCGGTGCGGCCGCCGGTGAACCTCGACGAGCCGCCGCGCTACGGCGAGCGGATCACCCCCGGAGCGACGGCACCCGCTCCCGCGCCTGAGGAGCCGGTCATCCCGCCGCGTCCCGCCGACCCGCAGCCAGGGGCCGACGCCATGCCGGAGCCCGACGCCACGCCGGAAGAGCCCGTGTCGCCCCCGGCAGCCGAGCCGGAGAGTGCCCCCGGCACGGAAGGCCTCGAGGGCGGACGAGCGTGACGCTCCGGTCGCCGCTCGCCGCCTGATGGTCCAGATCTCGGTCGATCTGCCCACGGGGACCACGACGGTCTCGGCGGATTGGACAGCCGGCGTGAACGGCACGGTCATCGCCATCGCGCACGGTGCGGGCACCGGCAAGGACCATCCGTTCCTCACCGGCTTCGCGGCAGCGCTCGGCGAACTCGGTTTCTCGACGCTGCGCTTCAACTTTCCCTACGTCGAGCAGGGCAGGAAGATGCCGGGCCCCGCGGCACACGCGATCGCGACGTGGAACGCCGTCGTGGAGTTCGCGCGGGCGAGCGAGCCGTCCGCGAGCGTCTGGGCGGCCGGCAAGTCCTACGGGGGACGCATGGCGTCCATGGCCGTCGCAGAAGGTCTCGTCGTCGACGGCCTGGCGTACCTCGGCTATCCGCTGCACCCACCAGGACGGCCGGAGAAGCCACGGGTGGAGCATCTGCCGGCCATCTCGATTCCGCAGCTGTTCGTCGAGGGGACGAACGACCCCTTCATCCAGCCGATCTCGCAGTTCGACGAAGCGGTCGCCACCTGCCAGGATGCCCGAGTCGTGTGGGTCGAGGGCGGAGGCCACACCTTCGAGGTGAAGGGACAGAAGCGTTCCGCTTCCGAGATCGGCTCATCCCTCGCGCCGATCGTGGCCGAGTTCGCCCGCCGCTAGATGAAGGCCGACAGCTCCTCGTCGGTGAGCAGCCGGCGCAGCGTCGAGAGACCCAGGGCGCTCATCGTGGGGTTCGACTCCTCGTAGTACCAGGCGAGTCCTATCGCCTGTTGGAACGCCCATGCGGCGCCCCGCAGCCACTCCACGTCCTCGGCACCGACACTGGAGCGGAGAACCTGTCGTGCGGGAGCGTCGAAGTGGTGCCACGCGGCGACCAGATCGAGCCCGGGATCGGCTGGTCCGAAGCTGCCGCCGTCGAGCACCCCCGAGAGTCGGGTCTCGCCGTCCCGAACGTCGATGAGCAGGTTGAACGGTGTCAGGTCACGGTGGCTCATGACATCGGGCCCCGACCGAGGGAGCACCCGCAGTGCCTCCCACAGCCTGGCCGCTTCGGGAACGTCGAGCAGGTGTGCGCCTCTGTCCAAGCACTCGGCGACCCACTCGTCATGGTCCGGGAGGATGCCTCCTCGCCCGCGGCCGTCGAAGACACGTCCAGCGGGATCGACGGCGCGCAGCGCCCGGACCAGCGCTGCCAGATCCTGTGCGAGTGACACCGAACCCGCGTGCGCATCGAAATGCGCGGTGATTCCGGGCAACCAGGTCTGCATCGACCATGCCGACGAGTACGTCTCTCCGCCATGGGCGAGACCGTACGGCAGCGGCGCCCGGACCGGACATGCGTCCGCCAGCGCCGTCATGGCCGCTGCTTCGCTCTTCAGCTCCTCGTACGAGGCCGGGAGGAGAGGGAACCGTGCGACCAGGTCGTTTCCGACGCGAACGATCGAGTTCACCGTGGCGGCGGTGCGGACTCGGCGCAGTTCTCGCTCGTCGAGCTCCGGGAACGACTCGGTGACCAGCGCCCGTGCGAGCGCATCGTCGACTGCGAACTCGCCGTCGTGCATACGTCAGAAGGGCCGGGACCGGCCTGGTTTCCCCTGGTCCACCCAGCGCGTGTGCGACTTGAGTGCGAGCAGCACGGCGAAGTAGATCACCGCGCCCGCGATGAGTGCCGCGACGGCGTAGATCAGGACGATGGCGAAGAAGCTGACGACTCCGAACACGGCGTCAGCCCTGCAGTCGGGCGATCCAGGCCTCGACCTCGTCGGCCGTGCGCGGGATGTCCGCCGACAGGTTGACCGGGCCGTCCTCCGTCATCAGGATGTCGTCCTCGATGCGCACGCCGATCCCGCGGAGCTCTGCCGGAACCGTCAGATCGTCGATCTGGAAGTACAGACCCGGCTCGATGGTGAACACCATGCCGGGGGCGAGGATGCCGTCGTAGTACATCTCGCGGCGCGCCTGCGCACAGTCGTGCACGTCGATGCCGAGGTGATGCGACGTGCCGTGCACCATGTACCGGCGGTGCTGGCCGCCCTTGTCGGCGTCGAGGGCCTCCTCGGCCGTGACGGGCAGCAGGCCCCACTCCGCCGTGCGTTCGGCGATGACCTTCATGGCGGCACCGTGCACGTCGCGGAACCGCACGCCGATCCGCGCCGCAGCGAAGGCCGCGTCCGCCGCTTCGCGCACCGTCTCGTAGACGCGGCGCTGCACCTCGGTGAACGTGCCCGACACGGGAAGCGTGCGGGTGATGTCGGCCGTGTACAGGCTGTCGGCTTCGACACCGGCATCGACCAGGATCAGGTCGCCGGGAACGACCGTGCCGTCGTTGCGCGTCCAGTGCAGGTAGCAGGCGTGCGGGCCGGAGGCCGCGATCGTGTCGTAGCCCTCGCCGTTGCCGTCTTCGCGTGCCCGGCGGTGGAAGACCCCCTCCACGACGCGCTCGCCGCGGGCGTGGGCGACGGCGGCGGGAAGCTCGCGGATGATGTCGTCGAACCCGTCGGCCGTGATCTCGACCGCACGGCGCATCTCGGCGATCTCGAACTCGTCCTTGATGAGGCGCAGCTCGGAGACGAAGCGGGTCAGCGCGTCGTCGTCGTCGAGCACCAGTTCGCCTTCCACGGCCTCGAGCTCGTCGAGGTGAGCGGTCGCGATGTCGAGGTCGGCAGCGACACCGGCCAGCGACGGACGGGGGCCGATCCAGAACTCCCCGACCGTGGCGTCGGCGTAGAACTCGGTCGTCGTCCGGTCGGCGCGCTCGCGGAAGAAGAGCGTGATGTCATGTCCCGCGTCGGTCGGTGCGAAGACCAGTACCGAATCGGGCTCCGCATCCGACGCCCATCCGGTGAGGTGCGCGAAGGCGGAGTGCGCGCGGAACACGTAGTCGGTGTCGTTGCTGCGCTGCTTGAGGGACCCGGCGGGGATCACCAGGCGCTTGCCGGGGAATGCAGCCGAGACGGCAGCTCGTCGGGCGGCGGCGTAGGCGGCCTGCTCGCGCGGACTCGGCAGAGTCTCCGGACGCTCGGCCCAGCCGGTGGAGATGGTGTCGAGGAAGCCCTGGGGGAACGGCTGCTTGCGGTTCGTGGTGCTGTTCTCGGCCGATGCTTCGACGGTGGGTTCTGCGATCGTGTCGCGCTCTCCGGTGCTCATCCCTCCAGTCTGTCATCTGGAGAGGATGCACGGGAGCTCAGCCGGCCGGCTCGAGCTGCACGACCAGCGCGCGGTGGTCGCTGCCGCCGGCATCGTCGAGCACGACGGAGCCGGTCGGCGTCCAGTTCTGCGATGCCATGACGTGGTCGATCGGTGCGCCCGCGAGCGTCGGGAGCGAGCTCGGCCAGGTGCCGGTGACACCGTTGCCGGTGCGCGCCGCCACGTCACGGCAGTAGCCGATGTCGCCGCCCTCCACGCCGAGACCGGCCATGTGGTCGATCGTCGCGTTGAAATCACCGGCCAGGATGAAGTCGCCCTGCGGGCACTGGTCGGCGATCCACTGCAGGTCGCTCTGCCACTGCTGCATCTCTTCCATACGCGGTGCGACCGCGTGCACGGCCACGATCGTGGGGCCTTCGCCGTCGATCGGCATCAGGACGACGCTGGGCACGGAACCCGTGTTGCTGGTGCCGTCCTTCGCCGACTCGATCACCGAGTACTCGCCGAGGTCGGGGGCGACCAGGACAGTGGTCTGCCAGGACTGGGGCCCGTCCTGCACATCGGGACGGAATTGCACATGGTGCACCCACATCGGGTGGCCCTGCTCCCGCAGCATGATCGCGATGCGCTCGCCGACCTCCTCGGTCGTCTCGGGAAGTGCGACCACGTCGGCGCCCTGGTCGAGGATGCGCTGCGCGATCACGTCGGCCGACACAGCCTCGCCCGCGGTGTTCCAGGTGAGCACCCGCACGCTGCTCTCGGTCTTCTCCGGAAGGGCGGTAGCCCCGAAGCCCCTGCTCGCTCCGATCAGTGCGGTGGCGCCGGCGCCCAGCAGAGCGACGATCAGCACGGAGGCGGCGAAACCCCGCAGCGGCCGCGCGAACAGCAGCAGGAGGGCGAGCACGACGACGATGAGGAACCCGCCGAGGACCAGGCCTCGCACCGAGACGAGCTGCGCGAAGGGATAGGTCTGCTCGAGGTGGAAGAACTGCGGCCACACCACGATCGCCGTCGCGATCGCGAGCAGGACGGTGAAGAGGATCCCCAGTAGTCGAAACATCCCCTCCAGCCTAGAAGCGGCGCCTGTGAAGTCCCTGCCCCGACATCCCGTCCGTGCGCCTCCGCGCCCGGTACGGGTGACGCTCGGTACGCTCGGAGGATGGCCACTCCGTCCGCCGGGTTCGCCGGTCCCGCCGACCTGCACCTGCACTCGAACCAATCCGACGGTACGGAGTCCCCGGCCGAGGTGATGCGGCAGGCCCACGCGCACGGAATTCGCACGGCCGCCCTCACCGACCACGACCGCTCCACCGGGTGGGCCGAGGCGGGCGATGCGGCGGTCGCCCTGGGGATGACCTTCATTCCCGGCATGGAGCTCTCTGCCAAGCACGAATGGCGCAGCGTGCACGTGCTGGGGTACCTCTTCGACCCCGAGAACGAGGCTCTGCGCGCCGAGACGGATCGTATCCGCGGCGACAGGATCGGCCGTGCCGAACGGATCGTTCGGAACATCGGCCGGGACTACGACCTGGAGTGGGAGGACGTCGTCGCGCAGACGACCCTGGATGCCACGGTGGGTCGGCCGCACATCGCCGACGCACTCATCGCCCGCGGCATCGTGCGCGACCGGACAGAGGCGTTCGACGGCATCCTGCACCCGCGCGAGGGGTACTACGAGCCGCATTACGCGCCGGACCCCCTCACTGCCGTGCGGTTGATCACCGAGGCCGGGGGAGTGGCCGTCATCGCGCACCCCGTGACATCGGGCCGCGACCGGATGATGCCTCTGCCGTTCATCGAGCGGCTGATCGCCGCCGGCCTCGGCGGCTTCGAGATCGACCATCGCGAGAACACCGAGCCGGGCAAGCGGAGGCTGCGCGAGATCGCCGCCGAGCACGACCTCATCATCACGGGCTCCAGCGACTACCACGGCAGCGGCAAGCCGAACCGTCCGGGCGAGAACACCACGTCCGACGAGATGGTCGCGCGGCTCCTAGCACGCGCCACCGGCAGTTCTCCGCGGTATCCCTGATCCTCGGCATTCTGTCGGTCATCTCCCGGCGGGCTGTCGACGGCGACCGATACCTTCCGAGGCATGCAGCGAGCGACTTCTCTGGAGCAGCGGGTCGATGCGGTCGCGCACCGCGTGCTGTTCGGTGCCCCGGCGAACGGCGTCCGCGCGGGCCTGATCGAGTTCGCGGTGTTCGTGCTCAAACAGGCATGGGCGTGCATCTTCGGAGCGGCGCTGCTCGTCGTGATCGTCGCAGCGCATCTCTGGTATCCCGATGATGCGGCGCTCGCCCGCAACGATGCCCTCACGATCGCCGCGGTGCTCATCCAGCTCGCGATGCTGGCCTTCCGACTGGAGAGCGGTCGTGAGCTCTGGGTCATCGTGCTGTTCCACATCACCGGCACCGTGATGGAGCTGTTCAAGACCGATGTCGGATCGTGGGCCTATGCCGCGGACGGATTCCTGCGCATCGGTGGGGTGCCGCTGTTCAGCGGGTTCATGTACGCGGCCGTCGGGTCATACATGGTGCGCGTCTACCGGCTGTTCGATCTCGGCTTCGAGAGGTATCCGCGACGTTGGTTGACGGCGATCCTCGCGGTGGCGATCTATGCCAACTTCTTCACACACCACTGGTGGTGGGACGCGCGATGGGTGCTGCTGGCCGGCGTCGTGATGCTGTGGCTGCCCACGGTCATGCATGCCCGCATCTGGAGGCGCACGATCAGACTTCCTCTTCTGGCGGTGTTCGTCGGCGTCGCCGTGTTCATCTATCTCGCCGAGAACATCGGCACCTGGGCGGGCGCCTGGGCCTATCCCGACCAGGCCGAGGGCTGGCAGCCGGTGTCGCCGAGCAAGCTGACCTCGTGGTTCCTCTTGATGATCATCTCGGTCGTGCTCGTGGCGTGGGTGTATCCGCCGAAGGTCCCGGCAGCGTTGCTGCAACGGGTGCAAGCCGCTCAGGCGCCGCTCTGACCACGCGTGCGCGACGAAGGGCGCGAGATGCAGACGATCGTCCGCTTCTCGCGCCCTTCGTGAGGTGCTGAGGTCTGTCAGGCCCCGGCGACCGGGGCCGCTCCCGCGCCGGAACCGCCGCGGCGACGCCGGCGACGACGTGCCGGGGCCGGCTTGCCGTCGTGGTGCTCCTTGCCCGCACCGTCGTGCGTGCCGGCGCCCTCGGCGTTGCGGTCGGCTGCCGGAGCAGACTGGCCGTCCGCGGAAGCCGTCTCGGCAGCGCCCTCGGCGAAGGTCGATCCGACCGGGGTCGTGCTGTTGCGGCGACGGCGGCGACGGCGCGTGCCGCCCTCGTCGGTGCCTTCAGCCGCGGCATCCGCCGCACGCTCGAGACGACGGGTGCGCTCGGTCTTGACCGACTCCGTCTTCGGCGCCGACACCAGACGGCCCTTGGTGCCCTGGGGGATGTCGAGGTCCTCGAACAGGTGCGGGCTCGACGAGTAGGTCTCGATCGGCTCCGGCTGACCGAACTCGAGGGCGCGGTTGATGAGGGCCCACTTGTGCAGGTCCTCCCAGTCGACGAAGGTGACCGCGATACCGGTCTTGCCCGCACGGCCGGTGCGGCCCGCGCGGTGCAGGTACGTCTTGTCCTCGTCCGGGATCGTGTGGTTGATCACGTGCGTGACATCGTCGACGTCGATGCCGCGGGCGGCGACGTCGGTCGCGACCAGGACGTCGCGCTTTCCGGCCTTGAACGCCGCCATCGAGCGTTCGCGCTGATCCTGTCCCATGTCGCCGTGCACGCCGCCGACGTTGAAGCCGCGGTCGCTCAGCTCGTCGACGAGGCGCTGGGCTGCACGCTTCGTGCGGGTAAAGATCACGGTCTTGCCGCGGCCCTCGGCCTGCAGGATGCGGGCGATGATCTCGTCCTTGTCCATCGAGTGCGCGCGGTAGACGAGGTGCTTGATGTTCGCCTGCGTGAGGCCCTCATCGGGGTCGTTCGCCCGGATGTGGATCGGGTTGGACATGAAACGACGGGCGAGTGCCACGATCGGGCCGGGCATGGTCGCCGAGAACAGCTGCGTGTGGCGGACGGCCGGGACCTTCTGGAAGATCTTCTCGATGTCGGCGAGGAAGCCGAGGTCGAGCATCTTGTCGGCCTCGTCGAGCACGACCTCGGTCGCGTTCGAGAGGTCGAGCAGCCGCTGGCCCGCGAGGTCGATCAGACGCCCAGGGGTTCCGACGACGATCTGCGCGCCGGCCTTGAGCTGGTCGATCTGCCCCTCGTACGCCTTGCCGCCGTAGATGGCGACGACGCTGGTAGAACGGTTGCTGGTGAGCAGGTCGATGTCTTCGTAGACCTGCACCGCGAGCTCGCGGGTCGGCACCACGATGAGGGCCTTGACGCCGTGCTCCGGGTCTTTGCCGAGGCGCTGGACGACGGGGATGCCGAAGCCGAAGGTCTTGCCGGTTCCCGTCTTGGCCTGACCGATGATGTCCTGGCCGGGAAGGCCGAGGGGAATGGTCTGCTCTTGGATGGGGAACGCGTCGACGATGCCTTTGGCGGCGAGTGCGTCGACGATGTCCTGGTCGATGCCGAGATCGGCGAAAGTTGTCACTTTATTCAGATTGCCTGTCCGGCGAGCCTGGGGGATCGCCACGTTAACGGATCCACGCCGTCTCTTGTGCCACAGGCGCGGGGCCCCGCTCCGACGGCGGGGACACGCCCAGCCTACCCGAGGGGCCGTCGAGACCCGGAAGGAGGTCCGGGCGCGGGTATTGTGAACGACGTGGCGGACTCGGGAGGAAGACCTCGTGGTTAAGTGGTTCTGGCAGCGCGAAGACGCGCCGCGGCGTACCCTCGCCCTGCGCAGTCGAGGGGAACAGGGCGATGCCACGCGCATCGACTTCGCCGAACTCGCCCCCGAACTCGATCGCTTCCTCGGCCAGGCGGCCTACCTGCAGCTGGGGTATTTCGAGACGCTCACCCGACTCATCCGAGCGACGCCGGAGCTGTCCGAGAAGGAGTCGCTGTCGCGCGCGGCGGGTGCTGCACTGACCAAGCACCGCGGCATCGTCGAGGTCATCGCCGAGCGCGGCGGGGATCCGACGCAGGTGATGCTGCCGTTCCGCGAGCACCTTGACGCGTTCCGGCGCAAGACCATCGGCGCGCGTCCGCGAGAGACCCTGCTGGCGGTCTACATCACGGCCGGCATGCTCGACGACTTCTACCTCGCTCTCGCCTCGAGCTACGGGGAGACCGGCCGTCGGGTCGCGCAGATACTGCGGGAGGATGACGCCGGCCATGAGATCGTCGCGATCATCCAGGAGACGATCGAGAGCGACGAGGAGTGGCGTTCGCTGCTGTCGATGTGGGCTCGCCGACTGGTCGGAGACACGATCCTCGTCTGCCGTTCCGCCCTGCGGCCCGAGCTGCTCGACGTCGATGACGCGCGCATCGAGCCGGTGTACACCGAGCTGATGGGCGCGCACGCGCGACGCATGGATGCGATGGGCCTCGCGTCGTAGACGCCGACGCGCATCCTCGCGATCAGATGCCCAGTGCCGCCTTGGCGGCGGTGTCGGAGCGCTTGCGCATCCCCGTGATCGCGAACGTCGCGAGAGCGGCGATCGCGGCGGCGCCGAGGACGCTCGCGAGCCACAGCCAGATGCTGTCCTCGCCGACGCCCAGCCACTGCAGGCCCGTGTAGAGGATCGCCGACACGGCGGTCGCGATGGCAGGTGCGAGGGCGACCCCGCGCAGCTCGCGGTCGGCGATCAGGAAGTGCACCGCGATTCCCAGCGCGCACGCCCCGACGAGTGCGAGGAGGATGTACATCGTCGGATTAGGCGACGAAGCCGACGCGGCGCGATTCCTCGGAGCCCAGCTCGATGTAGGCGAGGTTCGCGGTCGGGACGATGTAGGAGTTGCCCTTCACATCGGCGAAGCTCACGTGCGTCGCGTTCTGCTCCAGCGCCGTGGCGACCTGGGTGCGGACCTCGTCCGCGCTCGCGCCGGTGTCGAAGCTCAGTTCACGGCCGGTGTTGATGATGCCGATGCGGATTTCCACGCGTGCTCCTTGAAGTTCGGGGACTGGCCCAACTCTACCCCGCGCGCCTCGCACCGGATCGGCCGACGGCTGCCGTTTCGCCCTGAGCGCACAGCGGGGACGCACGCCGATGTCCGCGCGTCCGGATAGCGTGGATGACATGACATCGGATGCTGCGCAGCGAGCTGTGATCGCCGCGGAGCCGTCGGCATCCGGCGTCATCATCGGAGCACCGGGAACGGGGAAGACCCGTACCCTCGTCGACCGCGTCGTGCATCTGCTGGACGCGCAGGGGCTGCGACCGGAAGAGGTGCTCGCGCTCACTCCGAGTCGCCAGGCGGCTACGGCGCTGCGAGATCGGATCGGCGTGCGCATCGGTCAGGCCACACCCGGGCCCCTGGCGCGATCCCTCGGGTCCTTCGCCTTCCAGCTCGTGCGCGGCGCGATGGTGCGACAGGGGGCGGAGCCGCCCGCGCTGCTCACCGGTGCGGATCAGGACCGCATCATCGCGGAACTGCTCGCCGGCGACGCGGAAGACGGGCGTATTCCGTGGCCGGACGCTCTCAGCGCTTCCGTTCGCGCCTCGAAGGGATTCCGTTCCGAGCTCCGAGCCTTCCTGGCGGAGTGCACCGAGATCGGCGTCCACCCCGACGAGCTCCGCGCGTCGGGCAACGATGTGTGGGCCGCGACGGCGGAGTTCCTCGTCGAGTATCGAACGGTGCTCGATGCACTGCGATCCGCACACCGGGACGCCGCTGATCTCCTGAGTGAGGCGAGCACGATCCTGCAGGGGGCGGACGCGGCGACGCTCGGCCCGCTGGCGCCCCTGCGGGTGGTGCTGATCGACGATGCGCAAGAGCTCACACGCGGCGGTATCGCGATGGTCCAGGGCCTGCGTGAGCGAGGCATCGCCGTCCTGGCCTTCGGGGACCCCGACATCTCGTCCGGCTCCTTCCGCGGGGCGAGCCCGGAACTGTTCGCCCAGCTCGCAGGCGCGCTCGGGGAGGTGCATGTGCTCGACGGTGCACATCGCCAGCAGCCGGCGCTCACCGCTCTCACCAGGACGGTCACGCAGGCGATCGGCGTCTCCGGGCGGGTGGAGCACCGGCGTGCTCCCGTGCCGGTGGCGTCGGAGGAGATCGAGGCCCGGGTCTCGACATTCGTCGCTCCCTCGCCGTACGAGGAGCTCGATCGCATCGCGGGCGTGATGCGGGAATGGCATCTCTCGGAGGGGATCCGCTGGGATCGGATGGCTGTCGTCGCACACGACACACGACAGGTGACCACGCTGGAGACCGAGCTCGCGGCCCGCGAGATCCCCACGCGGGCCGCCGGAGTGCAGCGCCCGCTCGGCAGCGAGGGCATCGTGCGCGACATCGTCGGCATCGTGCGCCTGGCACTGACCCCGACGGAGGAACGCACATCCGACGCGCTCGAAGAGGCCATGCGCACCCCGTTCGGAGGGATGGACGCGATCGGACTGCGCCGCCTCCGTGCCCGGCTCCGGCACATCGAGCTCGAGCAGGGCGGCGCGACGCCCGCACGAGAGCTGCTGCGACAGGCCATGGCCAACCCTGCGCACCTGACCCTCATCGACGCTCCGGAGTCGCGTACGGCCGAGCGCTTCGCCGAGACGATCGAAGCCACAGCCAGAGCGGCCGCCGAAGGTGAGACGATCCACGATCTGCTGTGGCGGGTGTGGGATCAGGCCCGCGCCGTGGACGGACGCCGGCTGCAGGTCGCCTGGCGCGAGATCTCGCAGCTGCCGACCGGTGCCGAGACGGCCCGCGCACTCGATGCTCTCGTCGCCCTCTTCGACGCCGCGAAGAGGTTCGTCGAGCGCACCCCCAACGAGAAACCGCATACTTTCGTGCGCGACATCCTCGACAGCGAGGTCCCCGAGGACTCGCTTTCGACTCCTGATCGCCCGGGCAAGGTCACGCTCCTGACTCCAGCCACCGCGCTCGGCACGGAGTTCGACGCGGTCGTGGTCGCGGGGGTGCAGGACGGCATCTGGCCGAACGTTCGTCTGCGCGGCGGACTGCTGCAGACCTGGCGGCTGGCAGATGCGATCCACGCGTCACGCACCAGCATCAGCACCGAGCCTCCGGGCGTGCTGGATCGGCGGCGCGCGGCGCTGCACGACGAGCTCCGGCTGTTCGTCCGGGCGGTTTCGCGTGCGCGTGATCGCCTGCTGATCACGGCGGTCGACGACGACGATCTCACGCCGAGTCCCTTCTTCGGGTTCCTGCCCGCCCCGGAACCGCCCGAACGGCACGCGTCCGCCGAGCATCCCCTCACCCTGCGCGGGCTGGTCGCCCGGCATCGTCGCGCCCTCACCGCCGCGCATGCGGAGCCGATCAGACGTGAGGCCGCCGGGCAGCTCGCCGTGCTGGCCGGGGAGGGTGTTCCCGGCGCGGATCCAGCCGAGTGGTACGGCGTGACCCCGACCTCGACCGATGCGCCGCTGCGAGATCTCGCGGTCACCGGCGCACGGGTCTCGCCATCGAAGATGGAGTCCTATGAGGAGTGCGGTCTGAACTGGGTCGTCTCCGCGCTCGGCGGCGACACGGTGATGCCGCCGACCGCCGGCATCGGCACGATCGTGCACGAGGCGATGGAGCGTGTTCCCGACGGCGACCTGGAGCGCATGCGCGCGATCGTCGCCGAGCACTGGCCGGAACTGGACTTCGAGACCGAGTGGATCGGCCGCAAGGAGCGGCGGCGGGCCGACGTGCTGGTGGATCGCCTGCACACCTATCTCGGCGACGTGCGCCGCGAGGGCGGTCGGGTGATCGGCAGCGAGATGGAGTTCCGCTTCGCCGTCGACGTGGCCCCCGACGCGGGAGTCGCGACCGTGCCGACGGTACATCCGGTCGGGGAAGACCGGGCGAACAAGGCGGTCATCCACGGGTACATCGACCGGGTCGAGGCGTATCCGCCCGAGGCCGGCGAGCACTCCCATGCTCGGGGACGCGGTTGGGAGCGGATGGCGGGCGGAACGGAAGGGCCCGTGGTCGTCGTCGACCTGAAGACCGGAAAGAACGATCCGGAATCCGACTCCGGCGTCGCCGAGCACGCGCAGCTGGCCGCCTATCAGGTCGCCGTCCAGGAGGGCCTCGTCGAGGGTGCCCCGCCGACGTCGCTGGCGGGGGCGCGGCTGGTGATCGTCTCGAAGACGCTCGCGAAGAGCGACTATCGCATCGCGCATCAGCACACGCTGAGCGACGAGTCGCGCTCCGCCTTCCTCCGGCGGGTGTCGGATGCGGCGCGCGGCATGTCGGCATCGAGCTTCACCGCGCAGGTGGAGTCGCACTGCGCGGACACGCAGCGCCGCGTGCATCCGTGTCGCATCCACACGGTGCCGGCGGTGAGCTCGTGACGGGGTGGAGCGGCGGCGAGGGTATCTCCGCCACCGACATCGCCGCCGCCCTCGGCCAGCCGTCGCCCACAGCCGCCCAGCAGCGGGTGATCGAGGCCCCACCGGAGCCGGCCCTGGTCGTGGCCGGCGCCGGCAGCGGCAAGACCGAGACGATGTCGGGGCGTGTGGTGTGGCTGGTCGCGAACGGACACGTGCGCAGAGATGAGATCCTCGGCCTGACGTTCACGCGGAAGGCGGCGGGCGAGCTCGCAGAGCGGATCGGTCATCGGCTCGCGGTCATCGACGAGTACGGTCGCCGTGGTCTCCTGCCGCATCTGCCCGAGATCGTGCGGACCGGCGCGCTGCGCCGTGTCGACGAGGCGGCGCAGGGCCGCCAGCGCGAGCTCGTGCGCACCCACGTCCTCGACGAGCTGGCCGCGCGCGTCGGC
This sequence comes from Microbacterium sp. NPDC055665, assembly GCF_053618035.1. NCBI lineage: Bacteria > Bacillati > Actinomycetota > Actinomycetes > Micrococcales > Microbacteriaceae > Microbacterium > Microbacterium sp. NPDC055665. The sequence goes on along the minus strand of NZ_JBSHGY010000001.1, from coordinate 696,810 downwards.
ACCGGGTGGGATCCGGCGACGCCGCGATCGGCGGAAGACCTCATGGTCCGGCCGCGCGTCTCGACGTACAACGCGTTCGCCGACGGCATCGTCCGCGAACACGCGGCGCGGATCGGGCGGGATCCCGACGTCGCGATGCTCAGTCAGGCAGCCTCCTGGATGCTCGCGCGGGAAGTCGTGCTCCGCAGCGATCTGCCGGAGCTCGAGAACATCGACTACGCGCTCGGAACGATCATCGACGCTGTGCAGCGGCTTGCGGGGGACGCCCTCGACCATCGTGTCGACCTCGATTCGGCCGAACGGATCGCGCGGGAGCAGGCGCTCGCCTTCGAGCCGTATCGCAGCAACGCCGATGTGGAGAAGGCGGCGGTCAACCTGCTCAGTCTGCCGACGCTCGCGCGCCTGGTGCGCGACTACATCGACGCGAAGGAACGCCGTGGCGTGCTGGACTTCGCCGATCAGGTCAGCGGGGCCTACGACATCGTCGAGTCCGCGCCCGATGTCCGCGCGGAGCTCCGTGAGCAGCACCGAGTCGTGCTCCTCGACGAGTATCAGGACACCTCGGTGATCCAGACGCGGTTCCTCGCCGAGCTCTTCCGTGATTCCGCAGTGATGGCGGTCGGCGACCCTCATCAGTCCATCTACGGCTGGCGGGGCGCGAGCGCCGACAACCTGTACGCCTTCGCGGAGACGTTCTCGGGCACGGGAACAGCGACGACCTACAGCCTCATGACGAGCTGGCGGAACGATCGGGGCATCCTCGGCATCGCGAACCGTGTGCTCGAACCGTTGCAGCGGCCCGGGCTCGACGTGCCGCCTCTCGAACCTCGCCCCGGAGCGGGCGAAGGCACGGTCGCCGTGCGATTCCCGTTCACGGTCGACGAGGAGGCCGCAGCCGTCGCGGACTGGTTCGCCGACCGGCGGGCGGAGCACGATGCCGGTGCGGCCGGTGCGGCCGGTGCGGCCGGTGCGGCCGGTGCGGGACAGGCGCAGACGCCCCACACCGGAGCGATCCTCTTCCGCTCCAAGCGGCATATGCAGACGTTCGCGGCTGCGCTCGCCGGACGAGGCATCCCGCACCGCATCCTCGGCCTCGGCGGACTCCTGGCGACACCGGAAGTGGTAGACGTCGTCTCGACCCTTCGCGTCGTGCACGACCCCACGGCCGGGTCCGCGCTGATCCGCCTGCTCACCGGTCCCCGGTTCGGCGTCGGTGTCGCCGACATGGCTGCCCTCTACGATCTCGGCCGCACCCTGTCGGAGCGCGACACCGCGATGGCGCCGCTGCCGGAGGAGGTGCGTGCACGGCTGCGCTCTTCCCGCGGCGCGGACGAGGCGGTGTCGATCATCGACGCGGTCGACGTGGTGCGAGCAGTGCGCGACGACTACCGGCTGCTCGAATCGATCACCCCTGACGGCCGTGCGCGGGTCAGAGCAGCGGGGGAGATGCTGGAACGGCTCCGACGCGCCTCGTCCCAGCCGATCCCCGAGCTGATCCGGCTCATCGAGCTCGAACTCCGCCTGGACATCGAGCTCGCCGCGAACGAGACGAGGGGTCCCGCGCGCATCGCGGCCACGCAGCTGCGCGCCTTCGCCGACGAAGTTCGTGCGTTCCTCGCCGCCGACGAGCGGGGGAGCATCGGCAGCCTGCTCGCCTGGCTCGACAAGGCCGAGAGCACGGATGAGCTGATGCCGCGCCCGGAGCCGCCCGAGGCCGGTGTCGTCCAGCTGCTGACCATCCATGGATCGAAGGGTTTGGAGTGGGATGCGGTCGCGGTGGTCCGACTGGTGGCCGATGAGCTCCCGAGCAGGGTCTCCGACACGTCCGGGTGGTTCGGGTTCGGCGTCGTGCCGTTCGCGCTGCGCGGGGATCGGGACGCGTTGCCGCGCTTCGAGTGGGACCCCGTCGAGGCCATGGGGGGCGAGGCCGATCCCGTGAAGCGGCAGAAGCTCGCGCAGGCGTCGCTCTCGGGCGGGGCGACGAAGGCGAATCCACACGGGGGCGCACTCAAGCGGTTCAAAGACGCCTACCGCGCCTACCAGCAGCAGGAGGAGCGACGCCTCGCGTACGTCGCGGTGACCCGTGCGCGGACGGATCTGCTCCTCAGTGGTGCGCACTGGGCCGGTCAGAAGGCTCCGCGCACACCGAGCCCCTTCCTCGTCGAGGCGATCGAGGTGCGCGGCCTCGAGCCGATCGAACCAGTCGACCCGGACGACAACCCGTACGACGGCCCCGGTTCCACCCTTCGATGGCCCCTCGATCCGCTGGGAGCCCGGAGGCACGTCGTCACCGCGGCAGCCGCCGCCGTCGAGGATGCGATCCGTGCCGGGACGTCCCAACCGACCATCGAGCTCGAACGACTCCTGGCCGAGCGCGCCGCCCGCCAGCGCGGGACGGATGTCGAGGCCCCGACCCGTGTGCCCGCTTCGCGGTTCAAGGACTACGTCACCGATTTCTCGGGAACGCTGTCGTCGATCGTGCGCCCCATGCCGGAGCGACCCTATCGGCAGACGCGCCTCGGCACCCTGTTCCACGCCTGGGTGGAGCAGCGGTCCGAACTCGTCGGAGTCGGTAGCGGGGTCGACGAGGCACTCTGGGAGATCGACGAGGACGAGGTCGCGTCAGATCTCGTGCGAGAAGGATCGGGTGCTGCCGCTGACGCCGCCGACCTCGACGCCCTGCAGAAGACGTTCGAGCGCAGCGAATGGGGCGGGTTGAAGCCGATCGCCGTGGAGATCGAGATCGACTTCGCGCTCGGGGCCGGCCTGCCCGGGGCGGACGAGCGCGGAGGGGCTCACATTGTGATCTGCAAGCTCGACGCGGTGTACCGGCGCGCCGACCGCGGCGACCGCATCGAGATCGTGGACTGGAAGACCGGCCGGGCGCCGCGCACAGCGCAGGAGCGCGACGAGCGGATGCTGCAGCTCGCGCTCTACCGCCTGGCCTATCACCGGCGCTTCGAAGTGCCGCTCGACGAGATCGACGTGGCGTTGTACTACGTGGCCGACGATCTGATCATCCGCGGCGACCGCGTCTATTCGGAGGAAGAACTCTTCCATCGCTGGAGTGCTGCTCGCGCGGCGCGCTGAGCCTCGTCGGAATCGTCCCCGTCGTCGTCGTCGGCGTGCGCGCGCGGGGCGAGCGGATGCGAATCCTCGCGCGCTCCGGCGGCTCCGCTGGTGCCGGCGAACAGGCTCGCGACACCGGAGAGGTCTTCGGTCTCGATGTTCAGCATCTGGGCCCGGTGCGCGCTCTCGTTGGTCCGACGGTCGGTTCCGGCTCCCGTTCCGGGCAGGGGGTCGTGGGGCGCGGTCTCGCTCTGCGCGGGGTCCGACTCATCCGGGGTGGTCGCCCACAGCTCTTCCGGGTTGTACGCGTCGGTGTGCATCGACGTGTCGATCTCGGCGGCGGCGTCCTGGGGAACCCGGTCGAGCGCGTCGAGGGCGGAGTCGACAGCGTCCCCGCGGGCATCGACGATGTTCAGGTCGTCGTCGCGGATGCCTTCGGCGAGTGCATCGAGCAGGGCGGCCGCATCGTCGACGATGTCCGGTCGGTGCATCGAATCGCCGTGGACCAGCCACCGGGCGAACTCGAGCTCGGCCAGCAGGCGTGCTCGTACTTCCAGGCCGCCGTCCGGGGCGCGGTCGACCGCGCGTGCGTACGACGCGTGCACATCGCCGGCGGCATCCGGGGCTGCCGAAAGCCACGAGAGGTCGAGAGCCGGATCGCCGACCGAGAGTCCGTGCCATCCGACGAGTCCGACCACTTCGGGGCCGCGCTCGGGGTCGTCCTCGAACAGGAACGAGGTCGCCTGGACGCCGCCCAGGATGACGGTGGATTCGAAACGCCACAGCTCGTCGTCGGCGACGGCATCGCGCCAGCGGACCGTGAGCCGGGCCGGCACGCGACCGGTGGCGGCAGCGGTGTCGATCAGGCGTTCCAACTCCGCACGGCTCTCCTCGGCGCTGCGAGTGGCGAGCCCGGCGCCGCGGACGACCGAGGTCGGAAGGCCGTGCACGGCGGCGATCGACGCCCCCATCGATTCCGCGGCGCCACGCCCGGCCGGCACCAGGGCGGCCTCGATCTGGAATCCGGGAAGGAGCTCGGTGACAAGGGCGCGTGCGTCGCCGAGACGCGTCTCCCCGATGTAGGCGGGTGCGCGGAACGGAAGCATCGCCCGTGCGCCGTCGGTCAGTGCGCGCAGTGCGAGCGCCTCGGCGGCGAGCTCACGCGCGGTCTCGTCGTCGTCTGCGACGCGGATCGCTAGCTCGCGACCGTCGGCGAGCGAGGCCACCGCCGAGTCGAACCGCGCGTCGCCATCCGCGCTCAAGCTGCGGGCGCCCGTGACCTCCGCCCCGGGCAGAGCAGCGGTCACTGCCGCGGCTAGAGTGAAAGGAGAGCGTCCCATGCCCCCAGGGTAGGTCGGCTCAGGGGCGGTCCCGCCTCCGCCACGCCCGTGAAAGAGGGAGTCGATGACCATTCAGCGCCCGTCCCTCGACCGTGCAGCCGAACTCCGCGATGAGCCGGACGTCATCGGCCGCCTCCGTGACGACCCGGCCACCCGGGCGATCGTCGTCCGCGAAGGACGTGTCAGAGTCGTCGATTCGGCGCTCCTGCGAGTACCCGTGGCAGCCGTGGTCGAGGCGACCTGGGCCCTCCTCGGACGCGACGCCGACGGCACCGTGCTGCTCCTCGCCGCCGCCCCGCCCGAGACCGATGCGCTCGACACCGCGCCCGACGAGGTCTGGCTCGGGCTGCGCGATCTCGGCGGCCGCATCGACGGTCAGGAATCGGAGTTGCTCACCGGTGCCATCGCGCTGGCCGGGTGGCTCCGCGATGCGCCGTTCTGTCCCACGTGCGGCGGGGGGACCGAACTGCGCAACGCCGGGTGGTCGCGGCGCTGCCTGGTGTGCGGGCGCGAGCACTTCCCGCGCACCGACCCGGCCGTCATCGTCGCTGTCGAGAGCCGTGACGGGGAACGTCTGCTGCTCGGCGCCAACGCGAACTGGGGCGGCCGCATGTACTCGTGCTTCGCCGGCTTCACCGAGGCGGGAGAGTCGCTGGAGTCGACGGTCCACCGCGAGATCGAGGAGGAGTCCGGCGTACGCCTGTCGTCGCTGCGCTACATCTCGTCGCAGGCCTGGCCGTTCCCGAGGTCGCTCATGGTGGGTTTCCGCGCGGTCGTGGACGACGAGACCGCAGCGCTCGCCGACGGCGAGGAGATCGTCGATGTGCGCTGGTTCACCCGCGCGGAGATCGGATCCGCGCTCGCCGGGGACGGTCCGGTCGGGCTTCCGGGGCACGCGTCGATCGCCCGCGCACTGATCGTCGACTGGTACGAGGAGCACGCGTGAGCGCACTCGATGCCCTCGACGAGCGGCAGCGGGCTGCAGCATCCGTCCTTCGTGGTCCCGTCGTCGTGCTGGCCGGAGCCGGTACCGGGAAGACACGTGTCATCACGCATCGCATCGCGCACGGCGTCGACACCGGTGCCTACTCGCCCTCGCGCGTCATGGCGGTCACCTTCACCGCCAAGGCGGCGGGGGAGCTGCGGGGGCGACTGCGGGCGCTCGGGGTCGATGGGGTCGCTGCTCGAACCTTCCACGCGACCGCGCTCGCGCAGCTCAACTTCTTCTGGCCGACGCTCGCCGGCTCGCCGGCACCGTCGATCATCGACAACAAGGTGCGGATGCTCGGTCAGGCCGCTGATGCGATCCGGCTCCGCCCGAGCACGGCCACCCTTCGCGACATCGCATCCGAGATCGAGTGGCGCAAGGTCTCGATGCTGTCGATCGACCAGTACGCCGCGCTCGGGCGACCGATCAGCGGTGTCGACGCCGGTCAACTGGTCGAGCTCATGCGCGGCTACGAAGCACTGAAGGACGACCGTCGGCAGCTCGACTTCGAAGACGTGCTGCTCGCATGCGCGGGCATGCTGGAGGCGGAGCCGCGGGTCGCGGCATCCGTCCACGAGCAGTACCGTCATTTCACGGTCGACGAGTTCCAAGACGTCTCGCCGCTGCAGAACAGGCTCCTGGAGCTGTGGCTCGGCGACCGGCACGACATCTGCGTCGTCGGCGACGCCAGCCAGACCATCTACTCCTTCGCCGGCGCGGAGCAGCGGTTCCTGCTCGAGTTCGAACGCCGTCACCCCGATGCCACCGTCGTACGGCTCGAGACCAACTACCGATCCCAGCCGCCGATCCTCACGGTCGCCAATGCGCTCATGCAGGGCCGTCCCGGAGCGCTGGAGCTCGTGCCGGCGCGCGAGCAGTTCACCGCCGACGCCCCCACCGTCACCGCCTACGACACCGAGGGCGAAGAGGCCGCGGGCATCGCTGCCGCCATCTCCGCTCAGATCGCGGCGGGAGCGTCGCCCTCGGAGATCGCCGTGCTCTACCGTGCCCACGCGCAGTCCGCGATGCTGCAGCAGGCGCTCGCCGCGGAGGGCATCGCGACGACGGTACTGGGCGGGACCCGCTTCTTCGCGATGCCGGAGGTGCGACAGGCGATCCTGGCCCTGCGTGCGGCGGCGGTCGCACCCACGGAGCAGGGCTTCCTTCCCGGTGTGCAGCGAGTGCTGCGCGAGCTCGGACTCACCGACGAGCCGCCCGCGGCCGGCGGGGCTCAACGCGGCGGGTGGGAGGCCCGACGCGCCATCCTGCGGCTTGCCGAGGAGGCAGGGCCTGACGCGAACCTCCGCAGCTTCAGCGACGCGCTGATGGCGCGAGCGAAGGACCAGCATGAGCCCACGATGCGCACGGTGACTCTCTCGACCCTTCATGCGGCGAAGGGCCTCGAATGGCCCCATGTGCATCTCGCCGGCTGGGCCGAGGGCTCCCTCCCGATCTCCTACGCGACGAGCTTCGAGTCGATCGATGAAGAGCGGCGTCTGGCCTACGTGGGGGTCACGCGGGCCGCGCGAACGCTCTCGCTGTCCTGGTCGCGATCGGCGGGACGGGGCGAGCGTGCTCCGTCGCGATTCCTCGCTGAGATGGGGACCACGGGCCGCGGCACCGGCATTCTTCGTGAAACGTCACCGAACGCCACACGCGGGAACCGTCCGCGCTGACACGCACGACGCGACCCGCAGCGCCGCCGTCGTCGGCGAGGAGCCCGGCGGCGAGCCGGCCGGCCTCGGCGACCTGCGCGGCGCGGATCGGGCCGGGGTCGCGCCCGATCATCTGCGTGTGCAGCAGCGGCCACGCCGGGTCGAGGGCGGTTGCATGCGCATCTCGGCACGCGAGGCAGGCGGTTTCGCCGGGGATCACCAGCGGCCCGACGGTCACTCTGCCCGGCTCGAAGGAGACGGGCAGATGCGGGGTGTCTTCGCGGAGGTGGCGTGCGAACTGCAGTGCCGCCGCCGCACCTCGCACGAGCACGACGCTCACGCCCGGTCGCCGGCCCGGATCGACGAGGGAGACGCCCTCATCGGTGAGCGCCTCGCGGATGCGGTATTCGCTGCGCCCGTCGTCGATGCCGATGCTCTCGACCCACGCCGGGCGGGGCGTGGTGGGCTCGTCGACGAGGACCGGCTCCAGGCGCGCGAGCAGATCTCTGGCCGCCTCGCGCGGTGCTCCGGCCGCGTGTGCGATCACGTCGAACGATCCCCGGCGGAAACCCGTGCGTAGGCGGCTGAGCAGGAGCTCCACCCACGCGGCATCCGCCTCGATGCGCAGTCCGTCGACGTCGCCGAGCTGCAGTGTGCGCTCGTCCCGCCACAGCAGGGGCGTACTCGGATCGAGGCGCGTGAGGATCGGCGGTGTGAGGGGCATCTCTCCGATTCTGGAGGGACGCCGGAGTCTGCGGGGTGCTCTCGAAGCATCCGTGGACAACTGCCGGCCGTGCCCCCGACGGGGGAGGAGAGGTGTGGACCTCCTCCCGCTCCGGCTGACGGCGGATCCTCAGACGGGGCGGTCGCCTTCCGGGGCGCCACCGTCGTCCGCGGTCCCACCGTCGGCTTCGGTCCCATCGTCGGCCCCGCTCCCACCGTCGGCTCTCTCGGCCGGCGTCTCTTCCGAGAAGTCGTCGCCGTCGAGCAACCGGGCGAGCGCCTCGTCGAACTCGTCCGCGACGGGCTGTTCGCCGCGCTCCACGGCCTGCAGGCGGGCGACGAGTGCGCTCGGATCGTCGATGTCCTCGGCCGTCGGCATCAGGTCGGGGTAGTCCCAGAGCGAGTCGCGGGCGCTGATGCCCACGGCATCGGTCACCGCCTGCCACATCGCAGATGCTTCGCGCATTCGCCGCGGCCGCAGCTTGAGCCCGACCAGCGCACCGAGCGCGTCCTCGGCGGGACCGCCGACCGCCCGGCGTCGACGGGCGGCCTCTGCGATCCGCGCGCCGTCGGGGAGGCGCGAGGTCGCCTGTGCGGTCACCACGTCGACCCAGCCGTCGATCGTCGCGATGAGGTTCTCGAGTCGGGTCAGGGCCTCGCGCTGCGCTTCGCTCTGCACGGGTAGGAGCGCGCCTCCCTCGATGGCCGCACGCAGCTCCTCAGGGTTCGAGGGGTCCAGCCGGCTCGCGACGTCTTCGAGCGCGTCCACGTCGACGGTCACACCGCGGGCGAAGTCCGTGATCTGCGCCATCACGTGCAGGTGCAGCCACTTCGCGTGCCGGTAGAGCCGGGCGTAAGCGAGCTCTCGGGTGGCGAGATAGAGCGCGATCTGGTCTTCCGGGATCTCGAGGCCCTCGCCGAACGCCGTGAGGTTCTGCGGGATGACGGCGGCTGTGCCTGCGGGCAGCACGGGGATCCCGACGTCGCCGCCGGAGACCACCTCGAGCGACAGGTTGCCGAGCACCTGGCCGAATTGAGCGGCGAACACCGAGCCGCCGAGGCCGCGCATGAGCTTGCCCGCGCCTTGGACGACATCGCGCATCTCCTCGGGGACCTGCGTATCGAGCGCGGAGGTGAGCGCGTCGGCGATGCTGGTCGACACCGGATCGGCGATCTCCTTCCACACCGGCAGCGTCTTCTCGACCCATTCCCCGCGGGTCATCGCGGTGGGCGTCTCGGCGAGCTCGGAGATCGTGGTGGCCTCGCCGAGCCACAGGTTCGCGAGGGCGAAGGAATCAGCGAGCGAGGTGCGGGAGCCGTCGGTGATGCCCTGGCCGTCGCGGTTGGCGATGAACAGCGCCTGCCGCAGGGCGTTCTCCCACGGGTCGCCGCCGAAGGCGCCCTGGAGCTGCGACATGATCGTCTGCATCATCGCGGGGTCGAGGGTGAAGCCGTCCATGCCTTCGAAGGCGCCTCGAAGCGCCTCGGGGTCGATGTCACCGCCGCCCTGATTCGCGAGCATCCTTCGCAGGAACTCCTGGAAGTCCTCGGGGGTGGGGTCGTTGTCTGCCATGTCGCTCGCCTCTCAGCAGGTCTGAAGCCGTGGCCTCTACGCTAGTCACAGGTTTCTGCGCGCGAACCCGATGCGGGCAGATCGGTGTACGCCGCCCGCGAACGACGGAGGAATGCAGTGGATCGAACGCGGTCTGGAAAGCTCGGACTCGGAGTCTGGGCGCTGATCGTCGCACTCGTCGCCCTGGTCGTGCTGACCTTCCTGCCTTCGCCGTATGTGATCCAGCGGCCGGGTCCGGTCTACGACACCCTCGGCACCGCGACGGACAAGGACGGCGATGAGGTTCCCCTGATCAAGGTCGAAGGCGCTGAGACCTTCGAGACCGCGGGCACGCTCGACCTCACCACCGTGCAGGTCGTCGGCAACCGCGAGCGCACCCCGAGCTGGTTCGAGCTGGCACTGGCCTGGATGGACTCGTCGCGCGCGGTCGTGCCGCTGGACTCGGTGTTCCCTGAGGGCGTCACGACCGAGCAGCGCGATGAGCGCAACGCCACGCTGATGGTCGACTCGCAGCACGAGGCGACGGCGGCCGCCCTGAACGAACTCGGCTACGACACGGGCGCAGAAGTCGTGGTCGTGGAGGCGGTCGCGGACTCACCGGCCGACGGCGCATTGGAAGCCGATGACGTGATCACGGCGATCGACGGCACGGCGGTCGAGTCGGCGACCGAGCTTCGCGCCGCTATCCAGGAGGCCGCGGGCGACCCGGTGACCCTGACGGTGCGCCGCGACGGCGAGGAGCAGACCGTCGAAGTGACGCCCGAAGAGCACACCGAGGGCGGGGTGACGACCTGGCTCATCGGCGTCACGCTCCGCACCGACTACGACTTCGAGATCGATGTGACGATCCAGCTCGACAACGTCGGCGGCCCGAGCGCCGGGATGATGTTCGCGCTCGGCATCATCGACACCCTCACCGAGGGCGAGCTCAACGGAGGGGAGAACGTGGCCGGCACCGGCACGATCGACGCCGCCGGCACGGTCGGGCCGATCGGCGGGATACGACAGAAGCTGTACGGCGCGCGTGACGCCGGAGCCGAGTACTTCCTCGCCCCGGAGGCCAACTGCGACGAGGTCGTCGGGCATGTCCCCGACGGGCTGCAGGTGATCCGCACGGGAACGCTCGACGAGTCGCTCGACGCGCTCGAAGTCATCGCCGACGACGGCGACGTCGCCTCGCTGCCCACCTGCGAATCCGCCGCCCGCTGATCCGCGGAGCGGCCGTGACCTCGCCGTGATCGGGATGACAGCCTGCGCACAGTGAGCGATGCCTAGGATGGAAGGGTGACCTCACCCTCAGCTCCGAATCCGGCCACGCCTCGAACGTCCCGACGTATTCTCGGCATCTCCCTGGTGATCATCGCCGCCCTGATCGCGGTGTTCTTCGTGTTCGCCTCCCTGTACACCGAATTCCTCTGGTTCGACCAGGTGGGCTTCACCGGCGTTCTCACGACGCAGTGGATCGCCACGGCGGTGATGTTCGTCGTCGGTTTCCTCGGGATGGCCGTCCCGCTGTTCGTCGCCATCCAGCTCGCGTACCGGCTGCGCCCGGTATACGTGCGGCTCAGCTCGCAGCTGGATCGGTACCAGGAGGTCATCGAGCCCCTGCGCCGCCTCGCGATGTGGGGAATGCCGATCTTCTTCGGCCTGTTCGCCGGATTCGCCGCCGCGGGGCAGTGGAAGACCGTGTGGCTCTGGGCCAACGGCGTCGCCACCTCGAGTGTCGACCCGCAGTTCGGCATCGACACCGGCTTCTACATGTTCGCGATGCCGTTCTACTCGATCCTGCTCGCGTTCGTGTCGGCCGTCCTCCTGCTGGCGCTGCTGGTCACGGCCCTCGTGTCGTACCTCTACGGCTCGGTACGCATCGGCCAGGGTGAGCTCCGCATCTCCAAGCCCGCGCGCATCCAGCTCGCGGTCATCGCGGGTCTGTACCTGCTCGTGCAGGCGGCCAGCCTGTGGCTCGACCAGTACAAGACCCTCGTCGAGCCCGACGACCGCATCACCGGTGCCGCGTACACGGGTGTGAACGCGACGATCCCGGGTCTCGCGATCCTCGCGATCATCGCCGCCGTCGTGGCGATCCTCTTCTTCGTCACCGCGGTCATCGGTCGCTGGCGCTTCCCGCTCGCAGCCACGGCGCTGCTGATCGTCGCCGCACTGGTCGTGGGCGTCGGCTACCCCTGGGTGGTCACCACCTTCCAGGTGAAGCCCAACCAGAACGCCTACCAGGCCGAGTACTACCAGCGGAACATCGACGGCACGAAGGAGGCGTACGGGGTCGCGAACCTCGAGACGACGCCGTTCGCCGCGAAGACCGATGCCGAGGCCGGCCAGCTGCGCGCCGACGCGGAGACCACGGCGTCCACTCGCATCATGGACCCGAAGGTCATCCCGCCGACGGTCCGCCAGCTCGAGCAGTACCGCGGGTACTACCAGTTCCAGAAGACGATGGACGTCGACCGGTACGAGATCGACGGGAAGATGCAGGACACCGTGGTGTCCGTGCGCGACCTCGACATGTCGGGCCTCGGCGACGGAGACAACTGGAACAACCGCGTCGCGGTCTACACCCACGGCTACGGCCTCGTGGCCGCCGCGGGCAACCAGCGCACCACCGACGGCGAGCCCGTGTTCCTCGAGCGCGGCATCCCCACTTCCGGGTTCCTCTCCGACCGCGAGAACTTCGAGCCGCGGGTCTACTTCGGTGAGAACTCGCCCGAGTACTCGATCGTGGGTGCTCCCGGGGGCGCCGAGCCGGCGGAGATCGACTACCCGCGTGGCAAGGACGGCTCGAGCGAGACGAAGACCACGTTCGAGGGCAGCGGCGGTCCGAAGATCGGCGACACGTTCACGAAGCTGCTCTACGCGCTGAAGTTCCAGTCGGAGCAGATCCTGTTCTCCAACCTGGTGAACGAGGACTCGCAGATCCTGTACGACCGCGATCCCAAGACGCGCGTGCAGAAGGTCGCTCCGTACCTCGAGCTCGACAGCGACCCGTACCCGAGCGTGGTGGACGGTCGGATCGTGTGGATCGTCGACGGTTACACGACCAGCTCGACCTACCCGTACTCGACGAGCGTCAGCCTGTCCGACGCGATCGCGGATTCCAACGTCCCGTCGCCGACAATCGCCATCGATGACATCAACTACATCCGCAACTCGGTCAAGGCCACGGTCGACGCCTACGACGGTTCCGTGACGCTGTACGCGTGGGACGACGAAGACCCGGTGCTCAAGACCTGGCAGAAGATCTACCCGTCGACCCTGAAGCCGATCAGCGACATGTCGGGCGAGCTCATGAGCCACGTGCGCTACCCGACCGACCTGTTCAAGGTGCAGCGCGATGTGCTCGGCGTCTACCACGTCGACAAGGCAGGCTCCTTCGCTCAGCAGGACAACCGCTGGCAGACGCCGAACGACCCGCGCAGTGAGTCGATGCTGCAGCCGCCGTACTACCTGACCATGCAGATGCCCGGCCAGGATTCGCCACGGTTCTCGATGTTCTCGACGTTCATCCCGAACTCGCAGGGTGCAGGCGGAAGCCGTGACGTGCTGATGGGCTACCTCGCGGTGGATTCGGATGCCGGCTCAGAGAAGGGCAAGAAGGCAGAGGGCTACGGCCAGCTGCGCATGCTCGAGATCGACACCGATACGACGGTGCCCGGACCCGGCCAGGTGCAGAACACCTACAACTCGGATACGGCTGTCGTGCCGCAGCTCAACCTGCTGCAGCAGGGTGAGTCCGAGGTGATCTACGGCAACCTGCTGACGCTGCCCGTCGGTGGCGGTCTGCTGTACGTGCAGCCCGTGTACGTGCAGTCGTCCGAGGGCACGCAGCTGCCGCGTCTGCAGAAGGTACTGGTCGCCTTCGGTGACCGTGTCGCGTTCGAGAACACTCTTACCGAGGCGTTGGACACCCTCTTCGGAGGCGACTCCGGTGCGACCGGTGGTGACGACGAGGTCGAACCCACCGAACCCGGAACTGAGGATCCGGAGACCGGAGAGACGCCGACAGAGCCCACGCAGCCGACGAACGCCGAGGCCGAGGCCCTGGCCTCCGCGCAGGAGGCCCTGATCGACCGTGAAGCGGCACTGAAGGCCGGTGACCTCGCCAAGTTCGCCGAGGCCGACGAACGACTCACCGCGGCCGTCGAGAGGCTACTGCAGTTGGAGTCCGCAGCGGGGGAGTGACCACCCCTTCGCTACGGTGAACAGAATGGGCGCCCCCTCGGGGGCGCCCATTCTGCTCGCGCTCGATCTGTCCCGTTCCTTCGTCGGATACGTCCGGGCCGAGCGGGACGCCTCTCACGTGGAGATCCCCTGGAGCGGGCTCACGCGGCCGGGTCGCCAGTCCTCTGCTCGCAGACGGTACAGCACGCTCCGGCCCAACGGGTGGCCGAGGGGAATCGAGGGGTGGTCGAAGTCGCCGTGGAGATCGCGGGTCATACCGATGCGACGCATGACGGCCTGAGACCGTTCGTTGGGTACCGCTGTGAACGAGACGACTTCGTCCAGGCCGAGTTCGCTGAAGGCGACCTCAAGAGCGGCTCGCGCGGCTTCGGACGCGTATCCACGCCCCCAGGCCCATCGGGCCAGGCGCCAACCGATCTCCACGCAGGGGGTGAAGGCTGCGTCCCAAGAGGGGACGCCGAGGCCGGTGAATCCAGCGAAGCGACCGCGATCCTCACCGTCCGCGACCTCAAGGGCCCACAGGCCCCAGCCCCGCTCCGCGAGCTGGGCGTCGGCGCGGGCCGCCAGGGCGTCACTGTCGGTCCGGGCGAGCACTCCGGGGAAGAACTCCATGACCTCGCCATCGCCGTTCATCTCGGCGAATGGGTGGCGGTCCGATGCCCGCCAGCGGCGCATCAGCAGGCGTTCGGTCAGTATCTGGTCCGGCACCCAAACATTATCTTGCCTGCCTGCCCTTCGCGCTACATCGGGATCGGCGCCGTCGCGGCGCTCTCCTCCGACGGGTCAGCCACCGGCGAGACCCCTTTCTCGCCAAAGGCATGATTTGTCTCTGGCAAAGCGAAAGGCCCTCTGACCTGGATTTCTCCGAGTCAGAGGGCCTTTCATTTGTTGCGGGGACAGGATTTGAACCTGCGACCTCCGGGTTATGAGCCCGGCGAGCTACCGAACTGCTCCACCCCGCGGCACAAGAAGTAACCTATCACGGATCCCAGGGTCGAGCCAATCGGGGCCGCCCTGCGCGACGCCCCGGGCGTGTCGATGCGCGAGGATGGGGATATGCCTGAAACCCCTGCCATCGCCGTCGCCGTGTGCCAGTTCGCGCCGACGGCGTCCCGTGCCGACAACCTCGCGCAGATCGCGGAGCTGACCGCCGATGCCGCCGCGCGGGGCGCGAAGCTGATCGTCTTCCCCGAGTACTCGAGCTACTTCGTCGACCCGATGGACGACACCCTGGCCGCGAACGCAGAAGACCTCGACGGCGACTTCGTCGAAGCTCTGACCGCGCTGGCCGCCGACCGTGCGGTGGTGATCGTCGCCGGCCTCGTCGAGCGCGCCTCCGACGGGCATCGCGTGCGGAACACGGTGGTGGCGGTGCGGGGCGACGGCATCCTCGCCGTCTATCGCAAACAGCATCTCTACGACGCATTCGGGCAGACCGAGTCCGACTGGATCGAGCCCGGAGAAGTGGGGGAGGCGTCGACGTTCGAGCTCGGGGGGCTCCGGTTCGGGCTCATGACCTGCTACGACCTGAGGTTCCCCGAGGTCGCCCGCTCGCTCGTCGATGCGCACGCCGACGCCCTCGTCGTCCCCGCCGAATGGGTGAGGGGTCCGCTCAAGGAGCACCACTGGACGACGCTGCTCGCCGCGCGTGCGATCGAGAACACCGTTTACGTGGTCGCGGCCGATCACCCCACGCCGATCGGCGTCGGCCACTCGCAGATCGTCGATCCGCAGGGTGTGGTCCTTGCAGGGGTCGGGACAGCCCCCGGCATGGCGGTCGCGGTCGTGGAGGCCGCGGCGATCGAGCGGGTGCGACGGAGCAACCCCTCGCTGCGTGCGCGCAGATACGCGGTCGTACCGCGCTGAGGACGGGATCCGGTGCGGGCCGAGCCGGTCAGGCGGGGAACCGCGCCAGGCGCGATGCCGCCTCTTCGAGCACATCGACGCGCTTGCACGCGGCGAAGCGCACCAGGCCCGAGTACTCGTTCCGACGGGCCTCGGAAACGAACGCGCTCAGGGGGATCGCCACGACCCCGGCGCGTTCCGGCAGCTCGCGGCAGAACGCGGCGGCATCCGTGCCTCCGAGCGCGGTCGCATCCGCGACCGTGAAGTAGCCACCCTGCGGGGCGAACACCGTGAACCCGGCCGTGCGCAGTCCGTCGCCGAGGATCTCGTGCTTGTGCGCGAGCGTCGCCGCGGCATCGGTGAAGTACGAATCGGGCAGCCGCAGGCCGACGGCGACAGCGGGTTGGAAGGCGGAACCGTTCACGTAGGTGAGGTACTGCTTCACGGTGAGGACAGCCGTGATGAGGGCGGCTGGTCCGTGCACCCAGCCGATCTTCCATCCCGTCGCGGAGAAGGTCTTGCCCGCCGAGGAGATCGTGAGCGTGCGCTCGGCTGCTCCGGGGAGCGCGGCGATCGGCGTATGGGGAGCATGGAAGGCGAGGTGCTCGTACACCTCGTCGGTGACGATGACGGCATCGTGTCGTGCGGCCAGCCGGACGACCTCCTCGAGCACGTCGCGTCCGAAGACCGCGCCGGTCGGATTGTGCGGATCGTTGACCAGGATGATGCGGGTGCGGTCGGTCACGCTCGCTGCGAGCTGATCGAGGTCGGGCTGGAAGTCGGGAGCGCGAAGGGGGACCGTGCGCAGTCGGGCGCCCGCCAGTGCCACCGCCGCGGCGTACGAGTCGTAGTACGGCTCGAAGACGACCACTTCGTCGTCGGGGCCGTCGATCAGCGCGAGCAGTGTCGCCGTCAGAGCCTCGGTGGCGCCGGCCGTCACGATCACTTCGCTGGCCGGGTCCACCTCGAGGCCGTAGAAGCGCCGCTGGTGCTCGCTGATGGCGTCGAGCAGGTCCGGGATGCCGCGCCCCGGCGGATACTGATTGGCGCCGTGCGCGATCGCGCTGCGGGCGGCCTCGAGCACCTCCGACGGTCCGTCCTCGTCGGGGAAGCCCTGTCCGAGATTGATCGCCCCGGTGCGGGCTGCTGCTGCGGACATCTCTGCGAAGATGGTGGGCGCGACGGTTCCGTCTGCGGCGAGCAGGCCTGCACCGGCCGCCGTGCGCCGCCATGCGCCGGGAATGACACTCATGAAGAACAGGCTAAGGCCATAGCGGAAACTCATCTTCGACATAAGGAACACACAGACACAGGCGTCATTCTGAAGTGGTCGTTGAAGGAGCACACCATGAACGAGAACGAACCCCAGGACCACTCGGCATCCGCGTCGAACGACGCCGTGCCGTCCACCGAGGCCGCAGAGGTCGCCGCTCAGCCGGCGACGGCTGCCGCCGCTGACAAGACCGAGTCGGCATCCGCCGGGCCAGTCGCGCCCGCCGCGCCGACGTCCGCTGCGCCGGTGCAGGGCCATGAGGTGCCGTCGACGTTCACGTCGCACGTGCCGCCCGCACCGCAGGTCGCGCCGGTGCCGCATGCATTCGCCGCGCCGGCCGTCGGCACCGCTTCGGGCGCCGCTTTCGGCATCCCGTCGGCGGCGCCGCACGCACAGCCGACCCAGCCGCTCGGCTCTGAGCCGCTCGCGGGTGCCGGCGTCAAGGCCAAGGAGCAGAAGACACGAGGCGGCACGAAGTTCGCGGCCCTCATCGTCGCGGCCGCGCTCGTCGGCGGCGTCGCCGGATTCGGCGGCGGTGCGCTGTTGAACGGACTCCAGGACACCCCGTCATCCGGTACGGCGACCGGGCCGCAGACCGTGACGGTCAACAACCCCGGCTCGGTCAACGAGACCACCGCGGTCGCGACCTCCGCCCTGCCGTCCGTCGTCACGATCGAGGTCGCCGGCTCGCAGGAGGCCGGCAGCGGCTCCGGCGTGATCATCAGCGACGACGGCTACGTGCTCACCAACACGCACGTGGTGACCCTCGGCGGCGCCGCGGCCGATCCCACCATCCGCGTGACGGCGTCCGACGGAAAGATCTACGAGGCCACAATCGTCGGCACCGATCCGATCTACGATCTCGCCGTGATCAAGCTGAAGGACGCGGAAGGGCTCACGCCCATCGACTTCGCCGACTCGTCGAAGCTCAACGTCGGGGACACGACCGTTGCGCTCGGCGCCCCGCTGGGCCTGGCGAACTCGGTGACCACCGGCATCGTGAGCGCGCTCAACCGGAGCATCCAGATCGCCTCCTCCGCGCTGCCGGATTCCTCCAGCGAAGACGCTCCGCAGGAGCAGTCTCCCGAGGAGGGTCAGGGCCAGGGGCCGTTCCAGTTCGACATCCCCGGCAGCGGCCAGCAGCAGACCTCGGAATCGATCTCCATCGCCGTCATCCAGACGGATGCCGCGATCAACCACGGCAACTCGGGCGGCGCCCTCGTGAACAGCAAGGGCGAGTTGATCGGCATCAACGTGGCGATCGCGAGCTCGGGCAACTCCGAGGAGTCCGGATCGATCGGAATCGGCTTCGCCATTCCCTCGAACATCGCCAAGCGCGTCTCCGAGGAGATCATCGCCGACGGCGCGGCCACGCACGGTCTGCTGAACGCCTCCGTCCAGGATGCATCGAGCATCGAGGGCGCGACCGTCGCCGGCGCCTACATCGCCAAGGCCAACGAGGGCGGGGCTGCTGCCGCCGCAGGTATCGAGAAGGGCGACATCGTCACCTCCTTCAACGGAGTGCCGATCACCAGCGCCACCGACCTCACCGCGCAGGTGCGCGCGGCGGCGGCCGGTAGCGAGGCCAAGGTCACATACGTCCGCAACGGCAAGGACTACGACGTCGAGGTGACGCTCGGCGAACTGGCCGGCTGACCCCGCGCGTCACAGAGAAGGACGCCACCCCGCGATAGGCTCGCGGGGTGGCGTCCTTCTCTTTCGGCACCGGCAACGCGGCCAAACTGCTCCGGATCCCGCTGTATGCCGTCGGACGCATCGGTACGCTCCTCGTCCCGCGAGGGCGACGCTGGGTGTTCGGCTGCGGTGCGGGGATCGGCGACGGGGCGCTCGCGTTGCGACAGCATGCCGCGGCTGCAGGACACGACACGCTCTGGCTCACGTCCTCCGCACGGGAGGACCGAGAGGCCGCCGCCCGCGGCATCCGATTCGTGCGCAAGAGCGGTCTGCGCGGCTGGTGGGCGACCGCCAGAGCCGGCGCCCTGGTGGTCACTCACGGCCTGGGCGACGTCAACCGCTACGCGAACGGCGGCGCATTCGTCGTCCAGCTCTGGCACGGCATCCCGCTCAAGCGGATCGGACTGGACTCGCCGGCGACGACCGAGGTGCCGAACGTCCCCGGTGCACCGCTGCTGCGTCGTGCGATCGCGGTGCTCTACCGCTCCGCCGCGCAGCGGATCCGGGTGCTGCCCGCCGCCTCCCATCGCGCGCGGGGAAGGCTGGAGTCTGCGTTCGGTCTCGGCGACGAGCGGGTCGTGGTGACCGGCGAGCCGCGCGTCGATGTCCTCTCCGCAGGTTCGCAGGGAGAGCGTCGCAGTGCTGCGTCGGAGCTTCTCCGGGAGGCCGTGGGTGACCTCCCGGAGTCAGCACGCACGATCCTTTACGCCCCGACCTGGCGGGACGGGGCTCCCGACCCCGCGGTTCCGACTGCGACGGAGTGGATCCAGATCATCCGCCTCCTCGAAGCACAGGATGCGGTCCTCCTGGTGCGCTCGCACCCGCTGGGGGAAGGCGGCTACGCGCCTCCGCTGCCGAGCAGGCGGGTCCGCGCGCTGGGCTCGTCCGTCATCGCCGACGTCACCCCGGTGCTCGCGGCGGTGGACGTGCTCATCACCGACTACTCCTCCCTTGCATACGATGTCGGGCTCCTGTCGATGCCGGTGCTCTTCCTGGCACCGGATGCGCAGCAGTACGCGCGCACTCGCGGCTTCTACGGCCGGTACGACGAGGTCGCGGGCCCCGATGCGGCCGCTGATTGGGCAGGGCTGCTCGTGCAGCTGGAGCATCTGCTCTCCGACCGCCGCGTGTACGACGCGGCGTCCGAGCGGTCCGCTACGCTCAGCGCGGGGATGCACGCGTATCGGGACGGACGCAACACCGAACGCGTCTATGACGTGATCCGCGCACGGGGGATTCCCGCGCCGAAGGGAGCAGCATGACAACGGCCCGAATCGACGACGCGGCAGAGGCGCTGGTCGTCGCAGGGACCGGAGCGCGACCGGCGGATGCTGCGCTGGTCGGACCGCGCGCACGGGTCGAGGGCCGCATCAGCGGCGGTGGCAAGACGTGGAAGGCCACCTTCCCGCTGCAGGCGTCGCGCTGGGGTGGTCCGTCGCTTCCGCTGCCGACCGGAACGTACGAGCTGCGGATCCCGGATGCCGACCTGCAGGAGGCGAGGATCGATCCTGTCGTCCTGACCGGTGTGCGCATCGCCGTCGACGGCGCCACCGTCCGCATCGCCGCGCCGATCGAGCCGGTGTACGAGACGGCGGAGGGGAGGTCGACGCTCGAGGAGCGCTACGTCGCTCAGAGCGGTGGCACCGAGAACGCGGTCTTCTTCGAGAGCTTCTACGGCCGCACGGTCGGCTGCAATCCTCGTGCGATCGACCGTGAGCTGGCGGCGCGTGCTCCGCAGGTGCGTCGCTATTGGAGCGTCGTCGACCTCTCGGTCGAGGTTCCCGAAGGCGCGATCGCCGTCGTCGAGGGGAGTCCCCAGTGGTGGCACGCACGAGGAGCATCGCGTCTGCTCGTCGTGAACGACTGGCTACGGCGTCGGTTCGCCCGCAAGCCGGGGCAGAAAGTGCTGCAGACGTGGCACGGCACCCCGTTGAAGAGGCTCGCGCTGCACCGTCCCGGTTTCGATCCGCGTCGCATGGCCGCCGTGGTGAAGGAATCCCGCCGTTGGGACGTGCTCCTGGCGCAGAACACCTACTCCGAGCGCATCCTGCGGAAGGCCTACGCCTTCTTCGGGCGGCCGATCTGGGTGGAGGGCTACCCCCGGAATGACACGCTGATCACCGGAGACGCGGCCGCGATCCGTCGCTCTCTGGGCATCGGGGAAGAGGAGCGGGTGCTCCTGTACGCCCCGACGTGGCGCGACGACCGCGCGGAGATGGTCGACTTCGTCGACCCCGAGCTGTTGGCGCGTCAGGCCAACGCCGTGGTGCTCGTGCGCGGTCACTCCCGCACGCTGGAGCAGGGTCGCGACCGCGACGGCGCGCGTGTCATCGATGTGACGGGGTATCCGGAGACCGCGCGGCTGCTGCTCGCCGCCGACGCGCTGATCACGGACTACTCCTCCGTCATGTTCGATTTCAGCGTCACGGGCAAGCCGATGTACTTCCTGGTGCCCGACCTCGACCACTACCGCGGCCAGTTGCGCGGCTTCTACTTCGATCTCGCCGAACGCGCCCCGGGGCCCCTGGTGCGCACGCAGGAGGAGCTCGCCGCCGCCCTCGACGACCGGGGCCACGAGGCTGCCTACGCCGAGCGCTATGAGGCATGGCGCCGGCAGTTCAACTCCCGAGAAGACGGCCATGCTGCTCAGCGCGTGGTCGACCGCATCCTCGATCTCGGCTTCGTCACGCTCTGACGTCGCTGCCCGCGCCGCCGGATCGGTTCAGGGGAGCGGGGTGTTGCGGGTGCCGAGGCGAGACGCGTCGACGGTGTCGCGAGCCCCTCGGAGGACACCGCCGATGAACCCGATACCCCAGGAGAGGTGCATCGTCGGCAGGACGAGCATGGTCCACAGCCGTTGGCGCACACCGCCGCCTCCCGGTGCCAGAGCGACTCCCAGGACCAGGAGCACATACAGCGCGAGGGGTCCGTACAGGATGATCGAGACGATCAGTGAGACTGCGCCGCCGAGCACTCCGGTGAGTTGGAGGATCCCCACCACGAGGGCGAGCAGGACCAGGACCACGAGCGCAGGCGGTGCGAAGTAGCGGATGCCGTTGCGGCGACCGAATCGCCGGACGAGCTCACCGCGCCAGGCGCCGGTCGCGCGGAACTGACGCGCCAGCCGAATCCAGCTCTCGCGGGGCCAGTAGGTCACGGCGAGTTCGGGGTCGAACCAGACGCGGTGCCCCGCCTGGCGGATGCGCAGGTTGAGCTCCCAGTCCTCGCCTCGCCGGATCGACTCGTCGAAATGTCCGACCTCGTCCAGCACTGCGCGGCGCATCACGCCCAGATAGGCGGACTCGGCCTCACCCTCCTGGGAGCTTCCGTGATAGGCGCCACCGCCCAGGCCGACCGGCGAGTTGTACAGGCGGGCGACGGCCTTCTGGAACGGCGTGCGCCCCTCGGCATGCATGACGCCGCCGACGTTGGCCGAATCGGTGCGCTCGAGCGTTCGGAGCGCCCGGGCGGCATAACCGGGGGAGAGCTCCGAGTGCGCGTCGACGCGCACGATCGTCGAGTAGCGGCTCGCGCGGATCGCCGCATTGAGCCCGACGGGGATGTGCGCTGCAGGGTTGTCGACCAGTCGGATGCGCTCGTCGTTCTCCGCCAGCCGCCGAGCGAGCTCCGTCGTGCCGTCGTTGGACGGCCCCAGTGCGAGGACGAGCTCGGTGGGGACATCGACGTCCTGAGCGAGGACGGATTCGACCGCGTGCTCGAGGTACGCCCGCTCGTTGAGCACCGGCATCACGAAGGACACCCCGGATGGGGGAGCGGCGGTTTCGTCGGCTGGCACATGACGATCATGTCACGGTGGCTCTCGGTGATCCTGAGCAGGACGCGGACTATCGGCCTTCCGGCGCCGGATCCGGCCGCAGGCGCCGGATGATGCCGCCTCGACGAACTATTCTGGAGGGATGGGTGCACTGTCTGATGCGAAGAAGGCGTACCGACTGCTGAAGCGGGCGCTCGCATCCCGCACGGCCGTGCAGCGCGTGCGGCGACGGCTCTCCGAACGCGAACCGCTGCCGACCGAGCACTTCCAGGTGGCGGTGTATTTCGCCGACGGCGCCGTGAACATGTACCAGATGCGCCAGTGGTACCGCCCGCTCGCCGAGCTCTCGAAGCGGTGGCCCGTCGTCGTGCTCTCGCGACAGGCGACCGGTACAGAGAGGCTGCTGGACGAGGATTCCCCTCCGGTCGCATTCGTGCCGAAGGTCCGCGACCTGGAACGGTTCATCGCGACGCAGGACATCCGCGTGGTGCTGTACGTGAATCAGAACACCCGCAACTTCCAGATGTTCCGCTACGGCCGGCGGTGGCACGTGTTCATCAACCACGGCGAGTCCGACAAGATGTACATGACCACGAATCAGTACAAGGCGTACGACTACGCCTTCGTGGCCGGTCAGGCTGCCCGCGACCGGCTGTCGCGCACGCTGTGGGACTACGACGTGGATCGCCGCACCATCGAGATCGGCCGGCCCCAGGCGGATCACTACTCGGGAACGCTGCCCTTCGTGCCGGATGAGCGGACCGTCGTGCTCTACGCGCCCACGTGGGAGGGGGATCGGCCCAGTGCCCACTACGGTTCGATCGCGACCCACGGCGAGGCGCTCGTGACACGGCTGCTGGCGACCGGTGCACATCGGGTGATCTACCGTCCGCATCCGCGCAGCGGAGTCGTCGACGAGGCGTACGGCGCCGCCCACCGGCGCATCATCGCGGCGATCAACGCCGCGAACGCCGCCGACCCGACCGCCCAGCACGTGTACGACCACGCGCCGGAACTCGGCTGGCAGCTGACGGCGGCCGACGTCGCCGTCGTCGACATCTCCGCGATGGTCTACGACCGGCTCGCGGCGGGGAAGCCGCTGATGATCACCCGACCGACGGATGAGCGTGCCTCCATCGACACGCAGGGGTACCTGGCTGATTGCGAATGGCTGACGGCCGAGGCCGCGGACGACATCGTCGCAGAGGTCGAACGGGTGCGAGCCGATGAGGCAGCCATCGCTCGTCTGCGGATGTGGGTGCAGCACTACTTCGGTGACACGACGCCGGGCGTGGCCACCGAGAAGTTCCACGCTGCGGTCGACGGACTCATGCAGGAGTGGGAGCGCTGGCAGGCCCACGAGGTGGGGGCGATCCGCGAGGACGAGGACGACGACGACGAGGAAGTCGACGACGAGGAGGCATGACGGTGGAATTCCCGCTGGCGCAGACCACGGTCCCTCGCCTGGAGGCGCTGGCACGCACCGGGTCGACGAACGCTGATCTTCGTGCGCACGCGGGGGACGCTGTCGGGTGGCCGCATCTGTCGACGATCGTGACGCGCGACCAGACCGCAGGTCGCGGCCGTCTCGACCGCAGCTGGGTCGCCCCGGCGGGCAGCGCCTTGGCCGTCTCCGTGCTTCTGCGCACGTTGCCGGTCGATCCGGCAGCCCGAGGCTGGGTTCCGCTCGCCGCAGGTGCGGCGATGACCGAAGCGGTCGCGTCGCAATTGCCCGAGCACGACGTCAGGATGAAATGGCCGAACGACGTGCTGGTCGACGGGCGCAAGATCTGCGGCATCCTCGCTGAGGCGACCGCGGACACCGTGGTCGTCGGCGCCGGCGTGAACACGGCGATGACGACCGAGCAGCTTCCGGTGCCGACGGCCACCTCGTTCGCGGTGCTCGACGCCGACGTCGACGAGGACCGCCTCCTGGCCGACTATCTCTCCGCGCTGGATCGTCTGCTCTCGAGGCTCGTCTCGACGAGTGACGCGGGCAGCAGCGGGCTGCACGCGGCGGTGACCGACCGATGCGCGACGATCGGACAGTCGGTCCGCGTGTCTCTGCCGGCTGGTCGGATGCTGGAGGGCGTGGCCACAGCGCTCGATCCGGAGGGGCGCCTGCTGGTGGCCGTCGACGGTGAACAGCAGACGATCTCGGCGGGCGACGTCGTGCACGTCCGCCCCGCGGGATACTGACACGCCGTCGCCCAGACGACGATGTCGCAGATCACAGGCACAATGGTGGGGTGACCCAGCCTGTGACGCTCGGCGGGCGGCCCCTGATGCCGCCGCCCGGTACACCCTCGGAGGAGTTGCTGATCGCGCGCTTCCGGGGTCACGCGCGTCGGCTGTTCTGGTCGGCTCTGGTCCTCATCGCGACTTTCGGCGCGACAGCGTACTTCTATGGCAACCTGCCCGCCGGTCTCGAGGATTGGATGCTGCTCGCAGCGGCGGCCGTCGTGGTGCTCCTCGCGGTCGTCATCCCGTTCGTGGTCTGGTATTCACGGAGCACCACGGTCACCACCAGGCGCGTCATCGCCCACCACGGCATCGGCGCTCGCGGGCGTCGCGAGATGTCGCACGCGCGCGGCTACACGATCGCGGTTCGCCGTGGTCCGCTGCAGCGGCTGTGGGGTTCGGGGAACATCACTCTCTCGAACGGCGTCGATGCACCGCTCCGACTCGCGAACGTCCCGAACGTGACGCTCGTGCACGAGACGCTCGCCGACCAGATCGAGGTCGGGCAGATCCTGGCGCATCGCGACGCACAGGCCGGCGGAGACGAACAGTCCGCGTCGTGATTTCGTCGCACACTGCGTGCGGGAGCAGCGTCCGCTGACCCGGAGAGTGTCGAATCCGGCTGTCCCGGTGCGCGAGAATGGGACAGACGAATGGAGACGGCACATGGCGTTGCGTGTTGGTGTGATCGGCGGAGGACAGCTGGCCCGGATGATGATCGCGCCCGCGGTGGAGCTCGGTCTCGACCTGCGAGTGCTCGCAGAAGACGAAGGCATGTCCGCCGCGCTCGCGGCGACCGCGATCGGTGACTACCGCGATCTCGACACGGTGCGCGCTTTCGCCGCGGATGTCGATGTCGTCACCTTCGACCACGAGCACGTGCCACAGGAGGTCCTGCGGGCACTCGTCGCCGACGGCGTCGTCGTCCACCCGGGGCCTGACGCCCTGCAGTTCGCCCAGGACAAGCTCGTCATGCGCGCACGTCTCGCCGAACTCGGCGTGCCGCAGCCGGACTGGGCTCCCGTGCGGAGCACCGCCGAGCTGCAGGACTTCCTCGATGCGCATGCCGGCGCGGGCGTCGTGAAGACACCGCGCGGGGGATACGACGGGAAGGGCGTGCGGGTCGTGCGTGCAGCCTCCGAGGCGCGGGACTGGCTCGATGCGCTGGCCGGAGATGACGCGCTCCTCGTCGAAGAGCTCGTGCCCTTCGTGCGCGAACTCGCGCAGCAGGTGGCCCGTCGCCCGAGCGGGCAGATCGTCGCGTACCCCGTGGTGGAGACGGTGCAGCGCGATGGAGTGTGCGCCGAAGTCATCGCCCCTGCCCCCGCCGCCGCCGACCGCCTCGTGGAGGTCGCCGAGGAGATCGGCCGCACGATCGCGGAGGGACTCGGCGTCACGGGCATGCTCGCCGTGGAGCTGTTCGAGACCGACGACGAGCGAATCCTCGTCAACGAACTCGCGATGCGACCGCACAACAGCGGGCACTGGAGCCAGGACGGCGCCGTTACCGGACAGTTCGAGCAGCATCTGCGGGCGGTCGCCGATCTTCCGCTGGGAAGCACCGCGCCCCGCTCTGCCTGGTCCGTCATGGTGAACATCCTCGGCGGTCCCGTGGAGGGCACGCTCGATGAGCGCTTCGCCGCGGCCATGGCCGAGCACCCGCAGGCGAAGATCCACACCTACGGCAAGGCTCCGCGACCCGGCCGGAAGGTCGGTCATGTGAACGTCGTCGACGATGACCTCGACGATGCCGTGTACGTGGCGCGGGCGGCTGCCGCGCACTTCGATTGAGCAGTGCCCGCTGTCGGCGCCATCACACCGGAGACATGCGCACGAAGAGGCGCGGCGTTCGGGGTTTCTCCCAGCGGCAGACCGTAGCCTGATCTGGTGACCGAGCCACTGCACTCCTCCGCCGCTCCTCTCGTCGGCGTCGTCATGGGATCCGACTCCGACTGGCGCGTGATGAGCGATGCGTCCGCCGCTCTGACGGACTTCGGGATCCCGCACGAGGTCGAGGTCGTCTCGGCGCATCGCACCCCCGACAAGCTCATGTCGTACGCTCGTGACGCGCGGTCTCGGGGAGTCCGCGTCATCATCGCGGGCGCCGGGGGAGCTGCGCACCTTCCGGGTATGCTCGCCTCGATGACCCCGCTTCCCGTCGTGGGCGTCCCCGTGCCGCTCGCCTACCTCGACGGCATGGACTCGCTGCTCTCGATCGTGCAGATGCCTGCCGGGATCCCGGTCGCCACGGTGTCCATCGGCGGCGCACGCAACGCGGGTCTCCTCGCCGCGCGGATCCTCGGAACGGCCGACCCCGACCTCGCCGACCGCGTCGAGGCGTACGCGCGCGAACTCGAGGCCCAGGTCGAGCAGAAGAACGAACGGCTGAAGGGGTCGCTGTGACCCTTGCGCCTCCGCGCGCATCAGGGCGCCCGCTGATCGAGACCCGGCCGCTGCGGCACCCGGATGTCTCCGATCAGGGCACCATGGCGAAGCGCGGCTGGTGGCTCGTCGCGATGAATGTCCTGCTGCCGGGCTCGGCTCAGGTGCTCGCCGGCAATCGTCGGCTCGGTCGCTTCGGTCTCGGCGCGACCCTCCTCGCCTGGTTCTTGGCCATCATCGCCGCCGGCCTCGCACTGTTCGCACGCCCTGTCCTGCTGTGGCTCACGATCGGCGGCGGGTTCTTCTCGGCCGCGATCCTGACGCTCGTGCAGGTGCTGCTCGTCGGATACGTCGTGCTCTGGATCGTGTTGACGTTCGATGCGCTCCGCCTCGTGCGCCTCGTGAAGGTTCCCGGGTTGTCGCGCTTGGCCATTCCCGTCGTCGCGCTCGTCCTGCTCGGTCTCGTCGGGGGTGGAGCTGCCTATGCGGCGACCGCGGTGGGCTCGGTGCGAAGCACGATCGGCTCGATCTTCGGGCAGAGCGGCCCGAGCGTGGAGCCGAGCGACGGCTATTACAACATCCTCCTGCTCGGCGCCGACAGCGGTGACGGACGCGACTCGATGCGGTTCGACAGCATCTCGGTCGTGTCGGTCAACGCCGACACCGGCGCCGTCACCATCACCGGCATCCCGCGCGAGCTCCCGAACGCGCCGTTCAGCGAGGGCAGCCCGATGCAGGAGCTGTATCCGAACGGCTTCGAAGGGCACAGCTCATCGTCGTGTGGCTGGAACGGCTGGATGAATCACGTGCGCAACGCGGCCGAGGTCTGCCGCGAAGACGGGGGAGCCGGGCTCTATCCCGACGCCGTCGCCCACGGCTCGGAGCCGGGTATCGAGGCGACCAAGGACGCGGCGGAAGGTGTTCTCGGCATCGAGATCCCGTACTACGTGTTCGTGGACATGCACGGTTTCGCCGAGCTCGTCGACGCCTTGGGTGGTGTCGAGATCGACGTGACCGAGCGCCTGCCGAAGGGCGGACCGCCCGAGGGCTGGTCGGGCACCGATGTGAACGAGTGGGCCATCGGCTGGATCGAGCCCGGGAAGCAGCGGATGGACGGGGACACCGCCCAGTGGTACGCCCGGTCCCGCTACACGACCAGCGACTGGGACCGCATGAAGCGTCAGCGCGAGCTCCAGGAGGCGATCCTCGCCCAGTTCACTCCGCAGACCGTGCTCACCCGATTCAACGAGGTGGCAGCGGCGGGCACGGCACTGATCAGTACCGATCTGCCCTCGGACAAGCTGCCGGAGTTCTTCGATCTGATGCTGAAGGCGAAGGAGCAGCCGGTGACGTCGATCGAGCTCACGCCCGACTTCGGTGTGGACGAGCACCAACCGGACTACGGCTTCATCCACGACCTGATCACACAGTCACTGCATCCGCCGACCCAGACCCCGGCACCCACTCCCTGAGCGCGAGTCCGCGTCGACCGGAAGGTCACGGGCGGTGCGACGTTCGTCCTCGCGGGCGCGTCAATGCCCACGGCCGTCCCCTCCCAGAAGGGGGCGTGCCGTGGGCTTCCGGTGGGTGCCACCGGATGCACCAGACGACGGTGATCGGAGGGGGAGGGATCACCGTCGTCCAGTCGACCACCGCGCGAGGCGGCAGCCGGACCTAGGCGCGCTTGCGGCGAGAAGCGCCGACCGCGACGAGAGCACCGCCGGCGACGAGCGCCGCAGCGCCGCCTCCGAGGACCCACGGCGAGACGCTTCCGCCGGTGAGGGCGAGTTCGAATCCGTCGCCCGTGAGCGGCATCTCGGCACCCGCCGGTGCGACCGCAGGATCGTGGTCGCACGTCGAAGCCGCATCGTGACCGTGCGCGACGGTGACCGTCGCGGTGTACGACCGCGAGCCGCCGAAGGAGACGGCGTAGGAGCCCTCTCCGTCAGACGGTGGGCGGAAGGTGAGCGTCAGGCCGCCGTCGGTCGCGGCGGTGTTGCCCGAGACGGCAGCGTTCCCCGCGTTGAGGCCGGAGACGGAGACGTTCACGTTCTCGGACGGCAGGAAGTAGCCCGGCCCGAACACGATGGTCGAGACTTCGCAGGTGTCGATGACCGGGTCGCCGACCTTGACGCCGGGAGGCGTCGTGTACGAGTCGGAGGACGCGGTCGGAACAGACGAAGGCGCAGCGGTTGCGACGGCGGGCGCCATGAGTACGAGCGCGCCGGCGGTGAGGCTGATGGCAGCCAGTTTTTTCAGCATGATTTCTCCCCAGAATTTCACGCGGAATCGCCTTCGGACACACCCCTGCGTCCGACTGCGTGGAGTCATCTTGCCCCCACGGCAAGATTGCAGACTCCAGATATTCCCCAGTGAGTCGACACTACCCTATCGAGCCCGGAATGTCACGATGCGCAGTTGAGCGGTTCGCGCGTGATCTCCGGAGCCTCGATGAGCGGCGTGTGTCGCACCTCGGTGAAACGTGCGCCGGCACCGATGCCCTCGAACTCGACCGTGATCGTCGTCGATTCCCCGGGCGCGAGGGACACCTCGTGCTGCACCACGGAACGGTCGCCGAGCATGGCAGTCTGCACGCCCTCTTTCTTGCCGTCCCTGTCGACGTGAGCGGGTGTCGCGCCTTCCGGTCCGTAGACCGCGATCAGCGTGCGCACCGTGCCGGCAGGGACGCCGTAGAAGCCGTCGGCCGTGACATAGGCGGGCAGCGACGTGGCCGCGTCCGCCGGGGCCGTGCTCGTCCACGTGATGCGCACCTGCGTGGTCGGGGCACCCTGGCACGTGCCGATCGAGGTCACGATGGATGCGCGGGTGTAGTAGTCCATCTTCCCGCCGGTGGTGTCATTCATCAGCACGCCGACATAGGTCGCGTCGTCGCTGTCCGTGGGGATCGTTCCGCCCAGTTCGGTGGCGGCGAGCACGGCCTCCTCTTCCGGATGTGCGCTCCAGATGCGGATACGACTCTCGTCCGCCGATGTCGCCAGCGCCCCGATGAGAGCCCGGGGATCGCCGCCGGACAGGGCGGCGCTGAACAGGCCGCCCGCCGCCTGGGCGAAGATCGCGTCCTGTGCGGCGGGGTCGGGGACGGCGGCGTAGATCTGCGACAGCAGGATGTCGGTCACGGTGTCCGCTGTGGCCGTGAAGGGGCCGAAGGAGAGATCTCCCGTGGCCTTCATGAGGTGCTCCGCGACGACCGCGTCCACGGCGATGACGCCGTCGACGGTGCCGCCGAACCGACCCGTCCACCGCGCCGCGATGATCTCGCCCGCTTCGGCGAAGTCCGGGATGGCGGTGATGTTCTGGAGGTAGCGCCCTGGGCGGTCCTCGAACAGGGCGATCGTGGACTCGCTGAGCGGCAGCGCGGTGTCCAGCGGCGGGAAGTCCCGCGTCGACGCCTGCCGCTGCAACGTTATCGTGCCGTTCTCGGCGTGGAGGAGAGCGATGGACCCGATGATCCCGCCAGAGGATCGCAACTCGGCGTTGTTCTGCATGGCCAGCACGTAATTGCGCGGGCCTTCGCCGCCGAGCATCGTCGGCAGCAGCACGGAGGCGCCGTGCAGGGCACCGACCGCCGTCGCCGCTCCGGTGACCGCGGATCGCAACTCGCCGACGGCATCGGCGAGGGGCGGGAGCGTCGCGTCCGCGTCGATCCGCTTGGCCTGCAGTTCGGCAGCCGTGAGCGCAGTGCTCGCCGTCTCGAGCGGTTCCTGGATCTCGGCGAAGGGGGCGAGATCGATCGTGCCGCCTGAGACGCCCAGGCCCGCCAGATCGAGTCCGTCGGCCACATCGAGCAGGGGGGTGAGCGCGTCCGTCGAGACGTCGTGCGCTATCTCCGCCATCTCACTCACCGCGCGGAAGTTGGGTCCCAGCCACGGCACAGCGCCGAAGGCCTGCCAGACGAAGTCGGAGGTGAGGTCGTCCGCCGATGCCGCGTTGCGCTCGATGCTCCCCGAGATCCGCTCCGCCTCGTCCAGATCCCCCTCGGCGATCGAAGCCTTCAGCTGCGTGGCGCCCGTGGCCACCTGCTGAAGATCGTTGACCGCGCCGATCCCGCGGACCGCCACCCAGCCGATCGCGATGAGCAGGATCGCCAGCAGAACGCCGACGGTCCACCCGATCCATCGGCGCCGGACGGGAAGACGACCATCGCTCACCCGAGCATTCAAGCATGAACCGCTGGGGCGGCGGTGGGGAAAACTGTGGGAACGCTGACATTCGCGCGGCGCGGTCGGTGCGCTCCACGGGGGAGCGGTGCGGCGAGGATAGCCTGATCACATGGGTGCTCGGCTGCGTGTAGTTCTGGATCAGCTCGTGCATGTCGTCGACCCCGACCAGGCCTCCGCGTCCGTCGATCTCGCCCGCGGCCTGATCGCCACGGCGCCCTCGGGGTGCGCGGTGGACGCCATCGTGCCTGCCGGGGCCGAGGTGCCGATCGCCGGCGTCGGCGAGGTGCGGACCCTCGCGCTCGGGCGTCGCGAACTGGCCGCCTCCTGGCAGCTGGGGATCGCCCCGGGCGTCGGCGGGGGAATGATCCACTCGCCGACGCTGATGGCCCCGCTCGTGCGTCATGATCGCGTGCACGACAACGACCAGACCACCGTCACACTGTGGGACCTGCGCGCGTGGGATGCGCCGGAGGAACTGCCCAAGACCGTCGTCGGCTGGCAGCGTGGGATGCTGCGACGTGCGGTGAAGCACGCCGACGCCGTGATCGTTCCCTCGCATGCGGTTGCCGAGAGACTGTCGGAACTCGCGCGCCTCGGCGACCGCGTCCGCGTGGTCGCGGGCGCTCCGCCGCACGGGTTCGCAGCGCCGGCGGACGCCGCCGAGCGCCGCGCGGCATTGTCGTTGCCCGCGCAGTACGTGGTGTTGGCGGGGTGCGTTGCTGATCTGCAGGAGGGTTTCCGCGGCGCCGTCGCAGCGGGGATCGATGCGGTCGTCGTGGGGGTTGCCGAGGGTGCGGAGCCCCGTTACGCCGAGCTCGCCTCGGCCGCAGGGCTCCCCGAGCGCCGTGCGCACATCAGGGGTGCCCTGGACCCCGCAGACCGCGCAGCGGTGCTGGCGGGGGCGTCGGTGTTCGCCGCAACCGGTGGGTCCGCCGGCTGGCCGTGGCGAGCGGTCGAGGCGATGGCTCTCGGAATCCCCGTCGTCGCGGTCGACAGCGGCTCGCATCGGGACGTGATCGCCGACGGCGGCATGCTGGTCGCCGCCGATGAGGTCGCGGACGCCATGGCTGAGGCGACCGATGCGGCGGCGGAGCGGCTGCGCGTCTTGGCTGCGGATCGATCCCGGGCCTTCTCCTGGGCGAGTTCGGCGGAACGGCTCTGGGGTTTGCACGCCGATCTCTGAGTGCTGGGAGCCACCTGCACATCGATGCGACACGCCGGTGTGGTGTGGCCAAAAAGGCGCAACAGTGGCATCATCCTGCAACTTCCGTCACACTGGTCACATGTCTCGACGTGCCCCACGCTCGCGAAACACCCTGAGGACCGCCCCACTCCTCACCTGTGTCCTCGCTGTCTCCGCCCTCATTCTCGGAACGGTCGTTCCCGCCGCCGCTGCACAGGCGACGGTCGCGTCGCCCGTGGCGACAGCCGCGAACGCCCCCGCCGCGCCCGTCGATTCGGGGGTCGTGAAGACCTCACTCGCGGGCTTCACCCCGGGCAACATCATCAGCGACGCCGTGTTCACCAACAAGAGCACGATGACCGAGGCGCAGATCCAGACGTTCTTCAACGGCAAGGTCGCGCGCTGCCTGGGCGGCCGCGACGAGAACAACGAGCCGATCGTCTGCCTCAAGGACTTCAAGATGACCACGGTCACTCGTCCCGCAGACGCCTATTGCTCCGGCTACAAGGGTGCCGCGAACGAGTCGGCCGCGCGCATCATCTATCGCGTCGCGCAGGCCTGCAACATCAACCCGCAGGTGCTGATCGTGATGCTGCAGAAGGAGCAGGGCCTCATCACGCACACGTGGCCGAGCGCCTGGCGCTATCGGATCGCGCTGGGACAGGGGTGCCCCGACACCGCACCGTGCGACCCGAACTACATCGGCTTCTTCCACCAGATCTACGGCGCCGCCCGCCAGATGCAGATCTACATGGAAGGCAAGTGGTTCCAGTGGTATGCACCGGGGAAGACCTGGAACATCCTGTACAACCCCAAGGCATCCTGCGGCTCCGCGCCGGTGTACGTCGCGAACAAGGCGACCTCGGCTCTCTACTACTACACGCCGTACCAGCCCAACGCGGCAGCTCTGCGCGCCGGCTACGGCGAGGGCGACGGCTGCTCGGCATACGGCAACCGCAACTTCTACAACTACTTCACCGACTGGTTCGGGTCGACGCAGAAGCCGTCGGTGCCGGCAGGGGCGCCGCCGACACTCGCCTCGGCCAACACCTCCCCGTATGTGCTGGCGACATCCGCCGACGGCACCGTCTGGGGCTACCCCTTCGCTCGTGGGGTCTGGGGCAAGGCGGTCTCGCTCTCCACCGGTCTGACGGACGTTTCATCGGTTCACCTCGTGGGCGACATGAACGGCGACGGCAACCGCGACATTCTCGCTGTCGGCAAAGACAAGCGCGCATGGTCTCTGCTGGGCGCGGGAGACAAAACTTTCTCCGCTCGCACCCAGATCGCCGTCGACTGGTCAGGGAGCGTCATGGTGACGCCCGCGGGAGACTTCGACGGTGACGGTGTTCCCGACATGTTCACCACCGACAAAGCCGGAGCCCTGCTGCTCTGGCGTGGCGACGACCGCGGGGGCTTCCGCGCACCGGTGACCGTCGGCTCGGGTTGGAACGGGATGAACATGCTCGTCGGCGGCTTCGACTTCAACGGAGACGGCCGGCCGGATCTCATCGGACGCGACTCCGGGGGACGACTCACGCTTTACACGGGGGACGGCCGCGGAAAATGGGGGGGATCGGTCCGGATCGGAACCGGCTGGCAGAACATGACCGCGATCATGAGTCCAGGCGATTTCGACGGGGACGGGCGTCCCGATCTGCTCGCACGCGACGCCGCCGGCGCATTGTGGCAGTATGCCGGCGACGGCCGAGGAGCCGTGAAGGCCGGCAAGAAGGTCGGGACCGGATGGCAGTCGATGGTCTCGATTCAGGGGCCGGGCGTTCCCGTGACGAAGGCTCGGCCCATGAAGCCCGGAGTCGGCGACGTCGACAACGACGGGAAGACGGACGTCGTCGCCACGGCAGCCGACGGCTCCGCGATTCTGTACACGGGGAGCGGAGCGGGCGGGTGGCTGAGCTCGCGGACGATCGCGAGCGGCTGGGGCGCGAAGGACAGGGTTCTGCCCCTGGGGGACTTCACCGGCGACGGCAAGCGTGACATCGGGCGCATCGACGAGTCCGGGCGGTTCCTCCTTCACAGCCAGGTGGGGGTCAACGGCGATTCGCAGCAGATCGGCCAGGGGTGGGCGGGTCTCGACCTCCTGATCGGGACGGTTGACTTCGACGGCGATCGGCTCCCCGACGTGCTCGCCCGCGACGCCTCGGGAAATCTCATCCTCTATTCCGGCAACGGCAAGGGGAGCTGGCTGGGTTCCCGCGTCGTCGGCAAGGGGTGGTCGAGCATGGATGCTGCCTTCTACGCCGGTGACTTCGACGGCGACGGCAAAGCGGGAGACATCATCGCGCGTCGGACGGATGGGACCCTGTGGCTGTACTCGCTCGCCGGCGACGGGACGTGGGGGGATTCGCGCCAGATCGGAAAGGGCTGGGGCGCCATGGCTCAGATCATCTCTCCCGGCGACTTCGACGGTGACGGAAAGATCGATGTCCTCGCACGCACAACTGCCGGTGAGCTCTTGCTCTACAGCGGCGACGGACGCGGCGGATGGCTGTCTTCGCGGGCCGTGGGCAAGGGCTGGGTATCGGTCGCGCCGATCGGGTGAGCACACAGGACACCGGCGAGGGTGTGGCATAGGATGGGGAAGTTCTGGGCGGCATCCGTCGCCGTCGCTGAATGAGTAGGCCTGTGACCGACACCCGAGATCTTTTCGCCACCGTCCCGCGTTCCGAATTCGACACACCCGGCAAGAGCCGCGGGCTGATCGACGTGGTGCGCTGGCGCTATCTGCTGAACCTGCTCGTGCGCACGGGCGTGACGACGCGCTACCGGAACTCGGTCCTCGGCTGGACATGGTCCTACGTGCGACCGGCGGCGCAGTTCCTCGTGTTCTGGGTCGTCCTGGGGCTGTTCATGAACCTCGACCGCGGCATCCCGAACTACGCGGTCTATCTGTTCTCGGGCATCGTCGTGATCAACCTCTTCTCCGAGGCGTTCAAGAACGCCACGACGTCGATCGTCGGGAACGCCGCCCTGGTGCGGAAGGTCTTCCTCCCGCGTCAACTGTTCGCCGTCTCCGCCGTCATCGTCGCGTTCGTGCATTTCCTTCCTCAGGTCGGTCTCTTGCTCGTGGTGTGCCTGTTCCTGGGCTGGGCTGTGCACATCTCCGTTCTGTCGGTGCTCGCCATCTTCGCCGGCATGATCATCGTGATCGTGTTCGCGCTCGGTCTGGGACTGTTCTTCGGCGCCATCAACGTGCGCTACCGCGACGCGGAGAACATCGTCGAACTGATGCTCCTCCTCGCCACATGGGCATCGCCGGTCCTCTATTCCTGGGTCATGGTGCAAGATGCGGTGGTGAAGACGCTCGGTTGGCCGCAGTGGCTCGTCGAGGTGTATCTCCTGAATCCCATCACGCAAGGCGTCGAGCTCTTCCACTACGCGTTCTGGCGCCCGGCGACCGAGGGAATGATCTCCGCAACCGGTTATGCCGGGCTGCAGATGGATGCGATGCCGCCGGGACTGGCCTGGAACACCCTCTGGACATTTCTCATCGCCGTCGGCACGCTCCTGATCGGTCAGCTGGTGTTCCGCCGCCTCGAAGGAAGATTCGCACAGGACCTATGAGTGCTCCGCAGACGCTCCGACCGAGCATCGTCATCGACGGCGTGAAGAAGCGCTTCACGCTCAACCATGCCTTCTCTCTCAAGGACACCGTCGTGTCCTGGATCAAGCGCCGCAAGCTGACGAGCGAGTTCGAGGCGCTCAAGGGTGTCGACATCGTGATCGGCGAGGGCGAATCGGTCGCCGTCCTCGGACTCAACGGCTCGGGGAAGTCGACTCTCCTCAAGCTCGTCTCCGGTGTGATGGAGCCCGATGAAGGAGAGGTCCTCACCCGAGGGCGGGTGGCCGGTCTGATCGAAGTCGGCGCCGGGTTCCACCCTGAGCTGTCCGGTCGCGAGAACGTGTTCCTCAATGCCGCGATCCTCGGAATGAAGCGGCACGAGATCGAGGCACGTTACGACGAGATCGTGGCCTTCAGTGAGATCGAGCAGTTCATCGACCAGGAGGTCAAGCACTACTCCTCGGGAATGTTCATGCGACTGGCCTTCTCAGTGGCCATCCACGTCGAGCTCGACGTGCTCCTGGTGGATGAGATCCTCTCCGTCGGTGACGCGCCGTTCCGCGAGAAGTGCCGCTTGAAATTCGAGGAGTTGATCGCGCAGGGGAAGACGCTCGTCGTCGTCAGCCACGACATGGAGATGGTGCGCCAGCTCTGCGCCCGAGGAGTGGTCATCAGCAAGGGTGAGGTCATCTACGACGGCGAGGTCGAAGGCGCGATCGCTCTGGTGGACGCGTGATGGCGGGGTGGATCGGGCAGGTGCCTGCCCTGCTCGTCGCGATCGCGATCATCGTGCTCCCCGGCCTTCCCGCTGCCCTCTGTCTCCGTGCGAGCGGACTCCAGCGCCTGGGCGCGGCGATCGCGCTCTCGCTCGCGATCGTCGCCACCGCGAGTGTCGTCGCGCCGGTGCTCGGCCTCGGGTGGTCTCCGCTGCCGGTCGCCATCGTCGCGTCGATCGTCACGGCCGTCGCGGCCGTGTTGCGCTGGACCGGCCGCCGGGTACCGCCGGTCGCACGCTCGCGCCGTCCCCTCGTCTGGGTCGCCCTGGGCGCGGCTTTCCTCGGATGGACCGCCATCCTCACGGTCGGGATCGTCGATCCCTCCCACCCCAGTCAGCTGTATGACGGCCTTTTCCATCTGAACGCCGTCGAGTTCATCATTCAGAACAGCGACGCATCGCCCCTGCACATGACGATGGTGACCCCGGGGGCGAGTACCGCCGTCTACCCCACGCTGTGGCACGCCGTGGTGGCACTCGTGGTCCCGGTTTCAGGCGGCGTCGTGGCGGCGACCAATATCGTCACGGTCGCCGTGATCGCCGTGATCTGGCCGGTCGCACTTGCATGCCTCGCGTCGATCGTGTTCCGGGCGCACCCCGCCGCGGCGTTCTGGGCGCCCCTGGTCGCCTTCGCGTTCAGCGTCTTCCCGCTCGGATTCCTGAACTGGGGCGTGCTGTACCCGAACCTCCTGGGCAACGTGCTGTTGCCCCTCTTCCTCGCTTTCGTGATCCGGGCGTTCTCGTCCGGCGACGGACCCGCGGGACGAACGCTCTGGATACTCACCGCTGCCGCCGCCGCCGGAGCATCCGCCGCTGCGCATCCGTCGTCTCTGCTCGCCGGCGTGGTACTCGTGGTGCCGTTCGTCGTGTGGCAGGCGCTGCGGCCGTGGCCGAACGCGTCACGGACCCGCCGTGTGCTCACCATCTCGGGGCTCCTCGTCGGATTCGCACTCCTCGTGATCATCTGGCTCGCGGCGAACGTCACGACCCACGAGTGGTTGCCCGGAGTGACGATGAGCCAGGCCCTCGGCGAGGTGGCATTCCTCAGCCCGGTCGGCCGCTCCACGGGCCTTCTGATCGGGTTGCTCGCCGCGATCGGAGTATGGCGCGTCGTGAAGGACCGCCAGTGGTGGGTGCTCTTCGCCTATGGCGTGAGCATCGCGTTCTATCTCGCAGCTGCCTGGCTGCCCCTGCTTTCCTTGCGGAGCCTGTTCGTGGGCGTCTGGTATGACGACACCACCCGGGTCGGCGCGCTGCTGGCGATGTGGGGCATCCCTCTCGCCGGACTCGGTGCGGCCGTGGTCGTGGCGTGGCTGCGCGCGCACTGGGCGGCCGGCTCCCGGGCGCTCGTGGTCGTCATCGCGGCGCTCCTCGTGCTCGGCGCGGCGACCCACCTTCGCCCGCTGGCCAATGATGTCTCGTACATGCGGAACTCGAGCTACTTCTTCACGTCGGACTCCCAGGGGCTGTCCTCTGACGAAGCCGCGCTCTTCGAGGACATCGCGGATCGGCTCGACGACGATGACATCGTGCTCGGCGACCCCCTCACCGGGGCGGGGCTGCTGTTCGCCTACACGGGCAACGACGTCGTGTTCCCGCATGTCACAGGTCGATATGGTGCGGATGCGGAACTGCTCGCACGCGACTTCGCAACCGGTGGCGCTGCTGTATGCGACGCGATCACCCGTCTCGGCGTCACGCACGTGCTCGACTTCGGAGACCGTCAGCTCTTCGAGAATCATTGGACGACGTTCGACGGGCTGCACCACCTCGGCGATTCGGACCTGCTGAGCGAAGTCGACCGGGTCGGCGACGCAGTCCTCTACGAAGTCACCGGTTGCGCGTAGGGCGCTGTTCCTCGTTCTCCGCGTCGAGCAGTGCGATCCTCCGTGCCAGCAGCGTGAGCTGGCGCTGGAGGGCCAGGTTCCTGCGGTACTGCGTGTAGACGAATGTCAGGAACATGACGACGAGCGCGTACAGCAGGAGATCCGTGCCGCGTCCCACGCCGATCAGCGAAGCGACCCAGGTGAGCCACTGCGGGAACAGCACGGACAGGATCGCGGCGACGATGAAGAGCATCATCAGAAGACGACGGATCGCGAGGTGGCTGTCCGCACCGGTGCGGCGCATCACGACCAGTCCGAGGACGATGATCGCGGCGATGAGGAGCAGTTGGATCCACATGGTCACCTCACCACCAGATCGACGAGGATGTTGACGGAATTGAGCACGCTCTGCCCCTTGCCCTTGGAATAGTCGGTGTAGAGCAGCTCCACCGGATGCTCGCGCCAGGGGAGACCCGTGCGTCCGAGCTCGAGGACGATCTCGGTGGCGTGCGCCATCCGATCCTGCTTGAGGTCGATCTTCTCCGCGGCATCGCGACGGATCACGCGGAGGCCGTTGTGGGCATCCGTGAGCTTCATGCCCGTGGTGAGATTCGTCACCCGGATCGCGGTCTTCAGCACGACCTTCTTGACCCATCCCGGGTCGGTACGGTCATCGAGGAATCGGGAACCGAAGACGATCGCGACGTCCTCTGAGCGGGCGAGCTCGAGCATCTCCATCGCATCCTCGATGCGGTGCTGCCCGTCGGCATCGAACGTGACGATGTACTCGCACGAACTGTGGGCGAGGGCATACTCGATCCCCGTCTGGAGTGCCGCGCCCTGTCCGAGGTTGACGGGATGCTTGACGAGGTGGGCTCCGGCATGCGCGGCGACGTCGGCGGAGCCATCTGTCGAACCGTCGTCGACGCAGACCACGTTGGGGAAGTGCGGCAGCAGGCTCGTGATGACGTCGCCGATGACGCTGGCCTCGTTGTAGAGCGGTATCACGATCCATGCGGTGCTGTCGGCCACGGAGCCGATCGGTATTTCGCTCATACATCCATTCTGACAGGGCCTGTCTGTGCTCTCGGCCATTCATCAGGTGTCGCGTCGTCTGCCGATAGACTCGATCGTGCGACTGCCATGTCACGGCGGCGCAGGAAGCGTGTGAAAGTGACTCAGTCTCCCCGGGTGCGGATCGTCGATTCCGCAGATGTCTCACCTGACGCCACGATCGGCGACGGCTCGTCCATCTGGCATCTTGCGCAGGTCCGCGAGCAGGCGCACCTCGGCGAGAACTGCATCGTCGGACGTGGCGCGTACATCGGAACCGGTGTCGTCATGGGCGACAACTGCAAGGTCCAGAACTACGCGCTCGTCTACGAGCCGGCCCGCCTGGGCGACGGCGTCTTCATCGGCCCGGCGGTCGTGCTCACGAACGACACCTACCCGCGCGCGATCAACGCCGATGGGACCATCAAGAGCGCACACGACTGGGAGCCTGTCGGCGTGACGATCGAGCGCGGAGCGGCCATCGGCGCACGCGCGACGTGCGTGGCCCCCGTGACCATCGGAGCGTGGGCGACGGTCGCTGCCGGCGCGGTGGTCGTCAAGGACGTTCCTGCTTTCGCGCTGGTCGCCGGCGTTCCCGCTCGACGCATCGGATGGGTGGGGGAGTCCGGTGTTCCTCTGGTCGCCGGCACCGACGACAAGACCTGGGTGTGCCCCTCCACGGGTGCCCACTACCTCGAAACCGACGGAACATTGACCAAGGAGATCGTGTGAGCGAATTCATTCCCCCCGCGAAGCCCATCATCGGAGACGAAGAGCGTGAGGCCGTCGACCGAGTCCTGCGCAGCGGCATGGTCGCTCAGGGACCCGAGGTCGCGGCGTTCGAGCAGGAGTTCTCGGCGCACTTCGTCCCCGGGCGTCCATCCGTCGCGGTGAACTCCGGTACTGCGGGCCTGCACCTCGGCCTGCTGGCGGCGGGCGTCGGCGCCGGCGATGAAGTCATCGTGCCGTCGTTCACCTTTGCTGCCACGGGGAACTCGGTCGCTCTCACCGGCGGTACACCGGTATTCGTCGACATCGAGCCCGAGACGTTCTCGCTCGACCCCGAGGCGGTCGCGGCTGCGATCACGCCGAAGACCAAAGGCATCCTGCCCGTGCACCTGTACGGCCACCCCGCGCGCATGCGGGAGCTGGAGGCACTGGCTGCTGAGCGCGGGGTCGCGCTGTACGAAGATGCGGCTCAGGCCCACGGTGCCTCACTCGACGGGCGACCGGTCGGGTCGTTCGGCGAGTTCGCGATGTTCAGTCTCTACCCGACGAAGAACATGACCAGCGGCGAGGGCGGCATGGTCACCACGGCGACCGACGAGATCGCCCGCCGGGTCAAGCTTCTGCGCAACCAGGGCATGGAGCGTCAGTACGAGAACGAGGTCATCGGCTTCAACGCCCGCATGACGGACATCCACGCCGCGATCGGACGTGTGCAGCTCACCAAGGTCGATGCCTGGACGAAGACCCGGCAGTCCAACGCCGCGTTCCTCGACGCCAACCTCGAGGGCGTCGTGGTTCCGCCGGTCGCAGACGGCGCCGTGCACGTCTACCACCAGTACACGATCCGCGTTCCCGAGGACCGCGACGGTTTCGTCGCCGCTCTCAAGAACGAGTACAACGTGGGCGCCGGAGTGTACTACCCGATCCCGAACCACCGTCTGCCATCACTGACGCATTTCGCACCGGGCCTCGATCTTCCCGAGACCGAGCGCGCCGCACGGGAGGTCGCCTCGCTCCCGGTGCACCCGTCGCTGAGCCGGGACGACCTCGAGCGCATCGTCGCTGCGGTGAACGCTGTCGCGAAGGCCGGCGCCTGATGGCGCTGCGTGCCGGCTTGCTCGGCGTTGGCATGATGGGGCGTCATCACGCCCGCGTGCTTCGTGAGATCGACGGCGTCGAACTCGTCGCGATCGCCGATCCGGGCGGAGACCCGCACGGAGTGGCGGGAGATCTCGACATCCTTCCCGACATCGAGGCGCTGATCGGCGTCGGCATCGATCTCGCCGTCGTCGCCGTGCCGACGCGATTCCATGAGGACGCGGCGCTCAAGCTCGCCGCAGCCGGTGTGCACACGCTGGTCGAGAAGCCGATCGCGCACAGCGTCGATGCGGGCCAGCGTATGGTCGAGGCCTTCGACGCGGCAGGGCTCGTCGGGGCCGTCGGTCACATCGAGCGCTTCAACCCGGCCGTGCAGGAGCTGCGTCGTCGCATCGCCGGGGGAGACCTCGGAGCCGTCTACCAGGTGGTCACCCGTCGCCAGGGCCCCTTCCCGTCGCGCATCGCCGACGTCGGGGTCGCGAAGGACCTGGCGTCGCACGACGTCGACCTCACTGCCTGGATCGTGCAGAGCGACTACGAACGCGTGTTCGCGCAGACCGCATTCAAGAGTGGCCGTGAGCACGAGGACATGATCACGATCACGGGTCGCACCGCTTCCGGCGTGATCGTGAACAACATCGTCAACTGGCTCAGCCCGATGAAGGAGCGGCTGACCGTCGTCACCGGAGAGAAGGGCGCCTTCGTCGCCGACACCTCCACCGGCGACCTCACCTTCTATGCCAACGGCACGATCCCCCTCGAATGGGAATCCGTGTCCTCCTTCCGCGGGGTCTCCGAAGGAGACGTCACGCGCTACGCGTTCGCCAAGCGCGAGCCGCTGCGCGTCGAGCATGAGGCCTTCCGCGATGCTGTGCTCGGGCACGAGACCGACGTCGTCACGATGGCCCAGGGCCTGCGCACACTCGCGGTGGTCGAGGGTGCCCTCGAGTCCGCGCGCACTGGCGCGGCGGTCGCGCTCTAGGTGATGCGTCTCACGATCGTCAGCCGGATCTTCGCGCCGGAGCCCAGCGCGGCGTCCTTCCGTCTGCGGGCGATCGCGGATGCCGCCGCCAGGGCGGGACACGGTGTCGACGTGATCACGTCGACACCGCCTGCGTCCCTGGCGGGGGCACCTGACGGGACCGATCCGCGCGTGCGGATCCGACGTGCCAGGGTGCTGCGCGACCGTGCGGGCTATGTGCGGGGGTACCTGCAGTACCTCAGCTTCGACGTCCCGCTGGTCGTCCGGGTGCTGCGGCGTCCGCGTCCGGGAGTGGTGCTGGTCGAACCGCCTCCGACGACCGGTGCGGTGATGCGCGTCATGTCGGCGATACTCCGACGTCCATACGTCTACTACGCCGCGGACATCTGGTCCGATGCGGCCGCCTTGACAGGCGCCTCGGGCGTCGTCGTCTCGGTCGTCCGCATGATGGAGAAGTTCTGCCTGCGTGGGGCCCGGCGGGTGCTCGCAGTGAGCGACGGAGTCGCGGAGCGGTTGCGCGAGCTCGGGGTGGAGCGCATAGAGACGATCGGCAACGGCACGGATCTCGCGGACTTCGCGGTCGACGGACCGGACATGGGGGTGCAGGCGCCCTACTTCGTGTACACGGGCACCGCATCTGAAGTGCACGGAGCCACGGTGTTCGCAGAGGCTTTCGCCGCCGTGCACCCGGAATATCCCGACGCCCAGCTCTTCTTCATCGGTCAGGGGACCGACTGGCCCGCGATCGCCGAGATCGCCGAGCGGCTGCCGACCGGTGCGATGTCGGTACTTCCCCGCACCGAGCCGAGTGAGGTCGCCCGGTGGCTTCGTGGAGCGCGAGCCGCTCTGGCCTCGGTCATCCCTGGCAAGGGCTACGACTTCGCCTTCCCGACCAAGATGTACGCAGCGCTCGCCTGCGGCACCCCGGTCGTGTATGCCGGTGTGGGACCTGGGCGAGACTTCGTACAGTCGACGGGCGAGGGCATGGCGGTTCCTTACGGGGTGGACGAGGTGGCGGCCGCCCTGCACCGCATCCTGTCCGACGACCACCCGCGCACGCCCGAGGAGCGCCACGCGGCGGCCCGGAAGGCCCGCGATGGCGCGGACATCGACGCGGTGGCGGAGCGCGCGGTCAGAGTGCTCGAATCCGTGGACGCAGGCGAACGTTGAGGTTGATGTGATGAG
This sequence comes from Microbacterium sp. NPDC055665, assembly GCF_053618035.1. Lineage (NCBI taxonomy): Bacteria > Bacillati > Actinomycetota > Actinomycetes > Micrococcales > Microbacteriaceae > Microbacterium > Microbacterium sp. NPDC055665. Next base: position 653,462 of record NZ_JBSHGY010000001.1, on the reverse strand, counting down.
GTATTCGATGGTTCTGATCTCGGCGGGAGCAGCATGAAGCTCATCTGGAAGACTCTGCGGTCCATCGTTCCCCTGCTTCCGGCGCGGGCACAGCGGTTCCTGTGGATGTACGTGATCTCGACGAGCGCACTCGCGATCCTCGACGTCGCGGCGCTGATGCTGCTCGCGGTATCGGTCACCTCGATGGTGCAGCTGGACGACGTGACGCTCCCGGTGATCGGCACGATCACGAGCGACGGCTACATCTGGATCATCGCGACCGTCGCTATTCTCATCATCACCAAGTCAGCTCTCGCGGTGACGTTGCAGTGGTTCGCCACGCGCCGTTTCGCGACATTCGAGCTCGAAATCGGCGATCGGCTCTTCGACGCGTACATCCGCGCTCCGTGGACCGAGCGCCTCAAGCGCAACACCTCCCAGCTCGTGCGCCTGGCGGACGTCGGCATCGCGAACGTGACGTCGGGCTTCCTGCTCCCGGTGCTGGGGCTCCCGCAACTGCTGTGCACGTCGGCGGCGGTCATCCTCGTGCTCGTGGTGGCGAACCCCGTCACGGCGCTCGTCACGATGGTGTACCTCGGTTTCATCGCCCTCATCCTTTACTTCTGGATGTCGCGAAAGTCCGTCGAGGCCGGCCGTGTGAACCGGGACTACTCGTTCCGCGTGGCATCGCTCATGACCGACATGGTCGCGGCGCTCAAAGAGATCACGCTGCGCAACATGGCACCGGACGTGGCCAAGGTCGTGCACGACAACCGCATCCACACCACCAGGGCGCGCGCGAACCTCGGCTTCCTCGGCGCATTCCCTCGTTTCGTGCTCGACGCGGCCCTCATCGGCGGGTTCCTCCTCGTCGGTGGCGTCGCCTTCGTCATGGGCGGTGCCGCGCAGGCGATCTCCGCCGTCGCGGTCTTCGCCGTCGCGGGCTTCCGGCTCGTGCCTTCGCTCACCGGTTTCCAGGCTGTTCTCACGCAGGCCACCTCGAACGTGCCGCACGTCACGGCCGTGATCAGCGATATCGAGGCGGCAGAGGGCTACCTGGAGCGTGCCGAGCGCATCGGGCACGATCCGCTGTCGTCCGAGCCGCGCAGCCTCGTGCTCACCGATGTCGCCTTCACCTACCCGGGAAGCGAACACCCGGCGCTCAGCGGCGTGAACCTCACGCTCCCCATCGGCAGCACCCTCGCTCTCGTCGGTTCGTCGGGAGCTGGCAAGTCGACGCTCGTCGACCTCATCCTCGGGCTGCTGGAGCCGACCGAAGGCACGGTGCGCCTGGATGACCAGAACCTGCATGACGTCATGGCGGCGTGGCGCTCGAAGGTGGGCTACGTGCCGCAGGATGTCGCGCTGTTCGACGGGACGATCGCTCAGAACGTGGCACTCTCGTGGACGAGCGACTTCGATCGAGACCGTGTCGAGACCGCACTGCGCCGCGCCCAGCTCTGGGACATCATCAGCAAGCGGGCCGGTGGCATGGACGGCAGGGTCGGCGACCGCGGCATGTCCCTCTCCGGCGGGCAGCGTCAGCGTCTCGGCATCGCGCGGGCGCTCTACAGCGACCCGCTGGTGCTGGTTCTCGACGAGGCTACGAGCGCGCTTGACACCAAGACCGAAGCCGACGTGACCTCGGCGATCCAGGAGCTGCGCGGCGATGTGACGCTCATCTCGGTCGCCCACCGCCTCGCGACGATCCGCGACCACGACCAGATCTGCTACATGCGCGACGGCGGGATCGCGGCGACCGGAACTTTCGACGAGGTCATCGAAGCCATGCCCGACTTCGCCGTGCAGGCACGTCTCGCAGGACTCGTGCGGTGACAGCCCCCCTCCTCGACGTCGTGATCGCGGTGCACGCCACCACGCGTCCGATCGGTCGCGCTGTGTCATCGATCCTCAGCGACGGGGTGGACGACGTGCGGGTGACCGTGGTGTGTCACGGCGTCGACGTCGGCGAGATCGCTGCCGCTGCGGGGCGCCCGGAGGGGCCCACGCTCCGGTTCGTCGAGTACCGCGACGGCATTCCGAGCCCGGCGGGACCTTTCAATCACGGCATGCGGCTGGCCGAGGGAGCGTACGTCGCGATCATGGGGTCGGACGATTTCGCCGACCCCGGAGCTGTACGCGCCTGGAGCGACTACGTGCGCACGCAGCGACCCGACGTCGCCCTGATGCGGCTGCGTCGCCAGAACGGTCCCGTGCTGGCGAGCCCGCTGACACGCGTCGGGCGTGCGCGTGCTCTGGATGCCGTTCGCGACCGCCTGTTCTATCGCACGGCACCGCTGGCGCTCATCCGCCGGGACCTGCTGTCGGACCCCGCGCTCCTGCTCACGGAAGGTCTGCGCACCGGCGACGACATGGCGATGTCCGCCCGGTTGTGGGCGGACGGTGCGCGGATCGACGTGATGCACGAGGCCCCCTGTTACGTCATCGGCTCGGATGCGGGCGACCGCATCACCGAATCCAGGATGACCATCGGCGAGCAGCTCCGCGCGGTCGAGCTCCTCATCGAAGGCGATTGGTGGCGGGGTCTCCCTGATCGCGTGCGCACGTCGCTCGCGATCAAGATGCTCCGCGTGCATGTGCTCGACGCCCTCCTCGGACGCGCGACGACCGACGCGTGGACCCCCGAGGGCCGCGCCGACCTCGCGCGGATCGTCGACGCGATCGTCCGCGATGCGCCGCGCGCGCTGGTGCCGCTGTCCCGAGCGGACCACGCCCTGATCGAGGTCGCCCGGCACGCGAGCGCGGACGAACTCGTCGCGGCGATCGCGCGCCGTCGCACGGCGGGGCGACGGGAGACGATCCTGCCGCAACAGTGGTGGAAGGCATTCGACCGGGAGAGCACCCTCGTGCGGTTTCTGCTCTACCGGGTGAGACGAGGAGGAACCGAGCGTGGTTGATTCCACATCAGATGCAGGCGAGACCCCGACGGTCCTCGTGCTGTCGTTCTCGCCCATTCGTCGCGATGCGCGGGTGTTGAAGCAGGTGCGCCTGCTCGAGAACGACTACCGCGTGGTGACGTGCGGCTATGAGGCGGCGCCGAGCGATGACGTCGAGCACATCGAGATCCCCGCTGACGCCCGGGTCGACAACCCCTACGGACGCTTCGTGTCGCTGCGGCAGTATTCGCTCGCGTACTGGCGTCTCGCGGGAGTGCAGTGGGTGCGTGAGGCCCTCGCCGGCCGACGGTTCGACGTGATCATCGCGAACGACGTGCAGGCGGTGCCGATCGCCCTGGCCTTGCGCCCGCGCGACGGCGTGCTGGCCGACCTGCACGAGTACTGGCCGCGTCTGCACGAGGAGAATCGGGCGTGGATGCGCTGGATCTCGCCGTACTACCGCTGGATGTGCCGTAAGTACGTGCGGCGGGCCGACGCCGTCACGACGGTGAGCCCCGGTCTGGCGAAGGAGTACGAGCGCGAGTTCGGATTCGCGCCCGAGGTCGTCACGAACGCCACGCCGTTCGCGGATCTGCAGCCCTCATCGGTCGACGCACCGTTGCGCCTCGTTCACAGCGGAGCGGGCCTGCGCAATCGCGACCTCGGGCTGATGGTCGACGCGGTCAACCGTTCGACGGCAGACGTGACGCTCGACCTGTACCTCACGCCCAACCACCCGGACTACCTCGACGAGCTCCGGCGTCAGGCAGAGGAGTCGGGTCGCGCCCGACTCCGCGATGCGGTGCCCTACGACGAGCTGATCACGACGCTCAACGACTACGACGTGGGAGTGTTCGTGCTCCCGCCCGTCAACTTCAGCTACGCGCATGCGCTGCCGAACAAGTTCTTCGATTTCGTGCAGGCGCGTCTCGGTGTGATCGTCGGTCCGTCGCCGGAGCTCGCTCCCACGGTGGATCAGTACGGACTCGGCAGGGTCACCACAGGGTGGGGTGTGGAGGCGCTCGCGGCGACGATCGACGCGCTGACGCCCGAGGACGTGCGGGCGTTCAAGGTCAACGCCGCCCGCGCGGCCCACGAGCTCTCTGCCGAGGAGGCGGTCGGCCCATGGCTGCGCGCCGTGCAGCGTCTCGTCGCGGGTGATACCCGATGACGCAATCGCTCCTCATCCTGTCGTTCTCGGACATCTCTGCCGACGCCCGCGTTCTGAAGCAGGTCGCGGCGTTCCGCGACCGCTACGAGGTCACGACCTGCGGATACGGACCTGCCCCGGAGGGCGTAACCGATCACGTGCAGCTGCCGTCGGACCAGGAGGTCTGGCGATACTCGCGTGCGCTGCTGATCCTGCGGCAGTATGCGCGGGCATACCGGGAGAACGGTGCGGTGCGCGCCGCATCCGCCGCGCTCGACGGCCGTCGATTCGACATCGTGCTCGCGAACGACGTGGACGCCGTCCCGCTCGCCCTGAGCCTGCGTCCGCGCCAGGGGGTGCACGCCGACCTGCATGAGTTCGCTCCCGCGCAGAAGAGCGAGCTGTTGCGCTGGCGGCTTTTCGTGGCGCCGTTCATGTCGTGGATCTGCCGCACGTCCGTGACCCGAGCGACGAGCGTGACCACGGTCGCGCACGGGATCGCGCGCGAGTACCGTCGGCGGTTCGGCATCGCCGCGGGTGTGGTGACGAACGCCACCCCGTTCGCGGATCAGCCGCCGACCGAGGTGCATTCGCCGCTCGCGCTCGTGCACAGCGGCGCGTGCTTTCGCAACCGTCACCTCGACATCATGCTGGACGCCCTGGAGCTGACGCGAACGCCGGCCACTCTCGACCTGTACCTCACTCCCAACGACCCCGCCTACCTCGCGGAGCTGACCGACCGGGCACGGTCGCTGCCGAGCGTGCGAGTGCACGATCCGGTGCCGTACCGGGAACTGGTGCGTACGCTGCACGGGTACGACGTGGGGGTCTTCGTCCTTCCGCCGGTGAACGTCAACTATCGGTGGGCGCTGCCCAACAAGCTGTTCGACTTCGTACAGGCCCGTCTCGGTGTGGTCGTGGGGCCGAGCCCCGAGATGGCCGACCTGGTGCGCGAAGAGGGTTTCGGGCTGGTTGCGGACGACTTCACGGCTGTAGGGCTGGCGCGGGTGCTGGACACGCTGACCCCGGAGTCGGTTGCGGCGCTGAAGCAGCGCTCTGATGAGGTCGCGGTGCCGTTGTCGAGTGAGACCCAGGTGGCCCTCTGGGTCGCCGCGGTCGACCGCATCGCTTCAGGGGGATGAGCTCGAATCAGCGGGGGCCGGGTCCCGCGGGGGAGGATGCTACCGTCGGGGCCATGAAGGTTCTCGTCGTCACGACCTGGTTCCCCAGCGTGGAGGCACCGCAGACCGGAACCTTCGTCGCCGATGACGTGCAGCTCCTCTCCGCGTCACATGAGGTCGTCGTCCTGCACCTCGCGCCACCCGGACAGGTGCGCGACGCGCGCACGGACAGGGTCGACGGCGTCACCATCGTCCGCGTGCCGATGTCGCCGTCGCGCCCGGATCAGCTCCTGCGCGTCGGTCCTGTCATCCGCCGTCATCTCGCCGACGCCGACGTGCTGCACACGATGGCATTGTCGTCGCTGCTGCCGTTCTCGCCGATACGCGTCCGCATCCCCTGGGTGCATACGGAGCACTGGTCCGGACTGATCGCGCCCGAGACCGTCCCCGCCGCGATGCGCGCCACTCTGCCGCTGACCGAGCGTGGGCTCGCGCGTCCTGATGTCGTCGTCGCGGTGAGCGACCTGCTCGCCGCGCGGATCGCCGCGATCCGTCGAGGGCCGGTCGTCGTCATTCCGAACCACGTCGAGTCGCCGGCCGAACCTGCACCTCCGCGGTCGCGAACAGCCGCGGTGCGGCTCATCGCCGTGGGCGGCCTTGTGCCGCACAAGGGCCCGTTGCTCGCGGTCTCCGCCCTGGCTGAGCTGCGACGTCGCGGCGTCGATGCCTCACTCACCTGGCTCGGCGACGGCCCGCTGCGCGCCGAGGTTTCGGCGGCGGCAGAGCGTGCAGGCGTCGCGGAGCACCTGCGTCTGGCAGGAGCGGTCGCGAAAGCCGAGGTGACGTCCGCGCTGCAGCAGTCGGATGTCTTCCTGCTGCCGACCGAGTCCGAGACGTTCGGCGTCGCCATCGCGGAGGCCCTCGTCGCGGGTGTCCCTGTCGTGGTCGGCGCCCGCGGCGCGCAGAGTGCGTTCGTCGATGAGCCCGACGGTGCCCTGGTTACGGAACGCACTCCCACTGCCTACGCCGATGCGGTGCAGCGCATCGTGGAGCTCAACAGCGACCGGACGCCGGAGCAGATCGGTGCCGACGCCCGTGAACGGTTCTCGCCGTCCACCCGCGCGGACGCTTATCTCACGGCGTACGCGCAGGCGGGGGTGCCCGTACCTGCGGCGCCTCGCGTCGATGTGGTGATCCCCGTGCACGAGGTCTCCCGCCCGATCGAGCGCGCCGTCGCTTCGGTACTGCGCAATGACGTGCCGCTGCGTGTCACCGTGGTGGCGCATGACCTGGATTCGGACTCGGTGCGCACGCGCCTCGGGGCGCTCGCGGACGACCCGCGCGTGCGATTGACCGAGCATCGGGACGGGCTCCGACGACCGGCCGGCCCGTTCAACCACGGTCTCGACCTTGCCACCGCCGCATTCGTGTCGGTGATGGGCTCGGACGACGAGCTCGAGCCACATGCGATCGACTCCTGGCACCGTCGCGCCGTGCGGGACGGCGCCGAGGCGGTGATCCCGGTGCTGGCGCATGCGGGAGGGCGTCCGGTGCCGACCCCGCCCACGCGGCCTCTGCGGGTGCGCAGACTCGCGCTCACGAAGGATCGTCTGTCCTATCGCAGCGCCCCGCTCGGTCTGGTATCGCGCTCGCGGTTCTCCGATCTGCGTTTCGACACGACCGTCGCGACGGGGGAGGACATCGGCTACGTGACGACCGTGTGGTCGCGTGCGACCGGGGTGAGCTTCGACCGTCGCGGCCCCGCGTACCTGGTGCATTCCGACGCCGAGACCCGCACGTCCACGACCACGCGACCCGTCACCGCCGACCTGGGCTTCATCGACCCGCTGCTCGCGTCCGACGACTTCCGTGCGCTTTCGGCGGCGGCGCGGGCGAGCGTCGTCGTCAAGATCCTGCGAATCAACGTGATCGGCGCCGTGCACAACCGCCGTGCCGCGGCGTGGCCGGGCGCCGATCGCGCCTCGCTCGCTCGGGTGGTCGGCGCCCTCCGCGCGGCAGCCCCTGCGGCGGAGCACCCGTTGTCGCTCGTGGATCGCCGCATCCTCGACCTCGCCGCCGACGAGGGCTCCGCGACCGCGAGCCTGCTCGCTCAGACTTCTCGACGCACGAACCGACTCGCGCCCGCATCACTCGTCGCGCGGACCCTCACCGGAACACTGCACCGGGAGGGGCCGTTGCGGATGGCCGCGGCGTCCGTGTTGGCGCTCGTCCGTGTGCGGGGGTGGCGGGCTTAGACGGGGCCCGCCACCGTGCTCATACCTTCGAGGCGCGGTATCCCGCAGCCCGTGCAGCGGCCTCAGTGCGGAAGCACTCCTCCGGGTCGGTCTTCGCATAATCGCGGCCGGTGGGCACGTGGTAGATCCACTCACCCTTGCTGTTCTGGTTGCCCTTGATCGGTGCCCAGGCCGGGCAGGTCGAGAACGACGCAGGCGGCGTGCGGTCAGGGTAGGCGATCCGCGCGGTGGCGGACGAGACCCGGGCGACGGTCGTGTAGCCGGCCTGGGTGCCGGTCACGCGCACGGAGAGCGTCTTGTTCACATACGCGGTCGTGACGGAGAGGGAGGGACCGGTCGCGCCGCTGATCGCCGTGCCGTTCGCGAGCCACTGGTACGCGAATGCCGTGCCGGTCGTCCATGACCCGGGGTTCACGCTCAGCGTGTTTCCGACGCGCGCCGTGCCCGAGATGCTCGGAGCGGCGGACGTGAGGCAGCCGGTGCCCGCGGCCGCGGCCGCGCTCACGGAGGACGTGCCGCCGAGCACGACGCGCGAGGTGAGCCCCAACGCTGCGGCGCCGCTGCGCACGGGCTCGGGCACGCACGCGGGACTCGTCACGTACAGAGGAGCCCCCAGACGCCCGGCGAGTGCCGCGCCCGAGAGCGCGTCGGGGAATGTGAGACCCGTGGCGAAGAAGCCGGTTGTCGTACCGACCTCGAAGTAGGCGGAGTTGATGCCCGCGGCCACGGCGTAACGGTCCGCGCCGCCGTAGCGCTGGACGGTGTAACCCGCGGAGCGGAGCTGAGCCTCGATTCCGGATGACACGGAGGCGGCGCCGCCCGCGATCGAGATGGTCGTCGCCTCAAGGTCCTTCAGCAGGTCGAGGGTGGCCTCCGGGACGCTGCTGCGCGTGCCGTCGACGAGCACGACCGGTGCTTTCGCCTTTCCGGCCGCTCCGGACGCAGCCAGCGCGTCGGCGAACGTACGACCCGTCGCAAGGAACACCTCGGTCGAGGACTCTTCGGAACTCAGGAACGCGGTGCCCGTGATGTTGCGGCTGGCCTCGTATCGGTCGGCGCCGCCGATGCGCTGGGTGGGCGCGATGCGCTGGAGTTCCGCGAAGACGGATGCGGAGACCGATCCCGTGCCGCCGACGACGACGATCCGCTCCGGCTGCAGGTCGCGCAGCGCCGCAGCGACCGACGTGTGCAGCTGGTTGGTCGGGGTGAGCAGCAGCGGGCCGCCCTCGAGGGCCGCGGCCGCTGCGGCGGACAGTGCGTCGGGGAAGTCGGAGCCCTTCGCCACGTAAGCGACCGGAACGCCCGGGGCGTACTTGCGAGCGATCTGCACGGAGACCGCATACCGGTCGGCACCGCTGAGACGCGTCACCCCGTCGGGGAACGGCTCGATGACAGGTCCGGCGGCAGTAGCCACCGATGAGACCGTGGTGGATGCGGAGGCGCTCGCGGGCGCTGCGATCGCGCCGGGCGCGAGCGCGGAGGCTCCCAGCGCCAGGGCAGTGACGAGGGACGTGAGGGTGAATGTCATGACGCTCCAGTGCGCGACGAAGAGGTGGAGGACGCACGGAGTGCTCTGTCCGGCCGAGGGAGGTCGGTTGCGGCCAGCATACGATGGACACGGTGCCTTGCGCACTGTCGGCGAGGAGAGGCAAGGATGACGCGACTGCTGCTGTTCACGAACGAGTATCCGTACCGTACGGGGGATGTCGTCTTCGTGGAGAAGGAGATCGGCGAGCTCGCTGAGGCCTTCGACGATGTCGTGATCTTCTGCCATGCCCGCGACACGTCTGCCGGACTCGTCGAGATGCCCGACAACGTCACGCTCGGCGCCAACCTCTTCCTCCCCGCGCCGGAAGATAGCCCGCGCGCCATCCTCCGCCCGCACGCTCTGCGGATGCTGATCGCGGCCGGGTGGCGGGAACTCATGGCGGGGAGGCTGATGCGCAATGCCCTCGCGTTCGTGCTCGGCTCCCGTGTCGGGTTGACCCAGGCCGACCGCATCGCCGTGCGCTCCGCGATCGAGGGCGCCGACGACGTCGTGGCATACGCATTCTGGGGGATGGGCGGGGGACAGGCTCTGCCGTGGCTGCGCGGGGTGCGTCGCCGTGTCGCCCGCGTGCACGGCTACGACCTGTACGAGGAGCGCGCGGCGTCGGGCTATCTGCCCGCCCGGCCCTATTACTACGCGAGGGCAGACCGCATCCTGACGATTTCCGAGCACGGACGGGACTACCTCCGCGGGAGGTTTCCGTCGCTCGCCCGCACCGACAAGGTCATGGTCAGTCGACTCGGGGTCGACGGGCCCGATGACCTGCAGCGCGGCGAGCAGGAAGACGCCGTCGCCTTGGTCTCGTGCTCGACCCTGAGTGGACTCAAGCGGGTGCCGCTCATCGCGGACTCGGTCGCCGCCTACGCGCGTGCCGCAGGACGCCCGGTCGAATGGATGCACTTCGGCGACGGCCCCGAGCGCGCGGCCGTGGAAGCCCGCGTCGCCGACGCGCCGGAGAACCTCACCGTCACTCTCGCAGGGAGCACCGCCAACGCGGACGTCCTGCGTTACTACGAGACGCACCGCATCGACGCCTTCGTGAACTTGAGTACGACCGAGGGTGTGCCGGTGAGCATCATGGAGGCGATCGCCAGAGATATCCCGATCGTCGCGACGCGCGTCGGCGGAACCCCCGAGATCGTCGGCGAGGAGCATCGAACCGGCCGACTCGTGGAGCGTGACACCACCGCGGAAGACGTCGCGGCCGCGCTCGCCGCCGTGATCGATGCGCCCGCCGGCGCGTTCGCGCCGCGCGCGCGCTGGGAGACGGAGTTCGACGTCCGCTCCACCGGTGCCAGGGCGGCGCGGCTCGTCGCCGGTGCGGACTCGTGACCCCGTCGACGAACAGCGGACCGGCCGCGACCGTTCCCGGGCGCCCGGCAGTCCCGCAGCGTCGATGGGCGCTGGACGTGCTCCGCATCGTCTCGGTGATCGGAGTGGTGGCCATCCATGTGTTCGGGAACATGGTCGGCAACGACGCCGTGCACGGCAGCGCGCGTTGGTGGGGTGCCGTCGTCGTGGACCTCGGCTTCGTGTGGGTTGTCCCCGTCTTCGTGATGATCAGCGGCGCCTTGATCCTGGAACCGCGCCAATACGCCAAGGGACCCGCAGATTTCTATCGCCGCCGCCTGCTGCGCCTCGGGCCGGCGTTCGTCTTCTGGCCGCTCTTCTACGTGTTCGTCGTCAGCAGCGTGATGGCGGGACGCCTCGCGGACTGGCGGGGGTTCCTGCTCGGTGTCGTCGACGGCCGTAGCTACACGCATCTGTACTTCCTCTGGCTGATCGTCGGACTCTACGTCGCGGCACCGGTGTTGGCGGCGTTCCTCCGCGACGGTGGTCGTCGCCGCGCCGCGGTGTTCGCCGGCGTCGTGCTGGCGGTGACCGTCGCGACCCTGGTCTCGGCCACCGTGCTCACGGCTGCCGGGTACGACCGTTCGCTGTCGCAGAGCGCACTCACACAGTGGCTGCCCTATGTCGGTTTCTTCCTGGCGGGATGGGCGCTCCGTGACACCGTTCTGCGGGGATGGAAGCTGATAGGGGTCACCGCGGTGGCGGTCGTCGGCACGGCATCCGTGATCGTGCAGTACGGCCGTCAGGACGACCTGCCGCTGCTCGGCGTGCTCTTCCCGATCAGCTACTACGGCCCGATCGTGGCGATCGTGGCGCTTGCATGGTTCGTCGTGGCGATCAGCGTGCTTCGTGACTGGCAGCCCGGTCGTGCCGCGGGCGTCGTGCGGGTGCTCTCAGACGCCTCATTCGGCGTCTTCCTGGTGCATTTCGCGGTGATCCACCTGGTGCGGACGGTGCCGGCCCTCGCGCCGACCGACGACGACCTGCGCATCACCGTCCTGGTCTGGGTGCTGGTGTGCGTCATCTCGTTCGCGCTCGTCGCCGCGCTACGACGCGTTCCGTGGGTCAACCGTCTCGTGTAGCGGTCGAGGGGTGTGCGGCGGCCATAGACTAGAACCCATGCGCATTGCTGTCGTCGCCCTCGGAAAGATCGGGCTTCCCCTCGCTGTCCAGTTCGCCTCCTCCGGTCATGACGTCATCGGCGTCGACGTCAACCAGCACGCGGTCGACACGATCAACAAGGGGATCGAGCCGTTCCCCGGTGAAGCGGAACTACAGGAGCGCCTCGCCGAGCTGATCCCGTCGGGACGTCTGCGTGCGACCACCGACTACGCCGAGGCGATCCCCGGCGCAGACGCGGTCGTCCTCGTCGCGCCGGTCTTCGTCGACGACGACACCTGGGAGCCCGACTTCCGGTACATGGATGCCGCGACCACCTCGCTCGCCGAGCACCTGACCCCCGGAACCCTCGTCTCGTACGAGACGACGCTGCCCGTCGGCACGACGCGCGAACGCTTCACCCCGATGCTCGAGGCCGGCTCCGGTCTCACCGAGGGCACCGACTTCCACGTCGCCTACTCGCCCGAGCGGGTGCTCACCGGACGCGTGTTCGCCGACCTGCGCAAGTATCCCAAGCTCATCGGCGCACTCTCCGATGAGGGCAACCGTCGCGCACGCGAGTTCTACGAGGCCGTGCTGCAGTTCGACGAGCGCCCCGACCTGCCGCGCCCGAACGGCGTGTGGGATCTCGGTTCGACTGAAGCGTCCGAGATGGCCAAGCTCGCCGAGACGACCTACCGTGACGTCAACATCGGTCTCGCGAACCAGTTCGGCCTCTTCGCGGCCGCGAACGGCATCGACGTCTACAAAGTGATCGAGGCCTGCAATTCGCAGCCGTACAGCCACATCCACCGCCCGGGCATCGCCGTCGGCGGACACTGCATCCCGGTCTACCCGCGTCTGTACCTCTCGACCGACCCCGACGCAGACATCGTTCGCGTCGCGCGTCAGTTGAACGCCTCGATGCCGGACCGCTTGGTGGCACAGGCCGAGGGAATTCTCGGTGATCTGAGCGGTCAGCGTGCCGTCGTGCTTGGTGCCGCATACCGAGGAGGCGTCAAGGAGACGGCGTTCTCCGGAGTCTTCCCCACGGTCAAGGCACTGAAAGACCGAGGAGCGGAGGTCGTCGTGCACGACCCGCTGTACACCGACGAGGAGTTGCGCGGTCTCGGGTTCGAGCCGTACGCCATCGGCGGCGAGGTCGACCTGGCGATCCTGCAGACCGATCACGCCGACTACAAGGAGCTGACTCCGGCGCAGCTTCCGGGTATCAAGCTCATCGTCGACGGCCGTGCGGCCACAGATGCCGCGCGCTGGGCCGGTACGCCGCGCATCGTCGTGGGCGCGGCGCAGGCCGGGGTCTGACGCCGACTCTCCACACGGTTCGCGCCGACGACGTCGCGAACGGGTCTGCGTCCTGCCATCCAGGCGTTGCCGGGCCGTGGCGATCCTCGCGGTCGTGCTCAATCACCTCCGTCCCACCAGGTCACGGGAATCCGCGCTGGCTGAAGCTCACAGCCGGACGCCGATACGATGGAGTACATGGATCTTCTCGTCGTCGGGTCGGGTTTCTTCGGCCTCACCATCGCTGAGCGTGCCGCCGAAGCCGGCCGCAAGGTAACCGTCATCGACCGCCGCCCTCACATCGGCGGCAACGCCTACAGCGAGGCAGAGCCCGAGACGGGTATCGAGGTCCACCGCTACGGTGCGCACCTCTTCCACACGTCGAACGCGACGGTGTGGGAGTACGTCAACCGCTTCACCAGCTTCACGAACTACGTTCACCGCGTGTACACGACGCACAAGGGCACGGTCTTCCCGATGCCGGTGAACCTCGGCACGATCAACCAGTTCTTCCAGTCGGCCTACACCCCCGACCAGGCACGGGCGCTGGTCAAGGAGCAGGCGGGCGAGTTCGATGCCAAGACGGCCGCGAACTTCGAGGAGAAGGGCATCGCCCTCGTCGGGCGCCCCCTCTTCGAGGCGTTCTTCCGCGACTACACCGCGAAGCAGTGGCAGACAGACCCGCAGAAGCTCTCCGGCGACATCATCAGCCGCCTCCCCGTGCGCTACACGTACGACAACCGCTACTTCAACGACACCTGGGAGGGCCTTCCCACCGACGGCTACACGGCGTGGCTGGAGCGGATGGCGGACCACCCGAACATCGAGGTCAAGCTCGGCGTGGACTACTTCGACGACGCGCAGCCGCTCAGCAAGAAGGCCACCGTCGGTCAACTCCCGGTCGTCTACACCGGACCGGTCGACCGCTACTTCGACTACACCGAGGGCGCGCTCAGCTGGCGCACGCTCGACTTCGAGCAGGAAGTGCTGAACGTGGGCGACTTCCAGGGCACGAGCGTCATGAACTACCCGGACATGGATGTGCCGTACACCCGCATCCACGAGTTCAAGCACTTCCACCCGGAGCGCAAGGACGTCTACGAGCAGGACAAGACGGTGATCATGCGCGAGTTCTCGCGTTTCGCCGAGCGGGAGGACGAGCCGTACTACCCGGTCAACACCCCGGCCGACCGCGAAGGCCTGCTGGCGTACCGCGAGCTCGCCAAGGGGGAGAAGGGCGTCCATTTCGGCGGCCGACTCGGCACGTACCAGTACCTCGACATGCACATGGCCATCGGCTCGGCGCTGTCGCTCTGGAACAACTCTCTCTCCTAGACTCGACATCGTGAGTCACGCTGCTGTCGGGGCGCCCGGGACGCCCCGGCGCTATCTGCATTCGCTGTGGCTGCTGTCGGCCCGCGACCTCAAGGTCCGCTATTCGACCAGCTTCCTCGGCTACCTCTGGTCGGTGCTGGATCCGCTCGTGATGAGCGCGATCTACTGGTTCGTCTTCACGCAGATCTTCCAGCGCGACGTCGGTGAAGAGCCGTACATCATCTTCCTGATCAGTGCGCTGCTCCCATGGGTGTGGTTCAACGCCTCCGTGTCCGACTTCACCCGGGCGTTCAAGAAGGATGCCCGTCTCGTGAGATCGACCTCGATCCCGCGGTCGATCTGGGTGAACCGGATCGTGCTCAGCAAGGGCATCGAGTACCTTTTCTCGTTGCCGGTTCTCGTGCTGTTCATCATCGTGAACTTCGTCGTGGAGCTCGACCCGAATCAGACGGTGCAGGTCGGCTGGGGAATCCTCTGGATGCCGGTGGCCGTGCTCCTGCAGACGATCCTGCTGGTCGGGCTGGGGCTCCTGGTGGCGCCCCTGTGCGTGCTCTTCGTCGACCTGGAGCGCACGACCGCGCTGATCCTGCGAGCGATGTTCTATGCGACGCCGATCATCTACAACGTGACCGATCTCCCCGGCATCTTCCAGACGCTCGGAGCATTCAACCCGCTCGCGGGAATCTTCATGCTCTACCGGATGCCCTTCTTCCCCGACCAGTGGAACCCGTTCACGCTGACGATCAGCGTCCTGATGAGTCTGCTGATCCTGGCGCTCGGCATCTGGACCTTCCGCAGCCTGGAGCGACCAGTGCTGAAGGAGCTGTGATGTCCTCGGCGATCGAAGTGCAGAATCTCGGCGTCCATTTTCGTCGGAACAGGCGGGGCAGCCGCAGCTTCAAGGACCTTTTCGCTGGTGCTTCGCGGCGGTCGCGTCCCGGCGAGTTCTGGGCGCTGCGCAACGTGTCGTTCTCGGTGCAGCCGGGCGAGTCGATCGGGGTCGTCGGACGCAACGGGCAAGGAAAGTCCACGCTTCTCCGGCTGGTCGCCAAGGTGTTGCTCCCCGACGAGGGCACGGTCACGGTGAACGGGGGAGTCGCCCCCCTGATCGAGATCACCGGTGGCTTCGTCGGAGACCTCACGGTGCGGGAGAACGTGCGCCTGACTTCGGGACTCCACGGGATGTCGCGCGAGGAGGTCTCGCGCCGCTACGACGGCATCATCGAGTTCGCCGAGCTCGCCGGGTTCGAGGACACGCCCTACAAGCATCTCTCGAACGGCATGAAGGTCCGCCTCGCGTTCGCCGTCGTTTCTCAGCTCGATGAGCCGATCCTGCTGGTCGACGAGGTGCTCGCCGTGGGGGACAAAGCCTTCCGCGACAAGTGCTACAAGCGCATCGACGAACTGCTCGCCGAGGGGCGGACGCTGTTCTTCGTCAGCCACAACGAGCGCGACCTCCGACGTTTCTGCACTCGCGGGCTCTACCTCGACAAGGGCGCGCTCGCGCTCGATGCGCCGATCGCCGAGGTGCTCGACCGCTACAACGCCGACTACGCGGTGTAGCGGTCAGCACTCGAGAGCTGATCGGTGGTCCGCTCAGAGCCCCGCCAGACTCCGCAGCGCGTTGACGGACTGCCGTGCGGCATCGACGGCCCCGGCGACACCGGACTCGTTCGTGATCGCGGTACGGAGTTGCGTGAGACGCTGTGCGTAGTCCGTCACGCCGTCGTACCACTTCGAGGCGATGGAGGAGGGCGCCTGCGCGTCCGACAGCCGCTGCGCATCCTGCTGCAGCGTGTCGACGACGGGGAGCGCGTCCTGCCCGCTCGCGCCCGCGATGATGTCGAGCCCGCGGGGTGCCGAGTTCAGCCAACCGCTCACCTGACCGCGGAACACCTCCATGGTGGGGTCGGTCGCGGGGGGAGGCGTGAGGGCTGGGGTCGGCTCCGGCTCAGGAGCGGTGGTCGCCGTCGGGGTGGGCGTGGGTGTCGGCGTCGACGTGGGAGTCGCGGTCGGCGTCGGTGATGCGGACTCGGATGGGGTGGGAGAGTCGCCCCGCGGCAGGAGGAAGAAGAGCAGCAGGCCCACGGCCACGAGAGCGGCCACCGAGAGACCGACGATGAGCCACACCCGTCCGGTCCGCTTCGGCTGCGGAGGCAGTGGCGCCCAGCGCAGCTCCGGCTGCGATTCGTCCACCGTCATCCCTCCAGAGGCGGCATCGGCTGCCAGCTGCGGTCGCGGCCGGCCTTGCCGCCGTCGCGGATGCCGCGGAAGAGGTTGCTCGTGCCGCGCACGGTCCTCTCGACGAACACGAGCCGGATGAGTTCCTTGAAGAAGGTCGCCGCGGTACCGAGGCCGAAGAGCACCGGGTTGTAGACGCCGTGGACGCGGTAATACTGCTTGATGAATCCGCGGTTGCGCATGATGTAGTAGCGATACGCGTTGCTCGACGCGTTCATGTGGCGGATGCCCATGTCCCACTGCTTGATCTCACGGGTGCGGCGCAGCACGAATTCGTCCACGATCACGGCGGTGGTCAGGCGCGAGGCCAGCCAGCCGTACATCTGGTCGTCCCAGTAGATGAAGAACCGGGGATCGGGCAGGCCGATCTGCTGCACGATCGAGCGATGGATGAACATGCCCTCGAAGCAGCCGCTGTTCATCTCCTTGTAGCCCGTCTCGTCGAAGCCGGACGGAGCGAAGGGGATCGGGATGCCCATGCGCTCGGCGATGCGGTACTGCCAGTAGAACTCGCTGCCGTCGTAGTCGAAGCGGCGGCCCTGGATGCTCTTGAACCTGCTGCTCCAGGCCCCCATCTTCGCGAGCCCTTCGGTGAGGACTTCGACGTCGTCGTCCATCATCCAGATCCACTCGGAGCCGAGCTCGTACGCGGTGCGCATGCCCTCGCTGAAGCCGCCGGAGCCGCCGGTGTTCTTCTCGAGTCGCCGGTACACGATCTCGGTGCCGATGTCCTCGCGGAACGACTCGACGACGTCGGTGGTGTCGTCCGCCGAGGCGTTGTCGATGACCACGACGTGGCCGGGTTTGGGGTCCATCGCGGTGATGCTCGTGAGCAGACCCGAGAGCAGGTGAGAGCGGTTGAAGGTGACGATGACGATCGTCGCGGACGCGGGGTCGAATGCAGCGGGCGCCGCGGTCATGCCTTCTCCTCGAAGATCTGCTGCCAGGATTGGGGTGAGACGAGATCGGGCAGCGCCTCGCGGTACTGCTTCTGCAACTCCGGCCAGCGCCGGCGGAGTTCCGCATGCAGCCGCACCGTGTCTCGCAGCATCCGTCGGTACTTCGCGCGGTCGCGCGTGTAGATGTTCTTCCCGGAGCCGTCGGCGGCGCTCACCAGCGCGCTGTCGAACGCCGGGACACGCCACCAGTGCGCATCCTCCTTGCCGAATTCGACCTCTGGCTGCGCGATGTTCGCCGGGGCCGGGCGGTGGAGGAAGTGCGAGGTCAGGGTGGAGAGGGTGAACAACCGCAGCCGGAGCCCCTTCGGGCTGTCCAGGTCGTTCTTCGGGAGCTGCTTGTACACCTGGCGGCCACGTCGCGAATGCAGCACGGCGGACGGGTCGCGGTGCACGATCGTCTCCGGGAAATCGGCCGCGAGGGAACGCGCGGCGGGCATGGCGGTCGCGAGGTTGCGGCGCATGTGCTCGGGCCCGGACAGGATGTCGCGCAGGGCTTGCGCACGCAGTGCCACGGGGTAGTACTGCATCATCATGAGGTGCTTGAGGTCGACGCGGCGACTGTGGACGAGCAGCCGGCCGCCCCTCGGCGCGTTCGAGTGCAGGAGCCCGGCCACGATGCGGTTTCGGGCATGGAAATACGCCTGCCAGTCGATCGAGTCGTCCTTGTTGACCCACGAGATGTGCCAGAGCGCGACGCCGGGCATCGACACCGTCGGGAAGCCCGCCTCACCCGCACGGAGACAGAATTCGGCATCGTCCCACTTGATGAAAGCGGGAAGCGACAGCCCCACCTTGCGGATCGCGTCGAGAGGGATGAGGCACATCCACCAGCCGTTGTAGTCGGCATCCATGCGCATGTGCAGGAGCGTGGACTGCCGCAGGTTCGAGACGCCGAAGTCGTGCGGCATCTTCTCCTGGTAGAGGTTGCGCCACATGAAGGGGTGATCGTCCACGACCTCGGCCCAGCCGTGGAGCTTCGGGCGGTCGAGCAGGTCGAACATGTGCCCGCCGACCAGCACCGGGGTGG
This sequence comes from Microbacterium sp. NPDC055665, assembly GCF_053618035.1. Classification (NCBI taxonomy): domain Bacteria; kingdom Bacillati; phylum Actinomycetota; class Actinomycetes; order Micrococcales; family Microbacteriaceae; genus Microbacterium; species Microbacterium sp. NPDC055665. The sequence continues at coordinate 635,196 of NZ_JBSHGY010000001.1, read as the reverse complement.
TCGCGTACTGGCCGAAGACGATCGAGCGACGCAGGGACTCCGGTTCGAGGCGCACATCATCGTCGAGCAGCTGCACGAAGTCGCTGTCGGGGCGCTGAAGCGTCTCGTGCATGGCCCGGGCGAATCCTCCGGACCCACCGAGGTTGTCCTGACGGATCACCTGGAGCGTCTCACCGAGGGTCGCGGCGACGTCGTCGTAGCCCTCCTGATCCGCGACGAGCTGGGTCCCCTGATCGATCAGGAAGATACGATCCACGAACTCCAGCGCATCCGGCGACGCCGCCAGTGCGCGAAGAGTCTCCACACAGTAGTCCGGCTTGTTGTAGGTGGTGATGCCGAGCGAGGCCTTGCCGGTGCGCGTCGGTTCCTGCTCTGTCGTCCACTCCGCACCCTCGAGCACGGCCGGCTTCTCATCGGCGACGATGTCGAACCAGATCCAGCCGCCGTCGCTGTACTGCGTGAGCTCGAGATCGAAAGACGTCGTCGCCTCGCCCGTCACCTCACGCGTGGCGACGCGCTGGCGGACGCCAGATCCGTTGGAGCGGTACACCAGGATCGTCGCCGGCCCGGTCGTGCGCACCGTGAGCTGCACCTGTCGGACGCTCGTCCAGTGCTGCCAGTAGGACGCGGGGAAGGCGTTGAAGTACGTCCCCATCGACACGCGCCGCCCGGCCACGATGCGGGCGCGATGCCGACCGAGGATGTTCCCGAGGTGGGCGCGATTCGAGACGCGGACGGGTTCGTCCTCGATCACGGACCAGGTCTCCGGGTCGGCGTAGAGCGGAAGGAGGTCGGGGTCGCGATCAAGTGGGAAGACGACGTTCTGAAGGACGTGGGCCACTGGCAGGTTCTCCGATGTTGGTGCCGCAGACCACTGTCAGAGGACAGTGCGGGACTCGACGAGCAGTGAGTAGCCTACCGTCGATGACCTTCGCATCTGCGGAGAGTCGCCCGGTGACCCCTCGGATGCGCTGGGTAGACTGACCGCGATGAAGGTACTGATCACCGGCGGCGCCGGCTACATTGGCTCAACCGTCGCGACGGCATGCATCGAAGCCGGAATCGAGGTCGTCATCCTCGACGACCTCTCCACGGGGCTTCGATCCTTCGGTGAGGGCCGCAACCTCTACGTCGGCGACATCGCCGACGGAGCCACGGTGGATGCCCTGCTCGCGGATCACCCCGACATCGACGCGGTGATCCACTGCGCTGCCCGCATCGTGGTTCCGGAGTCGGTCGCCGACCCCCTCGGGTATTACGACGCCAACGTGGGCAAGACGATCCTGTTGCTCCAGCGCCTGCGCGACGCCGGGATCCCACGCATCGTGTTCAGCTCTTCGGCATCCGTCTACGCGGGTGAGACGGGCGACGGCGTGGACGAGGGCGGCAGGCTCGCACCGTCGAGTCCGTACGCCAAGACGAAGGCTATGGTCGAGCAGATCCTCGACGACGCCGCGACGGCGGGCGACTTCCGTGCGATCGCGCTCCGCTACTTCAACCCGATCGGCGCTGACCCGCGACTGCGCACCGGTCTGCAGAATCCGACACCCTCGCACGCGCTGGGGAAGATCATGCAGGCGCGCGCGACCGGGGAGCCCTTCACGATCACGGGAACGGACTGGACGACGCGCGACGGCTCCGGTCTCCGCGACTACATCCACGTCTGGGACCTCGCTCTCGCGCATGTCGCAGCCGTGCAGAAGTTCGACGAGGTCGCCACGCCCGACGGCCCGTATCAGGTGATCAACCTCGGTACAGGAGACGGCGTGACCGTGCGCGAGCTCGTCGCGGCGTTCGAGCGGGTGACGGGCGAGCCGCTTCCGGTGACGGAGACCGACCGCCGCCCCGGGGATCAGGCCGGTGCGTTCGCGATCGTGGACCGCGCGGCAGCGGTCCTGCAGTGGCGCGCACAACGCTCGGTCGACGACGGGGTCCGCGACGCGATCGCCTGGGCGGAGAAGCTGCGCGCCACGCTCTGACCGCCGGGGTCCTCCGGCTGGTCACACCTCGGAGCGCAGCGTCGGGATCGTGCCCGTGTGGGCGGCGTCGATGTTCTCCCGCCAGGAGCGCGACTGTCCGGCGCGCAACGCGCACAGCACGAGCATGAACCACCCGGCGCCCACCAGGGTGAAGCTCTCGAACATCGAGTCGACGGCGAGCGTGACCAGGATGATCGGCGTCCATGCATAGACGACCGAGCGTCGCACGCTCGCGACCAGCCAGGACCGGATCAGCGCCACCCCGCCGAGGAGAAGGAAGAGAACCAGCCCGGCGGCCCCGAGTTGGAGCAGCACGTCGAAGAACGCGTTCAACGCGCTCTGGTGATGGTCCTCGAGCTGGAAGTTGATGTACGTGAACGGGTACTCGCCGCGTGCCCAGTCGCCGAACCAGCCCCACCCCTGGATCGGTTTGACGGCGACGAAGTCGAGGATCGTGTTCCAGAGCGACGCGCGCATCGAGAAGTCCGAGCCGGCGTCGAGCAGCGCGATGATCTGATGGCGCAACGCGAACGCGATCGTGAGTGCGAGCGCGACCAGGATGCCGAGCATCCACTGCACCAGATTGCGTCGCGCCGGCGACGTGTGCCGCACGATCGTGAGGGCGAGCGTGACGATTCCGACGGCGACGGCGAGCACGAGCACCGTGGGGGAGGCAGAGAGGAAGGCGAGCGACCCCGCGAGACCGATCGACACCACGGCGAGGGGAGAGTTCACAGACTGCGTCCGCCACTCGATCACGAAAGTGATCAGGGCGATCACGGCGACGAACCCGAGCATGTTGCGGCTGCCGAACAAGCCCTGCACCGGGCCGCCGGCGGCGAGATTGCCCTGGATCGAGAGGAAGGTGAACGGCAGGTCGAGTAGCACCCCGGAGAGGATCTCCACCCCGAGTGAGACGGCCAGGAGCACGCGCAGGGTGTCGCCGATGGCTCGCACGGTCTGCAGCGTGTCGCGGATGTGGCCGATCGTGATCGCGAGGAACGCATAGCCGAACAGCGACATCCACCCGAAGAACGTATCCGAGCGATCCGTGGTCCAGACCATGCTCACCAGCGCCCAACCGAGGAAGGCGAACAGCGACGAGGGAGCGATCCGCAACGGCGAGAGCTCGTCGCGTCGCACCCAGAGGATCGCCGCGCCCAGGACGCACAGCACCGCGATGATGGTGGCCAGAGTGACCGCCGAGGTCATCCGTCCGATCGCGTACGAGCCGAAGATGGCGGTGAGCGCAGCGAGGGCGAAGGCTCGCGCGAGCTCCACCGAACCGAGCAGTCGGACCAGCGGGCGGGCCGACGTCACGGCACCCGCCGTTGCCGCGTGCCGCGTTCGAAGACCAGATCCCGTTCCCCGACGCCCACCAGGGGCACCGACTTCAGCTTGAAGGACAGGAGCACCAGGAGCATCCAGCCCCAGAGCATGATCGGCGTGGACTCCGAGAATCCCTGTACCAGCAGCACCACGGTGAACAGGCTCGGCAGCAGGGTCAGCGGGGAGAACGGCCGCTTGGCGTGGAGATCCCACCGGGGCCGGTCGACGGCGAAGAACCAGGAGCGCCACAGCAGGCTCAGGTACGCGATTCCCATCAGGATCACGCCCAGCACGCCGAGCTGGAACAGCACGTCGAGCCACATGTTGTGCGCGTGGAACACGGTGATGCCGTGGTCGACGATCCAGCGGTCGAACGCCGGGTCCGTCGGGATCCAGGGACTGGAGAACCCGTTGCCGAAGAGGGGGTGCTCTCGCACCCGCTCGAGCACCTTCGCCCAGATCAGGTCGGAGCGCCCGGTGAGGTCGGAGCTGCGCCCGACGAGGCCGAGCAGCGGCTCGCGCAGCAGCCAGACCGCCGCGGCGGCCAGCGCCGTGCCGCCGATCGCCGTCACATAGATGCGCGTGCGTGCCCCCGGAGTGCGGGCACGGCGCATCAGCAGGGCGACCAGGAGCACCAGTGCGGCGGCAGCCGCGCACGCGAGCGCGGTCACCGACGACGTGCGCAGCAGGAAGTACGCCGCGAGCAGCATCCACAGAGCCAGTGTGGTGCGCCAGCGCGCGCGAGCGGCGAACAGCACGCCGAAGGTGATGATCGCGAACAGGGAGATGATCGCCAGGAGGTTGGCGTTGCCGACGATCCCCTGGATCCTCCCGCCGTCGAACAGGTTGTCTCTGACCCAGTACCACTGGGGGTCGATCTCGCCCTCCGGCAGCGTCGCGAAGTTCGGCAGCAGCGGCCCGTGCAGGACGAGGGAGACCCACAGCTCGATCGCCAGCGACAACCCGAGGATCCACTTGAAGGCGGAGGACAGCGCCCGGATGATCTCGTGCCAGGTGAGCACATGGGCGATGAACAGACCGTTCACGGTGACGGCGGCCAGGAGTACCCAGGTGATCAGGGTCGGTCCTCGCCATTGGGACCACGCGACCGAGACGAGGGCCAGGGTGGTGTATCCCATCGCCGTCCACGGCAGGCGGCGCCAGCGGAACGGCTGCGGGCGGTTGCGCGCGAGCATCGGGACGCCGATGCCGAGCGTCGCGAGAGTGAAGAGGACGAGGGTGACCGCGGCGCCCTCCATGCCGACCAGGTTGTACACCGCGGTGTGCGCGAAGGTCACGATGAGAACGAGGATCACGTAGCCGCGCAGCAGAAGGTGCCCCGTCGACTCGCGCTCCGGCGCCGTGGGCGGGGCTGTCACCGGGTGCTTGGTGTACTGGGCCATCGCGTTCAGGCTACCGCGCCGCGCTCGGCACGTGCCTGAACGCCGCAGCGCGGCTCTACGCTGGTGGCATGCTGCTGAGCCTCACGAACGCACCCCGCGACTACGCCTGGGGATCCGACTCCCACCTCGCCGAACTCGAAGGGCGCACGCCGACCGGTGCTCCCGAAGCGGAAGTATGGTTCGGGGATCACCCCGGCGACCCCGCAGACGTCGCGGGCGGCGGCACCCTCGATCAGATCACCGGCGGCACACTCCCGTATCTGCTGAAGCTGCTCGCCGCGGGGAGGCCCCTCTCGATCCAGGTGCACCCGACCATCACGCAGGCGCGCGAGGGATGGGCGAAGGAGAGCGCGCTCGCCGCGGACGATCCGACGCGCAACTACCGCGACGACAACCACAAGCCCGAGCTCATCGTCGCGCTCAGCGAGCGATTCGAATCGCTCAGCGGCCTGCGTCCGGTGGCGGACACGCTCGAGCTGCTGGACCTGCTGGAGGACAACGACGGCCTCGCGCAGCTCCGCGCGCGGCTTGGGGGCGGAGCCGATGCGCTGCGGGACACCATCGGCTGGCTGCTCGGCGGTGACGCTCAGCACGAGGTCGACGAGATCATCGCCGCGGTGGTGCGCGCAGCGGAGAGCACCGACACGGGGAAGTGGGGCGCGACGCTACGGGCGATCGCGGGGGTCGCAGCGACATACCCGGGGGACCCCGGCGTCGTCGTGGCTCTGCTCATGAACCACGTCGTGCTGCGACGGGGGGAGGGCGTGTTCCTGCGCGCCGGGCTTCTGCATGCCTACCTCGCAGGCCTCGGCGTCGAGATCATGGCGGCGAGTGACAACGTGCTCCGCGGCGGACTGACCCCCAAGCGCATCGACGTCCCCGAACTGCTCGCGATCCTCGACCCGACGCCCGGTGAGGTGCCGGTGCTGCGGCCGGAGGGTGCAGACGAGGTCACGGCGTACCCGGTTCCCGTCTCCGACTTCGCGCTCAGCAGGATCGCGGTGGATGGTGCTCCGGTCACGGTGGAGATCTCGGGGCCGACGATGGTGCTCGCGACTGCCGGGACCATCACGGTCAGCTCCTCGTCCGCAGCGGAAGTGCAGGTCCCCGTGGGAACAGTGGCGTTCGCCGGCGGCGACGAGCGCACGCTCACCGTGTCCGGCGAGGGTGAGGCGTTCGTGGCCGGCCCGGGGTTCTGAGCGTGTCGCGTCCGCCACGCCGCGACACGCCGAAGGATCGTCATGAACCTTCAAGAGTCGCTTGAGGGTTTACGATCCGCGACTTGACCGGAGCGAATGACACGGGTGTAATTAGTCATGCGCACGGCCCGCCGGGGGGCGGAGACAGGGTTGGAGATCGAGATGACGGGATACCGTTCCGACGTACCGGAGAACTGGTTCGTCGATCCGATCAACCTCGGTGTTCCCGGGGTGCGGCGCACGGACGCCGCCGATGACGACAACGCCCTCGCCTGGCAGGCGGATGCGCTCTGCTCGCAGACGGATCCCGAGGCCTTCTTCCCGGAGAAGGGCGGATCGACCAGAGACGCCAAGCGGATCTGCACCACCTGCGACGTCCGCAGCGAATGCCTCGAGTACGCGCTCAACAATGATGAGCGGTTCGGCATCTGGGGCGGACTCTCCGAGCGCGAGCGCCGCAAGCTCAAGCGCCGCGCCAGCTGATCGGCCGAGGCGGTCACGCGCGCTGAGGTCGTTGGCGCATCGCTTCGCAGGCGCGCCGCATCCACTGCTCCAGGGCCGGTCCCGACGCGCATAGGCTGACGACGTCATGCCAGCCCGAGTTCACGCCATCATCGTCGCGCGCCCCGGATCCTCATCCCGCGCGCAACTCCTCCGCACTCTCGACGCCGTGCGCTCCCAGACTTCACCCGCAGAGGCCGTGACGCTCGTCATGTGCGGAGATGCTTCCACCCTGCGCGAGAGTGAAGCCGTCGGAGCCGTCGTCGAGGGGATCATCGAAGCCCGCGCGACGACATCGTTCGCGGAGGCGGTCGAGCTCGCACGCCCACGCGTGAGCGAGGGCTCGGCGATCTGGCTGCTCGCACAGGACACGGCTCCGCATCCGCGGGCACTCGAGCGTCTCCGCGGCACGCTGGAGCGGTCGCCGTCCGCGGCGATCGTCGCTCCCAAACTCGTCGCGACCGACAACGATCGGGAGATCGTCTCGCTCGGAGTCAGCATGACGACTTTCGGACGATCGGTCGAACTCGCGGCAGGGGAACTCGACCAGGGACAGCACGATCGCATCGACGACGCGCTCGGCTCCGACGTGCGCGGCATCCTCATCCGCGGCGAGGTCCGCGACGCGCTGCGGCCCGACCCGGCGCTCGCCGGCGCCGACGAGGGGCTCGACCTCGGCGTCCGCGCACGCCTCGGCGGGGGGCGGCTCGTGCTCTCGCCGAGTGCGCGGATATCCGCAGCGCCCGACGGTCCGGCCGCGCTGCCCTCCGGCCGATCCCGACGCGCCTACGTCACCCGGCTGGCTCAACTGCACCGGCGACTGGCATATGCTCCGGCGGCCGCCGTGCCGCTGCACTGGCTCAGCCTGCTCCCGCTCGCGCTGTGGCGCTCCATCACGCACCTGGTCGGCAAGCGGCCGGAAGCGGTTCTCCCCGAGTGGGGGGCCGCCCTCACCGCGATGCTGCGGGTCGGCGCTGTCGCGCGGTCCCGGTCGCGCATCCGTGCCTTCCGCTCATCCACCTGGGCGAGCATCGCACCGTTGCGGGTGACGTCGTCCGATCTGCGGCGGCGTCTCGATGACGGGCACGGCAGCGAAGGCGGCGCCGTCAGCGAACTGCGTTTCTTCTCCGGCGGCGGCGCCTGGGCCGTGCTCGCGGCGCTCGTCGTGAGCATCGCCTCCTTCACGACTCTGCTCGCGTGGCCGGCGCTCGGCGGCGGCGCGCTTCTGCCGCTGCGTCAGACGATCTCGGCGCTCTGGAGCGATGCGGCGTGGGGCGCGCGGGGGACGGGGATCGGCCTTGTCGGCCCTGCCGATCCTTTCGCCGCGGTCGTGGCCGTGCTGGGCTCGCTGTGGCCATCCGGACCATCGTTCGCGATGGTGCTGCTGTGGATTCTCGCGCTTCCGCTCGCGGTGCTCGGCGGGTGGTTCGCGGCGACCCGAGTGACCGACCGGGCGGGGCTGCGCATTTTCGCGGGCGTCGCCTGGGCACTGGCTCCCACCTTCCTGACCGCACTCGTCGGGGGCCGCCCGAGCGCGGTGTTGGTGCACCTCCTGCTGCCGTGGCTCTTCCATTCCGCTGTGGTGGCGCACCGATCCTGGGGCGCGGCCGGAAGCGCCTCCCTCCTGCTCGCCGCCGTGGTCGCCTGTGCTCCGTCACTGGCGCCGGCGCTCGCGCTGCTGTGGGTCGTGGCAGTGGGCATCGTCCTGGGCACCGGGCAGTTCCGTGGCGTCGGCCGTCTGCTCTGGCTGCTCGTGCCGACGGCGGCGCTCTTCGCCCCTCTCGTCTTCTGGCAGTTCGCACACGGGACGCCATTGGCGCTCCTGGGAGACCCCGGTCTCGTGTGGGCGGGCCCGCAGGCGTCCGCCGACGCCGCAGGCCGGCTGGCGCTCGCGATCGGATTCCCCACCACGGATCTCGCTGGTTGGGCGTCGCTCGTTCCCGCAGCGATCGCCGCGTGGGCACCGCTGCTGTGTGCGCCGATGGCTCTGCTCGCCCTCGGGGCGGCCGTCGCCCCGCGGTGGCGCGCGGGGATCACACTGCTCGTCGTCGTTCTCGCCGGTCTCGCGACGGCGTTCTTCGCTGTCGGCATCACGGTGAGCTTCGCCCAGGGTGCGGGCGTGGCGATCTGGCCGGGGGCGGGGCTCAGCCTGGCCTGGGTCGGGGTGGTGGGGGCGGCGCTCGTCACGCTCGACACCGCCATCACGCTTCCGAGGCTCCGGGTCCTCTCCGCGGTCGCTGCAGGGGTCGCGCTGGGGATCTGCGCCGTGCCGGCGCTCACCGCCTTCCACGCACAGCGGTCCGTCCTCACGAACGGCCCCGAATCGACTCTCCCTGCCTATGTCGCCGCGCAGGCGGCCGGGGACCGTCCGCTCGCGACGCTCGTGATGACGCCGCAGAACGACGGAGGACTCGCGGTCGAGGTGGTCTGGGGAGCGAGCGAGACGCTCGGATCCCAGACGACGATGGTCTCGACCGCCGTGGAGCCGCAGGGGGACGACGTCGCGACGCTCGCCGTCGATCTCCTCTCCGCCCGCGATTTCGACGCCCCGGGCGAGCTGGCGGCGAAGGGGATCAGCTACGTGCTGCTCGCCGAGCTGCCCGGAGACGAAGGAGACAAGGCCCGCACGCTCCGTGCGGCGGCCATCGCCTCGATCGATCAACGTGCCGGCCTGGTGCATGCGGGGGAGAGCGATCGCGGGGTGCTCTGGCGTCTGGAAGCCGAGGTCGCTGCGCCGCCGACCCTGACGTCCGCTCAGGAGGGAAGCGCTCGGCTCGTGTTGACGATCCAGCTGCTCGCGGTCTTCGTGGCACTGCTGCTGTCGATCCCGACCCGCGCCTCGCGTCGCGCGGCACGAGCCCAGTCCCGCATCGTCGGGCGCGCGCCGGATGAGCCGATGATCCTGCCCCGGCACGCGGAGGACCGGTCTCCGCTCGATGAGCAGACTCCGGTCGGCGCGATCGAGGAGCCGCAGGACGAGGCCGCTCTGACCGACGAGGCGCTGGTGCCGATCGCCGAGTCCGAGCCGGTCGAGGAGCCGGCTGAGCCGGCTGAGCCGTCCGATCCGGTCGACGCGCCGACAGACGTCGACGATGAGAGACCCGACACGACAGGGGAGAGGGACCGATGAGCGGTTCGCGCGCATTCAAGGTCGCCGCGACGGGCGCTCGCCTCGCCACCGGAGTCGCCGTGATAGCGGCCTGCGTCGTCGGCGTCGTCGCCGCAGTTCATGCACCGTGGCCGGTCATCCGGCATGATGCCGCCCACGTCGACGTCACGCCGCTCCCCGGAGACAGCGTCCTGGTGTGCAACGGCGACCTGCGCGCGCTCGGTCGCGATGCCATGGACCCGCTGGCGCTGAGCTCTGCGGGGTCGCCGACCCTCACCGCAGGCGGCACGTCGGGTGAGCCGTCTTCTGCCGCTCTGGCGGTGCAGGATCTTCCGGACGCGGGCGAGGTGCGCGTGCTCACGGGCGCCGTCGAAGGACGCTCGGCGCCGCTGATCGCCGCCGCCGAGTCGATCGCTCTCACGACGGAGGACCTCTCCGGGTTCGCGGCTGCCCCCTGCGGAGTCCCCCGACTGAACTCCTGGCTCGTCGGCGGGAGCACCGCCACGGGGACCGAGGACATCGTGATCCTGACCAATGCGGCCGAGGTTCCCTCGACCGTGACGCTGACGGTCTACGGCGAGACCAGAAGCGCACGCACGGTCATCGTGCCCGCGCGCACGCAGACTGCACTGCCGCTCACCTCGATCGCCGCCGGCGACACGGCGCCCGTCGTCCGCGTCGATGCGACAGGGGCTCCGGTCCGTGCGGTGCTGCAATCGTCGCTCACGCAGGTGCTGGATCCCGCGGGCCTGGACCTGCAGGACGCGGTGCCCGGCGCGCAGCAGAAGCTGGTGCTCACCGGCGTGGAGGTCTTCGGCTCCGACGGCGACGACGATGAGATGGCGGTGCTGCGGCTGCTCTCACCCGGCGCGGACGCGCGCGTGCAGGTCCGGGTCGTCGCGGAGGGGTCCGGCTCGGCCGCCGACGAGTTCACGGTTCCGCTCGAGCCCGATCTCCCGGCGCAGGTCGCGCTCAGCGGTCTCGAACCCGGTCGCTACACCGTCGAGGTGGAGGCGGACGCTCCTGTCCTGGCCGCACTGCGACAGCAGGACGGCTTCGGGCGTGATGCGGACTTCGCATGGGTCACGCCGGCACCGTCGATCGACGGCGAGGTGGTGTTCGCGGTACCGTCGGGTCCGCCGGGCCGACTCCAGCTGGCGAACTCGTCGGAGGAGGACACCACGGTGACGATCGAGCCGCTCGACGGGGGCACATCCGAGGATGTCGTCGTCGCCGCAGGAGCGACGGTCGGGGTCGATGTGGAGACCGGGACGACCTATCGGATGCAGTCGACGGGCGCGGTGCACGCGGCTGTCGCGCTCACCGCTTCGGGCGCACTCGCGGTGCTGCCGGTGCAGGCGAGTGCCGGCGTCGAGAAGGCCATCACCGTCTACCCCTGATCGCTCCTCCGGATGGGAGGGTCGGCGGGTTCAGTGTTCGTGGCCGAGATCCCACGGTTCGCGGCCGACGTACTCCGCAGCCGCCCGGAACACCGCGCTCTCGATCGCCATGCGGCGGTGCGCGGCATCGTCGTGCCCCGGCGGCAGGAGGCGCTCGATGGGCAGTCGGAACAGCACGATGCGCCGGTTCTCCCGATCGAGATGCCAACGCGGAACCGCATCGGTCGTTTCGAACGCCGGTATCGCGCCGATCTCGAACCGGACGTCCTGGAGTTCCGGCCACGTCCCGCGCAAGAACTCGACGGCGGTTCCGACGGTCAGATCGAAACGATCGAGACGACCGTCGAGCGGCGCGAGAGGCGGTCGGACGACCTCGCTGCGGCCCAGACGCCCGTGGCGGCCGTGCCGCGCACCGCGCCGTGGAGCGGCAGAGGCGTGAGCGGCGCGGCGACGGGGCATGTCGAAAGTCTAGGCGGTGCCGACGTGCGCGGCGCGGCATCCCCGGCTCGGATGCGTGCGAGCCGTACGCTGACGGAGATGGACGGACGACTGTGCTCGAAGGTCGGCTGCGCGCGCGAAGCCGTGGCCACCCTCACCTACGACTATGGGGACAAGATGGCGGCACTCGGTCCGCTCGGCGCCGCGAACGACCCGCAGGCGCATGACCTGTGCTCGCCGCATGCCGATCGACTCTCGGTGCCGGCGGGCTGGCTCGTCGTGAGGCACGAAGCACTTCGAGCCTGAGGGCGCGTCGACACGCGGTCGCCTTCGCGATACCGGGAAAACTGTTTCTGGATACGCTGACTCCAGGCGTGCCAGGGCGGCGCTGCCGGAAAGGCACTCGTGATCGTCTGGCGTCGCTGGATCTTCCCCCTGCTTCTCGTCGTGGTCATCGGCGCGTGCGCTGCAGCACTCGTCAAGATCGCTTTCTTCCCCGACCGGGCCGAGAGCATGGTCAGCCCGGAAGCGGCGATCACCGATCCGGTCGTGGCCGTAGAGCGCGGATCCGTCGTGAACGCGCTGAGCCTGACGGGTAACGTCGCGCGCGATGAGATCTTCGCGGTGCGCAGCGAGATCGACGGCACGGTCACCGCCGTTCACGTGAGTGAGGGTGCCGCGGTATCACCGGGCCAGAAGCTGTTCACCATCCGCCAGGAAGATCCCCGCAAGGACATCGACGTGCTCGCGTCGGAGGCCGGCGACGTGTCCGAGATCGCGCTCGTGAAGGGCCAGCCGACGTCGGTGGGCACCGAGATCTTCAGTCTCACGCCCGCGCGGTACCACCTCCTCGCGACCGTCGACCCCGTGCAGCTGTATCGCCTCGTCAACGCGCCGAGTGAGGCCACGGTCACCATCACCGGTGGTCCGGCGCCGTTCGCCTGCACAGGCGTCCGTGTGCAGGTCACCACAGAGGGCACGGCGAGTGTGCGCTGCGCGATCCCCGCCGGGCAGACCGTCTTCGCCGGGCTCCCCGCGACCATGGATCTGGCCCTCGGTCAGGTCGAGGACGCGCTCGTGATCCCGGTCACCGCGGTGCAGGGCGGCGCGGGCTCAGGGAACGTCTGGGTCGATGCAGCCGACGGTGCGGAGCCCGAGGAGCGCGCGGTGAAGCTCGGCGTGAACGACGGGACGATCGTCGAGGTCACCGAAGGACTGGAGGAGGGGGAGAGCATCCGCCAGTTCGTGCCGGGCTTCGTCGCCCCGGTCGAGGAGTTCTGCTACGAGGTCTCCCCGGGCGTCGAGCAGTGCGACAGCGGGATGAGCTGGTGACTCTGGTCGCTCTGGAGGACGTCACCAAGAGCGTCCTCCTCGCCGACGACTCGCAGCTCGAGATCCTCCGTGGCATCACTCTCGAGGTCGGCGCCGGAGACCACGTCTCGATCGTCGGCCGCTCCGGCTCGGGCAAGTCGACGCTGCTGAACATCCTCGGGATGCTGGACTCGCCGACGTCCGGCTCGGTCTCGTTCGAGGGGCGAGAGGTGCGTCGCATGCGCTCGGGGCGCCTGGATCGGCTGCGCGGCGACAACGTCGGCTTCGTCTTCCAGCAGTTCAACCTGCTCCCGGGTCGAACCGCACTCGACAACGTGATGATGCCCCTCGGCCACGCGAAGGGGAAGACGTTCTGGAACCGACGGCAGATCGCCGCGGACATGCTCGAGCGGGTGGGACTCGGCCACAGGATCGGCCAGATCGCCGACAAGCTCTCCGGCGGGGAGCAGCAGCGTGTTGCGATCGCCAGGGCGCTGGTGCGCAGACCCGTCCTGATCCTCGCGGACGAGCCCACCGGCGCGCTCGACATCGACACGGGCGCATCGGTCATGTCGCTCCTGGACGAGGTCGCCACCGAGACGGATGCCGCCCTGGTCACCATCACGCACGACCTCCACGTAGCGGCCCGCGCTCGTCGGCACTACCGATTGGACGCCGGGCGCCTGGAGACCGCGGACCTCAGCCGTGCCTTCGAGGCCTCGACGCTCGCGGCTCCCGCGCCCGCCGCTCCGCCGCAGCCCGCGGCCCCCGCTCCGGCACCGCCCGTGGCCGTGCCCGCTGCGTCCGAGGTCGTCTCGTGACGGGCTTCCTCGGCGCGCTCTCCGACGCGTGGGCCGAGATCCGCGTCCACAAGCTCCGTGTGCTGCTCAGCCTGATCGGCATCGCCGTGTCGGTCGGAGCGCTCACGGCGGTCGTGGCGATCTCGGAGTATCAGCGTCAGTTCCAGGCCGAGCAGTCCGACCGCTGGGGAGGGCGTGTGGCCACCCTCGTCGTCGCGGCGAGCACTGGCGACGGCTCTCCCGTGGATCCCGATGACTTCGATGCTCGTTTTAGCCGCGTCTCGGAGCGATTCGGCTTCAGCCACACGGCGCGCATCGCGCAGGGGATCATGATGGACGCGCAGCTTCCAGAGGGCATCACCGCGGTCCCGGCGCGCGTGATGGATCCGGCCTTCTCGCAGATCCACCGCGAGCAGCTTCTCGAGGGACGCTGGTTCCTCGACACCGACGTCGAGGCCCTGGCCCCACCGGTGGTCATCACCGAAGCGCTGTGGGACCGTCTGGGGCGGGTGCCGCTGGCGCAGCATCCGACCGTCGTGTTCGGTGGTCCGGCCGGTGGCACCTACCAGGTGATCGGCATCGTCCCGCGCCAGGGGTTCGGCGACGAAGAACTGCGGGTCGACCTGCTCTATGACGCGTATCGCGCTCGTGTGGACGCGTTGCCGCCCGATGCGATGACGCAGTACGAGGTCTGGGTGGGAGCCCAGCAGGCCGACGAGATCGGCCCGGTGCTGGCGATGGACCTGCGCGCCGGGCTGCCGGAGGGGCAGACGGTGTCGGTGAGCCGCACCGACTGGGCGGCGCAATCGGGAGCTATGGACGTCCAGGCCACATTCGAGATGATCACGGGCGGGATCGCCGCGCTCATCCTCGCGCTCGGGGCACTGAGCCTGATCAACATCCAGCTCGTGGCGATGCGTCAGCGCGTCCGCGAGATCGGAGTCCGCCGTGCGTTCGGTGCGAGCTCGGGGCGTGTGTTCTTCGCGGTGTTCCTCGAGAGTCTCGTCGCCACGACGGTCGCGGGTGTGATCGGGATCGCGATCGTCGTCGCGGTGCTGCGCTCCGACTGGGTCGTCACCTCGATGTTCTACGGCATCCAGGACGTCCCGCCGTTCCCGATGCGGGCGGCCCTCGTCGGGCTCGTCGCCTCGGTGATCGTCGGTGCGGTGTCGGGATTCATCCCCGCACTCGTCGCGCTGCGCGTGAAGGTGATCGACGCCATCCGCTTCTGACGCGCACGCTGTGCTGGCTTGATCGTGATGGAAGAATACGAAAATGCCTGAGCTCGAATACCGCGTCGCCGACCTGTCCCTCGCCGAAGCCGGCCGTCACCAGCTGCGGCTCGCCGAGAACGAGATGCCGGGGCTGATGTCGCTCCGGGAGGAGTTCGGTGCCGCGCAGCCGCTGAAGGGAGCGCGGATCGCGGGTTCTCTGCACATGACGGTGCAGACGGCCGTGCTCATCGAGACGCTCGTGGCGCTCGGCGCCCAGGTGCGGTGGGCAAGCTGCAACATCTTCTCCACCCAGGACGAAGCAGCCGCCGCCGTCGTGGTCGGCCCAGGTGGCACGGTCGACGCCCCGGCGGGGGTGCCGGTCTTCGCCTGGAAGGGGGAGACGCTCGACGAGTACTGGGCGTGCACCGAGCGCATCTTCGACTGGTCGTCGAGCGGATTCGACGGGCCGAACCTCATCCTCGACGACGGCGGCGACGCCACGCTGCTCGTGCACAAGGGCGTCGAGTTCGAGAAGGCGGGTGCTGTCCCGGCTGCGACCGACGCCGACTCGCACGAGTACTCGGTCATCCTGGACCTGCTGCGCCGTTCGCTCGCGTCGTCGACCGATCGCTGGACGAAGCTCGCCGCAGGGCTCATCGGGGTGACGGAGGAGACCACCACCGGCGTGCACCGGCTCTACGAGCTCGCCGCCTCAGGGGAGCTGCTCTTCCCGGCCATCAACGTCAACGACTCGGTGACCAAGAGCAAGTTCGACAACAAGTACGGCATCCGGCACTCCCTCCCGGACGGTCTGAACCGTGCGACCGACGTGCTCATGGGCGGCAAGGTCGCCTTCGTGTGCGGGTACGGCGATGTGGGCAAGGGTGCAGCCGAGGCGCTCCGCGGACAGGGCGCCCGGGTGATCGTCAGCGAGGTCGATCCGATCTGCGCACTGCAGGCGGCGATGGACGGGTTCCAGGTGGCACGCCTGATCGACGTCGCGGGTGAGGTCGACATCGTGGTGACCGGCACCGGCAACCGTGATGTCGTGACGACAGAGCATCTTCAGGCCCTCAAGCATCTTGCGATCGTCGCCAATGTCGGCCACTTCGACAACGAGATCGACATGGCGGGCCTCGAAGCCATCGAGGGCGCCGAGAAGATCGAGATCAAGCCGCAGGTGCACGAATGGCGTCTGCCGAGCGGACGCAGCGTCCTCGTGCTCAGCGAGGGGCGCCTGATGAACCTGGGCAACGCCACCGGGCATCCGTCGTTCGTCATGAGCGCCTCGTTCACCAACCAGGTGCTCGCGCAGCTGGAGCTCTACACGAACATCGCCGCCTATCCCACCGGTGTTTACGTCCTCCCGAAGGTGCTCGACGAGAAGGTCGCCCGCCTCCACCTCGACGCACTGGGTGTGCGGCTCACCACCCTCAGCGAAGAGCAGGCGGCGTACATCGGCGTTCCGGTGGACGGACCGTACAAGCTCGACCACTACCGTTACTGATCGCTCCCGCGGCCCGGTCAGCGGGGGACGGATCAGACGCCGACGCGTCGGCCGGTGAGGCGCTCGGCTCGACGGTCGGCATTCTCCAGCGCGCGCCGTTCCCGCTCCCGCCGGAGGACGGTGATGCCCACCAGCACCTGCTCCGGCGGGGCTGACGGCATCGGCGAGACGAAGGGCGTCGCCTCGGCGAGCAGATCGTGCGCCACCCGCGCTCGAGCGGCGGGGACCATCCGCGGCGCGCTCACGAGGAACTGCGAGATCCGGCGCGCGAGGCGGTCGGGCATGCGCGCCACGTCGGCGATCTGCGCCCAGCCGGCCAGAGCAGGGGGCAGTACCGGCACGTGCGAGGGGAGTGCAGGAGTGCGGACGCGCTGACTGTAGGTGCCGGCGACCAGGTCGCCCAGACGCTGCGATCGCGCCGTGAAAGCGCCGGTGAGCACCGCGATGCCGCCGAAGGTCATGTAGATCTCGAGTACTCCGAGAAGCGCCCGGATGAACGCGTGCCGGAATCCGGCTGCGCCACCGTCCACGCGGACGATCCGCCCTCCGACGGCGAGCTTGCCGAGGCTGCGGCCCTTGAGGGCGACCTCCATCGTGATGGGCAGCACCACGAAGCTCACGACGATCGCCGCGACCGTGGCGATGCGGTCGGTGGCATCGTCGAGCACGCTGGCATCGAGCAGCCAGATGCGCAGGAAGAGCCAGAGGATGAACACCGCATATCCCAGGAGCATGTCGATCGCGGCGCCCAGAGCGCGCAGGAGGAAGCCGACCGGCTGCACGTCGATCGCGACGGCTTCGCCGGAGAGCACCTCGTCGGAGACGTCGATCGGGACGGACATGAGTACAGTAAATCAGGTGGATGCCGATGCGCTGACCGATGCTCGCCGTGCGGAATGGGAACGGCTCGAGGAACTCAGCCGAGCCCGGCTCGACGGCACCGGCGTGGACGAACTGATCGTGCGATACCGCGCCGCCTCCGCAGATCTCGCCGAGCTGAAGACGTCGGTCGGCGACTCCCCGCAGGGTGCCTACCTCTCCACGATCCTGGTCCGCGCCCGGCTGCGCCTCACCGGAGCATCCGACAGCATCCTCACCCAGACCGCTCGGTTCTTCCGACTGCAGCTTCCGGCCGCCCTGTACCGGCTGCGGTGGACGACACTGGTGATCGCCCTCGCCTTCATCGCCGTCGCGGTCGGCACAGCGGCGTGGATCGCGAGTGACCCGGCCCTCGTCGCGACCCTCGGTCCGCCGGACATGCTCGAACAGTATGCCGACGAGAGCTTCACGGGCTACTACACCGAGAATCCCGCTGCCGAGTTCATGGGCATGGTCTGGACGAACAACGCCTGGATCGCCATGCAGTGCGTGCTCTTCGGCGTCACAGGAATCTGGCCGGTGTACATGCTCGTGCAGAATGCCATGGGCCTCGGGACGTCCGGCGCGGTCATGGCCGCGTACGACAAGGCCGACCTGATGGTGCTCTACATCCTTCCGCACGGCATGCTCGAGATGACCTGCATCTTCGTCGCGGCCGCCGCCGGTCTGCACGTGTTCTGGGCGTGGGTGGCTCCGGGACACCGCACCCGCGGGGAGGCGCTGGCCGAAGAGGGGCGATCGCTCGCGACGGTCGCACTCGGGCTCGTGTTCGCCCTTTTCCTCGCCGGGCTCGTGGAGGGCTTCGTCACCGGCTGGGGACTGCCGTGGCCGGTGAAGATCGGCATCGGCGCTGCCGCGCTGGCGGTGTTCCTCATCTACATGCTCGTCATCGGCGGGCGGGCGCATCGCCGTGGCGAGACCGGCGACCTCGTCGAGTACGAAGCGGGCACGCCTCGACTCATCGCCGGCTGATGACCGGCTGATCGCGGACCGCCTGAGGGCGACCGCGGTCAGAGCCGGCCGGCCGCCTTCAGCTCGAGGTAGCGGTCGGCGATGCGGGGCGGTAGCTCTTCCGGATCGGCGGCGATCGCCTCGCCACCCGCTCTGCGGATCGCATCCGCGACGTTCTCGGCATCGCGCAGCGTCCGCTCGGCCGCCGCGGCGAGATAGACGTCCTCGCGGGAACCGCGTTCACGCGCGAGCGCAGCGATGCCGTCGTCGGTGACCGACCCGACGAGCACGGTGGTCGCACGCGACGCGGTGGGGAAGGCACCGAGGAAGCCGCGAGCGGACTCGGCGGCGTCCTGCGCTGTGAGCACGACGATCAGGGAAGGCCGTGTGGTGAGCGTGCGTACGGCGGCGAAGGCACCGTGCCAGTCGGTGTCCACCAGGCGCGCGTGCACGGGCGCCATGGCGTCACTCATCGCAGGCAGGAGTGCCGTGCCGTCCACACCGGTGACCCGGCCGCGCACGACGCGGTCGTACAGCAGCAGGTGCACGTGGTCTCCTGCCCGCGAGGCGAGGGCTGCCAGCAGCAGCGCCGCTTCGAGGGCTGCATCGACCCGGGTGCCGTCGCCCACGCGTGCGGCTGCCGTCCGACCGGTGTCGATGATGATGACGACATGCCGGTCGCGTTCGGGTCGCCAGGTGCGCAGCATCGTCGTGCCGGCGCGCGCGGTCGCTCGCCAGTCGATCGAACGCACGTCGTCGCCGCGGACGTACTCGCGCAACGAGTCGAACTCGGTTCCCTGGCCTCGGACCTGGATGCTCGTGTTGCCGTCCAGCTCGCGCAGCCGAGCCAGCCTCGACGGGAGGTGCTTTCGCGAGGTGAAGGCGGGAAGCACACGGATCGCTCCTCGGACCGGATGCCGTGCCTGTCGACCGGCGAGACCGAGGGGCCCGCGCGAGCGGACCATAACGAACTCGCTCACGAGCTCTCCGCGTCGGCGCGGAGTGAGCGGGATGGCCACGCGACCGCGCTCGCCCGGGTCCACCCGCAGCTGCTGTCTCTCGGCGGGGGCGCCGGCCGTGGGCTGCCAGGCGTCGCGGATCACCGCGTGCAGCGATCGGGCACCGTGGTTGTGGACGGCGACGCTCACCGGGACCTGTTCGTCGAGCCGGGCGCGCTTGGGCAACCGGCGGCTGACCGTCACCGACCGGGCGCTCGCGGCGAGGGCGAGATCCACGACGACCAGAAGGATGCAGAGGCCGATCCAGGCGCCCAGCACGGGGTACGGCGGATAGCCCGCGAGCCCGGCGAGGACCAGCGGAACGACGCCGACGGCGAGGGCGACGGCGAGACGACCGGTGATGAACACCTAGATCGGAACCCTGGTCTGCTGCACGACCGAGGTGAGCACGGCGTCGGCGGAGACGCCCTCCATCTGGGCGTCCGGTCGCAGCTGGAGGCGGTGACGCCACACCGGCACGAGCATCGTCTGCACGTGATCGGGTGTCACCGCGGTGGAGGCGTTCAACCACGCCCAGGCCTTGGCGGCGGCGAGGAGGCCGGTCGAGGCGCGGGGGCTCGCGCCGAGTTCGACGGAGGGGGACTGCCGCGTCGCGCGCGCCAGATCGACGACGTATCCCAGCACGTCATCGGTGACGTCGACCGAGGCGGCGGCCTGCTGTGCCGCGCGGATCTCGTCTGCGGAGACGACGGCCTCGACGCCGGTCAGCTCGCGCGGGGAGAAGCCCTCGGCATGCCGGCGGAGCACCGACACCTCGGCGTCGCGCTCCGGCATGCCGACGACGAGCTTCATCAGGAAGCGATCCAGCTGCGCTTCGGGCAGCGAGTACGTGCCCTCGTGCTCGATCGGGTTCTGGGTCGCAGCGACGAGGAAGGGATCGGGCAGCGGGCGGCTGACACCGTCGGCCGACACCTGGCGCTCCTCCATGGCCTCGAGGAGGGCGGCCTGCGTCTTCGGCGGCGTCCGGTTGATCTCATCCGCGAGCAGGATGTTGGTGAAGACCGGGCCGGCGCGAAAGTCGAACTCGCCCGTGCGCGCGTCGTACACGAGGGAACCCGTGACGTCGCCCGGCATCAGGTCCGGCGTGAACTGCACGCGTTTCGTGTCGAGGCCGAGGGCACGTGCGAACGACCGGACGACCAGCGTCTTGGCGACGCCGGGCACTCCTTCCAGGAGCACGTGGCCTCGTGCGAGCAGCGAGACGAGGAGGCCGGTGACGGTGCCGGCCTGGCCGATGACCGCCTTGTCGACCTCGGTGCGCACCCGGTGCATGGCCTGACGAAGCGCGGCGTCGTCGGTGGAGTGGTTCTCAACGGTCACGTGGTTCCCTCGGCTTCTGTGGGATGGATGGTCGGTCGACGGGTGCTGGTCTCCACGGCCGCCTCGAGCTCGTCGAGACGTCGAGCGAGGTCGACCAGGGCCGCGTCGTCGGTGGGGAGAGGCCCCGCCAACAGCGTCTGCAGGGTTCCCCGGGGGATCCGGAGCCGGTCGGACGCGGCGTCGGCGACCTCGTCCGCGCCGGCATGCACGGCCAGACCCAGGCGGCGGGCGAGGCGCCGCTGCGCGCCGTCGCGAAGGGCCTCGGCAGCGTGCGCGGCATCAGCGGCCCTGGCGGTGAGACGTGCGCGGCCGTGCATCGTCTCGGACGCGCGCACCGTCACCGGCAGCGTCTCGGCGACCAGGGGCCCGAAACGTTGACCGCGCCAGATCGACGCGGCGACTCCGGCGAGCAGCAGCAGGAGGATCGCCGGTGTGACCCACGGGGGAGTGAGGGTCCCCAGGGTGTCGACCGACTTGCCCTCGATGTCGGAATCGCCGAGGCTCGGCACGTACCAGACGACCCGTTCGGTCTGCCCGAGCAGTGCCAGCGCGAGCGCGGCGTTGCCGTTCTCCGCCAGGTATGCGTTGCTGAAGAGCCGGGTACCCTCCACGACGACGCGGCGGTCTCCGGCGCGGTCATCGACGAGCACGGCGGCGCCGTCGGCATCCCCGAAGCACCCCTCGACCTCAGCGGCGGGGGAGAAGAGACGATCGGCGCGGATCGTGCCGACCTCCGCGAACTCCGGGACAGCGCACGCCGCCTCCACGGCCGAGCGCGTGCCCGGGGCGTTCTCGCCGATGCGCAGCGTGTTCAGCAGGTGCGAGCTCGTCGAGAGGAGGACGACGCGATCGGCCGGTTCCATCAGGGTCTCGAGGGCGTCATCCGTGAGCGTGTACGGATTCGCCATGACCAGCGTGGTTCCCTCATCGATGGCGGCACGCGCCTCCACCCGCGATCGTCGGACGTCGACCTCGACGCCCTGGTCGCGAAGGATCTCCGCGAGGGCGAGGGCACCGGAGTCATCACGCCCTTCGGGGTCGAGAGCTCCGTGGTCCGCCGGTGGCGAGGCGCTGACGCGGACGGCGACGAACACGGCGACGAGGACGAGGACGACGATGATGCCCCAGCCCAGGACGGTGTTCCTTCTGCGTGGTCGACGCTCGGCCGTCGCCGCGGCGGTCCCGCTCTGCTCGGTCACGGTCATGCCGGCACCGCCTCGAGGCGACGGGTGCGGAGACGTTCGTCCGTTGCCGCGAGGTCCTGGTAGGTCTCCGCCGTCGCCGGGTGCCCGAGGTAACGGACGTCGTCGAACGCCACGGCTGCGCGGCGCAGCGCTGAGGCCTCATCCGGGAAGACAGCGCCGGCATCGCGAGCGATCGACTGCGCGGTGGCGCCGGGGGCGGGATCGATCAGATCGCGTTCGAGGAGGCTGCGGGCGATCGCGCGATAGCGGAGGATCGTCGCGGTGCTCCAGTCGGCCGCGCGGGCGCTGCGCTCGGCATCGGCTCGGAGCTGTGCCGCCGTGCGGTCATCGGACTCGCCGAGGAGGTCGCCCCGTGCACGTCGCACGGCACGCGAGCTGCGCGGCCGACCCCAGATGACGAGGGCTGCGATGAGAGCGGCGACGATGATGACCGACACGATGATGAGGGCGGACGGTCCGATGCTCGCGCCGTTATCGGAACTGAACAGATCGGCGAGGAAGCGGCCGATGTCTCGGGCGACGAGATCGAACCACGTCGGCTTCGCGTCCGCATACCGCGGGTTGGCGAGCTCGTCTTCCGCCCATCGGCGTGCCTCATCCCCGTCGGGGATGAACAGGTCGTCGAACCGGGAGATCATGCCGTGTCGTCGCTGCCGGGTGCAGCCCAGCCTCCGTCAGCCGGTCCGGGTGCGTGAGTCGGATTCGATGCGGCAGCAGCTGCCGCAGCTGCCGCAGGTGGCGGAGGCGGCGGGAACGCCCCGGGAGCGCTCGTGACCGGCGCGGTCGCTGGCGTCGTCGGCGCGCTGCTCTGCTGCGGTGCATACGCCTGTGGCGCGTAGGGCTGCTGCCCGTACGGCTGCGGCTGCTGAGCATACGGCTGTCCGGGGTACGGCTGTCCGGGGTATGGCTGCGGGGAGGCGCCCTGTGTCATCAGCACGTGGTCCGGCACCTGCCGGGGCGGAGGCGCGGAGGTGACGGCTCTCGCCGGATCGACGCGGAACGGATCGCCGAGCTGATCTTCCGTCCCGCCCAGATCACGGTGCTCGACATAGGCGATGAGCGTCTGGTCCAGCCCCTCGTACCGCATCCGGCAGTCGAGGTAGACGAGTGCCGACCCGGTGCTCTGCACCACGAGAGTGATCGCCTGGATGACCAGGAGCAGGATCTGAGGTGCGAGGAAGCTGAGCACGAAGCCGACGACGGCGCTCGGGTCCTGTGCGCCGGTGGGAGCGATGACCGAGCCGAGCAGGCCGCTGAGCAGCGTGGCCGGGATGCTCACCACCTGCGCCGCGATGCCCATGATGGCGCTGATGAGGAAGGTCACGCCGAAAGCGACCCAGAAACGGCCGCGGGTGAGTCGCCAGGAACGCACGAAGGCATCGCGGAACCGTGCGCGCTCGAGGACGAGGATCGACGGCACCAGCAGCAGCTTCGTCGTCAGCCAGACGGACAGGGGGATCGCGGCGAGTGCGAGGAGGACCACGACGAGGACGACGACGCCGATGAGCTCGACGCTTCCGCCCGCACCACCGGCGACGAAGGCAGCGATGATGCTCACCACGATGGCGAGGATGCCGAACAGGGCGATCACCGAGAGCGACGCGAAACCGGCGAGACGCCAGAACGCCGGTGCCATCCGGCGCCAGAGCATCCGCAGCGTGGCCTTGACCCCGACGGCTGCGTAGCCGATCTCTGCGGCGACCACACCCTGCATCATTGCCGTGAAGGCGATCGATGCGAGTCCGACGCCGAGGCCGGCGATGAGGTTGATCCCGATGGTCCCGGCCAGCACCGCCTCGAAGTCGGGGGAGGAGGGGGAGACGGTCTCCAGGCGGGAGAAGGTCGTGAACAGGACGACTCCCATCACGGACGCCGTGACGACGGTCGCGACGAGCTGAATCACGACGGCGAAGCCGAACAGCACCTTCGGGTTGTGTCGCAGGGCCGCGAAGGCCCGGCCCAGCAGCATCCCGAACGTCAGCGGATGGAGGGGGATGACCCCCTTCTTCGGCGCGGGCGTCCACATCTGGCCACTCACAGGCACTCCCTCCATGGTGGCTCCATCGTGTCACACCGCACACGTGGTGCGCAGACCTGGGGTCGGCGGGACTCGGTGCCATAAGGTAACAGTTATGACCTCACGCATTCTCGTGGTCGACGATGACACAGCGCTCGCCGAGATGATCGGCATCGTGCTGCGCACCGAGGGATTCGAGCCGGTGTTCTGCGCGGACGGTGCGCGTGCCGTCGACGAGTGGCGCGCGCAGCGGCCCGATCTCGTGCTGCTCGACCTCATGCTGCCCGGCATGGACGGGATCGAGATCTGCACCCGCATACGCGCGGAATCGGGCGTCCCGATCATCATGCTCACGGCGCGCAGCGACACCGCAGACGTCGTCCGCGGCCTCGAGGTCGGCGCAGACGACTACATGGTCAAGCCCTTCAATCCGAAGGAGCTCGTGGCACGCATCCGCACCCGTCTGCGTCCGACGCCGCAGACCACCAGCGAGCAGCTGCGGGTGGGCGACCTCACCGTCGACGTCGACGCCCATGAGGTGCGTCGGGGCACGGCGCCGATCGCGCTCACCCCGCTGGAGTTCCAACTGCTGGTCGCGCTCGCTTCCAAGCCGCAGCAGGTGTTCTCCCGCGAGATGCTCCTGGAGCAGGTGTGGGGGTACCACTATAAGGCCGACACCCGCCTGGTGAACGTGCACGTGCAGCGCCTCCGCGCCAAGGTCGAGCTCGACCCGGACAACCCGAAGATCGTGATGACGGTGCGTGGCGTCGGCTACCGTGCCGGGAGCGTCGGCTAGGAGCACGATGGCCGCGACGACAGCGACCACCACGACGGTCGCTGTCCTGCGCGACTGGCGCGGCTGGCCGACGATGCTCGGCACCCTGTGGCGACGGTCACTGCGGTTCCGTACGCTCTCGATCACGCTGCTCGCGACCTCGCTGGCGATCTTCATCACCTGCGTGACGATGGCGCTCGTGATCCAGAACGACCTCTTCATCTCGCGCAAGACCGTCGCTCTCGAAGACGCCCGCCGCGCGGTGGACCAGGCCCAGCGCATCCTCGATGTGGCCGAGGTGGGAGACGACCCCGCTGCGCTCTCGAGTCTCTGGGCCGGCATCCAGGACACGCTGGCCCGCACCTCGAGCACCGACCAGCTCGCCGGCTACAAGATCGACACCGGCGCGGATACCGCGCGACTGAACGGTTTCGAGGCGGGGTTGAACGAGAGTCTGCTGAGCCCGAATCTCCGCGCACGCGTGGTCAAGCTCGACGATCGCCAGGCCTGGCAGTCGGTGGCACTTCCGGTGGAGGACGGCCCGGCCGTCCCCGGCATCGTCGTGGGACAGCAGCTGCAGGTACCGGAAGCTGGGCCGTTCGAGATCTACTTCGCCTACGACCTCGGCGATGCCGATCAGACGCTCGTGTTCGTGCAGCGAACCCTGTGGATCGCCGGGATCGGGCTGGTGGCCATCGTCGCGGCCATCTCCTGGATCGTCCTGCGGGCGGTGTCGTCCCCGATCGTGCAGGCCGCCGAGACGAGCGCGCGACTCGCGGCGGGCGAACTCGGAGTGCGCATCGATGTGCACGGAGAAGACGAGCTCGCCGTGCTCGGTCGATCCTTCAATGCGATGGCCGACAGCATCGAGGCGCAGATCAAGGAGCTCGGCGAGCTGTCGATGGTGCAGCAGCGGTTCGTCTCGGATGTCTCGCACGAGCTTCGCACTCCGCTCACGACCATCCGGCTCGCCGCGGACATGCTCAACGACCAGCGCGAGGAGTTCGATCCCACGACCGCCCGCACCGCCGAACTGCTGCACACGCAGGTGCAGCGGTTCGAGACGCTGCTGTCCGACCTCCTGGAGATCAGCCGGTACGACGCGGGGTCGGTGCAGCTCGAGCTGGAGGCGACGAGCCTCGCGCATCTGGCGGAGGACATCATCGACCAGATGCGACCGCTGGCCGACGGGCACGGCACGGAGCTGAGACTGGTCGCCCCCGGGGGATATTCGCCCGTCGACATGGACCCCCGCCGCGTGCGGCGCGTCCTGCGCAATCTGATCGGCAACGCGATCGAACACGGCGAGGGGCGCCCGGTCGTCATCACCATCGACAGCAATCAGCACGCGGTGGCGGCGGGTGTCCGGGACTTCGGTATGGGAATGGAGCCGGAGGACGCGGAGCGGGTGTTCGACCGGTTCTGGCGCGCCGATCCCTCTCGTCAGCGGACGATCGGAGGGACCGGCCTGGGACTGTCCATCGCGCTCGGTGACGCCACGCTGCACGGCGGCACGCTCGCCGTCTGGTCGGAGCTGGGCGTCGGCACGAACTTCGTCCTCACGATTCCCCGTCATGAGGGTGTGCTGGACGGACCGAGCCCGATCCCGATCGAACCGCAGGAGCCGCTCGCGGAACTCGGCGACGCGACGCAGCCGATCTCCCTCACCGATCCTCCCCCCGGACTCTTCGACGAGAGCGACAGGTCATGAATCGAACCGGATGGACGAGGACGCTGCGCGGTGGGGCGGTGGCCCTCGTGGCGCTCCTGCTCACGGCCTGCGCCGGACTTCCGACCAGCGGCGGGGTCTCGGTGGGGCTCGAACTCGGCGAATCCACGCAGGATGTCGACTTCCTTCCCGTGGCCTCCGGGCCGATCAAGGGCGCCGGACCCGAGGAGATCGTCGAGGGTTTCCTCGAAGCGGGGATCACGACGTCTGACAACTGGGCCACGGCGCGGGAGTTCCTCGCTCCCGACCTGCAGCGCACGTGGCGACCGGCGGCAGGGGTGTCCATCGACGTCGGCACCGACACGCGCACGATCACCTCCACCGTTCCGCAGGCGGAGGTCGAGAACGCGGACTCGGCCGACGTCCAGGTTCTGCTCGACCTGGTCGCGAGTGTCGACGACGCGAACACGTACTCGGAAGCACTCGGCGCGTCCACCATGCCGTTCACACTCCAGCGCATGGAGGACGGTGAGTGGCGCATCACGGAGGCGCTCGACGGGATCGTGATCGATGAGCCTCGATTCGAGAACGTCTTCGAGGGCTATCCGCTGCAGTACTTCGACCTCAGCTGGTCGCGCCTTGTGCCTGACATGCGGTGGTTCCCGCGGCGGCAGAGTCCGGCGACGACCGTGACGCAGGCCCTGATCGGTGGTGCTCCCAGCGATTGGCTCGACCCGGCCGTGCAGAACGCCTTCCCGGCCGACGTGCAGCTGGCCCAGGACGCCGTCCTCATCACCGGGCAGGTGGCCGACGTCGCGCTCACCCGCCCGGCGGCCGCACTCGACGAGACGACGCTCTCCCGGATGCGCACGCAGTTGCAGGCCACTCTCCGGGCCGCGGGGGTCGCCGTCACCAGGGTGCAGTTCACCGTCGACGGCCGCAGCGTCGACGCCGGGGTGGTCGACGTCGTGGAGCCGTCGGCGGAGATCGGTACTCTCGTGCTGCAGAACGGCGTGTTCGGTCGGATCGTGGGGGACGAGATCTCCCCGATCGCGGGAATCAGCGACGAGATCGCTGCGATGCCTCAGCCCATCGCGTCGATCGATGTGGCTCTGGACGACTCGATCGCGGCCGTCCAGCTCGGCGACGGGCGGGTGTATCGGGTCGGCGACGGGAGCCGCAACGAGTTCGACGCGCCGCCGGGACTGATCGAGCCGTCCCTCGATCCATACGGGTACACCTGGACCGTCCCCGAAGGAGACCCGGCGGCCCTTCAGGCGTGGGGGAGCGACATCGCCGCGCACGCGATCGGGAATGCGTGGCCGACGGCATCCGCGGTCTCGGACCTGCGCGTCGCCGGCGACGGCAGCCGGGTGGCCGCGGTGGTCACCGTCGGCAAGCAGCGCTGGGTCGTCGTGGCCGCGATCGTCCGCGATTCGACGGGACTTCCGGTCGAGCTCGGCGATGCCAAGCAGCTGGTGCAGATCGATGAGCCCGCAACGGGTCTGGTGTGGTTGGGGCCGGATCGGCTCGGTGTGCTGGTGGATCCGGTGAGTCCCCGGCTCATCACCCAGACGGTGGGCGGCCCCGGCACGTCGGAGGCGGCTCCGGGAGATTCCGTCTCGGCCGCGGGTGCGCGGACCGCTGCCGGTGTCCGCATCCTCGGCGCGGGCGGACAGTTGTTCGCACACGCGGGGTCGGCGTGGCGCGAGGTCGCGTCCGACATCTCGGTGCTCGCCACTCGGGTCGGGGAGTGACTCCTCCTGCACGGCAGGGGTAGTCATCCCCGTTGTCGGTGGCAGCGGCGGTAGCGGCGGCGTCATCGGTGGAGTCGAGCGCACGGCGTCAGAATCGTCAGATGCAGCGATCCTCCCTTCTTCCCGGTGTCGGCGCGGAGCTGGCGGCTTTCCTGCTGGCGGCGACATGCGCAGGGTGCGATGAACCGGGGACGCTGTTGTGTTCCCGGTGCCGCGGCGACCTGACGCCGCGTCCGCGATCGTCGGTGACCCCGGGAGGACTGCCGGTGCACGCAGCTCTCGAGTTCGGCGGAGTCGCGGCCCGCTGCATCCGTCGGCTCAAGGGCGAGGGCGACACCTTTCTCGCCCGTCCGCTCGCCTCGGCGCTCGCGACGGTGCTCTCCCCACTCGTGACGCCGATGACCTGGATCGTTCCGGTCCCCACCACGCGGAGGGCGTTCCGCCGCCGCGGCTATCGAGTGCCCGAGCTGCTGATCCGTCGCGCGCGCGCCGAACCGCGACCGGTGCTGTCGGTCGCCGCCACCGGCATCGATCAGCGTGGCCTGGGCGCGCGTGAGCGTGAGGAGAACGTCCGTGGCACGATGCGTGCGCGGCGCCGGGGGGCGGGCGCCGAGGCCGTGATCGTCGACGACGTGGTCACGACCGGGGCGACGCTCGATGAAGCGTCCCGCGTGCTCGAAGCGGCCGGCTTCCGCACCGTGGCAGCGGTCGCGCTCGCCGCCACGCCGCATCGATCGGGATTCTGAGGAACCTCATCGAGAATGCACCGCCGACACAGGGGCGCAACCCCGTGACATCCGTCGGCGGTCGGACTACGGTGGGGTGACACAAGGCGACCACGGTCCGCCCTTGGCCGGGAGGACCGGGACAAGGAGGCAGCAATGGAAACAAGCATCGTTGGCGTCGGAGTGGGTATCACCGATCGCTTCCGAACCGTTGTCGAAGAGAAGATCGCCAAGGTCCAGATGTTCGCGTCGCGGGCGCAACGACTGGATGTCAAAGTCACCCACCGCGTGTATCGCAACGGCCGCATCCCGGACGAGACCGTCGAGCTGACGCTGGTCGGCAAGGGGCCCGTCGTCCGCGCGGAGGCGACGGACGGTGACAAGTTCGTGGCTCTCGACCTCGCCATCGACAAGATGTCCGAGCAGCTTCGTCGCGCGAAGGAGAAGCGTGTCGACGGCCGACAGCACCCGCGCGGCGCCCACTTCGAGAAGGGCAGCGGGTCGCTGGAGGGCATCGACGTCCAGCCGGCATCTGTCGATGTGCTCCATGCCGTCGCGACGGGCAGCGTCCCCGTGCAGCAGTCGGAGGAAGAGAGCTACTCGCCCGTCGTCATCCGCACGAAGAGCTTCGACGCCGAGTGGATGACCGTGGAAGAGGCGGTCGATCGGATGGAATTGGTCGGGCACGACTTCTTCCTGTTCGTCGACGTCCGCACCGACCACCCGAGCGTCGTCTACCGGCGCAAGGGTTGGGACTACGGTGTGATCGCGTTGAGCACGCAGGCTCCGCCCTCTGAGGCTCTCGCGTCCTGACAGAGTTGCAGAACGGCCCGGTCCCTCGAGGGGCCGGGCCGTTCTGGCGTCGTGGTGCCGCGGGCGTGGTTCGTCAGTCGAAGATTCCGTCGAGGAGGCTTCCGATCACGAGGCCACCGAGGATGCCGGATGCGATGTCGCCGCCCCCACCGCCGCGCCGCGGTCCGCCTCCCCAACCGCCACCGCCGCCCCAGTCCTGATCCCGAGGACGGGAAGAGTCGATGTCGCGCTGGGCGAGCTGGAGCGCCTCGGAGGCGAGATGCGCGACGCGACGAGCCTGCACGAGGGCCGCTTCGCGCGTGTCTTCCGCCGGAAGGAGGTCGGAGACGTCGACACGGAGCCGCTCCGCCTCGGCGAGGCGCGTGCGCGCATCGGCGCCGATCCACCCGCGATGGCCGGCGATGAGACCGCGGGCGACGCCGAGTTGGCGGTCAGCGTCATCGATCGCGTGCTGCACCTGCGCGATGCTCGGGAGCGGGTTCTCGGCGCGGTGGCGGGCTTTGGCGATGGCTTCGTCGAGCGCGGAGTTGGCGTCGCGCAACTGGGAGAGCTCGGCGAACGGGTCGTTGGGCTGGCCGGACGGGGTGAGGGCGGCGAGAGCGGCCTGGAGCGCGGCGACGGCTTCTGCGACGGCGGGTACCGCGGGCGCGTTGCGTGCGGCGATGAGGTCGCCGCGGGAGTCGGCCACGACTTCGGCGAGGGTGGACTCCGCGCGGAGCGCCTCGATCTCGAAGTCCTCGACCGCATCGAGGAGCGCGGATGCGCGCCGCGTGGCCTCGGTGGCCGTCTCGAGGGCGACGTTCGCCTCTTCGTTCTGCTTGGCCGCACGACGGCGCTCGGAGATGTCGGCGCTGTGGGTGGCGAAGCGGATGAGCTGCTCGGCCTCGGCCGCGCTGGCCGTGATCTGGTGCATCGCGGAGTCTGCGTAGCGAGCCGAGAGGCGTGCGACGGCTTCGTTGGTCTGGGGGATGCGTGTGCTGAGCTCGGCAGCGTCCGCCCGAACCTGCGCGATGATCTCGGGTGCGCGGCGCACCTTGGCCACGGATTCTGCGAGGACGGAGGTCTTCTCGTCGAGAAGGTCTTGAGCCCAGTCGCACAGCTGCAGGATGCGCGCGTTCCGGGTGCGCAGCTCCTCGGCCGTGTCGGGGATCTCATCATGGTTCAACTGGTGCAGCTGGAACGCCTCGCGCAGGTGGGTGCGCACCGCGGTGAGAGCCTTGCGCAGATCGGCGGTCAGCGACTCACCGAGCTCGGCTTCGGCGAAGGAGAGCTCGTCCGACGTCGTGCGGATCCGCTCATCCGCGCCGACCAGTGCCTGCTCGGCGCGACGCGCCAGATCGGCGTCCTGTGCGGCGAGCTCTTCCTGTTCGCGTTTGCGTCTGCCCCAAAATCCAGCCATGGCTCGATCCTAGTTTCTTGGGCAGCGGCGGTGGCTGAGCATACGCTTCGGGCCGGCGCTGTTCGCTCAGGGCACGTCACGCGACCGTCTCGTCGCTCACAGCGACGGTGCGGCACCCGCGAGTGCGGTTCCGGTCTTCGCGGGCCGCCCGCGCTTGGGCCGCTCGGTCGCGAGTTCGAGCGCCATCGCGTGTCGCGGGTGCGAGCCGAGACGTTGTTCCGCGTGGTCGAGCCAGCGCACCTCGGCCTCAGCGGCGAAGATCATCGAATCGACGACCAGGGCCCAGGAGAGCTCCTCCGGACCGTCCGCGTCGCCGCCGGCGTACTTCGCGTGCTGCAGCGACTGCAGTTGACGCAGTGAGGCCGTGCGCTGCGATTCGATGACCGCCGCGACGTCGACTCCAGGCATCGTCGCGGCGACCGCGAGCTTGATCGCGAGCTCATCCCGCGTCGCCTGCGTCCGCACCACGGGGGAGGAGAGCCAGTGGGCGACCTCGGCGGAGCCGGCATCGGTGATCTGCCAGTACACGTGACCATGCTCGTCGGCGTCGCCCCGCTCCACGAGAGCGTCACGCTCGAGCCTCTCGAGGGTGTTGTAGATCTGTCCGACGTTCAGTGGCCAGGTGGAGCCGGTGCGTCGGTCGAATTCGTGCCGCAGCTGGTAGCCGTAACAGGGGCCCTGATCGAGGATCGCGAGCAGGCTCTGACGTACCGACATGGTGTGCTCCCTGATTGTCGCTCGAATGCGTTACCGAGTATATGCATACTCGGTAACCATCCGAATCCTCGTGCGGGAGTCTCGTGCAGGCGACGTGCAGGTCACAGACCGGTAACATGGCAAAGTATGCCTGGCGTCGGGTTCACCGATGGCCGGCGATTTACCCACTGACAGGGAGATGACATCCGTGGCCAATCCTCTTGAGAAGCTGCTGCGCGCTGGCGAGGGGCGGGTCATCCGCCGCCTGAATCAGGTCGTCAAGGCAGTGGGAGCGCTGGAAGAGGACATCTCCAAGCTCACCGACGACGAGCTGCGCAACGAGACCGTCGAGCTGCGCGCGCGCTTCGAGAAGGGCGAGACGCTCGACCAGCTCATGCCCGAGGCGTTCGCCGCGGTGCGTGAGGCTGCCAAGCGCACCCTCGGCATGCGTGCCTACGACGTGCAGGTCATGGGCGGCGCCGCCCTCCACCTCGGCAACATCGCCGAGATGAAGACCGGTGAGGGCAAGACCCTCGTCGCGACCCTGCCCGCGTACCTGAACGCGATCGCCGGCAAGGGCGTGCACGTCATCACGGTCAACGACTTCCTCGCGAGCTACCAGGCCGAGCTGATGGGGCGCGTGTTCCGGGCCCTCGGCATGACCACGGGCATCATCGTCTCCGGACAGACCCCCGCGGTGCGTCGCGAGCAGTACGCGGCCGACATCACGTACGGCACGAACAACGAGTTCGGCTTCGACTACCTGCGCGACAACATGGCCTGGCGCAAGGAAGACCTCGTCCAGCGCGAGCACTTCTTCGCGATCGTCGATGAGGTCGACTCGATCCTCATCGACGAGGCGCGCACCCCGCTCATCATCTCGGGCCCCTCCTCGGGGGAGGCCAACCGCTGGTTCGCCGAGTTCGCGAAGATCGCCCGCACCCTCGAGGTCGGCGTGGACTACGAGGTCGACGAGAAGAAGCGCACCGTCGGCGTGCTCGAGCCCGGTATCGAGAAGGTCGAGGACTACCTCGGCATCGACAACCTGTACGAGTCGGCCAACACTCCGCTCATCTCCTTCCTCAACAACTCGATCAAGGCGCTCGCCCTGTTCAAGAAGGACACCGACTACGTCGTCATGAACGACGAGGTCATGATCGTCGACGAGCACACGGGCCGAATCCTGGTCGGACGCCGCTACAACGAGGGCATCCACCAGGCGATCGAGGCCAAGGAGGGTGTGCCGGTCAAGGCCGAGAACCAGACTCTCGCGACGGTCACGCTGCAGAACTACTTCCGTCTCTACGACAAGCTCGCCGGCATGACGGGTACGGCCGAGACCGAGGCCGCGGAGTTCATGTCGACCTACAAGCTCGGTGTCATCCCGATCCCGACGAACCGGCCGATGATCCGCAAGGACCAGTCGGACCTCGTCTACAAGAACGAGACGGCGAAGTTCGAGCAGGTCGTCGAGGACATCGCCGAGCGCCATGCCGCCGGGCAGCCGGTGCTGGTCGGAACCGTGAGCGTCGAGAAGAGCGAGTACCTGTCGCGTCTGCTCGCGAAGAAGGGCGTCAAGCACGAGGTCCTCAACGCGAAGAACCACGCGCGTGAGGCCGAGATCGTCGCCCGTGCCGGCCGCCTGGGGGCGGTCACCGTCGCCACGAACATGGCCGGTCGAGGCACCGACATCATGCTCGGCGGAAACGCCGAGTTCCTCGCGGTCCAGGAACTCAAGGGCAAGGGGCTCGACCCCGTCGAGACGCCCGAGGAGTACGAGGTCGCGTGGGATGAGACCTACGAGGCGATGAAAGCCGTCGTCGCAGAGGAAGCCGAGAAGGTCATCGAGGCCGGGGGTCTCTACGTTCTGGGCACCGAACGTCACGAGTCGCGTCGCATCGACAACCAGCTCCGTGGTCGTTCCGGGCGTCAGGGCGATCCCGGCGAGAGCCGTTTCTACCTGAGCCTCACCGACGACCTGATGCGACTGTTCCAGTCGGGTGCCGCCGAGGCGATCCTCGCCCGCACGAACTTCCCGGACGATGTTCCGATCGAGTCGGGACTCGTATCCCGCGCGATCCGCAGCGCCCAGTCCCAGGTCGAGTCGCGCAACGCCGAGATGCGCAAGAACGTCCTCAAGTACGACGACGTCCTGAACCGTCAGCGCGAGGCCATCTACGCCGACCGTCGCCACATCCTGCAGGGCGATGACATCGCCGACCGCGTCCAGCACTTCATCGAGGATGCGATCAGCGGCGTGGTCCGCGACCACACCGGCGAGGGCCACAACGAGAGCTGGGACTTCGACGCGCTCTGGACCGAGCTCAAGACGCTCTACCCGGTGGGCGTGACGATCGACGAGGTCGTCTCGGAAGCAGCGGGGCGCAAGGGCGGCATCACGGCAGACGGACTCACCCGCGAGTTGCTCTCCGACGCGAAGATCGCGTACGAGGCGCGCGAGGAGGCGCTCGGCGAGGCGGCCACGCGTGAACTGGAGCGTCGCGTGGTGCTTCAGGTGCTCGACCGCCGCTGGCGCGACCACCTCTACGAGATGGACTACCTCAAGGACGGCATCGGGCTGCGCGCGATGGCTCAGCGTGATCCACTCATCGAGTACCAGCGCGAAGGCTACGCGATGTTCCAGTCGATGATGGGCCAGATCAAGGAGGAATCCGTCGGATACCTCTACAACCTCGAGGTCGAGGTGCGGCGTGCCGGCGACTCCCAGACCGCCGAGGTCGAGGCCAAGGGTCTCGCCACGGACGGGGGAGAGCAGCGTCTCGAGTACTCCGCGGCGAACGACGCAGGCGAGGTCGAGGTCCGCAACGATCGTGGTCAGGTCCAGCAGGCGGCGACCGATCGTGTCCGTCAGGCGGCGGCTCGCGCTCAGGCTCCGCAGGCCGAGCCGGAAGAGGCACCGCGAGGCGCCTTCGGCCAGCGCACGGATGCCGAGGCTCCGGCCGGCAACCGTGAGCAGCGTCGCGCCCAGGGCAAGAAGAAGAAGTAGCTCCAGCGCAGAGGAGGGCCAGTCCACGTGGATTGGCCCTCCTTTCGTCGCTGTAGGCTTGGCCGATGACCCCAACGCGCAACTTCGACCAGTCGTCGAAGCTCAAGAACGTCCTGTACGAGATCCGCGGAAACGCCCTCGTCGAGGCGGCGCGTCTGGAGGCCGAGGGCCACAAGATCCTCAAGCTGAACACCGGGAATCCCGCGATCTTCGGCTTCGACGCTCCCCACCAGATCGTGCATGACATGCTCGCGGCTCTTCCATCCGCGCACGGTTACAGCGACAGCAAGGGCATCATCTCTGCTCGCCGTGCGGTCGTGAGCCGCTACGAGCAGATCGAGGGCTTCCCTCGTTTCGACCCGGATGACGTCTATCTCGGCAACGGGGTCTCCGAGCTCATCACCATGACGATGCAGGCGCTGCTCGACGAGGGCGACGAAGTGCTCATCCCTGCACCGGACTATCCGCTGTGGACGGCGATGACCAGCCTCGCAGGCGGTACGCCCGTGCATTATCTGTGCGACGAGGATGACGAGTGGCAGCCCGACCTCGAGGACATCCGCTCGAAGATCACGCCGCGCACCAAAGCTCTCGTGATCATCAACCCGAACAACCCCACCGGCGTCGTGTACTCGCGCAAGATCCTCGAAGGGCTCGTGCAGATCGCTCGGGAACATGAGCTGCTGCTGCTGTCGGATGAGATCTACGATCGCATTCTGTTCGACGGTGCCGTCCACATCCCCACCGCGACGCTCGCCCCCGATCTGCTGTGCCTGACGTTCAACGGGTTGTCCAAGACCTACCGAGTCGCGGGCTATCGATCGGGTTGGATGGTCATCACGGGTCCGCAGGGCCACGCCAAGGGATTCCTCGAGGGGATCACGTTGCTGGCCTCGACACGACTGTGCCCGAACGTGCCCGCCCAGCACGCGGTGCAGGCGGCGCTCTCTGGCGTGCAGTCCATCGACGCGCTGATCGCCCCGACCGGTCGACTGCACGAGCAGCGCGACATCGCGTGGGAGGGGCTCGAGTCGATTCCAGGGGTCTCGTGCGTCAAACCGCAGGGGGCGCTGTACGCCTTCCCTCGGCTCGACCCGAACGTGCACGAGATCAGAGACGATGCTCGCCTGGTCTACGATCTGCTCGTCTCGGAGCACATCCTCCTGGTGCAGGGGACCGGTTTCAACTGGGCGACTCCGGACCACCTCCGGCTCGTCACGCTCCCCGAGCCCCGAGTACTGAGTGAAGCCGTCGAGCGACTCGGGAACTTCCTCGCAAGCTACCGTCAGTAGCGGGCTCCGCATCGGCGGGAGAAAGAGCCGCCGCGAGCCCTCGGATACCCGCCACGAGTGTCGAACGCGGTGTGACATCCGTGATCGGACGGGCGTGCAGCAACGCGGCATCGGCAGCACGCTGGTCGAACGGGAGGAACGTGACCTCCGTGATGCCGGCGAACCGCTCGAGCGTGCGCCGCACCTGCCCGCGCGCGTCGATCCCGAGCGGCCCCGGGCGCACCTGGTTGATCACGACCGACACCGGCGTCGGGGCGGTGAGGCGCCGCACTTCCGCGTAGTCCCGGAGGAAGCGGCTGATCCCCAGTGGGTCCGCTGCTGCCACGGCGACGATCAGATCCGCTTCGCTCAGCGTCGCCGTCGTCGCGGCGTGGCGGCGGGGTCCGGCGATGTCGAAGGTCACCTCGTCGTCCGCATCGAAGGCTGCAGCCACATCGACGACTGTTTCCTCCATCCATTCACGGCAGGCGCTCAACGCCATTCGAAGACGCGCCGAACCCAGCTCGGGCCATCGGCTCGGGCGGTTAATGCCGGCGAGCACTTCCACGGCCTCGCCGCTGCCGCTCTGCAAAGTGGTGGCGAGCCGCGTCAACTCCGTCGAGTCGAGGGCGCCGCGCTCGGCGCGACGGCAGGCAGCCGCGATGCCGGGTGCGTCGTCGCTGAGCCCCAGCCGCAGCGCGAGCGATGGAGCCACGGTGTCGGCATCGACGAGAGCGACGCTGCGCCCGGATCGCGCGAGCTCCACGGCGAGTTCGACGGCGATCGTGGAACGCCCCGGTGCCCCGTGCGACCCCCACACGGCGATGATGCGGTGCGGAGGGAGTGACCGTCGTGCGGGCTCGGGGGAGACGTCGGCACCCAGCGCCGCCGCGACTTCCCAGCCGGCTGCTTCGGGAGGCAAAGCGGCGGATAATCCGAGCCGCCCGAGCAGTCGGCTGTCGGCACCTCCGAGCGGGAGGATGCGGACCCCCGCTCGGTCGCAGGTGGACACCAGCTCGGCCGACAGCACTGCGCGCGCGGCGGTGACGATGATCGCCTCTGCATCGCGTGGGAGGTCGATCTCACCGGTGGGCACCGGGAGGACGGCGAGGACCCGGATCCCCTCGAGCTCCAGTTCCGCGGCCAGCTCACTGGCGCGGGGCTCCGGGATCGCCACGACGACAGCTGTCACGAGCCGGCGCCGACCGGGAGGACGGAGAGCGATGCCCCTCCGGTGATGGCGGCGAGCACATCGGCCGCATCGCTCGTGTCGATCACGAGTTCGAGCCGGGCCGACACGGCGTCGGCAAGCATGCCGTCGGGCTCGATCACGTCGCGGACGGTCACATCGGTGACGAGGATTCGTGGAGTGTCGTAGGAGCGACCGTCGTCGAGCAGAGCCGCGGACCAGACGTCGACGACCGTCCCGGCCTGTACTTCTCCGGGGATCCCGGTGCTGCTCTCGATCACGATGGTGGTGCTGCGGGTCTGATCGGCATCCGCCAGCGCGGTCGCCGGCAGGATCTCACCCTTCGTGAGCGTGCGCGCGGCGATCTGACCGGGCTGCAGATCTTCGGGTCCGAGGTAGTCCTCGGCAGACAGCCCCAGCCCCACCTCGATCACCTGGAAATCGTCGGATGTCAGGGGCTCGCCCTGCACGATCGTGCGGTCGGCTCGGAGCACCGGCCGCGCATGGTCGGATGCGGTGATGATGAGCCAGACCGCGGTGATGGAGAGCGCCACCAGGGCGATGCCGATGAGAAATCGGGTGTCGCCCCAGAACGCGCGCCGAGGGCGGGGATGGGTAGCCATGGCGATATCGTCACAGAAATCCCGGACCAGCACCGCCGGTTATCCACAGGACAGCAGAGCGCCGGATCCCCCGCGATGCCGTCATGGAGAATGGGGGGATGGCACCCCCGACCCGGCCCGCGTCGCGATTCCTCGCCCCTGCGCAGGTGGCTGAACTCCTGAGCATCGGTGTGGACGAGGTGATCGCCCTCCTCCACGAAGGAAGGCTCCGCGGCGCACAGCTCGGGTCGCCTCCCCGCTGGCGGGTGGAGGAGTCGTGTCTCGAGGGCTACCTGGCGGAGGAATCGGAGATCGCCCGCCGTATGGCGTTGTGGAGACAGTCGCAGGTCGCAAGCTTCCCCGAGGTCTGGGGTACCTCCTCCGCTCACCGCAACTGATCTCCGGGTGTGCGTACGGCGACGAGTGTCGAGAACGGGATGATGCGGAAGCCGCGCACAGCTCCGGCGAGACGCGCCTGCCCCGGATCGTGCAGCGCCAGATCGAGGTGATCCGCCGCCGCGCGGTCGATCGTGCCGTGCACATCGTCGCCGACGCGCACGCTGATGTGAACGGGGATCCGCCGTCGAGCGAGATCCCGCAGGACGAATCCGAGCGTCATGCGCTCGCGAAGCGGGTGCGCCCCGGTCGCAGAGTCATCGAGGCTCGCGAGGACCGTGCCGTGATCGGTCGTGATGCCGGCGACGGCGTGCAGGGGGAGGATCAGCGCCGATGCTGTCGGGCCCGACGCGTGTGGGGCGCCGCCGACATCGCGTGAGGCCACGGCGAGCCAGTCCGCTCCGAGTGCCTGGAGCGTGATAGGCAGCCGTCGTCCGTCCACGAGGTCGATCGTCGCGTCGGTGCCGGTGCTGCACAACGTCCGGAGGCGAGCGCGCAGGTCCAGTTTCGCGATCCGCAGGCGCTCGGACTCGGCGTCGAGCACGGCACGCTCCGCCTCCCAGTCCGACGCGAGCTGGCCTTCGAGGTCTTCGAACAGACGGTCCCAGTGCACCCGACAGAGCGTAGGCGACGGCCAGGTGTCACGTACGAGTTATCCGCATACTTCCTCGAAACGGCACCCTCGCCGGGCGCCGCGGTGCTGTACTGACGAACTTCAGACCTCCCCGACCGAGAGTTCGACATGATGCCTCACGAGTACTTCGCCGCCCAGCCCACACCGACCAGCGAGCTTCCCGACCCCGCCCCGCTTCTGCGCAGCCTCACCACCGGCGTCCTCGAGGCGCTCGCCGGGGTCAGGGAGGTCGAGCAGCTCGCGCGGTGGTTCAGCGAGGACGCATATCGGAGTCTGGTCACCAGGGCCAACCTCTCGGCGAGGGCTCGCAGTGCGCGGGGTGTCGCCCCTGCACGACCGACATTCGCGATCAGATCGCTGCGAGTCGCCGAGCCGACCGACGGGGTTATCGAGGCCGTCGTCGTGGTGGCAGGGCCGGGCCGCACGCGTGCGGTCGCGATCCGTCTCGACGGCATCGATCGGCGTTGGCGCGCGACCTCCTTGGCGGTGCTCTGAGGGATCTCACCGTAGGCTGGTCTGGTGTCAACCCTCAGCGACCTCGCCCATGCCCAGGGCCTCCTGACCGACAGCGACGTCGAGTGGCTGCACCGACTCGCCGGTGACGGGCAGCTCCTCGCCGATCTCGCGTCGGCGGACATCGTCATCTGGATCCAGACGGAGGACGGTACCTTCATCGCGGTCGCTCACGCGCGACCGAGCGGTGCGGCGACGCTGTTCTACCGCGACATCGTCGGTGAGCGGGTGCGACCGCAGTGGCGCACGCAGGTCCAGGGCGCCTTCGATTCGGCCGAGATCGTCGACTCGTCGTCCCCGGACTGGTTCGAAGAGACCCCCACCCGGGTGCGCGCCGTGCCGATCGTGAGTGAACGACGCAGCGCCGATGCGGGAGCCACGGT
This sequence comes from Microbacterium sp. NPDC055665, assembly GCF_053618035.1. Taxonomy (NCBI): domain Bacteria; kingdom Bacillati; phylum Actinomycetota; class Actinomycetes; order Micrococcales; family Microbacteriaceae; genus Microbacterium; species Microbacterium sp. NPDC055665. The sequence goes on along the minus strand of NZ_JBSHGY010000001.1, from coordinate 595,786 downwards.
GATCGGCGTGGTGACCAGACACACCAACCTGGGCGAGTTGCGCACTCCGTCTCGCCAGCAGATCACGTTCGACGAGTGTGCGAACGACCTCTTCCGGATGATCGCGGACGGGAGCTTCCCCGACCTCACCGCTCCGACCTCACCGCGCCGTGGAGCTCCGCGCGCGTCGGACGGCCTCATCCGGATCGACGTCGACGGGATCAGCACGTTCGCCAGCCCGAACGCCCTGTCGGCCTTCAACCGCATGGGGTTCGATGACGAGCTCGAGGGGGAGTCCCTCGCCGAGGTCACCACCAGACTCGTGCCGCCCTCCAGACAGGTCGACGAATCCCTGCCTGTCGTGGTGACCGGTCGCGCTCCGTGGCGCACCGACATCGAGGCGCGCGGCGTGACGGTGTCGTTGCGTGCGATCCCGTTGAAGGACCACGGAACGCGAATCGGCGCGATCGTGCTCTGCCGCGACGTATCGGAGCTGCGCCATCAGGAGCAGGAGCTCATCACCAAGGATGCGACGATCCGCGAGATCCACCACCGCGTGAAGAACAACCTCCAGACGGTGGCGTCGCTTCTGCGGATCCAGGCGCGGCGGACGCACTCCGACGAAGCCCGCGATGCCCTCACGCAGGCCATGCGCCGCGTCGATGCGATCGCCGTCGTGCACGACACACTGGCTCAGGGGCTGACGCAGAAGGTCGACTTCGACGAGGTCTTCCATCGCGTGCTCAAGCTGGTCGCCGAGGTCGCCTCGGCACCGAACACGCGCGCTCGCACGCAGTCGACCGGGCGGTTCGGGGTGCTCCCGAGCGAGTATGCGACACCTCTCGCCCTCGCCCTCACCGAGGTCGTCACGAACGCCGTCGAGCACGGCCTCGCGGGCCAGGAGGGCATCGTGACCATCGATGCCGCGCGGACCGAGGAGAACCTCCGCGTGACCGTGCGCGACACCGGGCTCGGTCTCCCCGAGGGGCGGATCGGTCAGGGCCTCGGCACTCAGATCATCCGCACGCTCATCCAGGGGGAGCTGGGCGGCACCATCGAATGGCATGGAAGCGATGGCGAGGGCACCGAGGTGGTCATCGACATCCCCCTGCGCTGGCTCGACCGCTGATCCGGCCGAAGCCGAGGCAGACGAAAGCGGCCTGAGAACGTGATCCCAGGCCGCTTTCGTGCAGGTTCAGGAGGCGCGGCGGGCGCGTGCGGCGCGACGCTTCAGAGCGCGGCGCTCGTCTTCGGAGAGTCCGCCCCAGACGCCGGAGTCCTGACTGGTCTCCAGTGCGTACTGCAGGCAGATCTCCGTGACCGTGCAGGTGGCGCAGACGGTCTTCGCCTTCTCGATCTGATCGACGGCCGGGCCGGTGTTCCCCACGGGGAAGAACAGCTCGGGGTCTACAGTCAGGCAGGCGGCCTTATCGCGCCAGTCCATGGGGGCTCCTCGGTGTGGATTTCAAGAGATGTCGCGATGCGACCTCTCGGATTCGGGTAGCAGTTCGGGTTCGGCTACCCTGGTGATGTGCGGACGGATGCCCGCGATTTGTGATGCGAGCGTGATTGCTCGCCCCACGCCGCTGTGGGAGCACATGACTTTCTCTATTCTGTTACATGAAAACCCCGAAATCAAGGGTTTTCTCCGCTTCAATGCTTAGGAGATGCTGTGCGCGCACCGGGGATCGCACTCGCGGCAGCGGCGGTGCTCGCCGCCGAAGCGGCGGCGCTCATCGTGTTCGCAGTGATCGAACTCGTGGGCCTCGGTGCCGGCGACGCGGCCTCGCTGCCGACCGCCGTGGCGCTGATCGCACTCACGCTCGTCGGAGCAGCCGCCCTCGTGGCCTTCTCCATCGGCACCCGGGTCGGCAAGTCATGGGCGCGATCCGGAGGAGTGGTGTTCCAGGTGCTCGCGATCGCCCTCGCGTTGGCCTCCCTCACGCTGCAGCCGGTGTCGTGGGCTTTCACCGTCGGGGTCGGACTCCCCGGGCTGGTGGGCTTCGTGCTGCTGATCTCGAGCGCACGACGCGAGGGCGAGCAGCGCGCGGCCGAGTGACCTCCGCGCGCCCGCTGCGCTCCGGGCCGACGGGTCAGGCGTCGATGCCGAGCTGCTTGCGCAGCCGTGCCACGTGACCTGTGGCCTTCACGTTGTACTGCGCGAGAGTGATCTTTCCGTCCTCGTCGAGGACGAAGGTGGAGCGGATGACACCCTCGACGAGCTTGCCGTAGTTCATCTTCTCGCCCCACGCGCCGTAGGCGGTGTGGGTCGCGTGGTCGGGGTCGCGCAGCAGCGGGAAGGTGAGGCCGTCGCGTTCGCGGAACTTCGTGAGCGTGTCCGGCTCATCACGCGAGATGCCGATGACCCGGTAGCCGGCGCCCTGGAGCGACGAGATGCTGTCGCGGAAGTCGCAGGCCTCAGTGGTGCAACCGGGAGTCATCGCGGCCGGGTAGAAGTACAGCACCGTCTTCTGGCCGCGCAGGTCGGCGAGGCGAACGGTCTTCCCATCCTGGTCGAGGAGGGAGAAGTCAGGGGCTGCGGTTCCGGGTTCCAGGCGCTGAGTCACCCACCCAGCCTAACGGCCGGGGGCCTGCTCCGCCTTGTCCGCGAACGTCTGGAGCAGTCGCTGCAGGGAATCGAGTCGCGCCCGGCCGGTCTCGCCCAGCTCGCCCCGCTCCGCCGCTTCGATGAGTGCGCAGTCCGGGGCATCCGCGAGGTGCGTGCACCCGCGAGGGCAGTCCTGAGCGATCACGGCGAGTTCGGTGAACGCGGCCAGGATGTTGGCGGGGTCGACGTGACCGAGACCGAACGAACGGACGCCGGGGGTGTCGATCACCCAGCCCGTGCCCGCCGGTCCCTCGTAGCGCAGCGAGACGGTCGAGGAGGAGGTGTGGCGGCCGCGCCCGGTGACCTGGTTCACGTGTCCGGTGGCGCGCAGAGCCGTGGGCACGAGCGCGTTGACGAGCGTGGACTTGCCGACGCCCGAGTGTCCGACGAAGACCGTGGAGTGTCCGACGAGCGCTTCGCCGATCTCCTCGACGGGCATCTCGTCCTGCGCACTGGTGAACACCCGCAGGTCGAGGCCGTCGAAGTGGGTGAGGAACTCCGTCGGATCGGCGATGTCGGTCTTCGTGACGACCAGGAGAGGACGAATGCCCGCATCCAGCGCTGCGACGAGGTATCGGTCGACCAGCCGGGCCCGCGGCTCGGGGTCGGCCGCGGCGACGACGACGAGCATCTGATCGGCGTTGGCGACGATGACGCGCTCGACCTGGTCGGTGTCGTCGGCACTGCGTCGCAGAAGCGAGGTGCGCTCGACGATGCCGACGATGCGGGCGAGCGTTCCCTCGTCGCCCGAGGTGTCGCCGACCACGCGCGCCTGATCGCCCGTGACGATGGGCATGCGTCGCAGCTCTCGCGCCCTGGTGGTCGTGATCATGCGCTCCTCGGCCGTGTCCTCGCCGAGAAGCACCGAATACCGACCGCGGTCGACACCGAGAACCCTGCCCACCTGAGCATCCTCGTGCGCCGGACGGCGCTTGGTGCGCGGGCGGTTCGCCTTGGGGTTCGGTCGCGTCCGGATGCTGCTCTCGTCGAAGTCCTCGAAGTCGTCATCGAGGTCGTCGCTGTCGTCGAGCCAGCTCACCATCAACCTCGCAGCATCCGCTCCCAGAGCATCGTGAACTCCGGGAGGGTCTTCGCGGTGGTTCCGATGTCGTCGATCTCGACACCGGGCACGCGCAGGCCGATCAGCGCACCGGTCGTGGCCATCCGGTGGTCGTGGTGGGCGGCCCAGCTGCCGCCGTGCAGCGGGCGGGGGGTGATGCGAAGCCCGTCCGGAAGCTCCTCGGCTTCCCCGCCGAGTGCGCGGAGGTTGCCGATGAGCGCCGCGATCCGGTCGGTCTCGTGGAGGCGGATGTGGCCGATGCCACGGATGGTCGTCGGGGATTCGGCGAACGCGGCGAGGCCGACGAGAGTCGGAGTCAGCTCGCTCGCCGCCGAGAGATCGAGTTCGAGACCGCGTATTCCGGAGCCGGCGCGCACCGTGAGGGTGCCGCCGTGACGCCCGACATGCGCTCCGGTGGCCTGCAGGATGTCCGGCAGCAGCGCGCCCGGCTGCGTCGAGTGCGCCGGCCAGCCGGTGACAGAGACGGAACCGCCGGCCACGAGAGCTGCGGCGAGGAACGGAGCCGCGTTGGAGAGATCTGGTTCGATCGCGATCTCCTTCGCCCGCGGCACACCGGCTTCGACGAGCCACTCGCCGACGGCCGGACGCTCGATGCGGATACCGCGGCGGCTCAGAGCCTCGATGGTCATGTCGATGTGCGGAAGGCTCGGCAGGTGCTCGCCGACGTGGACGAGGTGGAGTCCCACGTCGAATCGGGGCGCGGCGAGCAGGAGCCCGGAGACGAACTGGCTCGAGGCCGACGCGTCGATCTCGACGCGACCGCCGCGGATGCGCCCGTGACCGCGAATGGTGAAGGGGAGCGCCCAGGTGCCCTCGTCGTCGATGTCGACTCCGAGGTCGCGCAGCGCGCTGATCAGTCCGCCCATGGGGCGATGGAGTGCGGTCTCATGCGCTGTGAGGTGCACATCGTGCTCGGCGAGGCCCGCCAACGGGGCGATGAAGCGCATCACGGTGCCCGCCTGGCCGCAGTCGATCGTCGTACCGCCGCGGAGCTTCGCCGGGGTGACCACGAGGTCGGGGCCGAACTCGTGACCGGCATCCACCTCCTCGATACCCACACCCAGCGCACGCAGCGCGTCGACCATCCGGGCGGAGTCGTCGGAGTGGAGAGGGGCGATCAGTCGGCCGGGGCCGTCGGCGATCGCGGCGATCATCAGCTCTCGATTCGTCAGCGACTTCGAGCCGGGGATCGTGAGCTCGGCGTGCACGGGCACGTCGGTGGTGGGCGCAGGATAGGTGCCCTGCACCCGGGCGGGGGAATACCTGTTGGCGCTCATCGGTTCTCACCTTAGTGAACGCAGGGAGGTTCGTCGTGAAAGACAGGCTCCCTGAAGCGAAGGAGAGAGAATGACGGCGACCTTGGAGCGCGAGGTGATCGACCTCAGCGGCCTAGACTGGCCGGTGATGGATGACACCGCAACCGCAGACATCGTCGGCGACCCTCGACGTGAGTTCGAAGAGCAGGCGATCCCGTTCATGGATCAGCTCTACGCCGCCGCGATGCGCATGACGCGCAACCCCGCTGACGCCGCCGACCTCGTGCAGGAGACGTTCGTCAAAGCGTACGGCTCCTGGTCGACGTTCTCGCAGGGGACCAACCTCAAGGCGTGGCTGTACCGCATCCTCACGAACACGTACATCAACATCTACCGCAAGCGTCAGCGCGAGCCGTTCCAGGGCACGATCGACGAGCTCGAGGACTGGCAGCTGGGTGGTGCGGAGTCCACCACGGCTTCGCACAGCCGCTCCGCCGAGGCGGAGGCCATCGACCGGATGCCGGCTTCGGTGGTCAAGGACGCGCTGCAGGCCGTGCCGGAGGACTTCCGGCTCGCGGTGTACCTCGCGGATGTCGAGGGCTTCGCGTACCAGGAGATCGCCGACATCATGAAGACCCCCATCGGCACCGTCATGAGCCGTCTGCATCGTGGCAGACGGATGCTGCGGGAGCTGCTGGCAGATTACGCCGCCGAGCGGGGCATCGCCGCGGCTGAGACGAGGAGCAAGGAATGAGCGACTGCGGCTGCGACAAAGCGCGTCAGGATCTGGAGGAATACCTCCGCAACGAGGTGTGCAAGACCGAGCACACCGAGATCCGTGAGCATCTCGAGCACTGCCCGTCCTGCCGTGACGAGGCCCTCGTGGCGACGACCCTCACCGAGGTCATCGCCCGTGCCTGCAAGGAGACGGCTCCCGAACAGCTGCGCGACCAGGTGTTCGCCCGGCTGCGGGAAGTCCAGGCCGCCCAGCACTGACCTCCGCCCGAGGCCGTCGGTAGTGTGGATGGATGAGCTCCATCGATGCGCGGGACGTGCCCGCAGACACCACCTCGGCTGAACGGCTGGCGAACGCCGGACTCGAGTACCGCGTCGTCGATCTGACCGACGACGCGAGCGCCGCGGGCTTCCAGCGCGCGGTCGACCGCGGGTTCCTCGGCGCCGAACCGAGCACGGACATGCTCGCCCAGATCACGAAGACCTTCGCCGCACGGCGCAACATCGGCGTGTTCGAGAAGACGGCACCGGAAGCTGCGTTGCCGGTCGCGACCACCAACGCCTGGGTGACCCCGCTCACGCTTCCCGGCGGCGGCGAGATCGACATGTGGGCGATCAGTGTCGTCACGGTCGCCGCGACGCATCGGCGCCGCGGCATCGCCAGAGCCCTTCTGGAGGGCGAGCTCCGAGCCGCAGCATCCGCCGGGGTCGCCGTCGCCGGACTCACGGTGACGGAGGCGACGATCTACGGGCGCTATGGCTTCGGTTCTGCCGTCCCCGTCGCGCGCCTGACCGTCGACACGCGACGTGCGGGATGGGGCGGCGCGACTCCGCCGGGTCGCCTGGAGTACATCGACCGCGAGACGCTGGCTGCCGACCTCGGGGCGGTCCACGAACGCGCGCGGCGACGGGCAGCCGGACAGATCCCCGGTTGGCGCGGCCGCTGGGAAGGTTATGCCGGTGTCGCACCGACTGCCGACCGCGATAAGGCCCGTGGCGTCCGCTATCTCGACGAGGACGGTGTGCTCCGAGGTGTCCTGGCCTACATGGTGTCCGAGGCGGGCGGCCCGCTGCGGTTCCGGATGGACGTCCGACTTCTCGTCGCCGAGACCGCCGACGCCCGCACCGCGCTGTGGCGTTTCGCCTTGCAGCACGACCTCGTCGCGGAGGTCGAGGCCGACCTCCGCCCACTGGACGACCCGCTGCCGTGGCTCGTCGCCGACTCCCGCGGCGTGAAGCAGGAGGTGCATGACCACGGATGGCTGCGCATCCTCGATCTGCCGGCCGCACTGACGGCACGACGTTATTCGGCGTCGCTGGACACGGTGCTGCGCGTCGAGGACTCCCTCGGATTCGCGAACGGCGACTGGCGGCTGAGGGTCGACGGATCCGGCGTCGCGACGGTCGATGTCGCAGCCGAGGGCAGCGAGGCCGACATCGTGCTCGATGTCTCGGCGCTGTCGTCGCTGTACGCCGGGGGAGTCCGCGCGGCGACGCTGCACGGCGCCGGGCGGATCACGGGTGACGCGGCGGCCGTCGAGGCTCTCGACCGGGCGCTGATCGCCTTCCCGGCGCCCTCACTGGACATCTGGTACTGAAGCCGGAAAGAGAAGGGCGCCCCGACCGAGGTCGAGGCGCCCTTCTTCGTCGATCGATTAGCCGAGTGTGACGGCCGAGCGGATCAGAGCGGCCTGCTCGGCGGCGTGCACCTTCGACGATCCGGTCGCCGGCGACGCGGAAGCCGAGCGTGCGACGGGCCGGAAGGAGCGGTCGCCCGGAACGTCGGCGAAGGCAAGCGCGAGGAACGGCCAGGCACCCTGGTTCTCCGGCTCCTCCTGGACCCACACCAGCTCGGCGTTCGGGTAGGAGTCGGTGATCGCCTTGAGCTCTTCGATCGGCGTCGGGTAGAGCTGCTCGAGCCGGACCAGCGCGACCTCGGGGTTGGGGTTCTTCTCGAGTTCGGAGCGCAGGTCCCAGTGCACCTTGCCCGAGTGCACGAGCACGCGCTTGACGGCCGAACGGTCGAGACTGCGGTCGTCGTCGATCACCGGCTCGAACCGACCCTGCGTGAAGGCCTCGACCGGGCTCGTCGCTCCGCGCAGACGCAGCATCGCCTTCGGGGTGAACACGATGAGCGGCTTGCGCGGGCGAGCGTAGGCCTGGCGGCGCAGCAGGTGGAAGTACGACGCCGGGGTCGACGGACGGGAGACGATCATGTTCTCCTGTGCGCACAGCTGCAGGAAACGCTCGATGCGCGCCGACGAGTGGTCGGGTCCCTGGCCCTCGTAGCCGTGGGGAAGGAGCAGCGTCACGCTGGACTGCTGACCCCACTTCTGCTCAGCCGCCGAGATGTACTCGTCGATGACGGACTGGGCGCCGTTGACGAAGTCGCCGAACTGCGCCTCCCAGAGCACGAGAGCTTCGGGAGCCTCGACCGAGTAGCCGTACTCGAACCCGAGTGCGGCGTACTCGCTGAGCAGCGAGTCGTAGACGAAGAAGCGGCCCTGTGCGTCGGACAGATTCGACAGCGGCAGCCACTCCTGGCCGTTCGCGCGATCGTGAAGTGTCGCGTGACGCTGCACGAAGGTGCCGCGGCGGGCGTCTTGCCCTGCGAGGCGCACCGGGGTGCCCTCGACCAGGAGCGAGCCGAATGCGAGCAGCTCACCGAAGCCCCAGTCGATGCCGCCGTTGCGGCTCATGTCGAGACGCTTGTCCAGCAGCTGCTGGATCTTCGGGTGCACCGTGAAGCCCTCGGGCTTGTTGACGAACGCGTCGCCGATGAGCTGGATGACCTCGCCCGGCACGCCGGTTACCTCGGGAGCGCCGACCTGGTCGTCCACCGGAGGCAGCTCCGGCGTGATCGGTGTCGCCCCGGTCTCGGCCGCGTGGGTCTCGGCGAACGCGATCTCGAGACGGTTCTGGAAGTCGGCCTTGGCCTCGTCGTACTCCTGCTCCGTGATGTCGCCGCGGCCGACGAGCGACTCGGTGTACAGGCGGCGTACCGACCGCTTCGCCTGGATCAGGTCGGTCATCAGCGGCTGCGTCATCGAGGGGTCGTCGCCCTCGTTGTGACCGCGTCGGCGGTAGCACACGAGGTCGATCACGACGTCGCGGTGGAAGCGCTCGCGGTACTCGAACGCGAGCTGCGCGACGTGGATGACGGCCTCGGGGTCGTCGCCGTTCACGTGGAACACCGGTGCCTGGATGGTCTTCGCCACGTCGGTGGAGTACACCGAGGTGCGTCCGTCGTTCGGAGTCGTCGTGAAGCCGACCTGGTTGTTCACCACGACGTGGATGGTGCCGCCGGTGCGATAGCCGCGCAGCTGCGACATCTGCAGCGTCTCGACCACGACGCCCTGGCCCGCGAAGGCGGCGTCGCCGTGGACGAGGATCGGCAGCCAGGCGAACGTTCCGATCGGCTTGCGGTCCTGCTTGGCGCGGACGATGCCTTCCAGCACGCCGTCGACCGTCTCGAGGTGCGAGGGGTTGGCGGCGAGGTAGACGGGCAGCTCGGACTTGTCGTCGGCGACGAAGGTTCCCTCAGTGCCGAGGTGGTACTTCACATCGCCGGAGCCGCGCTGGTTTCCGGGGGTCTGGGTGCCCTCGAACTCGCGGAACACCTGGCCGTAGGTCTTCCCTGCGATGTTCGTGAGCACGTTGAGGCGGCCGCGGTGGGCCATGCCGATCGCGGCACCCTCGAGGCCTGCGGTCGCGGCGCCCTGGAGGATCTCGTCGAGCAGCGGGATCAACGATTCGCCGCCCTCGAGCGAGAAGCGCTTCTGGCCGACGAACTTGGTCTGCAGGAAGGTTTCGAACGCCTCAGCCTCGTTGAGCTTGCGGAGGACCCGCAACTGCTCGTCGTGGCCGGGCTTCTGGTACTTGACCTCTACCTTCTCCTGGAACCAGCGGCGCTGCTCCGGGTCCTGGATGTGCATGTACTCGATGCCCAGCGTGCGGCAGTACGAGTCGCGGAGCACCCCGAGGATGTCGCGGAGCTTGGCGATGCGCCGACCGCCGAAGCCGCCGGTGACAAACTCGCGGTCGAGGTCCCAGAACGTGAGGCCGTGGCTCTCGATCTCGAGGTCGGGGTGCGAGCGCTGCTGGTATTCGAGCGGGTCGATGTCGGCCATCAGGTGGCCGCGCACGCGGAAGGAGTTGATGAGCTCCTGCACGCGGGATTGCTTGTCGACGCGCTCCGCGAGGTCGACCGCGATGTCGGGGTTCCACCGGATGGGGGCGTACGGGATGCGGAGCGCCGCGAAGATGTCGTCGTAGAAGCCGCGCTGGCCGATGAGCAGCTCGTGCACCTTCTTGAGGAACTCGCCCGAGCCCGCGCCCTGGATGACGCGGTGGTCGTAGGTGCTGGTGAGCGTGATCGTCTTGCCGATCGCCAGCTCGTTGAGCGTCTTGTCGCTCGCGCCCTGGAACTCTGCGGGGTACTCGAGCGCGCCGGCGCCGATGATGCACCCCTGGCCCTTCATGAGTCGCGGCACGGAGTGCACGGTGCCGATGCCGCCCGGGTTGGTGAGCGAGACGGTGGTGCCCTGGAAGTCGGCAGCGGTGAGCTTGTTGCCGCGAGCACGGGTGACCAGGTCTTCGTACGCGCTGAGGTACTCGGTGAAGGACAGGGTGTCGGCGCGCTTGATGCTCGGAACCATGAGGGCTCGCGTGCCGTCGGGCTTGGGCAGGTCGATCGCGATGCCGAGGTTGACGTGCGCGGGCGCGACGACCGAGGGCTTGCCGTCGATCTCGGCGTAGAACACGTTCTGGCTGCGGAACTCGTCGAGCGTGCGGATGAGCGCCCACCCGATGAGGTGGGTGAAGCTGATCTTGCCGCCGCGGGTGCGCGCCATGTGGTTGTTGATGACGATGCGGTTGTCGATCATCAGCTTCGCGGGCACGGTGCGCACGCTGGTCGCGGTCGGGACGGTCAGCGACTCGTCCATGTTCGCGGCGAGGGTCTTCGGCAGGCCGCGGAGAGGCGTGACCTTGTCTTCCTCGACCGGCTCGGCGGCTTCCTTCGACTCGGGCTTGGGCGCGGGCTTCGGTGCCTGAGCCGGGATCGGCGCGGCGGCCGCCGGCTTCGCGGTCGTGCGGGCGACCGGCTGCGAGCCGATCACCGGGATCGGGGCCGTCACCGGATGTGCGGATGTGTCCGCAGCAGCGGGCGAGGACGAGGCCGTCTCCGAGTGGTACTTCTCGAGGATCGGCCACCACTCCTTGTCGACGGAGTCGCGGTTCACCTTGAACTGCTCGTAGAGCTCTTCGACGAGCCAGGAATTGGCTCCGAACCCCCCGTCGCCGTTGACGCCGGTCACCTGGTTCGACACTCTCGATCGCCCTCTTTCATCGCTGAAGCTCTCTGGTGCGGACGTCGTCGCAGGATGCGTTCGGGCCCGCACACTCTCGACCAACAAGCCTAACGTGTTTCGCTCGGGGAATCGTCGGAAGCCACGCGCCCACGGGGCTGCGATCTGGGTACCGTGGAGACATGGAGTTCTCTGGAGAGCAGCCGACCGTCGACCTGACCTACTCGGACGTCTTCCTGGTGCCGCGGCGATCCGGGGTCACCAGCCGTCTGCAGGTCGATCTGGCGCCGCTGGACGGCACCCCGGCGACCCTTCCGATCGTCGCCGCGAACATGAACTCGGTGACCGGACCGCGCATCGCGGCGGTGCTCGCACGCCGAGGCGCGCTCGGCGTGCTTCCTCAAGACCTGCCGCTGCAGGATCTCGATTCCGCGATCCGCGATGTGAAGGACCAGCCGGTGCTCTGGGACACGCCGATCGTGCTCCCGCCGGAGGCTTCCGTCGCGGACGCGCTCCGCCTGCTTCCGGCCGCCGTGGGTCACGGCATCGTCGTCGCGCAGGGCGCCGCGCCGATCGAGGTCGGCCGGATCCTCGGGGTGCTCCCGGCGACCAGGCTCGCCACCGCGCTGCCGGATGCGCAGCTCGGGGATCTCGTGCATCGCGGGACGCCGTCGATCGACGCCGATGACATCGGCTCGGAGCGGCACGCCTTCGACGTCATCACGGACGCCGACGTCGAGATGGTGACGGTGGTCCACCACGGACATCTCGTGGGTACTCTGAGCGCGCGGAGCGCACTCCGTTCGACCCTCTACCGCCCTGCCGTCGATGGGCACGGGAGACTGGCTGTGGCCGCGGCCGTCGGCATCAACGGCGACGTCGCGGCGAAGGCCAAGGCGCTCGCCGCAGCCGGAGTCGACGTGCTGGTCGTGGATACCGCGCACGGTCATCAGGAGGGCATGCTGCGGGCGCTGCGTGCTGTCGCCGAGCTCGACCTCGGGCTGCCGATCGTCGCCGGCAACATCGTCACCGCCGACGGCGTCGGCGACCTCGTCGATGCGGGCGCCACGATCCTCAAGGTGGGGGTGGGGCCGGGGGCGATGTGTACGACGCGCATGATGACCGCGGTCGGCCGCCCGCAGTTCTCCGCCGTGCTCGAGACCGCTCAGGCCGCCAAGGAGCTCGGCGCGCATGTCTGGGCGGACGGCGGCGTGCGCTACCCGCGCGACGTGGCGCTCGCACTCGCGGCCGGAGCAGCATCCGTCATGGTCGGCTCGTGGTTCGCCGGCACGATCGAAGCGCCGGGGGAGCTGCAGCGCGACAGCGACGGGCGCCTGTTCAAAGAATCCTGGGGCATGGCGTCGACCAAGGCGGTGCAGGCGCGCTTCGGCCGACTCGACGCCTACGAGCGGGCTCGCAAGGAGCTCTTCGCCGAGGGCATCTCCTCTTCCAAGATCTACCTCGACCCGCTGCGACCCGGTGTGGAAGACCTGCTGGACATGATCACCTCGGGCGTGCGCTCGTCGTTCACGTACGCGGGCGCATCGTCCGTGCCGGAGTTCCACGATCGCGCGCTGGTCGGACTCCAGTCGGCGGCCGGGTACGAAGAGGGGAAGGCCCTGCCCGTCAGCTGGTGAGCGCGAGCGCGGGCACAGTCGTCTTCTGTACAATCGTCCGCATAATGGACGACCCTCCCAGTTGCAGAACATCGCCCCACTGTCCGCCTCTCTCGCAGGAGAGGAACCGCTGATGGACTACATCATGTTGGGCGTGGGGCTCCTTCTCACGGTCGGCACCGGCCTCTTCGTCGCCAGCGAGTTCGCGCTGGTCAACCTCGACCGCGCCGAGCTCGAGGCGCGACAGGCTCGAGGTGAATCCCGGCTCTCGCTCACGATCGGCGCCCTCAAGCACACGTCGACGCATCTCTCGGCCGCCCAGCTCGGCATCACGCTGACGACGCTGCTCACCGGTTACACGATGGAGCCGGCGCTGTCGAACCTGCTTCGTCCGACGCTCCTCGCCTGGAGCATCCCGGAGGCGGCGGTCGCCCCCATCGCGACGATCGTGGCCATGCTCGTCGCCACCGTGCTCTCGATGATCCTCGGTGAACTCGTCCCGAAGAACTTCGCGCTCGCCCTGCCACTGGCGACGGCGAAGCTCGTCATCCCCTTCCAGGTCGCCTTCACGACCGTGTTCAAACCGGCTGTGGTCGTGCTCAACGGCAGCGCCAACGGCGTGCTGCGCAGCATGGGGATCGAGCCGAAGGAGGAGCTCTCCGGCGCCCGCAGCGCGGAGGAGCTGTCCTCGCTCGTCCGACGCTCCGCCAGTGCGGGTCTGCTCGAGGCCGACACCGCGACGCTGCTCGACCGCACCCTGATGTTCTCCCGGCTGACCGCCGCCGATGTGATGACGGCGCGGCCGAGCATGCACGCGATCGCCGCGGGCGACTCGGTCGACGACGTCATCCAGCTCGCGCGCCGCACCGGACACAGCCGCTTCCCCGTCTACGACGACGACCTCGACGACATCACGGGCGTCGTGCACCTCAAGGCGGCCATCTCCGTGCCTCGCGACCGTCGGACCGAGGTTCCCGTCGGTGCTCTGGCGACCGAGCCGCTGCGTGTGCCCGAGACCGTGCACGTCGACGCCCTGATCTCCGAGCTCCGTGCCCGCGGGTACCAGCTCGCGGTCGTGGTCGACGAGTACGGCGGGACGGCCGGGCTCGTCACGCTTGAGGACCTCGTCGAGGAGCTGGTCGGCGAGGTGGCCGACGAGCACGACCGCACGAGGGCGGGAGTCATCCGCAACCGGGAGGGCGTGACCTTCCCCGGAGAGCTGCGGCCCGACGAGCTGCGCCGTCGCGCGGGCGTCGAGGTGCCGGAGGGCGATGTGTACGACACCGTCGGCGGCTACGTGATGAGCGTGCTCGAGCGCGTGCCCTCGGTCGGTGACGAGGTGCCGCTGGACAGCGGCATCCTCCAGGTCGTCCGGATGGACGGTCGGCGCGTCGACCGCGTCCGCTACGTGCCGAGTCCGCTCGACGGGGGAGAGGAGGCCACCCGATGAACGATTGGGGAGGACTCGCCTGGCTCGTCGTGCTCCTGGTCGCGAACGCCTTCTTCGTCGGAGGGGAGTTCGCGGTCATCTCGGCCCGACGGTCGCAGATCGAGCCCCGTGCGGAGCAGGGGTCGCGCGCGGCGAAGACGGCACTGTACGCGATGGAGCACGCGACTCTGATGCTCGCGACCTCGCAGCTCGGCATCACGATCTGCTCGCTGCTGATCCTGAACGTCTCCGAACCCGCGATCCACCACCTGCTCGCCGTGCCGTTGCATGCGCTCGGCTGGCCGGACGGGGCTGTGGACGCCGTGTCGTTCGCGATCGCGCTGCTGATCGTCTCGTTCCTGCACGTCGTGTTCGGTGAGATGGTGCCCAAGAACCTCGCGTTCTCGGTGCCGGACCGGGCGGTGCTGATCCTGGCTCCGCCGCTCGTGTGGGTGTCGAAGGTGTTCATGCCGGTGATCTGGCTGCTCAACGCTGCCGCCAACGGTGTGCTGCGCCTGTTCCGGGTGGAGCCGAAGAACGAGGCCGCCTCCACGTTCACGCTCGACGAGGTCGCGACCATCGTGAGCCAGTCGCGACGCGAGGGCGTGCTGATGGATACCGCAGGGACCGTGGCTGCCGCCGTCGAGTTCACCGACAAGAAGGCGCGGGACGTCGCCGTGCCTCTCGGTGATCTGGTGACTCTGCCGCAGTCGACCACGCCGGACGACATCGAGAAGGCCGTCGCCCGCTACGGGTTCTCCCGCTACGTGATCGTGGACGACGAGGCCGTGCCGATCGGGTACGTCCACCTGAAGGACATCCTGCGGGCGTCCGAAGGGCCGGACGCGGAGACGAAGATGATCCAGCCGGTCCCGGCCAAGCGCATCCACCACATGGTGCCGGTTCAGGAGGACACTGATCTGGAGGACGCCCTCGCGGTCATGCGCCGTGCGGGTCGCCACCTCGCAAAGGTGCGCGACGCGCAGGGCAACACGACTGCCGTGCTGTTCCTGGAGGACATCCTGGAGGAGCTGGTCGGCGAGGTGCAGGACGCGACGCGTCGCTTCCGCGGACGCTGATCCCAATGACGCGAAGGCCGCCGACCCGGGAGGATCGGCGGCCTTCGTCGCGTGCGCGGTCAGCGCCAGTGCGCGCGCTCGTACTGCGGCGGCCAGGCGACCTCCGCACCGAGTTCGTGGGCGGCGCGGAGGGCGAAGTGCGGGTCACGCAACCATTCCCGTCCGGCGAAGATCACATCCGCCGCGCCGTCGGCGAGCACCTGCTCGGCCTGGGCCGACGCGGTGATGAGCCCGACCGCGGACACCGGGATGCGGCCGCCCTGGCGCACCGTCTCGGCGAGAGGCACCTGGTAGCCGGGGAACACGTCGATGCGCTGATGCGCCACGAGACCGCCGCTGGAGACGTCGATCAGGTCGGCCCCGTGCTGTTCCGCCCAGTCGCCGACGATCGTCGCCTCCTCTGGGGTGAAACCACCGTCCGCATGGTCGGTGGCCGAGATGCGCACGAGCAGCGGGACCTCGGCACCGGCGGCGGCACGAACAGCATCCACCACGCGCAGCAGCAGTCGGGCACGGTTCTCGAGCGAGCCCCCGTACTCGTCGTCGCGCAGGTTCGACAGCGGCGACAGGAACTGGTGCAGAAGGTACCCGTGCGCCCCATGGATCTCGATGACGTCGAAGCCGACGTCGAGCGCGCGGCGCGTGGCGGATGCGAAGGCCTCGACCACGCGGTCGATGCCCGCCAGGTCCAGAGCCACCGGTTCCTCGAAGCCGTCGAACGCCACCGCCGAGGGTGCCGTGGTGGTCCAGCCGCCGTCTTCCTGCGGGACGGAGCCGCGCAGGGGAGCCCAGGGCCACCAGGTCGAGGCCTTGCGTCCCGCGTGCGCGAGCTGGATGCCGGCATGCGCTCCGCGGTCGTGGATGGCCTGGACGATCGGGGCGAGGGCGTCGCGCTGCTCGTCGTTCCAGAGACCGAGGTCGCGTGGCGAGATCCGGCCCTCGGGGACGACTGCGGTGGCCTCGGCGACGATCAGCCCGGCGCCGCCCGAGGCGAACTGGGCGAGGTGGGCATGGTGCCACTCCTGAGCGACGCCGTCGACGGCGCTGTACATGCACATGGGCGAGACCCAGAGGCGATTGCGGAAGGTGACGGATCGGATGCTCAGCGGGGAGAAGAGAAGACTCACCGTTCGACGCTACCCCCGCGGGCGTGCACCGCGGGCCGTCGCACTAACGTGGAGTCATGATCGAGGTGCGGGAGTGGTCACGCAGCGATACCGCACGGCTTTTCCGTGCGCCGACCGCGGACGACGACAAGTACGCCCGCGGGGTCGTGGCGCTGCGCACCGGATCTCCCGCCTACCCCGGCGCTGCGGTGCTCGGAGTCGAGGCGGCGTGGCGGGCCGGTGCCGGATTCGTGCGGTACGTAGGCGCGGAGCGGGTGGGGCATGCCGTCCTGGCGCGGCGACCCGAGACCGTCGTCGGAGCGGACACCGGTGGTTCGCGCATCGGAGCCTGGGTGATCGGCTCCGGCACGGATCCGACGCACCGCACCGACGCGGAGAGCGTCGCGCTCCGCGAGATCCTCGCCGGTGCGGTTCCCGTGGTCATCGACGCCGGCGCGTTGGACCTCGCGCCAGGTGCGCGGGCGCCGTTCCTCGTCACCCCGCACACGCGCGAGTTCGCACGGCTGCAGGAGCGTCTTCGCGTGCAACCCCAGGACGAAGACCACGATCGGGCGGATGCGGCACGACAGCTGGCCGCGAAGATCGGCGGCACCGTGCTGCTCAAGGGGGCGCGGACGCTGGTCGCCGACCCGGGCGGAGCCGTCATCGCCGTGGAAGCGGGAACGGGGTGGCTGGCGACGGCGGGTACCGGAGACGTGCTCGCCGGCGTTCTCGGCGCGGTGATGGCCGCGAACCCGGGAGCCGCGCTCGCCGAGGTCGCAGCCGCGGGCGCCTGGCTGCATGGTCATGCCGCGCGGATCGCCGCCGGGGCGCTCGCCGACGGACCGGGGCACCCGATCGTCGCGATGGACGTGGCCGAGGCCCTTCCGCACGCGATCCAGGACGTCCTGGGGTGAGCCGCGACTCGACGACGAGGCTGCTCGTCCTGTGGTGCGCATTCCTCCTCGTGCACCTGCTCACCGCTCTGCTGGGCTGGGTGTATCCGAGCCAGCCCATGGGCGATGTCGTGCTCGTGTACGAGCCGTGGGCGTCGGCGGCTCTCGGGGGCGGGCCGATCGTCGGCATCAGCGAGACCTGGGTCTATCCGCAGCTCGCCCTGCTGCCGATGCTGCTGGCGGCCGGACTCGCTGCACCGCTGGTGCCCGTGCTCGGTGTCTCGAGCGCCTACCTCGTCGGCTGGGCGGTGCTGGTGATCGTGCTCGATGCGATCGCGTTCGGCGTGCTCGTCGGTCGCTCGCCCTCGCACGCACGGCGGGTCGCGGCTTGGTTCTGGTGCGGTGCCGTCCTGCTGCTCGGACCGATCGCGCTGTACCGGATCGACGCGATCACGGTGCCCCTCGCCGTGATGGGCGGGCTCTGGCTCGTCAGACGACCGATGGTCGCCGCCGCGCTGCTCACGGCCGGCGCCTGGATCAAGATCTGGCCCGGCGCACTCGTGCTGGCCGCCGTCGTGGCCGTCCGCGCGCGGCTGCGAGTGCTGCTCGGCGCGGTCGTCGTCACGGGCGGCGTGCTGGCGCTGCTGCTCCTGCTCGGCGCGGACACGGAGATCCTCGGTTTCTTGACGGAGCAGACCGGTCGCGGCCTGCAGATCGAGGCGGTGGCGGCGACGCCGTTCCTCTGGCTCGCCGTCGCAGGGGCTGCGCGCATCGAGTACAGCTTCGAGATCCTCACGTTCCAGGTGACGGCGCCGGCGGTGGATGCCGTCGCCGCGGCGCTCACCCCGCTGATGGTGGTCTGCGTGGGGGTGGTCACGGCGATCGGCGTAGTGAAGGCGGTGCGCGGGGCCGCGTTCCCTCGGCTCTTCCCGCCGCTCGCGCTCACGCTCGTGACGCTGCTCATCGTCACCAACAAGGTCGGCTCTCCCCAGTTCCAGACCTGGCTGATCGCGCCGGTGGTCCTGTGGATCGTCCTCGACCGGGCCAGAGCGCGCATTCCCGCGGTCATCGTGCTCGCGCTGTGTCTGCTCACCTGCCTGGTCTATCCGCTCGGCTACGACGCCCTGCTGCGCGCTGAAGCGCTCCCCGTGGCGGTGCTCACCGTGCGGAATGTCCTCCTCATCGTCCTGCTCGTCCTCGGCCTCCGCGCGCTCCTGCGCGTACCCGCCGCCCGTCATCCGAAACCCCGGGAGTGAAACCATGCTGATCGCCTTCTCCGTCGCCCCGAGCGGCACGCCCGCCGAAGGAGCCGAGCGAACCGACGCCTCCGTGCACGACGCGGTGGCCGCGGCCGTTCGCGTGGTGCGCGAGTCCGGCCTGCCGCATCGCACGACGAGCATGTTCACCGAGATCGAGGGACCCGACTGGGACTCGGTGATGGACGTCGTCAAGCGTGCCACCGAGGCGGTCATGCCGTTCGGCTCACGGGTGTCGCTGGTGCTCAAGGCCGACATCCGCCCCGGATACTCGGGCGAGCTCGATGCGAAGATCGAGCGCCTCGAGGCGGCGATCGAGGAGTCGGATGACTGATCGCCGCGCTCTCGCGGTGGTCCATACGCGTCCGGCCCTCGCGGGCGACGTCGAGTGGCTCGCAGAACTGCGGGCGGTGGTGCTCCGGGCGGACCTGACGCGGCTCGGTCGCTACGACGACGCGCGTGTGCGGCAGCGGTTCCGAGACGCGTTCGAGCCGACCCAGACCCGGGTCATCGTCGTGGACGACCAGGAGGTCGGCTCCGTCGCGCTCCGCGACGAAGGGGGGTCGCGCTGGCTGGAGCACTTCTACATCGCTCCCTCGCATCAGGGGGCCGGCGTCGGGGGACGCATCCTGACGATGCTCCTGGACGATGAGGTGACCCATCGGCTCAACGTGCTCCGGGGCAGTCCCGCCCAGGCGCTCTATGAGCGGCACGGCTTCGTCGTCGAGAGGCAGGACGAGGTCGACGTCTTCCTGCTGCGTGAGCGAAGGGGCGGGCGCGACGCCCTGTCGGACGGCCGCTAGGCTGTACCGGTGAATCCCTCGACTGAATCGAGGGGTGCGGCGAAGTGGGCGCTCCTCTCTCTCGCCATCGGCAGCTTCGGCATCGGCATGACCGAATTCGTGGTCATGGGCCTGCTGCCCAACATCGCCGCCGACCTGCTGCCCTCGCTCTGGGCCACGAGCCAGGAGGAGGCGCTCAGCCAGGCCGGCTGGCTGATATCGCTGTACGCGCTGGGCGTCGTGGTCGGTGCGCCGACCATCGCCGGCTTCGTCGCTCGCTTTCCGCGGCACCGAGTCATGATCGTGCTGGCCCTCGCGCTGACGGTCTTCAACGCGCTCACCGTGGTCCTGCCGACGTTCGAACTCGTCGCCGCCTCCCGGTTCCTGGCAGGGCTCCCGCACGGCGCGTACTTCGGCATCGGCGCCCTGGTCGCGGCCGACGTCATGGGTCCGGGCAACCGTGCCAAGGGCGTGGCATTCATCCTCACGGGACTGACGGTCGCCAACGTCGTCGGTGTGCCGCTCGGCACGTTCCTCGGGCAGCAGTGGGGCTGGCGAGCCGCGTTCGCGGTCGTCGCGCTGGTGTTCGCCGTGGCGACGCTGTTCATCGCGCTGTTCGTGCCGCAGCATCCCGGTGACCCCGGACGCACGATGCGTCAGGAGCTCCGGGTCTTCCGCATCCCGCAGGTGTGGTTCACGCTCGGCGTGGGGGCGATCGGTTTCGGCGGCTTCTTCGCCGTCTACAGCTACATCGCGCCGCTGGTGACCGAGGTCGCCGGCTCGCCGGAATGGGCCGTGCCCATCGTGCTGGTGCTCATGGGTCTCGGGATGACCGCAGGAAACCTCGTCGGCGGCCACCTCGCCGACATCGACCTGCGCCGCACGCTGCTCTTCGGGCTCGCCGCGATGGCGGTGGTGTTCGCCCTGCTCGCCGTGCTGTCGTTCTGGATCGTGAGTCTGGGGCTTCTCGTGTTCGTGGTCGGCTTCGTGTCGTCGGTGCTGAGCCCGACGATCCAGACGCGGCTGATGGATGTGGCCGAAGACAACCAGTCGATCGCCGCGGCGATGAACCACTCCGCCCTCAACATCGGGAACAGCCTGGGTGCCTTCCTCGGCGGCCTCGTGATCGCAGCAGGGTGGGGCTTCACGGCGCCCGCGTGGACCGGAGCCGCCCTTGCCGTGGCGGGCCTGCTGATCGCCCTGCTGTCGTACCGCGTGGAAGCGCGTCTTCCCGAAGTCGTGGAGCGCGTCGCGTCGTAGAGTGACGGGGTGAGCACGCCCCCGCATTCCCTGCCCGTCGCCGGCACAGTCGTCCTGCTGCGCGCAGCCGATCCCGGCTTCGAGGTGCTGCTGATGCGTCGTCCCGATCGTGGATCGTTCGCCGGTGCGTGGGTCTTTCCCGGCGGCAAGGTCGAACCGGCCGATCGACGCGGCGGCGACGAGGAGGTCGAGGACGCGCGTCGTGCGGCGATCCGGGAGACCTACGAAGAGGTCGGGGTCGTCGTCGAGGAGCTGGTGGCGTTCTCCGAATGGCATCCGCCGGTCGAGGTGCCCACGCGCATCCATACCTGGTTCTTCCTCGCTGCGGCACCGGCGGCCGACCCCTCACCCTCGGAGGACGAGGTGGCGGAGCTCGCGTGGGTGCGTCCCGCCGAGGCCCTGGCGCGGCACGGTGCAGGGGAGTGGATGCTGTACCCGCCGACCTGGATGACGCTGCATCAGCTGTCGGCCTTCACCGACGCGGCATCCGCTCTCTCTTCGGGCGGTGCCGTGCAGCTGTTCCAGACACGCGTCGTGGGCTCGGGTGCCGCGCAGGCGTTCGCGTGGGAACAGGGGCGTCTCGAGGCGGCCGAGCTGCCGTGGCGATTCCTCCCGGCGTGAGCGGAGCGGATCAACTCGCGAGCAGTCGCCGCAGGTTCGCGCCGACGATGTCGGTCTCGATGAGGAAGCCGTCGTGGCCGAAGTCGCTGGCCACCACCACCGCCTCTCCGTCGATCACGTTCGGGATGCTGCGGGCGATGCGCTGCTGTCCGTCGACGGGGAACAGCCGGTCGCTGTCGATGCCCAGGACGAGGGTGGTGGCGGTGACGGCGTGCAGCGCCTCTTCGACTCCGCCGCGCTCGCGACCGACGTCGTGCGAGTTCATGGCCTCGACGAGCGTGATGTAGCTGTTCGCGTCGAAGCGGCGGGTGAATTTGTTGCCGTGGAAATCGAGGTACGACTCCACGGCGAAGCGTCCGCCGTGGCCGAGAGGTGAGACATCTGACTGCCACGACCGCTGGAAGCGCTGGTTCAGCTCGATCGGGCTGCGGTAGTTCAGCAGAGCCATCCGCCGTGCCAGCGCGAGTCCACGGTGCGGACCGTCGCCGTCTCCGAGGTCGTAGTACTCGCCGCCCTGGAAACGCGGGTCCATGCGGATCGTCTCGAGCTGCACCGTGTTCAGCGCGATCTGGTCGGCGGTGGTCACCGGGGGAGAGGAGAGCACGGCGAGGCGCTCGACGCGCTCCGGATGTGTGACCGCCCATTCGAGGGCGTGCATGCCGCCCATGGATCCGCCGATGACCGCGGCCCAGCTGTCGATGCCCAGCGCATCGGCGAGCCGCACCTGCGCCGCCACCTGGTCGCGGATCGTCAGGTACGGGAAGCGCGATGCCCATTCGTAGCCGTCGGGGGCGACGCTCGCCGGCCCGGTCGACCCCTGGCAGCCGCCCAGCATGTTCGGAGCGATCACGAACCAGCGGTCGGTGTCGAGCGGCGCTCCGGGGCCGGTGATGTCCTCCCACCACCCCACGGTCGGGTGGCCGGATCCTGCGGGCCCCCGCACATGGCTGTCGCCCGTGAGGGCATGCAGCACGAGGATCGCATTGTCGCGAGCGGCATTCAGCTCACCCCACGACTCGTACGCGATGCGGATGCCCGGCAGCTCCTGGCCGCTCTCCGTGGAGAAGGCGCCGAACGCGGCGAAACGCCTGCCGCCGACCGGGTCGCCGTCGCGCCAGGCACCGGTCGCCGGTGGGCGGGCACGGAGCAGCCGGACGTCGGCCTCCGTCACGGGTGCCGACGGCACCGTGTCCTCGGAGGTCGTCTGCCAGTCCATCCCTCCATTGTCGCCTGGTCGAGCACCCGTCGGCGGCAGGTTACGACCCGGTGTCGCGCCATCCGCGGCGCCGCGGCTCGGACCAGGGGCGCAGGACTCAGCGCACGCGCGTCATCGTGGCGAGGTGGTCGCTGTTCCCGGTGCGCAGCGTGCCCGAGGTGACGACGTCCACTCCGCGGACGAACACCTGGTCGATCCGGACGAGCGGGAACGCGGCCGGCCAGGTGAATCCGAGCGTTCCGTCGGTCGGCCGTGCCCAGTCGGCCTCCGCACGCAGCGCGGCGAGGGCCTGGTCCGTCGACGGCGCATTGAAGTCTCCGACGACGACGAGTGCCGTGGCCTCGTCGGAGGCGACCTGCTCGGCGATGCCGTGCAGCATGGTGTCGCGGTCCTGCTGCTGCCCAGGTCGCACGGATGCGGCGTGCAGCACGTAGACGGCGACCGGGCCCGCGGGGCTCTGCACCTCGACCCGGAGCGCGCGCTTCCAGCTGAGCCCGAGCGTGAGCGGTTCGGCACTCGTCAGGGGGTATCGACTCCACAGGGCAACCGTGCCGACCGTGTAGGAGTGCGGGTAGGCGTCGGCGAGCACCTCGCTCGCGGCGGAGAGGCTGTCGCCGTCGAGTTCGGTGAGGGCGATCACATCCGCCTCGCTCCGCGCGAGTTCTGTGGCGGAGGCGGCGGCGCTCCCGGAGTGTGCGCGCACGTTCTGGCTGGCGATCGTGAGCTCCTCCTCCGCGTCGGCCGGTGCCGGGAGGGCGGGGAGCGCAGGAACCATCGCGAGGATCCAGAGGAGTGCCGGCACCAGGAGGAGCACGATCACGCGCCGCGCGAGGAAGAACGCGGTGACGACGAGTGCGAGGATGACGAGCCCGAGCCAGGGGAGTACGGCGGCGACAGCAGTACCGATCACGCCGGGGATCCAGCCGCACGCGACCAGGACCAGCACGATGATGCCGGCGATCGCGAGACGGCGAGCACGGCGCGTCGTGGTTCGGCGGGCGAGCGGTGCTCGGTGTGCGACGTCGATCATGCATTCCTCACGGTGGGGATCCCATTCTCGACGGAGCCGCCTGTGGTTCGGCCGGATGGTGACCCTGCCGCGAACGTGAGGATGCCCCGGACCGCGTGGTCCGGGGCATCCTCACGACTGTGCTGTGCGTCAGGCGCGAGCAGCCTCCGACACGGCGCGTGCCGCAGCGAGAGCCTGGTCGAGGTCGGCCTTCAGGTCCTCGATGTTCTCGATACCCACGGAGAGGCGGACGAGGCCCGGCGTGACGCCCGCGGTGAGCTGCTGCTCGGGGGTGAGCTGCGCGTGGGTCGTCGACGCGGGGTGGATGACGAGCGAGCGCACGTCGCCGATGTTGGCGAGGTGGCTGAACAGCGACAGGCTGTTCACGAACTCGCGTCCGGCCTCGACACCGCCCTTGAGCTCGAACGACAGCACGGCGCCGACGCCCTTGGGGGCGTACTCGTTCGCCTTGGCGTACCAGGGGGAGGAGGGCAGACCCGAGTAGTTGACGGTCGCGACGTCGTCACGGCTGTCGAGCCACTCCGCGATCTCCTGCGCGTTCTGCACGTGACGCTCGATGCGCAGCGACAGGGTCTCGATGCCCTGGATGAGGTTCCAGGCGCTCTGCGGCGCGATGGCCGAACCCAGGTCGCGCAGCAGCTGCACGCGGGCCTTGATGATGTAGGCGAGCGGGTCGCCGACCGCGGCGGTGTAGCTCGCGCCGTGGTACGACGGGTCCGGAACCGTGAGGCCGGGGAACTTGTCGACGTTCTTCGACCACTCGAACGTTCCGCCGTCGATGATGGCGCCGCCGATGGTGGTGCCGTGCCCGCCGAGGAACTTCGTGACGGAGTGAACGACGATGTCGGCGCCGAACTCGAACGGACGGATCAGGTACGGGGTCGCGATCGTGTTGTCGACGATCAGCGGGACGCCGGATTCGTGCGCGATGTCGGCGACGGCGCGGATGTCGAGGATGTTGATCTGCGGATTGCCGATGGTCTCCGCGAAGAACAGCTTCGTGTTCGGGCGGACCGCGCGGCGCCATTCCTCGGCGTCGTCCTGGTTCTCGACGAAGGTGACCTCGATGCCGAGCTTGGCGAGCGTGTACTTGAAGAGGTTGTACGTGCCGCCGTAGATCGAGCTCGAGGCGACGAAGTGGTCGCCGGCCTGCGCGATGTTGAGGATCGCGAAGGTCGAGGCGGCCTGGCCGCTGGCGAGCACGAGTGCTCCGGTGCCGCCCTCGAGAGCGGCGAGGCGCTGCTCGAGCACGTCCTGCGTCGGGTTCTGGATGCGGGTGTAGATGTTGCCGAACTCCGCGAGCGCGAAGAGGTTGGCCGCATGGTCCGCACTGTCGAACACGTAGGAGGTGGTCTGGTAGATCGGCGTGGCACGAGCCTTCGTGACCGGGTCGGGGGCGGCGCCGGAGTGGACCTGCTTGGTCTCGAAGCGCCAGGACTCAGGTGCGGACATGTTTTCCCCCAGGAGTGGTCGGAAGGTCGGATGGCGAATGCCGTTGCAGCGAGAGTACGGAAGATCGGTCCGTGTCAACAACAACCGGGAAATGTGACGTAACACGGTGGAGGCCCGGAATCACGGGGGAGAAGGGTTCCGCGACAGCCCCGTGCGGGTCTGCGCATTCCCGGCGGAACATCGTACGGTGGAGGCATGGTGAACAGACGTGCAGTGGTGACAGGTGCGAGTTCGGGGATCGGCGCGGCAACGGTGCGCGCACTCCGCGCACGAGGATGGGATGTCGTCGGAGTCGCCCGACGCGAGGACCGTCTGTCCGCGCTCGCCGCGGAGACCGGGGCCTCGGCCATCGCCTGTGACCTGACCGACCCAGCTGCCGTCGACGCGCTCGTCTCAGAACTCGAGAAGTCCGGGCCGGTGCACGCGCTGGTGCAGGTGGCCGGCGGGGCTCGGGGGACCGACCGCATCGAAGACGCGTCGGTCGCGGACTGGCAGTGGATGTTCGACGCCAACGTGCTGGCGACGCAGCGCCTCGTCGCCGGATTGCTTCCGCTTCTGCGTCGGGCTGCTGCGGCAGACGGCCACGCCGACACGCTCTTCGTCACCTCGACCGCCGCGCAGTCGGCGTATGCGGGCGGCGCCGGTTACAACGCCGCGAAGGCCGCCGAGAGCATGCTGGTGAAGGTCCTCCGCCAGGAGCTCAACGGCGAGCCGATCCGCGTCGTCGAAGTCGCCCCCGGCATGGTCCACACGGAGGAGTTCACGCTGAACCGTCTGGGGGGCGACGTCGCCGCCGCCGAGGCCGTGTACTCGGGCGTCGAAGCGCCTCTTCTCGCCGAAGACGTCGCCGACGTGATCGCCTATGCGCTGGAGTCGCCGGGACACGTCAACCTTGACCTGATCACGATGCGCCCGGTCGCGCAGTCGGCTCAGCACCTGCTCGCGCGCGGTCCGCTGCGCGTGCGCTCCATCGACTGACGTGGCGCCGTCTCTCGCCGAGCTCGCTGCCGACGGGCGGATCGACGCGGGGTGGGCGGAGGCGCTCGCTCCGGTACAGGACACCATCACGGAGATCGGCGAGCGACTCCGCGCCGAGCAGGCGGCCGGGCACGGGTACCTGCCGTCCGGTGAGAACGTGCTCCGGGCCTTCCAGCGGCCACTCGTCGATGTGCGGGTGCTGATAACCGGACAGGACCCGTATCCGACGCCCGGTCACCCGATCGGTCTGTCGTTCGCGGTCGACCGTGACGTGCGACCGCTGCCGCGCAGCCTCACCAACATCTACAAGGAGCGCGAGAGCGATCTCGGCATCCCGCCGGCACCCCACGGCGACCTGACCGGGTGGAGCGATCAGGGCGTGCTCCTCCTCAACCGCGTGCTCACCGTGCGCCCGGGTGCCGCCGCCTCACACCGCGGTTGGGGGTGGGAGAAGGTCACCGAGCTCGCGATTCGGACGCTCGTCGCGCGCGATCAGCCGCTCGTCGCCGTGCTGTGGGGAAAGGATGCCGCGAATCTGCAGCCGATGCTGGGTTCGACGCCGATCCTCGCCTCGGCCCACCCGTCTCCGCTGTCTGCCAGCCGCGGCTTCTTCGGCTCCCGTCCGTTCTCCCGCGTGAATGCGCTCCTCGCGGAGCAGGGTGCGGAGGCGATCGACTGGCGGGTGGGCGGCGAGCCTGCGGAGGCTGAGCGCCTGATCTAGGCGCTGCAGAGCGAATTCTTCGATTCGATTTGCGGCACGGCACTCAAGTCCGAGTCTTCTCGGGCACACCCTGGTGACCGGTGACGGGGCTGGCCACGGGGCGCTGCAGCTCTACGAACCGTTCGGTCAGCCGTTGGATATGACCACGTTCGCGATCGGCACTATCGCCGCCAATGCCGCCGGTCAGAACGATGGCGCGAGCGGATGGCATCAGGGCGCCCGGAAGCCGGTTGAAGCGGAATCAACTGTCCTGATGATCGAGATGGGGGCGAGGCTCTATGTGCCGGCCCTCGGTCGATTCCTTCAGGTCGACCCCGTCGAGGGCGGCGTCGACAACGACTACGTCTGGCCGACAGATCCCATCGGGAGCAGCGATCTGTCAGGCGAGTTCGACTGGCTACTTGCGCTGGACATAGTCTCAACCGCAATAATGTTCGTGCCCGGCGTCGGTACCGTCGCCGGTGCCGCGATCAAGGTGGCCGTCGTTGCCGCGCGGGTGGTTTACTACGGGGCAAAGTTCACTAGAGGCATGAATGTGGCCAATCGGTTGCGTACGGTCTCGCAAGCGACAAACGTGGTGCGCAAGAGTACTCAGTGGAGAAACGACAATTTCGTGAACAAAACCACGCACTCGCGGCCAACTATGAAGGCAAGCTACCGAGCGACGCAGATCGCGTCGCGAGCATTGTTGAGGAACCCTTCGGTCAAGCGCATCACCTCGCGAGGAAATAGTGGAGTGAATACCTTTAATCGGACTGGCTGGAATTACCACTCGTATACCCACAGGAGATACTCGTTGATTGGGTATCGGGGGCGCGCAGGCGGGATGCATATTGAGCACTGAACTGGACGAAGTATGGCAGAGCATTGGATATATTGAAGAGGGAGAGTTGGCAGGGAGTGTTGTCGCCTTGGATCCGATTGATGTCGGCCCCGATGACTTCGTAGAAATCGCGTGCTGGACGCCGCACCATTACACGCTCAGCATTCTTCGAAACATTGTCCCGCGAGATCACGCGACTCGCATCCACAAGGATCTTGTCGGCCGGGTCGAGACCGACATCTCGGATTCACTCGCCGCGCGATTCTTCAACCAGGACTACGTTCGCGTTGTTCGTGGCCCCGACGAGGGCGTTCTGTTGGACCTGCCGCCGCGACCGGCCACGCTCTCGGCGATCGATGAAGGTGCGGTGCGTCTCGCTGCGCGCGCGCCGCTGCTCCAAGCGCTCGCGAGCCCCGCGTCGCTGAGCGCCGATCTCCTCCGGCTCCTTTCGAACGTTGTCTCAGAGGATATCGATGGGCGGGAGGCCAAGCTTCTAATGAAGACCTGTTCGCAGACTGTCGATCAGGGTGGCGATGCTCTGTCCCCGGAGGCGGCTGTTCGAGCATGGTTCGCGACGCTCTGGTGGAGTTACCGGGATGCGCGGGGGGACGTGCGGCCGACGCGTCTTCGAGACGCGAAACGGATGGCCCGCGCCATTCTCGAGCCTGGCAAGTTCTGGGTGTCCGGCGACTGGGGGGTAGCACTCACGGAGATCGTGGAGAGGACAGTCTCGCGGCTCGCGCGCCACGACCCTGAGTCGCCGTTGCAGTTCGCAGATCACTAGCGCGATCGCGCCCGCGGTACTCAGAGGTCCGGATCTACCGCGGTGGAAGTATGGGAAGTGGATGTAGTGACCATGGCGCGTTCAAACCAAGCTATAGCTTCGCTCCTGGCATCGATGGTTGAGGGGGAGCAGAATGTCGACGCCGTTGTTATGGCGGACGAGTCCGGGGCGAGGCTTTGGCTAAGATCGCGCCTCGGTGGCGACCGTGTCACCTGCATCGCCCGAATTGCGAGCAATCTATATTCCTTGAGTCTTGACGACACTTACTTCCTGGACGAGATCGACGAGGATGTCTTGTTGGCTGATGACGAACATGAGCTTCGACAGTCATTGGCGGATGAGGAGGAGCAACTGCGGCGCCGAGTCGCGATCGGATTGCAGTATGTCCGAGCGGGCGGGCGCGGTGGACGTACTCGTTTTCTGCGGACGCCGTTTGTGGATGTCACAGTGAGAGGCGAACAGATGCGCCTGTATCGCGGATATGGGGCCGGACGCGGGATCGCGCCGCCCTGGCGGCCTAGCTCGTGAGGAATGGGCTGCGCGCTAGGTCGATACGCAAGCAGGCTCTCGCCGAGAGAGCGAGGAGACTCGGGCCGGCCACGTTCTTCTTCGGCCTCCTGCCGCTGCTCGCGCTGATCGATATCGGCTCGACGATTCCGCCCTTCGTCATCAGTCTCCTGGCCGGTTCGGTGCTGATCTGCGCGTGGTGCTGGGGCCGGCTGCCGTTCACGGGGATTCGCGTAGACGGAGATCGCATCGTCGTCACCTCTTGGTGGCGGACGCGCACCTACGAGAAGGCTGAGATCGTTCGGTTTCGCGAGGAGGCGTATATGGGATATCTGTTCGTCGCCGGCTGGACCGTTTACGGCGGGCAACTCGAGAGTGGCCGCGTCGTCGCGGAACTGCGGAACGGAGACACCGCTCGGTTGCACGGAAGTGTCTGCAATCGGCACACAGCGCGACGCACCTCGGAAGCACTGAATCGGTGGCTCGGGGCAGAGTCGGGGGCGGGAACCGGCCCGCGTCGATCAGCCAGAGCCCGTCGTGACGGCCAGGGGACCGGAGGATCAAAATGAACCTCGGGCGCAATGGAGTTCGCTGGAACTTCCACGTGTGGCTGCAATGAGCGGGGTAACGGGTTCGACCGCAGATGCAGTGACGCGCATCCTCGCTGGTGGTGCCATCGGTTTTTCTCGCAGTGCGGACTGGGGGCCGTTCTACCTGAAGTTCGTGACCGAGTCGCGGCCGCAAGACGTCTTGATCGAGGTGACGTTCAACCCGGAGTTCGTCGTGCTCGATCCACCGCATCCGACTGATGTCCTGGTCTTCTGGGGCGATCGAAGCGAAGTGAGCGAGCGGGTATCTGCGCTTCTGGCGGAGTTCGTCGTGGAACTGTGCCCCCTGCCGCAAGAGAAAGAGGCTGATTCGTATCTCTTCCGAACCGGTGCAGATGAGGTGCAAGTCATCGACCCCGAGTCGCCGTGGCGGTTCACTAATCATTAGCGTGATCGCGCCTGCGGCACCCAGAAGTCCGGATCTTCCGCCGCGGAACGTGCTCCCAATAGGCTGAGCGCATGCAGTTCGAACCGGGGGACCGTCGCCGCGTCCTCCCGCGCCACCTCCGGCCCGAGGTCGCCCCCGAGGTCTTCTCGTACACGATCCGTGCGGCGCGTCCGGCGGACCTGCCACACGTCCGCGAGATCTACAACCATTTCGTGAGCAACTCGGCTGTGACGCTCGACGAGCGGCGCAGCAGCATCCCGTACTGGCGTGACAAGTACGCGCTGCTCACTCGCCTGGAACTGCCGTTCCTCGTGGCGGTCTCGCCGGCCGGCGTGGTCATGGGATACGCGCTCGCGCAGCCCTGGGCCGGTAAGAACGCCTACAAGTACACGGTCGAGGACTCGATCTACCTCGGACCGGGCGCGGGCGGGAAGGGGCTCGGCGCGGCCCTGCTCCAGGCGCTGATCGATGCCTGCGAGCAGATCGGCCTGCGCGAGATGGTCGCGGTGATCAGCGACCGCGGTGCGGAGGCGTCGATCCGGCTGCACGAGAAGCTGGGGTTCGTCGAAGCCGGTCGCATGGGCCGGGTCGGCTACAAGTTCGGTCGCGACCTCGGCACGGTGTACATGCGGCGCGTGCTCAAGCCGACCGGACGCCGTCGTAGGCTCTTCGGCGCGCGCTGACGACCTCGCGGGTCGCGGCGGCTCAGTCGCTGGAGGGGCGAGGGGGAGCAGCCGGGATCACCGGGATCGCCGCGAGCAGCGTCTTCGTGTAGTCCTCCGTGGGCTGCAGCAGCACATCCTGCGTCGAACCCCGCTCGACGATGTGGCCGTCCTTCATCACGACGACCGCGTCGCACAGGTTCTGCACCACGCCGATGTCGTGCGACACCAGCAGGAGCGTGAGATCGGTCGTGCGGCGGAGCTCGATCAGCAGCTCGAGGATCTGCGCGCGCACCGTCACGTCGAGGGCGGAGAGCGGCTCGTCGCCGACCAGGATGCGAGGGCGGTGCACGATCGCCCGGGCGAGCGCGATCCGCTGGCGCTGGCCGCCGGAGAACTCGTGCGGATAGCGGTCGCCCATCTCGGGCTCGAGCCCGACCTGCGCCAGCACTTCGCGTACTCGCGCCCGGTGGTCTCCCTCGATGCCGAGCGCCCACAGCGGCTCCCGCACGATCTGACCGGCGGTCATCCGCGGGTCGAGCGACGCGTACGGATCCTGGAAGACCAGCCCCGTCTCCCGCCGCAGCCAATGCAGCGACTTCGCAGATGCCGCAGCGTCGACGGCGCGTCCGTCGATTGACACGGTCCCGGACGTGGGGCGGTCGAGACCGAGCAGCAGCCGCACGAGCGTGGACTTCCCCGATCCCGACTCGCCGATGATCCCCACCGACGAGCCCTCGACGACATCGAGGTCGGTCTCCGCCAGCGCCGTCTGCGTGCGGGTGCGCTCGAACGCGGTCCGCTTCGGGACGACGAAGTCGCGGCGGAGTCCCCGTGCCACGATCAGACTCATGCGGCACCGCCGTTCGGGCGCCAGAGAGTCGCAGTCGCATCCCGCAGCAGGCCCTGGGTGACCGGCGAGGCAGGAGTCGACAGCAGCGTCGAGACGGGGGCGGCCTCGACGACGCGTCCGTGCTCGAGCACCACGCCCTCGGTCGCGACCTGCGCGAGCACGGCGAGGTCGTGCGTGATGAACACGAGCGACATCCCCTCGTCGGCCACGAGCGCGAGCAGCAGGGAGAGGATCTCGGCCTGGATCGTGACGTCGAGCGCGGTGGTCGGCTCGTCGGCGATGAGCAGCCGCGGACGACAGGCGAGTGCCATGGCGATCGCGACGCGCTGGCGCTGACCGCCCGAGAGCTGGTGCGGGTACCGGTCCACGATCGACTCGGGATCGGGGAGCCGTACGCGTGCCGCTTCCGCGATCGCGCGCTCCCGGGCTTCCCGACGGCCGAGCCCCTCGTGGATGCGGATGGATTCGGCGATCTGCCTCCCCACCGTCCGGATGGGGTTGAGTGCCGTGCGGGGCTCCTGGAACACGATGCCGATGTCGTCCCCGCGGAGCTTCGCGAGCTCCCGATCCGGCATCCCGATCAGCTCGATGCCGTTCCAGCGGATGCTGCCGCTCGCGCTCGCGCCGTCAGGGAGCAGCCCGAGGACCGCGAGGGCGGTGAGCGACTTGCCGGATCCGGATTCACCGATCAGCCCGAGTCGCGCGCCGTCGGGTACCTCGAACGAGATCCCGTCGACGACGCGACTTCCGTCGATCTCGATCACGAGGTCCTGCACGGACAGGCTCATGCGACCACTCCCGGGGTGTGGACCTCGGCGGCGCGGTGCCGCAGGGTCGGATCGGTCGCCTCGCGGAGCCCGTCTCCGAGCAGGTTGAGCGCGAGCACGGTGATCGTGATGGCGAGCCCCGGCCAGATCACCGACAGCGGGTGCACGCCGATGTAGCGCTGGAGGTCGGCGAGCAGCAGTCCCCAGCTCGGCTCGACCACCGATGCGCCGAATCCGAGGTAGGACAGGCCGGCCTCGGCGAGCACCGCGACCGCCATCGACCAGGAGAGCTGCACGATGAAGACGGGGGCGACGTTCGGCAGCAGATGCCGCACGAGGCTCTGCGTCGGCGTGAGACCTGCGGCGCGGGCGGCGAGCACGAAGTCGCTCTGCTGCACCCGGCGCAGCTCGGGTCGGGTGACACGGGCGATGTTCACGCCGAAGCCGATCCCCACGGCCCAGATCACGACCCAGAGCGACCCGCCCCAGACGGACGAGATCATCATGGCGATCAGCAGCACGGGGAAGGCGATCAGGATGTCGACGAGCACCGCGACGGTCTCGCGCATCCAGCGCGCGGTGAGGGCGCCGAGGGCTGCCAGGGCGATGCCGACGAGCGTGGCCACGATTCCCGCGCCGACGCTGACGAAGACCGTCGTGCGCGCGCCCGCCATCAGCAGGCTCAGGATGTCGCGGCCGGTGTCGTCGGTGCCGAGCAGGTGCGGCCAGCTCGGCGGCAACCAGCGGTCGCCGATGTCCGACGCCTGCGGGTCGAACGGGGTCCAGAAAAGCGCCACGATCGCGGTCAGAGCGATCACGACGACGACGATGATCCCGAAGCGCCCCGTCGGGGTGCTCCAGAGACGGCCGAGCCAGCGCGGCGTCATGCGGCCTCCCGCTGTCGAGGATCGATGGCGCGGTGCAGCAGGTCGACGACGAAGCCCACGACCAGCACGAAGCCGGTGAGGACGAGCAGTTCACTCTGCACCTTGATCAGGTCGCGGGTGCCGACGTCGGCGACCAGCATCCGTCCGATGCCGGGGAGGGTGAACAGCTGCTCGATGATGACGGATCCGACGATGATCCCGGCGACCTGGAGTCCGAGCACCGTGATGATCGACAGTCCCACCGCAGGGATACCGTGCTGGATGAGCGCGCGCGTGCGGGTCAGCCCTTTCGCCGCTGCCGTGCGGACGAAGTCCTGTCCGGCGGCCTGCAGGGTCGCGCTGCGCACGAAGCGCATGAGCATGGCGCCCTCGACCACTCCGATCGTCAGCGCGGGGAGCAGCAGTGATTCGATCGCGCGCCCGGGCGTGGACCAGCCGGTGCGCGGGAATCCCTGCGGCGGGAACCAGCCGAGCCAGACCGAGAACACGACGATGAGCATCATGCCGGCCCACACGACGGGCACGGCGGCCAGCGTCTGGGCGCCGACGCTGAGGGCGGTGCCGGTGCGGCGGCCGCGCAGGAGGGCGGCGAGGATCCCGAGCGGCACCGCGATGAGCACGGCGATGAGCAGCGACATGATGCCGAGGGGCACGGTGACCTGGGCCTTGAGCAGCAGTTCTTCGCCCACCGAGGCGCCAGAGAGCAGTGAGGTGCCGAGGTCACCCCGGAAGATCCCGCCGATCCAGTCGGTGTACTGCGTAAAGAGCGGCTGGTTCAGCCCGAGCGACTCCCGGAGGGCGTCGACCTCGGCGGGGGACGCCTGGGTGCCGGCGATCAGCTGAGCGACGTCTCCCGGGAAGACTCGGAGGGTGAGGAAGATGAGCACGCTCGACACGAGGAGCCCTGCGATGAGCAGGGCTCCTCGGACGAGCGCGTAGCGGATCACGGAGGGGTGACCGCTTGCTACTTCTCTGCGGAGACGGTCACACCGGCGAGGTTGATCCGGGAGTTGATCGAGTCCTCGGGGAAGCCGGCGACGATCGGTGCCACGGCCGTGATGGTCTCGCCGTTGTACAGCCAGTCGGCAGCGTGGTCCTCCGACACGATGCGCGCGGCCCGCGCCAGCAGCTCAGCGGACTTGTCGGGGTCCACCTCGGCCAGAGCCTTGGAGTACAGGTCCTGCACCTCGGCGTTGTCGTAGCCGAAGTAGTAGTCGGGGTTGGCGAAGTTGCCGAAGTCGCGTGGCTCGACGTGCAGCACGAAGCTGAGGTCGTAGTCCTTGTTCGTGTACACGTCTTCGAGCCAGGTCGGGAACTCGACCGAATTGACGTCGAGGGAGACGCCGACCTTCTTGAAGTCGGAGATCAGCACCTTGGGCACCGTCGTCCCGTAGAACGCGGGGATCGTGAGGGTGAGCTCCAGGTCTTCCTGGCCGGCCTCGGCGAGCAGCTCCTTGGCCTTCTCCGGGTCGTACGAGATCACGTCCGACAGGTCTTCGTAGCCGGGGTCGAGCTCGGGGATCGGACCGAACAGCGTCGTGCCGGCACCGACGGCCTCGATCAGCGCATCGTGGTCGATGGCGAGTCGGAGTGCCTCGCGCACGCGGACGTCGTCGAGCGGCGCCTTCTTGTTGTTGAACGCCAGAGTGGCCTTGTCGGTGGTGCGGCCCTTCGTCAGTGCGAAGTCGCCGGAGTCCTCGAGCTGCGGGGCGAGGTTGGGATCGACGGCGGTGAGCACATCGACGTCGCCGGCGAGGGCGGCGTTGACGCCGGCCGTGAAGTCGGGGATGTACTGGAACTCGACCTGCGCGACGCCGGCCGGGTCTCCCCAGTAGTCGTCATTGCGGGCGAAGGTGATGGTGCTGCCCTTGTTCCAGCGGGTCAGCGTGAACGGCCCGGTGCCGTTCTCGGCCGACATCAGGTCGGTGGTGTCGCCGGTCTTGAAGACCAGCCCCGCCGGACCCGTCAGAGCGAACAGGAAGTTCTGGTTCGGCTCGGTGAGCACGATCTGCACCGTGGTGGCATCCGGAGCCGTGATCGACGAGACCGCCGCGAAGTCGGCGTTCCCCTGCACGGTGGCGTCGGTGCGCACGGTCTCGTAGGAGGACACGACGTCGGCGGAGGTGAGCGGGGTGCCGTCGTGGAAGAGGATTCCCTCACCGAGGGTGAACGTGTACGTCAGGCCGTCGTCGGAGACCTCGTAGTCCGAGGCGAGACGCCCTTCGATCTCGTTGTCCTGCGTGCGGGTGACCAGGCCCTCGTAGATGTTGTCGATGAGGATCTGCTCGAGAGCCGCGCCGCTGGTGTGCCGGATGTCGAGGTTGGTCGGTTCGAGGACCAGTCCCACGTGCAGGGTCGCGTCGGGGTCGGGCTCGCCGGCGCTCTCGGAAGGGCTGGGCGCGGGGGAGCCGGCGCAGGCGCTGAGGATGACGGCGGTGGCCGCGAGCGCGGAGATCAGCGCGAGACGTCGGGTGCGTCGGAACATGGGGCGATTCCTCTCGGTGCGGCAGTTGCTGTGTGCCGTTGGATCGAGCCTAGAGTTGCGTGGCGGGGTGCGGGTCGGGTGTGGAACGGAACGTCATATTCCGCGAGCGGCGGATGCTGTCGCGATGAGGCCGGCCAGCTCGACCGGGGCAGTCTCCTGCACGTTGTGCGTCGCGTCCAGGGTCACGACGCGGGCTGCGGGCACTCGCCGCTGGAAGTCCGCGGCGTCGGCCTCGCTGACGAAACCGCGGGCGGCGCGGACGAGGGTGATCGGGGCGCGGACTCCGGACAGGTCGTCCCATCCGGTCTCGTGGAGGACCGACGGCGCGGTGGCCGACCCGGGGTCGTGCGCGGCGAGGGCGTGTGCGGCGAGGTGTGCGAAGTGGTGCTTCCACTCCACGCGTCCGTCGGGGCGCACGCGGGTGTTGAGGAACACACCGCGTTCGGTCTCGGGACGGCTGCCGCCGAAGCCGAGTGACATCGCCTTGTCGACGAGCACGTCCCGGGAGGCGAAGTCCGTGGGGCCGGCATAGAACTCGCGCAGCGCCGCCGGTCCGGCGGTGACATCGATCCCGGGGGTGATGTCGACGATCACCAGCTCTGCGACCAGATCAGGGCGAGTAGCCGCGAGGGCGGCACCCGTGAGTCCGCCGAGCGATTGCCCGACGACGACCTGCGGCTGCGTCGTCCACGCGTCGAGTGCCTCGGCGACATCGCGTGCGAGGGTGCGCGGGGTGTAGTCGACGTCGTCCCGCCAGGACGAGTCGCCGTGGCCGGCCAGGTCGATCGCGAGCAGCGGCAGCCCGAGCGCGAGAGAGGTCGTGTCCCACGTGTGCGCGTTCAGGCCAGCGCCGTGCAGGAGTGTGACCTGGGGCGCCTCTCCGCCGAACCGCAGAGCGCTCAGGGAGCGTCCGTCGGAGAGGGGGAGGGTGAGACGCTCCACCTCCGGGAGGGGAACGCCGAGCGCTTCGGCCTGTGCGGGAAGATAGCTGAACTCGCTGATGTCGATCGCCACGTGGATATTCTGCTCCTCCGCGATGACGCAGGAGAAATGCGGGAGCAGTGTGCCAAGCATGTTTTGAGTATTGGGTGTCATTCTGGTGAAACTTTGTCATTGGCTCCTGGCATTGTGCATTCCACGCCATCGAAGCTCGCCGAGACCGTGAGCGCGACCGCCGAATATCATGGAGTCATGAGTGAGACGCGTGTGCACCTGTCCAAGACCGAGCCGACCGCGTATCAGGCGCTCGATGCGTTCTCGAAGACCGTCGGGCAGATCTGCGCGGCGAACGGCATCGACGATCGTCTCAAGGAGATCGTCATGATCCACTGCTCCCAGCTCAACGGCTGCGCGTACTGCGCCCGTATCCACGTCGACCGGGCTGTCGCCGCCGGCATCGACACCGACACGCTCACCCAGATCCCGACCTGGCGCGAGAGCGGCGTGTTCAGCGAGCGGGAGCGCGCGGCGCTCGAACTCGCCGAGGCTTTCACCTTCATCTCCGAGGACGGGGTGTCCGACGAGGTGTACGACCTGGTCGGCAGCGTCTTCACCGAGAAGGAGTACGCGGCCCTCAGCTGGGCATGCGTCTCCATCAACGCGTTCAACCGTGTCGTGATCGCCGGACGCTACCCGGTTCCCCCGCGGACGCCACAGGCTCAGGCATGACGATCCTCGAGGTCGACGGCGTCACCAACGTCCGTGATGTCGGCGGTATGCCGGCGGCGGGCGGACGGATCCGCGCGGGTGTCCTGTTGCGGTCAGGCCAGCTCTCCGGGGCCACGACCAGAGGAGCGGCCGCGCTCCGCGCGAAGGTGCAGCACATCGTCGACCTCCGCGACGGCGAGGAGGTGGCAGCCGAGCCCACCGAGATCGAGGGGCCGGACACCACGCATCTCCCGCTGTTCCTGGGGTCGGTCCGTTCGTTCTTCGAAGCCGACACGAGCCTCGACGACCTCTATCTGCATCTGCTCGAGGAGAGTGGAGAGCGGCTGGTCGAGGCCATCCGCATCATCGCCGTGGGGGAGCCCACGCTGGTGCACTGCACGGTCGGAAAGGATCGCACCGGGGTGACAGTGGCGCTCGCGCTCTCCGCCGTCGGAGCTGATCGCGAAGCCGTGATCGCCGACTATGCGCTCACGGAGTCGCAGCTGCCGGCGGAACGCTCGCGGCGCATCGCCGCGTATCTGCGCGCCGAGCACCCCGAAGCGGTGCACGCGGTGGCTCTCGCGACGCAGTCGCCCGCCTCGGTGATGAGGAGTCTGCTGGAGCAGGTCGATGAGCGCTGGGGTTCGGCGGCGGGCTACCTGCGTGCCAACGGGATGACCGAGGCGGAGCTCGCCGCGTTGACGTCCGCGCTCGTCGAGCCGGTGGAGTAGCCCGCGTCACGCCCGCCGGTTCCTCGCGCGACGAAGGTTAGGCAAGCCTTCACTTGGTGTACGATGAGAGCATCATGAACACCTCGCTCGAGACTCGCAGCACGCGCGCAGAACGCCGCGCGGCACGTCAGCGCGCGCATCACCTGGTGACGGCGGACGAACAGTCCCTCACCGAGCTCGAGGTGTTCCTCACGACGCTGCCGCTGTGCGCGTCCGGACGCATCTTCATCGAGGTGCCCTCGGTCGCCGACATCGGCGTGATCGAGGCTCCGGGACGGATGACGGTCACGTGGCTCGCTCGCGAGCAGCGCTCCGGTGCTCCCGGCAGCGGTCGTGCCTGTGCCCCCGGTCAGGCCCTGGCACGTGCGACCTGCGCGTGGGCCGACGAGATGATGTGCGACGACGAGATCGAGACGCGTGTCACGCTGCTCGGCGGCTACCTCGGCACCGCCGACATCGTCGAGCACCTGACGAGCGCGCTGGAGATCTCGCCCGCACTCATCCACGCGCCCGAGCGCTTCGGCCTGCTTCCCGCCGACCGCTGATCACGCGAGCGCGGCGTCAGCGAGACCGGCGCACGTAGTTGCCGTCTTCCAGCCCCGCCTCGATCTCGAAGCGGTTGCGCAGCGGATCCCGGCCGGCGAACAGATACAGCACGGGCATCAGGAAGCCGTAGCGGAGCCACTGCTCCTTGTGCACGGCTTCGTGGCGCAGGACAGCATCGCTCGGGCGGGCGTCACCGGTCAGGAAGCACCCGCCGACGCACACTCCACCGCGATTGAAGGTCCACGTCGGCATGCCCCGGAAGATCCACAGCCCGGCCCGCCGCTCGACGGGTCC
This sequence comes from Microbacterium sp. NPDC055665, assembly GCF_053618035.1. Lineage (NCBI taxonomy): Bacteria > Bacillati > Actinomycetota > Actinomycetes > Micrococcales > Microbacteriaceae > Microbacterium > Microbacterium sp. NPDC055665. The sequence continues at coordinate 557,394 of NZ_JBSHGY010000001.1, read as the reverse complement.
GGTGCTCCACAACGAGCCCCAGAGCCAGCCGACGGCCGTACCCCAGGCATAACCGAGGCGACTGATCGGCGAACGCAGGAGGAACGCGGGGATCCGGCGATCGAAGCGCCGCCCGCGGGCCAGCGCTTCGTCGGCGGCAGAGCGCCAGTCCGCAACCGTGCTCATGCGACGGCTCCGACCAACCGGAGCAGCGCCCCGAGGTCGTCGACGGCATCAGCCGGCGTTCGAGGAGCGAAGCCGGCGATCGTCGCACCGGCCAGTGGGATCTCGGCGCGCAGCGCGCGGATCGCGGTGCTCAGGGCCGCGGGGGAGAGCCCGAACGGCACGGAGGAAGACACACCGGCGAAGTCGGAGGGATCGAGCACATCCACGTCGATGTGGACCCAGACCCGTGATGCCCCGGTGGCTCTGACCGCGTCGAGCAGCGCATCGGGCCGTTCGAGGTCGTCGACGGAGAGGTTCGTCAGGCCCTCGAGCGGGGCGACCTCGGCGTCATCGAGATTGCGCACGCCCACGGTGACCACCCGGTCGGCGGAGATCGCGGGGGAGAGGACGAGCTGCTCCTCGCCCTCGCCGAGCAGAGCGCGCAACGCCATTCCGGAGAATGCTCCGGAAGGGGAGGTCTCGGGAGTGTGCAGGTCGGCATGGGCGTCGCACCACACGACGGCGAGGTCATCCGTGCCACCCGGGAGGGCACCGATCGCGGCGACAGTGACGCTGCAGTCACCGCCGATCACGACCGTGTCCGCGTCGATGTGCCCGTGCGTGAGCTCGCGTGTGCGGATGAGCGCGCTCAGGCGGCGGACCCCGGTGCCGAGGGACTCGCCGGCCTCGACCGGAACCTCCAACATGGTCGTCGCCGCCCGGGGGAGGTCTCCGGCGATGGCCGCGGCACCGTCGACGAGGAGCATCGCGCGCGGTGCGGGTGAGCCCTGCCACTGCGGGATGACGAGGAATCGCACCATGGGTGCCTCCCAGAAGACGAGCGCGGATGCCCCGGGCGCACGGCCCGGGACATCCGCTGGTGGTGTCAGTTGCCTTCGATGGCCTGACGGGGAGCGCTGCCGCCGGCCTTGAGCTCAGCCAGACGTGCCTCGACCTCGGTCAGCTCGCCGAGATCTTCCAGGCTCTCGAACTGTGCGTCGAGGCTCGACGCCGCGAGCTCGATCTTGCCCTGGGCGATGGCCTCCTGGCGGCGGACCTTGTCTTCGAACCGACCCAGTTCGCTGGTGGGGTCGAGCACGTTGATCGAGCCCACAGCGTCCTGCACCTTGGTCTGCGCCTCAGCGACCTTGGCGCGCGCGAGAAGCTCGCTGCGCTTGTTCTTCAGCTCGACGAGCTTGTCCTTCATGCCGTTGAGGCCGCTCTTGAGCTTGTCGACGATCTCGGTCTGCGCCGCGATCTGCGGCTCGGCGCCGGTCGCCTCGCGCTCAGCGCTGATCTGGCGCTGCAGGGCGATCTTGGCGAGGTTGTCGAACTTGTCGGCATCCGTGGCGTCGCCGCTCTTGCGCATCTCGTCGGCCTTGCGGCTGGCGGCGAGGGCCTTGTTGCCCCACTCGGTCGCGGCCTGGACGTCTTCCTCGTGGTCACGCTCGAGGAGTCGCAGGTTTCCGATGGTCTCGGCGATCGCGGATTCGGCGTCGGCGATGCTGTTCGTGTAGTCGCGAACGAGCTGGTCGATCATCTTCTGCGGGTCTTCCGCGGAATCCAGGAGGGAGTTGATGTTCGCGCGGACGAGGGTCGAGATACGTCCGAAGATGGACTGCTTGGTCATGCGTGATTCCTTTCAGAGGGCGTCTTCGAGAGCTTGGCGTATGTGTCTGTGTGGGGGATCAGAAGCGTCTACCTCCGGATCGACCGCTGCGGCCGCCGCCGCGGGATCCCCCGCCGCCGAAACCGGAGCTGCGGAAACCCCCGCCCCCGGAGGAGCGCCAGCCGCTGCTGCCGCTCCGGCGCGATGAGCCGCCGCCGCCGCCACCGGCGAGGAGCCCGCCGATGATGCCGCCGAGGATGTCGCCGCCGATTCCGGAGCCGCCGGAAGAAGAGCCGCCGCCGAACGGGCTGCCCCAGCCGCTGTCGTAGCCGGGAGGGTTGTATGCCTGGACATCGGATTGCGCGGCGGACGTGGCCTGGCCGGCGAGAGCGAGTGCGCGGTTGGCCTCGGCCAGAGACGCCTCGGGGTCGGTGGCGCGGAGGTTCAGGGCCTGCGTGAGGCTGGCCTCGGCGTTGGCGAGCCTGGTTCGTGCGGTCGAACCGACCGTGCCGCGGCGGGTCTCGATGAACTCGCGCGCCGCGCGGATCTCGGAATTCGCCTGCGCGAGCGTCTGCTCGAGCATCTGCTGCACGCGGCGGGAGCGCTCGACGCCTTCTCTGCCCTGGGCGATCGCCGCATCGATCTGCGCGTTCGCAGCGCTGAGCGCCTCGAGCACCCGCTGCGGATTGCGCTTCGTGCTCGCGAGGTCGGCCTGCGCCAGCTGCAGCTGCTGCACGGTCGCAGAGGAAGCCGACGCGATCGCGCCGGTCTCGTCGGGCAGCTGCTGTGCCGCGGCGAGGTCGGCCTGCAGCTCGGTGACGAGTGCCTGCGACTGGGTCTCGATGGCGGCCAGCTCGGCGCCCAGGGTCGAGACCGCCTGGGCGAGTTGGGCGGCCTGTGCGACCGACTGCTCGGCGGTGCGGATCGCGAAGGCGGCCTCGCCCGAGCGGCCCGCCGCGATCGCCTGCGCGGCCGCCTCGATCGAGCGGTCGGCAAGGTCGGCACGCTCCTGTGCCTGCGCGGGATTGTCGGCGACCGTGGTGAGGGCTGCCGGATCGTACGTCGCGGACAGAGTGGACAGCGCCGGCGCGGCAGAGGCGAGGACGGGGTTCAGTGCCGCGCGTTCACCGCGGACCCTCTCGAGTTCCTGCGGTGCGTTCTGCTCGAGCTTTCGGAGCGCGTCGAACGCCTCGGTGTTGTCGTCGAGCAGGTCATCGATCTCTTCGGCGATCCGGATGATGCGGATGTGCCAGGCCCGTCGATCGTGGATCGTGTCCTCGATCTCGTCGTCGAGCTTCTGCTTGAGGTCGAACGCCTCGGTGATCTTGGCCTTCGCCGCGTCGACGACGCGAGTGAACTCCTCGGTGGCGCCCTCGCCGAACTGCGCGACCGCGAAGCCGAGCTCCTCTTTGCTCGAGGTGATGGCGTCATCGGCCTGCACGAGTGCGAGTCCTGCCTGCGTCTCGACCTGCTCGTCGGTGAGGGTGGAGAACGGATCAGCGGGGTCGGGTGTCTCCGGCATCGCGCCGCGCTTGCGGATCTCGGCGTTGCGCCGCGCGAGTCGCACCAGCGCGATGACGAGCCAGATGAGGAGAGCGGCGGCGATGACCGCCACGACGATCAGCACGGTGCGCAGCGCGCCCGCGCCGCCGTCTCCCTGGATCTCGTCGGCGGCGAGAGTGATCGCGCCGACCCAGTCGCCGTCGGCGGCGAACGGAACCATCTTGTCTTCGATCGTGTCGAGCTGGTCGAAGCTCACCGGCCCGTCGGGCGCTGCCGAGATGTAGTAGCTGCGGCCGTCCACGGCGATCGCGAGCAGGTACTGCTCGCTGCCGAGGTTGTTGCTGTCGGCGACGGCGTCGGCCCATTTGACGTTGTCGCTCGGGTTGGTGAAGTCGTCGACGAGCACCACGAACAGGTCGGCGTTCGAGTTGGCGGTCAGCTCCTCGAGCCGGGCCTCGACAGTGGCTTCCTCATCGGCGCTGAGCACGTCGGCCTGGTCGGTGACGTATCCGGAATCGAGAGTGAGCGGATCGGTGGCGGATGCGGCGGACGCGGTGAACGCTCCTGCCACGGCGGCCAGCGCGAGTGCGGCCAGCGTGAGCCACCGTTTCGTCATCGTGTTCCCTCCGACCGGCAGCCGAGCCCCATGCCATGAGTCTATGCACAGAGCCCGACACGCGACAGCACCAGCGGCGGGTTCGCCATTCGCCCTCAGCGGAGGCACATACGCTGGAAGGCATGGACGACATGTACGGTTCGGATGTGCTGGCGACGGGCTGGCGCGACCGCGGCGCGAAGAAGGTGCCGCAGGTCGCGGCGGAGGCGGATCTGGTCGTCGAGGTCGCGGATGACGGCTTCTGCGGAGCGGTCACCCGCGTGCAGGGCGGCACCGTCGAGTTGGAGGACCGCCTCGGCCGCCGACGGCTGTTCCCGCTCGGCGGCGGCTTCCTCATCGACGGCGCTCCGGTGCGGCTCGTCGTTCCAGCCGCGAAGGAACAGGGGCCGCGGCGCACAGCATCCGGATCGTTCGTCGTCGCCGACCAGCGGGCGCGTGTCGCCCTGCCCAGCCGCATCCTCGTCGAGGGCCGGCACGATGCCGAGCTGGTGGAGAAGGTCTGGGGCGCCGATCTGCGCGTCGAAGGTGTGGTCGTCGAGTTCCTGCAGGGCGTCGACCTGCTCGACGAGTTGCTGACCGCCGAGCCGCCCAGCGCCACCCGCAGGTACGGCGTGCTCGTCGACCATCTCGTGCCGGGCTCCAAGGAGACCAGGATCGCGCAGGCCATCGCGCGCGGCCCGCACGGTCGACACCTCCGCATCGTCGGACACCCGTTCATCGATGTCTGGCAGTGCGTCACCCCGCGTGCTCTCGGCATCGCGAAATGGCCCGAGATCCCGCGCGGTATCGAATGGAAGGTCGGGATCTGCCGTGCCTTCGGGTGGCCCCACGAGACGCAGGCGGACATCGCTCGCGCGTGGCAGCACATCCTCTCGAGGGTGACCACCTATCGCGACCTGGAGCCTGCATTGCTCGGCCGCGTGGAGGAGCTCATCGACTTCGTCACGGCCCCGGCGGGCTGAACGCCGCCGCCACGGGGCGCAGGGAGCGCGGGGCGCCGACGACTACCCTGGAATCATGCCCGAACCCCGCACCTTCCGAGACGAGCCGGTGTCGTTCGTACGCCGCAGCGGCCGGATGTCCGAGGCGCAGGAGCGCGCCTTCACCGAGCTCGGCCCGCACTATCTGCTCGACGTCCCGCGCGACGTCGCCTGGACCTCGGTGCACCCGGAGGCCCGCCTCGACCCGGCGACCGAGTACGGCCGTGCCTCCGACCTCTACGTGGAGATCGGCTCTGGGCAGGGGCACGCGATCGTCGCGGCGGCCTCCTCCCGTCCGGATGACGACTTCCTCGCCGTCGAGGTGTTCCGCGCCGGCCTCGCCCGGACGATGCTCGATGCCGACAGGGAGGGCGCCCGCAACATCCGCGTCGTCGAGGCGAACGCACCGGAGGTGCTCTCGTCGTACCTCCCCGAGGCCGCGGCGCGCGAGGTCTGGATCTTCTTCCCCGACCCGTGGCACAAGAAGAAGCACACCAAGAGACGCCTGGTGCGGCCCGGATTCGGCGACACCGCGGCGAGGGCTCTGAAGGACGGCGGTCTGCTGCGGCTCGCGACGGACTGGGAGGACTACGCCCTGCAGATGCGTGAGGTGCTCGACGCCGAGCCGCTGTTCGAGCGTGCGTTCGAGGGGGAATGGGCCGAGCGCTTCGACGGCCGGGTGATGACCGCGTTCGAGCGCAAGGGCATCGCGAAGGGACGCGACATCCGCGATCTGGTCTACCGGCGCAGGGCGCGCCCGTGACCGAGGTTCGACGCGAGACCACGCTGGGCCTCGGCATCGTGCCCGCGTTGCTCGTGTGCGCCGCCGCGCCGGCGTTCTTCGTGCTGGAGATCCCCTGGCTGGGCTGGGTGCTGCTCGCGCTGGGAATCGTGATCGCCTGGTTGCTCGAACGCGGCCGTCCGGTGGAGGACCAGGTCGTCAGCATGGGGGCACGGCGAGAGACCGCCAAGGTGATCGGCGTGCACCGACCGCCATCGCTCACGAGGGACCTCTCGCTGATCGCCGTGGGCCTGCTGATCGTCAGCATCATCCCGCTGGCCGCCGAACTCGACAACCTCGCGATGCTGCGATTCACGCTCGCGCTGGGCGGTGCGGTCGCGGTGCCCTACGTCATCTCGCGGTTCGTCTACCGGGACAGGGCCATCAGCTTCCCGTGGCGCACGCACCGGCGTTGGGGTCGCCTGCAGTGGGGGTGGCTCGTGGCGGTGCTGATCCTGGGGTGGCTGATCCTGCCCTTCTACTTCATCACCAGCGGGGTGTACCAGAACTGGCCGGTGGTGGACACTCCCGAGCTCATCGCCCGGCTTTTCGTCGGCGTGGGCGCCGTGGGCATCTGGGACGAGCTGTTCTTCATCTGCACGGTGTTCGCGCTGCTGCGACGCCACTTCCCGAACCTGGTCGCGAACCTGCTGCAGGCGATCGTGTTCGTCTCGTTCCTCTGGGAGCTCGGATACCGCGAGTGGGGTCCGTTGCTGACGATTCCGTTCGCGCTGCTGCAGGGCTACATCTTCCTGCGCACCCACTCGCTCGCCTACGTCGTCACCGTGCACCTGCTGTTCGACGCCGTGGTGTTCGCGGTGCTCGTGCACGCGCACAACCCCGGCCTCCTGCCGATCTTCCTCGTCTGACAGAATCAGCACATGCTCATCGTCGGTCTCGTCCTCGCCGCAGCCGCCGCTGCGTTCCACGGGTTCATCTTCGCGCTCGAGTCGCTGCGGTGGACCGACCCGGAGACGAGGAAGATCTTCGGCGTCGCGAGCGAGGCGGATGCCGTCACCATGAAGCAGCTCGCCTTCAACCAGGGCTTCTACAACCTCTTCCTGGCGCTGACGACCCTGCTCGGCATCGGCCTCGTGATCGTCGGAGCGGGGACCGTCGGTCTGACTCTCGTGTTCGCCGGTACCGCGACGATGCTCGCCGCCGCACTGGTGCTGATCCTCTCGGACCGCACGAAGGCGCGCGCCGCCGTGATGCAGGGGACGCTCCCGCTGCTGGCCGTCGCGGGCACAGCGATCGGTGTCGCGATCAGCTGAGCGCCGACCGACCGGAGGCACGTCGCGGGGTGACAGCCGGGTCCGTAACCGTCACACTCGTTGCATGGCCGACTGGGTGCTGCACATGGACATGGATCAGTTCATCGCCGCGGTAGAGGTGCTGCGCAGACCCGAGCTCGCCGGGCTCCCGGTGATCGTGGGCGGACGCGGTGACCCCACGGAGCGCGCCGTCGTGTCGACCGCCTCCTACGAAGCCCGCGCGTACGGCATCGGCTCTGGTATGCCGCTCAAGATCGCGGCGCGCAAAGCTCCGGAGAATGCCGTCTTCCTGCCCGTGGACCAGGAGGCCTATGCGGTCGCGTCCGGGGAGGTGATGGGCGCGCTCCGGTCACTGCCCGACGTGGTGCTCGAGGTCATCGGGTGGGACGAGTGCTTCCTCGGGGTGACGACGGATGACCCGGAACGGGTTGCGAGCGCGGCACAGGCTGCCGTGCTCGCCGCGACCGAGCTGCACTGCTCGGTGGGCATCGGCGACAACAAGGTGCGCGCGAAGATCGCGACCGAGTTCGGAAAGCCGCGGGGCGTCTTCCGGCTGACGGCGGAGAACTGGTTCGAGGTCATGGGCGACAAGCCGACGCGCGATCTCTGGGGAGTAGGCTCGAAGGTGCAGAAGCGACTGGCTGCGCACGGGGTCGAGACGGTCCGTGAACTCGCGGACGCCGATGAACAGACGCTGATCGCGGAGTTCGGCCCGCGGATGGGCGTCTGGTATCACGGGCTCGGCTCAGGGCTCGGACCGAGCGTCGTCGACGACACTCCGTGGGTCGCCCGCAGCCACAGCCGCGAGACGACCTACCAGCAGAACCTCACGACGAGCGAGCAGGTCGCCTCCGCCGTTCGGGAGCTGGCCGTCCAGGCCTTCGACGACTGCGCCGCCGAAGGCAGGCCCGTCGTGCGGGCGCACCTCAAAGTGCGATACGCCCCCTTCGAGACGAAGACCTTCGGCCGCAAACTCTCCGGGCCGACGAGCGATCGCGAGGAGTTCGTGTCAGCTGCCCTCGCGCTCGCCGAGACGCTCGATACCGAGCGCGAGGTTCGCCTCCTCGGCGTGCGGGCCGAGATGACGATGCCGGACGAGGGCGACGCTGCGGAGCGGACGCCGGTTCGCGGCAGGATCTGAGCCCGGCGGATGCGCCGGAGGCGGCGCGCAGAGATCACTCGCGGATGACGGCAGCTACGGCGCTGACCTCGATGAGCGCTCCGGGAACTCCGAGACCGGCCACGATCGCTGCGGTGACCAGAGGCGGTGCGCTTTCTCGCGCGAGCCTCGAGGCGACGGCTCCGTAGGCCGCGCGCAGGTCGGCGTCCTGATGGATCAAGACCGTCCAGCTGATCACATCGTCGAGTCCTGCGCCGGCGGACTCGAGGGCGATGCGGGCGTTCTCGACGGCGCGCAGCGATTGCTCGCCGGCATCGGCAGAGACGACCGCTCCGGTGGAGTCGACGCCGTTCTGGCCGCCGACGTAGATCGTGGTCGCGCCCGGGGGCACGACGGCGACGTGGCTGAATGCGGGGCTTGCGACGAGGCCCTCAGGGCTGGCGAGTGTGATCTCCATGCCCATACTCTGCACCGGGGCTCCGACGTTCGGAACCCCGGTGTCGAGGAGCGGATCAGAAGCGCAGGAGCACCTTGCCGATGCGACCGGCGGTGTTGCTCGCCTGCACGGCCGCGCCGATGTCGGCGGCGTCGAAGATGCCGGCCACGGGAAGGGTCACGGTGCCGTCGGTGACGCGCTGGACGAGCTCTCCGAACAGCTCGCCCCGCGTGCCGGGGTCGAGGCTGGGCATGACCTTGCTGCCCCAGAAGCCCTTGACCGTGGCCTGCTTGAAGATGACGTCGGACGAGGCGATCTCCATGACGGGGGAGTCCATCGCTCCGAAGGCCACGAGCGTGCCGCCCTCGGCGAGGAGCGAGAGCACGTCGCCCGCCGACGAGCCGCCGACCGAGTCGACGCCCGCCACGATCGGGGCGCCACCGGTGACGCGTGCGACCTGCTCCCGCCAGTCGTCCTGATCCGTGGCGACGACGCCCTCGATGCCCTGCGTGCGGAGCTCGTCGACGCCCGCGGTGCGGCGGACGAGCCCGACGACGTTGATGCCGCGCGCGGCGCCGAGCTGCGCGAGCATCCGGCCCACGGCACCGTTCGCCGCGTTCTGCACGATCCATTCGCCCGGCTTCACGTCGAGGAAGCGCAGCAGGGTGATGGTGCTGAACGGCATCGAGACCAGCTGCGCGGCATCTTCATCGGAGAGCGCGTCGGGCACGGGGATCAGACCGGCGGCGTTCGCGAGGAAGTACTCCGACCACGCGCCGAACGTGCCACCCGTCGCGACGCGCTGACCGACGGTCAGGTGCTCGACGCCCGAGCCGAGGGCGTCGACGATACCGAGCGCCTCGGTGCCCGACGCAGCGGGGAGCTCGGGCTTGAAGCCGTAGGTGCCGCGGACGGTCCACAGATCGTGGTTGTGGATGGGGGAGAGGATCGTCCGTAGACGAACCTGCCCGGCACCGGGCTCCGGCAGGGGGCGGTCTTCGATCCGGAGGACCTGCTCGGGATCGCCGAACGTGGGGTGGATGAGTGCGCGCATGGGTTTCCTTTGCGGGTGGAGGGATTCAGGGGGTGTCGTCCGCGGGTGCAGGCGCGGCGAGGTCGGCTGTGAGGCGCTGGAGCCGTTCGGTGATGTCGTGCAGTTCGCTGATGAGCTCGCGGCGACGCTCGTCGTCGCTCAGCCCGGCGGCTTCGGCGACCGCGCTGTGGATCGGGGCGACTTCGGTGCGAAGCGCCTTCCCGTGCGCCGTGAGATGCACAGTCACGACCCGTTCGTCCGCCTCGCCGCGGACCCGAGTGACGAGGCCGGCCTGTTCCAGTCGGCGGACGAGGGGCGAGAGCGTGCCGGAGTCGAGGTGCATCAGCGCGCCGAGCGAGCCGATCGTCTGATCGCCTTCGATCCACAGTGCTGCCAGCACCAGGTACTGCGGGTAGGTCAGCCCCCAGGGAGCCAACAAGGCGCGGTACGCCTGCGTGGTCGCCCGCGACGCGGAGTACAGCGAGAAGCACACCATCTCATCCGTCATGACCATCCGTCGAGTATCGCACACAATTCAGTTGTGCACAATTTAATCTCGATCACGAGACCAGTCGAGCTCAGGAGCGGTCGACCGGCCACCCCGGCCGGGTGAGATGTGCCGCACGGCGAGACCCGCCCGCAGTACGCTCGGCCAGACGACCATTCGGAAGCGGGGAATGCAATGACCAGACCGACCTGGCTATTCAGCACACTCGCGGGCTACCGGAGCAAGTGGATCGTGCGAGACGTGATCGCCGGGCTCTCCGCCGGTGCCGTGGTGATCCCGCAGGCGATGGCATACGCGACGATCGCCAATCTTCCGGTTCAGGTGGGTCTGTACACATGCATCCTGCCGATGGTGGTCTACGCATTCCTCGGCGGCAGTCGGGCGATGAGTGTCTCGACCACCTCCACCATCGCTACGCTCACGGCGACGACCCTCGTGTCCGCCGGAATCGCCGCCGGCGCGGAGGACGCGATCGGCTCACTGATGATGCTGACGCTGCTGGTCGGGGTGATCCTGCTCCTCGCCCGGCTCTGCCGGCTGGGCTCCCTCGTCGAGAACATCAGCGGCGCCACCGTTCTCGGACTCAAGATCGGGGTCGGTGCGACGGTGGCCGTCGGGCAGCTGCCGAAGCTGCTGGGCGAGACCTACAATTTCTCGGGGCACGGGTTCTTCCGATCGTTGGCCGCCGTCGGGGAGGCGTTCGGCAGTGTCAACTGGCCGACAGTCGCGCTGTCGGCAGGCTCGGTGGTGCTGCTGGTCGTCCTGAAGCGCTGGGCGCCGAAGGCCCCCGGCACCCTCGTCGTCGTGGTCGGGGGCATTCTCCTGGTCTGGCTCGGCGGCATCGACCGACTCGGCGTGGGCCTCATCGCCGCCGTTCCGAGCGGCCTGCCCGTTCCCGGATTGCCCGACCTGACGCAGGCGACGGCGCTCGTTCCCGGCGCCCTCGCGATCGCGGTGATGGCGTTCCTCGAGTCCGCGGCGGTCGCTCGGAGCCTTCGCACCGCGGCCGAACCGCAGATCGACAGTGATCAGGAGCTCCTCGCCACCGGAGCGGCGAACTCGATCGGTGCCTTCTTCGGTACCATGCCAGCGGCGGGAGGATTCTCGCAGAGCGCGGTCAACCAGAGTGCTGGAGCGCGATCGCAGCTGGCAACGGTCGTCACGGTCGCGCTCGCCGTGCTCGTCGCCCTCTTCCTCGGCCCGGTGCTCAGCCTGATGCCGGAGGCCACTCTGGCTGCGATGGTCTTCGTCGCGGTCGCGGGTCTCATCAACATCCCGGAGCTGGTGCGCTGGGCCCGCATCAGTCGGATGGACTTCTGGATCGCGCTCTCGGTCGCGGTCATCGGGCTCACCGCGGGGCTGCTCCCGGCCGTCGCTGTCGGAGTCGTGGTGACGCTGATCCTTGTGTTGCGTGAGGCGAACATCCCGAAGATCCGCGTGGTGGGACGGATCGGCGGGGTGCTCGGCGTCCACCTGGAGCGAGGGCTGTACACCGCGAACGCGCTGGTCAATGAGCGCAGGCTCCTCGAGATCGTCGACGGCGAGGAGGAGACGATCGCCGCCCTCGTGCTCGGGATGAGGCAGCAGGACGTCATGACGATCACCGTGCTCGAGGCGCTCGAGAACCTCGACCGCGAGCTCTCCCAGCGCGGCACGAAACTCCACTTGGCGGCGCTCCCTGCCCCGGCGGCAGAAGTCGCCGGGCGCACGGCGTGGTTCACCGCCCTGCGGTCCGCTGGCCGCGTGCATGACACGGTTCGGGAAGGGATGGATGTGGCCGTCGCCGCCCGCCGCGCAGAAGCGCCGGGAGGTGCCGTTCACCCTGGTGAAGTCGACGAAGCGCGCTGACGGCTGGTCACGGGGTGCCTAGGCTGAGCCGCGAGGGTGCGCGGCGCAGGCCGCCGTCGACATGGGCGAACAGGGGGACGGGCATGCGAACAGGCCTTCGGATGACGTCGGCGAGGCGGTCAGGGTGGACGACCGGGTCGGCCTGACGTGGCGGTGGGCGAGATTCGGTCTCGGCATCGCTTTCGCCCTGCCCGCCATGGCCGTCGCTCCCTTCAGTTCGACGCTCGGTCTCGCCCTCGCCGTCGGTGTGCTTCCCGCGGCGGCGTTCCGGCTTCCGCCGCGGCGACACAGTCGCGCGGTCATCCTCCTCGTCGGCGGTCTCAGCGCGGTCGGGCTGCTCGTGGGTTCACTGCTCGCCACCGTCCCCGCCGTCGCGGTCGTCGCAGTCTTCGGCGCGGCCGTGCTCGCGTGCGTCAATGCGGTCCGCGGGCGACTGGCTCAGCTCGTACTGATCCTCGTCCTGCCGATGGTCGGCATCGGCCTGAGCTTCCCCTGGTCGCCGGCTGCTCTCGGACTCGCGGCGTGCATGGTGGTGGGATCCCTGTACGCGTGGCTCATCTCGCTGTTCTGGCCGGAGCGAGATGACCCGCCGCCGCCCGCAGCACCTGTGCCTCGAGGCCGGGCGATGCTGGTCTACGGGCTCCTGCTCGGCGCTGCGGCCGCGATCGCCGCCGCGGTGGGCTTCCTCCTCGATCTGCAGCACGTCGGCTGGGCGACGGCGGCGGTGCTGCTGGTGATGCGTCCGGCGCGCGGGCAACTCATCTCGCGCAGCATCGGGCGTGCGATCTCGGTGCTCGTCGGTGCCTTCGCCGCTGCCGCTTTCGCGCTCCTCGCGCCGGGAGATCTGCTGATCGGCCTCGTGGTCGGCGTCGTCGTCGGTGCCCTGTGCGCGACCCAGGAGAGCCGCTGGTATGTCGCTCCGGGATTCACGACGTTCATCGCGCTGACTTTCATCCTCGTGAACTCCACGGGGTCGCCGGGAGCACGGTTCCTCGAGCGGGTAGTGGAGACGCTTCTCGGCGTCGGGCTGGCACTCTTCTTCGGCGCTGTGGTGCCGTCTCTGCTTTCGCTGCTCGCCCGGCGACGGAGGTCGACCACGGTCTAGACCTTCGTCCCCTCAGAAGTGCTTGAGGCCCTATCGGCGCGGTGCCATACTGCGGATATCTGCTGACCTGGCGTCGAGCGTTGGACCGGGGGGTTCCCATGACGGAGAGCATCGGCGACGACGATGCACCGAGGACGTTCGTCCCCGAGATCGTCGAAGAGGACGTGGTGCGCCCACGACTGCTCGACCGGCTGACCGCCGCGATGGACGAGCCGTGGACGTTGACGCTCGTCACCGCGTCAGCCGGAGCGGGCAAGACCAGGCTGCTCGCGCAGTGGGCGGAGGCGATCGGGAGCGAACCGGACACCGCGGTGGTGTGGCTTTCGTTCCAGCGGGACGACGTCGATCTCTCGCTTCTTCGTTCCGCTCTCGAACGGATCGATGACGGGCGTCTCGGCGAGACTCTCGCGAAGGTCCCTCGGGCGGAGACGGATGACACGGCTCGGTCGCTCGCTCGTGCGCTGCGAACGACCGTCCGAAGGATCGTGATCGTGTTCGACGATGTTCACCTGATCGGGAGTCCGGAGCTGGCCGACATGCTGTCGGCGTTCGTCCATGCGGTCCCCGGCAACGCGCATGTCGTCCTCTCCGGGCGCGGCACCCGGCTGATCCGCGTGGCGCGGCGTCGTATCGCCGGAATCGCGCTCGAGCTCGACAACGCCGACCTGGCGTTCACCCCCGCAGAGGTGCGGTCTCTCTTCCGTGCCAGCGGGATCACCGTCTCGCAGGGAGAGATCACGACGATTCTTCACCGGACCGAGGGATGGGCCGCGGGACTCCGTCTCGCGGTGCTCGCCGGGCTGGAGCACCGCGACACCACGGACGCCCCGCTCCGCGGGGACGCCCCTGCGCTTGTCGACTACTTCCTCGAGGAGGTCTTCGGCGATCTGGAGGAGGAGTTGACGGAGTTCCTTCTCTTCACCTCTGTCCCGGAGGCGTTCTCGCTCGACCTCGCCTACCGACTGTCGCCCGGTGTTCCCGCCGCCGCCCTCGTCGAGAGACTCATCCAGCTCTGCGTGCTGATGGGCAGGCGTGGCACGGACCCGGTCTGGTACCACTATCACCCGCTGCTGCGGGAGTTCCTCGCCGCACGCCTGCGGGATCGGGGGCGCGCGATCGTCGAGCGTCTCGAGAAGGACGCCGCCGAGTGGTTCGCCGAACAGGAGGCGCATCTCCCAGCCCTGCGACACGCCGCGCAGAGTTCTGATCCGGCGTGCATGGCCGTGATCCTGCGTCGGTGCGGGATGCAGCTGATCCTGACGGGTCATGCGTGCGAGGTGACGGAGGCGATCAGGGTGATGCCCGCTCCGCTGCGAGCGGATCCCGCGGTGCAGATGCTGATCGCGGCAGCGGAGCTCGCGCGGGGCGATGCCTCCGCCGCCGCCACCGTCCTCGCGACGCTGCGCGACGAAGACGGATCGGCCGTGAGTCGTCAGTGGCTGACCGGCCTCGATCTGCACACCGCCGTGCGCCGCGGAGGCATCGCTCAGGCCCTCGACCGACTCGGACGCGCGTTCGACACCGTCACCGGGGAGTCGCAGCTCGACACCTACGCATTCCTGCAAGCGGCGATGGGGGAGCTGTACGTCGGTCACCTCGACCGCGCAGAGCGCTATGCACGGACGGCCGCAGATCAAGCTCGCGCGGTCGGAGCGGTCGCGGCAGAACTCCAGGCGTCCGCCGTCCTGAACACCAGCGCTCTCTTCCGGGGCAGGATGCGCGACGTCCTCGCCGCCGGGTCGCGACTGGACGCGAGGTGGCGCGAACTCGGTGAGCCCGACGACGCCTTCTACGAGGTGACGAGAGTGTGGCGGTGCTGGGTGCCGTATGAACGCCTGCAGGCGATCGACGCGGAGCAGACGATGCGCGCAGCAGCGGCGATCATCGACTCGGGTTCCGAACCCGCGATCTCGAGGGGGCTGAGCGGGCTGGTGGCGCTGCTCGACACCGACGGCGCCGCGGATGCGCGCGCGGCCGCCAGCTTGCTGCTCGAGACGCTCGTCCCTCGCGATGACATGCCGCTTCCTCCGCACTGGTATGCGATGGTGGGCGTGTTCGCCGTGCACGCGTTCGACCGGCTGGGCGAGCCGAATCTCCGGGATCAGTTCATCGCCGACACCGAGCGGGCGCTCGGCACGAGTGGCGAGGTGGTCGTCCTCCGCGCGATCGCGGCCCTGCACGACCATCGGCACGCCGAGGCGCGCGAGACTCTCGCCCCCGTTCTCGACGGCTCGACGACGTGTGCGCTGCCGGCATCCCTGGTGGACGCCTGGCTGGTGGCGGCCGCGCTCGATGTGCACGGCGGTGACTCCGAGAGGGCTCAGGCCTCGCTCTCGCTGGCGCTGTCGCTGGCCGAACCGGAGGAACACGTCCGGCGCATCGCGGCAGCCGATCAGGCTGTGCTCCGGCTCCTGGGCGCACGGGCTACCGCCGGAACCCGGACCCGCTTCGCCGACACCGTCCGGGAGCGACTCGTCGCGGCGGGGCTGCTCGTGGACGAGCAGCTCACGCACCGCGAGCGCATCGTGCTGCTGGCGTTGAGCCGTAACGCGACGCTGCGTCAGATCGCTCAGCAGGAGTTCATCTCCCCGAACACCGTCAAGACGCACGTGCGGAACATCTACCGCAAGCTCGGCGTCTCGGACCGGGACAGCGTGACGGCGGCCGCTCACGCACTCGGGATCGAGTAGCGCTCGCGGCCGCCGTGGGCAGGTGATCAGTCGCGCGCCAGTGCCGCCGCCAGGTGCGCTTCGAGGTCGAGGTAGGCGTCGTCGGCGATGTCGAACACGACCTTCGTGATCTCACCGCCGGCGAAGTCGAACCCGTAGCCGTACAGGGACGAGACGGGGTCGGCACTGTCCCGACCGATCGTCAGTCCCTCGCCACAGAGTGAGAAGTGGCCGAGGACCGTGCGGATGCGCTTTTCGCCGACCACCTGGTCGTCGATGTACAGCTTCACCGGACCGACGCCCTCACGGTGCTCGCCCATGCCCTCCTTTGTGAACTCGACGCCGATGATGTGCGTGCCCGAGGTCGGCACCGGGGCCGAGACGCGGTCTTCGGGCGGGATGCCGAGGAAGTTGTACACGTAATGCACCTGACCGTCCTTCACGACGAGCGCGTGCCCGCCGAACCGGGAACCGTGGGCGAAGATGACGCCCTCCGTCTCGGGGGTGAACTCGACCTCGGCGGCGATCTTGTACGAGACGCCGTGCGTGTTCGCGGCGGACCGCTCGGGTACCTCGCTCGTGCCCGGGTAGTAGACGAACTGTCCCGAAGGCGGTGCGGGCTGGTGGAACTCCATGCCGACGAACGTCTCGAAGTCCTTCGGGTTGCCGATGATCTGCAGGTCGTTCAGCGGAAGCACGTTGTTGGCCTTCGCCTCCTCCATCCAGAGTGCCTTGAGCTCTTCGAGCTTGTCGGGATGCTCCTCGGCGAGGTTCTTCGCTTCAGCTCGGTCGACGTCCGTGTGATAGAGCTCCCACTCGTCCTGGTCGAAGTTGCTGACGCCGCTCATGGGCCCGTGGACGGCGACGGCCTTCCAACCCTCATGCCAGATGCCGCGCTGACCGAGCATCTCGTAGTACTGCGTCTTCTTCTCGGTCGGACCTTCCGGTTCGGCGTCGAAGGAGTACGCCATCGACACACCGGAGAGAGGGGTCTGTGCGACGCCGTTGTAGACGTCGGGGAACTCCACCCCGCAGGCCTCGAGGATCGTCGGAACGATGTCGGTCGAGTGGTGGTACTGGTGACGCACTTCGCCGCGCGCCTTCATCCCCGCGGGCCAGTGGATCACGAGCGGGTCGCAGACGCCGCCCTGATAGGTGTAGCGCTTGAACATCTTGTAGGGCGTGGAGAACGCCGCCGCCCACCCGGTCGGATAGTGGTTGTAGGTGTCGGGCGAGCCGAGCTTGTCGACGAGGCGAAGGTTCTCCGCCTCGTCATCCGGGTAGCCACCGAAGATCTTGCCTTCGTTGACCGAGCCGTTCGGGCTGCCCTCACCCGACGCGCCGTTGTCGGCGCAGTAGAGGATGAGCGTGTTGTCGAGCTGGCCCGATTCCTCGAGGTAGTCGACGATGCGTCCGACCTGCGAATCGGTGTACTCGCTGAAGCCCGCATAGACCTCGGCCATCCGCGAGAACATCGCCTTCTCCTCGGCGTTCAGGCTGTCCCACGGCCGCACCTCGTCGGTGGGGTTGAACGTGCCGTCGGGCATCGGGTTCAGCGCCGTCAGATCGGTGTCCGCCGGGACGATCCCCTTCTCGATCATCCGGCCCAGCACCCAGTCGCGGTATGCCTCGTAGCCGTCGTCGAACTGGCCCTTGTACTTGTCGATGTATTCCTGCGGGGCGTGGTGGGGCGCGTGATTCGCGCCCGGGCAGAACCAGAGGTACCAGGGCTTGTCCGGCTCGGTCTGCTTGACGTCGCGGATCATCGTGAGCGCTTGGTCGGCGAGATCCTTCGACAGGTGATACCCCTGCTCGGGGAGGTACGGCTGATCGATGTAGTGATTGTCCTCGGCCAACGACGGGTACCAGTTGTTGGTCTCGCCGCCGATGAAGCCGTAGAACCGGTCGTAGCCCTGCGCCAGCGGCCAGTGCTTCTTCGAGGCGCCTGCCGTCCACTCGTCGATCGGCACGTTGTGGTTCTTGCCGACCCAGAACGTCGACCATCCGGCGTCGCGCAGCACGTGCGCCATGGTGACGTTCGAATCAGGGATGTGGGAGTTGTATCCCGGGAACCCGGTGGAGGATTCGGAGATCGTGGCGAACCCGTTGAGGTGATGGTTTCGTCCGGTCAGGAATGTCGAGCGCGTCGGCGAACACAGTGCGGTCGTGTGCCACTGCGAGTAGGTGAGGCCGTTCTGCGCAAGCCGATCCATGGTGGGCATGTTGATCCGCCCACCGTACGGGGACCACGCCGCCATGCCGGTGTCGTCGTAGAGCACGACCAGTACGTTCGGTGCCCCGGCCGGTGGCGTCGACGCCCGGTAGGCGTCCCAATCCGCGACCGAGTCACGCACGTCGAGTTCGATCTTGCCCTGGAAGTCGCGAGCCATTGCCGGTTCCCTTCACCTGTCGGAACGATGTCTATCCGCACAGTACTGCGGCGCGATGGCTGCTGTCACCGGGGGAGTGCGACGTTCATCCGGGTGATCCCCGATGCATCGCGGCAAAGGGTCTCGTCGGAGGGGCGACGTCGGTCACTCAGAGCAGACCCGCGAGTGCCTTCTGCAGCTGGAGAGCGCCGATCACGAGGAGCAGGGCCGCATTGAGGACGTGCGTGTTTCCGGCGATCCACGTTCGTACCCGGTCGAGCAGCGGTTCAGCATCGCGGCCGCGCACGACGACGTACACCACCGGAAGCGCGATCGGGAGAGTGCCCACCACGACGAACGCCGCAGCGATCCAGAGCCCCGCCGCCGCATCCACGTCGGACAGGGTGATGTCGAGGGCGGCGAGGATGGCGCACGACGCGTCGACCGGGTTGAGCACGAAGAGCCCGATGCCGAGGAGGAACGTGCGCCCGGGGCGGAACGACTCGACCGAGTGCAGCCAGCCGGGCAGCTGGGGCGACGCGGCGACGACATCGCGCGGGGTCGAAGCGGCAGCCATCCGCAGGACGTGTGCGCGGCCCTTCCGATACACCCAGACGGCAGCGACCACCAGGAAGAGACCGACGAGCAGACGCACGAGGGGGACCCACAGGGGTGGCTCCGCGCGTTGGTGCACCTCCAGCACCGGGAACAGCCAGAGGAACAAGGCCATGAGGCCGGCGAGCCCGAGGAACCACCCGAGCAGATACGCGATCCCGTTGGCGCGGGCATTCTGCGAGAGCAGGACGGCGACGAGCGCCATGATGGCGAGCGGACTCAGCACCACGCCGAGAGCGACGGGAACGAGGTCCAGGATCAGCTCGCCCATATCCTCGTTCCTCCTTCTGGTTCCCCGGTCCGGCCCTAGAAGCTCCCGATGCCCTTGCCGAGCATCGAGACACCGATCACCAGCAGCAGCACGGCCATGATGACGGCGTTCTCGGTGGCGAGCCAGCCGCGGAGGGCGTCGAGCGGACCGCGAAGGCGGTCGGCGGCGAGGAGATATCCGATGACCGGGACCAGCACGGTCGACGCGGCGATGAGCGTGTAGATGACGATCACCACGACGACGGATCCGGCAGGAAGCGACGCCGCGCCGATGTCGGTGCCGGCGCCCGCCGCCATGATCAGGTTCTTCGGGTTCACGGCGGACAGCAGGAAGCCGAGTCCGAGCGCGACCGGGAAGGTGACCGTGTCGATGGCCTTCATCCACTTCGGGAGGGCGGCCTCTTCCCCCGCCTTCGGCCGCTTGCGCCACTGTCCGGACGCGAGGACGAGAAGCAGCAGGCCGAGAACGAGCTGCACCACGCCGCGGATCGGGTGGGAGACATCGGGATCGTCATCCGGCAGGATCGACGACAGCAACGTGAACACCGTGACCGCGGCCACGATCCCGACGACCCAGCCGAGGAGGAAGCCGACGCTCGTCACCCGCGCTTTGGGGGAGAGCAGCATCAGGATCGCGGCGATGATCGGTATCGGGCTGATCGCGACGCCGAGAGCGAGCGGAAGAATGTCTCCGACGACGGGTCCCATCACTGGCCTTCTCTCTCTGAACGCTGTGATCCCGAGGTCGTTCGGGTGAGGTCGCTGATCGCTGCGCGATTGGTCGCATAGACCTGCTCCGACTCGAGCAGACCGAGCCCCGTGAGTCGGTGCAGCGTATTCGGCCGGACTCGACTGAACGCGAGCGAGATAGAGCCGGCGGCGAGCCACTTCTTGAGCGAGTCGAACGACTCCGCCCCGGTGACGTCGACGTCGGTCACGGCCTCCATGTCGACCACGAGGTGCTGGACGGATCCCTCACCGGCCGAACGGATCGCGTCCTTCACCGCCGTCGAGAACACGGCCCCGTTGGCGAAGAACAGCGGAGCGGCCAGGCGGATGACGATCACGCCCGGAGCGGTCACGGTTCCTGCAGGTGCATCCTCCAGCAGCGACTCGCCCGGATCGCCGCTGGATTCGAGGACGTCGATGGCGGGGTTCGAGGCACGGCGCGCGATGTTGATGAGCGCGAGCACGAACGCGACCAGGATGCCGGGGATGGAACCGACGAAGAGGGTGACCAGGAAGCAGGTCGCCCCGATGAGGAACTCGAACCGATCCTTTCGCCACAGATCGATGAAGTCGCGGATACCGAGCAGGGGGATGATCGCCACCCCGACGATCGCGCCGATGGCGGGCGACGGGATGTCTGCCAGCAGCGCGGTGCCGAATAGGAGCAGCAGGAGTGTGCCGGCCGCGAGGATCAGGGCCGGGAACTGCGTGCGCGATCCCGCCTGATCCATCGCCGCCGTTCGCGAGGTCGATGATCCGACGGCGAAGCTGCCCTGGGCTCCCGCGGCGACGTTGGCGATGCCGAACGCGAAGAGATCGCGGTTCGCATGGAACGGGTAGCCGTGCTTCTCGGAGTACGAGCGCGAGACCAGGAGCCCTTCCGCCGTGGTGACCAGCGTCAGTGCGATCGCGGACGGCACCAGCGCGAGCCAGAGCGTCCAGTCGATCATCGGCCAGGTGAGCACGGGCGGACCCGCCGGAACCTCGCCCAGTACGTCGACACCGCGTTGGTCGAGCCCCGTGAGCACGACCACGAGTGTCGTCGCCACGAGCACGATCAGCGCCCAGGGGACGGCGCGGAGGTAGCGGCGCCCCAGCAGCAGGACGGCCACCGAGCAGACCGAGATCAGGACGGCCCAGCCGTTGAGGGTCGTGATGCCTCCGATGAGGTCAGCGACCTTACCCGTGAACTCCTTGCCGGAGTCGATCTTGACGCCGAGCATCTTGGCGACCTGGCTGACCATGATGTCCAGCGCGAGGCCGCCGACGAATCCGACCAGGATCGGCTTGGAGAGGAAGTTCGCCAGGAATCCGAGCTTGAACACGGCCAGGAGCACGAACATGCCGCCGCAGATGATCGCCTGCGCGAGGGCGAGTGTCGCGTAGTCGGCGCTGCCGGCCGCGGCCAGTCCGCCGATCGAGGACGCGACCAGTGCGGCCGCGGCGGCGTCGGGGGAGGCGACCAACTGCCGGGAGGACACGACCAGCGCATACACGATGGTCGGGACGATGAGGGCGTAGAGACCCGCGGTGGGCGGGAGCCCCGCGATCTGCGCGTAGCCGATGTTGAGGGGGATGGCGATGGCGAGCAGAGTGACGCCGGCGGTCAACTCCGTGACGAAGTTGCGCCTGGTCAGCCCCGCGAGCGGACGTTGCACGTCGTCTCCCTTCGGGCGCGCCCCGGCCGAGCGCGTCGACGTCCACGATCCCACCGAGGCGGATCCGGCGACCACGTCTGGATCGCAACCTCCCCCGGGTGATTTACGGTCGCCATGATCAGCCCTGCGCCTCGGGAGCTCGGCTTCCACGACGCCGCAGGAGGCCGCGGCCGCCGGTCACCGGCACAGGATCGGGCTCGGGCTCGGGCTCGGGCGGCACCGCGGTGCGGTCACCCGAGAGCCAGCGCAGCCACGTCGCCTCGGGGTCTCCCTCGAAGACGAGAGCGCGGGCGAGCAGCGTGAGCGGGATGGAGAGGATCGCACCGAGCGGGCCTATGATGAACGTCCAGAAGATCACGGAGAAGAAGCTCAGGGTGAGGCTGAGGTCCACGGCATCGCTGACGAACTTCGGCTGCACGAGCACCTGGAGCACCACGTTCACGATGCTGTAGACGGCGATGACGCCGAGCAGAAGCGGCCAGCCCCCGACCACGAAGGCGAGGATCGCCGGGGGGACGAGTCCGATGACGAAGCCGACGTTCGGGATGAAGTTCGTGACGAAGGCCAGGATCGCCCACACGACCGGAGCCGGGATGCCCATCCACCACAGGGCCAGGCCGTCGATGACGGCGACGATCGCCCCGAAGGTGGCGTTGACGATGTAGTACCGGCGGATGCCCGAGTTGAGATGTGCAATTCTCGCCAGAACCGGTCCCTTTGTCGCGCCGAAGAGGGCGGGGGCCTGACGATAGCGCGCCGCATCGATCGCCATGAAGATGATGTAGGCGCAGACGAAGAACAGGGCGGTCGCGACGCTGAGTACGGTGCCTCCCACGCTTCGCGCGACACCGAGCAGCGTCTCCGGATCGAGGATCGAGGTAGCGGCATCCGAGGCCTCTTCGTCCAGTCCGAGCGTCTGCAGCCATCCCACCAGCTCGGTGGCGGTGTTCTCCAGACCGCCCTGAGACACCAGGTCGCCGATGAGCCGCGCGAACTGCGTGCCGGCGAGCCAGAGCAGAGCGCCCATCGACAGCAGGATCAGATAGGCGACGACGATGACGGCGGTGGTGCTGGCCCACTGCGGCCAGCCGCGGCGATCGAGTGGGCGTCGGAGCGGCTCGCAGATGATCACGATCACGATCGCCAGCGCGATCGGACCGAAGAGATCCCGTGCGAAGTACACGCCGGCCAGCGTCAGCACGCTCGCGGCGAGCACGAGGAGCACCCGCAGGCTGGGGGAGAGCGAGCGGTCGGTGGTGCGCTCGGGCGCAGGCGAGGGGGTCACGCGGCCAGCGTAGCCCTCGGCTGGGCGGGAGTCCGGTCGCCTCGCGGACGGCGTACCGGCGGCCCGGGCGCTCAGAACGGCTCCGGCGGGACGAGGGGAGGTGGCCCCTGCTCGGACACGACCACGGCACGCACTCCTGCCGTCTCGAGTGCCTCCGCGACGCCACGCACGGCGCCGGAGATCACGGCGCTGCCGTGCAGCGGGTGATGCCAGATCTGGAGCGTCAGCGTCCACCGATCGGGCGAGATCGCGCCGATTCGCACGTTCGGGTGCTCGCGCGCGTGCACGCCATCGACACTGCGTGCTGCCGCTGTGATCGCCGTGATCACGTCGTCCAGGTCGAGTTCCGCCGATCGGGCGATGCGGATGTCGACGTCGCTCCGTCGCGCGCCGTGACGCGAGTCGTTCACCAGGACCCCGGTGAGGAGCGCGGCGTTCGGCACGTGCACCGTGAGGCCGTCGACGGTGGTGAGGATCACGGAGCGTCCGTTGAGCTCCTGCACGGTCCCGCGGATCACGCCGTCCGGGCCTTCGATCCCGATCTCCTCGCCGATCTTCACCGATTGGCGGGATTGGATGAGCACGCCGGCGGCGAAATTGTCTGCGACGCCGCGCAGCACCAGGATCAGCACGACCACGGCGATCGCCGTCATCGCCAGCAGAGGCTGCACGTTGGCCCCGAGGAACGCCAGCCCGACGCCGATGCCGACCAGGAGGAGGGCGTACTGCGTGAAACGGGCGGCCAGCTGCGACACCGAGTCGGAGATCCCTGGCGTCCGAGCCGCCAGCTTGAGCACACCCTTGCGGGCGAAGCGCGACAGCAGCCAGCCGATGAGCACCGACACGATCGCGAGCACGATCTGCCACGCAGACAGCCCGTCGGGGAACAGGTCGCCCAGCGTCATGATCCTCGGCCCCTCGGGGGCAGCCTTCGGCTCGTCCGCCTCATAGGACCAGGATGGGCCGCGTGGCTCCCCGGCGCTCCGGAAGGTCACCCCACACGGGTGACCTCCACGCGACAGGCATCGTGTGGCACCTCCAGCATTGCCGCATGGAAGATCGGCCCGCCCCCGCTCACGACCGCAAGTACGGAGTGCTCGAGGTCAGCACGGTGCTCCTGCTCTCCATCACAGCGGTCATCACCGCCTGGTGCGGCTTCGAGGCATCGAAGTGGGGCGGCGAGATGTCGATCGCGTTCAGTCAGGCGTCAAGCGCGCGGGTGCAGGCGGCCTCGGCCGAGTCGACTGCCCAGGCCGCCCGGCAATACGACCTGACGATCTACACCGAGTGGGTGCTCGCCGAGCGGGAGGGGCAGGACGATCTCGTCGAGTTCATCGAGGCCCGCTTCACTCCGGAGTTCGCTGCGGCGTTCGACGCCTGGGACGACGCGGGGCGGGAGGCGGACGGTCCGTTCGCCATGGACGAGTACGTCCCACCAGGTGAGTCGGAGGCGGCTGAGCTGAACACCCGGGCCGACGAGAAGTTCGACGAGGCACTCCGGAACAATCAACGCGGCGACGACTATTCGCTCCTGACCGTCCTCTTCGCACTCGTGCTGTTCTTCGCCGCCCTCTCCCAGAACCAGCGCGCTCGGTGGCGGCGCACCGTCTTCCTCTCCCTCAGCGGTGTGCTCGCCGTCGTGGGCATCGTCGTCCTGGCCACCTTCCCCATCAAGATCTGACCCGCGACCCGCATCGCCCCGCGCGGATGAGCCGCCGAAGCCGACGCCGAAGCGGAGAAGGAGACTGAGAGCATGTCCACGACGCCAGCAGGCCACGATCTCCTCACGGAAGCCCGCTCGCGCGGAGCCACTCGAGAGCGCGCTCGGGAGGCCATCGGGCTTCAGATCTCGATCGTCGCGTTCGTGCTCGCGGCCCTCGTCGCGCTGCCCGTCTTCCGGTTGCAGTCGGCTCCCATCGCCGGCCCGGACTCCCTGGGACAGTTCGCGGCGCTGATGTCCGCGGTCACGGCGATCGTCGTCTTCGTGCTCGGACGCGTCATCGCAGCCGACCCCGCCCGGCAGAAGCGGCTCGGAGCGCTCGACGTCGTCGACATCGCCGCATTCGCCTTCGCCCACGCCATGATCGCTCTGCTCGGGTGGACCCTGGCCGCCACGATCGTCGAGGCAGGGCTGATCGGAGCCGTCGTGTTCCCGCTCCCGGCGCTGATGCTGGCCGGCGCCGCCGCCGCTCTCACCGCCTACGTGACGTACTACTCGGCGACGCACCTCGACCTGCAACTGCTGGCCACCGTGCTCGCGGTGTTCCTCGTGCTGGGAGTACTGGCAAGTATGCTCACAGCGAGCGATCCGCAGTGGTGGAAGGAGAATCTGAGCGCCCTCGGCATGACGGACGACCTCTCCGCCCGGGCCTTCAACCTCACGCTGATCATCGCGGGGATCCTCGTGACGACGTTGGCGCGCTACGCGACGAAGGGGATTCCGACGACCCACCCGCGCGGGGCTGCCTCCGTGCGCACGTGCCTCGTGATCGTCGGCATCTTCCTCGGTCTCGTCGGAGTCTTCCCGGTGGACGAGCACTTCGCCCTGCACACCGGTGTGGCGTCCGGGATGGTGGTCGCCTACGCGGTGCTCGTCGTCGCCGTCCGCTGGTGGGTGCCCGGCGTCTCGCGCACCTTCCTGCTCGTCGGCTACGTGTTCACCCTCCTGATCCTTCTCCTCTCGGTGTTCTTCGCCGTCGGCTACTACACACTGACCGCTGTCGAGCTCGTGGCGGGAACCCTGGTGTTCACGTGGATCATCCTGTTCATCCGCACCGCCGATGCGCTCAAACGCGACGCGGGAACCGGCGCGGCGGATTGAAATATCACCCGGGGGAGGCCCTTGAGGTCGCCTCTGTGCCGCCACTAGCTTTGGTGCCATGTCGCCCCCCGTACGACCGACGACGCCGGGACCCGCAGTGCGCTATCGCCCACCGGGCCCCCAACCCGGTGCGATCCGCCGGGAACGAGTGAGCTCCGCGATCGCCGATGCGGTGGGAGAACACCCGCTCACCGTCGTCAGTGCCCCCAGCGGCTTCGGCAAGACGACGGCCGCCGCGGATTGGGCGTCCGGCCTCGAGCAGGTGGCCTGGCTCGGGCTGAGCTCCTTCGACTCCGACCCGTCGCGTCTGACGCAGGGCGTCGTGCACTCCCTGCTCGTCGGAGCCGAACGTGCGGGTCAGCCGCTCGCGCTGGCGCGTGAGCTCGATGACCCCGAGCACGCTTACCAGGAGATCTGCGGTGCCCTCGAAGACCTCGACACCCGTGTGCACCTGATCGTCGACGACGCCCAGCGCGCGGGAGAAGACTGGCGGCGTGGGCTGCTCGGGATGCTCGCCGAACAGACGCCGGAGAATCTGCGGGTCGTGCTGGTCGGCACGACGCTTCTCGAGGTCACTCTCTCCCGGCATCGCATCACGCATCCGGACTCCTTCATCGGAGTGGAGACCCTCAGCTTCACCGCGCCGGAGGTGAAGCTCCTCCATGCAGGGGCGAAGGGGCTCGCCGCCGAGACGATCTTCGACGAGACGCAGGGCTGGCCGATCGCGGTCCGGCTCATGATGATCGGCGGAGCCCGCCCTGACGCCCGCGCACAGAGCGCATCGAGCTTTCTCGGGAGCTACGTGCGCGAGCACGTGCTCGGGGCGCTGTCGGCGGAGATCGCCGACTTCGTGCTCGACGGAAGCGTCTGCGGCGAGCTGACTCCTGAGCTCGCCGCTGCCGTGACGGGACGCCCGGACGCGGCGGAGCTGCTCGAGACCTGCGTGCGCCTCGGCCTGTTCCTCGATCGGTTCGACGGCCAGCACGGCGTCGTCTACCGCTGGCATGCGTCCTTCGCCAGACAATGCGCGGAGATCGTCGCGCTCGATGCCGCGCGCGCCGCAGCCTGCCATCGTCGTGCAGCCGCCGCGCTGGAGACCACGGATCCCACCGCTTCGATCGCGCACTCGCTTCGTGCGGGAGATTCGGAGACCGCGCGCGGGACTCTGCTTCGCTACTGGCTCGGGCTCGTGGTCGGGGCCGGGGCGGCAGAGGTCGAGCGCACCGCGACGGAGATGCTCCGACGCACGCCGGAAGACCCTCAGGTGCTCCTGGTGCGCGCGTGCGCGAGCGATGTGCTGGGCGACCATCGCGTCGCACGCGAGTTGTTCCGGCGTGCAGAGGGGACGATCTCGCGGTCGGGCGACGGAACCGAGCCCGCCGTGCTGCAGATCGCGCGTCTGTTCATCGCGGACGAGCGCGCGGAGGTCGCGGAGGCGAGCGCCAAGGTACGACGGATGCTGCTCGACGCGGATTCGACCCAGCTCGGGGATCGTGCGGCACTCAATTACCTCCTCGGCTGGACCGAGATCCGGCATCGCGGCAACCCGATGATTCCGCTCGAATACTTCTCGGCCGCGGCGAGGGAGGCGCAGAGCTCCGGCGACCGCGAACTCGCGAAGCGGACGCTGGGACATCTCGCCTTCGGGCAGACCTGGGCCGGACGCCTCATCGATGCGCGGGAGTCGCTGGCCAGGGCGCAGGGCGAGGAGGACGTGAGCCTGCCCTGGAGCACCTATGCCGGAGGGAGCGCTGCGGCTGCCGCCGGGTACGTCGCATATTGGTCGGGAGAGTTCGCCGAGGCGAGCCGGGAGTTCGGGACGGTGATCGCCAACGGCGGTTCCGACCGCTCTTTCACGAGCATCGCGCGGATGATGATCGCGTACACGGCGTCCGAGACCGGTGATGTCGCGGCGTGTCGGCGCGCGGCGATCGGCGTTCAGGACATCCCGCTCGAGGTGGTCCATGGCGTCTCCTGGCCGGCGTTCCGCGAGTCGTCCGTCGCCCTGCTCGAGGAGGCGGTCGGCCGGCATGATCGCGCGATGAGGATCGCCCGGAAGTACATCCATTGCCCGGACCTGCCCGTCGTGAACGTCGCGCTCGCCGGTGTGCTGCGTCGCGCGGGCGATTACCCCGCAGCGTTGGAGATGCTGCGATCGTTGCGTGCGTTCGGCGAGGTGTCGTACGTGAAGACCGCGACTTTGCTCACGGCTGCGGTCCTGCGCCGTCATGCCGGGCACCACGACGAGGCGCACGAGCTGTGCGAAGCGGCGGTCGCGGTCGCCGCGGGCGAGAACATCCGGCTGCCGTTCGGGCCGCGTGAGACGGCGGTGCGCAAGCTGCTGGGAGAGCATGTGCATTTCGGCACCCAGTTCGAGGACTTCATCGGCCGCTGTCTCGCCAATGATGCCGCGGGTTCGCTGGTGGAGACGCTCTCAGAGCGGGAGCGCGATGTGTTCCAGCAGCTGCAGACGGCGCGCACGTTGCACGAGATCGCGCGGGAGTTGGCCGTGTCGATCAACACCGTGAAGACACATCAGCGCGCCATCTACCGCAAGCTCGGGGTGTCCTCTCGCCGCGAGGCGGTGCGGACGACCGTCTGACCGACCGGGACGGACCGAAGCACGCCCGACGGTGGCGTCAGTGTTGGCGCAGCGCCGATGCGAGGACGGTGTTCGCGATCGCCGCGGGAATCGGCTGTGTCGCGAGGATGCGATCACCCCGCCGGTCGACGTCGCGGGAGAAGCGCTCGCTCCAGGTCGGCTCGAGCAGTATGAGCGCCGCGACCGACCCGATCGGGAGCCCCGAGGCGAAGTAGCGGGCGTCGTCTTCGCAGACGAGGCCGGGGGTGTCCAGTCCGAGCCCGGCGAGTGTGAACTCATCGGCGTCGACCTCGACGAGACGCCAGTCCTCCCTGCCGAGCCGGTGGATGAGGAGGAAATCCAGGAGGCGGATGGCGCCGCTCTCCACCTGCCGGAGCAGGGCTTCGAGGATGTCGGGGCTGAGGCGGTCGTCCTCCAGGCGAACGACGACGAACTCGACGTCGCCGAGCGCCTGCAGGGTCATGTCGACCACCTCAGCCACGATGTCAGCTCAGCGCGCGCGTCTTGATGGCGGCGAACTCGTCCGGCGTGATGGTCCCTGCCGCGAGGAGCTTCGATGCCTTGTCGATCTCATCGCTGGGACTGGATCCGGCGACGCTGCGGATATAGGAGTCGGCCGCATGCTGCTGCTCCCGGTACGCCGAGACGCTGCGTTCGCCCATTCCCTTGCCGCGTGCGATGAGGTAGATCAGCGCCGTGAGGAAGGGGACGAAGATGAGGAAGATGATCCACACGGCCTTCCACCACCCGTTGAGGGTGTGATCCCGGAACAGGTCGGCCACGATGTTGAAGAGCACCATCAGGTAGGAGATGAACACGAAGACCCAGAAGAACCACCAGATGATGTCCCAGAAGCTTTCCCAAATGGACACTTCGGACCCCTTTCGTTGAGTTACTGCGTACGGCGATAGTGACAGCGCGACCATGCCCGCGGGAAAGCCGCTCACCCCTAGCGGGCGACCCCGAATCGACCGGCCCTGTGACGGTCACCACGAACGGGTGAGGCGGAGGCGTACTCCGAAGGGCCGCGCGCGTAGCGTGCACCCCGTGGACGCGAATCAGCATGATCAGCACACCGAGGGCGACGGCGGGCGGCGGCGCGCAGGGCTCCTGCGTGTGCTGCCCGCGAAACCACTGCTCTCCGGCTTCTCGGTCGCCGTCGGTGTCCTTCTCGCCATCGCGCTCGCGGCCACGATCGCGGGCATCTCGACGGTGCTCATCTCGATCTTCCTCGGCATGTTCCTCGCGCTCGGCCTTGACCCGGCCGTCCGCGCCTTCGAACGCCGAGGCATGAGCAGAGCGGCGGGCGTCACGATCGTGGCGATCATCTTCCTGGGAGTGGTCGCGGTGATCCTCCTCGTCCTGGTGCCGGCGACGGTCCGCCAGATCGCCGCGGCGATCGAGGCCGCCCCCGAGACGATCGCCGCCGTTCAGCAGAGCGGGTGGTATCGGGATCTGGAGGCCGCTCTCGGTGTCGACCTCTCCGCCGTCGTGGCCGAGAGCATCCGCTCGCTGACATCGCTCTCCTCCTTCCTCGCGATCTCCGGAGGGGTTCTGAAAGCCGGATTCGGGGTCGTCGGCGCGATATCGAGTTTCGTGCTGGTCGTCGTTCTGACCCTCTACTTCGTCTCCTCCCTGCAGAGCATCAAAGGGGCGCTCACGAATCTCCTGCCCTGGTACCGACGGGTACGATTCGCCGGCGTCCTCGACGAGATCACGCAGTCCGTCGGGGGAGTGGTGGCCGGCGGCGTCACGCTGTCGGCGATCAACGCGAGCGTCGTTCTCGTGATCCAGCTGATCGTCGGCTCATCCATTCCCGCGGTCATGGCGATCGTCGCCTTCTTCGTCACGCTGGTACCGATGATCGGATCACTCGTGTTCCTCGTCATCGGCGGTATCGCGACGCTGCTCGTCAGCCCGACGGCCGCCCTGGTCTTCGTGGTCGCCTATCTGGTGTACATCCAGGTCGAGGCCTATGTCGTCACTCCACGGATCATGGGAAAGGCGGCGGCGGTGCCGGGCGTTCTGGTGATCATCGGGGCGATGATCGGGGCCACCCTCCTGGGACTGCTGGGGGCTCTCGTCGCGATCCCGCTGACGGCCTCGATCCTGATCGTCATCCGGCAGGTGTGGATCCCGCGCCAGAATCGCCAGACCCTGCCCCCCGACGACGAGATGCTCACCCCGTAGGGGTGAGCGCGGGCATCACCCCGGACGCCGCGATGCGAGCATGAGCGCACAGTCCCGGTACGTCGGCACAGTGAGAAAGGACAATCCATGAATGACTTCCGATTCGGCCCCGCCGAGTTCTACCTCGTCGGGTTCGAGGGCGAGCGTCCGGACCCGGCGACGTTCCGCGCGCTGACCGACCTCATCGACAGCGGGGTCGTGCGACTGCTCGACTTCGTCCTGCTGGCGAAGTCGGCCGCCGGTGAGGTCGAGATCGTCGAGCTCGATGCCGACGACGGTTCGCTGGGACTCGACGACTTCGCACCGATCGCTGCGGGCCTCGCCGGCGAAGAGGATGTCGAGGCTCTGGCGAGCGCCCTCGCTCCCGGGCAGTCCGCTGCCGTCGTCGTCCTCGAGCTCGCCTTCGCCCGCACTCTCGCGCAGAACCTCGCCGCCTCCGGTGGTCAGGTGCTCCGGAGCGAGCGCGTACCGGCCCCCGTCGTGAACGCCATGATGGACATCCTCGATCAGGAAGGTGAATGACATGCCCTTGAGAAGATTCGGTCGCCCCGGCCTGATCGGACTTGCCGCCAGGACCGCGGTGGTCGCGGGAACGGCTTCGGCTGTCGGCGGTGCGATGTCGCGGAATCAGCAGGAACGTGCGCAGGGTCAGTACGAGCAGCAGCAGTACGAGGCGGCGCAGCAGCAGGCGCAGATCGATGCCGCTGCACAGAACGCGGCAGCCCAGTACGCGGCCCCGTCGGCACCGGCGAGCGCGCCGGCCGCAGGGGATGATCTGATCGCGAAGCTGCAGCAGCTGGCGTCTCTGAAAGACGCGGGCGTGCTCTCCGAGACGGAGTTCGCCGCGGCCAAGCAGAAGCTCCTGAGCTGAGGCCGACCGACTGCCGTCGGCGGAGGCACCTGATGCGGCATTTCGAGGAGGAGAGCGAATGAGCGAACTGGATGATCTGCGAGCCCGGGTAACGCTCCTCGAACAGGAGAACCAGACGCTCAAGAGCGAGACGCGTGAGAAGCCGCGTCGTCGACCGGTGGGCCGAAGCATCGTCGCCGGAATCGTGCTCGCCGTGGCGGTGCTGCTGGCACCGATCGCCGCGATGGGAACGTGGGCGCGCCTGCAACTGGTGGATGCCGATCGGTTCGTCGCGACGTTCGCGCCCTTGGCCGAGGATCCCGCTGTGCAGGACTTCGTCGCCGCTCAGGCGAGTGCCGCGATCCACGAGCAGGTCGACCTCACGGCTGTGGTCGGCGAGGTGTTCGACGGCCTGCGCGAGCTCGACCTCCCGCCGCGTGCGGCGTCGGCCCTCACCCTGCTGGAGGCGCCGGCGGCGAACGGCCTGACGTCCCTCGTGGACGGGGTGATCCACGACGTCGTCGCCTCGGACCAGTTCGCCGATATCTGGGCGCAGTCGCTGCGATTCACCCACGAGCGCGCTGTCGCGATCATGCAGAACAGCCCGGACACCGCTCTGCAGCTCGCGGACGACGGGGTGCTGTCGATCGATCTCGGGCTCGTCGTCGACCGGGTCAAATCGGTGCTGACCGAGCGGGGGGTGGGCTTCGCCGATCTGATCCCGGAGATCGACCGCTCCATCCCGATCGCCCAGGCGGATGCTCTCGTGCTCGTGCGGACCGTCTATCAGATCGCGGTCGCGGCGGGATTCTGGCTGCCCTGGGTCGTTCTCGGTCTCGTGGTCGCCGGCGTCCTGATCGCCCGGAACCGCCCCCGAGCGCTCTTCTGGACCAGTGCCGCGTTCGCGGTCGCCTTCCTCCTGCTCTCCGCAGGGTTGGGCATCGGGAGAACGTTCTTCATCGGGGCCGTGAGTCCGTCGATCATGCCGTCGGCCGCTGCCCAGGCGCTGTTCGACGAGGTCACCACGCTGTTGAGCTCGACGATCGTGGCGCTGGCGATGGTCGGCGTGCTCGTGGCGGTGTGGGCGTGGCTCGCCGGCTCGAGCCGCAGCGCGGTGGCCACGCGAGGCATCCTGGAGAGCGGATTCTCCGGGGCGCGCAGCACCTGGGAGCGACGGGGATTGTCCACCGGGCGATTCGGGCTCGCGGTCGAACGGTTCCACGGTCCGATCGTGATCGTCGGGATGGCACTGGCTCTGCTCATCCTGATCATGACACGACCGGTCTCGTTCGGGAGTGTGATCGGTGTGACGATCGGACTGCTCGTGTTCATGATCCTGGTCGAGCTGCTGCGGCGACCGACTGCGGCGTCTGAACCCCCTGACGCGCAGGCGGACGCCGAAACGGATGACGCCGTCGTCGAGACGGCGGACCCGGAAGCTCCGGTCGTGACCGCCGCGTCGTGAGCGGCTCATCCCCGCAGGTCACCCTGCGGGGATGAGCGGCGTATCGGCTTCCCCGTACGCGAAGGCGATACTCGGGACGGGCAGGCAAACCGGCAACCCGTGATCGAAGGAGAGAAGATGTCGGAATTCAATTCGGACTTCGCAGGGAAGATCTCGCTGGACGTGCGCGACTCGGTCCCGGACTGGTCGCCGTACGAACTGAAATCGGCGCCCGAGGGTGCCCCCAACGTCCTCGTCGTCCTCTATGACGACACCGGGATGGCGTCCTGGTCGCCCTACGGGGGCCGGATCAACATGCCGACGATGGACCGGCTCGCCAAAGACGGGCTCACCTATACGCAGTGGCACACCACATCGCTGTGCT
Organism: Microbacterium sp. NPDC055665; assembly: GCF_053618035.1. NCBI lineage: Bacteria > Bacillati > Actinomycetota > Actinomycetes > Micrococcales > Microbacteriaceae > Microbacterium > Microbacterium sp. NPDC055665. Next base: position 524,550 of record NZ_JBSHGY010000001.1, on the reverse strand, counting down.
CGCCCACGCGATCGACCATGCTCACCGGGCGCAACCATCACGTCAACCGTGCCGGGGTCATCATGGAGGGCACGAACGGATTCCCCGGACTCGCGGGTCGGCTGCCGGCCGAGTGCGCGACGATCGGGCAGATCCTCCAGGAGAACGGGTACTCGACCTTCTGGGTCGGCAAGAACCACAACGTGCCGGAAGAGGACAACGCCCCCGGTGGCCACCGTTCGATGTGGCCGCTGCAGCTCGGCTTCGACCGCTTCTACGGCTTCCTCGGCGGAGAGACGAACAACTGGTACCCCGACCTCGTCGAGGACAACCACTTCATCGAGGCGCCGGCGACTCCCGAAGAGGGATACCACCTCTCCAAGGACCTCGCCGATCAGGCGCTGAGCATGATCCGCAACCAGCAGGCATCGAACCCCTCCAAGCCCTGGTACATGTGGTTCTGTCCTGGTGCCAACCACGCTCCGCATCACGCGCCGCAGGAGTACATCGACAAGTACAAGGGCGCCTTCGACGACGGTTACGACGCCTATCGCGAATGGGTGCTCGCCCGCATGGTCGAGAAGGGTGTGGTGCCCGAGGGGACCGCGCTGACCCCCGTCAACCCGCTGCCGGAGGACGTCGCGAATCCCGCTGACTTCGTGCGCCCCTGGGACGAGCTGAGCGACGACGAGAAACGGCTGTTCGCGCGGTTCGCCGAGGTGTTCGCCGGCTTCTCCGAGTACACCGACGCGCAGGTCGGGCGGGTCATCGACTATCTCGAGGAGACCGGCCAGCTCGACAACACGCTCGTCTTCTACTGCGCGGACAACGGGGCCTCGGGGGAGGGATCGCCCAACGGATCGGTCAACGAGAACAAATTCTTCAACGGCTACCCGGATGACCTCCAGGAGAACCTGGCGATGCTTGATCGACTGGGCTCGGCTGACACGTACAACCACTATCCGACCGGATGGGCCGTCGCGTTTTCGACGCCGTTCCAGATGTTCAAGCGCTACTCGCAGTACGCGGGCGGAACGTGCGACCCGATGGTGATCCACTGGCCCAAGGGCATCGCCGCCAAGGGTGAGATGCGCCACCAGTACCACCACTCCGTCGACGTGGTCGCGACGGTGCTCGACGTCGTCGGCGTCGAGATGCCCGAGACGTATCGCGGCGTGAAGCAGCAGCCGCTCAACGGTGTGTCGATGAAGTACAGCTTCGATGCCGCGCCCGACGCACCCACTCAGAAGAAGACCCAGTACTACGCGATGCTCGGCACCCGCGGCATCTGGAAGGACGGATGGAAGGCGGCGGCCGTGCATGCGCCGCTCACCGGACGTGGGAACTTCGAGGCGGACGTGTGGGAGCTCTACAACGTCGAGGAGGATCGCTCCGAGTCGAACGACCTCGCCGCGAGCCATCCTGAGAAGCTCCAGGAGCTGATCGACGCGTGGTTCGAGGAGGCGGATGCGAACTTCGTGCTCCCGTTGGACGACCGCTCGGCACGTGACCAGCTCACGGTCGAGCGCCCCCAAGCGGAGCCGCCGCGTGAGCGCTACATCTATTACCCGGGCTCGGCGGCGATCCCGGAGAGCGTGGCCGTGAACGTCCGTGGTCGGTCGTACAAGATCATCGCTGACGTGGTGCTCGACGAGGGCGCCCAGGGCGTGCTCTTCGCCCACGGCTCGCGCTTCGGGGGTCATTCGCTGTTCCTCAAGGACAACCGACTGACCTACGTCTACAACTTCCTCGGGATCCCGCCGGAGCAGAGCTTCACGTCCGAGGAGTTGACGCCGGGGCCGCATACGCTCGGTGTGGAGTTCACCCGCGAGTCGGCGGGTGAGCACGGCGAGTCGCTCGGCACCGCCACGCTGTACGTCGACGACCGCGCGGTGGCGTCCGGTCCCATGCGGGCGCAGATCGGCAAGTTCACCCTGTGCGGCGATGGACTGTGCGTCGGCTGGGACAGTGCGGATCCGGTGAGCAGTCAGTACAGCAACCCGTTCCCGTTCACCGGCGGCAAGCTGCTCGGTGTCGGGGTCGACGTGAGCGCGGAGCAGTATCGCGATCTCGAACTCGAGGCGGCGGCCATGCTCTCGCGAGAGTAGCCGCACGAAAGAAGGCCCGGAGAGTATCGCTCTCCGGGCCTTCTGCGTCGTCTCAGGCTCCGTCGACCTCGGACGATGCCGCGGGGAAGACGGTCGCCCAGTCATCCTTGACGCTCACGACGGTGTACCCGGCGCCCGAGGCGGATGCGAGGGCCTTCTCGGCGCCCGCATCGTAGGGCGCGTCGCCGCGGTCGGCGTCGTCGTGGTGGATCAGCATCGCGAACCCGGGGCGCGGGCCCTTGCGGGCGAAATCGAGCATGGCCGTGTCACCGTTCGAATTCCCGCCGGCGAACAGCGGGCGCCGACCGATGCGGCTCCAGATCCGGATCGGCTTCTCGGGCCCGTCGTCGAAGAAGGCGAGGGAAGACGAGTACCGCACGGTGGCACCCGCGTCGTCCCAGCTGAGGCCGAAAGCGGAGCCCACCACGCGCTCGGGCGGGATGCCGTAGTTGGCCTGCGTCATCGGGCGCATGAAGTCGCGCTCGCCCCCCGACACGATGTAGCAGGTGAACCCGTGGTGCTCGAGATAGCGGAGCAACTCGATCATCGGCTGATAGACCGCGTCGGCGTACGGGCGCTTCAGTAGCGGATGCTGAGCTGTGCGGTAGAACTCGGCGACCGACGCGGCGTAGTCCTCGACGCTCATGCCGTCGGTGAGGCCGACGAGGGCCTGGATGATGGTCTTCAGGTCCGAGTCATCGCCTCCGTAGTGCTTGTCGATCGCTGTGCTCAGCCAGCCGAAGTCGCCGCTCACGGCCGCCAGATACGGCTGTCGCTCGGCGAGCTCCGGGTTGTGCTCTGCTGCGAGACGCCATTGCTCCACGACGTAATGCAGTTGCGTGGGCATCGGCTTCTCCGACCACAGCGTCCCGTCGTTGTCGAACACGGCGATGCGCTCTTCGACGGGCACCGCGTCCGGTCCCTCGGTGACGGAGGCGATGAACGCCTCGATGGCACTGCGCGTGGAGGTGTCGCGCCAGGAGGGAAGGGAGCTGTGATCGGTCATGTCGGGGTCCTCGCTTCTCGATGAGTGGGCGGCGATGGCCTCCAGAGTCGCATCCGCGGTCTCCTCGTGCAGCCCTCCGTCACCCGGTCGGGGCGATGCGGAAGGCCCCGCACGCGCGGCCGCCGTCGGAGCACAGTCACGGATGGGTGGGCCGCCGCGGAGCCCTACTGAATCACCGTGACGGCGAATCCGCAAGGGGGTCACGTGCGGAAATGACTCGACCCTAGTGTGAAAGTGCCGCCCCGGACCCGGTGGCGAGACGCATCCGGACGAGTCCAGGGAGTGAGCATGAAGACACTCGTCACCCAGGTCGGAAGCTATCTGACCGGCGACGCGACGGCCGATGCGGTGGTGCAGTACTGGCTGGCGTTGACCGAGGAGCGGCGGAACGATGTCGTCGAGATCCCCGTCGTCGGATCGGGTGGCGAGCGCGTGAACGTCCGTCTGGCGCTCGGAGCGATGCTCCCCATCGCCGTGGTCGAAGCAGACCTCGCACCGGAGATCGACGATGACGAGGGAGCGGCGAGAAGACTGCTCGCGCGGGCACGTACGCTGACGCCGAAGGCCGTGCCCGCCTTCGAGCCGGGGGAGGAGCCCGAGGGGCTGGCCGGGTTCGAGTCCTCGCTGGTGTGAAGCCGCCTGCCCGATGCGACTGCGTCACTGCCGCGCCCGTCGCCCGGTCGACTGCGCTGGATCCCGCCGTGCTGCTGTTGATCTGATGTGGGTTGTACGCGGAGGATGTCTTGCCGCGTGATTCCGGGGGAGTTTGAGCGGCTATGCCGAGTCGATCCTCCACGGGCTGAGAGGTAATCCTCTATTTTCTCTATATCGCTGCGAGCGGGCATCCACGACTAATTCGTGCTGGCGTGCGTGTGAGTCAGGCGGGACCCGACCGGTGGGTAACGCGAGCGACCCGTGCAGCGAGGGTTTCGGTGGCATGCCGGTACGTCATCATCGAGGCGAGGAGTGCGTTTGTCGTGTGTGCGAGGTTCATAGATGCGACGACATAGAGGGTGCCGTCCTCGTTGTCGACGGTGTCGCCGTGCTTGCTCGTGCTCATCATGCGTAGGGGGGGAGGGATGGGTGAGGCCGGAAATGAGTCGCCAGACGGCGGAGGCATACTTGCCGTTCAGGTCCGGGTAGTCGGTCGCTTGCTCGACAATGACACTGTGCCCGGGCGCGCCGCCGACGTAGTCGTCGACGCTGATGCCTTCAGTTTCGGCGATCTTCGCCATCTGGTGCAGGTGGCGCTTCCGGCGAACAACTCCGCCGCGGATCGCGGCTTGCGAGGCTGACCTTCCTTGGGGCGTGCTCAGGTCAGCGAGCTTCGCCGCGGCCTTGATGAGGGTCAAGTCGTAGTCGATGTCGGTTGTGCGGAGCTGGAGGAGCCGGATGATGCGGTCGCGTTGAATGTCGGGTCGGAGCAGCCATAACGCCGTGGAGGCGGACTCGAGAGCGGCACGCAGTAGAGGGAAGTGCGCGGTGACGCGGTGCTCGAGCTGTGCTCCGTCTGGAAGGAGCAGCTGCTTGGTGGCGGCCAGGTTGTCGGTGGCCATCGACATGCACGACGCGACGAAGTGGCTCAGGTGGAGCCAGCTCGTGCGTCGGTCGTCGTCACCGAGCTCCGAGGTGGGCTTCGCTCGAAGTTGAGCGATGGTCGCGTAGCGCGCAAGGATCGAGTCGATTTGACGCAGCCGGTCGGTTAAGACGCGCGACGCATCGAGTTCGTCGGGCTCAGTGACCGGAACGCGGATAAGGCCCCGCTCAGGCCACGGGGGATGCGCCATGGCTCGACCATATCGGCGCAACGCCTCCGAGCATCGAACGGCGTCAGCAGCCTCAGTTGCGTGTCGAGAGGATGGAGAAGGCGTATATCCGGTAATCGCGCGGTGGATGCAGCTGACGTTCGCCAAGGAGCTACGCCTTGCCGCCATCGACTCCGTAGCGCGTAGCGCTACTGGCTCACCGCGCGAGGGGCGTCACGCCCGCCAGGAATCTGGAGGGCGATCTCAGGTCGCCGCGTCGCGCAAGGTCGTCAGGCCTCGGATGGGGGTTCCGCCTGCCGGTGCAAGTAGTCCAGGAAGGACTCTTGAGTAGTCCGTTCGGTTGCAGGCGGGTCCGACCGACGTTGCAACCGGATCGAGCCGTCAGCACGCGCCTCCTCGACGGAATGTCGTCGACCATCCATAGTGTTGCCGGGAGGTGATCGGTTGTCGGTCGCATGACTTCAGAATAGAACATAGCTTCGAATGTTGCTACCCTGAGGTCAGGCCGGAGAAGGGAGCCGGCATGGGGTCCAGCAAGCGTCTCGCTGCTCACTACGACATGCGCTCCCAGCACCAGGCGATCCTCGCCGCAGCTCGATCCGGCCCCCTCCAATCCCTTACGGACCGCGAACTCCGCCTTCGAGAACAGCCGGTCACGATCTACCCCCAGCCGTACCGTGCGGTCCGGGCGTGGGTGCGCTTCGGCCCGGAAGCCATCCGCGTGGACGCCAAGCTCGCCCGCTCCACGCCATCGGCCGCAGGTATCGAGTTCCGTGCCGGCGACACCACGTTTCGATGCTGGGTCTGGGGTAATGCAGTTGAAGTGGGTGGAGCGTTCGACGATTCGTCATGAAGTTGAGACGGAGTATACGGCTATCGGCGGACGCTACGCTCGGCTCGAGATCACGCGTGATGCGTGAGCACGAGGATTTCATTCTCACGGTCGCGGGTGCTAGCCCGTCGAACAAGATCGCCAGGGCGAAGGAACTGCCCTTTGCCTCGGCTGGACGTACGAAAGGCCGGGAACGCGACAGTAGCGTCGCTATTCCCGGCCTTCTCACGCATGGAAGCGTGGGTCAGCGTCGGCGCTCAGCGCACCTTGGTCCAGGTGCCGTGCAGCTGCACGAATTCTCCACCGACGACGGATGAGGCCATGCAAGTTCCGTTCGTGTAGTCCTCGATGTGGGTGACGTGGTCGAGGGAATCGGGTTCGGTCCACCGCACCACGTAGAGGCCGCCGCGGACCTGGGTGGTGGTGTACTCCATCGTCTCGGTGCGACCCTTGATGGCGCCTCCGGTCACGAGGAACGACACGCGCGTTTCGGTTTCGAAGGCGATCTCAACGGTGAAGTGTCCGAGCGGGGTGTCGGGGCCGAGGTCGGCGAGCCAGGTCTCTCCGACGCTGGGCAGGATTGCAGTGTTGTTCATCATTTCTCTTTCGCTGTTCTTTGGGGTTCAGTTCGCGCGCGTGACGTTGATGTTGAAGTCGAACGTCCCGAACGCGTTGTACAGGGTGAAGAACAGGCGGGCGTACATTTCCACGCCGCGGGCTCCGGTGATGTCGCCCAGGTCGATGATGGACTCGGTCGGCCATCCGAATTCGCCGAGGAGTCCCTCGACGACGTGCTTGGCGTCGGAGTCGTCGCCGGCGACGAAGATGCTGTGCGGGCCTGGTACTCGGGTGGGGTCGATCATCACCTGGTAGTACACCGACGTCAGCGACTTCACGACTCGAGTGTCCGGGAAGGCACGCTGGATCTGCTCGCCCAGGCTGTCAGTATTGGAGACGGTGAGGGTCGGCGGGAATCCCTTCGAGAGGTCGAGGGGGAGCGCGAGATCGAGCAGGACCTTGTCGGCCAACGGGGCGGCACCGACGCCTTCGAGCGCCGCGAGGGCGTTCTGTCCGTTCGAGGCGTTGATGACGACCTCACCGTGCTTACCCGCGTCGGGGAGGGGGAGGAGACGCACCTGGGGGTTGCCCTGCTGCCACTGGGCAAATGGCGGTGTGCCCATCCCGTCGGCCGTGGTCCGGGCGAGAGTGTCGTCGACATCGCGGGTGCCGATGGCGACGTCGTGGCCGAGGCCGGCGAGGCGCGCGGCGAGGCCGCGTCCGACCATCCCAGTGCCGATGATGGCGATCTTCATAGGTGTCTCGTTTCTTTGAATCACGCGGTTGCGCGGGGTGTGATCTCGACGGTCGCCGCCTGGGGGCCGGCGGCGAGCATCGGGGGCAGGTAGCTGCTGCCGTCGTACTTGCGGCGGTATGCAGCGTCGATCTGACCTTCGAGGGCACTGTCTGCGGGCGCGAACGTCACTTCGAACGTGTCGCCTGCTGCGGTGATCCGGCCGCCGCGCTGCGCAATCGCCGACTGGTACCACCGGGAACGCGTGCCGTTCCAGGCGCGGACGAACAGCCGACCATCGACGACGACGGACCAGATCCAGGTGGGCGTGCCGTAGGTCGATCCGTCTGCACGGAACGGGGCGATATGCAGGTCGTCTGTAGCCGCGATGCGGGTGATGTCAGGAGTAGACCAGGCGGTCATTAGCTCGTTCCTTTCGTCGCCGCTCACGTGTGGGCGGCGCAAGTGCAGCACGTCCCACGTGGGCGGGTGATTCCATGCTCCGTCCGAAGACCAGCTCGTGGCAGTCCCTGACAGGGAACCCCACCGCCGGAACACGAGACGTAACCTCTCTGTATGCAGATCGAGCATGAGATCAAGGACTTCCTGATGACCCGCCGGGCACGGATCACCCCGGAGATGGCGGGACTGCCGTTTGCGGGTGGGAGCGACAGGCGCGTAGCGGGCCTGCGCCGGGAGGAAGTCGCGATGCTCGCAGGACTCAGCGTGGAGTACTACACGAGGATGGAACGGGGAAAGATCGGCGGTGCCTCGGAGAGCGTCCTGGACGCGGTAGCGCGCGCACTGCAATTGGATGCCGACGAACGCGCGCACCTGAACGACCTCGCCCGCAACGTCGCGCCGAGTCCGCGCCGAAAATCACCCGCGAAGGCATCGCCCATCTCGTCGTCGGTGCAACAGGTGCTGGACTCCATGACAGTCCCTGCGGTGGTGCAGAACGAGCGACTAGACATTCTCGCCGCCAACGGCCTCGGCCGCGCGCTCTACAGCGCTTTGCTCGATGGTAGTCAGCGCCCGAACTTCGCTCTGTTCGCATTCCTGGACAGCCGTGCAGCGGACTTCTACACGAACCTCGACGATGCGAGAGATCTCTGCGTCGCCGTTCTTCGCGCGACCGCCGGACGCGACCCATTGGACCAGCAGACCACCCAGCTGGTCGGCGAGCTGTCGACCCGTAGCGCTGACTTCCGTCAGCGATGGGCGAAGCACAACGTGCACCGGCACATGCGTGGCCGAAAGGTCATCAATCACCCCGTTGCCGGGCTGCTGGATGTCACCTATAACGACTTCGCTCTACCTGGTGACCGCCACCTCTCCATCACCACGTACACCGCCGACCCGGGTACGCCCTCGGCCGACAACCTCACGCTGCTCGCCACCTGGGTCGACACCCAGAGCGAGGTGGCCCTGGCGGCACCGAAGGAGATCCCGTCGCGCCCATGACGCCGCTGGTAGCTGCTCCGCCCGGGTCGCGTCTCGTCCGCGTTTACGCGGGAGGAGTGGTGCGTACCGAGCTCTCGGCAGCCCAGGAGGCGAGAAGGGCCAAGCGCTCCGCCGACGGCGAGCCCGGTTCCGCAGAGTAGATCAGCATGACCTGCCCGGGTTCCGCGGTGAGAGCGAGTTCCTCGTAGACCAGGGTGAGCTCGCCCACCACCGGGTGCTGGAAGCGCTTGATGCCCGAACCGTGCGTGCGGACGTTGTGCGCCGCCCAGAGCGTCCGGAAGACATCGCTACGAGTCGAGAGCTCCCCGACGAGGTCTTGGATGCCCTTGTCATGCGGGTCTCGTCCTGCCTCGGCGCGGATGACCGCGACGCACATCTCGGCGAACAGGTCCCAGTCGGGATAGAAGTCGTGGGCCGCGGGGTCGAGGAACTGGAACCGAGCGAGGTTGGGCACTCGCCCGCCGTCGCCGATGACCGGGGAGTAGAACGCGCGTCCGAGCGCGTTGGTCGCGATGAGGTTCTGTCGCTGGTCGCGAACGAACGCGACGGCGTCGGTGATGGAGTCCAGGGCCCATTGCAGGCTCGGGCGCGGCGCGGAGGTCCTCACGGCTCGACGGCGGTTGCGGCCGGAAGACGGTATGCCGTCAGCGGCCCGGGCCAGGTCGAGCAGGTGGGAATGCTCGGCGTCGGTGAGCTGCAGAGCACGGGAGACGGCGTCCAGCACGGACGCGGATGCTCCGGCGATGGCTCCGCGCTCGAGTTTGCTGTAGTACTCCACGGAGACACCGGCGAGCATGGCGACCTCGCTGCGACGCAGTCCTGCCACTCTCCGGTTCGTTCCTGCAGGAAGGCCCGCAGACTCCGTAGTCAGGTGCGCGCGGCGCGTCATCAGGAACTCGCGAACCTCTGCTCGATTGTCCATGGGATCAGCGTACGGTTCCTGCCCCGCGGGAGGGATGCCCTGAGAGTGCACCCCTCACGCCGCCATTCATCCGGCGAGTGTCACGCCTGTGGTCTCTGCGAGCGCGGCGAGCAGGTGCTCGTGGAAGATCGAGTCCGCCGCTGCGGCAGCGGGCCGCTGGGTGCTCAGATGGTGCCAGTACCCGCCGGTGCGCGGCGTGATCGACTCGGCGGTCGACAGGTGCACCTGGGTGAGGTGCCCTTCGCGAAGGTCGTCCGGCGCCCCGGAACCGCCCATCCTCGTTGGCACCCATCCGGGGTCCACCGCATGGACGAGGGTGTCTGGCCAACGAGTCGCGAGAGCGAGGGCCATGGCCGTCGCCCAGAGCTTGCTGTCGCTGTACGATCCGGAACCGCTCCGCAAGCCCGTAAGGTCGGTGCCTCCACCGCGATGCATGGAACTGCTCAGGTAGATGAGCCGCTCAGGACGATGCATCGACGCGGTAAGAACGTAGGGTGCGAGGGTGTTGACCCGCACAGCGTCCGGCGAATGCAGCGCCCCGGCATTGTGCACGACGGCGTCGAACCGACCGAACGCGTCAGCTTCTCGGGCAAGCTGCTTCACAGCGTCGACGTCGGTGAGGTCCCCGGTGAGGGTTCCCCGCCACCCGCCGCGAGGCACGCGAGAGAGTGTGCGCGCGTGCACGACGACATCATGCCCGTCGCCAGCGAGGGCCCGCGCGGTGGCGAGGCCGAGACCGGTGGACGCCCCGGTCACCAGGATCAGCGACATCTCAGGCCTCGTCGCTCAGCGACGTGATGCGGATGCTGGTGCCATCCGGCAGTGCCTGGATCTCCTCGACCGGCAGATCGAGTGTCCCCATTCTCACGAGTCCTGACCACTGGCCGACGTGGCCGTAATGGAGCACGATGCCCCGTGTCGGCGCGTAGTATCCGATCTCGCCCGGATGCGGGGAGTCTGCATCCGGGACACCTGTGACGCTCAGGGGTGAATCCAGGGTGGCGACCTTCTCGACGCCGTTGAAGTCCGAGAACGTCAGCGTGACGGGCAGCTGCGACACGAACTCGGCCGCCACAGGGTGCGGGAAGAGCTCCGCGCTGAAATCTGGACCGGCAGCGGCGGACAGTCGTACTCTCATCGGTTGATACTCCTCAGGTGGTCCGAGCCTCTCATTCTGCAAGCGCTATGTCACGCGAAGGGTTCCCTGTCAGTACACCTCTCGCCAGGGACTCCCGACGACCCGTCGGGCGGAGAACACTGGTGTGCATGATGTCCTCCGCCACGCAACCGAAGATGAGTCGGATGCTGCCTGCGCTCTTGCTGGTGCTGACCGTGTTCGGTCCGATCTCCATGGACCTGTACCTGCCCGCGCTTCCGGCGCTCACGCAGCAGTTGGGTGCGGCGACGTCCGTCGCGCAGCTCACTGTCACCGCGTGCCTCATCGGGCTCGCTGCGGGCCAGCTGCTCGCCGGGCCGCTGTCCGACCGGTACGGCCGACGGATCGTCCTCGTGATCGGGATCGTCGCCTACGTGGCGACGTCGCTGCTGTGCGCGTTCAGCCCGACGGTCGAGACACTCATCGCCGCCCGCTTCGTGCAGGGGCTCGCCGGCGGAGTGGGGATCGTCATCGCGAACGCGGCCGGCCGCGACGTCTATGCCGGCTCGCAGCTGATCCGGTTCTACGCACGACTGACCGTCGTGGGCGGCCTCGCGGCCATCGTCGGTCCGCTGCTGGGCGGAGTTCTGACGACGTTCACCGATTGGCGCGGTCTGTTCGTGTTCCTCGCCGTCGCGGGAGCTGCGATCCTCGCGTTCGTTCTCTTCGTGTTCGGGGAGACGCTTCCACGTGACCAGCGCACCTCCGGTGGGTTCGGTCACACCCTCCGCGACTTCGGAACGCTGTTGCGGGACCGCGCGTTCCTCGGAGCGGTACTCAACCAGGGGTTCCTCTACGCCGCATTGTTCGCCTACCTCTCCGGTGCCACCTTCGTCCTGCAGGACATCTACGGGCTCTCCCCGCAGTGGTACGCCGCCGCGTTCGGTCTGAACTCCGCCGGTTTCATGGTGTTCGGTCACTTCGCAGGGCAAGCGGCAGAGAGATGGAGCGTGGGCGGCATGCTCGCCGTCGGCGTGGCCGTGACCGCGGCCGGAGCTCTCGGGCTGCTTCTCGCCGGTGTGGTGGCCGTCCCCCTCTGGGTCGTCGTCCTCTCCCTGTTCACGCTGGCCAGCGGCGTAGCCATCGCCTCCCCGCCCGCGACCGCCATCGCACTCAGCGGATATCCGCAGATGGCGGGCACCGCAGCCTCTCTCCTCGGAATGGCTCGCTTCGGCTTCGGTGGTATCGCGGCACCCTTCGTCGGCGTCGCCGGAGCGCTCAGCATCCTGCCACTCGGCGTCGTCACCACCGTCTCGGCCGTGCTCGCCGCCCTCGCATGCATCCTCATCGCCCGGCCGCGTCATCACGCGCCCGAACCTGCCGTGACCACGGCATCCGCAACCATCCACTGACCCCCAGAGAAAGGACACCACCATGCGTGGAGTCATGATGTACGCCCCCGGCGACGTGCGAGTCGAAGACCGCGCCGACCCCGTGATCCTCGAACCCACCGACGCCATCATCCGGCTCTCGGCCACCTGCATCTGCGGATCCGACCTCTGGCCTTATCGCGGCGCCGAGGATCTGCAGGAGACGCCTCAGCCGATGGGGCACGAGTACGTCGGCGTCGTCACCGAGATCGGTGCAGACGTCAAGAACGTCGCCGTCGGGGACTTCGTCGTCGGCAGCTTCTTCACCTCCGACAACACCTGCGAGATCTGTCAGGGCGGCTACCAGTCCCACTGCGTGCACCGCACGCCCATCGGGGCCGAGGGCACTCAGGCGGAACTCGCCCGGATCCCGAACGCCGATGGCACGCTCGTCGCCACTCCCGGCCAGCCCGACGAGGATCTGATCCCTTCCCTGCTCGCCGCCTCCGACGTGCTCGGCACGGGGTGGTTCGCTGCCGTCGCGGCGAACGCCGGACCGGGTAAGACCGTCGCCGTCGTCGGCGATGGAGCTGTCGGCCTGCTTGGCATCCTCGCAGCCAAGCAGCTCGGTGCCGAGCGCATCATCGCGATGTCGCGCCACGCCGACCGGCAGGAACTCGCGCGTCGGTTCGGCGCCACCGACATCGTCGAAGAGCGCGGCGATGAAGGAGTCGCGAAGGTCAAGGAGCTGACCGACGGACTCGGCGCGCACTCCGTCATCGAAGCGGTCGGCACGCAGGCATCCATGGAACAGGCGATCCGCTCCGCCCGACCCGGCGGCCACGTCGGATACGTCGGCGTCTCGCACGACGTCTCCCTCGACGGATTCGAACTGTTCTTCTCCGGCGTGACCCTGCACGGAGGCCCGGCACCCGTCCGTCGCTTCCTGCCCGAGCTCATCCAGCTCATCTGGGATCGCAAGATCGATCCCGGCGTGGTCTTCGACCTCACGCTCCCGCTCGAGCAGGCTGCCGAGGGGTACACCGCCATGGATCAGCGCACCGCCACCAAGGTGCTGCTGACCGTCTGAACCGCTGTGGGGCGGACGGGCTGCCCGTCCGCCCCACGATGAACAGGAGGACCACAGATGAACGTCGAACCCGCCGCAGCCACCGCCAAGAACCCGCCTGAGCAGTTCGCCGGAGACGTCTGGGTGGACATGATCGCCGTCCCGCACGAGGACGACCAGCGCATGTCGGTCGCAGTCGTCAAGTTCGCTCCCGGCGCCCGCACCGCCTGGCACTCGCACGCCCGCGGACAGTACCTGCGAGTCACGCAGGGAATCGCCCGCTTCGGCACTCGCGACGGCGAGATCATCGAGGTTTACCCCGGACAGACGCTGTACACCCCGCCAGGCCAGGATCACTGGCACGCATCCGCAGGTGACACGTTCATGGAGCACATCGCGATGCTCGAGAACGGCGACGACCCCGCAACCACCACCGTGTGGAAGGAACACATCACCGACGACGAGTACGAAGGGAAGGCAACACGATGACCGGATGGACCGGAGGGCAACGAGCCGTGGGCGACATCGCCCCCGCACTCGCGCACTACACCGACAAGATCCTCTTCGACGAGGTCTGGGCTCGCCCCGAGCTCTCTCCACGCGACCGCAGCCTCGCCACCGTCTCCGCGCTGGTGACGCTCGGCGCCACGGACCAACTGACCTTCCACCTCGGCTACGCACGAGACAACGGCATCACCGAACAGGAACTCATCGAGACCATCACACACCTCGCCTTCTACACCGGGTGGCCCCGCGCCATGGCCGCCATCGGGGCCGCACGAGCCGCGTTCGCCGATGAGGACACATGACGATGAGTCGAAGGCTACGGCTCTCCCTCGCCGCCCTCGCGGTAACCGCGACGTTGGCCGCGGGGTGCGCGCCCGCACCGTCCGAACGCGCCTCCTCGGCTCCGACGCCGCAACCCTCCGCCTCACCGTCCCTTGAGGCGCCGTCGACGGAGGCGCCAGTCCCTGGAGACACTCAAGGCGAGATCATCGTCCGCTTCAGCAACGACGACAACCACGCGGACGTGGTGATGGCGGAGGACAGCCCGGCCGTCAGAGACTTCCTCTCGATGCTTCCCCTGGAACTCTCCCTGGAAGACTTCAACCAGAAGGAGAAGATCTCCTACCTCCCCCGAGAGCTCGCGTGGGAAGGAACGTCCGGCTTCGACCCCGAGGACGGGGACCTCATCTACTACACCCCCTGGGGGAACCTCGGCTTCTACTACGACGCCAGCGGCATCGCCTACTCGGACGCGACGCTCAAACTCGGTACGTTCACCGCCACGCGAAGCGAGCTCGACGCCCTCGACGGGCCCGTGACGGTGGACATCGTCCGGTAGCCGGACCTGGGCGGAACTTCGGTGCGACGGAGGAGAGCTGCGCCGCTAGCTACGTGCCGGCGGCGACTCCGGGAAGCACGAGCTGCACCCATCTCTGGCGGGCATCCGCCGGGAGGTCCACCGGCACCGTGGTCAGAAGCAGGAACAAGTCGCTCACCGTGAAGCCGTCGCGCAGGGCGCCGGATGCCTGTCCGAGGCGCAGGATCTCTTCAAAGGCGGCAGAGATGCGAGCCTCAGCGGCCGAATCGTGGGAGGCGTCGACTCCGAGGTTGCGTGCGGCAGCCTTCACGACGTGATGAGCCGACGCAGACTCTCCCACACGCTCAATGAATCCGGCGACTTCATCGAGGGCTGATGTGTCACGCGCTCGCACGCGAGCGAGTGACTCTTCGGCGTCGATGGCGGTCGCCTCCACGTACTCCGACACGATTCCGGCGACCAGTGCGGCCTTCGTGGGGAAGTGTCGGTAGAGCGTTCCGACCGCAACCCCGGCGGCGCGCGCAATCTCATCCATACCGACGTCGATGCCGCGCTCCGCGATCTCCGCGCGGGCGGCCTGCACGATCTTCGCGCGATTGCGGACGGCATCCGCTCGCAGCGGCCGTTGTTCGCTCGCCATGAGCCTATTCTCCTCGCTTACCGAACATGAACTAGCCGTTCATGTTAAACTGAACTCAGCGTTCAGTTTACCGTTACCTTCAGGAGAGAACATGCCTCAGCGAACCATCGTCATCACCGGAGCCTCAGACGGCATCGGTGCCGCCGCCGCCCATACCTTTGCCGAACAGGGGGACCGTTTGCTGCTCGTGGGCCGCCGCGCGGACAAGCTGACGGCGGTCGCGCGCCCTCTGGGCGCAGAGACCTTCATCGCGGACTTCGAGAAGCTGGACGACGTCCGGCGCCTCGCTGACCAGCTCCGCGCCGCGACCGACCAGATCGACGTTCTCGCGAACAATGCCGGCGGGCTCTTCGCCACTTACGTCATGACCCAGGACGGCAATGAGCGCACGATGCAGGTGAACCACTATGCGCCGTTCCTGTTGACCAACCTGCTGATGGACGTGCTGACAACGAGTAACGCCACCGTCGTGAACACCTCGAGCGTCGGGCATTCCATGGCGAAGCTCGATCTCGAGGATCTCGACTACCAGCACAGCAACTACGCGACCATGCGGGCATACGGCAACTCCAAGCTCGCGAACATCCTCTTCACCAAGGGGCTGCACAAGCGATTCCACGACCAGGGTCTGAACGCGGTCGCCTTCCATCCCGGCAACATCTCTTCCAACTTCGCCAAGGAGGAGGGCAGCGCATGGATGAAGCTCATCTACAACACACCTCTCGCGAAGATGCTGTCGACTCCGCAGTATGGGGCGGACAACCTCGCCTGGCTCGCCAACGGCACCCCCGGAGTGACCTGGACATCGGGCGAGTACTACACCGACAAGCGCACGCCGCTGAAGCGCCCCACCTCCCAGTCCGTCGACGCCGATCTCGCGGACGCGTTCTGGACGGAGAGCGCCCGCCGCGTCGGACTCGCTCAGGCCTGACCGTACCCCCCCCAATGAAAGGACACCATGAGCAAGACATGGTTCATCACCGGCGCCAGCCGCGGCTTCGGTAAGGAGTTCGCGAAGGCCGTCCTCGGACGAGGCGACCAGGTCGCAGCGACCGCCCGCGACACCAACGACCTCGCCGACCTCGTCGAAGAATTCGGCGACCTCATCCTTCCCCTGCAACTCGACGTCACCGACCGCGAGCGCGTCTTCGACGCCGTCGCCGAGGCGCGCAACACCTTCGGACGCCTGGACGTCGTCGTCAACAACGCCGGCTACGGACTCTTCGGCACCGTCGAGGAGATCACCGAAAAGCAACTGCGCGACCAGCTCGAGGTCAACCTGTTCGGTGTGTTCCACGTCACGCAAGCGGTGCTGCCGATCCTGCGTGAACAGGGCGCCGGGCACATCATCCAGATCTCCACCGTCGGTGGAGTCACCGCGTTCCCCGGAACCGCCGGATATCACGCGTCCAAGTGGGCGCTCGAGGGTCTGACCGAGTCTCTCGTTCAGGAAGTCGCGGGCTTCGGGATCAAGGTGACGCTGGTGGAGCCGGGCGGATTCGCCACCGACTGGGCGGGCAGCAGCGCCGTCCACGCGGCGGCGCAGCCCCAGTACGACGAACTGCGCGCCAACCTCGCCGCACAGTACGAGCAGATGGGGGATGCGGCTATCGGCAATCCCGCAGGCACGGGACCGGCAATCCTGGAGGTCGCAGACGCGGAAGAGCCGCCACTGCGCGTCTTCTTCGGCGCGTTCCCCACCCAGGTCGTCCCCGCTGTGTTGGGCTCAGTCTCGCCTGGATCAGTGGCAGAGCGACGTAGCGGCGCGCGCCCCGTATCTCTTCAGCCGCAAAGAGCTGCCGGACGCGAAGGGACGCACCCCCTGGATGTGCCCCGCAGCTGGCAACTCACCGACCGCGTCTTGCCCGCGCAAGCCCACCAATTTGGCATCCGGCAAGGTCCCTCTGACCATCATCAGGCGACCGGTCGAAGGGCCCGCGAAGGTCTGCGACAACAAGACGAGTACCACTTTCCCCGCAGAAGCGGGAGGCAAGTTCGCTCAGGAGTACCAGTACGGTTCCAAGGAGTGGCGCGAGATGTATGGCCATGGCCGCAACAGCGTTGAATCCTTCAACGCCTACCTCAAGGACGGCGGCACTCACGCGCTCGAGGACGGTTCCCGCCGACGCCTACGCGGCTCCGCAGCCCAGTACTTCCTCGCCACGATGACCGTCGTCGCGGCGAACCTCGACAAGATCATCGACTTCGCCGCGCAGAAGACCGAGGACGGCGACGACTACGAGGCGGGCATCGAGGCACCGCGCGCGAAGCAACGCAAGCCGCGTCGTAACTCGGCACTCCAGCGCGTTACCCACCAGCGTGGGCGAGCGCGACGAAACCCTGTCCGTACATAGCTCACGACAGGGTCGATACTTCATACCCCACCGGCTCGAAGGTCGGCGCCAGCATACCCAGAAGCGGGTTTCGGTGCCGGCCATCGAGCCTTTTCTGCGCCTAAATGGTGCAGCGGGGGTACGAACCGCCAACAAACATGAGCAGCAACGAGAAAAGCCGCCTGAAACCAGGCGGCTTTTCTCGTACTTGGGGGTTACGCGTACGTGATCACATACCATCCGCGTACAACCCGATGTGCCCCCGACAGGAGTCGAACCTGCGACCTACGGTACCGGAAACCGGCGCTCTATCCACTGAGCTACGGAGGCGTACCGATCGACAATATCACTCGTCGGGGGTCGTCTCCGACCCACCGGCTTCGGTGACCGGTGCGGCGCGCAGCTCTTCGAGCGCGGAGGCGAGCTTCTCGGCCAGATACCGGTGCCCGTCGGTGGACGGATGCTTGCGCCCGACCTCGACGTCGATCACGTCGAGGTAGTTCTGCTCGGTGATCCAGTTCTGAGCGATGGGGGAGATGTACCACCAGCCGCGGGCTCCGGCGAGCTCCCCGAGGTCAGCGTCGATCCGCGCGGTCGCGGCGCCGACCGGCAGTTCGTGCGGCGCCGGTCCCAGCACGACGATGACGGCATCCGGGTATGTCGCGGACAGGGCGTCCCAGGCGGCGGTCACGGCCTCGCGGTAGCCCTCGACGCCCCGAGCCCGGTCGTTGATCGAGCCCTGGATGATCACGAGGTCAGGTGCGAGTGTGGGGTCGAGTGCTGCGATGCGCTCCCCGAAGGCCGGGCCGTCGAGTCCGGGCTTCAGGTACCCGCTCCCGCGGACGCCGTCGACGATGGTCTCGCCGCCGATCAGGTCGGCCAGGACGTACGCATAGCCGAGCGTCGGATCGGTCGCGGCCGAGCCGTAGGTCCACGAATCTCCGAACACGAGCACGGTTGGGTGATCGGGCAGGGCGAGCGGCGCGGGTGCGACCGCCTCGGAGGCCGCACCGGCCGCCGCGACCGGGGCTCCGACGGGCGCTGCGGAGGGTGCTGCTGTCCACGGCCGCCACATGCCCAAGACGCCTGCCGAGACGGCGAGGACGAGGGCGATGGCGACCCCTGCGGTGCGCAGTCGACGACGGGTGGCGGGGGCCTTCATGGGATGAGAGTAGATCACTGCGCGCCGATTACGAATTCCGCGCGCCCCGCGCCGTCGGATGGCCTGTCCCCGACCCGTAAACTGGGGAGGCTATGAACCCCGAAACCCTCGCTGCCGCCGTCCTCGCCGTCCTCGCTCCGATCGCCGAGGAACGACGTCCCGGCGAGCTTCTCGGAGTCTCCGCGGCCGACATCGTGCTGGAGCGTCCGCGCAACCGCGAGCACGGCGACTGGGCATCGAACATCGCCATGCGGCTCGCGAAGCCCTTCGGCACGAATCCGCGTGAGCTCGCGCAGCAGATCGCCGACGGCCTCGCCGCCGTCGACGGCATCGCGAGCACCGAGGTCGCCGGTCCCGGATTCATCAACATCCGTCTGGATGCCGCCGCAGCGGGTGCGCTGGCGAAGGTCATCGTCGATGCCGGCACCGCCTACGGCACCAACGCGTCGCAGGCCGGCGTCAGCGTGAACGTCGAGTTCGTCTCGGCCAACCCGACCGGGCCGCTGCACATCGCGCACACCCGCTGGGCGGCGCTCGGCGACTCGATCGTGCGACTGCTGCTCGCCAGCGGAGCGCATGCGGTGCGCGAGTACTACATCAACGACGCCGGAGCGCAGATGGACCGCTTCGCCGTCTCCGTGCTCGCGGCCGCGAAGGGTGAGCCGACGCCCGAGAGCGGGTACCCCGGTGCGTACATCGCGACGCTCGCCGGCCGGGTGCTCGAGTCGCGTCCCGACCTGCTGCAGCTTCCCGACGCCCAGCAGCTGACCGTCGCGATGGAGCTCGCCTACGAGTTCCAGCTCGCCGAGATCAAGAGTTCGCTCGAGCGGTTCAACGTGCCGTTCGACGTCTGGTTCTCCGAGCGCACGCTGCATGCGAAGGACGCATCGGGCACGAGCCTGATCGACCAGGCCGTCGACCGCCTGCGCGAGCAGGGACACGTCTTCGACGAGGAGGGCGCCGTCTGGGTGCGCACGACCGATTTCGGGGACGACAAGGACCGCGTGATCCGCCGTTCGAACGGCGAGTACACCTACTTCGCCGCCGATGCCGCGTACTACCTGAACAAGGGCGATCGTGGCTTCCAGAACAAGATCTACCTCCTCGGGGCCGACCACCACGGCTACGTGCACCGCCTGAAGGCGGTCGCCGGTGCCGCGGGTGAAGACCCGGAGAAGAACGTCCAGGTGCTGATCGGGCAGATGGTGTCGATCAACGGCGCACGCCTCAGCAAGCGGGCGGGCAACATCATCGAGATGGACGACCTGCTCGACTGGCTGGGCACCGACGCGCTGCGGTACTCGCTGGAGCGGTCGCCCGCCGATTCGCCGCTCGACCTGGATCCGGAGCTGCTCCAGAAGCGCACGAACGACAACCCCGTCTTCTACGTGCAGTACGCCCACGCCCGCACGCACAACGTCGGGCGGAACGCGGCCGATTCGGGCGTCGACCGCTCGGAGTTCGCCCCGGAGACGCTCACGCATGAGTCCGAGGCCGCTCTGTTGGGAGCGCTGCAGGAGTTCCCCCGCATCGTCGCGTTCGCCGCCGAGGTCCGCGAGCCGCACCGCGTCGCCCGCTACCTCGAGGAGCTCGCGGGGCTCTACCACCGCTGGTACGACAACTGCCGTGTGATCCCCCAGGGTGACGACCCGATCGAGAGTGTGCACCGCACGCGTCTGTGGCTGAACGACGCCGCCGGTCAGGTGTTCCGCAACGGCCTCGATCTGCTCGGAGTGAGTGCGCCCGAGCGCATGTGATGAGCGCTGCCATCCGGTCGGGTACGGCAGGATGGCAGGCATGAGCGACGACAACCACACCCTGCCGTATCCGGACGCCTCGGCCGAGCATCCGACGCTCGTGATCCCGGGGAACGCCGCCGGTCAGCAGGCCGCTCCCGCGCCGCGGAAGCGCCGCCGCTGGCCGTGGGTGCTGCTGATCGTGGTGGTCGTTCTGGCGCTGCTGGTGGTCGCCGCCGAGTTCATCGCCCGCGCGGTCCTCCCCGGGACCGTGCGGTCGATCGTCATCGAGCAGCTGGATCTCCCTGCGGACCAGCAGCTCGAGGTGGAGACGGAGGGACTGCTGCTCCCGCAGCTCATCAGCGGGTCCCTGGACACGCTGCACCTGTCGACGGACTCGGTGACGCTGGAGGAGATCACGGGCGCGGCCGACGTCACTGCGACCGCCGTCCCGCTGCGCGGCGGCGATCTGGGGGGAGCTGCGGGAACCATCCGCATCGATCAGGAGGAATTCACCTCGCTGCTCACCGGCACCGAGCTTCCCGTCGAGTCGGTCGAGTTCGCTGCCCCCAATGCGACGGTGAGCGGCTCGATCACCGTGTTCGGGGCAGCCGTGCCGCTCTCCCTGACGCTCACGCCTGGCGCCGTGGAAGGGGACCTGGAGCTCACGCCGGTCGCCGCGAGCATCGGCGGACTCGACATCGACCTCGACCAGGTCGGCTCGACGCTGGGGTCACTCGGCGAGGGGCTGACGAGGCCGCAGCGGGTGTGCATCGCCGATCAGCTGCCGGCCGGGCTCACCCTCACCGGACTGGAGATCGTCGACGGCGCAGCCGTGATCGACATCGACGTGGACGGGGCGATCGTCACCGACACATCGCTGCAGGACAAGGGCGTCTGCCCGCGCTGATCGGTTCGGATGGGCACTGTCATCCGCGACGCGCTTCCTCGATGCGCTGCGCGAGCCACTCCGGGCGCTGCAGCGGGATGCCGTGTCCGCATCCGTCGACGACCTCGAGCGTGCTGTGGGGGAGTGCGGCGTGCAGCGCTGCGGCCGAGCGCCTCATGAGCTTCTTCTCCGCTGCCCCGACCAGGATCAGTGCCGCTCCGGGGAACGTCGACCATCCGGCGGGTGGCGCGAACCGCAGATTCTCCTCGACCGAGGTGAGCAGCGTCTCGCGGGAGAGGGACGACGACGTCTGGAGGTAGTCGGCCAGATGAGGCTCCGGCACGAAGAGCTCCCGCGCCTGCAGCCGTGCGAACCTCTCGTTCCTCGCGAGCCCGGCGGTCGCGCCGAGCAGAGCCAGTGTCGGTCCGGTCATGCGCAGGCGCAGCGCCTGGGCGCTGATCACCACGGTCCTTTCGACGAGCTCGGGTCGCACAGCGGCGAGCAGCACGGCGAGTTGTGCTCCGAGGGAGAACC
Source organism: Microbacterium sp. NPDC055665 (assembly GCF_053618035.1). Classification (NCBI taxonomy): domain Bacteria; kingdom Bacillati; phylum Actinomycetota; class Actinomycetes; order Micrococcales; family Microbacteriaceae; genus Microbacterium; species Microbacterium sp. NPDC055665. Next base: position 503,029 of record NZ_JBSHGY010000001.1, on the reverse strand, counting down.
CGACGACGGTGGCCGGGCGTCCCTCCTTCTCGAGGATGCGCGCGAGCAGGTCGACCGTCGCGCGATGCGAGGCGTACGACTGCGCCGCGCTGCGGCCGTGACCGGGGAGGTCCGGCACCAGCACCCTCGCGTGAGGAGGCAGGTGCGCGCGAATCGGCTCCCACATCCACCCGGCCACGCCACCGCCGTGCAGGAGCAGCAGCGGGGGTTCGCCCGTGCGCCCGAAGGTTTCCAGGTGCATCATCTCTCCGTCTCGAAGGCCGCGGACATCCGCCCGATGGTGTCGATCGTGCCCTCCAGCAGTGCCGGGTCGAGCGGTCCGAGCAGCCGCGCCGCCGAGAGCAGCCCGATCGTCGTGCTCGACAGCGCCAGAGCGAGCGTGCGCGGATCGACATCCATGACGATCAGGCCGCGCTCCTGCAGCTCGCGGACCCACTCGACGACCCGCTGATGGCGCTCGCGGTAGCGCCCGTCGGTCTCCTCCATCACGTGGGAGCCGAGGATGCCCTGATCGTCGAGGAAGGCAGCGGTCATCAGGGGGTCGTCGAGCAGCGCGCGTGCCGTCGCGCGACAGGCATCGCTGAGACGAGGATGCTCACCGAGTTCGCCTCGGACCCGATCGGCCATGCGCAGGTTGCCCTGCAGCAGCAGCGCGTCGAGGATGTCGCGCTTGCCGGCGAACTCCAGGTACACGGCGCCCTTCGCGATGCCGGCGCCCTCGGCGATCGCGGCGACGCTCATGGCATCGAACCCGTGCGCGAGCACGAGCGCTCGGGCCGCATCGAGGATGCGCTCCCGTCGGTCAGGTATCCGTGGTCGGGGCACCGGCACTCCTCAACTGTTCGAGCATCGCGGGGATGACGAGGTCGGGTCGGTCGCGCTGCACCCAGTGGCCGGCTCCGGGGACGAGCCGGAGCGATCCGGAAGGCAGAAGTGCGGCCGCCGTCTCGATGCGAGCGACGGGAACTCCGGTGTCGCGATCGCCGTGCACCAGCAGCGTGGGAGTGCGTATGCCCGCGAGCTGATCCGTGTAGACCGTTCGCAGCCGATTCCAGAGCACCTGATCGCGCTGCCATTGTCCGAACGACTCGAGACTAGTTCCTCCGGCGGCTTCGGCGAGGACCGCATCGACGAGCTCGGGGGTGCGTGCCTGCGGGTTGCGCACCAGGTCGCGGAGACCGCGCTCCATCGCGGGGCGGTTCCGTGCGTAGGAGCGGGTCATCGCGGCCAGCAGCCCGGAGCGCAGCAGGAGGAATGAGGTCAGTTGAGTGATCCGTCCGCGGAACCCGTCGGCGAGACGGGGCATCAGGCCGTAACAGCCCAGCAGGATGGCGGTCCGAGCCCGGCCGGGTTGATCGAGCAAGTGCCCGACGCTCATCCCGCCGCCGAGGGAGAGTCCCGCGATCGCGTACTCGCCCAGACCGAGCGCGTCGACCAGCTCGCCGACGTGCCGCACGAGTCTCTCCTGGGTGAGGGGCCAGTCGGCCCGGGGGCTGTGCCCGAATCCGGGATGATCCGGCGCGATGACTCGGTGCCCCGCGTCCGCGAGTGCGGGCCCGACCTCGCCCCACGAGAGCTCGGCGCTGTCGGCACCGCCGCCGTGCAGGAGCAGGACGGGAAGCCCGGTCTCCGCAGCCGGCCGCCACTCCAGGGCGGAGACCGCGGCATGCGGAAGGTCGATGACCGTGCGTCGGGCGTCCATGGCGTCCTCTCGTTGTGACCAACATAGCCGGTTCGGTCACAACGAGGCGCGATGCGGCTACGCGGACTTCTCGGCGGACGCCGCCTCCTGTGCGGCGCGCAGCTCCGCGGTGGCGACCTTGACGTCGACCTCGGCGCGTTGCAGACGCCGCTGGACGAAGGTCGTCGCCGCGAAGCGGGCGTGCACCCGATCGGACTTCTCCTCCTCGGCTGTCACGATGTAGGCGCACGCGAACAGCATCACCTGCGCCGAGAAGTTCAACCAGATCAGCAGCGCGAGCAGCGAAGCGAAGGAGGCGAGAAGCGGGTTGCTCGTCGCTCCGCCCACGAACAGTCCGGACAGCTCCTGCAGGATCAGCAGGCCCAGTGCACCCAGCAGTGCTCCCGGCCAGAGCGAACGTGCCGACGGCCGCACCCCGGAGAGCAGGAGGAAGACCCCGATGATGATCGCCGTGTCGAGGGCGAAGACGACGACGAGGGAGAGCAGGCGCACGGTCCAGGCCACGACCGGTGCGTCGGCGGGCAGGCCCAGCAGATCCGCGATCCAGGAGACGCCCAGCTGCCCGGCGAAGGTGACGGCGGCGGAGAGCACGAACGCCAGGCCGATGCCGATGGCCAGCGCGAGGTTGCGGAGGATCACCCAGATCCACAGGATGTCGGCCTGCACCGTGCCCGCGAGCACTCGCACGGCCGTGCGGAGCGATCCGATGGCGCCGAGTGCGGCGCCGACGAGAGCGACGAGCGAGATGATCCCTGCGAGCGACAAGGACGCCGGCGCCTGGAGGTCCGTCGTCTTGATCACGCCGTCCTCGCCGATGAGCCCGGGCACGGCCGACTGCACGGCGTCGATGATCGCCTGCCACGCCACCGGGTTCCCGGCGAGCCACAGAGCCGCGATCGAGAAGCCCAGCAGCACCCCCGCGAACACGCTGAAGAGGGCGCGGTAGGTGACGCTGTCGGCGAGCATCGGCCCGCGGCGCTCGGTGTACAGCAGCGCGGCGCGCACCGGCCGGCGCGCGAGTGCCCACGCGATGATCGGTCCGGTGATGCGCGGGATCAGTCCCGGACGCGCGGGGGAGTCCTTCGTCGTTTCAGTGTTCGCCACGCCCCCACCCTAGGAGGCTGAGACAGGCTGTTGCAGGGGCTTGACGCGGCGCGTCACCATGATCAGGGACACGCGGTCGGTGCCCTAGAATCGGGTCAACCTCGATGTGCGCGACCCCGCCCGAGATCCTTCCCACGATTGGTGATCAGTGCTTCTCCCTGCCGATTCGCTCGCTCCGGAATGGCTCGCTGTGCCCGATGACGCCAACGACCTCGCCGACGGCGTCTGGCCGGCGTCCGCGACCCGTGATGGCGACGGTGTGCTCGACATCGCCGGTGTCAGCGCCACCGCCCTCGCCCGCACCTACGGCACGCCGCTGCTCGTGCTCGATGAAGAAGAGGTACGCGGGCGAGCCCGGCGGTTCCGGCTCGCGTTCGATCGCGCCGCCGCCGACAACGGCACCACGGCTCAGGTGTACTACGCGGGCAAGGCGTTCCTGTGCACGACGGTCGCGCGCTGGGTGGTCGACGAAGGTCTGCGCGTCGACGTCTGCACGGGGGGAGAGCTGGCCGTCGCCCTCGCGGCCGGTGTGGCACCCGGGTCGCTGGGCTTCCACGGCAACAACAAGTCCGTCGCCGAGCTCGAGCGTGCCGTGGAGGTGGGCGTCGGGACGATCATCGTCGACAGTGCCATCGAGATCGAACGGCTCGCGGCGATCACCGCTCGCACCGGCGCGACGCAGCGGGTGCTGGTCCGCGTCATCAGCGGCGTGCACGCCGAGACCCACGACTTCCTCGCCACGGCTCATGAGGACCAGAAGTTCGGGTTCCCGCTCCCGGAGGCCGAGACCGCCGTCGCCCGCATCCGCGAGATCCCGGGTCTGGTCTTCGCCGGACTGCACTGCCACATCGGTTCGCAGATCTTCGGCGTCGCCGGCTTCCGCGAGTCCGCATCCCGCGTGCTCGACCTGCACGCCACCCTGCTCGAAGGCGGTCCGGTGCCGCAGCTCAACCTCGGCGGTGGCTTCGGTATCGCCTACACGCGCGTGGACGACCCGACTCCGATCGAAGGACTCGCCGACGCGATCGTCACCTCGGTCGCGGAGGGCTGCGCTGCACGCGGCATCCCCGTTCCCGCCCTGTCGTTCGAGCCGGGTCGTGCCATCGTCGGCACCGCGGGCGTCACCATCTACGAGGTCGGCACCACCAAGGACGTGACCGTGGCGACGGGCGCCGTGCGCCGATACGTGAGCGTCGACGGCGGCATGAGCGACAACGCGCGCCCCGCGCTGTACGGCGCCCAGTACTCGGCGCGCCTCGCCTCGCGCATCGGGTCCGGTGAGCCTCGACTCAGCCGGGTCGTCGGCAAGCACTGCGAATCCGGCGACATCGTGGTCGACCACGAATACCTGCCCGAAGATCTGGTGCCCGGCGACCTGCTCGCCGTGCCGACCACCGGTGCCTACTGCGTGCCGTTGGCGAGCAACTACAACCATGTACCGCGTCCGCCCGTGGTCGCCGTGCGCGATGGACGATCGACGGTCATCGTCCGAGGCGAGACCGTCGACGACGTGCTCGCCCGTGACGCGGGCATCGACGGGGCGAACGCCCCCGAGGGAGAACAATGACCCACCTCCGAAGGAGCAACCATGACTGAATACCGACGACTTCGTGTGGCACTGCTGGGTGCCGGAGCGGTCGGGTCGCAGGTCGCGGCGCTCCTGCTGCGCCACGGCGACGAACTGGCCGACCGTGCCGGTGCGGAACTGGAGCTCGCCGGCATCGCGGTGCGCGACGTGGATGCGCCGCGTGACGTCGATCTCCCCAAGGAGCTCTTCACCACCGACGCGGAGTCGCTGATCCTGGGCGCCGACATCGTGATCGAGCTGATCGGCGGCATCGAGCCCGCCCGCACCAGCATCCTGCAGGCGATCGGCTCAGGTGCCGACGTCGTCACGGCCAACAAGGCGCTGCTCGCCACGCACGGCCCTGAGCTGTTCGAGGCCGCCGATCGCGTGGGCGCATCCGTCTACTACGAAGCCGCGGCCGCCGGTGCGATCCCGATCATCCGGCCACTGCGCGACTCGCTCGCCGGCGACCGGGTCGTGCGCATCATGGGCATCGTGAACGGCACGACGAACTACATCCTGGACCGGATGGACTCCGAGGGCGCCGACTTCGCCGACGTGCTCGCCGATGCGCAGCGTCTGGGATACGCCGAGGCCGACCCGACCGCCGACGTGGAGGGCTACGACGCCGCGCAGAAGGCCGCCATCCTCGCGAGCCTCGCATTCCACACGGCCGTGCCGCTCGAAGCCGTCTACCGCGAGGGCATCACCTCGATCACGCCGTCCATGATCGAGGAGGCTCGCGCTGCGGGTTTCGTCATCAAGCTGCTCGCGGTGTGCGAGCGCATCGAGGCCAACGGCGCCGAGTCGATCTCGGTGCGCGTCTACCCGGCACTCGTGCCGAACTCGCACCCCCTCGCATCCGTGCACGGCGCCAACAACGCCGTCTTCGTCGAGGCGGAGGCCGCCGGATCCCTGATGTTCTACGGCGCGGGAGCAGGTGGCGTCCAGACCGCCTCGGCCGTGCTGGGTGACGTCGTCTCCGCCGCTCGCCGTCACATCGCCGGGGGCGTCGGAGTGGGAGAGTCGACCAGGGCCAACCTTCCGGTCGTTCCGATCGGACACGTCACCACCCGCTACCAGATCACGCTCGAGGTCGCGGATGCGCCGGGCGTGCTCGCCACGGTCGCCGGAATCCTCAGCGACGGCGGAGTCTCCGTCGCGACGGTCGTGCAGACCGTCGAGGGCGAAGACGAGCCGACCGCCCGTCTGATCATCGGCACGCACCGCGCGACCGAGCAGGCGCTCAGTGCCACCGTCGACGCTCTCGCCGACAGCACGGTCGTCGCCCGGGTCGTCTCGGTGCTCCGGGTGGAAGGCGAGTGACGATGGCGTCAGCCCTCGCCCCCGTCGAGGGCAATCCGGTGGAAGACCGCACCGTCGAGGTTCGGGTGCCGGCCACGAGCGCGAACCTCGGCCCCGGCTTCGACACGCTCGGCCTGGCGCTCAGCATCTACGACACCCTGCAGGTCACGGCGCTGCCGGCCGGTCAGCTCGAGATCGAGGTGACCGGCTCGGGTGCGGCCGAGATTCCGCGCGATGAGTCGAACCTCATCGTCCGCACGATCGCGTACGTCTTCGCCGATGCGGGTCGCCCCGCCCCGGGTCTGCGCATCATCGCGGAGAACGGCGTCCCGCATGGCCGCGGACTGGGCTCATCGGGTGCCGCCGTCGCCGCCGGAGTTCTCGCCGCGAAGGGACTGCTCGCCGGCGACGTCGAGATCGGCGACGCCGACCTCCTTCGTCTCGCCACCGAGCTGGAGGGCCACCCCGACAACGTGGCTCCGGCGCTTTTCGGCGGGCTGACGATCGCCTGGATGGGGGAGCGCGGGCCCCAGCATAAGAAGCTGCTCGTGCACCGCGGCGTCTCGCCCCTCGTGCTCGTCCCCGCGTACACGATGTCGACCTCGCAGGCGCGTTCGCTGCAGCCTCCGCACGTCTCGACTGCGGATGCGGTGTTCAACGTCTCGCGCTCCGCGCTGCTGATCGCGGCCCTGATGCAGAGTCCGGAACTGCTCCTCGACGCGACCGCCGACCGCCTCCATCAGGACTATCGCGCCGAGGCGATGCCCGAGACGCAGCGGCTCGTGCAGGCGCTGCGCAAGGCGGGCTTCGCAGCCGTCGTCTCCGGTGCCGGTCCCAGTGTGCTCGTGCTGGCCGACGGGCCGGGCAGCCGCCAGGACGCGGTGGAGCTGGCTGATCGAGTCACCGACACCCCGTGGGAGGCGCTCCTGCTCGCAGTCGACGTGCGTGGTGGTACAGTGGGGACTCGAGCGGAGGGCTCCACGTAACTACGTGAATCTGGCCCCATTGCAACTCTTGCAAGACCCGCACGCAAATCCCTGTGGCACAAGTGCCGAGGCTGGCTGGCGCCGAGCGTCAGCCCGTGCGATCGCGCGCAGCACCCGTTGTGTGCGTTCAACGCTCATTCCCCATGACATATAAGGGAGTACTCGTGGAGAACCTCTCCGAGACCCAGAACGACCAGTCCGCTTCGGTGTCCGAAGCCCCCGCGACCGAGGCTGCACCGGCGCGCAAGCGCGCACCGCGTCGTGCCAGCACCGCCACGGCGGCGGCGAAGGCCGAGAAGGCCGAGGCGGCGAAGGCCGAGAAGGCGGAAGCCGCGCCGAAGGCAGAGTCCGAGCCGAAGACCGCATCGGCGCCCGCTGAGGCATCGGCGGAGCCCGCGGAGGCCGCGCCCAAGGCGAAGGCACCGCGTCGCAGCCGTGCGAAGAAGGCGGATGCCGAGGCGCCGACCGCGGAAGCCGCTCCGGCAGAGGCACCCGCCGCAGATGCCGCTCCGGCAGAAGCTCCGGCGGAGTCGGCGCCCAAGTCGACCGGCCGCGGACGCCGTGGCGCCCAGAAGACGGCAGCCCCCGAGGCCGAAGCCGCAGATGCGGCCCCCGCGGCGGATGCCGCTTCTGAGACAGCTCCCGCCGAGCCGGCCCAGAACGGCAACGCTCGGGGCCGCAACGCGCAGAACAACAACGCGCAGAACAACAACGCGCAGAACAATAACGCGCAGAACAACGACAACGACGACGACTCCGAGGGCGGCGAGGAGCAGGGCGGCCGTGGTCGCAACCGCAACCGCAGCCGCAACCGTGGCCGTGGCCAGAACGGTGCCGCGCAGGAGCAGCAGGCTCAGCCCGCCGACGATGACCAGTCCGGTGGCAACAACCGCAACCGTCAGCGCAACAAGCGTCGCAGCGGTGTCCCGACCGACGAGTTCGACACCGAGATCGGCGAGGACGACGTCCTCATCCCGATCGCCGGCATCCTCGACGTCCTCGACAACTACGCCTTCGTGCGTACCACCGGCTACCTCGCCGGTCCCAGCGACGTGTACGTCTCGCTCGGCCAGGTGAAGAAGTACAACCTCCGCAAGGGTGACGCCGTCGTCGGCTCGATCAAGCAGCCTCGCGAGGGCGAGCAGCAGGGCCGCCAGAAGTACAACGCGCTGGTCAAGGTCGACTCGATCAACGGCCTGTCGGTGGACGACGCGGCAACCCGCGTGGAGTTCGGCAAGCTCACCCCGCTGTACCCGCAGGAGCGTCTGCGCCTGGAGACGGCCCCCGAGAAGCTGACCCAGCGCATCATCGACCTGGTCGCCCCGGTCGGCAAGGGCCAGCGCGGCCTCATCGTCGCACCGCCCAAGGCCGGCAAGACGATCGTCCTGCAGCAGATCGCGAACGCGATCGCGCAGAACAACCCCGAGGTCCACCTCATGGTCGTGCTCGTCGACGAGCGCCCCGAAGAGGTCACCGACATGGAGCGCTCGGTCAAGGGCGAGGTCATCGCCTCGACGTTCGACCGTCCCGCCGAAGACCACACCACGGTCGCCGAGCTCGCCATCGAGCGTGCGAAGCGCCTGGTCGAGCTCGGTCGCGACGTCGTCGTGCTGCTCGACTCGATCACCCGCCTCGGCCGCGCGTACAACCTGGCTGCCCCGGCGTCCGGTCGCGTGCTCACCGGTGGCGTCGACGCGTCGGCGCTGTACCCGCCCAAGCGGTTCTTCGGTGCGGCGCGCAACATCGAGAACGGCGGATCCCTCACGATCCTCGCCACGGCGCTGGTGGAGACCGGCTCCAAGATGGACGAGGTCATCTTCGAGGAGTTCAAGGGCACCGGCAACAGCGAGCTGCGCCTGTCCCGCGCCCTCGCCGACAAGCGCATCTTCCCGGCGGTCGACGTGAACGCGTCGAGCACCCGTCGCGAAGAGATGCTGCTCTCGGCCGACGAGGTCAAGATCACGTGGAAGCTGCGTCGCGCTCTCGCGGGCCTGGACCAGCAGCAGGCTCTCGAGGTCGTCCTCGGCAAGCTCAAGGAGACCAACTCGAACGTCGAGTTCCTCGTGCAGATGCAGAAGTCGATCCCGACGCTTCCCTCGGGTGCGCACGGGCACGACAACAACATCCGCTGAGCGGCTGAGCCGTGTTCGAGTCCGTCCAGACTCTGATCGACGAGCATCGCCGGGTGCAGGAGGAGCTCTCCGACCCGGCGGTGCACGCCGACGCCGCCCGCGCGAAGCGCGTCAACCGCCGCTACGCCGAGCTGTCCCGCATCGTCGCCGCGTACGAGGCTTGGATCGCCGCGACCGATGATCTGGAGACCGCGCGCGAGTTCGCGCGGGAGGACGAGTCGATCGCGGCCGAGATCCCGGCGATGGAAGAGGAGCTGCAGACCGCACAGGAACGGCTGCGGCGTCTGCTCATCCCGCGCGATCCGGACGATGCTCGCGACGTGATCATGGAGATCAAGGCGGGGGAGGGCGGTGCGGAATCCGCGCTGTTCGCCGCCGACCTGCTGCGCATGTACATCCAGTACGCGGCGTCCAAGGGCTGGAAGACCGAGCTGCTCGAGCGGAACGAGTCCGACCTCGGCGGCTACAAGGATGTTCAGGTCGCCATCAAGGGATCGTCCTCCGACCCCGCCCAGGGCGTGTGGGCGCATCTGAAGTACGAGGGCGGCGTGCACCGCGTGCAGCGCGTTCCGGCGACCGAGTCGCAGGGGCGCATCCACACGTCGACCACCGGCGTGCTGGTCTTCCCCGAGGTCGACGAGCCCGAAGAGATCCACATCGACCAGAACGACCTCAAGATCGACGTGTTCCGCTCCTCCGGTCCCGGCGGTCAGTCCGTGAACACGACCGACTCCGCGGTGCGCATCACCCACGTGCCGACCGGCATCGTCGTGTCGATGCAGAACGAGAAGTCCCAGCTGCAGAACCGTGAGGCCGGCATGCGCGTGCTGCGCGCCCGTCTGCTCGCGCGCCAGCAGGAGGAGCTGGATGCCGCGGCTTCCGATGCCCGTCGGTCGCAGATCCGCGGCATGGACCGTTCGGAGCGCATCCGCACCTACAACTTCCCCGAGAACCGCATCGCGGATCACCGCACCGGCTTCAAGGCGTACAACCTCGATCAGGTCATGGACGGAGCGCTCGACCCGTTGATCGAGAGCGCGATCACGGCGGACGAGGAAGCGCGGCTCGCCGCGGTCGGCTCCGACTCCTGACGCGCCACGCGAACGCTATGATCGGGCCGTGATCACACTTCTGTTCCGCGGTCTGATGTATGTCGTGTCGGCCGGTCTCGGCCTGATCGCCGCCGACCTCGCCCTCGACGGTTTCCAGATCGAGTGGGACAAGTGGTGGGGCTTCGTCGTCTGCATCCTGATCTTCGCGATCCTGCAGAGCGTGCTCGCGCCGTGGGTGGGCAAGATGGCCACGCGATATGCCCCCGTGCTCATGGGCGGCATCGGCATCTTCTCGACGCTGATCTCGCTCATCATCGTGGTGCTGCTGCCCATCGGCGGACTGCGCATCACCGACCTCACCGGCTGGCTTCTCGGCTCGGTGATCGTCTGGCTCATCACCGCGCTCGGCAGCGTGCTGCCTCCTCTGATCTTCCTGCGCAAGAAGGTCGAGGCGGTCAAGACCAAGCGGCGCTGAGCCCCTCGGTCTCGCCGACGCTCAGATCGCGTAGTCCGGCGCGGTGAGCAGCGCTCTGGTGTCCTCGCCGGTGTGGCGCTGACGCGGCTTCGCGGGAACCCCGACGAGGATGCTGTCGGCCGGTGCATCGCGGGTGACGACGGCATTCGCTCCGACGACGGAGTGAGCGCCGATGGTCACGGGGCCCAGGATCTTCGCGCCGGCACCGACCGCGACCCCGTCGCCGAGTGTCGGGTGGCGTTTGCCGGAGGTGCGCGTCCGTCCGCCCAGAGTCACACCGTGGTAGAGCATCACATCGTCGCCGATCACGCTGGTCTCGCCGATCACCACTCCCATCCCGTGATCGATGAAGAACCGGCGACCGATCCGCGCGCCGGGATGGATCTCGATCCCGGTCAGCCAGCGCGACAACTGCGAGCCCGCGCGCGCGAGCAACCGCAGCCGGCGTCGCCAGAGCGCGTGCGACACGCGGTGCGCCCAGATGGCGTGGAGCCCCGGATACAGCAGAGCGACCTCGGCACTGCTGCGCGCGGCGGGGTCACGAAGGCGAGCCGCCGCGACGTCCTCGCGCATCCGCCCGATCATGCCCATCGAAACCCTCAGTCTTCGCGCAGGTCCTCGAACAGCGCGGTGGAGAGGTAGCGCTCACCGGTGTCCGGGATCACGACGACGATCGTCTTTCCGTCGTTCTCCGGGCGAGCGGCCACCTTGAGCGCCGCCGCGACAGCCGCGCCGGAGGACATGCCGACGAGCAGACCCTCCTTGGCGGCGAGGTCGCGGGCGACCCGCAGCGACTCGTCGAACTCGGCGGTCATGATCTCGTCGAGCACATCGCGGTCGAGCACGTCGGGGACGAAGTTCGGGCCGATGCCCTGGATCTTGTGCGGGCCGGGGTGGCCCTCGGTGAGCACGGGCGAGTCCTTGGGCTCGACGGCGATGACCTGCACCCCGGGCTTCGCGGCCTTGAGGGCCTGTCCGGTTCCGGTCACCGTTCCGCCGGTGCCGACACCCGCGATGAAGATGTCGACCGCGCCATCGGTGTCGCGGAGGATCTCCTGCGCCGTGGTCTCGCGGTGGATCTGGGGGTTGGCCGCGTTCTCGAACTGGCGGATCCAGATCGCGCCGGGCGTCTCCGAGACGATGCGCTTGGTCTCCTCGATAGCGCCGCTCATGCCCTTGGTGGGATCGGTGAGCACGATCTCCGCGCCGAACGCCTTGAGCAGCACTCGACGCTCCTTCGACATGGAGGCCGGCATCGTCAGGATGACCCGGTAGCCGCGGGCGGCGCCGACCATGGCGAGAGCGATGCCGGTGTTGCCGCTCGTCGACTCCACGATCGTGCCGCCGGGCTTCAGCTCGCCCGACGACTCCGCGGCGTTGATCATGGCGATGCCGATGCGGTCCTTCACGCTCGATGCCGGGTTGTAGTACTCGAGCTTGGCGAGCACAGTGGCCCCGAGGCCCTCGGTCACGCGGTTCAGACGCACGAGCGGCGTGTTGCCGAACGCGGTCGTGATGTCGGAGTGGATGCCGGGCATGAGGAGCCTTCCTGTGCGGGGGTCGCTGCCGGTCCAGCCTAGGGGAGGGGCCTTGTCGCAGCGGCATTGTGACAGCTCAGCGCGCTCTACGCTGGAAGCCATGTCCGACACCTCTCTTGCGGCGCTCGTCCGTGCCGCCGCTCAGCGCCTGGCCGACGTCGGCGTCCCGGATCCTCTGGTCGACGCGGAGCTGCTCGCCGGGCATGTGCTGGGTCGGCGACGCGGCGAGGTGCAGGCCGCGATCATCCGCGGAGACGATATCGACGACGAGTCGGCGGGTGCCCTGGAAGCCCTGGTGACGCGCCGTGCCGCGCGCGAACCCTTGCAGCACATCACCGGCACGGCCCCGTTCCGTCATCTCGAGCTGGCTGTCGGACCCGGTGTCTTCGTGCCGCGGCCGGAGACCGAGACGGTGGTGCAGTACGCGATCGATGCACTGCTCAACTCCGCGGACCCCGCACCGATCGGCGTCGACCTCGGCACCGGCAGCGGTGCGATCGCCCTCGCGATGGCGACGGAGGTTCCGCACGCCCGCGTCTTCGCCGCCGAGCTCTCCGAGGATGCGCACGCATGGGCGAGCCGGAACGTCGCCGGCGTCGACAATCTGACGCTCGTGCTGTCCGACCTGGGGGAGGCCTTCCCCGAGCTCGACGGCACGGCATCGGTCGTCATCTCGAATCCGCCGTACGTGCCGGACGCCGCGATTCCGCGCGATCCGGAGGTGCGGCTCTTCGACCCGGCGATGGCGCTGTATGGCGGAGAGGACGGCCTCGACATCGTGCGCGTGCTCAGCTCCCGGGCGCTCGCGCTCCTGCATCCCGGAGGCCTGCTCGTGATCGAGCACGGCGAACTGCAGGGCGAATCGATCAGGGACATCCTCGCCGCGGACGGGTGGCGCGCGCCGGCGACGCATCGCGATCTCACCCTGCGGGATCGCACCACCACCGCACTCCGGCCCTGATCAGCCGGCTCGGAGCATCTGCAGCACTCGCGCAACGTAGAATCGAACCGTCATGTCAACCATCTTCGACTGCCGCGATGACTCGCAGCTGCTCGCCGGCATGCGCCATGCGCGCCAGGCGATCGGCCGTGGCGAACTCATCGTGATGCCCACAGACACCGTGTACGGCGTCGCCGCCGACGCCTTCTCCCCGGCCGCCGTCCAGCGGTTGCTCGACGCGAAAGGGCGGGGTCGCGATCAGCCGCCGCCCGTCCTGATCGGGACGAAGGAGACGCTCGCGGCTCTCGCCGAATCGGTCCCGGAGCCGGTCGAACGCCTCGTCGACGCGTTCTGGCCCGGCGGTCTCACGATCGTGCTCCCCGCGCAGCCCTCGCTGGTGTGGGACCTCGGTGAGACACTCGGCACCGTCGCGGTGCGGATGCCGGAGGGACGTGTGGCCCTCGAGCTGCTGGCCGAGACCGGTCCGCTCGCCGTTTCCAGCGCCAATCTCACGGGCCAGCCCGCGGCGATCTCGGCGTCGGACGCGGAGGAGATGCTGGGCGACAGCGTCGCCGTGTACCTCGCCGACGGTCTGAGCAAGGACGGCATCGCCTCCACCATCGTCGACGCGACGTCTCTGGTCCGTCGTGGAACGGATGCCGAACCCGGCACCGTCCGCATCCTCCGAGACGGAGCGGTCACGCGGGAGCAGCTGCAGGAGGTGCTCGGCGATCTGCTCGAACCCGAGGAGCCGCAGGACGCGGAGCACGTGCATGCGGAGGAGCCGCAGGACGCGGATTCGTGAAGCAGTATCTCGCCACGGTCCTCCTCACGGCAGCGATCACCTTCGCGCTGACCTGGGCGGTCTGGCGACTCAGCCTCCGATTCAAGCTTTACCCCGGCATCCGAGAGCGCGACGTGCATACGACGCCGACGCCGCGCCTCGGCGGAGTCGCGATCTTCCTCGGCATCGCCGCCGCCTTCGGATTCTCGGCCGTCAACCCCTTCTTCCAGAGCATCTGGATCCCTCCGCAGACGATGTGGTCGATCCTGGGCGCCTCGCTCCTGATCGCGATCATCGGCGTGGTCGACGATCTCTGGGACATCGACTGGATGATCAAGCTCGGCGCGCAGTTCCTGGCCGCGGGACTCATCACCGTCGGAGGCGGACTGCAGATCCTCTCGCTGCCGTTCGGCGACCTCATCGTGGTCTCCAGCTGGCTGAGCATCACGATCACGATGTTCGCGATCGTGATCGTGATGAACGCGGTGAACTTCATCGACGGACTCGACGGACTCGTCGCCGGGGTGTGCCTCATCTCTAACGGCATATTCTTCGCGTACTCCTACATCTTCACGCGTGACTCCGGCGCCTCGAGCTACTTCAACCTCTCCACGTTCCTCGCCGCAGTCCTGATCGGCGCCTGCCTCGGCTTCCTGCCGCTGAACTGGAGCCCGGCGAAGCTGTTCATGGGGGATTCGGGCGCTCTGGTGATCGGTCTGCTGATGGCGACATCGGCGATCGCGATCACCGGGCAGATGGATCCGTCCGCTCTCGATCCCGAGCGCCTCGGTCGCTCGCAGCTGATCGGTGCCTTCCTGCCGATCCTCCTGCCGCTGCTGGTCGTGCTGCTGCCGCTGCTCGACTTCGGTCTGGCTGTGCTGCGACGCATGAGCGCCGGTCGCTCGCCGTTCTCGCCCGATCGCAAGCACCTCCATCACCGGATGCTGGACCTCGGCCACCGCGACCGCGACGCGGTCCTCATCTTCTATGCATGGACGGCCGTCATCTCACTCGCCGTCCTGCTGATGTACGTCGGTGCGCGGGAGGACTGGCCCGGCCAGTACCTTCCCGGCGTCGGCTTCGGCGTCGTGGGCATCGCCGCGTGCCTCGTCGTCACCCTGAGCCCCACCCGCCGCAGGAAGAGCGCAGGCGGCCGCCGAAACCGACCCGACACCCGTGGAGTCCTGATGAGCCCGAGCCCCGTTTCCAGCACGCCGATCCTGCGTCGCACCCTCATCTGGTCGGCTGTCGCGACCGCCGTGCTGGCCGTCGTCGCCGGCGGTGTCGGCTACGCCGTCGCCGGGGGAGAGGGGCTCATCAGCGGGCTGTTGGGCGTGCTGCTCGCAGCCGTGTTCCTGGCGATCACCGGCATCAGCATCCTCATCGCGAACCGCTGGTACGGGGACCCGATCTACGTGCAGCTGTTCTTCGCGATCGTCCTCGGGGGCTGGCTGCTCAAGCTCGGACTGTTCGTCGTCGCGATGATCCTGCTCGCCGGCCAGCCCTGGCTGGAGCCGATGGTGTTCTTCCTCTCGATCGTGGCCGGCGTCCTGATGTCGCTCGCCATCGATGTGATCGTGCTCACCCGTATGCGGCTGCCCAACGTGAGCGACACCACGCTGCCGACAGAGGTGCCCGAAGATCGTGCGCCCGGAAACGCGAATCGCGTCGACGAGGGACCGGTCGACGAGGGACCGGTCGACGGGGGCCTGCGGTCTTAGGGGACCCTCAGATTCTGATACTGTTGAACCGTGCCCGCCGCTCGCCCGCGAGCGCTTGCGCTGATTGCACACCGACCATCGTCGCCCCGGTTTAGACCGGTGCCCCGAAGCTGGAGCCCGCGCTGTTTAATCTTGCTGCGACCCTGACCCCCCGACTTGCCTCCGACGGCGAGTTCCACGGCCCTTCGATCGACGATTTCTTCCCGGAGATCCTCTTCTACGTAGGCCCGATCCCCGTCAACCGGATCCACCTGGTCCAGTTGCTCGCGGTGATCGCCGTGGTGCTGATCCTCTGGCTCGGCACCCGACGCATGAAGGTCGTACCCGGACGCTTCCAGAGCCTGGTGGAGATGGGGCTCGGCTTCGTCCGCACCAACGTCGCCCACGACATGCTCGGGCGCAAGGACGGCGATCGCTTCCTGCCGATCCTCACCACGATCTTCTTCATGGTGCTGTTCATGAACATCACGGGAATCATCCCGTTCCTGAACATGCCGGGAACCGCGATCGTCGCGGTGCCGCTGACGCTCGCCGTGGTCAGCTACGTGACCTTCATCTACGCGGGTATCAAGCGCCACGGACTCAAGTTCTTCAAGAACTCCCTGTTCCCTCAGGGCGTGCCGGTCGCCGCGATGCCGATCGTCGCGATCATCGAGCTCATCTCGACGTTCATCCTGCGCCCCGTCACGCTGACGCTGCGTCTTCTCATGAACCTCGTCGTGGGGCACATGATCCTGGTGCTCGCGTTCTCCGCGACCCAGTTCTTCTTCTTCACCGCAGGCGGCGGCTGGGCCGCGCTCGGTGTCGGAACCCTCGCCTTCGGCGGCGCCTTCACGATCTTCGAGATCCTGGTCGCCGTCCTCCAGGCATACGTCTTCACCGTCCTCACCGCGGTCTACATCCAGCTCGCGGTCGCAGAAGAGCACTGAGCGGGCAGGCATCAGCCTTCCCACCCAACGAAAGGAAAAACCCGTGGACGCTACTACGGTTCTCGCTGAAATCAACGGTCACCTCGGAGCGGTCGGCTACGGCCTCGCTGCCATCGGCCCGGCCATCGGCGTCGGCATCGTCGTCGGCAAGACCATCGAGGGTGTCGCCCGTCAGCCCGAGCTGGCCGGCCGTCTCCAGGTCCTCATGTGGATCGGTATCGCCTTCACCGAGGCGCTTGCGTTCGTCGGCATCGCCGTCGCATTCATCCCCTTCCCGTAATCCTCACCGACTTCTGAAGGAGACAGGATGCTGAACGCTCTTGTCACGAACCTCGCAGCAGAGGGTGAGCCGAACAACCCGCTCATCCCTGCGTGGTACGACATCATCTGGTCGGGCCTCTGGTTCATCGTCATCCTCGTCGTGGTCTGGAAGGTCGCCCTTCCTCGACTGACGAAGATGCTCGACGAGCGGTCCGCCGCCATCGAGGGCAACATCGCCAAGGCTGACGAGGCGCAGAAGCAGGCGGAGGCGGCACTCGAGGAGTACACGCGTCAGCTCGCTGAGGCGCGTACCGAGGCCGGCGAGATCCGTGAGGCCGCCCGCGAGGACGGCAAGAAGATCGTCGCCGAGGCGAAGGACGCCGCGACCACTGAGGCCGCACGCATCACCGCCACCGCGCACACGCAGATCGAGGCCGAGCGTCAGACCGCTCTCGTCTCGCTGCGCAGCGAGGTCGGAACGCTCGCGATCGACCTCGCCGGCGGCGTCGTCGGCGAGACGCTCTCCGACGATGCACGTGCGACGGCTGTCGTCGACCGCTTCCTCGCCGACCTCGAGGCATCCGAGAAGGCGGCTCAGTAATGGGCAGCGCGACCACTCAGGCACTCGCGGCATCCATCCAGACGCTTGCCGCAGCGAAGGGCGTCACTCTCGACACCGCACGGGAGCTTCTCGCTGCCGCACGTGCCGTGAGCGAATCGTCTCAGCTGAGCGGCGCGCTTGCTGACCCCTCTGCTCCCGCCGCGGCACGACAGAACGTCGTCGCCGCGGTGTTCGGCGGGTTCTCTGCAGACGCTCAGAGCGTTCTGAAGACGGTCGTGGCGGAGCGCTGGTCCAACGCGGGTGAGCTCGTCGACGGTGTCGAGGAGCTCGCGATCCGCGCTGCAGCGATCGCCGAGCCGGATGCGGACATCGAGGGGGAGCTGTTCAGTTTCTCCCGCGTGGTCGCCGCCAACCCGGAGCTCGAACTCGCCCTGGGCGGACGTCTCGGCGGAGAAGACGCCAAGGGAGTGCTCGTCGAGCGCCTCCTGGCCGACGGCTCGACGAGCGCTGCTTCGACGCTGATCATCACGTCGCTCGTGCGTCAGCCGCGCGAACGACGCGTTCGTCGCCTGCTCAACCGCGCGATGAGCATCGTCTCGAGCCAGCGCGGTCGTGTGGTCGCCACGGTGCACACCGCCGCCCCGCTGACCGACGCGCAGCGCGCCCGCCTCAGCGACTCGCTGTCGCGACGCTACGACGGTCAGGTGTCCCTCAACGTCGTCATCGACCCTGCCGTGGTCGGAGGTCTGCGAGTGCAGATCGCCGACGACGT
Organism: Microbacterium sp. NPDC055665; assembly: GCF_053618035.1. Lineage (NCBI taxonomy): Bacteria > Bacillati > Actinomycetota > Actinomycetes > Micrococcales > Microbacteriaceae > Microbacterium > Microbacterium sp. NPDC055665. The sequence continues at coordinate 485,199 of NZ_JBSHGY010000001.1, read as the reverse complement.
CATCGACGGCAGCATCTCCGCACGACTCGCAGACCTTCGCCAGAAGCTCGCGGGCTAACACGACTTCGCGCGGGGAACCGCGCACCCAGATACAAAGGGAAGACAATGGCAGAACTATCGATCAGCCCCGACGTCATCCGTGACGCGCTGAAGGACTTCGCCGCAGCATACGAGCCCTCCGGGGCCGGGGCGACCGAGGTCGGCACCGTCATCGACGCCGCAGACGGCATCGCGCACGTCGAGGGACTTCCCGGCGTCATGGCGAACGAGCTCGTCATCTTCGCCGACGGCACCAAGGGCCTCGCACAGAGCCTGAACGAGCACGAGATCGGTGTCGTCGTCCTCGGCGAGTTCACCGGCGTCGAGGCCGGTCAGGAAGTCACCCGCACGGGTGAGGTCCTCTCCGTCCCGGTCGGCGACGGCTACCTCGGCCGCGTGGTCGACCCGCTCGGCAACCCGATCGACGGCCTCGGTGCCATCGAGACCGAGAGCGTCCGCGCCCTCGAGCTGCAGGCGCCGGGCGTCATGCAGCGCAAGTCGGTGCACGAGCCGATGCAGACCGGCATCAAGGCCATCGACGCGATGATCCCCGTCGGCCGCGGCCAGCGTCAGCTGATCATCGGTGACCGCCAGACCGGTAAGACGGCCATCGCGATCGACACGATCATCAACCAGAAGGCCAACTGGGAGTCGGGCGACGTCAACAAGCAGGTCCGCTGCATCTACGTCGCCATCGGCCAGAAGGGCTCGACCATCGCTTCGGTGAAGGGCGCGCTCGAAGAGGCCGGCGCTCTGGAGTACACCACGATCGTGGCTGCTCCCGCCTCCGACCCCGCCGGTTTCAAGTACCTGGCTCCCTACACCGGCTCCGCCATCGGGCAGCACTGGATGTACGGCGGCAAGCACGTCCTCATCATCTTCGATGACCTGTCCAAGCAGGCCGAGGCCTACCGTGCCGTGTCCCTCCTCCTCCGCCGCCCGCCGGGCCGCGAGGCTTACCCGGGTGACGTCTTCTACCTGCACTCTCGTCTGCTCGAGCGTTGCGCGAAGCTGTCCGACGAGCTCGGCGCCGGTTCCATGACGGGTCTCCCGATCATCGAGACCAAGGCGAACGACGTCTCGGCGTACATCCCGACCAACGTGATCTCGATCACCGACGGCCAGATCTTCCTCCAGTCCGACCTCTTCAACGCCAACCAGCGTCCGGCGGTCGACGTGGGTATCTCGGTCTCGCGAGTCGGCGGCGACGCGCAGGTCAAGTCGATCAAGAAGGTCTCCGGAACGTTGAAGCTGGAGCTCGCGCAGTACCGCTCCCTCGAGGCGTTCGCCATGTTCGCGTCCGACCTCGATGCGGCTTCGCGTCGTCAGCTCTCCCGCGGTGCGCGTCTGACTGAGCTGCTCAAGCAGCCGCAGTACTCGCCGTACCCCGTCGAGGAGCAGGTCGTCTCGATCTGGGCCGGTACCAACGGCAAGCTCGACACGATCGAGGTCGAGGATGTCCTGCGCTTCGAGCGCGAGCTCCTGGACTACCTGCGTCGCAACACCAAGGTTCTCGAGACGCTCCGCGACACCAACGTCCTCGATGACGCCACGGTCGAAGAGCTCGGGAAGCAGACGGATGCCTTCATCCTGGAGTTCCAGGGCGGCAAGGGTCACGCCATCGGCGCCCCGGGCCACGAGGAGCACGCTGCAGCCGAGGCGGAGGACGTCAACCAGGAGAAGATCGTCAAGGGTCGTCGCGCGTAACCGCGTGAGGTACTGACATATGGGCGCTCAACTCAGGGTCTACAAGCAGAAGATCTCCTCTGCTCAGACGACCAAGAAGATCACGAAGGCGATGGAACTCATCGCGGCTTCGCGCATCCAGAAGGCGATGGCACGCGTCAAGGCGTCCACCCCCTTCGCGCGTGCCGTGACGAGGGCCGTGGCGGCCGTCGCGACGCACTCGAACGTGGATCACCCGCTGACCCGCGAGTCCGAGAACATCACCCGCTCCGCGGTCGTGATCTTCTCCTCGGACCGCGGTCTCGCCGGAGCCTTCAACTCGCAGATCCTCCGTGAGGGTCTCGAGGTGGCCGAGCTCCTGCGCGAACAGGGCAAGGAGCCGGTCTTCTACCTCATCGGTCGCAAGGCTGTCGGATACTTCCAGTTCCGACGTCTTCCGGCCGCTGCGGAGTGGACCGGAGACACCGACACCCCGTCGTTCCACACCGCTGAGGAGATCTCCGCGACTCTGCTCGAAGCGTTCTCCCGTGGGGGAGAGGGCGGCGGCGTCGATGAGATCCACCTCGTGTACAACCGTTTCGTCAGCATGATGACGCAGTCGCCGGAGAACGTGCGGCTGCTTCCGCTGGAGATCACGGAAGCCGATGAGTCGGAAGCCGGTAGCACCGTCTACCCGCTGTACGAGTTCGAGCCGGACGCCGAGACCGTTCTCGATGCGATCCTGCCGGTGTACATCCAGAGCCGTGTCTTCAACGCACTCCTGCAGTCCTCTGCCGCGAAGCAGGCGGCGACGCAGAAGGCGATGAAGTCGGCCAGCGACAACGCCGACAAGCTCATCACCGACTACACCCGTCTGCGCAACAACGCGCGCCAGGCGGAGATCACGCAGCAGATCGCGGAGATCGTCGGCGGCGCCGACGCACTCTCGAGCAAATAGACCATCAGGAAAGAGACGAAAATGACCCTCACCGCTCCGGCTGACCAGCCGGCGACCGCGGTCGTCGGGCGCGTCGCACGCGTCAACGGTCCGGTTGTCGACATCGAGTTCCCGCACGACTCGATCCCCGACATCTACAACGCGCTGAAGACCACGATCGCGATGGGCGAAGAGTCCACCGAGATCACGCTCGAGGTCGCACAGCACCTCGGCGACGACCTCGTCCGCGCCATCGCCCTGAACCCGACCGACGGCATCGTCCGTGGCCAGGAAGTCCGCGACACCGGCGAGGCCATCTCGGTCCCCGTCGGCGACGTGACCAAGGGCAAGGTGTTCAACGTCATCGGCGAGGTGCTCAACCTCGAGCCCGGCGAGACCATCGAGGTCACCGAGCGCTGGCCGATCCACCGCAAGGCGCCGAACTTCGACCAGCTCGAGTCCAAGACTCAGATGTTCGAGACCGGCATCAAGTCGATCGACCTCCTCACCCCGTATGTGCTGGGTGGAAAGATCGGTCTGTTCGGTGGCGCCGGTGTCGGCAAGACCGTCCTCATCCAGGAGATGATCCAGCGCGTCGCGCAGGACCACGGTGGTGTGTCGGTGTTCGCCGGTGTCGGTGAGCGCACCCGTGAGGGTAACGACCTCATCCACGAGATGGAAGAGGCGGGCGTCTTCGACAAGACCGCCCTCGTGTTCGGCCAGATGGACGAGCCGCCGGGAACGCGTCTGCGCGTCGCCCTGTCGGCTCTGACGATGGCGGAGTACTTCCGTGACGTGCAGAAGCAGGACGTGCTGCTCTTCATCGACAACATCTTCCGCTTCACGCAGGCCGGTTCCGAGGTCTCCACGCTGCTGGGCCGCATGCCCTCCGCCGTGGGTTACCAGCCGAACCTCGCCGACGAGATGGGTGTGCTCCAGGAGCGCATCACCTCGACGCGTGGACACTCGATCACCTCGCTGCAGGCGATCTACGTGCCGGCCGATGACTACACCGACCCGGCTCCGGCGACCACGTTCGCCCACCTCGACGCGACGACCGAGCTCTCTCGTGAGATCGCCTCGAAGGGTCTGTACCCGGCCATCGACCCGCTGACCTCGACGTCGCGCATCATGGACCCCCGCTACTTGGGCGAGGACCACTACCGCGTCGCCACGACGGTCAAGCAGATCCTCCAGAAGAACAAGGAGCTGCAGGAGATCATCGCCATCCTCGGTGTCGACGAGCTCTCCGAGGAAGACAAGATCGTCGTGTCGCGTGCACGTCGCATCCAGCAGTTCCTCTCGCAGAACACCTACATGGCGAAGAAGTTCACCGGTGTCGAGGGTTCGACCGTCCCGCTCAAGGAGACCATCGAGTCGTTCGACGCGATCACCCGCGGTGACTTCGACCACGTGGCCGAGCAGGCCTTCTTCAACGTCGGTGGCATCTCCGACGTCGAAGAGCAGTGGGCGAAGATCCAGAAGGAGAACGGCTGACCATGGCTTTGAATGTCAGCCTCGTCTCCGCGGATGCGGAGGTCTGGACGGGAGAGGCGAGCCTCGTGGTCGCCAAGACCGTCGAGGGTGAGATCGGCTTCATGACCGGCCACGAGCCGGTGCTGGCGATCCTCGCTGAGGGCCAGGTCCGCATCACGCAGTCGGATGGCACCAAAGTGCTGGCCAATGCCCAGGACGGGTTCCTCTCCATGGAGGGGAACACCCTGACGATCGTTGCCGGCAACGCGGCTCTCATCGCCTAGCAGTACTCGTTTCGACACGTCCGCCTCGGTACCCGTTCGGGTCCCGGGGCGGACGCGTCTGCTTCCACCGAGGTTCCATGAAGATCCTGCTTCCGCCGTCGGAGACGAAACGTGAGGGCGGCCACGACGCCCCGCTCGACGTCACCTCTCTCGCGCTGCCATCGCTGAGCGCGCATCGATCCGCGGTGCTGGACGCTCTCGTCGGTCTTGCGGCCGACGAGGAGGCGTCGCGCCGCGTGCTCAAGCTCAGCGAACGCCAGAAGGGCGAGATCGCGCACAACCGCGATCTGCGGACGGCGCCCACGATGCCGGCGGTCGATCGCTACACGGGCGTGCTCTTCGATGCCCTGGATGCGGCCAGCCTCTCCGCGGCATCGCGCCGGTGGTTGGGGGAGCACGTCTGGATCCACAGCGCGCCTCTCGGGCCCATCGGTGCTCTGGACGCGGTGCCGACCTATCGGCTTGCCGCGGGGACGTCCCTTCCGGGTGTCCCGGCGTTGCGCAAGCACTGGGCGCACCCCACTTCAGCGGCGATCGCGGAGGCGTCACCCTCGTTCGTGCTCGATCTGCGCAGCGAGGCGTACGTGGCGCTGGGTCCTGTTCCGGACACGGTGTCCTCCGCGTATGTGAGGGTCGTGACCGAGCATGGGCGGGCGCTGAACCACTTCAACAAGAAGTCCAAAGGGCTGCTCGTGCGTGCTCTCGCGGAGGAACGGCCGCGCGTCGGATCGCTCCGTTCCCTTCGCCGCTGGGCGGACGGCCACGGCATCGTGCTGCGTGACGCCCAGCAAGCGGGAGTCCTGGAGCTGGTCGTCCACGAGTGACGGCACAAGTCCGCGCATGAACGGACGCGCGTAGGTCTTTGCTCGCCTGTGGTGTCCCCGCTATGGTTGTCACGCGGCGCGACCTGCGCCGAATATTGGATCCGGAGGGGACCATGTACGACTATTACGACACAGGCTCGTTGGCCGTTTTCGGCATCCTGATCGTCTTCGGCTTCATCTTCGCGATCGCGGGATACGTTCTCTCGTCGCTGTTCCTGATGAAGATCTTCGAGAAGGCCGGGGTCGAAGGCAAGTGGCGGGCGTGGGTTCCCGTGTACAACGCCATGATCCTTGCGAAGCTCGGCGACGTGTCGCCGTGGGTGATGCTCGGCGCCATCGTGATCAACGTCATCCCGATCCTCAACTACATCTCCTGGATCGCCTACGTCGCTGTCATCGTGATCGTCGCGTGGCGTGTGGGTCTCAAGCTGCAGAAGGATGCCGTCTGGATCCTCCTCGGGCTGATCCCCGGCATCGGTGCGCTGATCTGGCTCGGCATCAACGCTTTCGACAAGTCGCGCTGGAACCCGAACATCGTCCCCGCACCGTGGGCGAACAACGGATTCCTCGGCGACAACACGGTCTGGCAGGGCATCCCGGTCCAGCCCCGGCCTGCCGCCGCCGCTCCCGGTTACGGCGCGCCGCAGGGCTATGCGCCTCCGGCGCCGCAGGGCTACGCACCGCCCGCCCAGCCCGGCTACGCGCCGCCCGCACAGCCCGGTTACGCACCGCCGGCGGGTCCCGCTGCTCCGGCCACGGGCGCTCCGGTTCCGCCGGTTCCGCCGACCACTCCGCCGGCACCGCCGGCAGCTCCGCCGACCGCTCCGCCTGCACCGCCCACGGCACCGCCCGCGGCTCCGCCCGCTGCCCCGCCGGCTCCGCCGGCACCGCCGAGCGATCCCACTCAGCCTCCGGCGTGATCTTCTGACACAGAGCCCTCGATTTCGATCGGGGGCTCTGTGCTGTTCTGGCTGGTCGTCGCTCCGACGTGCCCGCTAACGTGGAGGACATGGTCTTGTCTCAGCGCCGAGTGGGCGCGTCCGGTCTTCTGGTGTCATCCACCGGCCTCGGCTGCAACAACTTCGGGCGAGCGGGGACGGTGACAGAGACCCTCTCCGGAACCCGCGAGGTGATCGATGCGGCACTCGCCAACGGCATCACGTTCTTCGACACCGCCGACATGTACGGCGCGGTGGCCGGCGCGAGCGAGACTCTGATGGGCAAGGCTCTCGAGGGGCGACGCGACCGCGTTGTGCTCGCCACGAAGTTCGGCCAGGAACGCGACATGGGCTACGAGTTCCCGGCGGCGCGTGGCTCTCGCCGCTACGTCCGGCGGGCGGTCGAGGAGTCGCTTCGGCGGCTCCGCACCGACTGGATCGACCTCTACCAGCTGCATCTGCCAGACCCGGAGACGCCGATCGCCGAGACGACAGATGCGCTCGACGAGCTCGTGCGCGAAGGCAAGATCCGCTACTACGGGCACTCGAACTTCACCGGATGGCAGATCGCCGAGGCGGAGTTCACATCCCGCGCGCGATCCTCGGGCAGGTTCATCTCCGCACAGAACCATTATTCGCTGCTCGCGCGCGCGGCCGAACGCGAAGTGTTGCCCGCCGTGGAGAGGTATGAACTGGGCTTCTTCCCGTACTTCCCGTTGCACAACGGACTCCTCACGGGCAAGTTCACGCGCGAGGGCGGGCCGGCGTCCAGCCGGATCATGTCCGCTCGTCGCCATGTCTGGGAGAACGCGCCATGGGAGGCCATCGACGCCTTCCGCGGCTTCTGCGACGAGCGTGGCATCACGATGTTGGAGGCGTCGTTCGGCTGGCTTCTCGCCCGGCCGGCCGTCTCCAGCGTGATCGCCGGCGCGACGACGCCGGAGCAGGTCGAAGCGAACGCCGCGGCGGGTGATTCGTGGCGTCCGAGCGCCGCAGACGAGAAGATCATCGACGAACTGTTCCCTCTGCCGGCCGACCCGGGCGCCCGAGTGTGATCGCAGTGTGGGGGAGTTCTACTACGATGTGTGAGTATCCTGCGGACGCCCGACCCGTCGCAGATCCATCGGAGGCAGCACGTGGCTGAGACGAAGACGCATCGCGTCACGGTTGCGCAGCGCCCGCTGCTTCTCTCCTGGGCGGGGGTCACCGATCTCGGTCGTCGCCGGGAGACCAACCAGGATGCGTTCCTGGCCGAGTTCCCGCTGTTCGTCGTCGCAGACGGCATGGGCGGTCACGCCGGTGGAGAGATCGCGAGTCGCAGCACGGTGGAGCGGCTCCAGGCCGTGGTCTCCGCGGGGGACGTCAACGCTCCGGCCATCGAGCAGGCGCTCGAACGTGCGGTGAGCGACATCGCCGATCACCCCGACACGACCGACGAGGGCACCGGAACCACGCTCACCGGTGTCTTCTTCGTCGTCGACGGTGACGAAGCCCGGTGGGTGGCTCTGAACATCGGAGACTCCCGCGTCTACCTTCTTCGCGATGACCGACTCGTCCAGGTCACGACGGATCATTCCGTGGTGCAGGAGCTGATCACCGCGGGCAAGCTCAGCCCGGAAGAGGCCGAGGGGCACCCGTACAGCAACGTCATCACGAGGGCCGTGGGAGCGAGCGAGCTCACGGCGCCCGACTACGTCACGATCGATGTGCGTGCGGGCGACCGGTTCGTCATCTGCTCCGACGGGCTCACCAAAGAGCTCACAGACTATGGGATCCAGCACTTCCTCCGGGAGCACCACGATCCGAGCCGCAGCGTGGAGGCGATGCTCGCCGCCGCGCTGGAGAACGGCGGGCGTGACAACGTGACGCTCATCATCGTGCAGGTCGAAGACGAGGACGACTCGTCCTCCCCAATCGAGGACACCGCAGAGTAGCCACTCGGCGCTGTGGACAGCGCCGTCGCGTCGGGGGAAATGCGATCCACTGGACGTATGGAACCCCTCCCGATCGTGCTCCCGACGGCTTCCGCACCCTCTCGTCGTGCGCCCGTACCGTTCATGGCGGCGATCGTCCCGGTGGCCGGAGGTATGGTGCTGTGGCTGATCACCGGTTCGGTGTTCGCGCTGTGCTTCGCGGCCCTGGGGCCCTTGATGATCGTGGCATCGCTCGTCGACGCTGCTCGAAACCGGCGACGCGAACGTCGGCGTGACGCCGCACAGTCCGAGCAGGACTGGGCGACCGCCGAGGCCGAGCTCGAGCTCCGTCACCAGGAAGAGCGCGAGGGCCGGTGGCTGCGGCACCCTGACACGGCTGCGAGCCTCGCGCAGCCGCCTCTGCGTGGTGCACAGCCGCCGGACTCCCTGACATCGCTCGTGGTCGGCGCCGGGAGCTCGCCGAGCGCAATACGGTGCAGCGGAGGCGAAGACGGTCGCGGTCGGGAGTTCCGCGAGCGATGCGGAGTCCTCGAGGGCGCCCCGATCGTGGTGCCGTTGGGCGGAGGGGTGTGTCTTCGAGGTGCGCGGCCGATGATCATGGCCGCGGCACGCGCGCTCGTGCTGCAGCTGAGCCTTCGGTTCAGCGCAGCGCAGCTCTCCCTCGTCGGCACAGAGGTCCGCGATTGCGGGCTCGACGCCCTGCCGCACGCGCGGCGCGCACGCAGGGGCGGTTTCAGGGTCGGCATCGGTTCGGGCGCAGCGATCCGGATCGACGCAGATGCCCTGATCTGGCTGGCGCCCGCTGACGCCGAGGTCCCGGAGGGGATCACCACGGTGATCGACGTGGTGGAGCCGGGGCGGTCCCGCCTGCGCACTCCAGAGGGCACCGCTGCCATCGCGGTGGAGTGCGTCTCGCTCGAGCAGGCGTCCCTCATCGCCCGTGAGCACGCAGCGGCGGGCGTCGAGCTCGACGTGCTTCCGGACCTCGTCGCTCTGCACGAACTCGAGCAGCCGACGCCCGACCCGCAGCGCCTCGATGGTCTGGCCGCGGCGATCGGCCGGACCGAGCGGGGGCAGATGGTGGTCGACATCGTCGAGGACGGGCCGCATGCCATCGTCACCGGAACGACAGGCACGGGCAAGAGCGAGCTTCTGATCAGTTGGGTCACGGCCATCGCCGCGACCCACGGGCCGGACCGAGTGACATTCGTGCTCGCCGACTTCAAAGGGGGGACCGCATTCGAGCCGTTGCGGGAGCTGAGACAGGTCGCAGCGGTCATCACGGATCTCGATGAAGACGGTGCCCGGCGCGGAGTCTCCAGCCTCACTGCCGAGCTGCGGCGCAGAGAGGGTGTTCTCGCCGACGCAGGCGCGCGGGATGTTCGAGAGGTCGGGATGCCGCGGTTGGTCATCGTCGTCGACGAGTTCGCGGCACTGCTGGCGGAGCATCCCGACCTGGGGGCCGTCTTCACCGACGTCGCCGCCCGGGGCCGCGCGCTGGGCATGCATCTGATCCTCGGCACGCAGCGCGCGGCCGGCGTCGTACGGGACGCGCTGGCGGCCAACTGTCCGCTCCGTGTCAGTCTGCGGGTCGGCGACGCCGCAGACAGCAGGCTCATGATCGGGACGGACGCCGCGGCCGAGCTTCCCGGCGGCGCGCATTCGCGGGGCCTCGCACTCGTCCGTCGTCCCGCGGATTCCGAGCCCTCGGCGATGCGCAGCGCTCTGACGGGGCCCGCCGACCTGCGAGCGGTCGGGCAGCGCTGGGCGGCTGCGGGCGGGCCCCGCAGCCCCTGGCTCCCCGCGCTTCCCCGACGGATCGCCCTCGCCGATCTCGTCACGTCTACCAGCCTGGCTCCGGATGTGATCGTGCTCGGTCGTGCCGACGATCCGGAGCGCCAAGCCCAACCGCTCGAGCTCTTGCACTGCGGGCAGGATCGAGGAATCGTGCTGCTGGGCGCGCCGGGGTCGGGCCGCTCCACCGCGTTACGAGCACTGGCTGCGCAGCGCCCGGATGCGGTGTGCGTGCCGCACGACGCAGAGGCGGCGTGGGACCTCCTCGAGGGGTGGGCGATCGAGACAGGACGGATGCCGTCCCTGGTCCTCGGCGACGACATCGACGGGCTGCTCTCTACTCTGCCGCCGGAGTACGGTCAGCAGTGGGCGCAACGGTGGGAGCTGCTCGTTCGCGCCCGCGCTGACACGACCTTCGTGCTCACGGCGACCAGGGCAGCGGGGCCTCTGGGCCGGATGATCGACGCCCTGCCGCGACGAGCACTGCTCCGCCTGTCGAGCAGAGTGGAGCATCTCGCGGCCGGGGGAGAGGCATCGTCATTCATCCGCGACCGATCTCCCGGACGCGCCCGCATCGGCGATCGCGAGGTGCAGCTGGCATGGGTCCCCGAAGACACGGCAATCACACCTGCGGCCGATACGCATGCTCTCTGGGCACCGTCGTGCGCGACCACCGCCGTCGTGAGTACGGGAGCCGCTTCGGTCGCATCAACCCTGCGGGAGGCGCATCAGGAGTCCGAGGTGATCGTCGCCGGAGCGGAGCCGACACAACCGGGCCGTTCCTGCATCGTCGTGGGGGATGCGGAGGCGTGGCAGCGCAATTGGGCGTTGTGGCAGCGCATCCGCGGGGAGGGCGAAGTGCTGATCCGTGCCGAGCAGCCGTCCGATCTGCGGCAGCTCGCCGGTGTCCGGGAGCTGCCGCCGTATGCGCGCCCTCATGCGGGCAGAGCCTGGTCGCTGCGCGGAGCCGGAGCGCCGCGTCGTGTCATCCTTCGCGGCCTGTCTCCGCGATGAGCATCGAGATCGGCGCAGCGGGGGAAAGAGCGTGTGCGTCAGATTCCGGCGCCGGGCCGGATCGCACCGACGATCGAGCCGCCTCCCGAGATCGTGAGGGGGAGTGCGTCCGTCAGCGTCGCGACCTCCGCGCTGCTCAGGCCTCCTGCGCGCTCGAGGAGCGTCGCCGCCACGATGGTCGACGCACGCGTCGCACCGTCCAGCATCTTCAACGCGACCGTCGTGCCGTTCGGAGCGACCATCACCATGACGCCCTCGGCGCCGTGCTTGGTGAAGACCCCGAGCTTCTCGATCGCGATCGTGTCGGGCCGGCCGGGGCCCTCGATCGTCCAGGGGCTTTCCCGCACTGCCCGCACCAGCGAACCGGCGACGCGATGAAGGGCGAAAGGCGAGCGGTCGGATGCCGTGCCGATGCGGTGGATGCCCCGCGCCAGGGCGGTGAGGGTCATGGCGTGGACCGGCGCTCCGCACCCGTCGATCGCAGTGTGCGCGACCTTCTCGCCCGTGAGGCGCTCGACGACATCGCGGATGTGCACCTGAAGCGGATGCGACGGGTCGAGGTAGCCGTCGGTCGGCCAACCGGTCGCCACGCACGCGCGCAGCATCGCGGCATGCTTCCCGGAGCAGTTCATGCGCACTCGCGCAGGCTCGCCGTGCTCGCGGACGAGTTCATCGCGCGCGGCCGAGTCACTCGGCCATGACGCCGGGCACGCCAGGTCGTCCTCGGTCAGCCCACCTTCGGTGAGGATGTCGCGAACCACGGATGCGTGCCGGTCGGTACCGATATGGCTTGCCGTGGAGATCGCGAGCTGTTCGCCTTCGAGCACCGCACCCGCGGTGATGCAAGCCACTGCCTGCAGGGGCTTGAGGCTCGAGCGGGGCAGGATCAGCGCGTCGGTGTTGCCGTGGCGGGCGACGATGTCGCCGTCGGATGAGAGTACGATCGCTGCGCCGGCGTGACGGGATTCGACGAATCCGCTCCGTTCGACGACGGCGAGTTCCACGGAATCCTCAACGGTGAGAGTCTCCAGCACCCGTCAACTCTAGCGCCGGGCTGGCGATCGCTCACCTCGCGTCGGCGGCCCCTGGCAGACTGAGGACATGGCAGAGTCGACCCCCCGCATCCTCGGCGAACATCACTACGCGCTCACCTCGGTCTGGACCGGAAACACCGGCACGGGCACCTCGGGCTACCGGGACTACCGCCGCGAGGTGACCATCGAAGTCGACGGCAAGCCGGAGCTGCTCGCCTCGGCCGACAAGCCCTTCCGCGGCGATCCCTCGCGTTGGAATCCGGAAGACCTCCTGCTCGCGTCGCTCTCCGAGTGTCATCTGCTCTCGTACCTGCATGCCTGTGTGACAGCCGGTGTGGTCGTCGTCTCCTACCGCGACGAGGCGAGCGGGATGATGCGCGAAGACGGCAAGGGTGGCGGGTCGTTCGTCGAGGTGATGCTGCGCCCCGAGGTCGTCGTCGCGGACGCGTCGATGATCGAGGCGGCCGAGCGCGCCCACGCGCAGGCGAACGAATGGTGCTTCATCGCGAACTCGATGAACTTCCCCGTGCGCCACGAGGCGACGGTCAGCGCTGTCGAATGACTCGGGGCGCCGCAGGCGTCAGCGACGCTCGTGGGGCAGAGCCTGCTTGATCTTCTCGATCGTGCCCTGCGCGGGAGCCTCGTTGTACGCTCCTGCGAGTTCCTGACCGGAGAGGCCGTGGATCGCGGCCATGATCTCGTCGGTCGCGAGGCGACGCGCGCGCCCGCTGGTCGCCGGTCCGTGCGGTGACAGATCCAGCGGTTCGCCGAACCGGACCGTGATGCGCTCCTTGAGCGTCGGCACCTTCGCGCCGACGGGCATCACCTTGTCCGTCCCGATCAGCCCGACCGGCACGACGGGGGCGCCGGTCTGGAGCGCGAGGAACGCGACCCCGGTACGCCCCTTGTACAGGCGACCGTCCGTGGATCGTGTGCCCTCGGGGTAGAGCGCGACGGCGAGTCCCTCGTCGAGGAGCTGCCGCTGCAGGTCGAGAGCATCCAGGGCCGCTTGGCCCGCTCCCCGACGAACGGGGATGGCGCCGATCGACTCGAAGAAGGTCTTGCTCATCCAGCCCTGGAAACCGGTGCCCTCGAAATACGTGGACTTCGCGAGGAAGTGCACGGGTCGAGGAGCGGCGACGGGGATCGCGATCGAGTCGATGAAGGACAGATGGTTGCTGGCGAAGATGACGGGCCCGGTCAGCGGAACGTTCTCGCGACCCTCGATCTTCGGCCGGTACACGAGCCGGGCGAGCGGGGTGATGAGGCTGCGTCCGAGCGTGTAGGCGAACCCGGCGTGACGGGGCTTGGCAGTCTCATCTGACGACGAGGATTCCTCTTCTGACGAGGATTCGGGCTCGACGGACTGCTCAGAGGTCATCAGAGCAGGTTACTCCCGGATCCATGCCTGCGTGGGAATGAAGGGTTGCGCCGCGCCTCTCAGCGGGGGCAAAGGGGTATGCGGCAGGATGGAGGTTCCCACCCGCGATCCCGAGGTCTCACTGTGCGCAAGCGTCCGCTCATCGTTCTGTCCACCGTCGCCGCGGCGACCCTGCTGCTGGCGGGCTGCTCCGGCAGCTCCGCGCCGTCGAGCTCCGGCACGCCGAGCCCGACCGCTTCGAGTGAGTGCTTGCTGGATGCAAAGCCGGGTGAGACGTCCGACGCGGTCGTCGTCGAAGGAGAAGGCGTCGACGCGAAGGTCACCGTGCCTGCGGATGCGCCGTTCGCCGACGTCGAGCGAACGATCATCTCCGAAGGCGATGGTGACGAGGTCGTTGCGAACGACCTCGTGGGTGTGAAGTTCCAGATCGTCGACGCGGCGACGGGTGAGGTCGTGGACTCTTCGGCTCGCAGCGAGGGAGGAGAAGCCTCCGTCCTGCTCGACCAGAACAGTGCATCGCTGTTCATCGCCGCCCTCGAGTGCCAGCCTCTCGGCACGCAGGTGGTCCTCGCGCTTCCCGGAAAGGTCTTCGGCGAGGGTGGTACCGCCAAGGTCGTGTACGCCGAGGCTGTCGAGCAGCTCCCTGAGGTGGCGACCGGCAAGGACGTCGACCCGACCCCGGGCATGCCGACCGTCAAGCTCGATGACAACGGCAAGCCCTCCGTCAAGATCCCGGATGGGGATGCACCGACCGAGACGAAGGTCGCCGTCCTCAAGCAGGGCGATGGGGCCACAGTCGGCGCCGGTGACCTCGTGGTCGTCCAGTACCTCGGCGTCAAGTGGTCCGACGGCGAGGAGTTCGACTCCAGCTGGAGCCGCGACGCCGCGCCCTCCCAGTTCCAGACGACGGGTGTGGTCGCCGGTTTCCAGAAGGCGCTCGAAGGACAGAAGGTCGGCTCTCAGGTCGTCGTCGTCATGCCGCCGTCGGACGGCTACGGCGCCAGCGAGGGACACGAGCTCCAGAAGGAGAGCCTCGTCTTCGTCGTCGACATCCTCGCCACCACGCCCGTCCAGCAGTAGCCGCAGCGGAGTCGAGGACGTGTCCTAGGCTGGCGTCATGCGTCGCATCATCGTCCTCGGCTCCACCGGCTCCATCGGCACCCAGGCACTGGATGTGATCCGTGCCAATCCTCGTCGATTCGAGCTGGTCGGTCTCGCCGCCGGTTCCAATGCCGAGATGCTGGGGGAGCAGGCTGCGCAGTTCCAGGTCGAGGACACGGCGCTCGGCGCCGACGAGGCCGAGCAGCTCGTCCGAGACGTCGACGCCGATGTCGTGCTCAACGCGATCACGGGTTCGATCGGGCTCGGCTCGACGCTCGCGGCGCTGAAGGCAGGACGCACGCTCGCCCTGGCGAACAAAGAGTCTTTGATCGTCGGCGGGGATCTGGTGCTCGCCGCCGCCGCCCCCGGACAGATCGTCCCGGTGGACTCCGAGCATTCGGCGCTGGCGCAGGCCCTGCTCGCCGGCACTCACGCCGAGGTGCGCCGGCTCGTCGTCACGGCATCCGGCGGCCCGTTCCGAGGCCGTACCCGCGCAGAACTGAACGACGTGACCCCCGCCGAGGCCCTCGCGCACCCGACGTGGGACATGGGGCGCATGGTCACCACGAACTCGGCCACGCTCGTCAACAAGGGGCTCGAGGTCATCGAGGCGCACCTGCTGTTCGACGTCGCCTACGACGACATCGAGGTCGTCGTGCATCCGCAGTCCATCGTGCATTCGATGGTCGAGTTCATCGACGGGTCCACCATCGCCCAGGCGTCACCGCCCGACATGCGACTTCCGATCTCACTCGGACTGGACTGGCCGCACCGCGTCGGGGGCGTCGGACGACCGCTCGACTGGACCACGGCGTCGTCGTGGACCTTCGAACCGCTCGACGGCGAGGCCTTTCCATCGGTCGCGCTGGCGAAGGCCGTCGGTCGGGCCGGTGGCACCTTCCCCGCCGTCTACAACGCGGCGAACGAGCAGGCCGTCGATGCCTTCCACGAGGGCCGGCTGTCGTTCCTCGGCATCGTCGACACGATCGCGCGTGTCGTCGATGCTCATGACGCACCCGATGCGCTGACCGTCGAGACGCTCGCCGCGGCCGAAGCCTGGGCGCGCACGACCGCAGATCGGATGATCGCGGGGAGCTGAGCGGAACCCGGAGCAGCGTCTGCCGCCCCGGCTGACCGGATCAGTCCTCGTCGGGGTACGGGACGGGCCAGCGGGGTTCGGGAACCGGCCAGCCTGCGGCGCGGAGAGCCCTGCGGGCCAGCTCGCGCGCCGAGTAGGGCGTACGCACCCCGCGGATGTCGCGGTAGTCCTGGTGGCCGGGCCCCGCCCAGAGGATCGCGTCGCCGTCGCCCACGAGTCCGACCGCGGTGACGATCGCGTTCTCGGGCGGAGAAGCCTCGTGGATCTCGGCATCCGGTCTCGCCGTGCGCGCGCCTTCGATGAGGGTCGCGCGAATGGAGGCCGGATCTTCGAAGCGGGGGTGATGGTCGGTGACGACGAGGATGTCGCTTCCCTCGACGGCAGTGCGCGCCATGTCGAACCGCTTGCTCGCGTCACGGTCGCCGTCGGCGCCGAAGAGCATCAGCACCTTGCCCGGCGTCACGCGGCGCACCGCGGCGAGCGTCTTCTCGAACGCGTCGGGGGAGTGGCCGAAGTCGACGAACACCGCGGGGCCGTGCTCACCGGATACGAGCTGCGTGCGACCGGGAAGGTAGGCGCGGATGCCCTCATCGCGGGCGAGAGCGTCGACGATGCGCTGCCAGTCGTAGCCGCCCTCGAGCAGCATCACGATCGCGAGCGCGGCGTTCGCTGCCATGTGCGGACCGATCACCGGGACGGTGGTCGTGAGGGAGCCGGCGGGGCCGGTCATCGTGAAGGTCGTGCCTGCCGCACGTTCGTCGTCGATGACGACGACCCAGTCCGCGGCGTCCGCGGCCTCCGGGTCTGCGGCGATCGAGGGCGTCCCCACCGTGACGACGGGGATCTCGGCGCGCTCGACCACGACCGCTCCGGACGGCGAGTCGAGGCAGATGACGCCGCGCTTGGCGCGGTCCGGCCGGAAGAGCGGCAGCTTCGCTTCGAAGTACTCCTCCATGTCGGCGTAGTCGTCGAGGTGGTCGTGGCTGAGGTTGGTGAAGCCGGCGACGTCGAATCGGATGCCGTCGACACGGTGACGCGAGAGAGCCTGTGCGCTGACCTCGACGGCGACGGCTTCGACCTCGCGCTCCCGCATCAGCGCCAGCAGCGCGTGCATCTCGGAAGCCTCGGGCGTCGTCAGCCGCGAGACGATGACCTCGCCGGCGATGTGACGTTCAGCGGTCGAGGAGAGCCCGGTGACGACGCCGATCTGGTCGAGGATGCCCTCGAGCAGGTGCGAGACGCTGGTCTTCCCGTTCGTCCCCGTCGTCGCGAAGAGCAGCGGAAGCGGGTCATCCGCGCCGGTGCCGTACACCCAGGCGCTCAGGTCGCCGAGCACGGCGCGCGGATCGTCGACCACGAGGATCGGCAGTCCCGCCGCCTCGGCGATCGCGGCGCCGGGCTCGTCGGTGATGACGGCGACGGCGCCCTTCTCGGCAGCGGCGACGGCGAAGTCCGCCCCGTGCCGATTGACGCCCTGGATCGCGACGAACGCCTCACCCGGGCGGAGATCCGCCGTGGCGAGTGTGATGCCGGAGAGGGCGACCCCGTCGGTGTCACCGCGCACACTGCGGGCGAAACGGGAAGCGAGTTCGGACAGCTCACGCCGGGGCGGGTTCGCGGGGCGGAGCACGGGAGGCAGGCTCGGTTGTTGTTCAATCGACATGTCGGATCCATGATCTCATGGCGGCACGGTGAACACCTCTGCGGCACGACTCCTCGTGCGCCGCGGGGCAGCGCACGAGGAGTCGCACCCCGGCGTCAGGCGCGGCGACGGTAGGCGAGGACCGCGACGATCAGCGCCGCGATGCCGGCGACGAGTCCGCCCGCTCCGAGCGCGATCCCCAGCGGATCGGCCGAGGCCGGCGCCGCCGCGCTCTCCTCGGAGGAGTCGGCGGCGTCATGATCGCCGTGGCCTTCGGCCGCGGCCGCGGCGACGGAGACCACCGGCGCCGGCGCGTCCAGGCTGTGCGGGTCCTCACCGTTCTCGGCGAGCTGCGTCCACTCGGTCTTGCCGTCGACGCACTCCTGCACGACGGGGAACGCCAGCGTTTCGGGCGTGCTCTCGTCGAGGCCGACCGACATGCTCACCGCTCCGCGGAGGTCGTTCGGCACGGGGGTGAGTGCCGTGTAGGTCACGGCGCTCACGAGACCGTCGTCGCCGCGCTCGACCGCGATGCTCCAGTCGCCGTCCATCGTCGGCGCCACGGATGCGAGACCTTCCGGCATGGTGATGCGGAGCGCCGTGGTGGGGGAGTTCTCGCATCCGTGCGAGAACGAGAAGGTGAGCACGCCATGGTCGCCGGCGGCGAGTTCGTCGGGGCTGACCCCGACGTGCGCGCCTGCCATGGTCGGGACGGCCAGGGCGAGGATGACGCCGCCGAGGACGCCGGCGGTGGCGAGGGCGGGTCGGCGGGTGCGGGTACGGGTGGTACGGGACATGAAGGATCTCCTGATGCTCGAGCTGCGGGCGCGCGAAAGACGGCGTTTCCGCGAAGGGATTGTGCCGCGAAGAAGGCGGCGGATTCCGGTGCGACGGATCCGTCTGGATCAGTCGCGGATGAGCGCAGGAGGCCCGCGTCGAGGCACAGCGGCCAGGACGGCCGCATCGAACGATGGCAGGAGAGTCGAACGCAGACGCGGCGGCCGCGGGTGCTCTGCCGGGGCGACGGCAGCGGCACGCTGCAACATCGCCTCGACCCATCGCACGACGCTTCTCGCGAGCGCCTCGCCGTGCCAGACCAGCAGAGTGGTCAACGCGGCGGCGGCGACGTGCGCGAACAGCATCATCGTGGTGAGGGAGGTCTCGGCGGTCACCGGTCCGAGAACATCGAGGTCCAGGTGGTGAGCATGACCGACGTTGCCGACGGTGCCGGCCCCGGTCGGCGATCCCAGTGCCTGGAACAGCAGGTGGAACGCGCCCTGCGCGACGAAGACGGCGGCCGCGACGCGACCGCGGGACTGCCCCGTGCCCACGAGCAGTGCCGAGAGCGGTGTGAGCAGGGTCGCGACCGCGAGGATCAGCAGCGGATGCGGGGCGGCGCCGCCTCCGAACGTGTGCGAGAGCGCCGCGAGCAGCGTCGCGACGGAGGAGACGGCGGCGGCGCGGAGGAGTCGCAGCTGCCGGGCATTCACGCTTCCACCCTAGCCGCGCCCGCGTCGTCGGGCGGATTCCTAGCTGGGGGCAGTACCGTTGGCACGTGGAATTCCTGCTCTATCTGGGCGGCATCCTCTTCATGCTGATCGGCCTCGGTCTCTCGATCGGTCTGCACGAGGTCGGCCATCTCGTCCCCGCGAAGCTCTTCGGCGTGCGCGTCGGCCAGTACATGATCGGCTTCGGTCCGCGGCTGTGGTCAAAGCGGATCGGCGAGACGGAGTACGGATTCAAGATGCTGCCGCTGGGCGGCTTCATCTCGATGTCCGGCATGTACCCGCCCTCGAAGAGCACCGGCCCCGCCTCCGGGATGTTCCGATCGCTCATCCAGGACGCCCGGTCCGCGAACGACGAGACCATCGCCGAAGGTGCGGAGGACCGTGTCTTCTACCGCCTGCCGGTGTGGAAGCGCGTGATCGTGATGCTCGGTGGGCCGGTGATGAACCTGATCCTGGCGACCGTGATCTTCACCGTGCTCGTGTCCGGCATCGGCGTGCAGCAGGGGACCACGACCATCGCATCGGTGATCGAGTGCGTGGTCCCGGCCGGCTCGACCCAGACCGAGTGCACGCCGGAAGATCCGGTGTCGCCGGCGGCCGAGGCCGGCATCGAGCCGGGCGACGTGATCGTGTCGGTCGACGGCCAGCCCGTATCGAACTTCGCCGAGGCGACGGCGATCGTCCAGGCGGCTCCCGGCGAGACGCTCGACATGGTGGTGCTCCGCGACGGCGTCGAGGAGACCCTGAGCATCACGCCGATCGCTGCGGAGCGCACGATCACGGATGCGGCCGGCCAGCCCGTCCTCGACGACTCCGGCGAACCCGTGGTCAAGGAGGTCGGCTACGTCGGCATGGGTTCGCAGATGGGCTACGTGCAGCAGCCCCTGAGCGCAGGACCGCAGATGGCCGCCGAGAACGTCGCCAGAGTCGCCTCGCTGATCGTCACGCTGCCTGTGCGGCTCTGGGACATCGGTGTCTCCCTGGTCACGGGTGGCGAGCGCGACCCGAACGGACCGCTGAGCGTGGTCGGCGTCGGCCGGCTCGCCGGCGAGGTGGCGGCGACCGATGCGCCCATCCTCAACCGGTTCGCGATCCTGCTCGGGCTGCTGGGATCGCTGAACATCGCCCTCTTCGTGTTCAACCTGATCCCGCTGCTGCCGCTCGACGGCGGTCACATCGTCGTCGCCCTCTGGGACGGCATCAAGCGAGCCTGGGCGAAGCTCTTCCGTCGACCGCCGCCGGCACCCGTCGATGCCACGAAACTCGTGCCGCTGACAGTCGTGGTCGCGGTGTTGCTGATCGCGATGGGCGCGCTGCTCCTGATCGCCGATCTTTTCAACCCGGTGAATCTTCTCGGCTGACCCTGTCCGGGTCAGCCTGTGCCGTCGAGCGCGCTCAGGCGAGAGCGTGTGATACGAGGCGCTCGAGCGTCCGGATGCCGTCGCGCGACAGGATGGACTCGAGATGCCCCTGCACCGAAGCGAAGTGCGGGCCACGAAGGGCGTACACGTCGCCCGAGGACATGTCCGCCGAGATCTCAGCTGCTCCGACCGTCGTCGTCTCGGGGTCGACCCGTGCGGTGAACGTGTTGTAGAAGCCGATCGAGGCGTCTTCCCCGAACACCGGGACGGACTTCTGCAGGCCCTGGTGCGGGGCGTCGAGTGGAGTCAGCGCGATCCCGAGTCGATCGGCGAGGATCTGGTGGCTGAGGCACACGGCGAGCAGCGGTGAGCCCGCTTCGAGGCGACGGCCGACCACCTCGCGCATCCTCGCGATCCGGCCGTTCTCCTCGTCCCGGGGGTCCCCGGGGCCGGGACCCGCGACGACGAGGTCGGCGGCATCGAGGTCCGCATCCTGCACGTCGCTCCAGCCGGCGATCGTGACGGCCAGGCCGAGGTGACGGAGCTGATGGGCGAGCATGGTCGTGAACCGATCCTCCGCATCCACCACCAGAGCGGTGCGTCCGACGAACGGGCCGGTGAACTCCTCGCCCTGCGGGTTCAGCCAGAACTCGGCGAGCCGGGCATTGCGCGACGAGAGCAGGGCAGCGACCTGAGGATCGTCACCGAGGGCGCGCTCCTCTGCCGGAGCGTCGGCATCGCTGCGTGCCTCGGCCACCCGGTCGCGCTCGATGGCACCGATCGCGCCCAGCACGCCGGCCGCCTTTCCGTGGGTCTCGGACACCTCGCCCTGCGGATCGGAGTGCCGCACCAGAGTGGCACCGACAGGCACACTGAGCTGCCCGTCCTGCAGATACACGGTGCGGATCAGGATCGGCGCATCGAGGTCGTGGCCGCCATCGGCGTTCGGGGTGAACAGTGCCGCGACTCCCGAGTAGTATCCGCGAGCCTTTCTTTCGTGGCGTCGGATCACGGCGCAGGCGTTCTGCATCGGGGATCCGGTCACGGTCGGAGCGAACATCGTCTCGCGCAGGATGTCGCGCGGGTCGAGGGCGCTGCGTCCGCGCAGCATGTACTCGGTGTGCGTGAGCCGGGACATCTCCTTCAGGTGCGGACCGGTGATGCGTCCCCCGTCGGAGCAGACCGCACTCATCATCTTGAGCTCTTCGTCCACGACCATGAACAGCTCCTCGGTCTCCTTGGTGGAGGCGAGGAAATCGATCAGCGTCTCTTTGGTGGCGCCGCCGGCCGGGTGACGGAACGTCCCGGAGATCGGGTTCATCGTGACGATCCCCTCGCGGGCGACGACATGGGCCTCGGGGCTCGCGCCGACCGCGATGTGGCCGGGGGTGAAGACCGCGAACGTCCAGTAGGCGCCGCGCTCGTGCGTGAGCAGGGCACGGAACCAGGTCAGTGCGGCCGTCCGGTCGTCCACATCGATGTTCGCGGTGAAGTCGCGCCGGATGACGAAGTTCGCGCCCTCGCCTCGACCGATCTCCTCCGCGATGACCTTCTCGACGATCGCCGCATATTCCGCATCCGCGATGTCGAACCCGTCGTCGTGCAGTGGCACCGGATCCGCCGGGAGCCCGGCGAGGAGCTCTGTGGTCGGCAGGTGGAGGTGTTCGTCGACGACCACGCATCGCAGCGGAGCGCCATCGTCTTGGGCGACGAATCCGCGTTCGCGCACCTGACGATAGGGGACCAGCGCGAAGATCTCGCGCGGGGTGCCGTCGATGGCGAGCGGGATGTCGGCGAGCAGCTCGACATCCACCACGTCGCCGCTGAGCAGCTCGACGGTGTCTGCGCCGTCGCGGGCGATCAGCACGAAGGATGCCGCCGGGTCGGCGTTGAGCTCGGCGAGTCGTGAGAGGGTCATCGATGTCTCCTGTGCAAGGCTCCGGCTCGGCGCAACGAAAAAACCGCCCGGGAGGCGGTCTGGATTCGTGGGAACGCGAACACACCGCCTAGAAGGCGGGCCACCAGGTGAAGTTCGCGAGCATGGGGCCGAAACTACCACATCGCCGAGGGCGGGTTCCGCGCGGTGACGTCACCAGATGCTTCCGCCGGGCTCCTCGACCTCGGCGTCGAGGGCGTGGTCGACGACGAGGCGCACCGCACGTGCCAACTCGTCGTCGGGGAGGTGCGGGGCGTCCGCCGGGGCGGCGCTGGTCGACCACGGGACGTGCACGAATCCTGCGACGGTGTTCGCCGAGACAGCCCCCAGCGCGGTGTAGAGGACGTGGTTGCACACGTAGGAACCCGCGGAAAGCGAGAGCTGCGCCGGCAGACCGTGTGAGGAGAGGATCTGGACCAGGCGCTTGACGGGAAGCGTCGCGAAGCGGGCGGCGGGACCATCGGGTTCGCAGGGTGCATCGAGGGGCTGCGCGCCGTCGTTGTCCGGGATGCGCGCGTCCATCAGGTTCACACCGATGCGCTCCACCGCGATCTGTCGACTCCCGCCGGCGAGCCCGGTGGCGACGACGGCGTCGGGGGAGTGCTGCGTGATCAGGGCCCGGAGGCGGCGTGCGGATGAAGCGAACGCGACGGGCAGCGTCGCGGCGATGAGCTCGTGCGGACCGTCGTAGTCGGCTGCGACGGCGTCCACGGCATCGGCCGATGGGTTGCGGGCCGCGCCGCCGAAGGGCTCGAATCCGGTGAGGAGAAGGACCGCCATGAGTTCAGCGTACGGGCCGACTTCCAGCCCTCATGCATCCGGGCGGCGTAGGCTTGGGGCGTGCCAGCAGTGAACCTCGGAATGCCGAAGATCCCCGAAGTCCTCGCCCCGCGTCGCAAGTCCCGCCAGATCAAGGTGGGCAAGGTGCTCGTGGGCGGCGACGCTCCCGTCAGCGTGCAGTCGATGACGACCACCAAGACGACAGACATCAACGGGACGCTGCAGCAGATCGCCGAGCTCACGGCGTCCGGCTGCGAGATCGTGCGTGTCGCGGTTCCTCACCAGGACGATGCCGACGCGCTGAAGATCATCGCGATGAAGAGTCAGATCCCGGTGATCGCCGACATCCACTTCCAGCCGCGCTACATCTACACCGCGATCGATGCCGGGTGCGGCGCGGTTCGCGTCAACCCGGGGAACATCCGCGAGTTCGATGGGAACGTCGGGAAGATCGCCGAGGCCGCGAAGGCCGCCGGCGTCTCGCTCCGCATCGGTGTGAACGCCGGGTCGCTGGATCGTCGCATCCTCGCGAAGCACGGCAAGGCGACTGCAGAAGCGCTCGTGGAGAGCGCCGTCTGGGAAGCGTCGCTGTTCGAGGAGCACGACTTCCACGACTTCAAGATCTCGGTCAAGCACAACGATCCGATCGTCATGGTGAAGGCCTACCGTCAGCTCGCAGAGCGCGGCGACTGGCCCCTGCACCTCGGCGTGACCGAGGCGGGGCCCGCCTTCCAGGGCACCATCAAGAGCGCGACGGCCTTCGGCATCCTGCTCGGCGAAGGCATCGGCGACACCATCCGCGTGTCCCTCTCGGCTCCTCCCGCCGAGGAGGTCAAGGTCGGGCACCAGATCCTGCAGTCGCTCAACCTGCGCGAGCGAAAGCTCGAGATCGTGTCGTGCCCGTCGTGCGGTCGCGCCCAGGTCGACGTGTACACGCTCGCGGAAGACGTCACGGAGGGGCTCAAGGACATGACCGTCCCGCTGCGCGTCGCTGTCATGGGATGCGTCGTCAACGGTCCCGGCGAGGCGCGCGAGGCGGACCTCGGCGTGGCGTCGGGCAACGGCAAGGGACAGATCTTCGTGAAGGGCGAGGTCATCAAGACCGTGCCGGAGGCGGACATCGTCGCGACCCTGATCGAAGAGGCGAACCGGATCGCCGCCGAGATGGGGCCCGAGGCACCGCTCGGCACCGCTCAGGTCGTCACGGTCTGACGGCAGCGGAATCCGCGCCGCGCCCATCGCACCGTCGCGTGGAGAAGTCCGAGCTTTCTCCGCCTCCACGGGCGGACGCACCATCGTCGAATTCGAGGAGAGCCATGTCGACGCCCACCATCGTGTCCTTCGCAGGCGGCACCACCACCGGGGACGGCACGGTCACCCGGGTGGAGAGCGGGCCCGACGGGACGGTCGTGGTCGTCGACGCGACGCCGTTCCACCCGGTCGACCACACCTGGCCCGACCAGCCGGGTGATGCCGGCACGATCGCCGCGGGAGACGAGTCGGTGACGGTCAGCGAGGCGCTGATGGCTGCGGTCTCCGATGAGGGCGAGTTCGCCGTCGGGCGCGACATCCCCGCCAAGCGCGGTGCCGAGGGGTGGACCTGGCTCGTCGCGCACCGCATCGACGGCGCGGCTCCCGCGTGGCTGGCCGAAGGTGCTCGCGTACGGCTGACCGTCGACGGCGCGCGGCGCGAAGGACTCAGCCGCGGCCACACCGCCTGCCACCTCGCCTCGCTCGCTCTGGACCTCGCCGTCGCGGACCTGTGGCGGAAGGATCCGGGCGAGGATGCGCTCGGGAGTCCCGACTTCGAGGGGCGCGCCAATCAGTCCAGCCGTATCCACGAAGGCGGCGCGGTGGATGGGTACCGTCTGGGCAAGAGCCTTCGCCGTGCGGGCTTCGACACCGAGACCTTCGCGGCGACCCTCGCCGACCGGGAGCAGCGGATCAACGCTCAGCTCGCCGAATGGATCGCCGCAGGCGCCACGAGTCGGATCGAGACGGAGGGGCCGACGATCGTGGACCGGCGACGCTGGCACTGTGCGCTCCCTGAAGGCGAGGCCGTCATCCTGTGCGGCGGCACCCATGTCGAATCCCTGACCGAGTTCGCGGCCGTCTCCGTGTCACTCGACCTGAGCGACCCGCAACTGCTCGTGATGACGACGAGCGCAGCCCCGGCAGTGTCATAGGCCCATCATCGAGCCGCCCCCGCGAGCGTGAGCGGTGACGGACCGCGACCTCCTCCGGGGTCGGAAACCACTTCTCAGACCGCGAACTCCACCTCGCCCGCGGCGATGTCAGCGCGCACGATGCTCAATCGCACGACACTTCCAGGCTTCGCGCCCGTCGGCAACGGTGCTGTGGCGGTGACGGCCGGGTCCGCGATCTGGACGAGTGCACGCTCGCCGCGCAGCTCGATCACGGTCGCGTCGATGGCCGTCCCCACCAACGGGGTGAGCAGGGCGGCCTCGACGCTGTTGATCGTCGCCGTGTTCATGCGGGATGCGCGCTGAGCAGACTCCTGCATGAGGGCCGGGAGCTCCGACAGCGACTCCCGCGCCCACTCCGGGACCGCCTCGCCGTTCGACACCGCGAGGCAGATCGTGAGCACCCAACGGTCGACGAGCCGGCGCAGGGGAGCCGTCGCATGAGCATAGGGGGCGGCGATGGCCGCCTGTACGGCGTTCGACGGCGATTCGCCGTCGAACACCAGATACCCCGCACCGCGGAACAGCGACGCCGCGGCCTCGAGCACCGGAAGTGTCAAGGGGTCCGTGCGGTCGAGGGCACGAAGGTACTCGCCGTACGTGCCTGATACCCAGGGGCGCCCGAGCGCCTCGGTCTGAAGGCGGAACGCCGTGAAGGAGGCATCGTCCGGCTCGGGCATCGTGCGCAGGATGCCGACGCCGGCCCGAAGCATCAGGGATGCCGCGGCCATCCCCGTCATGAGGGAGAGCTGGGCGTTCCACTCCTCGACGGGAAGAGGGCTGCGGCGCTCGATCGCGTAGGCCCCGTCCGCGTCGCGGACGACCTCCTCGTCGGGGAGGTTGAGGCTCGCCCCGCCTCGCAGGCGCTCCTGTTCGAGGCGTAGCGACCCGATCTCCGGAAGCAGTGCCGCGGGGCCGTCTTCGCCGAGATCGAGTGATCGTTGTGTCGTCACGTAGTCGAGTTGCGCGCGCGAGCGGATGAGCGCACGTTCCAGCCGGAACTCCGTGACCACGCCGGCGGCGTCCAGTGAGAAGGTCCACACGAGTGCCGGTCTGTCGACGTCGGCGAGCAGGGAAGCCCGATCTTCGCTCAGTGTGGCCGGATGCAACGGGATCCTGCCGTCCGCGGCGTACAGCGTCTGGCCGCGTCGACGGGCCTCGGCATCCACCGCTCCTCCCGGTCTCACGAACGCGGGGACGTCGGCGATCGCGTAGCGGACGATGTAGCCCGATCCGTCCCGCTCCAGGTGGAATGCCTGATCGAGGTCACGCGAGCCCTCGGGGTCGAGAGTCGCGAACGGCACGTGTCGCAGGTCGAGCGCCGGTTCGGACGCTGTGGCGTCCTGGGCCTCGGCGAGCACCGCGGGAGGAAAATCTCCCGGCGTCTCCGCGCTCGCGCGCAGAGTGGCCAGCGCAGCAGCGAGTTCGGTCTGGGCGGCGGAGGGGGCGACGTGTGATCTGCGCTGCGGCATGGCTCCCACCCTAGGTGCGTCGTCAGGGCTCTTCACGGCGCAGAGGGTGGCGCGTAACATGTTACCAAGCCACGATCCCGGGCGTGCCCGGGGAAGGAGGAGTCATGAAGGCGCTCGTTTTCCACGGTCCCGGCCGCAAGAGCTGGGAAGATGTCCCGGATCCGACGATACTGGCTGCGACCGACGCGATCGTCCGCATCGAGAGCACGACGATCTGCGGCACCGATCTCCACATCCTCAAAGGCGACGTTCCCGCTGTCGCTGAAGGCCGCATCCTCGGGCACGAGGGAGTCGGCATCATCACCGAGGTCGGCGACGCCGTGACCGGCCTCGCGGTCGGGGACCGCGTGATCATCTCCTGCATCAGCGCGTGCGGCAAATGCGAGTTCTGCATGGCCGGTCTGCAGTCGCACTGCCTCGCGACGGAGGGCGCGTCGGGGATCGGATGGATCCTCGGACACCTGATCGACGGAACCCAGGCGGAGTTCGTGCGCGTTCCTTTCGCGGAGACCTCCCTGCAAAGGCTCCCCGACGCGATCCCGCCCGAGACGGCGGTGCTCCTCAGCGACATCCTCCCCACCGGACACGAGATCGGCGTGCAGTACGGCGGAGTCAAGGCGGGAGACGTCGTCGCGGTCGTCGGTGCCGGACCGGTCGGTCTCGCCGCGATCATGACGGCTCAGCTCTACGGCCCCAGCAAAGTCATCGCCATCGATCTCGACCCCAATCGTGCCGAACTCGCGCAGCAATTCGGCGCCACCCACTCGGTCGTCTCCTCGGACACCGACTGGCGCGACCAGGTGCTGGCCCTCACGGATGGGCTCGGGGTGGATGTCGCGATCGAGGCGGTGGGCGTCTCGCAGACGTGGGACATGGTGCTGGACATCGTCCGGCCCGGCGGCCACGCGGCGAACGTGGGGGTTCACGGTTCACCGGTGGACTTCCCGCTGGACAGGCTGTGGATTCAGAACCTCACGATCACGACGGGACTCGTCAACACGAATACCGCGCGGATGCTGACGAAGCTCGTCGCGGAGCAGCGCATCGACCCGAGCGGGTTCGTCAGCCATCTGTTCGCTCTCGATGACATCGAGAGTGCGTACGACACGTTCGGTCGTGCGGCGGAGACCAAGGCGCTCAAGGTGGTGCTCAACGCCTGATGCGCCGAACTCGGCCCGGCAGTGCGTATCCCGCGTTAGCGTGTAGTCATGACGACTGCAGCCAAGGCCCAGACCCTTGTCGGACTCTATGACGCTCCGGAGATCCTCCGGGTCGTGAACGTGTGGGATGTCGTGTCCGCGCGGGCGGTCGCCGCCCTCCCGGAGACGAAAGCGCTCGCCACCGCGGGCCACGGCATCGCCGCGTCCTTCGGCTACGAAGATGGTGCGACTCCCCGCGAGGTCATGATCGACATGGTGGGGCGGATCGCCGCCGCCGTCCAGGTTCCCGTCACGGCCGACCTCGACGACGGCTACGGCGACGCGGGGGAGACCACGCGCCTCGCCATCGCGGCCGGAGTCGTGGGCGCGAACGTCGAAGATCGGCTCAAGCCGCTGGGCGAATCCGTCGCCGCGGTCGAGGCGATCGTCAAGGCGGCGGAGGCCGAGGGCGTGCCCTTCGCGCTCAATGCCCGCACCGATGCGTTCGTCCGCGCCGGCGCACGTCCGGTGCCGCAGAGCATCGCCGACGCGATTCAGCGCGGGCGCGCCTACCTCGACGCCGGAGCGACGGCCGTGTTCGTCCCCGGCATCCTCGACATGAACGTCACCCGTCAGCTCGTCGAGGGCATCGGAGAGCGCAAGGTCAGCGTGATCGGCATCCCCGGCGCTCTCGCTGCGTCGGAGTACGAGAAGCTCGGGGTCGCCCGCATCTCCTACGGTCCGCTCCCGCAGCGGGTCGCGCTCACCGCACTCCAGGAGCTTGCGGCTGACCTGTACGCCGGCGGCGTCGTCCCGGCGAACCTTCCGGCGCTCAACTGACGGCGTCGAAGATGAGTGACCGCGGCTCACTAGACTTGCTCCGTGGTCACTCGTCTTTCGAACTTCTTCCTCCGCACGCTTCGTGAAGACCCTGCAGGCGCAGAGGTCGCCAGCCACCGGCTGCTGATCCGGGCGGGATACATCCGCCCGCAGGCCGCCGGCATCTTCGCGTGGCTGCCACTGGGGCTTCGCGTCAAGTCGAAGATCGAGACCGTCGTCCGTGAGGAGATGGCCGCGGCTGGCGCGCAGGAGGTCCATTTCCCCGCACTGATGCCTCGTGAGGCCTATGAGGCGAGCGGTCGTTGGGACGAGTATGGAGACCTGCTCTTCCGCCTGCAGGACCGCAAGGGTGGCGATTACCTCCTCGCCCCCACGCATGAAGAGGCCTTCACGCTGCTGGTGAAAGACCTGTACTCGTCGTACAAGGATCTGCCGCTCTCGATCTACCAGATCCAGGACAAGTACCGCGACGAGGCTCGTCCTCGCGCCGGCCTCCTCCGTGGGCGCGAATTCACGATGAAAGACGCGTACTCGTTCGATTCGTCGGATGAGGGCTTGGACGTCAGTTATCAGGCACAGCGTGACGCATACGAGCGCATCTTCCAGCGACTCGGACTCGAGTACGTCATCGTTCAGGCGGATGCCGGTGCGATGGGCGGGTCCCGCAGCGAGGAGTTCCTGCACCCGACCCCCGTCGGCGAGGACACCTTCGTGCGCAGCGAGGGCGGGTATGCGGCGAACGTCGAGGCGTTCACCACCGCGGTGCCCGATGCCATCCCGTTCGACGAGGGTGCTGCTCCGGTGATCTTCGATTCCCCGGACACCCCCACGATCGAGACGCTGGTCGCGCACAGCAACCGCGAGCTCGAGGGGGAGTACACGGCGGCCGACACGCTCAAGAACGTGGTTCTCGCCCTGACCCACCTGGACGGCACGCGCGAGCTCGTCATCGTCGGCATCCCCGGCGACCGCGACGTCGACGAGAAGCGGGCCGAGGTCGCCTTCGCGCCCGCTGCGGTCGAGACGGCCACGGCCGATGACTTCGAGAACAACCCGCTTCTGGTGAAGGGGTACATCGGGCCCTGGTCGCCGACCGGCGCCGTGCTCGGCGAGGAGTCGGCCACCGGCATCCGCTATCTGGTCGACCCCCGCGTGAGCGAGGGCACGAGCTGGATCACCGGGGCGAACATCGATCAGAAGCATGCGCACTCGGTGGTCGCCGGACGCGACTTCGCTGCCGACGGGATCGTCGAGATCGCGAACGTGCGCGCCGGCGACCCCGCCCCCGACGGCTCCGGTCCGGTCGAGCTCGCACGGGGCATGGAGATCGGTCACGTGTTCCAGCTCGGCCGCAAGTACGCCGAGGCGCTCGGACTGAAGGTGCTGAACGAGAACGGCAAGCTCGTCACGGTGACGATGGGCTCCTACGGCATCGGCATCACCCGCATCCTGGCGATCATCGCTGAGCTCAACAACGACGACAAGGGCCTCATCTGGCCGGCATCGGTCGCGCCGTTCGATGTGCAGGTGGTCGCGGCAGGTCGCGATCAGGTCGCGTTCGATGTGGCCGAGGGGCTCTCGGCGCAGCTGGAAGCCGCGAGTCTCGACGTGCTGTACGACGACCGCCCGAAGGTGTCACCGGGCGTGAAGTTCGGCGATGCCGAGCTCGTCGGCGTGCCCAAGATCGTGATCGTCGGCCGCGGCGCCGCCGAGGGACAGGTCGAACTCTGGGACCGCGCCACGGGCGAGCGCGATGCGGTCTCCGTCGATGAGGTCGTCGCCCGACTCACCGCCGCCGACTGAGAGCCGCGGCCGCGTCGTCAGCAGACGATGCGGCCGTGGTTCATGATGTCGTCATCCGGAGTGTCGCGGGTGACGAGGGATTTGAGGGCGCCGGACGCGGTCGCGAGTCTGCCCTTCGCCGGTTCCCAGAACTCCGTCACCTTCGGCGTGACCCGGAGCAGAGCGATGCCCGGCGTCTCCAATCCGTCCGCGAACCAGATCTCCAACGAGGGCGAGTAGAGCTCCTCCATCTTGGCTCGGTCGTGGACGATCTCTGCGGTGCCGGCGACGGACACGTACCGCATGCCCTTGGCGTCGCAGTAAGCGAGGCCCACATCGTGGTGTCGGCGAGCTTCGGCGACCTTCTCGGTGTCTTCAGCGGTGAAGAACCAGATGTCTCCGGCGTCGTCCATCTGCCGGGTCGACATCGGTCGGCTGACGAGGTTGCCTTCCTCATCGATCGTGGTCAGCATCGTGAAGTCGATGTCTTCGACGAGCTCGGCGATGCGGGCGAGGGCTTCGGGTCCGGTGATCTCAGTCATGATTCCACAGTGCCGCGTGTGCCCGCGGGCGGCATGGGCATTGACATCCAGGCCGGGCGGTGATCAGTCCGGGACGTCGACGGCATGCCCGGCGTTGCGGCCCACGGGGATCCGGCCGCGTGCCACGCTGGTGTCATGATCGACGAACCGCTGCCGGACGCCCTCAACTCCGAGATCGACGCCATCCTCGACGGCGCGGACGCACACGCCGACCGTCGGCTGGTGAGGAGGATGGTGCGGACGGCGATTCTGCTGGGAGAGGATGACGCCGACCGGCTCGACCTCAAGATCGCCTCTGCTGCGCTGGCGGAGATGCGCGACGCCTTCCGACTCTTCGCACCGTTCCGCGGTGTCCCCAAGGTGACCGTCTTCGGTTCCGCGAGAACCCGGCAGGACGACCCGCTCTACCTCACTGCTCGCGACGTCGCCGCCGCGCTGGCGAGTGACGGGTGGATGGTGGTCACGGGGGCGGGGCCCGGCATCATGCAGGCGGCCTCCGAGGGTGCCGGTCCCGCGCTCTCTCTCGGCGTATCGATCCGCCTTCCGTTCGAGGAGAAGGCGCAGGGGCTCATCACGGACAACGACCAGGTCGTCGCGATGAAGTACTTCTTCACCCGCAAGCTGATGCTCATCAAGGAATCGCTCGGGTTCATCTGTCTTCCCGGTGGGTTCGGCACCCTGGACGAGATGTTCGAGCTGCTCACGCTGCAGCAGACGGGGAAAGCGGAGCCCACGCCGATCGTGCTCCTGGATCAGCCGGGAGGCACGTTCTGGCAGGGTCTTCGGAGTTTCATCGACGACCACCTCGCTCCCACGGGAGTGATTTCGGAAGGCGACTTCGATCGGGTGGTCATCACCGATTCCGTCGACGCGGCTCGTGCGGAGATCACCGGTTTCTGGCACAACTACGATTCGCTGCGATGGGTCGGTGGGGCGCTCGTGCTGCGCCTGCGCGCGGAGCCGACGGACGCCGAGATCGACGCGCTGAACGAACAGTTCGCCTCGATGCTCTCCTCCGGGCGGATCGAGAGGACCGCACCGCGGCAACCGGAAGTCGCCGACGACGACCTGCTGGAGCTGCCGCGGCTGATGCTCCACCTCGATCAGCGTCAGGTCGGGAATCTGTTCCGACTGATCGGTGCGATCAACGCACTTCCCTCTGCTCCCGCTCGATGATGCGAGCCGCGAAGTCGTCGAGGTCGATCGCGCGGCCCAGGATCCTTTCCGCGGCACGGTGCCCCGAATAGTAGGCCGCGCCGACGGTGGCAGGCTCATCGCCCCAGGTGGCCTCGCCCGCGAAGTGCAGGACCCCGTCGACGGGGCCGGCCAGGTCGTCGTGGTCGTGATGACTCGACCCCAGGGCCAGATGTGAGTAGGAGCCGTTCGAGAACTCGTCCTGACCCCAGTGCGTGACCCAATGAGCCCGGGGTTCACCGACCGCATCCCCGTAGAGCACCCGGAGGGCACGCACGGCATCGGCGACGACGTCTTCGTCGGGGAGCTCCTGCATCCGTCGTCCGAAGGGGCCTGCGGCGAAGGTCAACAGGGTGGGCAGGCCGCTGACAGCGGAGACGTCGTACCAGGAATGCCAGTGCTCGCCGGCCTCGCCGAGCGCACGCAGCACATAGCTGTCCTCGTTCCAGAACCGCCTGTCGAACTGGATGAAGACCTTGTTGAAGACTCCCATCCCGAGTCGTGTGAGAGGACCGGCCACGGCCTCCGGCAGTGCAGGATCGAACTCGATCGAGCCGGCCTTGAGCACACCCAGGGGGACGGTGACGACGACCTGATCCGCGGTGAAGGCTGTGTCGCCGGCGTGCACCACCACCGCACTGCTCGAGTGATCCACCCTCGTCACGCTCGTCTCGAGGCGGATGTCGAGACCCGCGCCGATGCGCCGGGGAACCTCGTCGTATCCGCGCGGGAAGATCACCTCATCCCCGTCGATCGCGTCCTCGTCGAGGCCGTGTGCGTCGAGGTCTCCGATCCAGGCACCGCACTGCTCCTCGACCCGGTGACGGAAGAACTCGCGGATGTCGTCGATGCGCTCCGGCGCGAGGCCGGACCGGTCGAGAGCTCGTTCCGTCACGTCGAGATATGTGTCGCCGGGGGAGGAGGCGCCGATCTCCTCGACGAGGAGTCGATCGACCGCATCGACATCGGCGATCCACTGAGCGGTGGCGTCGGCACCCATGGGGCGCCCATCCCCGTCGAAGTTCTCGATGGGCCGCCCGCCGACCTGGAAGCTGCCCACTGTGTACTCGATCGTCGGAATCCGAAGTGCCTGGACGAGACCCCACAGTGGCGATCCGTCGATTCCATGGATCCAGGAGGCGCCACGGTCCACCGAGAACCCCGCCTCCCGATCGGTGTGCATCCGCCCGCCGACGCGGTCACGACCTTCCAGGATCACTACTCGATGCCCCGCATCGGCGAGCATGCGCGCGGCCGTGACACCCGACATTCCCGCACCGATCACGATCGTGTCGAACGATCCCATGCGTCCTCCTCGACTTCCGGCGCGGAAAACTGCCGCCGTCGTGGCAGGGGCCGGTTGGCACAGGGTATCGTGGTACGGATGTCGCGCGTGCGAACAGGCGCGACGAGAGCTGAATAGAGAGGCCGTCATGGACATCGAACTGAGTCTTCTGCGAGGGATCGAGAAGGAGAAGGCGATCCCCTTCGACGAACTCGTCGCGATCATCGAGCAGGCGATCCTGACCGCGTACTCCAAGCATGTCTCCGAGGACGGTGTGACGCCCGAGGGCGTCCGCGTGCACCTCGACCGCAAGACCGGGCATGTCGCCATCCTGCAGGTCGTCCGCGACGAGGAAGACGCCATCATCGGCGAAGAGGATGCGACCCCCGACGACTTCGGCCGGATCGCGGCCTTCGCCGCGAAGCAGGTCATCAGCCAGCGACTGCGTGACATCGCCGACGACGTCGTGCTCGGCGACTTCAAGGACAAAGAGGGTGACATCGTCGCCGGCGTGATCCAGCAGGGTCCGAACCCGCGCATGATCCACGTCGACCTCGGTGCCGTCGAGGCGATCCTGCCCCCCGAGGAGCAGGTGCCCGGCGAGGAGTACACCCACGGATCGCGTGTGCGCGTGTACGTCACCAGCGTCGCCAAGGGGCTCAAGGGACCGCAGATCACGGTCTCCCGCACGCACCCGGGGCTCGTCCGCAAGCTCTTCGCGCTCGAGGTTCCGGAGATCGCCGCCGGTCTCGTCGAGATCGTGGCACTGGCCCGCGAGGCCGGTCACCGGACGAAGATCGCCGTCAAGGCGAACGACCCGTCGATCAACGCGAAGGGCGCCTGCATCGGGGAGCTCGGCCGCCGCGTGCGCGCCGTGACCGAGGAGCTTGCGGGGGAGAAGATCGACATCGTCGACTACGACGCCGACCTGCCCACGTTCGTGGCGCACGCGCTGTCGCCGGCCAAGGTCACGAGCGCTTTCGTGCTCGACGCGAGCACCAAGGCCGTTCGGGCCCTGGTGCCCGACTACCAGCTGTCGCTCGCGATCGGCAAGGAGGGTCAGAACGCGCGTCTGGCCGCCAAGCTCACCGGCGCGAAGATCGACATCCAGCCGGACAGCGTCCTCGACTGACCGGCTCCGGCCTTCCGCCTCGCCCGGCGCGCGGGCGAGGCGGGGTGAAACGCAGGTGTAAGATGGAACCCGTACGAACGTGCGTCGGTTGTCGCACGCGTGCTCCCCGCTCCACCCTGCTCAGGGTGGTGTCCCAGAACGACACTCTCATCATCGATGAGCGTGCTGTGCTGCCGGGGCGCGGCGCGTGGGTCCATCCGACTCGGGAATGCATGGATGCCGCTCTGCGACGCCGCGCATTCGGACGAGCACTGCGCGTGGCCACTGAGCTGGACACGCGGACCTTCGAACAGCACCCACCAAGAAACAAAGGCTGAACAGCTATGGAAACAAAGTGAACGGCTCGAAATGAGACCCGTCCGCGACTAGTGGTCTGCCCTGTCTGGGTGGACCGACTCAGACAGGAGAATTGTGGCTGGTAAACCACGCGTACATGAGATCGCCGCCGAACTCGGCGTCGACAGCAAGGTCGCTCTTGCAAAGCTCAAGGAACTCGGCGAGTTCGTGAAGAGCCCCTCTTCGACCATCGAACCGCCGGTGGCGCGCAAGCTGCGCGCGGCGATCGAGGCCGACGGGTCGCTCAAGGGTGCGGCCGAGTCCGCTCCCGCGGCCAAGCCCGCTGCCGCCAAGACGGCGGCGAAGCCGGGCGCCAAGCCCGCGCCGACCCCGGGCCCGAAGCCCGGCCCCAAGCCCGCTCCGGAGGCTCCGGCCCCCGAGGCGCCCGCGCCCGCTGCACCGACTCCTGCCCCCGCGGCAGCGGCCCCCGCAGCATCCGCCGCGGAAGCATCCAAGCCCGCAGAGGGCAATGCACCGACGCCCGGCGCCCCGCGTCCCGGCAACAACCCGTTCTCTTCCGCGCAGGGTATGGGTCAGCGCCCGGCCGGACCCCGTCCGGGCAACAACCCGTTCGCATCCGCGCAGGGCATGGGCCAGCGCCCGACGCCGGGCAACATCCCGCGTCCGCAGGCCCCGCGCCCCGGCGCACCCCGTCCGGGTGCTCCGCGTCCCGGCTCGCCTCGTCCGGGTGCGCCCCGCAGCGGCGGTGGCGGTCGTCCCGGCGCTCCGTTCCAGCAGCGTCCCGGCGGCCCCGGTCGTCCGGGCGGTGCCGGTGGCCCCGGTGGTGCCGGTGGTCCTGGTGCACGTCCCGGCGGTGGCGGCGGCTTCGCCGGTCGTCCCGGTGGCGGCGGTGGTCGTGGTCGTGGTCCCGGCGGTGGTACCGCAGGCGCCTTCGGCAAGGGCGGCGGCAAGAGCAAGCAGCGCAAGTCGCGGCGGGCGAAGCGGCAAGAGTTCGAGATGCGGAGTGCTCCGGTCGTCGGTGGCGTCAACGTCACCCGCGGCAACGGAGAGATCATCCGCATGCGCCGCGGCGCATCCATCGCGGACTTCGCCGACAAGATCGAGACGCTGACCGGCTACACGGTGCAGCCCGGAACCCTCGTCACCATCCTCTTCAACCTCGGCGAGATGGCCACGGCCACCGAGTCGCTGGATGAGGCGACGTTCGAGGTCCTGGGCGCTGAGCTCGGCTACAAGATCCAGATGGTCTCGCCCGAGGACGAGGACAAGGAGCTCCTCGAGGGCTTCGGTCTCGACCTCGAGGCCGAACTGGAAGCCGAGAGCGAAGACGACCTCGAGATCCGTCCTCCGGTCGTGACCGTCATGGGTCACGTCGACCACGGTAAGACGCGACTTCTCGACGCGATCCGCCAGACCAACGTCATCGAGGGTGAAGCCGGTGGCATCACCCAGCACATCGGTGCCTACCAGGTCTGGACCGAGCACGAGGGCATCGAGCGGGCCATCACGTTCATCGACACCCCGGGTCACGAGGCGTTCACCGCCATGCGTGCCCGTGGTGCGCAGGTCACCGACCTCGCGATCCTCGTGGTCGCAGCCGACGACGGCATCATGCCGCAGACGGTCGAGGCGCTGAACCACGCCCAGGCGGCCAATGTGCCGATCGTGGTCGCGGTGAACAAGGTGGACAAGCCCGACGCCAACCCGTCGAAGGTGCGCCAGCAGCTCACCGAGTACGGTCTGGTCGCCGAGGAATTCGGTGGCGACGTCATGTTCGTCGACGTGTCCGCTCGGGCCAACACGGGTATCCAGGAACTCCTGGACGCCGTGCTGCTCACGGCCGATGCCGGTCTCGACCTGACGGCCAACCCGAACAAGGCCGCTCGCGGTGTCGCCATCGAGGCGAAGCTCGACAAGGGTCGCGGTTCGGTCGCCACGGTGCTCATCCAGTCCGGAACGCTTCGGATCGGTGACGCGATCGTCGCGGGTACGGCATACGGCCGTGTGCGTGCGATGGCGGATGAGAACGGCGAGCAGGTCCTCGAGGCCTACCCGTCGCGTCCGGTCCAGGTGCAGGGTCTGAACTCCGTTCCGCGTGCCGGTGACGTCTTCATCGTCACCGAGGAAGACCGCATGGCCCGCCAGATCGCGGAGAAGCGCGAAGCAGTCGAGCGCAACGCCCAGCTGGCCAAGGCCCGCAAGCGCATCTCGCTCGAGGACTTCACCCGCGCTCTCGAAGAGGGCAAGGTCGAGTCGCTCAACCTCATCATCAAGGGTGACGTCTCCGGTGCCGTCGAGGCGCTGGAGGAGTCGCTCCTCAAGATCGAGGTCGACGATTCGGTCCAGCTGCGCATCATCCACCGCGGCGTCGGCGCCATCACCGAGTCCGACGTGAACCTCGCGACGATCGACAACGCGATCATCGTGGGCTTCAACGTCCGTCCTGACACGAAGGCGCGCGAGCGTGCTTCCCGTGAGGGCGTGGACATCCGGTTCTACTCCGTCATCTACAACGCGATCGACGAGATCGAGAGCTCGCTCAAGGGCATGCTCAAGCCGGAGTACGAAGAGGTCCAGTCGGGTGTCGCCGAGATCCGCGAGGTGTTCCGCTCCTCGAAGTTCGGCAACATCGCCGGTGTCATCGTGCGATCGGGAACGATCACTCGAAACGCCAAGGCTCGTGTCATCCGCGACGGTGTCGTGCTGGCCGATGGTCTCGCCATCGAGTCGCTGCGTCGCTTCAAGGACGACGTCACCGAGGTCCGTACCGACTACGAGGCCGGTATCGGTCTCGGCAAGTACAACGACATCCAGATCGGTGATGAGATCGAGACGACCGAGCTCATCGAGAAGCCTCGCGGCTGATCAATTTCGAACACCTTCGGGCGTCCTCCCCTCCCGCTCCTCCGGAGCGCGGAGAGGAAGGGCGCCCTGAGGGTTCCTGGACAGGGAGAGAACAATGGCAGGCGAACGACAGGCCCGGCTCGCGGACCGTATCCGCGTGATCCTCGCAGAGCGGTTGGAGAAGGGGCTGCGCGATCCGCGCCTCGGCTTCGTCACCATCACCGACGTGCGTGTGAGCGGAGACCTTCAGCACGCATCGGTGTTCTACACGGTGCTGGGCACGGAGGAGGAGCGCATCTCCAGCGGCGCGGCCCTCACCTCGGCCACCGGCATGCTGCGCAGCGAGGTCGGACGGCAGCTGAGCACCCGTCTGGTGCCCACGCTGGAGTTCATCCCGGATGCTCTCCCCGAGAACGCGGACCACATCGGTGCGCTGCTTCGCGAGGCGCAGCAGCGCGATGCCGACGTCGCGAAGCTCGCGTCATCCGCATCACACGCCGGCGACGCGGATCCGTACCGCACCGAGGACGAGCCGGAGTGATCACGGTTTGATACGCTCGGCTTCGCGGGACTGCTTCCGTGAAGCTGGGGGAACGGCATCGAGGGTACGGGTACACAGGGGGCTCTCTTCGTCGCGCCTGCCGCGCTGGGCCTGTTGCTCGACGAGCTCCTGGATGTCGATCTCGGCTGTGTGCCCCATGTGCTCGCCCGCCTCGCCGCCGAGCTGGATGCGGACTCCCGGGCTATCCTCGAAGTCGCCGAGCGGTTGTCGGCGGACCAACGCCATGGCTTGCGCCCGCTGCCCAGCCCGCTGCCGCTCGTCCCGTCCATCGCACGCAGATTCGAGGCGACGGAGCTCGGTGCCAGAGACCGCGAGTTGCTCACGGCGCTCGCGCTCTCGCTGGACGGTGGACTCGACGCCCTCCTGGAGTTCGACGGCAGGTCCGCGGCCGCGATCGCCGCGGGCCCGTTGGGGGAGCACATGCGGCTCCATGCCGGTCACGCGCGCTTCGCCGATCCCCGCCTCTCCATCTGGATCAGGGCAACGACCGGCACCGCAGCCGTCGCCGGGGTCCATGCGCGGCTCAGCGTGATCTTCCGCCGTCGAGGAGACCGGGTGAGTGAGGATTGGCACCGCGCTCGTGCCTCCCTCGAGGGCGCTCCCGAGAGCGCAGTCGAGTTGACGACCATCGCGAGGCAGCTCAGCGAGGCCGGCCACCCGGAACGGGCGCTGCTGCTCGCGCGGGAGGCAGCGGAGCATGCGCTCGGCGAAGCCCGGGACGAAGCGCATCTCGTCGCGGGGGCTTCGGCCGTCGGCGCCGGCTTCGCGACGGAAGCGATCGCGTGGTTCAGCGGGCTGTATCCGCACTCCGCGGAGCGCTGGCGACTCATGGGCCTCGGCGGCCTGCTCGTCGCCCAGGCGTTCGAGCAGGGCGCAGTGCCGGAGGTCGAACCGAAAGCCTTGCGCCCGCGCACGGATGACGCCGCGGACTGGTGCCATTGGACGAGGGCTGCGGCGCTGGCCGCCGTGATGTGCGCGGAGCGGGGCGATCGTCGCGCGATGCGGGTATGGCTCGACGCCGTGCGGGAGGGCACCGCACGAATCGGTGGAGAACGCGAGCTCGCAGACCCCGTCATCGCGCTGAGCTGGCTGATCTCCGGAGAGCGCGACATCGACGCGACTGCGGGCTCGGGCCCGGTGGCCGGCGGGATGCTGCGTGCGCTGCAGGCCGCGATGGACGGCGACGTCGATCTGGGGCTGCGGGTGCTGGCACGGGGCGGATCCGGAATGTCCGCCGAGGCGGACCCGTTCGTCCCGGGATTCGAGCACAGTCCCGTCGTCCAGGCGTATCGCGCTGTCATCGAGGTGCTGCTCCTGGTGTGGCGCGGTGACATCGGTCTTGCGCGCGACCGGCTGATCCAGGCCGCACTCGTGTTGCCGGTCTCGTTGCCCCTCGCCGGACTGGGCGTGGTGCTCGCCAGACGTCTCGATCTTGCCGTGCTCGGCGAACTGGGACCGTACGCGCGATCGCTCACCGCCGCGCTGCCGGCCGGTGCGAGGATCGACCGTCTCGTGGATCGGGGTATCCAGTCGTTTCTCGCGGGTTCCTTCGACGATGCTGCAGCGACGATCCGCCTCTGGGCCGATCTCGGGTCGGCGCGGACCACCATGACGGTTCCGGCGCTCGATGAACTCGCGCTCGACCCGGAGGGGGGCTCGACGCCGGCGCCATCCATCGAGCCGCCGGAGATCGCTCTCGCGCAGCGACTGCGGGTCCGGCTCGCGACGGCCGGAGACGGTCGCTGGCGGTCCGAGTGCATCGAGGTGCGAGAGGCGGCACGGACGCTCCGTTCGCCGTTCGCGCGGGCGAGGGTGGAGACGATGCTCGGTACCCAGTACGCCATACGCGATGACCATCGCTCGGCGCGCATCCACCTGCAGCATGCCGAGAGGCTGTTCGAGCTGTGCGGCGCGACGGCATGGGCGCGGACGATCCGCGGACGGTTGGACAGGCTCGACGCCAAGGAAGGGAGCATCGTTCCCGCCGTCGATCCCTTGTCGGCGTGCCGAGCCGCATGGTCGCTTCAGCTGACCGCGCGCGAGTTGGAAGTGGCGATGTGCGCGGTCGGGGGAGCGGCGAACCGCGACATCGCGGAGCACCTCAACTTCTCGGTCCGCACGGTGGAGGTGCACCTCGGTCGCGTCTTCACCAAGCTCGACGTCCGCAGTCGAGTCGAGCTGACGGTGCTCGCGCATCGCACCGACCACCACCTCTGAGCCCGTCAGCGCGGCAGCGAGAGGGTGGCTCCATCGGCTTCGGCGAGGCCGTCGGCGATGAGCGAGTCGATCGCGCGGTCCCGCTGACGGGCGTCCGGCCAGTCAGGGAGAACCAGGTCGAGCGGCACGGCCCCGGGAGATCGATCGCGCAGCAGCCGCAGCACGGCACCCCGCGCCTGCCGGTCCGAACCCTCGTAGGCGGCCTGGCGACGACGTTCGTCCCCGGTGTCCGGCCTGCCGGCTGCCAGCCACGCACAGCCGCCCGCGAGCGGACACAGCTCGCACCGCGGGGAACGCGCCGTGCACACGGTCGCGCCGAGCTCCATCATCGCGGCATTGAACACCGCGGCCTGATCGAGGTCGTCCGGGAGCAGTGAGGCCATCAGATCGAGGTCCCGGCGTGATGCGGCGCCGGGCTGGGCGCGGCCCTCGACAGCGCGCGCGAGCACGCGTCGCGTGTTGGTGTCGACGACGGGGTGCCGGTCGCCGTAGGCGAAGACGGCGACGGCGCGGGCCGTGTAGTCGCCGATGCCGGACAGGGCGAGGAGGGAATCGACGTCGCGGGGCACGACCCCGCCGTGACGCTCGGTGATCACCACGGCTGCCCGGAACAACCAGAGCGCGCGACGCGGGTATCCGAGGTTGGCCCACTGCTGCACGACTTCCGCTGCCGAGGCAGAGGCCATCGCCGTCGGCGTGGGCCATCGGGCAAGCCACGCCTCGAGATGGGGGATGACCCTTGCGACCGGGGTCTGCTGAAGCATGAACTCGCTCACCAGAACACCCCACGCGCCGAACTCGTTATGAAACGTAGACCGGCGCCACGGCAGGTCGCGAGCGGTCGATCGATACCATTCAGGCAGGTGCGACCTCATTTCAGGACGGGCCTGCATTTCGGGCATCCATCCACCCTACGTGAGCGGCCGGACGAGCCTGAGACCGGAGATTGGGGCACACATGATCAACACACGTACGAGCGCGCTCGTCGTCGCCACGACCTTGGCTGTGGGAAGCCTGGTCGGGTGCGCGGGGACATCGACACCCGCGTCGACGCCCAGCGGCGGATCCACGCCGACCGCAACGGCAACGACCACTCCGAGCCCGACGGCGGAGCCCCGGGTCGAGGATCCGGCGGACCCCGCTACCTGGATCATCGACGAGGCGGGAGTCGGACCGATCGACGTCGGAGGTGATTTCACCTCGACGCTCGGTGGCCTTGCCGGGCCATGGGCCAACGACACCGCGAACTGCTCGTGGTCAGCGTGGTGGATGGCAGCGGACTCGGCCTACGGTGTTTCCTTCGTCCGCGGAACAGAGAGCGAGGCGGCGCCCATCCGTGAGATCTCCGTGTACTCCGCAGCCGAGACTCCCGCCGTGGTCCCGGGGCCGGTGACGGAGGTCGGGCTGGGCATCGGAGCGACCAAGGCCGAGGTGCTCGCTGCGTACCCTGACGCGCAGGAGGGAGTGTCGACGATCGGAAGCGACACCTGGATCATGCTTCCGAGCGCGACCGATGCTCATGTCTACTTCGCCTTCCGCGAGAACAGCGACACCGCCTGGGACGTCACGGTGACGACCGGTGCTGAACCCTCGTACGAGGTCTGCGGCTGACCCGAGCGGCCGGTGCGCGGCATCGCTCTCGGTAGGCTGGGGGGATGGTCTCGCCCGGCATCCTTCTCGTCGACAAGCCCGCTGGGATGACCAGCCACGACGTGGTCGCACGCACGCGGCGCGCGTTCGGCACGCGGAAGGTCGGCCATGCGGGCACACTCGATCCGATGGCGACCGGACTCCTCGTCATCGGCATCGAAGGAGCCACCCGACTGCTGACCTACATCGTCGGCGCGGACAAGACCTATGAGGCGACGATCCGTCTCGGACAGACCACCGGGACCGACGATGCCGAGGGCGAGATCCTTGCCACCGCCGAACCCGAGGCGTGGAGCGCGGTCACGGATGCCGCCGTCGAAGATGGCATCCTGGCGTTGACCGGCGAGATCTCACAGGTTCCCAGCTCGGTGTCCGCCATCAAGGTCGACGGCCGGCGTGCATACGATCGGGTCCGGGCGGGCGAAGAGGTCGTGCTCGCGGCGCGGGACGTCGTGGTCTCTCGCTTCGAGGTGGCGGCACGGCGTCAGCGGGACGGTTTCCTCGACCTCGATGTGATCGTCGAATGCTCGTCCGGAACGTACATCCGG
Organism: Microbacterium sp. NPDC055665; assembly: GCF_053618035.1. NCBI lineage: Bacteria > Bacillati > Actinomycetota > Actinomycetes > Micrococcales > Microbacteriaceae > Microbacterium > Microbacterium sp. NPDC055665. The sequence goes on along the minus strand of NZ_JBSHGY010000001.1, from coordinate 442,744 downwards.
TCCCTCGCCCGCGACCTCGGCGCGTCCCTCGGCGTCGGCGGACACCTAACCGCACTGCGGCGCACAAGAGTGGGGCCTTTCGAGGTGAGCGACGCCGTGGGCCTGGATGCGCTGGAGGGGGCCCGCACACTGACTCCGGCGGCCGCCGCCGGCCGCATCCTTCCCGTGCTCGACGTGTCGGCCGAGGAGGCACGCGATCTCCGCCACGGAAAGCGACTCCTGGATCAGGCCGGTCGCCTCGACGGCGCAGGAGCGAACACCGCGGCCGTCGACCCGGACGGCGTCCTGGTGGGCATCGTCGAGAAGCGCGGCGCAGATCTGAAGAGCGCCATGAACATGCCCGAGGGCGACCGATGATCCTGTGGCTGACGATCGCGCAGATCGCTGTCGCCGTCGCCGCCGGGGTCTTCTGCGTCGTCGCCGGCCTGAGTGGGCGTCGACCCAGCGACATCAGCGTCGGCGCGCTCGCCCTCGTCGAGGTGCTGCTCGTCGTCCAGGTGATCGTCGCGATCGTCGCACCGCTCGCGGGAAACCCGCCCACGGGAGACCTGCTCGAGTACTGGGTCTACCTCGTGTCGGCGGTGCTCCTCCCCATCGGAGCCGTGCTGTGGGCGCTCATGGAGCGCAGTCAGTGGAGCACGGTCATCCTCGGAGTCGCGGCACTCGCCATCGCGATCATGCTGTGGCGCATGCAGGTCATCTGGACCGTCCAAATCGCGTGACGCGAGGCGTCGTGGCGGAGTCCGCCTCCCTCTCGCGGCTCTAGGATGGAATGCGCTATGAGCTCCACCGCCCCCTCCACTCGGATGACCGGAATCGGTCGCGTCCTGGTGATCGTCTACGCCGTCATGGCGCTGGCGGCCACCGGCCGCAGCTTCGTGCAGATCGTCCGTCGATTCGACGAGGCGCCGCTGGCGTACTCCCTCTCCGCACTCGCCGCCGTCGTCTACATCCTGGCGACCCTCGCGCTCATCCTGGCCCGTCGTCGCGGGTGGTACACCGTCGCCTGGGTCGCGATCGTCTTCGAGCTCACCGGTGTGCTCGTCGTCGGGCTGCTGAGCATCCTGATGCCGGCGCTGTTCCAGCACGAGACGGTGTGGTCGCTGTTCGGGCGCGGATACCTGTTCATCCCCCTGGTCCTCCCGGTGTTCGGGATCTGGTGGCTGCGCACGCACCGCCCCGTCGACGCCCCGGTTCCCACCGAGGTGCACGCGTGATCGTCTTCCGCAGCCCCGAGGAGGTTCCGGCCGGATTCGGGCCGAGCGCGGTCGCCATCGGCAAATTCGATGGTGTCCATGCCGGTCATCGTGCGGTCATCGAACGGCTGAAGGAAACGGCCGCGTCCACCGGCAGCCGCGCGGTCGCCGTGACCTTCGACCGCAATCCGCTGGCCGTGATCCGCCCGGATCGGTGTCCCGAGAACGTCGTCACCGTCGATCGCAAGCTCGAGCTGCTGGGTGGCCTCGGCCTCGACGCGACCCTCGTGCTCACGTTCGACGAGGAGATGGCCGCCCGCAGCGCCGAGGACTTCGTCGTCGACATCCTCGTCGGTGCCCTGCAGGTGTCGACCGTGCTGGTCGGCCAGGACTTCCGTTTCGGCCACCGCGGCGCGGGCACCCCTGAGCTGCTGCGCGAGCTCGGCCCCCGCTACGGCTTCTCCGTCGAGGTCGTCGACGACGTGTACCTTCCGGGCTCCACCCGACGCGTCTCATCCAGTTGGATCCGTGAGCTGCTAATGGAGGGAGACGTCGCGTCGGCGGCCACGGTTCTCGGGCGCTATCCCGATGTCCGCGGCGAGGTCGTCCACGGCCTCAAGCGCGGGCGGGAGCTGGGGTTCCCGACCGCCAACCTCTCGACCATCGTCGACGCGTTCGTTCCCGCCGACGGCGTCTACGCCGGGTGGCTCGTCGATCACGACACGGGCATCCGTCATCCTTCCGCGATCTCCGTCGGCACGAATCCGACCTTCGATGACGTCCTCGTGCGGCAGGTCGAGGCGCATGTGCTGGGTGAGACCGGCCTCGACCTGTACGGACACGACGTCACGGTCGAGTTCGTGGCGCGGCTGCGGGGCATGGTGGCGTTCGAGGGAATCGAGAAGCTGATGGAGCAGATGGGGGCGGACGTCACGGAAGCTGCTCGGGCTCTCGGCGTCACGTTCGAGTAGTCTCCGCCCGCCGCCGTCCGCGCCCTCCTCGGACGACTCGGCGTGGGCGATCCGCAGGTGTCGCGTCGGATGACATAGAATGGACTCGGCTCCCGCCGATTCTCACGCTTCTCGCGTGCTTCGGCGGGAAGAAGACCCACTGTTCGTACGGTCCTGGCTCACGCCACACGCGGACATCGAGAACGGCCCGCGGCTTCATGGGGAAGCCGGAGCCTTCACGCTCAGGAGGAGCATGCCGACCACGGCAACCGCCACCACACGGCGCAAGAAGACGTCCCGTCGAGATGACGAGGCACCCCTCATCCCGATCCTCGCGCGCAAGGTGCGCGAGATCGAGGCGAAGTCGCAGCGAGGGAAGCTCGGCCCGACCAATCGGGTGAAGTTCCAGGTGATCGCATTCCTGGTGCGCGAGGAGCGCGCCCGAGTGAAGGCGGATGCCGAGATCGGCGAACCCGCCCGCGCTGAGCTGCTGAAGCGGCTCGACGGTGTGGCCACGATCCTCGCCAAGACGGCTGCACGCGACACTTCGCTCATCCAGCTGCTCGAGGCCGACCAGGCGACGTCGCCGGTGGCCAAGCGCATGCGACGCGACTGGCTGCTCGAATCCGGTGCGGAGCTGGCTCCCGAAGAGCTGATCATCGCGGATGCCGCACCGGTCCAGATCTCCACGATCCCCGCGGCCATCGCCGAGCGACAGGTCACGCCGCCCTCGGTCGAGTCCCGGCAGTTGGCGAACCCGTTCCTCGCTCCCGACCTGACGCCGCGACCGGCCGCGACCCCGCGCCGCCGCCTCGACGGCTGGGAGCTCATGGGCCCGCTGTACAAGGCTTTCGAGACCGGCGCCGGCGGATCCGCTGCGTCCATGGATCTGCCACCCGCGCCGGAGTACGACCACATCTCGCCCAAGGGCCTCGAGGTCATGGTGCATCAGTCACGATTCCTCGAGGCCGTGAAGGCGGGCCACCGCAGCTTCCTCCTCGCCGATGAGCCTGGCCTCGGCAAGACGGCGCAGTCGGTGCTGGCCGCGTCGGTGGCCGGTGCCTACCCGCTGCTCGTCGTCGTGCCCAACGTCGTGAAGATGAACTGGGCGCGCGAGGTCGAGCGGTGGACGCCGCAGCGACGGGCCACGGTCATCCAGGGCGATGGCACCGACATCGACGCATTCGCCGACGTGTTCATCGTGAACTACGAGATCCTCGACCGGCACATGTCGTGGTTGGCCTCGATCGGTCTGCGCGGAATGGTCGTCGACGAGGCGCACTTCATCAAGAACCTCTCCTCGCAGCGTTCGCAGAACGTGCTGTCGCTCGCCGCGCAGGTTCGTGAGCGCACCCCGGGACACGATCCGCTCATGCTCGCTCTCACGGGCACCCCGCTGATCAACGACGTCGAGGACTTCGACGCGATCTGGCGCTTCCTGGGGTGGACCACGGGGGAGAAACCGGGTCCCGAGCTGATGGAGAAGCTGGATGCGACCGGGTTCACCCCGGCCGACAAGGCGTTCTACCCCGAAGCCCGCGACGCGGTCATCTCGATGGGCATCGTCCGCCGCAAGAAGAAGGACGTCGCCGCCGACCTGCCGGACAAGCTGATCGCCGATCTGCCCGTGCAGCTGGACGACGAGTTCGGACGCAGCATCCGTCAGGCCGAGCGCGAGCTGGGGGAGCGGCTCGCCGCTCGCTACCGCCGCATCATCGAGGCTCGTGGCGACCGCGGGTTCGCCCCCGGAGAGATCGACGACGACATCGTGCGTCTCGTCGCTCAGAACGAGCTCGAGGAGTCGAAGGCCGCCGGCACCGGGGGAGACAACGTCTTCACCATGGTCCGTCGCATCGGTCAGGCCAAAGCGCCGCTGGCCGCGGACTACGCCGCCCAGCTGCAGCGCTCGGTCGGCAAGGTCGTCTTCTTCGCGAAGCACATCGACGTGATGGATCAGGCCGAGGCGCACTTCGCCGCCGCGGGCATCCGGTCGGTGTCGATCCGAGGCGACCAGACCTCGACGACACGTCAACAGGCGATCGACGATTTCAACAGCGACCCCGCCGTGGGCATCGCCGTCTGCTCGCTCACTGCGGCCGGCGTCGGGCTCAACCTGCAGGCGGCGTCGAACGTCGTGCTCGCCGAACTGTCGTGGACGGCTGCCGAGCAGACGCAGGCGATCGACCGCGTGCACCGCATCGGTCAGGACGAGCCGGTCACCGCGTGGCGGATCATCGCCGCGCATACGATCGACACCAAGATCGCGGAGCTGATCGATCAGAAGCAGGGTCTCGCAGCTCGCGCGCTCGACGGTGAGGCTGTCGAGGAGTCGGCCGCAGAGCCCGTGCAGCTGGCGGCGCTCATGCACCTGCTTCGTCAGGCTCTGGGCTCGGCCTGAGCGTGAAGAACATCCGTTCTTAACGCTGGTTTCCCCTCTCCGACGACCGGAATCGGGAAGTTCGTCGATATCGGCGAATCTCGGTGTCAAGATCGGTGGTTTTCGTCGCCATCGAATGGCGCGGGGGGAGCCGGGACGCTAGTGTCGATCGAAGGCAGCGTCGCCTTTCCCCCATATCTCCCGAACGTCTGAAGGCACCAGCATGAAGATCGGCATCCTGACGAGCGGCGGCGACTGCCCCGGCCTCAACGCGGTCATCCGCGGCATCGTGCTCAAGGGCACCACCACGTACGACCTGGAGTTCGTCGGCATCCGTGACGGATGGCGGGGCCTCGTCGACGGCGACTTCATGCCGCTCACGCGTCACGAGGTGAAGGGCCTGTCCAAGGTCGGCGGCACGATCCTCGGCACCAGCCGCACGAACCCCTACGAGGGCGAGCGCGGAGGGGCGGAGAACATCGCCAAGACGCTCTACGGGCACAAGATCGACGGCATCATCGCGATCGGTGGTGAAGGCACGCTTGCCGCTGCCGACCGTCTCGCAAAGGACGGCATCAAGGTCATCGGCGTCCCGAAGACGATCGACAACGACCTGCAGGCGACGGACTACTCGTTCGGCTTCGACACGGCCGTGAACATCGCCACGGACGCGATGGACCGGCTCCGCACCACCGGCGACTCGCACCAGCGGTGCATGGTCGCCGAGGTCATGGGGCGCCACGTCGGCTGGATCGCCTTGCACGCCGGCATGGCCGCCGGCGCACACGTGATCTGCATCCCCGAGGTGCCGATGTCGATCGACGACATCACCGAACTCGTGACGAGCGCGCACGACCGCGGCCGCGCGCCCCTGGTGGTCGTCTCCGAGGGCTTCAAGCTCCTCGGCATGGACGAGGCTTACAGCGACAAGGGCCTCGACGCCTTCAACCGGCCGCGGCTGGGTGGTATCGGCGATCTGCTCGCTCCCGAGATCGAGCGCATCACGGGCATCGAGACGCGCGCCACGATCCTCGGCCACATCCAGCGGGGCGGGTCGCCTTCCGCGTTCGACCGCGTGCTGGCGACGCGTCTCGGCCTCCACGCCGCGGACGCGCTCGTCGACGGAGCCTGGGGTCAGATGGTGGCGATGCAGGGCACCGACATCGTGCGGGTCCCGTTCGCCGACGCGCTCGGCGAGCTGAACACGGTTCCGCGTTACCGCTACGACGAGGCCGCTGCGCTCTTCGGCTGAGACTTCGGCTCGCGCGGCGCTCTGCTCGCCGGTTCAGGCAATCCCGCGAGAACAGGCAGTTTCGCCGCTCAGATGCCTGAATCCGGCTGATTGCCTGATCTCGCGGGCGTTCAGGCGTGCGCGCGACGGCAATGCAGACCCTGCGCCATCGCGGTCAGCACCGTCTGTTCGACGTAGCGGGCGTTGTTCATCACCTGGTGCACGTCGAATCGGAGGATCGTGTAGCCGCGGAGCACCAGGCGCGCATCGGCGCGGATGTCGCGGCGCCGATCCTTCGGGGAGCTGTGATGTGCGAACCCGTCGATCTGGATGCCGAGTCGGTCACCGATCATCCCGTCCAACGGGTGCCCGTCGACCCAGACCTGCTGGCGCACGACGACGTCGATCCCGCGCATCAGGGAGACGAAGGTGGTCTCCGGCCCCGAGTCCGAGCGATCGCCGACGAGCATGGTGAGACGGGATGCCGCCGCCGAGCGCCACGCGACGCGCTCGAGGACATCGACATCGACCCCGCCTCGGCGCACCGCGGACTCCCAGACCGTCAGGGCATCCGGTTCAGGCAGACACCGGGCGATCTGGAACAGGACGTTGATTACAGGCTCCTCCGTCGAGCGCGGATGCACGGGAACGGGACCCTGGCTGCGGTGGACGAGGATGCCGGATGCATCGAACCGCGATGCGCTGTGCGCGAGTGCGACGTGCACGGCATCCGTCTTCAGCTCCCACCAGCCGCGGAGACTGGCCGCGCTCGCGCAGGTCACGCGTCCGCCGACCTTCGCAGCCGCGACACGCCTCGGGTCGCACTCGGGGGTGAGGAGCCAGGATCGGCGTACACGCCTGAGCCGTCCGTCCTCCACTGCTCGCGACACCGCGTGATCGGTGAAACCCGCACGGCGGAGGGCGGAGGAGTGCGCGGCACCGTTCTGCGCGCGCACCCATTCCGCAGCTGTCAGATCAGGCATGAGGTCAGCTTGCCCGTGCCGGCGGGCGTGGCGGAGCCGCAGTCCCGGCGCTGGGGGAGAGACGCCCTCGCGCGCGAATCTGTGGAGAGGGCGTCGCGCGCGCCGGCGGCAGAGCCGAGACAGGCGATCGCGCCGGAACAGGCAGTTTCGGGCGGGATCTGCCTGATTGGGCGGGATCGCCTGATGCGGCCGCGTCGGATCAGGCCTCGGCGAGTCCGAGCGTGTCGAGCAGCCAGGCGAGCTCGAACGCACGCTCGCGCCACGAGTTGTAACGGCCGCTTACGCCGCCGTGCCCTGCCACCATCTCGCACTTGAGGAGCACATCGGATGCGCCGGCCTCGCGCAGGCGCGCGACCCACTTCGCCGGCTCCACGTACAGCACGCGGGTGTCATTGAGCGATGTCACCGCGAGGATGCGCGGGTAGCGGATGCCGTCGCGCACGTTCTCGTACGGGGAGTACGACTTCATGTACTCGTAGACGTCGGCGTCGTGAAGAGGGTCGCCCCACTCATCCCACTCGATGACGGTCAGCGGCAGCGAGGGATCGAGGATCGTCGTCAGTGCATCCACGAAAGGCACGCCCGCGAGGACGCCCGCGAAGAGCTCGGGCGCGAGGTTGGTCACGGCACCCATCAGCAGTCCGCCGGCGCTGCCGCCCTCGGCCACCATCCGGCTCGGCGAGGTCACGCCGGTCGCGACCAGGTGCTCGCCGCACGACACGAAGTCCGTGAAGGTGTTGCGCTTGTTGAGCAGCTTGCCGTCTTCGTACCACTGGCGGCCCATCTCGCCGCCGCCGCGCACGTGAGCGACCGCGAAGATCACGCCACGATCGAGCTCCGAGAGCCGCGCGACCGAGAACCCGGGGTCGATCGAGTGCTCGTAGGAGCCGTAGCCGTAGAGATGCACGGGACGTGCTTGCGCACCCGGCTCTCCGAATGACCGCTTCCACACGAGAGAGATCGGCACCCGCACCCCGTCGGAGGCCGTCGCCCACTCCCGCCGCTGGCCGTACTCTTCGGGGTCGTAGCCGCCGAGGACGGTGACCTGCTTGCGCAGCAGCAGCTCGCGGCTGGCGAGGTCGAGGTCGTACACCGTGCCGGGCGTGACGAAGGATGTGTATCCGAGCCGCAGGAAGGGGGAGTGCCACTCCGGGTTCCCGCTCACCCCGGCCGAGTACAGCGGCTCGTCGAAGGGGATCTCGTCGACCGTATCCGTGGCGTAGTCGAGCAGTCCGACACGCTCGAGACCTTCGCTGCGGTACTCGATCGTGGCGAAGTCGCGGAACGCATCCATGCCGAGCAGACGCCGGCCGGCTTCGTGGGCGATCACCCGGTGCCGCTCGCCCTGAGGGTCGGACGCCGCCACCGAGACGAGTTCGAAGTCGAGGGCTCCGTCGTTGTGCAGGATGAAGAGCCGGTCCTCGCCGTCCACCACGGCGTGATCGATCGAGTACTCCACTCCTTCCCGGCGCGGCCAGACCAGGCGGGGTGCCGCGGTCAGGTCGCCGGTCAGGTCGACGAGGTACTCCTCGCTCGTGATGCTCGAACCGACCCCGATCACGAGGTAGCGCCGGCTGCGCGTGATCCCTGCGCCGAGCCAGAACTTCTCGTCGGGTTCGTGGAACAGCTGCACGTCGTCGGTGATCGGAGTGCCGAGACGGTGGAGCCAGAGCGTGTCCGGACGCCACGCCTCATCCCGGGTCGTGTAGAGGACGCCGGTGCCGTCCGGGGTGAAGAACGCGCCGCCGGTGTTCGGGATCTCGTCCTCGAGGGTGTCGCCCGAGACGAGGTCGCGCACGTGCACCGTGTACAGCTCGTCCCCCTCGAAGTCGGTCGACCAGAGCAGTTTCGTCGCGTCGTCCGACGTGTCGAACGCCCCGAGCGAGAAGAACTCGTGCCCCTCGGCCTCGACGTTCCCGTCGAGCAGGATCACCTCACCGGGAACCGGCACGCCGGCCTCGAGCGTCGGGGGAGTCCAGTCGTCGTGTTCCGCGGCAGCCCGGCAGTGGATGCCGTACTGGGCGCCTTCCTCGGTGCGGCTGTAGTACCACCAGTCGCCGCGTCGGGTGGGCACCGACAGGTCGGTCTCCTGCACCCGGCTCTTGATCTCCTCGAAGAGGCGCTCGCGGAGATCGGCCAGGTGCGCCGTCTCAGTGTCGGTGTGGGCGTTCTCCGCTTCGAGGTGTGCGATGACCTCTGCGGAGTCCTTCGCGCGCATCCACTCGTACGGGTCGTCGAACGTGTCACCGTGGTGCGTGCGAAGTGCGGAGCGGCGGGCAGCGAGAGGAGCGTCAGTCACCGTCCCACGCTATCCCAGGTCGAGTTGACCGGCACGGGGGAGGGTGGGAGAATTCACCGGGGCCGGTTAACGGAAGTCAAACCCACGGTGAACTCTTCGTTCGTCACGTCGATCACGTCGACATCTCCTTCTTCCTCAACGACCGAAAGCGAACGGTGGAAACCGCAGCCCTCATCGTCGTGCTTGTCATCGCGCTGGCACTCTTCTTCGACTTCACCAACGGCTTTCACGACACGGCGAACGCCATGGCGACGCCGATCGCCACCGGTGCGCTCAAGCCCAAGACCGCCGTCCTCCTCGCCGCCGTCCTGAACCTCGTGGGTGCGTTCCTGTCCACGGAGGTGTCCAAGACGATCTCCGGCGGCATCATCCGCGAGGACGCGATCATCTCTGCGGGAGCGGATCTGTTCCTCTCGCTGATCTTCGCGGGCCTCATCGGCGCCATCACGTGGAACATGCTGACGTGGCTCCTCGGCCTCCCGTCGAGCTCCTCGCACGCACTTTTCGGCGGCCTCATCGGCGCCACCCTGGTGGGCGCAGGTCTCGGCGGCATCGACTTCGGCATGGTGCTCTCGAAGATCGTGCTGCCGGCGCTCATCGCCCCCGTCACCGCGGGTCTCATCGCCTTCGCGGCGACGAAGATCGCCTACTCGGTCACGCGACGCTACGACGGCAAGCCCGACGGTCGCGACGGTTTCCGGTGGGGGCAGATCTTCACGTCCTCCCTGGTCGCCCTCGCGCACGGAACCAACGACGCGCAGAAGACGATGGGTGTGATCACCCTCGCCCTGATCACGATCGGCTGGCAGTCCGGCGTGCACCACGAACCGCAGCTCTGGGTGATCGTCGCGTGTGCCTTCACGATCGCGCTCGGCACGTACCTCGGCGGCTGGCGCATCATCCGCACCCTCGGCAAGGGGCTCACCGACGTCAAGCCCGCCCAGGGCTTCGCAGCGGAGAGCTCGACCGCCGCGACCATCCTGGCCTCCAGCGCGCTCGGCTTCGCCCTCTCGACCACGCAGGTGGCATCGGGATCCGTGATCGGCTCCGGCCTCGGTCGCAGAGGCTCCACGGTCCGCTGGCGGACGGCGGGTCGAATCGGCATCGGATGGCTCCTCACCCTCCCCGCAGCGGGCGCCGTCGGCGCTCTGGCTGCTCTTCTGGTCGTCTGGCTCGGCAACTGGGGTGTGGCGATCGATGCGGTTATCGCCCTCGCCATCATCCTCGGGCTCTTCATGCGCTCGCGCCGCAACGCGGTCACGTCGGCGAATGCCATGAGTGACGTGGCCGAATCGGGCATGGCCATCGAGCTGCCGGACACCCCGCCGCCGACGCGTCGCCAGCAGCGCATCCAGCAGGCCAAGGCGGAGGCGAAGGCCCGGGCCGAGGCCCGTGAGAAGGTCAAGGCTCAGGCGAAGAAGGACGCGCAGGCCAAGGCGAAGAAGAAGGCACAGGCCAAGGCGAGTGCCAAGGTCGACTCTTCCTCGAAGAACACGGACGCGATTCGGAACGGGGACTCGGAATGAACGTCGTCATCGATTGGATCGCGTTCCTCCAGGTGTTCCTCGCGGCGCTCATCGGCGCCGCCGCCATCGTCACCTTCTACGCCCTCGGTCTTCGTCTGCTGGTGCGCAGCGGTCGCGCACCGGTGGTGAGCCCCGCGGAATTCACGGATGCCATCACCGTGATCACCGAGAAAGAACTGAAGCGCGCGGAGAAGCAGGCGGCGAAGGCCGCGCGGAAGAGTCCGCTCACCGAGGGGCAGAAGCGGGTCGCACTCCTCGGCGCGTACGGCTGCTTCGCGCTGTGTGCCGCGGCCGTGGTCGCCGGCATCCTGCTCCTCGTCATCGGACACTGATCCGAGCTCGGCGCCGGCACGTCGAGCGTCGGTGCGGAGGCCTAGGCTGTTGGTATGTCCGCAGGAACGGGGAGAACGTACGCCTTCGGCCGCCATGAGCCCGCAAGCCATGTGCTGATCCACGTCAGTGATCCGCACTTCCTCGCGGAGGGGGCCCGGCTCGGCGGCCGCTACGACGTCGAAGCGAACTTCGCCCGAACGCTGGACGCCATCAGATCCGTGCATCCGCATCCGTCGGCGATCGTCGTCACCGGCGACCTCGCTGATCTGGGCGAGCCCGACGCGTACCGCCGGCTGAGAGCCGCGGTCGAGCCGGTGGCGGATGAGCTGGACGCTCCGCTCATCTGGGTCGCGGGCAACCACGACGAACGCCCGGCACTGCGGGCAGGACTGCTCGATGCGGAGGCGACCGAAGACCCGGTGACGGGCGTCTGGGACCTCGACGGTCTTCGTCTCATCGCCCTCGACACGAGCGTCCCCGGCTGGCATCACGGCGACATCGATCAGGACCAGCTGTCCTGGCTCGCCGATGTGCTCTCGGACCCCGCTCCGCACGGCACCCTGCTCGCGATGCACCATCCACCGCTCCCGAGCCATCTGCCGCTCTTCGACATCCTGGAGCTGCGGCATCAGGACGAGCTCGCCGAGGTCATCCGGGGAACAGATGTCCGCGGCATCCTCGCCGGGCATCTGCACTATTCGTCCCAGGGCACGTTCGCCGGAGTCCCGGTGAGCGTCGCATCGGCCACCTGCTACACGATGAACGTGGCGCGCCCGTCGGCCGACGTGAACGGTATGGACGCGGCGCAGGCGTTCCAGCTCGTGCATGTGTATCCGGAGACGATCACGCACACGGTGGTGCCGGTGACCGAGGCTCCGACGGGAGACTACTTCTCCGAGGCCTGGCTGGAGCGGATGGCCGCCCTCACGCCGGAGGAGCGACTCGAGGCGTTCTCCCGCAAGCCCGGTCGGTGAGCGGCGTAGACTGGCAGCATCCCCCACCCTTCTCACCCGCCACGACCCACGAGGATGTGACATGGCTTCTGCCGCGCCTACCCCGACCCGCACCGAGACCGATTCGCTCGGGAGCATGGAGATTCCCGTCGACGCGTACTGGGGGATCCACACCGCCCGCGCCGACGCGAACTTCCCGATCACGAAACGGCCCATCTCGGTCTACCCCGACCTCGTGGTCGGCCTGGCGATGGTGAAGCAGGCGAGCGCGCGGGCGAACCGCGAGATCGGCGTGTTGGATCACGAGCGTGCCGACCTGATCGACCGTGCGGCGCAGCGCGTGATCGACGGCGAGTTCCACGAGCAGTTCACGGTGGGCGTCATCCAGGGCGGTGCCGGAACCTCGACCAACATGAACGCGAACGAGGTCATCACCAACATCGCGCTCGAGCTCGCAGGCCGCGAGAAGGGCGACTACGCGTTCCTCTCGCCGATCGACCACACCAACCGCAGCCAGTCCACCAACGACGTCTACCCGACCGCCGTGAAGATCGGCCTGTCGCTGACGCTGCGCTCGCTGCTTGAGGAACTGGACCTGCTGCGCCTGTCGTTCCTCGGCAAGTCCCGCGAGTTCCACGATGTGCTGAAGGTCGGACGCACTCAGCTGCAGGACGCCGTGCCGATGACGCTCGGCCAGGAGTTCAACGGCTTCGCCACGACCCTCGGCTACGACCACACGCGGCTGACCGAGAACGCCTCGCTCATGTTCGAGATCAACATGGGCGCCACGGCGATCGGAACTGGCATCACCACGCACCCCGGCTACGCGCCCGCCGTGCTCAAGCACCTGCGGGAGATCACCTCGCTCGACCTCCGCACGGCCGGCGACCTGGTGGAGGCCACCAGCGACACCGGCTCGTTCATGTCGTTCTCCTCGACCCTCAAGCGCAACGCGATGAAGCTGTCGAAGATCTGCAACGACCTCCGTCTGCTCTCTTCCGGCCCGCAGGCGGGCTTCGGCGAGATCAACCTGCCGGCGATGCAGGCGGGCTCCAGCATCATGCCAGGCAAGGTGAACCCGGTCATCCCCGAGGTCGTGAATCAGGTGGCCTTCGCGGTCGCGGGCGCCGACATGACGGTGACGATGGCCGCCGAGGCGGGTCAGCTGCAGCTGAACGCGTTCGAGCCGGTCATCGCACACTCGATCTTCCAGTCGATCACGTGGATGCGCCAGGCGATGTGGACCCTGCGCGTGAACTGCGTCGACGGCATCACCGCCAACCGCGACCGTCTCGGCGCGATGGTCGGAGCATCGGTCGGCGTCATCACCGCCCTGACGCCCTTCATCGGATACGCGGCAGCCGCGGCGCTCGCGAAGACCGCGCTGCTGACGAACCGGAGTGTCGCGGACCTGGTCGTCGAGGCCGGTCTGATGTCGCGCGACGAGGTCGTCAAGCAGCTCTCGCCCGCGCGTCTGTCCGGACTCGAGACGATCACCGCGGCGATCCCGGTGATCTCGCCGGAGGACCGCATCGAGGTCTGACCTGCTGCGAACGCGAGAAGGGGGATGGATGCCGCGGCATCCATCCCCCTTCTTCGTGCGTCGAACTTTTCAGTCGATGATGCGGCAGTGCGTCGTGAGCTCGCCGATGCCGTCGATGCCGACGGTCACGGTGGAGTGATCGCGCAGGAAGATCTGCGGATCCCGCGAATAGCCGGCGCCGCCGGGGCTTCCGGTCGAGATGAGGGTTCCGGGCAGCAGCGTGAGGGACTGCGAGAGGTGCGCGATCAGTTTCGCGACGGAGCGCACCATCTGGTCCGTGCTGGCGTCCTGAACGGTGTGGCCGTCCACGACAGCCCAGATGTGCAGATCCTGCGGGTCGGCGACCTCATCGGCGGTCACTGCGAACGGTCCGGTCGGAGTGAAGCCGTCGAACGACTTGCAGCGCGACCACTGGGCCTCGGAGAACTGGATGTTCCTGGCGGTGATGTCGTTGACCACGGTGTAGCCCCAGACGTACGAGAGCGCATCCGCTTCGCTGACGTCTTTGGCGGGGGTGCCGATGAGCACACCGAGCTCGGCCTCGTAGTCGACCGCCTCGCTGAGGGACCGTGGCCACGACGTGATCTGCTCGTGCCCCGTGAGCGAGTTCGGCCACAGCGTGAACACGGTCGGCGCGGCATCGGTCTTCAGGCCCAGCTCGCTGGAGTGCGCTGCATAGTTGAGCCCGACGGCGAGCACGGCCGGGGGAGCGATCACGGCGGAGGAGAACGTCCAGTCGCCCAGGGGATGGCGCACCGCGTCTCCCGCGGCCAGCGCAGCGCGCAGTCGCTCGAGCAGGGCGTCTCCTCCCTCGATCAGCTGCTGCAGCGTGGCAGGGGGGTCGTTCAGGAGATCAGAGACGAGGATGGCGTCCGAGTCCTGCACCACCGCGAGAACGGCGCGGGGGGAGTCAGGACGGCGCAGGTGAGCGAACCGCATGGTTCTACGCTACCGGCTGGCGCACGGCGAGCGGGTGGAGGACTCAGCCATACCCGGGCCGCCTGGTTTGTTCCCCATAAGCTTTGGCTATGAGTTTCGGAGGACCCCCGCCGCCGCAGCAGCCCTCGCCGTACATGCCGCCGCCCGCGCGGCAGCCGTTGTATGCCTCACCTTTGGCGCAGCCGACGCCGTACACGCCTCCCGCGCCGGTCGCGCCGTCGCCGGCCGAGTCGCTGCCCGCGCTGCCCGTGCCGACACGCAAGGGACGCACGATCTCCCTCTGGCTCTTCGGTTTCCTCGGCTTCCTGCTGCTCGCTCTGGTGGGCTACTTCGGGTGGGCGCTCGGAGTGTTCGCCTCGGTCGTCGGCCTGGTGCTCGCCCTCATCCCGCTCACGGTCGTGTTCCTCGGAGTCCGGATGATCGACCGTTGGGAGCCCGAACCGAAGCGCCTGGTCTTCTTCGCGATCGCCTGGGGTGCCGTGGCGGCTGCGGGACTGACGCTTCTCGTCGACGTGGGGCTGACGATCCTCCTCGGCGTCACGTCCGATGCCTTCACGGCGGTCGTGCAGGCGCCGATCGTCGAAGAGTTCTGGAAGGGGCTCGGGATCTTCCTGATCTTCCTGCTCGCCCGGCGTGCGTTCGACGGCCCGGTGGATGGTGTCGTGTACGGAGCGCTCGTGGGTGCGGGGTTCGCCTTCACCGAGAACATCCAGTACTTCGCGCTCAGTCTGATCGAGGGAGGCGGCGAGCAGCTCACCGTCACCTTCGCCGTGCGCGCGATCCTGTCCCCGTTCGCACACGCCATGTTCACCGCGGTGACCGGTTTCGCCATCGGACTGGTCGCGCGTCGCCACGGGTCCGCGAGTTCCGCGATCGGCGCCGGCCTGCTCGGAATGCTCGGAGCCGTTCTCCTGCACGCACTCTGGAACGGCTCCGCGACCTTCGCGGACTTCTTCGGGCTGTACTTCACCCTGCAGGTGCCGCTCTTCATCGGCTTCATCCTCGGGATCGTCGCCCTCCGCCGCGAGGAAGCGCGCCTCACTCGTGCGCGGCTCGCCGAGTATGCGAATGCCGGTTGGTTCACGCCCGAAGAGGTCACGATGCTTGCCACACCAAGCGGGCGCAAGGCCGGTCTCAACTGGGCACGAGGTCTTCGCGGCGACCGGCGACCGATCATGCAGGAGTTCATCAGGGACGCGACCGCGCTGGCCGCGGTCCGTCAGCGGGCGATCACGGGTCGCGACCCGCTCGCCGTCGAGGATGAGCGCGCGCTGCTGATCCGCACCCGCGCCGCCAGGGCGGCCCTGCTGGCCTACTGACCTCCGCTCCGCGATACTCGTCGTGAGGAGGCGGTCGCGATGAGCACATTCGTCCTGATCCACGGTGGGGGAGACGTCGGGTGGTCCTGGCATCTCGTCGCCGCAGACCTCGTGGCGCGCGGACACGAGGTCGTCGCGCCCGATCTCCCCGCTGATGACGAGTCCCTCACTCTCGAGGACTACGCGGACTCCGTGGTGGCGGCCGTGGGGCAACGCGTCGATGTCGTCGTGGTCGGTCACTCGTTCGGGGCGTTCACGGCGCCCTTGGTCGCCGAGCGGCTGTCCGCCGACCTGCTCGTGCTTGCCGCGGGGATGATCCCTGCTCCGGGTGAACCCCCGGAGCGGTGGTGGTCCGAGTCCGGCTACCTCGCCGCCGCCGAGGCGCAGGCGGCGATCGACGGCGGGCTGACCGGTAACGACGACCCGTACGTGAGCTTCTACGACGACGTGCCGCGGGAGTTGGCGGACGAAGCCCTGCGGCGGGAGCGCGCCCATCCGTCCGCAGCGGCCATGGAAGAGCCGTGGCCGAGGGAGAGATGGCCGGAGGTGCCGACGCGTTTCATCGTGTTCGCGGACGACCGCTTCTTCCCGCCGAGCTTTCTCCGCGACCTCGCCCGCGAGCGTCTCGGGGTCGTCGCCGATGAGG
This sequence comes from Microbacterium sp. NPDC055665, assembly GCF_053618035.1. Lineage (NCBI taxonomy): Bacteria > Bacillati > Actinomycetota > Actinomycetes > Micrococcales > Microbacteriaceae > Microbacterium > Microbacterium sp. NPDC055665. The sequence goes on along the minus strand of NZ_JBSHGY010000001.1, from coordinate 426,449 downwards.
TCCCGGGCGGACACTGCGCGATGCTGAGCAGGCCGATGGAGCTCGCGGAACTGCTCGCCGGCTACGTCGACTGACGCGGAGGAACCCTGTCGTGGCAAGACTCAGCGCCCGGTGCTGCGGCGATGCCTGCGAGTCTCCCGGGCGCTGAGTTGATCTGTAATCAGGGTGCACCCGACCACGGAGGGTGTCAAGAGGCTGTTGTCGGTGCACCCTTTCGAAGTGTTCGCTGTGAGCAGGTGCGATCGCGTTGACCCCTCCTGCGGGCTCGGGTTGGATGGAGGCATGACTGATCGCACAAAGCCTGAGTTCGATGCCCCCAGCACCCCCGCTCCCGCGGAGCTCGTCATCCGCGACATCATCGAGGGTGACGGAGCCGAGGCGAAGCCCGGTGACACCGTGACCGTCCACTACGCCGGTGTCGAGTTCGAATCCGGCGAGGAGTTCGACTCGTCCTGGGGTCGCGGCGAGACGATCCAGTTCCCGCTGCGCGGACTGATCCAGGGCTGGCAGGACGGCATCCCCGGGATGAAGGTCGGCGGACGCCGTGAGCTGATCATCCCGCCGCACCTGGCCTATGGCCCGGTGGGCGGCGGCCACTTCCTCTCCGGCAAGACGCTGATCTTCATCATCGATCTCGTCGCCGTCGGCTGAGTCCGGCCCGCACGCAGAGACGCCCTTCCTCTTCGGAGGAGGGGCGTCTCTGCTGTATATCGGAAGAACATCCGCATTCAGGGGAATATATGCGAATGAATGTAAGTTGTCACAGAGGTCGCGGCGAACGCGGCCCCTGTCCGAAGCCGCATCAGCGGCCGATGTCTCCGGAGGAGAAACCATGACCAGCATCGACATTCCCGGCTACCGTCCCGGCACCTGGGTGCTCGACCCCTCGCACAGCGAGGTGACGTTCAGTGTCCGCCACATGATGATCTCCAAGGTGCGCGGCACCTTCGGCGTCAAGAACGCGACCCTGATCGCGCCCGAGAACCCGCTCGAGGCCAGGGTCGAGGCTTCTGTCGACGTCACCTCGGTCGACACGAACGACGAGGGTCGCGACGCCCACCTGCGCTCCGCGGACTTCTTCGACACCGAGAACTTCCCGACGATGGAGTTCGTCTCCACCGGCGCGCGCGTCAAGGGCGACGACCTGTTCGTGGACGGCGACCTGACGATCCGCGGCATCACCAAGCCGGTCAGCTTCGAGCTCGACTTCGGCGGCTTCGGCACCGACCCGTACGGCAACTACAAGGCGGGCGCTTCCGCCAAGACCGTCATCAACCGCGAGGACTTCGGCCTCACCTGGAACGCCGCGCTCGAGACCGGTGGCGTGCTCGTGGGCAAGGACATCACGATCAACCTCGACCTGCAGGGCGCCCTGCAGCAGGACTGATCCCGTCAGGCAGTTTCCTCGAACCCCGGGCCCGTCAGGGCTCGGGGTTCTCTGCGTCGTAGTCGTGGAAGCGGCGGTTGCGGCGCGAGAGCATCGCGACGAGGGCGATCACCAGGACCCCGCCGAGCACCGGCGGGAACCACAGAGTGGTCAACGTGGCGAGAGTCCCGGCGTACAGGGCTCCGACCCGCGGACCACCGGCCACGACCACGACGAACAGGCCCTGCAGTCGTCCGCGCATCGCATCGGGCACCGCCGCCTGCATCATCGTGTTGCGGTAGATCGAGCTGACATTGTCGGACGCCCCCGAGAGTGCGAGCGCCACGCATGCGGCGACGATCAGGCCGATGTTCGGGGCGTCTTCGCCGGCGGGCGCGGAGAACGCCCCGATCAGCAGCACCACACCGAAGAGGAGGATCGATGCACCGTAGGCCTCGACAGCCCGCGCGATGCCGCGTCCGTGCCACCGGTACTGCACGACGCGGCCGGAGAACAGGCTGGACGCGAAGGTTCCGACCGCGACGGCCGCCGTGAGGATTCCGGTCGTCACGGCACCACCGCCCAGGAGCACGGTGCCGAGGGCGGGGAAGAGCACGAGGGGCTGCCCGAACGTCATCGCGATGATGTCGATGATGTACTGCATCCTGATGTTGCCCGCCCTGCGCAGGAAGCGCCAGCCGTCGACGAGCGACTCCAGCCCGGGGCGCACGATCTCGCCCTCCGGCCGCAGCACCGGGAGCGTCCACAGGCCGAGGAACATCGACAGCATCAGCACGACGTCGATCGTGTAGGTCCAGCCATAGCCGGTGAGGGCCACGAGCAAGCCGGCCAGTGCGGGGCCCGCCATGACCGTGAGGCCGAAGGCGACTCCGTTGAGTGCGGATGCCGCGGCCAGCTGACCCCGGGGGATGAGGCGCGGCACGATCGCCGTACGCGTGGCCATGCCCACAGAGTTCGCGGCGGAGTTGATCATGCTGAGTGCGTACAGCCACCAGATCGTCTCGGTGCCGGTCCAGGTGAGCGCGGCGAGCAGTGCGGTCGATGCAAATGTGATGGTCGCCGCGATCAGGGCCACCCGGCGCCGGTCGAACGCGTCCGCGAGCATCCCGCCGTACAGCCCGGCGAGGATCATCGGGATGAGTCCGGCGACCGCGATCATCGAGACGGCGAACGTGCTCTCGGTGAGCACGAACACATGCAGCATCACGGTGACGATCGTCAACTGGCCACCGATGCCGGCGAGGGTCGATCCGATCCACATCCGCGCGAAGGCGGGACTGGTCTTGAGAGGAGTGAGGTCGATCAGGTGACCGCGTCGGCCGCTCACTCGTCGATCTTCTTCTGCACCGTTCGAGCCTAGTTGACCCCGATCGGGCCGCGGCCTCGGCGTTGTCACGCGGGGGACCCCTCGGCTGGTAGACTCTTCAGGTTGCCGTTCGATCGGCCGCGGATAAAGAGAGCCCTCGCATCAGGCGTCGGGCGCCGCGCAACAAGCAGAGAGGGGATCGAATCTATGGCACTGGAAGCAGACGTCAAGAAGGCGATCATCGAAGAGTACGCGACGCACCCCGGTGACACCGGATCCCCCGAGGTGCAGGTCGCAATGCTGACGCAGCGCATCAAGGACCTCACCGAGCACCTCAAGGAGCACAAGCACGACCACCACTCGCGTCGTGGTCTGTTCCTGCTCGTCGGTCAGCGCCGTCGCCTGCTGGGTTACCTGCAGGACATCGACATCAACCGCTACCGGTCGCTCATCGAGCGTCTCGGCCTGCGTCGATAAAGCAAGGCGATCCTGCGTTCAATCGCGCAGAACATTCTTGAGAAGGCCGCCCCACGGTGTGGGGCGGCCTTCGTCGTGCTCAGGGGCGTGCGGGCACCACAGACGGCACCTGCAGGTCGACCGGGCGGCAGCGGATCACGAACCCCACGACCAGGGCGAGCGCCGCGGCGCACACGATCATGAACACGAGGCTCGCCGTCCAGCCGGCGGTGAGGTCGTGCAGGACCCCGACGAGAAGACTCCCCGCGCCGGCGAAGGCGTAGCCGATGCCCTGCGCCACAGCTGACAGCACGCCCGCCGAGGCCTCGTTCGCGGCGAGCATCACGATGAGCGCGAGCGAGAGCCCGAACGTCGCGCTCTGCACGGCGCCGAGCACGACGGTGATCGCGATGTACGACTCGTCGCCGGAAGCGAGCCAGACGAACGCCGCCAACATCGCTATACCGAGGCCCGGACCGAACCAGAGCAGCACACGGCGGCGTCGGGCGAGGATCGGCGCGACGAGCGTCGGCACCAGGCCCGCGACGCTGGTCAGCGCGAGCAGCCAGCCGGCGGTCTGCGCGTCCACACCGCGATCTCCGAGGATGCGGGGGAGCCACGAGGCCACTGCGAAGAACAGCATGGCCTGCAGGCCGAACATCGCGGTGATCAGTGCGACGGTCGGTCGGGCCGACCGGGGCAACGTCATCCGAGACGAAGAAGGCGGAGGAGCATCCGAGCGCAGTGCCACGCCGACCATGGCGCCCGCGGCGATCAGAGCCGGCACGGCCCAGAGCCCGAGTGCCACGGCGGGCCCGCCGACCGCCTGGCTCAGCGGCACGGCGAGTCCCGCCCCGAGCGCGGCGCCTGCGCTGAACGACATGCTGCTCAGGCCGATCCAGAGTCCGCCCGCCCGAAGGGACTTCAGGTACTGCGGGAGCAGGGTCCCTGCAGCCATGATCGATACCCCGGCGAGGAACGTCCCCGCGAGCATGCCCCCGGGAACGGCGACCCGCAGCGCGAGCGCCCCGGCGAGCGCCACCATGGTCCAGATCAGCGCCCTGGTCACGCCGAGACGGCGGGCGAGCAGCGGCCCGACCGGTGCACTGATCCCGAAGGCGATCACCGGCAGCGTCGCCAGGAGGTTCAGCTGCACCGGTGCGAGGTCGAACGCCACCCTCGTCGGCTCGAGCAGAGCGGCGACCGAGGTGATCGCCGGGCGCAGGTTGAGCCCGATCAGCAGGGCTGCGCCGAGCCCGACCGCGCGATCGCGGAACTCGCTGCCTCGACGCTCAGAGCGCGAGGACACGAAGGCCATCGGCGACCACACGGCCGTCGTGCATGACGAGTCGGTCGACTCCTCGGTCCATCACCGCGCTGGTGGGCGTCTCGCCATCGACCAGGACCAGATCGGCCCGGTCGCCGACAGCCAGGCCGGGTCGGTCGTCGACCCCCTTGAGACGCGGAGACGAGGCGGACATGATGCTCGCGCCACCCATCGTCGCGACGGCGAGAGCCATCTCGATGTGGTCGTCGCGGCGGAAACCGTTCGTGAAGGCCAGCTGCCAGGTGCGGTCGAGCATGTCTGTGTTGCCGTACGGGCTCCAATAGTCGCGCTGGCCATCCTGACCGAGCCCGATCCGCACCCCGGCCTCGACGAGCTGCACCAGCGAGAGCTGGTTGCTGGTCGACGGGGCGACCGTGGCCATCGAGATGTCGAGCTCGGCGAACTCCTCGATCAGACGACGGCTGGTGGCCTCGCTCACCGAACCGAGTTCGTACGCGTGCGACATCGTCACCTTGCCCTGCATGCCGAGCGCACGTGTTCGTTCCATCACGAGCTCGGTGCTGAACACCCCGAGCGCACCGGGTTCGTGCAGGTGGATGTCGACCTCGACCTGATACCTCTCGGCGAGACCGAACACGATGTCCAGGTGCTTGGCGGGGTCACGGTCGAGCTGTGACGGATCGATGCCGCCGATCACGTCCGCGCCCTGCTTGAGGGACTCCTCCAAGTACTCGACCGTCCCTTCTTCGCGAAGGATGCCGGCCTGGGGGAAGGTCATGACCTGGACGTCGGCGTGCGCGGCGAACTTCTCCTTCGCCGCGATCACCGCGTCGAACTTCTCGAGCTTGCAGTCGACGTCGACCTGCGCATAGGAGCGCACGCGGGTCGTGCCCCGCGCGATCATGCGCTCGAGGGTGCCGGCCACCCGCGTGGGAAGGTCGATCTCCGCGTTGCGCCAGTTCTCGCGGTCGTTCATCATCATGCCCCAGACCCCGGGAGCGCCGGTGTGCTCACGGAACGGCAGTCCGATCCGGGTCGAATCCAGGTGCACGTGCACGTCGCTGAAGGAGGGCAGCAGAAGCCGGCCACGTCCGTCGACGTCATCGCCGGACGCGGGCGCCTCTTCATGAGGGAGGATCCGGGTGATGCGCCCGTCCTCGATCAGGACATCGGAGGCGGAGCCGCCCCAGGGGCGCACGTCACGAATCAGCATGGACTTTCCTTTCTTCGGGGGAGCCGAGCCGCGACGCGAGGTCGGCGGCTTCAGCGAGATGATGGCACGCGGCGTCGCCGGTGGGAACCTGATCCACGCACTGCCGGCGCCTGTCTTCGTCGAGAAGGGGCAGCACCGGGCAACGTGTGCGGAACACGCACCCGCTGGGCGGGTTCGACGGATGGGGCAGGTCGCCGACGAGACGGATGCGCCGACTGCGATCGGCTGTGGGATCAGGGCTCGGAACGGAGGACAGCAGCGACTGCGTGTACGGGTGCTGTGGAGTGCCGAACACCGCGTCCCTGGTGCCGTGCTCCATGATGCGCCCGAGGTACATGACGGCGACCTCGTCGGCGAAGTGCTTGACGACCGACAGGTCGTGCGCGATGAACACGTAGGAGATGCCGGTGTCGGCCTGGATGTCCTGCAGCAGGTTGATGACCTGCGCCTGAACCGAGACGTCGAGGGCTGATACCGGCTCGTCGCAGACCACGACGTCGGGCTCCAGAGCGAGCGCCCTGGCGATGCCGACACGCTGCTTCTGTCCACCCGAGAACTCATGCGGGAAGCGGTTGTAGTGCTCCGGGCGCAGACCCACCCTGTCCATCAGAGCCGCGACGCGGTTCTTCATACCCTCCTTGGGGGCGATGCCCTGGGCCTGAAGGGGGGCCGCGATCGCCGCACCGACGCTCTGCCGCGGGTTCAACGACGAGGAGGGGTTCTGGAACACCATCTGCACGCGGCGCCGGAACTGCTGCAGGTCCGCTCCGCGTAACTGCGACACGTCGGCGCCGTCCAGCAGGATCCGCCCCGACGTGGGAGTGAGCAGGCGCATCAGCAGCCGTCCGGTGGTGGACTTGCCGCAGCCGGATTCACCGACCAAGCCCAGTGTCGATCCGCGTTCGAGCGTGAAGGAGAGCCCGTCCACCGCTTTCACCTGCGAGGAACCGCGCAGGAACCCCTTGCTGACGCTGAAATGCTTGGCGAGGTTCTCGACGCTCAGCAGCGGTTCGCTCATCGGGCCACCTCCTGCAGATCGAGCGTGGGAGTCGTGACGTCGATGTCCGTGAGATGGCAGCGGGCACGGTGGTCGGTGCCGACCACCGTGAGGCCGGGGCGCTCGGTGCGGCATCTGTCGTCCGGGACGAGCGCTGCGACGGGGCAGCGATCGGCGAAGAGGCAGCCCTGTGGGAGATCGAGCAGCGAGGGCGGGAAGCCGGGGATGGGCGTGAGGCGCCCTGCTTCGTCGACCATCGAGGGCATGGATGCGAGCAGGCCCTGGGCGTAGGGGTGCGCGGTCCGGAAGAACAGGTCGTGCACGCCGGCCTCTTCGACGCACTGACCGCCGTACATGACGACGACGCGCCGGCAGACCTCGGCGACGACGCCCAGATCGTGCGTGACGAAGATCACGGCGGAACCGGTCTCCGCCTGGAGCGATCCGATCAGATCGAGGATCTGCGCCTGCACCGTGACATCGAGCGCCGTGGTCGGCTCGTCGGCGATCAGGAGCTCCGGTTCGCAGATGAGAGCCATCGCGATCATCGCCCGCTGACGCATACCGCCAGAGAACTCGTGCGGGTACGAGTCGTATCGTGCGACGGGGTCGGGGATGCCGACGCGGTTCAGCATCTCGATCGCCTGGGCCTTCGCGGCTTTCGCGCTCACTCGGTTGTGCACGCGATACGCCTCGGAGATCTGCCGACCCACGGTGTAGAACGGGTGCATGGCCGAGAGCGGATCCTGGAAGATCATCCCGATCTTGCGACCACGATACGGGCGCATCTCGCTCTCGCTGAGCGGCACCAGATCCGTGCCGTCGAAGAGGACCTGTCCGGTGACCCGGGCGCTGGTGCCCTTGAGGAGCCCCATCAGGGTCTGACTGGTCACCGTCTTCCCGGAACCGGACTCGCCGACGATGCCGACGGTCTCTCCGCGCTGCACGACGAGGTCCATGCCGTTCACGGCATTGACCAGACCATCGTCGGTGGGGAAGGTCACCCGCAGATCGCGGATGTCGAGGATCGGCGTGGTCATCAGTTGACTCTCACTCTCGGGTCGACGCTGGCATACACGAGGTCGACGATGACGTTCGCGGTGATGATGAAGAAGGCGGCGAGCATCGTGATCGCCATGGTGACCGGCAGGTCTCCCGAGGTGGCTGCCCGCACCGCGGTGAACCCGAGACCGGGGACGGAGAAGATCTGCTCCGTCAGCACGGCACCGCCGAGCAGGGCGCCGATGTCCAGGCCCAGCATGGTGATGATCGGAGTGATGCCGGCACGGACCCCGTGGGTCGTGATGCGGCCGGGACTCAGACCCTTCGCACGCGCCGTGCGCATGTAGTCCTCGCCGAAGGTCTCGATCATGTTGTTCCGCGTGATGCGGATGTACTGCGCACTGAACAGGATGGCCAGCGCGACCCAGGGGGAGCAGGTAGTTCGTGAACCACGCCCCGGGTCCGGCGGGGCCGAACGGGGAGGAGATCTGATTGCTCGTGAACGGCAGCCAGTGCAGTGCGCTCACGAACACGAGCAGGAGCAGCAGCCCGGTGACAGGGACGGGGAGCGAGACGCCCACGGATGCGGCGCCGACGATGATCTTGTCCGTCGCCCTGCCCTTGCGGAGCGCGGCAAGGAGCCCGAGGCCGACGCCGACCACGGTCCACAGCACGACAGCGCCGACGGCGATGGAGATCGTGTAGGGGAGCGCCCGGACGATGACGTCGGTGACGTTCTCGTTCGTCTGGAACGACTTGCCCAGGCAGGGCCAGGCGCACACCTGCTCGGCGCCGGGGGCTCCGATGAGCCGTTCGCTGAAGAATCCACTGAGGTAGGTGAAGTACTGCACCAGGAACGGCTTGTCCATGCCGAGAGCGACGCGCGCCTGGTCGATGCGGTCAGGGGTGCACTCCTGGCCACAGGCGGCTGCCGCAGGGTCTGCCGGGCCGATCTGGAACAGGGCGAACGTCACGAAGCTCACGACGAGCAGGAGGATGACCAGCGCGGTCACGCGGCGGACGATGAATCCGAACATTGCTGTCCCGTACGGGGCCGACCGACCAAGCGGTCGGCCCCGTCCTTTCCGGAGGTGTCGTGTCGGGCGTTACTGCTCGACGCCGATGGTGGACAGGTCGATGCTTCCGAAGAAGTACCCCACCTGGGCGTTGTGGATCTTCGAGCCCACGACGCTGTTGGTGAAGGTGCGGATCAGCGGAACGAGCGGGTACGACTCCATGGCCTCGTTGTAGAGCTCCGCCCACTGGGTGTTCAGCTCTTCGGAGGTGCCGTTGGTGTTGCGCAGCTCGTACATGTCGCCGGAGAGCTTCTCGTCGTAGAAGCGCGAGATGTTGCTGAAGCCGTATGTCGTTCCGTCGAGGCTCGGCCCGATGTTGGGGTCGACCGTGGTCCGGGTGGATCCGGAGGCCGCACCACCGCACCAGCCGGCGCGGGCGATGTCGGGCATCTCGTCGCTGGCGAGCACGGTGTAGTAGTTCGCCGCCGGGATCGGCACGAGCTGCAGATCGATGCCGAGCTCGGCGAAGTTCTGCTGGAGCACGGTGCCGTGGTTCTTGTACCGGTCGATCGCGTTCGAGTATCCGTACGTGAGCGAGGCCGGAACGTCCTTGCCCTCGAGCAGCTTCTTCGCGGCGTCGAGCTGCGGGGCGCCGTCGATGTCGAGGTCGGTGGTCTCGGCGACGTAGCCGACCTGAGAATCGTTGAGGTACGAGTTGGTGAGCTTGCCGAAGCGCGCACCGCCGTACTGCACCTGGATCGCCGCACGGTCCATCGCCAGGGCGAGCGCGTGGCGCACGTCGGGGTCGGTGATGGTCTCGGTGTTGAAGTTCAGCACGTCGGTGCAGCCGAGCAGTCCGGAAGCCGTGCGGTCGGCGACAGACGACTCGGTCAGGCGTGACGTGTCCGAGGCCTGCAGGGCGCCGTTCGAGTCGAGTGTGATCGCGGTCGGGTCGGCGTCGGAGATCAGCTGCTGGCTGATGGTCGCCTGCGCGGTCGAGAGGGAGAACGTGAAGGTGTCCGGGAGGGCGGTCCGGTTCTCATCGGTCGCGGGGTCCCAGGAGGGATTGCGCACGAGCTTCAGCTCCCGGCCGCGGTCGTAGCTGGCGATCATGTACGGGCCCGAAGAGATCGGGTGGTTCGTGTAGTCGAGCATCGTGTCCTTCGCCTGCGGGACCGGCGCCGTGTTGGAACGCGACACGAGTGCGGCGAAGTCCGGGTTCGGCTGCTTCAGGTGGAAGATCACCGTCTTGTCGTCGGGGGTCTCGACGGCCGTCAGCTCGCCACCGCCCGAGTACGGCCCCTTGTAGTCATCGGCGTCGAGAGCGGAGTTCAACTCCTGCGGCGCCTGGGTGAAGACGTCGCGCGCGAACGTGCGGGCGATGCCGTACTTCACATCGGCGGCGGTGATGGGTGTACCGTCCTCGTACTTCAACCCGTCCTTGAGGGTGTAGGTCCAGGTGAGGCCGTCCTCCGAGGCGGTGCCGGTATCGGTCGCGAGGTCGCCGACGATCGTGGGCGGCTCTCCGGCCGTCTCCTTCGCCATCGTCAACGTGCGGTAGTAGAGCTGGCCGACGTTCGCGGTCTGCACGTAGTTGCTGTTGCCGGGGTCGAGGGTCATGAAGTCGCTCGACATCAGGACGTTGACGTTGCCGCCGGCCTCGTCGAAGCCCGGCTGCACGATGTGCGCGGCGTACGGGTCCTTCGAGCCGGTGGGGGCGGATTGCCCGTTCTGTGCGGTGACGCTCGTGCAACCGGTGACGACCAGGGCGATGGCCACGGTCGCAGCGGCGAGCAGGGGACTGCGGTGTCTCATGACGCGTTCTCTTTCAGTGGGGGTCGGGATGTTCGGGAGCGGGAAAGGTCAGCTGCGGGAGGCCTTGGGATCGAGCGCATCACGCACGGCGTCGCCGAGCAGGTTGAAAGCGAGCACCGTGATGATGAGCGCGGTGCCGGGCACGATCAGGAACCAGGGGTCGCTCAGATACCAGTTGCCCGCCTGTGCGGCGTTGAGCATCTGCCCCCAGGACGGCGTCGGGTCCTTCACGCCGACGCCGAGGAACGACAGTGCGGCTTCGGCGGAGATGTTCGCGGGGATCATCATGGTCGCGTACACGAGCACGACCCCGAGCACGTTCGGGATCACCTGACGGAAGATGATGGTCCGGTGCGAGGCTCCGTAGGACTTCGCCGCCTCGATGTACTCCTGCTCGCGGATGCTCAGCACCTGGCCGCGCACGACTCTGGCCAGGTACGCCCAGCCGAAGAACCCGAGGATCAGCACGAGGGAGGCGATGGGGACGAAGCTGCCCTGACCGAGCGGGGTGTCCCGCAGCCGCGACTGCAGGATCGGGGTGAGCGAGAGCACCAGGAGAAGATGCGGGAACGCGAGGAACAGATCGATGATGCGGCTGATGACCATGTCGACCTTGCCACCGAAGTAGCCGGCAGCGGCGCCGAGCACGGTGCCGAGGACGACCGAGACCACGGTAGACAGAAGGGCGATCAGCAGCGAGACCTGCGCTCCGTAGGCGATGCGCGCGAAGATGTCGCGCCCGAGTCCCGGCTCGACCCCGAGCCAGTGCTCCACGGACGGGTACATGTACGCGGGGAGCGGCAGGCCGGGGGTGTTGAAGTTGTCGAGCACTTCGGGCCCGGTGTTCGTGGTGAACGGATCCTGCCCCTCGATCGCGACCAGCACGGGGGCGAGCAGGGCGAAGAGCACGATCGCCACGACGACCCCGAAGGAGGCGAGTGCGACCGGACTCCGACGGATGCGCAGCCACGCCGTCCCGAGGAGCGAGCGTCCGGTCGCGATCTTCGGCGGCGCGGTGGGCAGCGCCTCCGTCTTCGGGGTCAGCGTCTGGGTGTCCGTCACGATCTTCCTTGATGGCTCGGGGAGCGGGTGCTCAGAATTGTATACCAGCATCGGTCAACTTGGGATACCAAATCTCCAGGACGTCAATACGGCGCCGATTTAGTGGGCGAATTCAGCGGCGGCGGTTGAGGGGAGTAGGCGCGTGAGATAGTTTTTGGATACCAAACCGCATCTCAGATCATCGGGGCTCTCATGCGCACATTGCTCACCGCCGACCACGTCCTGGTGTTCGACGGCACCTCACATGCAGAACTTCGGCAGGGGGCCGTGATCGTCGAGGACGATGTGATCGCCTATGCCGGTCCGGCCGAGGAGGCGCCGTCGAACGTCGATGACCGCATCGACCTCGGGGAGAGCCTGCTGATGCCCGGGCTCATCGACCTGGACGCGCTCACGGACATCGACCACCTGATCCTGGACGCATGGGGTACCCGCGAGCAGTCGGCGCGACTGCAGTGGTCAGAAGACTATTTCGATCGTCGACGGCATGTGTTCGACGAGGAAGAACGCGCGCGAGTGCGGGAGATAGCTCTCGTCCAGCTCGCGCTGCACGGCATCACCTCGTACATGCCCATCGCCTCGGAGGTGCACTCGGCGTGGGCTGAGTCGGCGACCGACCTTCACCGGATGGCGGAGTTCTCGCGGAAGCTCGGGCTGCGCGGCTTCCTCGGTCCGTCCTATCGGTCTGGCGTGAACGTCGTGACGGCGTCGGGTGAACGCGAGGTGCGGTTCGCCCCGGAGGAGGGTGAGGCCGGGTTCGCCGACGCCGTCCGATTCCACGACGAACTGGCTGCACTCGACGATCCGCTGCTGACCCCGGTCTTCCTGCCCTGCCGCATCGAGACCTTGACTCCTGCGCTGCTTGCGGCGACCGCAGCGGCGGCTGCCGAGCGCGGCGCGATCGTCCGGCTGCATGCGCTGCAGGGCGAGGTCGAGCGCGAGCTCGTCCTCCATGCCCACGGCTGCACTCCGCTCGAGTTCATCGAGAAGATGGGGCTGCTGAACGATCGCCTCATCGTGCCGCACGGCGTGTTCCTCGACGTGAACCCGCGGGTGCACGGCGAAGACCGCGGCGACCTCGCCCGACTGGTCGATGCCGGGGTGTCGATCGTGCACTGCCCGCTGACGAACGCCCGCTACGGATCCGAGCTGGAGACGTTCCAGCGCTACCGGCAGGCCGGAGTGAACATCGCGCTCGGTACGGATTCGTTCCCGCCCGACCTCGTCCGGGGCATCGACACCGGGGTGTCGGTCGCGAAGGTGCAGAACGGCAGTCTGGCTGCCGGCGACCTCGCGGGTTATGTCGACGCGGTGACGCTCGGAGGGGCTCAGGCGCTTCATCGGCCGGATCTCGGTCGAATCGCGCTCGGCGCCCAGGCCGATCTGACGGCGTTCCGGCTGGACGACGTGCGGATGGGCGCCGTCGATGACCCGCTGCGCACCCTGGTCCTCAACGGCACGGCGCGCGATGCGTGTCTGACGATGGTCGCCGGTCGGGTCGTCATGCGAGACGGGAGGGTCGACGGGATCGACCTCGACGCGATCCGCGCCGACACGCAGATCCTCTTCGCACGGATGCGGAACGCCTACACTGGGCGCGACCATCTGAGCGGAACGACGGACGAACTCTTCCCTCCGGTCTTCCCCCTTCATGCCTGACACCCGAGAGGTTCCGCGATGAGTTCCGACAGCATGATCACCGACGGATCCGCCCTCGCCGAGCGGGTCTATCGCGGCGTGCTGCGCAGGATCATCATCGGCGAGCTCACGCCGGGATCCTGGCTGAAGGAGCGGGATCTGTCGGAGCGGTTCGAGGTGTCCCGCGTCCCGGTTCGGCAGGCACTCCAGCGGCTGGAGGTGGAGGGTTTCGTCGTCACGACCCGAAACAAAGGGGCGAGTGTGACGCCGGTGACCAGGGCAGACGTCGAGGAGCTGTATGACGCGCGGCTGTGCATCGAGCCCTATGCGACGCGCCATGCCGCGCAGCGTGTCCACTCGGGAGCGGCGAGCGCTGACCGGTTGCGCGAGCTCCTCGAGCGTGCGCTCGCTCCGGGTGAGACGGCGGAGTTGGGGGAATCGAATCTCGGGTTTCACCTCGAGATCGTGCGCCTCTCCGGGAATCGCATCCTCGAACGCAGTCTGCTGCCCATGCTCGGCCGGATGCAGTGGATCTTCGGGATCACGCACGCCACGCGCGAGCAGGAGCACGCGGTGGAGCACCAGCAGCTGCTCGATGCCATCGTCGCCGGGCGCGGTGAGGTGGCGGCTGCGCAGGCCTACGCGCACATCGACCAGGGGCGCGAACCCATCATCGAAGCTCTCGCGAAGGCGCTCGACTGGTAGCGACGGTCGTTCGGGTCAGGCCGTCGCGCCCACGAGGTCGGCGTGGTGGATCGCAGCGACGTCGGGGTGAGCGCGCAGGCGCGACTTGAGGGCGTTCTCCCCATAGAGGGCATGGATCGGGTTGTTCGGATCCTTCGTGACGCCCTTCGCCTCTGCCGCGAGCTCGGGGGGAAGCTCGATCAGCGGGAGGCGCTGGTCGAGTGCGGGGTTGAAGAAGAACGGGATCGAGATCCGGTCGTTCGGGGCCTTCGGTGACACGACGCGGTGGTTCGTCGCCTTGAGGTATCCGCCGGTGGCGTACTCCAGCAGCTCGCCGATGTTCACGACGAAGGCGCCGGGCACCGGGGGAGCGTCGACCCAGGTGCCATCGCGTTCGACCTGCAGGCCGCCCTTGCCGGGTTCGACCCAGAGGAGTGTGAGGACGCCCGAGTCCTTGTGCGCCCCGACGCCCTGCTGCGGCTCGGGTTCGTGGGTTCCCGGGTAGCGGACGATCTTGATAAGCGTCGAGGGCTCACCGAAGTGATCGTCGAAGTAGGTCTCATCGGCTCCGAGCGTCTGTGCCCACTCCCGCAGGAGACGCCGGGCGACGTCGGACAGGGTCGCGTGCCATTCGGCGACGACCTCCTGCAGCTCCGGCTGTGCCGCGGGCCACAGGTTGGGCCCGACGAGACGGTTGAACGCCGGACCGCCCTCGACGGGCTCGCGCTCGGGTCCGATGTCGATCTGCTCGCGCCAGTCGACCTGGCCCTGGGTCCGCTCGCCGCCGATGCGGGTGTAGCCGCGGAAGTGCGGGCTGTTGACGTTCTCGATGGCGAGCTTGTCGGCCTCGGGGAGGGCGAAGAAGTCGAGGGCGGCGCGGTGCAGGCGCGCCTCGAGCTCGGGGGAGATGCCTGTGCCGGTGAGGTAGAAGAAGCCGACGTCGTGCGTCGCCGCCCTGAGGTCGTCGCGGAATCGTGCGGCGGCCTCCGGGCCTTCATCGAGCTGGGACAGGTCGAGGATGGGGAGCGAGAGTTCAGCCATGGACCGAGGGTATGTCGGCTTTCGGGGCGGGAGGGCGACTGTTGCGCCGCGTTACCGTCCGGGGTCACCGGTGGGCGGCATTCGGTGTTCCGGAATGATGCGAACGCGGTGCTAGAGTCCTTTAGGTAAGGGCTGCCTTACCTCAATCGTCGCTATAGAAATCGTCTCCGTGCTCGCCACTTTTCTCATCGGCCTCCGTGAAGGTCTGGAAGCCGCGCTCGTCGTCGGCATCCTCGTCGCCTACCTCCGCCGCCTCGGCCGGAAGGACGCCCTGCCGAAGATGTGGGTCGGTGTCGGCCTCGCCATCGTCCTGGCCCTGGGTATCGGTGCCGTGCTCACCTTCGGCGCCTACGAGCTCACCTTCGAGGCGCAGGAACTGATCGGCGGCGGGCTCTCGCTGCTCGCCGTCGCGATGGTCACGTGGATGATCTTCTGGATGCAGCGTGCCGGACGCACCATGAAGGCGACGTTGGAGGGTGGCATCGATCGTGCGCTCACGGTCGGCGGACTCTGGGCGTTGATCGCGATCGGCTTCGTGTCCGTCGCGCGGGAGGGCATCGAGACGACGCTCCTCCTCTGGTCGATGGTGCAGGCCTTCGGCGACGCGCCGTCCGCTCTCCTCGGCGCTCTGCTCGGGCTCGCGGCCGCCGTCATCATCGGCTGGCTCATCTCGCGCGGGGCCGTGGAGCTCGATCTCCGCCGCTTCTTCGCCTGGACCGGCGGCTTCCTGGTCATCGTCGCCGCGGGGGTGCTCGCCTATGCGCTGATGGATCTCCAGGAGGCCGGCGCCCTCCCCGGCCCGTTCACCAGCGCGGCGCCGCTCGATCCCGCCACCGGGGCGGTCGCGATCGGGTGGGCGGCGTTCCCGTTCGGCTGGGCGTTCGACGTGTCGTCCGCCATCGCACCCAGCGGGGCGCTCGCCGCTGTGCTGCAGGCCACTGTCGGCTTCATGCCGGCGATGACCTGGCTGCAGGTCATCGCCTGGACTCTCTACATCCTCATCGTCGGTTCGTTGTACGTCCGCGGTCTCCGCTCGCGCCGCGCGCCGAAGCCCCGTGCTTCGGACGAGCTCGAATCCGACACGACCCCTCTCTCACCACAAGGAGCAGTATGACCACCTCTCATCGTGTCTTGGGGGCACTCGCCGCCGCGGGCGCTGCCGTCCTCGTCCTGAGCGGCTGCGTCGCGAAGAGCGATGTCGCGGCCGGTGCCTCGTTCGACGTCTCGTCGACCGATGGCGACTGCGCGGTCTCGGCGGCCACGGCGAAGAGCGGAACCCTCACCTTCGACGTGAAGAACGACACGGATCAGGTCTCGGAGTTCTACCTGCTGGCCGAGGACGGTCTGCGCATCGTCGGCGAGGTGGAGAACATCGCGCCGGCCGCCTCGCGCACGCTGACCGTGGTCGCGCAGCCCGGCGACTACTTCACGCTGTGCAAGCCCGGCATGCTCGGCGACGGCGTCGGAAAGGCGGCCTTCACCGTCACCGGTGACCGCGTCGCCGTCGACGGTCCCGATGCCGAGCAGAAGCAGCAGGCCGTCGACCTCTACGCCGCGTTCGTCAAGGACCAGGTCGGCCAGCTCGTCCCGGCCGTCGAGGAGTTCGTCGCGGCGTACGAGTCAGGAGATGATGAGGCCGCCCGCGCGAAGTTCCCGCTGACCCGTGCGTTCTACGAGCGCATCGAGCCGGTCGCCGAGGCGCTCGGAGACCTTGATCCGCGAATCGACTACCGCGAGGTCGACGCGGTTGCCGAGGGCCTGGACTGGACGGGGTTCCACCGCATCGAGAAAGACCTGTGGGTGCCGGCGCAGGACGCGCTCAACGCCGATGGTGAGACCCCGGCCTGGCAGGATTGGGCTCCGTCGACGCCGGCAGAGCGCGCTGACTTCGGCGACCTGCTGCTCGCCGACGTGCAGGAGCTCTACGACTATGTGCATTCCGACGACTTCACGACGGCTCTCGACGATCAGGGGATCGGAGGCATCTCGAACGGCTCCATCGCACTGCTCGACGAGGTCGCCACGGGCAAGATCTCGGGCGAGGAGGACTGGTGGTCGGGCACCGACCTCTACGACTTCGCGGCGAATGTCGAAGGCTCGAAGATGGCGTTCTCGCTGGTGAAGGACTTCGCCGCGGCACAAGGCGACGACGGTGAGGCACTCGTCGCGGAGATCGAGGGCGGCTACGCCGCGCTCGAGGAGTCTCTCGCCGCTCACGGCTCACTGACCGACGGCTTCGTCGGCTACGCCGAACTGACCGAAGACGACAAGCGCGAGTTCACCGACCTGATCAACGCACTGGCCGAGCCGCTCTCGCAGCTCACCAGCACAGTCCTCGACTGAACAGCGTCGAGCGGAATCGAACGGATACCATCACGGACGTGAACGAACCAGCAGCGGAGGCCGCGCCCGACACCTCATCGACGGGTGAGGTCTCCGCTTCCGGCGGGCTGAGCAGGCGCGGACTCCTCGGCCTC
This sequence comes from Microbacterium sp. NPDC055665, assembly GCF_053618035.1. Classification (NCBI taxonomy): domain Bacteria; kingdom Bacillati; phylum Actinomycetota; class Actinomycetes; order Micrococcales; family Microbacteriaceae; genus Microbacterium; species Microbacterium sp. NPDC055665. Next base: position 409,067 of record NZ_JBSHGY010000001.1, on the reverse strand, counting down.
GCCATCGGCGGTGGCGTGGCCGGGCTTGCGGTCGGGGCTGGCGCGGGCCTGACCGGGGGAGTGGCGCTGGGCCGGGCGCGCGGCGCGGAGGACGCGCATTCGGCGTACGAGTTCTTCGGGACGCACCAGGCCGGCATCACCACGCCGGTGCAGGATCATCTGCATTTCGCGAGCTTCGACATGATGCCGCGCAGCGACCGCGACGATCTGATCTCGCTGCTGCAGGATTGGTCGTACGCCGCGGCCCGTATGTCGCAGGGACTCGAGGTCAGCGCGAGCGGCGCCGTCGGCGGCCCCGCCGAAGCACCGCCGGACGACACCGGCGAGGCGCAGGGACTCCCGGCCTCCGGCCTCACGATCACGTTCGGGTTCGGGCCCGGCCTCTTCGAGAACGAAGACGGCGACCGCTACGGGATAGCCGCGCGGCGTCCACCGGGCCTCGAACGGCTCCCGCCATTCCTCGGCGACGATCTCGACCCGCAGGCCTCCCACGGAGACCTCTGCATCCAGGCCTGCGCCGACGACCCCCAGGTCGCCGTGCACGCGATCCGCAACCTCAGCCGTATCGCCTTCGGGCGTGCGCGCCTGCGCTGGTCGCAGCTGGGATTCGGCAAGACCTCGCGCACGACCGCCGCGCAGGCCACGCCCCGGAACCTCTTCGGCTTCAAGGACGGCACCGCGAACATCCTCGCCGATGACACCGAGGCCCTCGCCGACCATGTGTGGGTGTCTGAGAAGGACGAACCCGCCTGGCTCGCGGGTGGCTCGTACCTCGTCGCACGCAAGATCGCGATGCTGATCGAGACCTGGGATCGTGTGCGCCTGTCGGAGCAGGACGCGATCATCGGACGTGACAAGGGGGAGGGTGCGCCGCTCTCGGGTGGAGATGAGTTCACCCCGCCCGATTTCCACGGTCGTGCCATCGACCCGAACAGTCACGTGAGCCTGGCGCATCCCGAACAGAACGACGGGGTGCGGATCCTGCGCCGCGGCTACAACTACGTCGACGGCAACAACGAACTCGGACGCCTCGACGCCGGACTCTTCTTCCTGTCATACCAGCGCGACCCCGCGCAGTTCATCTCGCTGCAGAGGCGGCTGTCGACCGATCTGATGAACGAGTACATCCGGCACGTCGGCTCGGGGATCTGGGCCGTGCCGCGAGGAGCGACCACCGGTTCGTACGTGGGCGCGCAGCTGTTCGCCTGACTCTGCTCAGACCCCGTGTCGGGCGGTCTCGAGGATGTCGACCACCGTGGCGGCCATCTCGTCCGCGCCGAAGTGGTCGGCAGCGGTGATGGTCACGACCGCGTCGTCGAGGAAGATCAGCAGTTGGCCGTGTGCGCCGTGGAGCCGCCACCCGCGTCCGGGACCGCCCCAGCCGGCGAGGGCGTAGCGGTCGTAGCCGGGGTTCGGGCCGGCGACGACGCCGTTCTCGTGCATCGCATCGATCCACTGCGGCGAAACCAGCTGCTCGCCGCGCCACCTCCCGCGGTCGCGGATCAGCAGGCCGATCCGCGCCATCTCGCTCGTTCGCAACGGAAGCCCGCCGCCCGCTTCGATGCGTCCGTTCGGGCTCCGCGCCCAGGCCACGCCATCGATTCCGAGCGGGCGGAAGAATCGGGCGTCCAGGTAATCGCCCACATCTCCGACTCGCGCGGCGAGTGCCGTCATCGCGGTGTAGGTGCTGGCGTTCGAGTACTGGAACACCCGCCCGCGCGACGGCCGACTCAGGAACTCGCGGGCGAGGTCCGGCCAGTCCGTCATCAACGTCTCGGACCACGGCAGGTCGATGCCGCTCGACATCGTGAGCAGGTGGCGCAGGGTGACCGCGTCGACGTCGTCACCGAGATCGAAGTTGGGCAGGTACGTGGCCACGGGCACATCGAAGGAGATCGCGCCCTCATCGGCGGCGATCGCGGCCGCCAGCACGCATACGCCCTTGGCGACCGAATGCACGTCCTCGCGCACATCGGGCGTCCAGCGGTGGTCCGCCTCGCCGGCTCCGATGCGCACGTGGAGTCCGTGCGCGTCGAACCCCGACATGGACGCGGCCTCGACGATGCGGTCGCGGACTGCCTCGGCGACGGTCATCGAGACTCGGCCCGCGGTCGTCGCGATCCGGTGGGGTCGTTTCGGCGTCCTTCCCGCGATGTGAGCGCGGGGTCGGCGAAGAGCCAGCGGGGGCGAGGCTCGACGAGTGGCCGGAACACCCAGCGCACCGGCTTCGTGGCCAGCAGCAATGCGACGACCACGGAGAGCGCCGTCACCAGCGGCAGCCAGATCCACGTCGGTTCCAGATCGCGCAGCGCGCCCGTCTCGCGGAACGGATAGAGCACGAACGAGTGGAGGAGATAGACGTACATCGTGTATTGGCCGAACGTGGTCCACCAGTACGAGCCGCGCGGGATCAGGGCGAAGAAGGCGGCGCACAGCAGGACCGCGAGCAGCATCAGGGCGATGCGGATCGCGCCGGCCCACCACTGGTCGCCGACCAGGTCGGAGTACGAGTCCTCGTAGAACAGCCAGTGACGCAGGTCGACGGCCTGCCACAGTGGCAGCCAGCTCCACGCCGCCCAGCCGACCCCCGCGAAGACCGCGACCGCGGCGACCCGGATCCACCAGGGACGGAAATCGAGCAGGCGGAGCCGATCGACGATGTCGTGCTCGCGCAGCCACCAGCCGAGCGCGAAGAACGGCAGGAGACCGAGAGTGCGGGACAGCGAGAACGTGCTGTCGACGTTCGGAAGATAGCCGGAGCCGATCGAGATCACGACCGTCCACAGCAGTGGCCAGCGCAGCAGTGCGAGATAGGGGAGCACCAGCCGGAAGATGCCGAGCGCGAGCAGGAACCACAGGGTCCAGCTCGGCTTCGTGAAGTTCGGTGTCGCCTCGCCCTCGACGAGCCACTTGGTGAGCGTCCACAGGGTCTCGAAGATCACGTACGGGAGGATGATGTCCGTGATCACCCGGGCCATCTGCGTCTTGGTGGGCGTGCCCGACTTGGAGAAGTAGCCGGAGATGATCGCGAACGCCGGCATGTGGAATGCATACAGCGCCAGGTAGAAGGCGAAGGCGATGTCCGAATCGTAGATGAGTCGCTGGATCGCATGCCCGAGCACGACGAGGACGATGCAGATGTATCGCGCGTTGTCCCAGAAGGGCACGCGCCGGCGTTTTCGCGGGATCGATCCTGTGGTGGGCCCTGAGATGTCCGCGCCGGTACTGCTCATCGTTCGAGGCTACAGGCCGGGAATAAAGTTGCGATGAGCGCGTTGACACATATACATTCAAATGAATAGAAACGGATGCGAGTCATCCGGTTCGGAGAACACGGAGCAATCATGAGCGAGCAGTCAGGCGCGCAGGCGATGCAGTTCGGCATCATGTCGGTCAGCGACATCACCCGCGATCCCACCACGGGCATCACCCCCAGCGAGCAGGAGCGCATCAAGGCGACCACGGCCATCGCCGTGCACGCCGAAGAGGTCGGCCTCGACGTCTTCGCGATCGGCGAGCACCACAACCCGCCGTTCTGGTCCTCCAGCCCGACGACCTTCCTGGCGGCCCTGGCCGCGCAGACCGAGCGCCTCATCGTGTCGACCTCGACGACGCTCATCACCACGAACGACCCGGTGCGCATCGCCGAGGAGTACGCGATGCTGCAGCACGTGTCCGACGGGCGCATGGACCTCATGCTCGGGCGCGGCAACACCGGACCGGTCTACCCCTGGTTCGGTCAGGACATCCGTCAGGGACTCCCGCTCGCGATCGAGAACTATGCGCTGCTGCACAAGCTGTGGCGTGAAGACGTCGTCGACTGGGAAGGAAAGTTCCGCACCCCGCTGCAGGGCTTCACCTCGACGCCGCGCCCCCTCGACGGCATCGCGCCCTTCGTGTGGCACGGCTCCATCCGCACTCCGGAGATCGCCGAGCAGGCCGCCTACTACGGCGACGGGTTCTTCGCGAACAACATCTTCTGGCCGAAGGAGCACTACCAGCGGCTCATCGAGCTGTACCGTCAGCGCTTCGAGCACTACGGTCACGGCACTCGCGAGCAGGCGATCGTCGGCCTCGGTGGACAGGTGTTCATGGCAGCCAAGTCGCAGGACGCGGTGAACCAGTTCCGTCCGTACTTCGACAATGCGCCGGTGTACGGTCACGGGCCGAGCATGGAGGACTTCACCGAGATGACGCCGCTGACGGTCGGTTCGCCGCAGCAGGTCATCGATCGCTACGCCGGGATGCGCGAGCACTACGGCGACTACCAGCGTCAGCTCTTCCTCATCGACCACGCCGGTCTCCCGCTGAAGACGGTTCTGGAACAGCTCGACATCCTCGGGTCCGAGGTCGTGCCGGTGCTGCGCAAGGAGCTTGCGAAGGACCGCCCGTCCTCCGTGCCGGACGCACCGACCCACGCCGCCCGGGTCAAGGCCGAGTTCGGTGACGGTCCGACGCGCCAGGCTCGCCCCGGCGCCAACCGCGGTGACAACCTCACCGGCGACTCGCCTTACCAGGACAGCCCGGCACCCGCCGGGGCAGCGTTCGGGCTCGGCCGGAAGGAGGCGTGAGATGACCTCGCGTCGTATCGCCGTCGTGGCGGCGGGGCTCTCGAACCCGTCTTCCACCAGGATGCTCGCCGATCGGCTGGCCGCGGAGACGGTGAAGGCCCTCGCGGAGCGCGACATCGAAGCCACCGTCGACGTGATCGAACTGCGCGACTATGCGCACGACATCACGAACAACATGCTCACGGGGTTCGCGCCCCAGGCGCTGGAGACCGCGATCAACACGGTGGTCTCCGCCGACGCGCTCATCGCCGTCACGCCGATCTTCTCGACGAGCTATTCGGGGCTGTTCAAGTCGTTCATCGACGTGCTCGACCCCGATGCGCTCACCGGGAAGCCGGTTCTGATCGGCGCGAACGCAGGTACGGCTCGGCATTCGCTGGCGATCGACTATGCGATCCGTCCGCTGTTCGCCTATCTGCACGCCGAGGCCGTCTCGACGGGCGTGTTCGCGGCATCGAGCGACTGGGGCGACTCGGGTGACGACGTCGCTCCGCTCGCCAAGCGCGTGGAGAAGGGTGCGCGGGAACTCGCTGATGCGATCGCACGGAAGGAAGCGACGACGGTCGTGGACCCCTACGATCCCGCGACGTACCTGGGCGAAGGGCGCTCTTTCGGGCACATGCTGGGCGGTCTCGCCGGAGAGTGATCCGCCTTCCTCCGATCAGAAACGCGCCGAACGCCCGAAGAGGGCGTGCGGCGCGTTTCATCGTTCGGGGAGATCACATCACGGCCCGCAGATCGGCCAGGCGTCGCCCTGCATCGGAGCGGTCCGCGAAGATCAGTCGGTCACCGGGCCGCGAGTCCACCGTCGCCCACCCCGTCCGCTTCCTGTCGCCAGGCATACTCCGTCTCGGGGCGGCCTCGTGCGCCACGACGGGCGGTTCGGAGAACGACCCCTTCGGCGGTCAGGTGCTCGAGGTACCGGCGGGTCGCCACCCGGGAGAGCCCGAGCCGATCAGCGGCTTCGCGTGCCGACAGCGGCCCGTGCGCGCGCAGCTCCACCGTGACGCTCTCCAGAGACGAGGACGACAGTCCTTTGGGGAGCGGGATCGCTCCGGTCGCACGGCCGAGCAGCGCATCGATCTCCGCCTGCGTGGCCTGGCCTCTGGTCGATCGCGCTTGCTCCCGATGAGCGCGGTACTGCTCCATCCGCTCCCGGAACACCGCGAACGGAAACGGCTTGACGAGGTACTGGTGCACGCCCAGCGCCGCCATCTGTCGGACGCTCTCCGCATCGCGGACGCCGGTGATCGCGATCACGTCGGTGGCGGCGGCACGGGCGCGCAGTGCGCGCAGGACGTCGATCCCGGAGCCGTCGGGCATGGTGATGTCGAGGAGAACGAGGTCGAACGCGTCGGCACCGAGGTTCCTCAGCACGGCATGCATCGCTGCGCGGGCACTGCTGCATTCTCCGGCAACGATGAATCCGTCGAGCCGGGCCACGTAGTCCCGGTGCAGTTCGAGGGTCAGGGCATCGTCGTCGACGATCAGTGTGCGGATCATGCTTGCGACCTCCGGGATTGCGCGCCGGGGAGCACGACGCGGAACATCGTGGGGTCGTCGCTCACCGTGACCGAACCGCCGAAACCCGTGACCACGGAGCGCACGAGTGCCAGCCCCACGCCGCGTCCCTGCGCATCGGCGGGCTTCGTGGAATAACCCTGGTCGAAGATCCGCTCGCGGAGGGACTCCGGTATGCCGGGGCCGCTGTCAGATACTTCCAGCACGATGCCCCCGTCGCCGCTCGGACGCAGCAGCACCTGCACCCACCTGTCGTCGGACTCCACTGCCGCATCCATCGCATTGTCCACGAGGTTGCCGAGCACCGAGACGGCGTCCACGGGTGACAGCGGGGTGCGCGGTGTGTCCGGCTCGATGCGGACACGCCAATCGATGCCGCGCTCCTTCGCCTGGGACGCCTTGCCGAGCAGGAGAGCGCCCACGGCGGGGTCCCCGTGGCGGCGGGCGGTCACCTGATCGACGAGCGACTGACTCTGGCGCGACGTCTCCGTGAGGATCTCGATCGCCTCCGCTGTGCGCCCGAGCTCCAGCAGCGCGACCGCGGCGTGCATCCGGTTGCCGTGTTCGTGGGTCTGCGCGCGCAGCGCCTCGCCGAGCGTCCGGATGGATTCGTACGACGACACGGCATCCCGCAGCTGCCCCGGCGGAAGGTCGCCGGCGATGCGCCGGGTCAGCCGCCGAGCGATCACGGCCCCGCCGGCACCGAGCGCGACCAGCCCCACGGTGATGCCGAGTGAGAGGGGCAGTCGTCGGAGCAGGGTGTCGCTGATCGATTCGGTCGTGACGCCGGCGGCCACCCACCCGATGAGCTCTCCGCGGGATGTGGTCACCGGCGCGATCGTGCGAACCGATCGTCCGAGCGTGCCGGTGAACTCTTCCGTCAACGTGCGAGCTTTCGTCGGGATGGTGCCGAGGTACTGTTCACCGATCCGGGTGAGGTCGGGGTGCGTGATCCGGATGCCGTCCGGCGTCATGATCGTGATGAAGTCCAGTTCTGCGTCCTCGACGACGACGTTGGCATACGGTTCGAGCGCAGCGGTGACCGCCTCATCCTCGTCATCGACCTCCGCCTGCAGACCGGCGACGACGGCGGGGGAGTGCGCGAGTGCGACAGCTGTGGCTGCGGTCACGCGCTCGGCTTCGGCCCGGATGGCACGCTGCGCCTCGACCACGAGGAACACCGCCACCAGGGCACCGACGACCACTGCCGCGCCGAGCACGACGAGGAACACACGCGAGGCGATGCTGCGTCCGGAGGTGTGCGGCATCGCTTCCTCCGCTCGTCGATGGTCGGTGTCGAGACCAATACGACCACAAATCGCATCGGGGTGGGCGGTGGACCACCGTGAGAACCGATCGGCGGCGCAGAAGCCGCCATTCCGACGAAGCCGTCGACGATCGAGGAGGAAGCCATGGCGCTCACAACAGGATTCGCACTGCCGAAGTTCAACTGGCGACGAGGTAAGCACGCGTGGGACCGGCACACCTGGCTGTACGTGTCGGTGCTGATCGCCGTCGTGCTCGGCGCGGTGGTGGGGCTCATCTGGCCGGAGGTGGGTCGTGGGTTCGAGGCGCTGGGCACGGGGTTCGTCGCACTGATCAAGATGATGATCGCCCCGATCATCTTCTGCACGATCGTGGTGGGCGTCGGATCCATCGCCAAGGCGGCGACGGTCGGCAAGATCGGTGGCCTCGCGCTCCTCTACTTCATGGTGATGTCGACGTTCGCCCTGGCGATCGGACTCGTCGTCGGTAACCTCATCCATCCGGGTGCGGGGCTCGACATGGCGTCTTCGTCTTATGACGCGGTCGAGGCGGAGGCCAAGACGACGCAGGAGTTCATCCTCGGCATCATCCCGACCACGTTCTTCTCCGCCTTCACGGGAGAGAGCGTGCTGCAGGTGCTGTTCATCGCCTTGCTCGTCGGGTTCGCCCTGCAGGGACTCGGCGAGCGCGGCGCGCCGATCATGGAGGCGGTCAAGCAACTCCAGAAGCTCGTCTTCCGCATCCTCGGGATGATCCTCTGGCTCGCACCCATCGGCGCCTTCGGGGCGATCGCCGCCGTGGTGGGCAAGACCGGCGTGGCGGCGATCTGGAGTCTCGGGACGCTGATGGTCGCGTTCTACATCACCTGCATCCTGTTCATCGTCGTGATCCTCGGCGTGATGCTGTGGGCGGTGACGCGGGTGAACATCTTCGCCCTCATGAAATACCTCGCGCGGGAGTACCTGCTGATCGTCGGCACATCGTCTTCGGAGTCGGCCCTGCCTCGCCTCATCGCGAAGATGGAGTTCGTCGGTGTGTCCAAGCCCGTCGTCGGCATCACGGTGCCGACCGGATACTCGTTCAACCTCGACGGGACCGCGATCTACCTGACGATGGCCTCGCTCTTCATCGCCACGGGGATGGGGCAGCCGATGTCGATCGGCGAACAGATCGGACTGCTCGTGTTCATGATCATCGCGAGCAAGGGAGCGGCCGGCGTGACCGGTGCGGGACTGGCGACACTCGCCGGAGGTCTGCAGGCGTATCGCCCCGATCTGGTCGACGGGGTGGGCGTGATCGTCGGCATCGACCGCTTCATGTCGGAGGGACGCGCGCTGACGAACTTCACCGGCAATGCCGTGGCGACGCTCCTGATCGGCACGTGGACCCAGCAGATCGACCGCGACCGCGTGCGTCGGGTGCTGAGCGGTGAGCTTCCCTTCGATGAGTCGCTGCTCGACGGCGTCGACGCGCACGGGCATCCGGATGCGCCTCAGGGCGCGGACGTGCAGGAGCTGCGGGAGGCAGCCGTGACGGAGATGGCGGCGAAGGAGGAGCGGGCAAGGGCGCGCGCAGAACGCTGACGAGAGGAGTGAGGGATGCGGGAGCCGCGGTGAACGGGCTCCCGCATCCGCGCGGTCAACCGCTCTTGCGTCGGAACTCGCGCCGGGTCTGCGGAGCGTTCGCACTGTGCACGGCGGAGTCGCCATCCAGGTGCGCCTCGCCCTGCCGGTGGTGCGCGTTCTTCTTCTCGAGCGCTTCCTTGAACTTGCGCTTCATCTCCTCAGACGAGGAGGCGCCTTCTTCGGTGCTCATGACCCGAGCCTAGAGCACCTGCCGCGGCGGGTCACCCTCTCGTGCCGCGCAGGATGCGATCCAGCAGCACGCCCAGACCGAGCGCGATGACGATCGACACCGGGACGGCGACCAACGGCCCGCCGGGAAGGACGGCGGCGACCAGGGCGCCCACCGCTGCCTGGTACAGCGCCCATCCGGTCGCGGCCACGGCGACCAGCGCGAGGTACCGCGGTGGGTGGATGCGCGAAGCCCCGGCGACCAGGTTGACCGCCAGCCGTGCGAAAGGAACGAACCGCGCCGTGAAGAGCACAGTGGCCGTCCCGTCGTCCAGGCGCCGCCGTGCCCATCCCAGTGCCTGCTGCACACGAGGCGCCCTCATCCACCGCCAGCGATCGGTCCCGACGATCCGGCCGACCAGGTAGCAGCAGGCGTCTCCGACGGTCGCGGCCGCCGCGGCGCAGACGATGACACCCCACAGCGGCGGGGTTCCGGTCGTCACAGCCAGCGCCCCGAGCGCGGTCACCGCGATCTCGCCCGGCACGACGACGAAGAAGGCGTCCCCGACCACGAGCAGGCTCATCAGCACCAGGCTCCATGGGCCGGTGAGGGTTTCGGCGAGCAGATCCGTCGACACGTCGCCCACTGTGCCCTCGCACGGTGAACGGCAACCAAAGAGCACATAGCCGGTGACCCGTCGCCCAGCATCCGGTGAACATCCGGTGCCTCAGGCCGTTTACGACAGGTGCGCTCTCGGAGCTCGGTCATCCTGAGGCTGTGAGAGTAGCGATCGTCACGGAGTCCTTCCTTCCGCACATGAACGGCGTCACCGGGTCTGTGCTGCAGATCCTGCGACACCTCGAGCAACAGGGGCACGACGCCCACGTGATCGCGCCCGCCGCCGCGGGAATGCCCGAGGAGGTGCACGGTGTGCCGATCGAGGCGATCCCGAGTCTCGCGCTTCCGGGGTATCACAGCGTCAGGGTCGGCACGTCGGGCGTCTCGCGCATCGCCTCCTCCCTGCGCCGGTTCCAGCCCGACGTCGTGCATCTCGCCTCGCCGTTCGCACTCGGTTGGCGCGGGGTGCTCGCCGCCGAGCGGATCGGTGTCGCCCGCGTCGCCGCGTACCAGACCGACGTCGCAGCCTACACGGAGCGCTATCGGGTCGCCGCGGCTACCGGAATCGCTCAGACACACATCGCGCGACTGCACCGACGAGCCACGTTGACGCTCGCGCCCTCTGCGGATTCCGCCCGGCAGCTGGCCGGACTGGGCGTCGATCGTGTGCGCCGCTGGGGGAGGGGCGTCGACGCGGAACGCTTCCAACCGAGTCGCCGGGATGCTGCGCTGCGTGCCGGGTGGGACGCCGAGACCGTGATCGGCTACGTCGGCCGCCTCGCTCCGGAGAAGCAGGTCGAGGACCTCGCCGTGCTCCACGACATCCCGGGCACTCGACTGGTGATCGTCGGAGACGGCCCGAGCAGGGCGCGATTGGAGGCGCTGCTCCCGAACGCGCTGTTCCTCGGCCACCTCGCCGGCGCTGCGCTCGCCGCGGCCACGGCCTCGTTCGACGTCTTCGTGCACCCCGGCGAGAGCGAGACGTTCGGGCAGACCCTGCAGGAGGCGCACGCCAGCGGGGTTCCGGTGGTCGCGACCGGTCGCGGCGGACCCCTCGATCTCGTCCGCATGGGGGTCGACGGGTGGCTGTACCGTCCCGGTGACCTCGGTGACCTGCGCATGCGCGTGGCCGATCTGGCAGGGGATGCCCGCAAACGGCGTGCATTCGGCGAAGCCGGCCGAGAAGCGGTGCAGAGTCGCAGCTGGGCGAGTGTGTGCGAGCAGCTGCTCGGCCACTTCGAGGAGGCTCAGCTGCTGCAGCGGGTGGATGCGTCTTCGCGCGCTCGCCGCGTCGCCAGGCCCGAGTCGCCGCCGCCTGTCCCCACACGCCGTTGGCGCCGCTTCGTCGCCCTGGGCGATTCGCTCACCGAGGGCCTGTGTGATCCCGCGCCGGACGGAGCTCTGCGCGGATGGGCCGATCGGCTCGCGCTGCTGCTCGCCGCACAGGGCGGGCTGCACTATGCGAATCTCGCGATCCGATCCAAGCGCGTGAGCGATGTGTCGGGTCGACAGCTGGAGCGTGCGCTCGAGTTGCATCCTGACCTCGTGTCGATCCTGATCGGTGCGAACGACCTGGTAAAGTGTCATGTCGACGTCGCAGCGCTCGCCGCGGAGCTGGAGCACACCGTCGTGCGGCTCCGGGCGGTCGGTGCGGATGTGCTGCTGGTCACTCCCTTCCTGCCGGATCGTCGAGCGGCTGCCATCTACGCACGGCGGTTCGCGGCATTCGCGACCGCGATGACGGGGATCGCGGCGCGCACCGGAGCGATCCTGATCGACACGGATCTGCATCCCTCACTGGGCGAGCGGCCGAACTGGGGTGAGGATCTGGTGCATCTGAGCAGTGGGGGGCACCGTTTCCTGGCTTATCGTGCGGCAGAGATGCTGGGGGTTCCCGATGCGGATGCGCTGGGCGTCCTCGACGCCGCCCTGCACGAGCACGAGCCGATCGGCGCGGGCGTGTGGTGGCGCCGGCATGCGCTGCCGTGGGTCTGGCGTCGCCTGCATGGCCGTGCGGCAGGTGATGGTCGAACCGCGAAGCACGACGACTATGTGTATCTCGGGCGTTCGTCCGCGACGCGATGGGCGAACGTCGGCTGATCCTCTCGGCCGGTGGTCAGCGGCGGCCCATCCCGTGATACTGCCAGCCGGCTGCGCGCCAGGCTGCGGCGTCGAGGCAGTTGCGCCCGTCGATGATGACCCTGCCACGGACCAGACCGCCGGCGTGCGCGGGGGAGAGGTCGCGTCGGTACTCGTCCCACTCGGTGACGACGACGACCGCATCGGCTTCCCGAAGAGCATCGTCGCGATCCCGCGCATAGCCCAGCTGCGGATGCGCGGCGGCGGCGTTCTCCATCGCGGCGGGATCGGTCACCACGACATCTGCTCCGAGGCCGCGCAGGCGAACAGCGACGTCAAGGGCCGGGGAGTCGCGGATGTCGTCGCTGAACGGTTTGAACGCGGCGCCGAGCACAGCGATCCGACGTCCGAACACGAGCCCGCCCAGCGCGTCGACGACGAGTCGGACCGCCCGCTCGCGCCGTCGGAGGTTGATCGCGTCCACCTCGTGGAGGAAGCCGACCGCTTCGCCGCGACCCAGCTCCTCCGCACGCGCGGCGAACGCACGGATGTCCTTCGGCAGGCACCCGCCGCCGAAGCCGATGCCGGCGCCGAGATAGCGTCGACCGATCCGCGAGTCGTGGCCGAGAGCGTCCGCAAGCAACGCCACGTCGGCGCCGGAGGCCTCGGCGATCTCCGCCATCGCGTTGATGAACGAGATCTTGGTCGCGAGAAACGCGTTCGCGGCCCCCTTGACGAGTTCGGCCGTGGCGAGGTCGGTGACCAGGAACGGCGTCCCCGTCTCCACGGCCGCCCCGTATACCTCGCGGAGCACTTCGACGGCGCGTGCACCGGCCGCGTCCGGTTCGGCGCCGACGACGAGTCGGTCCGGTGTCAGAGTGTCGTGCACGGCCCAGCCCTCTCGGAGGAATTCGGGGTTCCACACGAGGGTCGCACCGGAGTCGACGATGCGGGTCGCGAGTCGTGTGGCAGTGCCGACCGGAACGGTCGATTTACCTGCGACAACGTCGCCGGCACGCAGATGGGGGAGAAGCCCGTCCACCGCCGCGTCGACGTATCGGAGGTCGGCGGCGTGACCGCCCGGGATCTGCGGCGTCCCGACCGCGAGGAAGTGCACCTTCGCGCCCGCGGCGTCCGCCATCCGATCGCTGAACCGGAGCCGTCCGGACTCCCGCCCTTTGGCGAGCAGCTCGGTCAGCTGTGGTTCGAAGAAGGGCGCGGAGCCTGCATCGAGCGCCGCCACCTTCCGCTCGTCGACGTCGATGCCGACGACGTCGTGTCCGATGGAGGCCATGGCTGCGGCGTGCACGGCACCGAGGTACCCGCAGCCGATCACTGACATGCGCATGGACACAGCACAACCGACTCCCGCCACGGCGTGGCATCCGCCCGGTGAACGTTCCGTGGCCGGCGCATGTCCGCTGCGCGATCGGGGACGACGTGGGTTTTGCGGCACGCGCTGGTAGGGTGGAGGCGGTTGGCGTGTGTCAACCGCACAATCGAATATCGACTCATGGAGCGAGCGGCGGAGAAGCTGGTCCCCTGTGGTGGGTTCCTCGGCAGGACGTGTCGGGTGGCTTTCTACTGGTGGCCAGCGCAGGCGACATTCGCGGGAATGCCCGCGCGCCCGAACCCTTCCGTTCCGCTCCTTTGAACATGCTCGCGCGTCACATGGACTCGCGAGTCTAAACAAAGAAGGAGAGACCTCTTGGAAGGTCCTGAAATCACCGCCACCGAGGCCGTTCTCGACAACGGCCGCTTCGGCACCCGCACCATCCGCTTCGAGACCGGCCGCCTCGCGCAGCAGGCTCAGGGCGCAGTCGCCGCGTACCTCGACGGCGAGACCATGCTCCTCTCGGCCACCAGCGCAGGCAAGCACCCGCGTGAAGGCTTCGACTTCTTCCCGCTGACGGTCGACGTCGAGGAGCGCTCCTACGCCGCCGGCAAGATCCCCGGCTCGTTCTTCCGTCGTGAGGGCCGCCCCTCCACCGAGGCGATCCTCGTCTGCCGTCTGATCGACCGCCCGCTGCGCCCGTCGTTCGTCGACGGCCTGCGCAACGAGGTCCAGGTCGTCATCACCGTCATGTCGATCGCTCCCGGCGAGTTCTACGACGCTCTCGCGATCAACGCCGCGTCGGCGTCCACGCAGATCTCGGGTCTCCCGTTCTCGGGCCCCGTCGCCGGTGTGCGCCTCGCGTTCATCCCGGGCAACGGCCAGAACGAAGACCAGTGGGTCGCGTTCCCGACCGCCGAGCAGGTCTCGGAGGCCGTGTTCGACCTGATCGTCGCCGGTCGCGTCGTCACCAAGGCCGATGGCACGGAAGACGTCGCCATCATGATGGTCGAGGCCGAGGCGACCGAGGGCAGCTGGAACCTGATCAAGGCCGGCGCCACCAAGCCGAACGAGGAGATCGTGGCCCAGGGCCTCGAGGCCTCGAAGCCCTTCATCGCCCAGCTCGTCAAGGCTCAGGCCGAGCTCGCTGCGACCGCGTCGAAGGAGCCGGGCGTCTACCCGGTGTTCCCGGCGTACAGCCAGGAGGTCTACGACTTCGTCGCCGGCCGCTCCTACGACGAACTCGTCGGCGTCTACCAGATCGCCGACAAGGTCGAGCGTCAGACCGCTGATGACGCGATCAAGGACCGCGTCAGGGCCGAGCTCATCGAGGCCACCGAGGCGGGCTCGCTCCCGGCTGCGGCTCCGCTCGAGTTCTCCGCGGCGTACAAGTCGGTCACCAAGAAGATCGTCCGTGGTCGCATCCTCACCGAGGGCGCTCGCATCGACGGCCGTGGGCTTGCGGACATCCGCCCGCTCGACGCCGAGGTGCAGGTCATCCCGCGCGTGCACGGCTCCGCGGTCTTCCAGCGCGGCGAGACCCAGATCCTGGGTGTCACCACGCTGAACATGCTCAAGATGGAGCAGCAGATCGACTCGCTGTCGCCGGTCACGAGCAAGCGCTACATGCACCACTACAACTTCCCGCCCTACTCGACCGGTGAGACCGGCCGTGTCGGTTCGCCGAAGCGTCGCGAGATCGGGCACGGCTTCCTCGCCGAGCGCGCACTCGTGCCTGTGCTGCCGAGCCGCGAGGAGTTCCCGTACGCGATCCGTCAGGTGTCCGAGGCGCTGAGCTCCAACGGCTCGACGTCCATGGGCTCCGTGTGCGCGTCGACCCTGTCCCTGCTGAACGCGGGTGTGCCGCTGCGCGCCCCCGTCGCCGGTATCGCGATGGGCCTCGTCTCCGACGAGGTCGACGGTGAGACCCGCTACGCGGCGCTGACCGACATCCTCGGTGCGGAAGACGCTCTCGGCGACATGGACTTCAAGGTGGCGGGTACGAGCGACTTCGTCACGGCGATCCAGCTCGACACGAAGCTCGACGGCATCCCGACGTCGGTGCTCACGGGCGCGCTGACGCAGGCTCGCGAGGCTCGCCTCACGATCCTCAACGTCCTGAACGCCGCGATCGACGCACCTGACGAGATGGCGCCCACCGCGCCGCGCGTCATCAGCGTGCAGATCCCGGTCGACAAGATCGGTGAACTGATCGGGCCGAAGGGCAAGACGATCAACGCGATCCAGGATGAGACCGGCGCGCAGATCTCCATCGAGGAGGACGGCACCGTCTACATCGGCGCGACCGACGGCCCCTCGGCCGAGGCCGCCCGCGCCCAGGTCAACGCGATCGCCAACCCCACCAACCCGGAGGTCGGGGAGCAGTTCCTCGGCACCGTCGTGAAGATCGCCACCTTCGGTGCGTTCATCTCGCTGCTCCCGGGCAAGGATGGTCTGCTGCACGTCACCGAGGTGCGCAAGCTCGCCGGTGGCAAGCGTGTGGAGAACGTCGACGACGTGCTGTCGGTCGGTCAGAAGATCCTCGTCAAGATCACGAAGATCGACGACCGCGGCAAGCTCTCGCTCGAGCCGGTTCTCGACGATGCCGCCGCCGCAGAGGCAGCTCCTGCAGAGGACGCGGCCGCCGAGTAAGCGCGAATTGCGAAAACCGGAACCCGGGTCCGTCCGTCGAGGACGGGCCCGGGTTCCGTCGTATCCGGTGTGACCAAATCGTTATCGACCGTTTCCGCGCCGTTCCCCGGATTGGTCAGGGCGTTCGATGAATTCGCTTACCCTCGAAGTACGCACCGGGGGGTGCAGATCCAGCAGGTACGCAGGTCGGCACGCACCGATCGACGCGGGGGTGAGAGAGTATGCGGTTGTTCAGCGTAGGCGCAGGAGCGTCGACTGATCGCGCCCAGCAGCACGCCGAGCACCCGTCCGCCCCGATCCCCATCGTCGGACCGGGGATAGGGGAGACCATCCGCGTCCCGCTCGGCGAGACCGGCTACGAGACCTTCCCTCTGATGCTGGGCGCCGCCGAGTTCGGTTGGAACGTCGACCTCGAGACCAGCCACGGCATCCTCGATCGCTACCTGGAGTTCGGCGGCAACGCCATCCACACGGCCGACGGCTTCTCCGGCGGACGCAGCGAGCACATCATCGGCCAGTGGCTGCGGTCTCGCGGGCGACGTGATCGTGCCGTGCTGAGCGTGCGCATCGGCGCCCACGCCGACAATCCCGGGCTGGGCTCCGTCAACCTCGTGCGGGCTGTCGAGGGCTCGCTCACACGGCTCGGCGTCGAGCGCATCGACGTCCTCTACCTCGACGCGACGCTCGACGCGACCACCAATCTGGAAGACACCCTGGCGACCGTCGAATGGCTGTCGGACGCGGGGAAGGTGGGTGCGCTCGGAGCCTTCGGCCTGTCACCGGAGCGCCTGGTCGAGGCGCGGATCCTCGCCTCGGCCGGTTACCCGCGCATCCAGGTGATCGATGCGCCGTACAACCTCATCCGTCGTCAGCCGTTCGAGGGAGACCTGCGCCTCGTCGCCGGCGCTCAGAACCTCGCGGTCACTCCGTCGCATGCCCTCGAGCACGGCTTCCTCTCAGGGCGCCACCGCAACAAGGCGCTCACCTCGCGTGGTGTGCGCGGCGAGCAGCTGCGTGGGCACCTGAATCGGCGGGGAATCAAGATCTTGCGCGCGCTCGACCAGGTGGCCGAAGAGCTGGCCGTTCCCGTCGCAGCGGTCTCGATCGCCTGGTTGCTCGCTCAGCGCACGATCGCGGCACCGATCGTGAACACCTTCGCGACCGATCACGTCGACGAGCTCATGCAGGGTGCGGGAGTCTCGCTCTCGCGGAGCCACGTCGCCGAGTTGACCCGGGCCGGCAACTGAGCATCGTCCCACCCGTGACATAGGGTGGGAGGGAGGCCCGGCGGATGCTGGCGATGAAGCGAGCGAGTTGTGACGCACTACATATATCTGGTCAGACATGGTGAACATCAGGATGCGGAGCATGGTCTCGCCGACGGACCCCTCTCTCCTCGAGGGCAGCGTCAAGCCGAGTTGATCGCCGACCGGCTGTCCGGGCTTCCGCTCGACGCAGTGTGGCATTCGCCGTTGCTCCGCGCCAACGAGACGGCTCGAGCGATCGCGGCTCGTCTGCCGTCGGTCGACCCGGAGCCCACCGCGCTGCTGTTCGATTGCGTGCCCACCGGGATGACCGAAGAGACTCCCGCCGTGTTCGAACCGTTCTTCGGCTCGGTCACCGAAGCGGAGATCGAAGCGGGGCGCGCACAGATGTCGGATGCGGTCGAGGAGTTCCTCGTGCGCAAGACCGGGGATGTGCACGAGGTCCTCATCACGCACAACTTCGTGATCTCCTGGTTCGTCCGCGAGGTGCTCGCCGCACCCGAATGGCGGTGGATGACGCTGAACCAGTCGCATTGCGGCCTGACGGTGATCGCGCAGAAGCAGGGGCGGCCGTGGACCCTGCTCACCCACAACGACACCGGCCACCTTCCGGTGGAGCTGCGCACGGGCATTCCCGACGCGTTGCTCGTCTGAGATCTCTCAGGTCCGGGATGGGGTGTGATCCACCCCGCGCGCCCCCGGCCGGAGGGAGTCGCCGCCGAAATAGACTGGACGCATGACCACGCAGGTAGCCCTCGTCGGCGGAACCGGGAAGCTCGGCACGATCATCGGTGCGGTGATCGATGAGCTCGAGGGCTTCGAGGTGAGCCGTGTGCTGACCTCGTCGAGCGATCTCTCCGAGCTGGATGGCGCCGACCTGGTCGTCGATGCCTCGACACCGCAGGTCAGCATCGAGGTCGTCCGAGCCGCCGTCGAACGAGGCATCAACGTTCTCGTCGCGACGTCCGGGTGGTCCTCGGAACGGATCGCTCTCGTGCGCCCGCTCGTCGAAGCCGCCGGCACCGGCGTGGTCTTCATCCCGAACTTCTCGCTCGGCTCGGTGCTCGGATCGGCACTGGCCGCCGCCGCCGCCCCGTTCTTCGGCTCCGCCGAGATCATCGAAGCGCACCGCGAGACCAAGATCGATTCGCCGAGCGGCACCGCTGTGCGCACGGCCGAGCTCATCGCAGCGGCACGGGCGGAGCAGGGGCCGGTCAGCGCTCCGCACGCCGATCAGCGTGCGCGGGGGCAGCAGGTGGGCAGCGTGCCGATCCATTCGCTGCGGCGCCCCGGAGTCGTCGCCAAGCAGGAGGTCATCCTCTCGGGACCCGGCGAGTCGCTGACCTTCACGCACGACACCACGGACTCTGCGCTCGCGTACGCGCCGGGGATCCGTCTCGCCGTCCCCTTCGCCGCTCGGGCCAGCGGCGTGATCGTCGGCCTCGAGCACATGATCGATATCGGCATCCGCTCGTGATGTCACGGATCGGCGTCGGGCTGATGGCCGCGGCGCTCCTGGTCTACCTCGCCGTCGCGATCTGGCTTGCCGTGA
The DNA here is from genome assembly GCF_053618035.1 of Microbacterium sp. NPDC055665. Classification (NCBI taxonomy): domain Bacteria; kingdom Bacillati; phylum Actinomycetota; class Actinomycetes; order Micrococcales; family Microbacteriaceae; genus Microbacterium; species Microbacterium sp. NPDC055665. Next base: position 390,416 of record NZ_JBSHGY010000001.1, on the reverse strand, counting down.
TGTTCATCTCGGTCGGCTCTCCGGTCTCGATCGGCATGGGCATCACGCTGCTGGTGCTGGCACCGATCGGGGCCTGGGCGCTGGTCCGGGAGATGATGTTCGGCTTCGGAGCGGATCGCCTCGGACGGCTCCTCGACAGCGAAGGCGGGATGCCTCCGGTGGAGACGGAGCTGACGCCGAGCGGTCGCATCGCACGGGCCGACGCGGATCCGCTCATCGCGCGATACGCCGCAGAGGCCGATGCGGCCGGCGACGACTGGCGCGCACGCTACCGACTGGGGGTCGTGCAGGACGCCGCCGGGCGTCGGAAGGATGCCAGGGCCAGCATCCGCGAGGCCATCCGCCTCTCGCGTCGCTGACCCCAGCCTCGTCCCTCAGGCGAGGGTGGCCTCGAGCGTGATCTCGATCCCTGCAAGCGCCTGAGACACCGGGCAGCCGGTCTTGGCGCCGGCCGCGATCTCCCGGAACGCCTCGGGCGTGAGGTTCGGCACCGTCGCGTTGACGTTCAAGTGACTGCCCGTGATGCCGACACCCGGCTTGAACGTGACCGACGCGGTCGTGTTGACGCGCTCCGGCGGGGTGCCGTTCTCAGCGAGCGCGTGAGAGAGCGCCATGCTGAAGCACGCGGAATGGGCTGCCGCGATGAGTTCCTCGGGCGTGGTCGTGGTGTCGCTGCCTTCGCTGCGGGCCTTCCAGTTGATCGGGAAGGTGCCGAGGTTCGACGAGGAGAACGCGACCGTGCCCGATCCTTCCATGAGCGATCCGGTCCAGGTGCTGGCGGCTTCGCTGGTGACGGGCATGATTCCTCCGCTTCTCGTCCCCGCTCGGTGTGCGGGTCACGTAGCGGCCAGCCTACCGACGGGCCGGGTGGGACGGAACAGGAATCAGGTGGCCGCGGCGCGACCGACGATGCCCGCGCGCTGAAGCAGGAGGTAGAGCTGGCATCCCAGGCAGAAGGCGAACGCCGCGTTCAGAAACGCGGCGATGAAAGCCGCAGCGGTGGCGATCGGAAGCGCCCACGGGACGCCGGCGAGATGCAGCAGGAGGCCGATGCCGACGACGAACAGCCCCACCCCCTGCGAGAACCGGGGCGGGCGCGGGTCTTCGAGCTCTGCCGGCGGCGAGAGTCGCGGGCGGACCAGCGTGCGGAAGACGACGCTCCACGGCGCCGTGCGCGGCGAGACGACACCCCACAGGAACAGGAGGGCGATCACGACCGTGAGTAGGAAGCCCGGGTCGAGCGCGCGCTGAGCGGGTGTCGACGATGAGATCACCAAACCACCGGGGACGAACGTCGAATCCGCGAGCGGCTGATAGGCGAACCAGCCGAATGAGCCTGTACTGGCGGATTCCGTCGATATCCCGATCAGCGCCAGGAACGTCGCCACGAGCAGCAGCAACGCGGTGATCGTCGCGGCGAAGCGCGGACCACGGGGATCGATGCCTGCGGGTGTGCTCATGTGTGCTCCGGTCTTCGCACGTCAGACGGTGGCGAGGGCTTCTGCGAGGGCGTGCCGGTGGGGCACGCCATGGAATCGTGCGCGGACCGCGCCGGTGCCGTCGACGAGGAAGGTCGTCGGCGTCTGCAGGACTCGGTAGCGCGTCGAGAGATCGGGACGGTGGGTCAGGTCGACCTCGACGTGGGCGAGCCCGGCGTGATCGGAGGCGTAGTCGCGCAGCAGTCGGCGCACCTGCGGGCACCGTGCGCACATCTCGGTGCTGAACTGCACGAGGGTGGCACGATCACCGAGCCCGTTCGATGGTGCGTCGGCGGGATCGAACCGCAGGGTCCCGCCGTCGAGGCGTCTACCGTCGCGACGCCGCAGCACGATGCCCACGACCGTCGCGAGCGCGAGGAGCGCAGCGGCGACGGCGAGAGCGAGGGCGGGCGACATGTGTCGAGATTACGTGCTCGGTCGGGGTGCGAGGCCGATGTTTCCGAGCATGACGAACCCTGATCCGGCCGGGGCGGTTCCGCCCGTGGCCCGGGGTGGGACGGTATCGTGGCTGTCATGAGCGCAGCCGTCCCGACTCCCTACGAAGACCTGCTCCGCGACGTCCTGGAGACGGGCACGCACAAGTCGGATCGGACGGGAACCGGGACCACGAGCGTCTTCGGCCGACAGATCCGCTTCGACCTGTCGAAGGGGTTCCCGCTCATCACCACGAAACGCGTGCACTTCAAGTCCATCGCCTACGAGTTGCTCTGGTTCCTCCAGGGCGACTCCAACGTCGGATGGCTGCGGGAGAACGGCGTCACGATCTGGGACGAGTGGGCGGATGAGTCGGGCGATCTGGGTCCCGTCTACGGTGTGCAGTGGCGGTCGTGGCCGACGCCCGACGGCGGCAGCATCGACCAGCTGTCCGAGGTGATCGAGCAGATCCGCCGCTCGCCCGATTCGCGCAGGCTGATCGTGTCGGCGTGGAACCCGGCCGACATCCCCGACATGGCCCTCGCGCCGTGCCATGCGCTCTTCCAGTTCTACGTGGCCGACGGCAAGCTCTCGTGCCAGCTGTATCAGCGCAGCGCCGACATGTTCCTCGGGGTGCCGTTCAACATCGCCTCCTACGCACTGCTCACGATGATGATCGCCCAGCAGGTCGGGCTCGAGCCCGGTGACTTCGTGTGGACCGGCGGCGACTGCCACGTCTACGACAACCATGTCGACCAGGTGCGCGAGCAGCTGAGCCGCGAGCCTTTCGAGTACCCGACGCTGCGCTTCGCTCGGAAGCCGGAGTCGATCTCGGACTACCGCTACGAGGACTTCGTCGTGGAGGACTATCAGCACCACGCCCCCATCCGCGCGGCGGTGGCGGTATGACCTGGGTCGGGCTCATCTGGGCCGAGGCTCACGGCGGCGTGATCGGCGCCGAGGGCGGCATGCCCTGGCACGTGCCCGAAGACCTGGCGCATTTCAAGGACATCACCCTCGGAGCGCCGGTGGTGATGGGCCGCAAGACCTGGGACTCGCTGCCTGAACGGTTCCGGCCGCTCGCGGGGCGCGACAACATCGTGGTGACCCGACAGCAGGACTGGTCGGAGGATGGTGCTCGCCGTGCCGCCACCGTCGCCGAAGCCGTCCGCGGCCTGGACCGGGTGTGGATCATCGGCGGTGCGGAGATCTTCCGCCAGGTGATCGGGGACGCCGACCGACTCGAGGTGACCGAGCTCGATCTCGCTGTCGACGGTGACGCCTACGCGCCCGCCAAGACCGCGTGGCGACTCGTCGACGAGGGGGAGTGGCGGACTTCGCGCACCGGCATCCGCTATCGCTTCCTCGGATACGAGCGCTGATGCCCACCGCTCTGATCACGGGAGCCAGCGCCGGACTGGGGGCGGAGTTCGCCCGCCAACTCGCCAGGCGCCGAGCCGACCTCATCCTCGTCGCGCGATCCGAGGACGCGCTGCAGCAGCTGGCAGCCGAGTTGCGCAGTGAGTACGGGGTGGCGGTCGAGGTGCTCCCCGCAGATCTGGCCGATGAAGCCGGGGTCGAGGGCATCGCCGCACGGCTGCGCGACACTTCCGACCCGGTCGACCTGCTCGTGAACAATGCCGGGTTCGGGTTGCCGCTCCAGTTCGCCGACAACGACATCGACGACGAGGTCCGGCACCTCCGGGTGCACGTCGAGGCGTCGATGCGTCTCATGCATGCTGCTCTGCAGTCGATGCGCGGACGCGGAGGCCGCATCATCAACGTGGCCTCCGTCGCCGGCTTCATCTCCCGCTCCACCTATTCCGCATGCAAGTCCTGGCTGATCGGCTTCAGCCGCTGGGCGAACGCGGAGTACGCGCGCGACGGAGTGAGCGTCACCGCCCTCTGCCCGGGGTTCACACACACCTCATTCCACGAGCGGATGGGCTTGGCGGTGGGCGAGGAGGGCGTGCCGGGGTTCATGTGGTTGAACGCGCGCGACGTCGTCCGCACGGGGTTGCGTGATGCGGCCCGCGGCAAGTCCGTGTCCATCCCGTCGCTGCGATACAAGGCGATCGTGGGGTTGACGCGTGTGCTGCCCAGTTCGCTGACGTCGGGCGTCGCCCGTCGTGGTCGCGTCTGACGAGCGTCACCGCGTCCGCATGACGGTGACCCGAACCGATACGCTGGGTCTATGACGCACTCGGGCAACCCTTTCGGACAGGTTCTCGTCGCGCTCGTCACTCCGATGACGGCCGACGGAGAAGTCGATTGGCCCGCCGTCGAGAAGCACATCGATGACGTGATCACCGCAGGTGCGGACGGCATCGTCGTGACGGGAACGACCGGCGAGACCTCGACTCTGACGGACCCCGAGAAGCTCAAGCTCGTCGAGGTCGGCAAGTCGGTCTCGGCAGGCCGCGCCAAGATCATCACCGGTGGTGGCTCGAACGAGACGGCACACGCGATCGAGCTCTACAAGGCCAGCGAGAAGGCCGGCGCCGACGGCATCATGATCGTCACGCCGTACTACAACAAGCCCACGCAGGCCGGAATCCTCACGCACTTCCGCCTCGTCGCCGACGCCACCGACCTGCCCGTCATCCTGTACGACATTCCTGGCCGAACCGGTGTGCCGATCAAGTACGAGACGATCCTGCGCCTCGCGAAGCACCCGAACATCCTCGCGGTGAAAGACGCCAAGGGCGACTTCTCCGAGGTGAGTCGCGTGCTCAACCAGACCGATCTGATGTACTTCTCCGGCGACGATGCGAACGTGCTGCCGCACCTCGCGATCGGGGCCACCGGCCTCATCGGCGTCACGGCGAACGTCGCCGCCGCGCCGTACCGCACGATCATCGACGCGGTGAACGCCGGCGATCTGGCCACGGCGACAGCCGAACACAAGCGCCTCGAGCCGCTCGTACGCGCTGTCATGACGCATGTCCCGGGAACCGTCGCGGCGAAGTACATCCTGCACGGGCTGGGACGCATCTCGAGCCCGCGCGTCCGCCTTCCCCTGGTCGGTCCCGAGGAATGGGAGGCTGCGCTCATCGAGGATGAGCTCGACCTCGTCAAGAACGTTCCCGGAGCCGATTTCTCGAACTTCCGACCCGACCGCAACGCGGCTGCGGGTGGTGCCCTGCCGAAGGTGCACGGCACGACGCGCTGAGTCGCGTCCCCATGAACGAACGGACGCGCGGAGTGTCCGACTGAGGAGACAGCATGTCCATTCCCCTGGTAGAACCGGCCCCTCTCGCTGAAGGGACGCTGCGGGTCATCCCGATCGGCGGGCTCGGCGAGATCGGTCGCAACATGACCGCCTTCGAGTACGACGGCAAGATACTGATCGTCGATTGCGGTGTGCTCTTCCCCGAGGAGCATCAGCCGGGCGTCGATCTGATCCTTCCGGACTTCGAGCCCATTCGTGACCGGCTCGACGACATCGTCGGTGTCGTGCTGACGCACGGCCACGAGGACCACATCGGCGCCGTTCCGTACCTGCTGCGCCTGAAGAGCGACATCCCGCTGATCGGTTCGGGCCTGACTCTCGCGCTGGTCGAGGCGAAGCTCAAGGAGCACCGGATCAAGGCCTTCACCCTCACGGTGAAGGAAGGGCAGCAGGAGCGGGTCGGGCCGTTCGATCTCGAGTTCGTCGCCGTCAACCACTCGATCCCCGACGCTCTGGCTGTCGCCATCCGCACCCCCGCCGGCATGGTGCTCGCCACGGGTGACTTCAAGATGGACCAGCTGCCATTGGACGGCCGCATCACCGACCTGCGGGCTTTCGCACGCCTCGGTGAGGAGGGCGTGGACCTGTTCCTCGTCGACTCGACCAACGCCGACGTCCCCGGCTTCACGCCGACCGAGCGCTCGATCGGTCCCGTTCTCGATCAGGTCATCGCCAAGGCGCCTCGCCGCGTCATCGTCGCGAGCTTCTCCAGCCACGTCCACCGTGTGCAGCAGGTCATCGACGCCGCGTACGCCAATGGTCGCCGCGTCGCGTTCCTCGGTCGGAGCATGGTGCGCAACATGACGATCGCCGAGCAACTCGGCTACCTGAAGGTCCCCGACGGGGTCCTCATCGACTTCAAGAAGGCGCGCGACCTCCCCGACGAGCAGATCGTCTACATGTCGACCGGTTCCCAGGGTGAGCCCATGGCGGTGCTGAGCCGCATGGCGAACATGGACCACGCGATCGAGATCAGCGAGGGCGACACCGTCATCCTCGCCTCCAGCCTCATCCCGGGCAACGAGAACGCTGTCTACCGCGTGATCGACGGTCTGACCAAGCTCGGCGCGAACGTCGTGCACAAGGCGAACGCGAAGGTGCACGTCTCCGGGCACGCTGCCGCCGGCGAGCTGATCTACTGCTACAACATCCTGAAGCCGAAGAACGTCCTTCCGGTGCACGGCGAATACCGGCATCTGATCGCGAACGCCAAGCTCGCGCAGGACACGGGTGTCCCGGAGGCGAACACGATCATCGCCTCCAACGGCACGGTGATCGACCTGAAGGACGGCGTCGCGAACGTCGTCGGGCAGCTGGATCTCGGGTTCGTCTACGTGGACGGCTCCTCGGTCGGAGCTATCACCGATGCGGACCTGAAGGACCGACGCATCCTCGCCGAAGAGGGCTTCATCTCCGTGATCGTCGTCGTGGATGCCGCGACGGGCCGCATCATCTCCGGGCCCGAGATCCACGCGCGTGGTGTGGCCGAAGACGACTCCGTCTTCGACGATGTCGCGCCGAAGATCGTCGCGGCGCTCAAGGAGGCGGCGGGCAACGGAGTGCGCGACACGCACTCGCTGTCGCAGGTCGTGCGACGCACGATCGGTCGCTGGGTCAACCAGCGACTCCGCCGTCGGCCGATGATCGTCCCGCTCGTCATCGAGGCGTGACGACCGAGGGAGATTCACTGTCGGCCGTCATCCCGGCGTAACACCCCGGCCCTATGCTCGCGTCATGGACAGGGGCATTGCCCTTCGCAGGGCGGCGCAGACGGATGCGAAGTTCCTCGGCGACATGCTCGTCGAGGCCGCCAACTGGCGCGCCGGTGGAGTGCGCCCGCGCCACGAGGTGCTGACGTCCCCGGAGCATCGACGGTATCTCGCGGGCTGGAAGCGGATGTCCGACGACGGTCTGGTCGCCACCGACGGCGATGACGTCCCCGTCGGTGCTGCCTGGTATCGGTTGCTGCCGCAGAATGCCCCGGGATTCGGCTTCGTCGGTGCCGCTGTCCCTGAGCTGATCATCGGAGTGCACCCGCTCTGGCGTGCTCGTGGGGTCGGACGCTCTCTCCTGCGCGGCGTCGTGCAGCTCGCGGGCGCGGAGGGGCATCTGCGGATCAGCCTGAGCGTCGAACGGGACAACTTCGCGCGCAACCTGTACCGCGCCGAAGGATTCACGGTCGTGGGGGAGGGGCCGATCCGCGACACGATGGCACGTCGCACCCGATAGCTGGCGTTGCCCGGATCGGTGGAAAGCCGCGTCATTACGCGGAGATGTCGGCTGTTGGACGTAACGTGAGAATCATGGCCAGGAGTACCACGAAGACAGAGCGCGCGTCGACCAGCGCACCGTCGCGCCCCAAGCGGCAGACGGCTCCCAAGGCCCAGCCCGCTCCCAAGAAGTACATCGACGAGGCAGACAAGCCTCCGGTTGCAGTCCGGGCCTGGATCGGACTGGCGCACGGTGTCGGCGGCCTCTTCCGCGCCTTCGGACCGGAGGCTCTCGAGAAGGATGACCGTCGAGACGGCTTCCCGTTCCTCCTGGTGCTGCTCGCTGCCCTGGGGGCCGTGAACGAGTGGGTCTTCATCGGCAACGAGGTGGCCGAGAACATCAGCGCCTACTCGGTGGGGCTGCTCGTCGGCAGAGTGGCGTTCATCATGCCCCTGCTCCTGCTCGTGCTGGCAGGATGGCTGTTCCGTCACCCGGCCTCCGTTCACGACAACGGACGCATCGGCTTCGGTTTCGGCCTGTTCGTGATCTCGCTCGCGGGTTTCTGCCACGTCGCCGGTGGACAGCCCCAACCCCAGCCGGACATCACCGCATTGAGTGCGGGGGGCGGCCTATTCGGTTGGCTCGTGGGTCAGCCGCTGACGTACCTGACCGTCATCCCCGCCTATATCGTGCTTGCTCTGCTGACCGCACTCAGCATCCTGATCCTCACCAAGACCCCGCCGAACCGCATCGGTCGGCGCCTCGGCGACCTCTACGCCTGGATGTTCGACGCCGAGCGCCCGGAGAAGCCTGCGAAGGACGTCGCTGCGATCGACGACGCCGACAAGGTCGACGACCCCGACGTGCTGCCATGGTGGCGACGCAACAAGACCGGGCGTGAAGAAGACCCCGACGAGGGCACTCTCGGCTCCGATGACATCACGGCTCTCCTCACGACCTCCGACCCGACTCCGGCCTACGACCAGGCTGTCGTCGTCGAGAATCCCTACGACGCCGCCACCGAGGTGCTGTCCGATGTCCGGTCGGTCGCCGATTCGCTCGCCGGGCAGCAGACCACGGCTCTGCTCGATGATGCCTCCGACACCGGAGGGGTGCCGGAGCTTCCCGGCCTCGACGGTTTCGGCACGGAGGGTCCGGGCGACCGGGGGCCGCAGGCTCCCGTCACGCCGTACATCCTGCCCTCTCCCGGCCTCCTGGTCGAGGGGCCGCCGCCCGTGATGCGCTCCGAGGCCACCGACAAGGTGATCGAGCAGATCACGAGCGTGTTGTCCCAGTTCAAGGTCGATGCGAAGGTCACCGGCTTCTCGCGCGGGCCGACGGTCACGCAGTACGAGGTCGAGGTCGGTCACGGCGTCAAGGTCGAGAAGATCCTGCAGCTGAGCAACAACTTCGCCTACGCCGTGGCGTCGAACGACGTCCGCATCCTCTCGCCGATCCCGGGCAAGAGCGCGATCGGCATCGAGATCCCCAACGCCGACAAGGAGATGGTCGCGCTCGGCGATGTGCTGCGCTCGCCTGCCGCCCAGAAGAGCACGCACCCGATGACGATCGGTGTCGGCAAGGATGTCGGCGGCAACATCGTCATCGCGAACCTCGCCAAGATGCCGCACCTTCTGGTCGCCGGTTCCACGGGTTCCGGTAAGTCGAGCTTCGTGAACTCCATGATCACGAGCCTGCTGATGCGGGCGCGCCCCGCTGACGTACGTATGGTCCTGATCGACCCGAAGCGCGTGGAGCTCACCAGCTACGCCGGCGTCCCGCACCTCATCACGCCCATCATCACGAACCCGAAGAAGGCAGCCGAGGCGCTGCAGTGGGTCGTGAAGGAGATGGACATGCGGTACGACGACCTCGCATCGTTCGGCTTCCGCCACATCGACGACTTCAACCGGGCCGTGCGTGCGGGCGAGGTCGAGGTGCCGGTGGGCAGCGAACGGGTGCTCAAGCCGTACCCGTACCTCCTTGTCGTGGTCGACGAGCTGGCCGACCTCATGATGGTCGCCCCGCGCGACGTCGAGGATTCGATCGTTCGCATCACCCAGCTTGCTCGTGCTTCGGGCATCCACCTGGTCCTCGCGACGCAGCGCCCGAGCGTCGACGTGGTCACCGGTCTCATCAAGGCCAACGTCCCGTCGCGGCTCGCGTTCGCCGTCACCAGCGTCACAGACAGCCGCGTCATCCTCGACAGCCCCGGTGCCGACAAGCTGATCGGGCAAGGTGACGCGCTGTTCTCGCCGATGGGCTCCTCGAAGCCGTTCCGTCTGCAGGGTGCATGGGTCGATGAGAAGGAGATCGACGCGGTCGTCAAGCACGTCACCCGCCAGGCTCGTCCGGACTACCGTCCCGACGTCCAGGAGGCGATGGAGCCGACGAAGAAGAAGGAAGTCGACGAAGACATCGGCGACGACCTGGAGCTGCTGCTCGCGGCTGCCGAGCTCATCGTCTCCTCGCAGTTCGGATCGACGTCGATGCTCCAGCGAAAGCTGCGTGTCGGCTTCGCCAAGGCGGGTCGCCTCATGGACCTTCTGGAATCGCGCGAGATCGTCGGACCCTCCGAGGGGTCCAAGGCCCGCGATGTGCTGGCCACGGCTGAGCAGCTCCCGCAGGTGATGGCGAAGCTGCGCGGAGAGGATGCTCCCGCGTCGTCCCCGGCTCCGTCTGCTCCGGCGGCCCCTCCGGTGCCGCCAATGCCTCAGACGCACGATCCGATCGCCGCCCAGTACGAAGGTCTCCCCGAGGTGGAGGCCGAGGGCGGCGATGAAGACGCCTGGGGTCTGACGGGGCGCGACTGATGGCGATTCCTCGGCAGCTACCCAACGCCATCACCGTCGCGCGCATCCCGCTGGCGGTCATCTTCTTCGTGCTTCTGCTGCTGGGTGGCACCTATGGCGTCCCCGAGCCCGGCCTCCGCTGGGCGGCCGCCATCATCTTCATCGTCGGGATCTCCACCGATTGGGTCGACGGTTACCTCGCACGCAAGTACGACATCGTCAGTGACTTCGGAAAACTCTGGGACCCGATCGCCGACAAGATGCTCACCGGAGCGGGCTTCATCGGTCTTGCCATCCTCGGCGAGGTCAGCTGGTGGATCGTCGCGGTCATCCTCGTCCGTGAATGGGGAATCACGATCCACCGCTTGATGGTCGCGAGCGAGCATGTCGTGGCGGCAGCCTGGATGGGCAAGATCAAGACGGCCTTCCAGGGCGTCGCCCTCGGCTGGGCGCTGCTGCCGCTGCATGTCCTCATCGGCCTCGAGGCCTGGACGATCATCATGTTCGTCCTGATGCTCATCGTGCTGGTCCTCACGGTGGCCAGCGGTATCGACTACGTCGTCGCGCAGATGCGTGGATCGCGCCAGAAGCGAGCATGAGCGAAGCGGTCACCGTCGCACTGCTGTCGGCACTGACTCGCCGCGGCTGGACTCTGGGAGTCGCGGAGTCACTCACGGGTGGTGCGCTGTGCGCCGAGTTCGTATCCGTTCCGGGAGCCTCCAAGGTCCTGCTCGGCGGCGTTGTGGCCTATGCGACCCCGGTCAAGGCAACGGTCCTCGGCGTGGACACCGAGCTTCTCGCCGCACACGGACCGGTCCATCCGCAGGTCGCCCTGCAGATGGCCGACGGCGTGCGCCGTGTCGTGAGTGTGGACGGTCTCGCGGCCGATGTCGGGCTGTCGACGACCGGTATCGCCGGCCCGGATTCTCCCGACGGCCAGCCGGTGGGAACGGTTCACATCGGGATCGTGACGCCGGAAGGCTCCTCGACGAAGGCACTGCACCTGAGCGGTGACCGTGATGCAATCCGTACGCACACGGTGACGGCGGCTCTGGCGGCGTTGCTCGAGATGGTCTCGGAATAGCGACGGCCCGATGACGGTTATTACCGATGTGCTCACATTCAAACCACAGAGTGCAGGGGTAGATTTCGTGCAGACCAGGAGTACTAGACTGGCTGTCTCATCGGGGGAGACCTCGAACGATCACACGGGGAGGAGGTTCCGATGATTCTTGTACGGCAGGAAATCGGCGATGTGCTGAGGGACTTCCGCCTGCAGAAGGGGCGCACGCTCCGGCAGGTCGCAAGCAAGGCGTCGGTGGCCCTCGGCTACCTCAGTGAGGTCGAGCGGGGCCAGAAGGAGGCGTCGAGCGAGATCCTCGCATCCGTCGCCGATGCCCTCGACGTCCCCATCTCGACGATCATGCGCGAGGTCGGAGATCGCATCTCCGTTCTCGAGGGCATCCAGGTGTTCCCGGATGTCGTTCCCGACGACCTCGTGGCGTCGATCGAGCCCCAGCTCTCGCTGCACTGAGCGCAGCGTGCGTGTGAGCAATGCGTCGTAGCGAGTTCCTTCGCGCCGTCGACACCGAGTTCCAAGCCCGAGCTTCTTCGCTGGTGAACGATCTCGGGTTGTCGGCCTTGCATGGCCGTACGGCACTCGAAGCTCTGGAAGACGGTACGCCGCCGCGGGAGATCTGGCTGGCGCTGTGCGCCGAGATGGACGTTCCCGAGAGCCGGCGACACGGTGTCGGACGGCAGGAGCCGCGCGGGCGCTGAACCCCGGCGGAATGTCCGCAGGTTACGGGACATGGCGCGCGATCTTCGGCGTGTCGTCGAAGATGTGTTCGAAACGGGCGTAGTCTTCTGCACAAGTGGTTCAGAGCTTCTGCTCTCCACCGAATGCGGGTTCACCGAGACGATGTCGGTGGCCTCTCGTACGGTGGAAAACAAGCCGAAGAGCCATACGCCTTGTCGGAGAGTTCTTCCCAACCGGGACGAGCCGCGACAGCCTACAGGCGGCACCACGCGCGCAGAAGGAGCACATCATGCCATCACCCGCCGACCGCGAGAAGTCCCTCGAGACCGCCCTCGCTCAGATCGATCGCCAGTTCGGAAAGGGCTCGGTCATGCGGCTGGGCAGCGATGAGCGCGCCCCCGTGGCCGTCATCCCCACCGGCTCCATCGCCCTCGACGTCGCCCTCGGCGTCGGAGGTCTCCCGCGTGGCCGTATCGTCGAGATCTACGGACCCGAGTCCTCGGGTAAGACGACCCTCACGCTGCACGCGATCGCCAACGCCCAGCGCGCCGGCGGCATCGCGGCTTTCATCGACGCGGAACACGCGCTCGACCCCGACTACGCGGCGAAGCTCGGCGTCGACATCGATGCACTTCTGGTGTCGCAGCCCGACACCGGTGAGCAGGCGCTGGAGATCGCCGACATGCTCGTGCGCTCGGGCGCCATCGACCTCATCGTCATCGACTCCGTCGCAGCGCTCGTGCCTCGCGCCGAGATCGAGGGAGAGATGGGTGATTCCCACGTGGGTCTGCAGGCGCGACTCATGTCGCAGGCGCTGCGCAAGCTGACCGGTGGTCTCAACCAGACCAACACCACCATGATCTTCATCAACCAGCTCCGTGAGAAGATCGGCGTCTTCTTCGGCTCGCCCGAGACCACAGCCGGTGGTAAGGCGCTGAAGTTCTACGCGTCGGTCCGCATGGACATCCGTCGTATCGAGACGCTGAAAGACGGAACCGATGCGGTCGGAAACCGCACCAGGGTCAAGGTCGTGAAGAACAAGATGGCCCCGCCCTTCAAGCAGGCGGAGTTCGACATCCTCTACGGTGTCGGCATCTCGCGCGAGGGCAGCCTGATCGACTTCGGCGTCGAGCACGCCATCGTGAAGAAGTCGGGTTCGTGGTACACCTACGACGGCGACCAGCTGGGTCAGGGCAAGGAGAACGCACGCACGTTCTTGCTCAACAACCCCGACATCGCGCTCGCGATCGAGACGCAGATCAAGCAGAAGCTCGGCATTGGCGGACCGGCGGCCGTGCCTGCTGCGGCAGACGAGCTCGCTGAGCGTCGTCCGGCCTGATGAATGACACTCGTGGGGGCGATCCTGACCGGATCGCCCCCATCATTCCCCTTTTCGGGCGGGCCACGAAGAATGTCGACCCGGTTTCGATAGCCGCGAGCGTTGGTGACGACAACTCTGGTGACTCTCCCGAGCGCGCAGCCGATGCAGGCCTGTGGCGGTCGACGTGGCATTCGCCCGACGGTGCCGCTCCCGCGGCGAACCGGGCCGAATCCGGTAGTCCGAGCGATCGTCATCCCGCGCGAGGGGCATCCGCCAGATCGGGTTCGCCGACATCGAGTTCCACGCCCCGACTTCATGCCCTCGGGGCTCTGACCGCGTCTCAGGACGGTATCGAGGAGTCGGTCGATTCCGACGAGATTCGAACCGCAGCCGAGGAATCCCTCGTGCGAAAGCTGCGGACCCGGTCCCTCTCGGTCTCCGAAGCCCGTCAGGCTCTCCGAGGGCACGGTCTGGAGAACGGCGTGATCGATGACGTGATCGAGGATTTCTGTCGTCGTGCCTACCTCGACGATGCTGCACTCGCCAGCTCTCTGGTCACGTCCGGTGTTGAGCGGAAGGGGCAGGGGAGGGTTGCGCTCGCGCGTGCGCTCGCTCAACGAGGTATTCCGCGGGACGTGATCGACGGTGCACTCGACGAGCTGCCGGATGACGACGATGAGCGCGCTCTGGAATTCGCGCGCACCAAGGCGCGCTCTTTGAGCCGACTCGACAATGACACTGCTCTCCGGCGTCTGGTGGGGCAGCTCTCACGGCGCGGATACAACGGGTCCGTGGCGATGAAGGCGGCCAAGCAGGCGCTGCGGGAGACAGGCTCAAATGCGTCGAGCTCCGGCGTCCGGTTCGTCGATTCGGAGTGAGTAGGCGACGCAGCAACCGCACCCGCACGGCTCGTAGAATGGGTCGATCATGACTATTCCGCGCAGTGAACCGACGATCATCAGCGCTTCGTCGGCAGCCGTCGACGAAGACGGCCGCCAGCGCTCGTACGAGGTGCGCACTTTCGGGTGCCAGATGAACGTGCACGACTCCGAACGGCTGTCCGGCTCGCTGGAGAGCGCCGGTTACGTCCGTGCTCTGGACGGCGCCGAAGCGGACGTCGTGATCATCAACACGTGCGCAGTTCGCGACAATGCCGCAGGAAAGCTCTACGGCACGCTCGGGCATCTCGCCTCCGTCAAGCGTCGCAAGGAGGGAATGCAGATCGCGGTCGGCGGCTGCCTTGCCCAGATGGACAAGCAGGCGGTCCTCGACAAGGCGCCCTGGGTCGACGTCGTGTTCGGCACGCACAACATGGGGTCGCTGCCCGGGCTGCTGGAGCGCGCGCGCCACAACGGCGATGCAGAGCTGGAGATCCTCGAGTCGCTCGAGGTCTTCCCGTCGACTCTTCCGACGAAGCGCGATTCGGCGCATAGCGGATGGGTGTCGATCTCGGTCGGCTGCAACAACACGTGCACGTTCTGCATCGTCCCGAGCCTGCGTGGCAAGGAGAAGGATCGGCGCCCCGGTGACATCCTGAACGAGATCCGGCTTTTGGTCGAAGACGGCGCCATCGAGGTCACGCTCCTCGGGCAGAACGTGAATTCCTACGGTGTGGAATTCGGCGACCGGCAGGCGTTCGGAAAGCTGCTGCGTGCGGCCGGCGAGATCGAGGGGCTCGAGCGCATCCGCTTCACGAGCCCTCACCCCGCTGCGTTCACCGACGACGTGATCGACGCCATGGCTGAGACTCCGAGTGTGATGCCGCAACTGCACATGCCGCTGCAGTCCGGCAGCGATCGAATCCTCAAAGCGATGCGACGGTCGTACCGCAGCGAGCGCTTCCTCGGGATTCTCGATCGTGTTCGCGCGCGCATCCCGAACGCCTCGATCACGACCGATATCATCGTCGGTTTCCCTGGTGAGACGGATGAGGACTTCGAAGACACGATGCGCGTCGTCGAACAGTCCCGCTTCGCGTCGGCCTTCACCTTCCAGTACTCGATCCGAGAGGGCACTCCCGCCGCGACGATGGAGGACCAGGTGCCCAAGGAGGTCGTCCAGGAACGGTACAACCGCCTGATCGCACTCCAGGAGCGAATCTCCCTGGAAGAGAACCAGAAGCAGGTCGGGCGCCAGGTCGAGGTGCTCGTCTCGACCGGCGAAGGTAAGAAGGACGCCGAGACGCACCGCCTCACCGGCCGCGCCGAAGACAATCGCCTGGTCCACTTCGAGGTCACGGCCGGCTCAGACCTGCCGCGCCCCGGCGACATCGTGACCGTGACCGTCACGCGTGCGGCCCCCTTCCACCTGCTCGCGGATGACTCGACCGGAGCACGGTTGCAGATCCGTCGGACGCGCGGGGGCGACGCATGGGATCGCTCGCAGGCGGAGTCGTGTGCGGTTCCGACGCCGGCGTCGGATGGCGGCCCTCGTGCCGTGTCGCTCGGCTTGCCCACACTTCGCGTCGGGGTGTGAGCGAACCGCGCCTCTGGGCGATCGTCGGAGCAACCGGGACAGGGAAGAGCGACCTCGCGCTCGACCTGGCGGAAGCGCTCCGTGCTCGCGGCAATCCGGCCGAGGTGGTGAACGCCGACGCGATGCAGCTGTATCGCGGGATGGACATCGGCACTGCGAAGCTGCCCCTGGCTGAGCGACGCGGAATCCCGCACCATCTCTTCGACGTGCGCGAGGTCTACGAGGAGGCCGCAGTCGCGTGGTATCAGCCGGTGGCTCGAGAAGCGATCGACGCGATCCATCGGCGAGGCGGCGACGCGATCCTCGTCGGGGGCTCCGGTCTGTACGTGTCGAGCGTCGTGTACGAGTTCCACTTCCCGCCGCGCGACGCCGCGATCCGGGAACGTCTCGAGCGCGAGTTGGAATCCGAGGGTCTCGAGGGCCTGCTCGAACGTCTCCGCGCGCAAGACCCTGCGGCTGCGGCGAAGGTCGACCCGCGCAACAGCCGGCGCGTCATCAGAGCGCTCGAGGTTCTCGAGCAGGGAAGCAGCACGCACGGCGCCGCGCTCCCCGAACGCCCCGTCCTGTGGCATCCTCGGACACGCGTGATCGGCCTGCACGTCGAACGGCAGGACCTGGTGGCGCGCCTCGATGCCCGTGTAGAGCGGATGTGGGAGGCAGGTCTCGTCGCGGAGGTCGCCGATCTGCGCGCGCAGGGCCTCGAACGCGGTATCACGGCTCCGCGGGCCATCGGCTACGCCCAGGCGCTGGGGCAGCTCGACGGCGCCCTCACCGAAGCCGACGCCATCGCACAGACACAGGCACTCACCCGCCGTTACGCGCGGCGGCAGGTGTCGTGGTTCAAGCGGTATCCGGAGCTGGAGTGGTGGTCCGCACCCGCCGATGCGGAGGCGCTGCTTCGCACCGGAACCGCCTCGGACTGACCGAACTTCCGCGATGTCGGTGAGGGCTGCGAGGCTGGGTGCATGACCACCCACTTCTTCACTGCCTCCAGCCTCGACGGCTTCATCGCGACGGACGAGCACTCGCTCGACTGGCTGCTGACGCAAGACGTCGATCCCGATGGCCCGATGGGCTACAACGCGTTCGAGAAGAACATCGGCGCGCTGGCGATGGGGTCGTCCACGTACGAATGGGTGATGAAGCACGAAGAAGGGCGATGGGGCTATACCCAGCCCACCTGGGTGTTCACGCACCGTGAGATCCCGCTCCCTGGTGGTGCCGATGTGCGGCTGACACGCGACGACGTGAGAAGTGTGCACGCCGAGATGCTCGCTGCTGCCGCGGATAAAGACATCTGGGTCGTCGGTGGGGGAGACCTCGCTGGGCAGTTCGCCGACGCGGGACTGCTGGATGAAATCTGGGTGCAGTATGCGCCCGTGACGCTGGGGTCCGGCGCGCCGCTGCTCCCGCGCAGGCTCGATCTGGAGCTCCTGGAGGTCGCACGCAACCGGAATTTCCTCTGTGGACGCTACGCCGTCGTCTCGACGGGAGCTACGGCGTGAGCGGGTCGGCCGAGCCGCGGGAAGACGCGGCCGCCGAGTGGACGGTTCGTGCTTTCGAGGAGGCTGACACGGAGGCTGTCGTCGTGCTCTGGGAAGAAGCAGGACTCACGCGGCCGTGGAACGATCCGCACCTCGACATCGAACGCAAGCTCGCGGTGCAGCCGGACGGCTTCCTCGTCGCCACGACGCAGGACGCTGAAGTGGTCGGATCGGTGATGGCCGGATACGACGGTCATCGCGGGTGGCTGTACTATCTCGCCACGGCAAGTTCGCACCGTGGCCTCGGAATCGCACGGGCACTCGTGGGGGAGGCCGAGCGTGTGCTTGAGGCGATGGGATGCCCGAAGGTGCAGCTCATGGTCAGGGAGGGAAATGAGGGTGTTCTCGGCTTCTACGACTCGCTCGGCTACGAGCGCTTCACTGTATTGAACACGGGCAAGCGCCTCGTCTCCGACCAGTAGTCGCCTTCTCTAGACTGGGGGGATGGTCGCATTCACCAAGGGTCACGGCACGGGCAACGACTTCATCATCATCGCCGATCCCGACGGGGCGCTCGATCTGACGGTGGAGCAGGTCGCGGTGCTGTGCGATCGCCACTTCGGAATCGGCGCCGATGGCATCCTTCGGGTCGTCCGCTCTGCGGCCATCCCCGACGGCGCGGCTGCGCTCGCGGAGGAACCCGCGGCCGAGTGGTTCATGGACTACCGCAACGCCGACGGCTCGATCGCAGAGATGTGCGGCAACGGCATCCGGGTGTTCGCGCACTACCTCGTGCGTGCAGGACTCGCGACCATCGAACCGGGATCGACGTTGCCGATCGGTACTCGAGCCGGTGTGCGCGACGTGACCCGTGGCGCCGCGGGATATCAGGTCGACCTCGGCCTGTGGAAGCTCTCCGGAGACGATCCGCTGGTGCGCGTCGACGGACTGCCGGTCACCCGCCCCGGTCTCGGAATCAACGTCGGCAACCCTCACGTGATCGTGGCGATCGCGTCCGAACACGAACTCGCGTCGCTCGAGTTGCATCGCACGCCGGACCTCGACCCCGTTCTGCCTGCTGGCTCCAACGTCGAGTTCGTCGTTCCGGGCGAGCCGTTGGTGCGCGACGGAGTCGGGCACGTCCGCATGCGTGTGTTCGAGCGTGGCGTCGGTGAGACCTTGAGCTGTGGCACCGGTGTGGCCGCCACCGCACTCGCCGTGCGGTACTGGGCGGGGGAGAATGCGCCGAACAACTGGCAGGTCGAGGTGCCAGGCGGAACTCTCGGAGTGCGCATGTTCCCGGCAGAAGACGGAGAGCACGTCGCCCTGTCGGGTCCGGCGCAACTCGTCTACAGCGGAGAGATCGACCTGCTCTGACGGGAGCCTGACGCGGCCGACGCCAATAGCGAGCCGCCGACGAAGCGGTCAGAGTCCGGATAGCGCGATCGGCTCGGTCGGCGGTGTCCCATGCTTGCGTACCTTGAGGATGCGGTAGCCCTTGCCGGTGGCAGTGCGGAAGACGCTGTAGCCGGGGTGGAAGGTCGAGCCGATCCAGCGCTGCAGCGAATCGGCACCGAGATTGCGCTGGACCACGAGCCAGGCATCGCTGCGCTCGTCGAGCCTCGGTATCCACCGTTCAAGCAGGCCGTGCAGCTCGTTCTTGCCGACGCGGATGGGCGGGTTCGAGCGGATCGTGCGGAACGTGATGTGCTCGGGAACATCGTCGGGCAGAGATGCGTTGATATTGGTGAGCCCGAGGGAGGCGGCATTGCGCCGAACCAGATCGAGGGCACGCTCGTTCACATCGACGGCCCAGATCGTCGCATGCGGTGCGGCGAGGGCCATCGAGATGCTGACGGGGCCCCAACCGCTGCCGAGGTCGAGAAGGTTGCCTCCCGGGGGAACCGGGGGCATGTTGGCGAGGAGCACTGCAGTGCCGGCATCCAGCCGATCCGGGCTGAAGACGCCACCCGCGGTGGTGACTTCCAGCTCTCGGCCTGCGAGCGATACACGGATCCTGCGCAGATTCTCGGGGCTTGCCGGGGCCGCAGTGAAGTAGTGGTCAGACCCCATACGGTGAGCGTACCGGACAGCGCGGGCTAAGGTTAAGGCTCGCTACAAAACCCCAGAGACAAGGAACGGATGACGGATACCACGACACCCTCCAACGGCGACAACACCGTCGATCGCGTGCTCGCGAACGCAGAGAAGCGCTCGGACCTCCACGTGTTCGGAGCAGCACAGGCGCTGCAGGACGAGTCGACCGCCGCGCACGCCAGCACGGACGGGGCGCAATGGGACCTCGAGGACCGTCACGCGCTCCGTCGCGTGGGCGGACTCTCGACCGAGCTCGAAGACGTCACCGAGGTCGAGTACCGCCAGCTGCGCC
The DNA here is from genome assembly GCF_053618035.1 of Microbacterium sp. NPDC055665. NCBI lineage: Bacteria > Bacillati > Actinomycetota > Actinomycetes > Micrococcales > Microbacteriaceae > Microbacterium > Microbacterium sp. NPDC055665. The sequence goes on along the minus strand of NZ_JBSHGY010000001.1, from coordinate 370,840 downwards.
TGGAGAACGTCGTGCTCGTCGGCGTGTACCCGCAGGGTGCTCAGGAGGATGCCGAGAATTCGTTGCGCGAGCTCGCCGCGTTGGCGGAGACCGCGGGTGCTGTCGTTCTCGACGGTGTCCTGCAGCGCCGCCCGCACCCCGATGCGGCCACGTATCTCGGGCGTGGCAAGGCTCAGGAGCTCAAGGACATCGTCGCCGCGGTCGGGGCCGACACCGTCATCGCCGACACAGAACTGGCACCGAGCCAACGACGCGCGCTCGAGGATGTCGTCAAAGTGAAGGTCATCGACCGCACGACCGTGATCCTCGACATCTTCAGCCAACATGCGAAGAGCCGCGAGGGCAAGGCCCAGGTCGAACTCGCTCAGCTCGAGTATCTGCTCCCTCGTCTTCGCGGCTGGGGTGACTCCATGAGCCGCCAGGCCGGTGGCCAGGTCGGTGCCGGCGGTGCGGGCATGGGCTCCCGCGGCCCCGGTGAGACCAAGATCGAGCTCGACCGGCGACGGATCCGCACCAAGATGGCTCTCCTGCGTCGACAGATCCGTGACTTCGGGCCGGCTCGGGAGGCGAAGCGTGCTGAGCGCAAGCGCAACACGATCCCTTCGGTGGCGATCGCGGGTTACACCAACGCGGGCAAGTCGAGTCTGCTCAACGCGCTCACCAGCGCCGGCGTCCTGGTCGAGAACGCCCTGTTCGCGACGCTGGACGCGACCGTGCGCCGTTCGGAGACCGAAGACGGCCGTGTCTACACGCTGACCGACACCGTCGGTTTCGTCCGCAACCTCCCGCATCAGCTCGTCGAGGCCTTCCGGTCGACGCTGGAGGAGGTCGGAGAGGCTGACGTCGTGCTGCACGTCGTCGATGCGTCGCACCCCGACCCGGCCGGTCAACTGCAGACGGTGCGCGATGTGCTGGGCGATGTCGGTGTGCGGGACCTCCCGGAAATCGTCGTCTTCAACAAGGCCGACCTGATCGACGACGACGAGCGACTGGTGCTCCGCGGTCTGCAACCGCATGCGCACTTCGTGTCGTCACGGTCCGGAGAGGGCATCGCAGAACTGCGGGCCGTCATCGAGGAAGCCCTCCCGAAGCCGGCGATCGAGGTTCACGCGGTGATCCCCTACGATCGCGGCGACCTCGTGGCGGCCATCCATGAGACAGGGATGCTCCTCGGGGTGGAGCATCAGGAGGCCGGCACGGCTGTGCACGCACGAGTGTCCGAACGCCTCGCGGCAGAACTCGCCCCCTTCACTGTCGGCAGCTGACGCGCCTCAGCGGGCGAGGAAGCGCGCCTCGACCGTCGCGGAGATGACGATCTCCTCCGGCTCGTATTCCATGGCAGGGGCTGCGTCGGCGGCGAATCCCACCCCTCCACGGGCTTTCATCATGGGTGCACCCGGCATCGGCTGCCCGCTCGAGATGAGGCCGACGTCGGCGATCTCGAGCGGCGTGACCTCGTCGAGGCCGAGAGCCCCCGCATAGGCTTTGGCGCGAGTCACGGCGGCGCTGACGGCCTCGGCGGCCACCTCCCGCTCGACCTGAGTTCGCGTCACGGGGGTGAGGTGCCAATCCACCCACCCCACATCGACGCCGTCCCACGGAGAGATGTCGGACACCCAGATCGAGAGCTCGGATGCTTCGGCGAACGTCGCGGTGAAGTCGATGCTCGCGTAATAGACGGGTGCGAGGCGCTTGCCGTCGTTGTTCCACGGGCGCTCGGCTCGCACGGAGAGTCGCTTGCTGGTCCAATCGACGATGCTGCCCGCGTCTGCCCGTTCGGTGATGCTGCCGCGCACGGGCTCGGCCAGCCGCATCACGTGTTCGACGACGGTCGTTCGCTCGGAACCCTCCGCCCGCACGCTCACACGGATGGTGGCGCGCTCGGGGGCGATACGCGCCTCGTGCTCGCCGCGGACGGTGACGGTGACTTCGCTCATGGGCCGACTCTACGCCAGCAGTTCCGACCTCCACGGAATGGCGGAGAGCCGGGGAACGTTGTAGTCTGTGATGCTCGGGTGTTCGTCGCTCGAGATGGTAATTCCACAGTGTGACAGCGGCTCCTTCGAGAGAAGGACCACGGGGCTGATCGGTTTCGACAGCGCCTGTGAATCCACGAGAAGCGGGCCGAGGATGCAGAGTTATCTCGTTAACGCTCTCTGCAAAAAAATAGTTGCCGAAACCAAGCGCAACGACTTCGCCCTCGCTGCATAAGCGAGCCCGATAGTCCGTCAGGCCGTATGTGATTCCGATACGGATCCTGGCGTCATTTAGGAATCTTGCTGCGTGATGGCGTCTGGACGTCACGTGGGACTCTTCCCAGGCTGGGCTCGTCGACTTAGGTGTCTGTGACAAAGGTCGGAGCCGAGTAGAACGTCTTCACAGACTGCGCCCGGAGAAGGCGTGGAGACTCAGCGTTGGACGGGGGTTCGATTCCCCCCAGCTCCACCAAGCCGTTGTCACAGAAGAAGCCCCGTGCTCTCCTTTTCAAGGAGGTCACGGGGCTTCTTCGTGTGCGGGAAAGGGGGTCATTCCACCGTCTGCGTGTAGGGCACCGTGAGAACGGCGTCCGCATAGCCCGCCGCGGAGAAGCGGATCGTGATGATGCCGTCCCAGAAGGCGCTCCCGCCGTTCGGCGTCTCCGCGCCATACATGATGGGTTTCGATGTGTCACCGTCGTAGATCGACACAGTCGGAATCGACGTCGTCCCTGCCGCCGCGGAATTGCCGAGGACGACGGTGGGGTGGAGCTGGTTGTCGGGTGCTCCCTGCAGGTAGGTCCAGCCGGTGACACCGGCGTCGATGGGCGGGGTGCCTCCACCATAGACATACATACCCTGTGCACCCGCGTTGTCTCCCGTGCCCTGCCAGGTGATCGTCGCCGTCACATCGGTCGGGGCCGGAGCAGCGGGGGAGAGCACGAGCTGACCGGACAGGGTGAATTCCGAACTCCACTGCGGACCGGTGAAAGTGAGGACGACACCGGTCGCGTCGAGCGCGCCGCCACTCGCCGCGTGGGCCGGCGTGGCGACGGTGAGGGCGACAACGGGAACCGACCACGCTGCGGCACCGATCACGGTGCGGCGAGAGATTGCGGGACGGGCCGGGAGAGAAGGTTCGTCGAGCACGGAGCATCCTTGGGGAGAGATGAAACGTCCGACAGCAGAGGGCCTCGGTGCGTGCAAGAGAGTAGCAGAGACGAGCGGATGGGGAAGCGCGAGGGGCCTCCGCTGGTTTCGACGGGGGGACCTATATTGAGGTCTGTGGAATCGACCCCCGAAACCGTCTCGACCGGTCTCACCCGAGCCGAGGTCGTCGAGCGCGTCGCGTCCGGGAGGACGAACGCCTTCGTGGCGGACACGAGCCGAAGCGCGTGGAGCATCGTGCGCGCGAACGTGTTCACGCTCTTCAACGGCATCGTCTTCGCGTGCTTCTTCGTCCTCTTCCTGGTCGGGCGTTGGCAGGATGCGCTCTTCGGGCTCGCGGCCTTCGCAAACGCGATCATCGGCTGTGTTCAGGAGTTCCGAGCGAAGTCGGCCCTCGATCGCCTCGCGCTGATGAACGCACCGCGTGCGCTGGTGCTCAGGGACGGTGCCGAGGAGCAGATCGCCCCCACCGAGGTGGTGCTCGACGACGTGCTCGTCTTCCGCGCCGGTGAGCAGGTGCCCGCCGACGCTCGGATCTTGACGGCGCGTGGGCTGCAGATCGATGAGTCGATGCTGACCGGCGAGTCGGACCCGGTGGAGAAACAGCCGGGCGACGAGGCGCTATCGGGCGCGGTGGTCGTCGCCGGCGAGGGCACCGCGCAGGCGACCCGCGTGGGCGCCGACTCTTATGCCAACCACTTCGCGGGTGAAGCGAAGCGCTTCTCGCTCGTCTCCAGCGAGCTCCGTTCGTCGGTCAACCGGGTCCTGAAGTGGGTTAGCTGGGTGATCGGACCGGTGGGGCTGCTCGTCCTGAACGCGCAGATCATCGTCACCGGCGGATACGCCACCGTCTTCTCCAGCGGCGCCTGGGTGCAGGCCGTCGTGAACACCATCGCCGCACTGACAGCCATGATCCCGCTCGGGCTGGTGCTCATGACGAGCATCGCCTTCGCCGTCGGCGCATCGAAGCTGGCGCGGAGGCAGGTTCTCGTGAATGAACTGCCCGCGGTCGAGGGGCTCGCGCGGGTCGACGTCGTCTGCCTCGACAAGACGGGAACCCTGACTGTCGGGGAGATCGGGTTCGACGAAGCTCACCGACTCACCGGCGTCACGTCCGAGCGTGCGGAGGCTGCAGCAGCGGCGCTGGGCTGGTATGCCGCGTCTCCGGATGCGAATGCCACGGCGCGATCGATGCGATCGGCATATCCGGCCGGGTCTCCGCTCACGGTCGCGGAGTACATCCCGTTCTCCTCCGCGCGCAAGTGGAGCGCGGTCTCCTTCGAGGAGGTTGCAGGGACCTGGGTGATGGGTGCACCGGAGATGGTGTTCGGCGATGCCGCGACCTCGAACGGGACCGAGCTCGGGCGCACTGTCACCGCCCTCGCAGAGACCGGACGTCGCACGCTGGTCCTCGGACACGCGGAAACGGCGCTGTCCGAGGCGGATGTCGATGCCGAGCGGCTTCCGGATGCTGTGACCGCTTCCATCGTCCTGACCTTCCGCGAGCAGGTCCGTCCCGACGCCGCCCAGACGCTCGAGTACTTCGCGCGGCAGGATGTGGGCATCCGGATCATCTCGGGCGATAACCCGCGCACTGTCGCGGCGATCGCGCGCGAGGTGGGGTTGGACGTCGCCGAGGGCTTCGATGCACGTCGCCTTCCCGACGACGACGTCGAACTCGCAGACGTGCTCGACACGCACATGGTGTTCGGACGCGTCTCGCCCGAGCAGAAGAAGCGCATGGTCTCGGCCTTGCAGAGCCGCGGGCACACCGTGGCGATGACCGGAGACGGTGTCAACGATGCTCTCGCGATCAAAGCCGCCGACATCGGCATCGCGATGAACTCGGGGTCGCCCGCCACGAAGGCCGTGGCGCGGCTGGTGCTGCTCGACGGTCAGTTCTCGCACCTGCCCGATGTCGTCGCGGAAGGGCGCCAGGTCATCGCGAACATCGAACGCGTCTCGATGCTCTTCCTGAACAAGACCGTGTACGCCACGCTGCTCGCGATCATCTTCGGGGTGTTCGTGCTCGAGTTCCCGTTCCTCCCGCGTCAGCTCTCCATCACCGACGGCCTCACGATCGGCATCCCGGCGTTCTTCCTCGCGCTCATGCCCAACGCGGCGCGCTATGTGCCCGGGTTCCTCCGGCGGTCGTTGAGCTTCGCCATCCCCTCGGGGATCGTCGTGGCGCTCGGCCTCACGTGGTTCACCTTCGTCGCGCGCGGGCTCGGGGCAGACGAAGAGCAGCTGCGCACCGGAGCGACCGTCATCCTCGCCGTCGTCGGCATCTGGGTGCTGGCTGTGCTCGCCCGCCCCCTCAACCGTTTCAAGGTGCTCGTCGTGGGAGCGATGTTCGTCCTGCTCATCGCCGTGTTCTCGCTTCCCCTCGCGCGACGGTTCTTCGTCCTCGTCGATCCGGGGGAAGACGTCGCGATCGCGCTCACCGGGATCACGATCGTGATGGTTGCTGCGATCGAGCTGGTGCGCATCGTGCATCGCCGGCTCGTCCTGAGGGAGGAGCCGACAACGGTGCCTGCACCGGCGGCCGAGCCGGGCGTCGGTGCCGATCGTGGGCTGGCGACGGTCATCACGACGACGGTCGCGGTGCTCTCCTACGTGTTCGGGATCCTCGCGACGGGCTTCGGCATCGTGGTCTTCCTCGGACGCTACGATCCGGACGTGAGCGCCTCCGCGTTCTCGCTCGCGGGCGCGGCCATCGCGCTGTTCGGCCTGCTGGTGTTCGCGGTCGCCGCCGGTGTCCGCCGGGGAAGTGGGCTCTCGCGGCTGCTGCTCACGATCTTCCTCGGGGTCGTGATCGCGCTCAGTGCGGTCGTCCTCGTCTTCGGAGATCGGTGGGACTGGGGAGCAGCCGTCACCGCCGTGGTCGCTGCCCTCATCGTCGTCCTGCTGTGGACGCCACCGGTCGCCCGGGGGTTCCGGCCCGTCCTCGAGAGCTCGATGGGGAGGGCAGCGCCGTAGCGACGTCGCGAGCTCGAGTGGAGCTCAGCCGGTCCACTCGATGAGGATCAAGCCTTGACGCGTGTCCGCGAACCGGACCCATCCGTCTCCGAACAGATAGGTCATCCCGTAACCGTCTTCATCGAGTCCCATCGCGTATCGCGGATCCTCTGTGAAGTAGACGCCGTCGGAGCCGTCTTCCCGTTTCCAGCCCTCGGCGAGGAGACCGGCCTGAGCCTGTGCGGCATCCTCCGTGCTCAGGGCCGACCAACCATAGAGCTGCCCGTGGTCGGACGCGACGCTGTAGTCGGCCCAGAAGCACAGCAGCCCGTCGGTCAACTCCTCGCCCCCGACGACGAACTCCTTCGGTTGTGCCGTCCATCCCATATCGGTGAACGCCGAGACCGTTCCCTCCGAGATCATGGATTCGCACGTGAGCTCTGCGGGACGCTCCGGCGCGCTCGAGCTCGCGGGCTCGGGCGTCGCAACGGGGCTGGGGGCGACGGCCTCTGCCGTGGGTGTGGGTGTGGCCGGCGGCTCCGCAGGTGCTCCGCACGCCGTCAGTGCCACCAGAAGCAACAGGACGCCGGCAGCGGCGGACATGTTGCGGGGGGTCATGGTGCGTCTCGTGATTCGGGTCAGTCGTGCAAGAGGTTCAGGAACTCTTCGTGAAGGGTGCCGTTGGTGGCGAGTGTCGAGCGCGCCGATATCGTCTCGGCGCCGTCGATAGCCGTCATGCGTCCTCCGGCCTCCCGGACGATCGGCACCGCTGCGGCGATGTCGTACTCCTTGACGTCGAATTCGGCGACCATATCGATGCGCCCCTCGGCGAGAAGCATGTAGGAGTACACATCGCCATATGCGCGGTCGCGCCAGACGCGCGCCGCGACTCTGAGGAGAGTGTCGAGTCGTCCCGCGTCGGACCACTGCGCGATGCTCTGGAAGCTCACGCTGGCATCGTCGAGTGATGACACGGCGGAGACCTGGAGTCGGCGGGGCTCGCCGTCGGCGGCCGTCCAGGAGCCTTGGCCGTCGGCTGCCCACCAGCGTCTGCCGAGTGCCGGCATGCTGACGACACCGACCTGGGGGACACCATCGATAGCGAGAGCGATCATCGTGCCCCACAGCGGAACGCCGCGGAGGAAGTTCGCCGTGCCGTCGATGGGGTCGATGATCCACTGCCGGTGGGTCCCGCCCTGCGCGCCGAACTCCTCGCCGAAGATTCCGTCGTCGGGTCGTTCGGTCTCGAGGATGGCGCGGATCGCACGCTCCGTGGCGAGGTCGGCGTCGGTCACATGCGACTTGTCGGCCTTGGTCGAGACCTCGAGGTCGGCGGCGTCGAACCGCGGGAGCGACTGGGCGTCGGCGGCGTCGGCGAGGCGGAGAGCGAGGAGGAGATCGCTGCGCAGGTCATCGGCGTGAGGGGAGGCGGTCACGCTCCCAGGATAGTCGGCGGGACAACGGGCGCTGAGGGCCGAACGGCCATGTTTCCGAGTGCGACGGGGACCGGCACGCCCGGGCCCGGCTCGATTTCGCATGGGGCCGGTCGGCTGGTAATGTAATTCCTCGGTCGGGGTTATCCCGGGCCACGCACCTCTAGCTCAATCGGCAGAGCAACTGACTCTTAATCAGTGGGTTCTCGGTTCAAGTCCGAGGGGGTGCACGGATAAGCCTCGGAAACTCTCGCCAGTTTCCGGGGCTTTTCTGCTTTCTTGTGGATGTGGGTGCGTTCGCCGATCCGGTCGGCCCCGACTCCGCGATTCTGGGGACTCGCAGAGAATGCCGTTATATCGCGTAATGGGTCCTCTTCAGGGCCGTCTCTCACACGGGGACAACCGCGTCGCCGTCATCGAATGGGCCGCTGTGAAGTAGCGCATCCGAGGCGGTGGGGCTTCGACAAGAAACTGGGGAACACCGTGTACAGAAGAGACCGACGCGCTCGCGCGCGACGCGCATCCATCACATTCGTCGCTGCCGCTGCGGTGGCACTCATCGCTTCGATGGCGATCGGGGGAGCGGGAACGGCTGTCGCTGCCGAATATGACCATCCTGCAGCGATAGATCCGGCATCGATCACGGTCACCACCGTGGACGGCGATGAAACCTTGGCGCAGTACGACCAGGTCCGCGTCGACGCCGACTGGTCGGTGCCGGACGGTTCGCTCGGCGGCGAAACGTTCGGGTTCACGCTCCCGAGCCAATTCGCCCGAGCCGGCCTGACGTTCTCGGTGCCCTCCACCGAGGACCCGAGCAAGATCGTCGCCGAATGCGCCGTCAGCAGCGACGCGGCACCGGTCGTCACCTGCACGCTCACGGACTATGTGAACGGGCGCACCGACGTCAACGGTTCGCTGTGGTTCCTCGCCAGCGCGGACGAGCAGACCACGCAGACGACGCTGGAGTTCGTCGTCAACGGCCAGATCACCCGCGTCGAGACTCCCGGCGGCGGGATCGAGCCCCCGGCGTCGCCGCCGACGGACCCACGGAAAGTCTCCTGGCAGACGGACGACGGCAACATCGCGTGGCAGCTCGATCTCCCGGGCGCGAAGTTCCCGGGAGCAGAGTCGATCATCATCGACGACGTGTTGACCGCACCTGGCGGCGGGTTCGCCGAACACCACAACGAAGACGGCAAGCTCGTGGTGTGGAGCACGGACGCCGACAACGGTGACTACCGGACGATCACGAACTGGACCGGCTCCTGGAACGAGGCTGGCACCGCGTTCCACCTGGAGATCCCCGGCGCGATCGACACCGCGCGGACGTACTCCGTCAGTTACCTCACGGTACCGAGCTCGCAGGCCGACGGTACCTCGTTCAGCAACGTCGCCAACGTCAACGGAATCGTCCTGCAGGACCGCGAGGTCTGGCAGGTCACCGGTGGCGGTGACGGAGACGGAACCGCGACCGGCGCATTCACCCTGACCAAGGCCGTCGCCGGCTCCGGAGCGACGGACGTGCCTGCTGGCACCGAGTACACGGTCCGCTACAGCTACGGTGACCCGGCGGTGGAGAACACCGTCGCCGTGACCACAGGAGCGGCGACCGCTCCTGTGCGCCTCCCCGCCGGCACCGTCGTCACGCTCGAAGAGCTGACCCCGCCGGCCATCGACGGCATCGACTGGGGCACCCCGGCGTTCTCGGGCACGGGAGTACGTGTGACTGAGGATGGCGGTGCACAGGTCACCGTCGGCGAGGGCTCGACGCTCGCGATCACTCTCACCAACACCGCGACCGAGAAGCCGCCGGTAGTCCCGCCGACCGTGCCTCCCACACCGGAGACTCCCGTGACACCGCCGACGGACGTGACGCCGCCGACGGAGCTGCCGCTGACCGGCGATTCCCTCGCCACGACGGGTGGCGACGTGCCCGCCGTCATGCTCTGGAGTGCCGGTGCCGCGCTCGTTCTCGGTGTCGCACTCACCACCCTGGCCGCCGTGCGCGCCCGGCGTCGGGCGACGCAGGGCTGATCCACGCATCGGGGTCGACGCCGTCAGAGAATTCGCTTCGCGGTGTCGGCCCCGCAGCGTGCGCGGGGCTCCCTGCGCACGCTGAACGCGCTCAGGTCCGGAGAAACCCTCACGCCACGGCGATGACCGTGCCCTTGGTGAGGAGGCGCAGCTGGTCGAACGTGAGCGGCATGACGGTGTGCGGGTGGCCGGCTGCGGCCCACAGCTCGTCATGGTGCTGGAGGGTGTCGTCGAGGAAGGTGCGCAGGGGCGCCGGGTGCCCGACCGGTGCGACCCCGCCGATGGCCTGACCTGTCGCCGAACGGACGACGGCCGCCGGTGCCATCGCCACATCGCGTGCGCCGATGCTCGCGGTGAGAACCGCGAGTTCCGCGCGGTGGCCGCCGCTTGTCATGACGAGGACGGGCTCGCCGTCTGCAACGAACACGAGGCTGTTCGCGATCGCGGCGACGTCGCACCCGATCGCTGCCGCCGCCTCCGCTGCGGTGCGAGCCGAGTCCGGCAGGACCCGGATGGAGGTATCGACGCCCGCGGCCTCGAGGTGCCGTTGCACGGCTCGGCTGCGTTCGGGAAGGGGCGTCTCTTCACTCATCGCCCCACGATATCCGAGCGTGGTGGTGCCGGATCGGGCGTCGATGACCGATCCGGCACGGAAGGGGTGCTCAGGCGGCGTCACCTACGAGGATCGCTGCGGCGTCCTCGGTCGCGGCATCCTCCGGCTCGTCGTCGATGTGTGCGAGCACGCGACGCCCGAGGAACACCGTCAGTGCCGCGAGGAGGACCGATGCCGCCGCGAACAGGTACGGGACGGTCGCGTTGAACGCGTGCCAGAGCAGCGCCGCGATGGGAGGCGCCATCGCGCCACCGAGGAATCGCACCGCGGAGTACGCGGACGATGCCACGGACCGGGGGAGATCCGTCGCCTCCATGACGGCCTCGGTGAGCACGGTGTTCATCACCCCGAGCAACAGCCCGCCGATGACGATGCAGACCACGAGGGCGGCTGCGCTCTCGACCACGAGCCCCGCGGCGACGAGATCGAGCGCGAGCAGCGGCAGCACCACGAGGATGATCCGCGTGCGCGGCATGCGCCGCATCAGCACCGGCGCCACCCAGACACTCGTGACCGCGAGAGCGACGCCCCAGCCGAAGAACGTGAATCCGATGCCCATGGCGCCGAAACCCAGCGGGAACGGCGAGAAGGCCAGCAGCACGAAGAACCCGATGTTGTAGAACAGGGCGGCGATCGCGAGGATCGCGAGGGCGGGGCGGCGAAGGGCCGTGAACGGGGCGGAGAAGGGCACGGGGACCCGTTTCTCGCCCGGCCCGCGCAGGAGCACGAGCACGGCGACGAACGCGATCGCCATCAGCACGACGACGCCGAAGAAGGGGCCGCGCCAGCTCTGCTCGCCGAGGAGGCCGCCGAGCAGTGGCCCCACCGCGATGCCGAGGCCGAGCGCTGCTTCGTACAGGATGATCGCGGCACTGCTCCCACCGGACGCGGCACCGACGATCGTCGCGAGCGCGGTCGAGATGAACAGCGCGTTGCCGAGTCCCCAGCCTGCTCGGAAGCCGATGACGGCATCGACGCTGCCGCTGAGCGCGCACAGGAGAGCGAACACGACGATGAGTGCGAGGCCGATGAGCAATGTGGCCTTGGCGCCGATACGGCTGGAGATCCAGCTTGTCACCAGCATCGCGAGGCCGGTCACCAGGAGGTAACTGGTGAAGAGCAGTTCCGTCTCCACCGGCGAGGCCTGAAGCGACTCAGCGATCGCGGGGAGGATCGGATCGACGAGTCCGATTCCCATGAAGGCGACGACGCATGCGAAGGCGACGGCCCAGACCTGCGCCGGCTGTTTCCACACCGAGGGGGTGGCGGTGGTGTTCACCGAGATTCTCCTGTTCGTTCCGTAGTGGTGTGCGCGGCGAGGATCTCGGCCGCGCGGGTGAGCGTGGACCAGTCGTCGTCGCTCAGCGCGGCGAACCGGGGCGCGAGGGTCTCTCGGAACTCGGCGCGCCAGGCCGCGACGGCGGTGGCCCCCTTCGGGGTGATGTCGACGACGGTCGCTCGCGAGTCGTCCGGGTCGGGGGAGCGCCGCACGAGCCCGTCCTTCTCCAGCATGCCGAGGAGGCGGGTCATGCCGGGTTGGGTGGTGCGCGCAGCGGCGGCCAGTTCTCCTACGCGCCTGGCGCCTTCCTGCTCGAGGAGGCTCAGCACCCGCCATTGCGCGGCGGGTGCGTCGTTGCCGGCATCCTGCGCCGCGATGCGGCCCAGCGCGTAGCCGGATAGCACCAGCGACGCGATAACGTCCGAACGATTCATACCAAAGAGTATATACCTCGCGGTATGTAATTGTCGGTTAGCGTCGCGCGTTCGCTATCCGTGCAGAGAGTTGATGGGCGTGTGCGAGCAGAGTGCGACCGAGCTCGGCCATGCGATCCGGACCGAAGCGGAACTCGACACCGGTCAGACTCAACGCCCACTCCGGGCGACCGGAGCGATCGAAGACCGCGGCGCCGATGCCCCAGCTGCCCTCGACGATCAAGCCGGGATTGACGGCGTATCCGCGCTCCTTGGTCTCGGTCAGTCGGGCGCGCAGTGCGCGCGGGCGGTGCGTCGGCCCCCACGCGCTCTCGAGGTCGGGATGCCGCTCCAGATAAGCGTCCACATCATGGTCAGGCAGGAAAGCCAGGATCGCGAGCCCCGCACTCGCGACACCGAGGGGGAACCTCACCCCCTCGCTCAGGACGAAGGAGCGGATCGGGAAGGAGCCTTCCTCCCGAAGCAGGCACACCGTCTCGTCGCCCCGACGCACGGAGAAGAATGCGCTCTCCTCGGTCTTGACCGCCAGTGACCGGACGATGTCCCGTGCGAGCGCGGTCACGTCGTAGCGCGCGGCGGCGACCGAACCCATCAGAAACAGCTCGGGGCCGGGCATCCACCGGGTGCTGTCCTCGTCGCGGTCGACCAGCCCCTCGAACTTGAGCGCGCTGAGCAGGCGATGAGTGGTCGAGCGCGACAGCTCGGCTGCCCGGGCGAGGTCCTGGAGGCTGGCGCCCTCCGCGCCGGCGGCGGTCACCAATCGGAGCAGGCGAGCCGCGCGAGCGATGGCCTGCGCGCCGGGGATGGAGCGGGCCGTGGATTCCATATCGTGGACGCTACCTCCGGATCTGACCACATCGCAAGACTTGATCGTTGCGCCGAGGGCCGAAGAGCGGATGCTGGAGGGAGGCACGAATTCGAAGGAGCAGACGTGATCGACAAGCAATGGGACTCGGCAGCGCACGCCGTGTCCGACATTCCGGACGGAGCCTCGTTGGCGGTCGGCGGGTTCGGGCTGTCAGGCAACCCGATCGCGCTCATCGAAGCCCTGCTGGCCCAGGGCACGACAGACCTCAGTGTCGTGAGCAACAACTGCGGCGTGGACGACTGGGGGCTCGGCGTCCTGCTCGCGGCGCAGCGCATCCGCAAGATGACATCGTCGTACGTGGGGGAGAACAAGGAGTTCGAGCGCCAGTTCCTGAGCGGCGAGCTCGAGCTCGAGCTCACTCCCCAGGGGACTCTGGCCGAGAAGCTCCGGGCAGGAGGATCGGGGATCGCGGCCTTCTACACGCAGACGGGTGTGGGCACCCAGGTCGCAGAAGGCGGGCTGCCCCGCCGTTACAACGCGGACGGTACGATCGCCGTCGCCTCCTCGGTGAAAGACGTCCGTTCCTTCGATGTCGACGGCAACTCTGCGGACTTCGTGCTCGAGGAGGCGATCACCACGGACTTCTCGCTCGTGCACGCCGCTCGCGGCGATCGCCACGGGAACCTCGTCTTCAACAAGGCGGCGCGCAACTTCAACCCGCTCGCCGCGATGGCCGGACGCATCTGCATCGCTCAGGTCGAACAGCTCGTGGAGCCGGGGGAGCTCGACCCGGACAGCATCCATCTTCCCGGTGTCTTCGTGCACCGCATCGTCGAGTTGGGCACCGACATCCCCAAGCGCATCGAGCGACGCACCGTCGCCGTGGAAGGAGCCTGAGATGGCACTCACGCGAGACCAGATGGCGGCCCGCGCGGCAGCCGAGCTGCAGGACGGCTCCTACGTCAACCTCGGAATCGGATTGCCGACGCTCGTGCCCAACCACGTGCCCGGCGACGTCACGGTGGTCCTCCAGTCCGAGAACGGGATCCTCGGCGTCGGGCCCTACCCGCGCGAAGACGCCGTGGACCCCGACCTCATCAACGCGGGCAAGGAGACGGTCACGACCCTGCCCGGCGCGGCGTTCTTCGACTCCGCCACCAGTTTCGGGATGATCCGCGGCGGCAAGATCGATGCCGCGATCCTCGGCGCGATGCAGGTCTCGACGAGCGGGGATCTCGCGAACTGGATGATCCCGGGCAAGATGGTGAAGGGCCCCGGCGGTGCCATGGATCTCGTGCACGGCGCCGCTCGGGTGATCGTCCTGATGGAGCACGTGGCCAGGGACGGGTCGGCCAAGATCGTGGGCGAGTGCTCGCTCCCTCTGACCGGTCGCGGAGTGGTCGACCGGATCATCACCGACCTGGCCGTGATCGACGTCACGCCAGAGGGGCTGACACTCGTCGAGACGGCCCCGGGAGTGAGCGTGGACGAGGTCATCGCCGCGACCGAGTCGCCGCTCACCATCCACCCGGATCTCCTGCACGAAAGGACCTCGCACCATGAATGACAACGACATCGTCATCGTCGCCGCCGCCCGTACACCGCAGGGGCGGCTGAAGGGCCAGCTGGCGGCCTTCACTGCGCCTCAGCTCGGATCCTTCGCGATCCGGGGCGCACTGGAGCAGGGCGCCGTCGATCCGGGGGACGTCGACGCGGTGATCGTCGGACAGGTGCTGGCCGCCGGCTCCGGTCAGAACGCCGCGCGGCAGGCGGCCATCGGGGCCGGCATCGGCTGGGACGTCCCGGCCCACTCCGTGAACAAGGTCTGCCTGTCGGGTTTGACTGCGATCATCGACGCCGCCCGGATGATCCGCACCGGCGACGCGGACGTCGTCGTCGCCGCGGGGATGGAGTCGATGACGCGGGCCCCGCACATGCTGATGGGATCCCGCGACGGCTGGGCGTACGGAAGCGTCGAGGTGCTCGACCACATGGCGTACGACGGTCTGACCGACGCCTACGACCGGGAGAGCATGGGCGCGTCGACGGAGCGCCACAACGCGCGTTACGAGCTCACGCGGGAGGCGCAGGACCACGTCGCCGCGCTGTCGCACCAACGAGCGGCCGCCGCGCAGGAAGCAGGTGTGTTCGAGGCCGAGATCGTCGCCGTCGACGTGCCCCAGCGTCGGGGTGAACCGGTTCGCGTGACGAAGGACGAGGGTGTGCGCCCCGACACGACGGTCGAGACTCTCGGCGGCCTGCGCGCGGCCTTCGCGGAGGGTGGATCGATCACCGCGGGGAACTCGTCCCAGATCTCCGACGGCGCATCGGCCGTGGTCGTCACCACGCGGCGCACGGCCGAGACCAAGGGCTGGTCGGTGCTCGCGTCGGTCGGAGCCAGCGGCCAGACGGCCGGCCCGGACAACTCCCTGCAGGCGCAGCCGGCACGCGCGATCGAGCGCGCGTGCGAGAAGCAGGGGATCGCACCCTCGGAGCTCGATCTCGTGGAGATTAACGAAGCATTCGGCGCGGTCGTCGCCCGCTCGCAGGTCGAGCTCGGGCTGGACGAGGGCATCGTGAACATCCACGGCGGAGGGATCGCGATCGGACACCCGATCGGTGCATCCGGCAACAGACTCGTGGTGCACGCCGTTCACGAGCTCGTGCGTCGCGGCGGCGGAACGGCTGCCGTCGGCCTGTGCGGCGGTGGCGGTCAGGGCGAAGCGCTGATCCTCACTCGGTGAACGATGCGCTCGGGGCGCGCGGCGTCAGCGCCGTGCGTCCTTGGCGTGATCCTGCGTGTCGGCGAGGGCCTTTTGCGAACGGAACTGGAGTCGCTGGGCCTTCTTCGCCTTCTTGACCGACTGCGGCGAGTCGGCATCGACGAGCACACCGCGTCGTTCGCGGTTCATGTCGATCACCGCGCCGACAGCGAGCGCCATCGTGATGCCCCAGCTCAGCCAGGACAGCAGGGAGCGCCAGGTGATCGGCTGCTCGCGGGTGCCGCGGAGCAGCGAGACCCCTGCAGAGATCGCAGCGACGAGTCCGGTGCTGAAGAGGTAGCGCATGCCCCCACGCTACCTTCCCGTGCCCCAGGTCGTCCCGAGCCTTGACAACCCCTCCCTGATCCTGTCAGGGGAGTACGTCGTGAACGACAGGCGGAGCGTCCGTCGATCGGGCGTCCCGGAGTAGAACGAGACGCCGGGCACGTAGGCGACATCGTTGGTCAGCGCGCGCCCGAGCGACTCGGCGGCATCCATCCCCTCAGGCAGCCGTGCCCAGACGAACATGCCGCCGTCGGGCCGATTCCACGTACTGCCGCTCGGCAGCGCGGCAGGCAGGGCTTCGAGCATCGCGTCGCGCCGGGCGGCGTAGGCGTCGCGGATGCGCGTAAGCGCGGGCTCGCCGCGACCTGAGAGGAGGTAGTGGGCGGCCGCGGCCTGGTCGATGGTGGAGGTGTGGAGGTCGGCGGCCTGCTTCGCGATCGTGACGGTGGGGCGGATATCCGCAGTCGTGCGTATCCATCCGATGCGCAGCCCGGGTGCGATCACCTTCGAGAAGCTGCCGAGACTGATGACGTGCTCCGGTGCCAGCTCGGCCAGCGAGGGGAGGGCCTCACCCGAGTACCGGAGCTGGCGGTAGGGCTCGTCCTCGATGATGCGGAATCCCCGCCGCTGTGCCACGGCGGCGATGTCGTGGCGCGCCTCGAGTCCGTGGGTGCGGCCGGTGGGGTTCTGGAAGGTGGGCACCGTGTAGAAGAACTTCGGGCTGTGCTCGGCGGCCAGCCGGTCCAGCGCTTCGAGATCCAGCTCGTCCCCGTCGTAAGGGACGCCGATGACGCGCGCCCCGGCCAGCGCGAAGGTCTGCAGCGCCGCGAGGTAGCACGGCTCTTCGACCAGGATCGTGTCGCCCGGGTCGAGGAGCGTCGTCGAGATCAGACCGAGCCCCTGCTGCGAACCCGTCGTGATGATGAGCTCGGACGCGGTGGTCGACAACCCGTCCTCCGAGTACCGTCGGGCGACTTCCTCACGGAGTCGAGCGTCGCCCTCGGATGTCGAGTACTGCAGCACACCGGGGAAGTCGAGCACGGCGTCGAATGCTGCGCGGATGCCGTCGACGTCGAAGAGCTCGGGTGCGGGAAGGCCGCCCGCGAACGAGATGACCTCTGGGCGCGCGGTCAGCGCGAGAAGGTCGCGCACCGGGGAGGTCTTCGCGGTGCCCGCGCGTTGCGAGCGCGGAGGCAGGGAGAGTGCGGTGGCGGCATGCGGGGCAGTGGGCAACGTAGGTCCTCTCGGCGAACGAGGTGCGGGGTGTCGCCCAGAATAGACCCGTCGCGAACCGCTCATCTCTCGGCAGATCCCCGGACGCATCCGCTATCCTGGGCTCGTCGCGGCTCGCCGCGGCCGCAAGAACCGTGTATCTACCGGCCGTCGGCATCCCGGCGGACAGCGGCGGCACCCGACATCGCGTCTTCGACGCGCGAGAGCCATGACACGCGAATCAGCACCCCCACAGATCATCGAGCCGAGCCCGAGCCTTCTGCGTCTCGCCGGACTTCCCTACTTCCTCATCGCCTTCATCGCGCGGCTTCCGTTCGCCATGATGGTCGTCGGCGTCCTGACGGTCGTCGTCTCGGCCCGAGGGTCGCTCTCGCTGGGCGGGCTCACGTCGGCGGCCGTCGGCCTCGGGACGGCGTGCTTCGGTCCCCTTCTCGGTGCCGCCGCCGACCGGTTCGGCCAGCGGGTGGTCCTGGCCGTGCTCGCACTGGCGAACGGCGCCATGCTCCTGCTCTTCACCTTCGTGGTCTACGGGGATGCCGCAGACGGCTTCGTGCTGCTGGCGGCGGTCGGCATCGGCGCCACGGCGCCGCAGGTCGCTCCGCTCTCGCGTTCGCGTCTGGTGACCATCATCGCCGATCGGATGCCGGAGGCGCGTCGCGCCAAGACGGTGTCCGGGACGATGGCGTACGAGTCCGCGGCCGATGAGACCGTGTTCGTCTTCGGGCCCTTCCTGGTCGGCATCCTGGCGTCCGCGTTCGCACCCTGGGCTCCGCTGGTGGGCGCTGCCGTGCTCACCGTCGTCTTCGTCGGCGCTTTCGCGTTGCACCCCAGCGGACGTCACGTCTCGCAGGACCGCGACGCGGATGGGCGGGCGCCGTCCGCGGTCTCGGAACTGTTCCGGCCACAGCTGCTCATCGTCGTCCTCGGCATCCTCGGCGTGGGAATCTTCTTCGGGACGATGCTCACGTCGCTGACGTCGTTCATGGCCGACCGCGGTGCGCCCGAGCAGGCCGGTCTGCTCTACGGGGTGATGGGTGTCGGTTCGGCGGTGCTCGCGCTGGGTGTCGCCTGGCTTCCTCCGTCGTTCTCGATGCGCGCACGGTGGCTCGTCTTCGCCGGCATCCTGCTCGCCGGAACGCTCCTGCTCGGATTCGTCGACTCGCCGGGAACGATGATGCTCGCGCTGGCGATCATGGGAATCGGCATCGGACCCACCCTGGTCACCCAGTACAGTTTCGGGGCCGCCCGCAGTCCGCGTGGACGCTCCGCGACGGTCATGACGATGCTGGGCTCCGGCGTCGTGGTCGGGCAGTCGATCGGCGCCGCCGTGGCCGGCGAGATCGCCGAGAACGTCGGAACGTCCGCTGCGCTCCTGCTGCCGATGATCGCGGCATTCATCGCCTTCGGTGCGGGCGTGGCGAACTGGGCTCTCAGCAGTGAGAGGCGCCCCCGTTCGTCGGTGACGGTCTGACCTCCGGCAACGGTATTCCGCGATCCTGGGTAGGTTTGATTCCATCGCTGATGTGAGGAGTCCCCCTTGACCGCCGCAGATTTCGTCGTCGTCGCCAATCGCCTCCCGGTCGACCGGGTGGAGGGCCCTGACGGCGAGGAGGTCTGGCGCACGTCTCCCGGTGGGCTCGTAGCCGCTCTCGAGCCGATGATGCGCAACGTGCACGGTGCGTGGGTGGGCTGGGCGGGGCAGGCGGATGTCGAGCTGGAGCCGTTCGAAGCCGGTGGCATCGAATTGGTTCCCGTCGCGCTGAGCGCGCAAGAGGTTGCGGAGTACTACGAGGGCTTCGCGAACGACACGATCTGGCCGCTGTACCACGACGTGATCGCGCCGCCGCAGTACCACCGCGAATGGTGGGATGCGTACGTCCGGGTCAACCGCCGGTTCGCCGAGTCCGCCGCTGCGTCCGTCGCGAAGGAGGGCACCGTCTGGGTTCACGACTACCAGCTGCAGCTCGTCCCGCAGATGCTGCGCGAACTGCGGCCGGATGTGACCATCGGCTACTTCCACCACATCCCGTTCCCGGCTCACGGCCTCTACGCCCAGCTGCCATGGCGCGATCAGGTGCTGCGCGGACTGCTCGGTGCCGATGTCATCGGCTTCCAGCGGGCTCAGGACGCCACTTACTTCCTGACGGCAGTGCGCCGCAGACTTCGCTACGAGGTCAAGGGGCCCCACGTGTCTGTCCCAGACGGCGAGGGGTCACGCACCGCGCTGGCACGGGCGTTCCCGATCTCCATCGACACGACGCCGTACATCGAGCTCGCAGCGCGCGAGGATGTCCGCGCGCGCGCCGCCGAGATCCGCGCGAGCCTCGGCAACCCGAAGCGCATCCTGCTCGGCGTCGACCGACTCGACTACACCAAGGGCATCCGCCACCGCATCAAGGCCTACGGGGAGCTGCTCGCGGAGGGACGACTCAACGTCGAAGACGTCACGCTCGTCCAGGTCGCGAGCCCCAGCCGGGAGCGCGTCGACGCCTACGTGCACCTGCGTGACGAGATCGAGCTCGCGGTCAGCCGCATCAACGGCGACACCGACACGATGGGCCACTCCGCCATCCGATATCTGCACCAGGGCTATCCGCGCGAGGAGATGGTCGCGCTCTACCTGGCAGCCGACGTGATGCTGGTCACTGCGCTGCGCGACGGCATGAACCTCGTCGCCAAGGAGTACGTCGCCACGCGCGTCGACGATCGCGGCGTCCTCGTGCTCAGCGAGTTCACCGGTGCGGCGGACGAGCTGCGGCAGGCGGTGCGGGTCAACCCGCACGACATCGAAGGGCTCAAGGACGCGATCATGACCGCGGTGGAGATGCCCCCGGCCGAGCAGGGGCGGCGCATGAGGTCGCTGCGTCGTCGCGTGCTGGACAACGATGTGAACGCCTGGTCCTCCTCGTTCCTCACCGCCCTGTCCGAGGTGCGCGGACGCTGAGCATCCGCGGGGCCGCGATACTGGGAACGAACCCCCTGCGATTGGAGAACCTGTGACGCGCCCCTGGATCCCCGGAACCGCCGACGACGACCTGAGCGCCCTGGCGGCGACGCCGCGCCTGGTCGTGGCACTCGACTTCGACGGCACCGCCTCACCGCTGGTGCCCGACCCGATGGCTGCGCGCGCGCTTCCGGAGGTCGCCATCCAGGTGGAGCGCCTCGCGTCGCTTCCCGACACTGTCGTGGCCTACGTCTCCGGACGCAGCATGCACGACCTGCGTGTGATCACCGAACACACCGACGACTCCGCGATCGCGCTGGCCGGCTCGCACGGCGCGCAGTACTGGTTCCCCGGCGAGGGGGACGCCGACATCGCGGGCGACGTCACCGAGGACGGCTCGCGCGAAGAGCTGTGGGCGGCCGCGAAGCCGATCATCGAGCGCTACGAGGGTGCCGAGTTCGAGCCGAAGACCTTCGGCATGGGCGTGCACACCCGCCGCGCGGACCCTGCGACCGAGGAGCGCGTCTTCGCCGAGATCGACGCTCTCGTCGCCGAACGGTTCCCGCACTGGCGCCGTCGAGCCGGACACCGCGTGCTGGAGTTCTCCTCGCGCGCGGAGGGCAAGGACGCGGCGATGGCCGCGCTCCGGGAGCGCTTCGACGCCACCGGAATCCTGTTCGCCGGCGACGATGTCACGGACGAGGACGCGATGCGCGTGCTCGGGCCCGGTGACCTCGGAGTGCGTGTCGGCCCGGGGGAGAGCGCTGCGGCGCTTCGTGTGGACACTCCACAACAGATCGCCGCGCTTCTGGAGGCGCTGGCGGACGAACGCACCTCCGCGCAGCAATAGACTTCCGTCATGTCCTCGCATGATCCCTCCAATAGCGCGCCCATCGACATCAAGCCCCGTAGCCGCGTCGTCACCGACGGCATCGAGGCCACGACCTCCCGAGGCATGCTCCGTGCCGTCGGGATGGGAGACGCCGACTGGGACAAACCGCAGATCGGCATCGCGTCCAGCTGGAACGAGATCACGCCCTGCAACCTGAGCCTCGACCGGCTCGCGCAGGGCGCCAAGGAGGGCGTGCACTCGGGCGGCGGCTATCCGCTGCAGTTCGGCACGATCTCCGTCTCCGACGGCATCTCCATGGGCCACGAGGGCATGCACTTCTCGCTGGTGTCGCGTGAGGTCATCGCGGACTCCGTCGAGACCGTGATGATGGCCGAGCGCCTCGACGGCTCTGTCCTGCTCGCCGGCTGCGACAAGTCGATCCCGGGCATGCTCATGGCGAGCGCCCGCCTCGACCTCTCGAGCGTGTTCCTGTACGCCGGCTCGATCGCACCGGGGTGGGTCAAGCTCTCCGACGGCACCGAGAAGGACGTCACCATCATCGACTCGTTCGAGGCGGTCGGCGCCTGCCGTGCCGGTCTCATGAGCGAAGAGGACCTCAAGCGCATCGAGTGCGCGATCGCCCCGGGGGAGGGTGCCTGTGGCGGTATGTACACCGCGAACACGATGGCATCCGTGGCCGAGGCACTCGGTCTCAGCCTCCCGGGCTCGGCCGCGCCGCCCGCTGCAGACCGTCGCCGCGACTACTTCGCGCACCGCTCGGGCGAGGCGGTCGTGAACCTGCTCCGTCAGGGGATCACGACGCGCGACATCCTCACCAAGGAGGCGTTCGAGAATGCGATCGCCCTGGCGATGGCCCTCGGCGGCTCCACCAATGTCGTGCTGCACCTGCTGGCGATCGCCCGCGAGGCCGACGTCGAGCTGAGCCTGCACGACTTCAACCGCATCGGCGACAAGGTTCCCCACGTCGCCGACATGAAGCCGTTCGGCAAGTACGTCATGAACGACGTCGACCGGCACGGCGGCATCCCCGTGATCATGAAGGCGATGCTCGACGAGGGCCTCCTGCACGGTGATGCACTCACCGTCACGGGCAAGACGCTCGCCGAGAACCTCGCCGACCTCGACCCGCAGCCGATCGACGGCGAGGTCATCCACACGTTCGACAACCCCATCCACGCGACGGGCGGACTCACGATCCTGCACGGCTCGCTGGCTCCCGAGGGCGCCGTCGTGAAGACGGCCGGCTTCGACGCCGCCGTCTTCGAGGGCCCTGCCCGGGTGTTCGAGCGCGAGCGTGCCGCCATGGACGCCGTCGCCGAGGGCGAGATCGAGCCCGGCACCGTCATCGTCATCCGCTACGAAGGCCCCAAGGGCGGACCGGGTATGCGCGAGATGCTCGCCATCACGGCGGCCATCAAGGGCGCGGGGCTCGGAAAAGATGTACTACTCTTGACTGACGGACGATTCTCAGGCGGCACAACCGGCCTGTGCATCGGCCACATAGCACCCGAAGCGGTGGACGCAGGTCCCATCGCCTTCGTGCGCGATGGTGATCTGATACGGGTCGATATCGCAGCTCGCTCTCTCGATCTACTCGTCGACGACGCAGAGCTCGCCTCCCGCCGTTCCGGCTGGGAGCCGCTTCCCCCGCGCTACACCCGAGGCGTTCTTGCCAAGTACTCGCGCCTCGTGCGGTCCGCCGCCGAGGGAGCGACCACCGGCTGACCCGGCCGCCCGGCGTCCGGTGTCCTCCACAGATCATCAGAAGGAAAGTCATGACTGCTGACTCCGCCCCGGCTGTGCCGAGGCCGCCCGCCCGTCAATCCTCTGCTCCGGAGATCACCGGTGCCGAGGCCGTCGTCCGCTCGCTCGAGCTGCTCGGTGTCACCGATGTCTTCGGTCTTCCCGGCGGCGCGATCCTCCCGGTGTACGACCCGCTGATGGATGCCGAGGATCTGCGGCACATCCTGGTGCGGCACGAGCAGGGGGCCGGGCACGCGGCCGAGGGCTACGCCTCGGCTTCGGGCAAGGTGGGCGTGTGCATCGCGACCTCCGGTCCCGGTGCCACGAACCTCGTCACCGCGATCGCCGACGCCTACATGGACTCGGTGCCGATGCTGGCCATCACCGGCCAGGTGTTCTCGACGCTGATGGGAACCGATGCGTTCCAGGAAGCCGACATCGTGGGCATCACGATGCCGATCACCAAGCACTCGTTCCTGGTGAAGGACGCTGCCGACATCCCGGGCGCGATCGCCGCGGCCTACGAGATCGCCGGCACCGGTCGTCCCGGTCCCGTGCTGGTCGACATCACGAAGGATGCGCAGCAGGCCACCGCGCCGTTCGTGTGGCCGCCCAAGATCGATCTCCCCGGCTACCGACCGGTGACCAAGGCGCACGGCAAGCAGATCCAGGCCGCCGCGACCCTGCTCGCCGAGGCCAAGAAACCGGTGCTGTACGTCGGCGGCGGCGTGATCCGCGGCAAGGCGTCGGCGGAGCTCCTCGAACTCGCGGAGTCCACTGGTGCGCCCGTGGTCACCACGCTGATGGCTCGCGGCGCGTTCCCGGACTCCCACCCGCAGCACCTCGGGATGCCCGGCATGCACGGCACCGTTCCCGCCGTGCTGGCGCTCCAGGAGGCCGACCTCCTCGTCTCCCTCGGTGCACGGTTCGATGACCGCGTGACAGGCAAGGCGGCGCTCTTCGCCCCGAACGCCAAGGTGGTGCACGTCGACATCGACCCCGCGGAGATCTCGAAGATCCGCACCGCGGATGTGCCGATCGTGGGGGATGTCCGCGACGTGCTGACCGACCTGGATGCCGCGTTCCGCGGTGCGACGGCCAGCGCGAAGCCCGACATCGAGGAGTGGTGGTCGTACCTCGATGGCCTCCGCACCGAGTTCCCCCTCGGCTATGCGCCGACGACCGACGGGCTCCTCGCCCCGCAGTACGTGATCCAGCGCATCGGCGAGCTCACGGGCCCCGAGGGCATCTATGCCTCGGGCGTCGGCCAGCACCAGATGTGGGCGGCGCAGTTCATCAAGTACGAGCGCCCCAACGCCTGGCTGAACTCCGGCGGCGCCGGCACCATGGGCTACTCGGTCCCTGCGGCGATGGGTGCGAAGGTCGCAGAGCCCGGGCGGCACGTCTGGGCGATCGACGGCGACGGCTGCTTCCAGATGACCAATCAGGAGCTCGCGACCTGCGCGATCAACAACATCCCGATCAAGGTCGCGATCATCAACAACTCCTCGCTGGGCATGGTGCGCCAGTGGCAGACGCTGTTCTACGACGGCCGCCACTCGAACACCGACCTCAACACCGGGCACGGCACTGTTCGCATCCCCGACTTCGTGAAGCTCGCCGAGGCCTACGGGTGCCTGGCGATCCGCGTGGAGAAGGAGGAAGAGGTGGATGCCGCCATCCAGCTCGCGCTCGAGACGAACGACCGCCCCGTGGTGATCGACTTCGTCGTCAGCGCCGATTCCATGGTGTGGCCGATGGTCCCGCAGGGAGTCAGCAACAGCTATGTCCAGTACGCCCGCGAGCACGCGCCCGCCTTCGACGAGGAGGACTGATCCATGTCGACCCACGTGCTGAGCCTGCTGGTGGAGAACACCCCCGGTCTCCTCACCCGCGTCGCCGGGCTGTTCGCCCGTCGCGGCTTCAACATCGATTCCCTCGCCGTCGGCGTGACCGAGGTGCCCGGGATCTCCCGGATCACGGTCGTCGTCGACGTCGATGAGCTGCCGCTCGAGCAGGTCACGAAGCAGCTCAACAAGCTGATCAACGTGATCAAGATCGTCGAGCTCGACTTCTCGACCTCGGTCCAGCGCGAGCACATGCTCGTGAAGGTCCGCACCGACAACGCCACGCGCTCGAACGTGATCGAGGTGGTGAACCTCTTCCGCGCATCCGTGGTGGACTACGCCTCGGACGCGCTCGTGATCGAGGTGACCGGCGACAAGGGCAAGGTCGACGCGATGCTCCGTGCGCTGGAGCCCTTCGGCATCAAGGAGATCGCGCAGTCGGGTCTCCTCGCCATCGGGCGCGGCGGCAAGAGCATCACCGAGCGCGTCCTGCGCGGCTGACCGACCCGAGTACCCACTTTTCGCCGCTCATCGAGCACGCGAAGCCAGACGAAACGCAAAGAACAAGGAGAAACACACCGTGAGCACCGAGATCTTCTACGACGCCGACGCAGACCTGTCCCTGATCCAGGGCAAGAAGGTCGCGATCGTCGGCTACGGCTCGCAGGGCCACGCCCACGCGCAGAACCTGCGCGACTCGGGCGTCGAGGTCGCCATCGCGCTGAAGGAGGGCTCCAAGTCCGCCGCGAAGGCCGAAGAAGCCGGCTTCCCCGTGAAGACCGTCGCCGAGGCCACCGAGTGGGCCGACGTGATCATGATCCTCGCGCCGGACCAGCACCAGCGCATCATCTACAGCGAGTCCATCGCGCCGAACCTCACGGCCGGCAAGACGCTCGCCTTCGCGCACGGCTTCAACATCCGCTTCGGCTACATCGACGCACCCGAGGGTGTCGACGTGATCCTGGTCGCCCCGAAGGCGCCGGGCCACACCGTCCGCCGCGAGTTCGTCGCCGGCCGCGGCATCCCCGACATCATCGCCGTGGAGCGCGACGCATCGGGCCACGCCTGGGACCTCGCCCTCTCCTACGCGAAGGCCATCGGCGGCACCCGCGCCGGCGTCATCAAGACGACCTTCACGGAAGAGACCGAGACCGACCTGTTCGGCGAGCAGGCCGTGCTGTGCGGTGGCGTGAGCCACCTGGTGCAGGCCGGCTTCGAGACGCTGACCGAGGCGGGCTACCAGCCGCAGATCGCGTACTTCGAGGTGCTGCACGAGCTCAAGCTCATCGTCGACTTGATGTGGGAGGGCGGCATCGCCAAGCAGCGCTGGTCGATCTCGGACACCGCCGAGTTCGGCGACTACGTCTCGGGCCCGCGCGTCATCGACGAGCGCGTCAAGGAGAGCATGCAGGGCGTGCTGGCCGACATCCAGTCGGGCGCCTTCGCGAAGCGCTTCATCGACGACCAGGACAACGGCGCGGAGGAGTTCCTCGCGCTGCGCGCCAAGGAGGAGCAGCACCCGATCGAGGTCACCGGCAAGGAGCTGCGTTCGCTCTTCGCCTGGAAGCAGCAGGACGAGGACTACGTCGACGGCAGTGCTGCGCGCTGATTCGATTCTCGAAAGAACGGGCGTCCCCTCGGGGGCGCCCGTTCTTCGTCTGCCGGGGGTCAGGGCCGTGTGAGCTCCGCGAGGATCTCGATCACGTGCCGGTATGGGCGGCCGGTGGCCCTGGTCATCCCGATCTCGCACGTCCGGTTCGCCGAAACGAAGGCATCGAATCCGCCGCGCTCGCCCTCCGCCGCCGCGATCTCGGCCGATTCCTGCGCCGTCGCACTGGCGGTGAGTTCCGGATGCAGCATCCCGCGGTCGCCGGCGAAGGCGCAGCATCCCCAGCCCTCGGGGATGAACACGTCGTCCGCGACGGCGGCCGCGATCGCGGTCAGAGCTCCGGTCGCGCCGAGGGCGGTCGTCGAGCACGTCGGGTGCACGGCAACCGTCGGGAGCTTCGCGCGCACGGTCAGCCGCGGCAGCACCTCACGGGCGACGTAGGTCGTGGCATCCTCGATCCGGAGCCCTGCGTACTTCGGGTTGTTCGCCACGGACTGCGCGAGCATCACATCGAGGCCCTCGGTGCAGGACGCGGCGTCGCACACGACGGGCAGCTCGCCCTGGCGGCTCGCCTCCCAGAGGGAGTCCAGCACGCGGTCCGACATGAGGCGGTAGCCGTCCAGGTGGCCCTTCGACTTCCAGGGCGTGCCGCAGCAGAGGCCGCCGTTCTCCTCCGGGATCACGACGGGGATCCCGGCGCGGTCCAGCAGCTCTCGCAGCGCGTCCCTCGATCCCTGACCTTCGGCCTCCCCGCCGAACATCGTGCCGATGCACGCTCCGAAGAACACGGCCTGCGCGTCGCTCGGGGCTTCGGGGCGCGGAGGTTTCGACCCGCCGCGGGGGAGCCCACCGTCGTAGAGAGGGAGTGTGTCGGCGCCCAGCACCGCCCGTCCCACCTGGGTCACACCGCGGACCAGCGGCGCCGGGAGCGCGTCGGCGACCGTGAGGGCGACGCCACCGGCTCGGGTGACCGTGCTCCAGTGCTTCGCCGCCGTGCCCCACAGGGCGCCCTCGATCGCGTTGGACTGCTCCGCCCGCAGTCGGCGCACGAGGTCACCGGTGTTGATGTCCACGGGGCACGCCACGCCGCACATGCCGTCGACGGCGCAGGTCTGCACTCCGTCGTAGTCGTAGTCCTTCTGCAGGTCGCGTAGCAGCTCGGTATCGCCTTGCTCTTCCGCCCAGGCCATGTCGCGGCGGATCACGATGCGCTGACGCGGGGTGAGCGTGATGCTCTTGCTCGGACACGTCGGCTCGCAGTATCCGCACTCCACGCAGCGGTCGACCTCGTTCTCGACCGTGGGGACGCGCTTGAGGTCGTGCAGGTACGAGTCGGGATCATCCGAGAGCACGACGCCCGGGTTGAGGATGCCGTCGGGATCGAGCAGCCGCTTGATCTCCCACATCATGTCCGTCAGCTCGTCGCCGTACTGGCGGCGCACGAACGGCGTCATGATGCGACCGGTTCCGTGCTCGGCCTTCAGCGAACCCTGCTGGGACAGCACCAGGTCGACCAGGTCGTCCGTGAACCGGCGGTAGCGGGCCACGCTGTCGGCGTCGTCGAAGCGCTCGTTGAGCAGGAAGTGGACGTTCCCGTCCTTCGCATGACCGAAGATGACCGAGCCCTCGTAGCCGTGCTCGGCGAACAGCTCGATCAGACGTTCACAGGTCGCGAGCAGGCGGGGGACAGGGACGACGATGTCTTCGAGCAGAGCGGTCGTGCCGGAGGGACGCGCTCCGGCCACCGCGGTGTAGAGGCCCTTGCGCACGTGCCACAGGGCGGCACGTTCGCCCGCATCCGTCGTGAGCCGGGGCGCCACGGCCAGCGGCAGCTCCTCGAAATGCACCTGGGCGGCGGCACTCGCCTCCGCGAGGGACGCGGCATCGGACGCGTGGACTTCGACGAGGAGGGCCGCATGCCCCTGCACGTCGATCTCCGCGATGGCCGCCGGGACATCGCTCAGCCCCTGTGCGACGCGGAGCGATGCCGCATCCATCAGTTCGATCGTCGCGAGGCCGAGACGTGTCAGATCGGGGAGCGCGGTCATGGCCGCGGACAGGGTCTCGAACACCAACAGCCCGGTCGCGATCGCCGGACGCACCTCGATCGTGCGGAACCGTGCCTCGGCGACGAACGCGAGGGTGCCTTCGGAGCCGATGATGAGGTGTTCGAGGATGCGCACCGGATCATCGAAGTCGAGTAGGGCGTTGAGGCCGTAGCCCATGGTGTTCTTCATCGAGAACTGCTGCCGGAGGAAGGCGACCTGCTCGGGTGAGGCCAGCAGGCGCGCCCGCAGGCTCAGGAGCCCGTCGGCGATCTCCGGTTCCGCGGCGCGGAGCAGCTCGTTCGCGTCCGGGCGTCCGGTGTCGAGGATGGTTCCGCTGGGGAGCACGATCGTCATCGATTCGATGGTCTGGTACGAGTTCTCGGTGATGCCGCAGGCCATGCCGCTGGAGTTGTTGGCCACGACCCCGCCGATCGTGCAGGCGATCTCACTCGCCGGGTCCGGGCCGAGTTTGCGGCGGTGGCGTGTCAGACGGGTGTTGACCTGGCGGACCGTGGCTCCGGGACCGACGCGGACGAGTGCGCCGTCGTCCTCCACGCGGATGTCGCGGAAGTGACTGCGCGTATCGACGAGGATGTCGCCGCTGACGCTCTGACCGGAGAGGCTCGTCCCGCCGGAGCGGAAGGTCATCGTGCGCCCCGCGGCCCGCACCGCGCCGAATGCGCGGGCGACGCCCTCGGCATCCGCGGGGGAGAGCACCGCATCGGGGATGAGCAGGTAGTGGGAGGCGTCGTGTGCGCGGGCGAACCGATCGATGGACCGAGAGTGCACCTCGGTCGCGGGGCCCAGCAGCGCGGGGTCCAGCGGTTCGGCGAGTGTGGTCGGCACGATGCTCCTCTGCTTCGTCGAAAGATTGTCAGACAAGTGTACCGAGGGGCGGAGCGTTTCGTTAGACTGACCGGATGACCACGACCTCGGACGCGCCGCTCGGCATCGTCGGCGTGGTCGATGCCGTCACCGTTCAGCTGCGCGGACGCATCCTCAGCGGCGAGATCCGCTCCGGTGAGCCGCTCACGGAGGCGGCGGTCTCGCAGACGTTCGGTGTGGCCAGGCCGAGCGCGAAAGCGGCGATCGAACAGCTCGTCGCCACCGGCCTCCTGGTGCGCACCGCGCATCGAAGTGCGCGCGTCGTCGGGATCGACGCCGATACCGTGCGCGACGTCTATCGCACGAGGGTGAGGCTGGAGAGTGCGGCGCTGCGAGAACTCGCTGCGACCGGGACGGTTCCCGATGCCGCCCGCGACGCCAACGCCGAGATCCTCGCGATGCCGGGCGGCCCCGACCCGGCGACCGTCGACCCCGATCTGCGCTTCCACACCGCGCTCATCGACGCGCTCCAGAGCGAGCGGACCGGTCGCATGTACCGCAGCGTCCTCGACGAGGTGCGGCTGTGCATGGCGCAGGTGCAGGGACGCCGGCTGCTCGACGCTACGGTGATCGCCGCGCAGCACGCCGACATCCTCGACGCGGTCGAGTCAGGGGAGGGCGAGCGTGCGGCCGCCCTCCTCAACGCGCATCTCTCGTCGGCCGAGGAGAGGCTCGTCGAAACGCTCGACGCCGACTAGCGCCGACCGGCCGTCACTCGGCCGGGGCCTCCTCGACCACGATGGGTGCTTCGGTGGAATCCGCCCACTCCGGTGCGGGCAGGACGGTGTCGACCTGCCCCGCCTGGATCGCCCGCAGCGCCTCGGTGATCTCCTCGTCGTTCTCGGGAACGGGAAGGTCGCACGCGCGTAGCTCGGAGGCGAACTGCAGCGTCAGTCGGTTCTTGCCCGCTTCCACGGCCTCCGCCGTCGTGCCGGTGATGATCTCGCTGCCGGTCTGGATCGCCGAAACCTCGTCGCAGACGTGATAGACCTTGCCGCCCTCGACCCAGACGACCTCGTCCTTGCCGAGCAGCTGGATCACGGCGGACTGGTCGGCCGTGTACTGCTCGACCGACGGCGGAGCGAAGTCCACGCCGAGGACGACGGCGAGAGCCGCGAGGGCCACTCCGACGATGCCGGCCGTCGTCTTCTGTCCCTTGTCCATGTCCTTGTTGAGGAAGATCAGGATGACGAGCGGGAGGAAGGCGACGATCGCGATGATCGCACCGAGCTGGTTCTGCACGAAGAACCGAGTCTTGTCGGACTTGCGCGCTGGGTCGAGGCGGTTGGCCTTCTTCCAGAGCACCGATCCGGTGATCGAGAGTGCGGCGATCACGACCAGCAGCACGAGGAGGGCGATGAACGCCCACTGCGGGAACGTCGCGGTGACGCCTTGCTCTTCCAACAGGCCGGTATCGGGGTCACGGACGAGCTTCCCGTCCTCACCGACGAACTCCCGCTGACGCAGCAGCCAGAAGATGCCGACGGCTTCGCCGACGATCGCGATGGCCCACAGCACGGCGGCGATCCAGCGGAAACGGGTCGCCTTCGCCTTGCTCTCAGGAGTGGGGACCCATCCGGCGGGCGGCTCGGTATTCGTGCTGCTCGCCGCAGGCTGCTCGACGTCGGCGTTCTTCTTGTCGCTGTCGGCCACGGTGCTCCCCTTTTCCCTCCGATGCCCGCCATACCGGCTCGAGGCAACCCCGAGCATAGTGGACCGGGTGTCCTACTCTGGGGAGATGACTTCCGATTCCGACGACGCCCTCAACTGGGAGGGCGACGAGGCCGCAGCGCCGAAGGATCGCGCGCTTCCGCACGGCTGGAACGCCGTGGGCAGGGGCAGCGAAGACGTGGGGAGGGTCGAGGAAGACGGCACCGTCACCGCCGCTGCGCCTGACGAGCCCGCCGGCCTGAGCACGCCGATGCTCCTGATCCTCGGGATCGTCGGCGGCGTCTATCTCCTGTACACGATCGGCTGGATCGTCGGCGGGCTACGTCTGAAGCCGCTGGCCTCCTTCCTCGTCGACGACGCGATGTTCCTGCCGTGGTTCATGTTGGCGATCGCCGCGCCGGCGCTGTGGTTCCTCGCGACCTGGGTCCTGACCCGGGGGAGGGCCGCGTGGGTCCGCGTCGCCGTGCTGCTCGCGGGCGTGGTCCTCCTCGTTCCCTGGCCCTTCGTCACCGTGGGGGTGATCGGATCGTGAGTGCGTCTTCCGCTCCTCAGCAGGTCTCGGCGGGTTCGCCTCGCTGGCTCGTCGGACTCGTCATCGGTCTGGCCGGGCTCTTCTACGCCTACGCGGTGTGGAACGCCGTCGCGCACCTGATCACGATGGCGCAGACCGGATTGACCGGAGGGGGATGGGCGACACTTCTGTTCGGCGTCGCGTTTCCCGCCATCGTCTTCGCCTTCGCCTACGTGATCGGCCGACGACGTGGTGTGGGAGAGCTCGCGCTGGTGTTCCTCGCGGGACTCGGCGTCGTCGCGGTCTTCTGGATGAGCCTCATCGCGCTCAGCCTGACGATGCCGAGCGCCTGAGTCGCTCACGGTCACACGGCACGGAGGCCCTCGAGCGCTCGGGTAGAGTTGACGCGATCGCGCCCCCATGGTGTGCGGCGCATCGGCCACTCCCGCCTGCCGCGCTGCCCCGAAGGATCCACTGTGCCGAAGCCCGTCGTGCTCATCGCCGAAGTACTCTCTCCCGCCACCATCGAGGCCCTGGGCCCCGACTTCGACGTCCGTGACGTCGATGGCACCGACCGCGAGGCGCTGTTCGCGGCGCTGGCGGATGCCGATGCCGTGCTCGTCCGCTCGGCGACCCGCATCGACGAGGAAGCGCTCACGCACGCGCCGAAGCTCAAGGTCGTCGCCCGTGCCGGAGTCGGCCTCGACAACGTCGACATCAAGGCGGCCACGGCTGCCGGCGTCATGGTCGTCAACGCGCCGACCTCCAACATCGTCTCCGCCGCCGAGCTCACGGTCGGCCACATCCTGAGCCTCGCCCGCCGCATCCCGGCCGCGCACGCCTCGCTCTCCGCAGGCGCCTGGAAGCGCAGCTCCTTCACCGGAGCCGAGCTCTTCGAGAAGACGGTCGGCATCGTGGGTCTCGGCCGCATCGGCGCACTCGTCGCGGCGCGCCTCGCGGCGTTCGACATGCGCGTCGTCGCATACGACCCCTACGTCACCTCGGCGCGCGCCCAGCAGCTGGGCGTGCAGCTCCTCTCGCTCGATGAGCTCGTCGCCGAGTCCGACTTCCTCACGATCCACATGCCCAAGACGCCGGAGACCACCGGCATGATCGGCGCCGAGCAGTTCAAGGCCATGAAGCCGACCGCCTTCGTCGTCAACGTCGCGCGCGGCGGCCTCATCGACGAAGAGGCGCTGCACGCCGCCCTCGTCGCGGGGGAGATCGCCGGTGCGGGTCTCGACGTCTTCACCTCCGAGCCCCCGGCTGAGGGCGGTACCGCTCGTCCGCTGCTCGAGCTTCCCAACGTGGTCGTCACGCCTCACCTCGGCGCGAGCACCGAGGAGGCGCAGGAGAAGGCCGGCGTCTCGGTCGCCCGTTCCGTGCGTCTCGCGCTCGGCGGAGACCTGGTGCCCGACGCGGTCAACGTGGCCGGCGGCGTCATCGATCCGTACGTGCGCCCTGGCATCTCGCTGGTCGAGAAGCTCGGTCAGATCTTCGCCTCGCTGGCGACCTCGCCGCTCACGAGCCTCGACGTCGAGGTGCACGGCGAGCTCAACGACTACGACGTGAGCGTGCTCAAGCTCGCCGCGCTCAAGGGCGTCTTCACGAACATCGTCAGCGAGACGGTGTCGTATGTGAACGCCCCGCTCCTCGCCGATCAGCGCGGCATCGCCGTGCGTCTGCTCAAGGACGACGTGAGCGACGAGTACCGCAACGTCATCACGCTCACCGGTGCCCTGTCCGACGGCTCGCAGCTCTCGGTCTCCGGCACGCTCACCGGGCCGAAGCAGACGGAGAAGCTGGTCGGCATCAACGACCACACGCTCGAACTGCCGATCGAGAAGCACCACGTCGTGATGCTCTACACCGACCGCCCCGGCATCGTCGCGGTCTACGGTCAGAAGTTCGGCGAGGCGGGCATCAACATCGCCGGTATGCAGATCGCCCGCAAGGCGGCCGGTGCACAGGCGCTCAGCGTGCTGACGCTGGACTCCCCGGTGTCCGACGAACTGCTCGACGATGTGCGCGACGCGATCGACGCCGACCTGTTCCGTCAGATCGAGATCACCGAGGTCTGATCGGCGGCCGCAGACAAGAGGGCGGGAGCGCGATGCTCCCGCCCTCTCGCGCGTTCCGGTGGGGTCAGGCGGTCGCCTTCAGGACCAGCGCGATCAGCTCGGCGAGCTCGTCGCTGCGGGGGACCAGTCGATCGGGCCCGTGCACGTCGAGCGAGTTGTTGAAGTAGAGGCCGTCGCTGACCAGCATCACGAGGTCGAGGCTCGCCGTGTCCCGCACGTGCGGGCGGATCGTCTCCGCCCACCGTTGTCGGGTGTCGCGGAGCATGTCGGCTGCCGGCACGGATCCGCCCTGCGCGAGCCGGGTCGCGGCGATGAGCGCCCGGTCGAGCGCATCGTCCTCCATGACCGATGTGCGCACGTAGTAGGCGACGGGCCCTTCCTCGGCGGCAGACATCCGTTCCAGATCCAGAGTCGTCAGGCGGTCGAGGCGCTCCATCAGCCCGGCTTCGAGTTCATCCTTCGAGCCGAAGTGATAGAGCAGGCCCCCCTTGGAGACCCCCGCCGCCTTGGCCGTCGCGTCGAGCGTCGCGGCGCGTTCGCCGTCTTCGATGAGGATCGCTTCGAAGGCGTCGAGCACCTTCTCGCGGGCGAGGGGAGGTCGGGGCATCGTGGATCCTCTGCACAGGGAAGGGGCCGGAACTCTGTTACTATACCATCCGGACGGTTCACTAACCGTGCGATCAAGATTCTGAGAGGTGCTCCATGACCCGTACTGCGTCGATCCCGACGACAGAGACGGATGCTCCCCGCGTCGGAGCCCGAGGCTGGGCGGCGCTCATCGTCCTCATGCTGCCGGTGCTTCTGGTGTCGGTGGACAACACGGTGCTGAGCTTCGCGCTCCCCGAGATCTCCATCGCGCTCGCTCCCACCGGGGCCGAGCAGCTGTGGATCATCGACGTGTACCCGCTGGTGCTCGCCGGCCTCCTGGTGACGATGGGCACGTTGGGCGACCGCTTCGGCCGCCGGAAGATGCTGTTGATCGGCGCCACCGGGTTCGCCGCGGTCTCGGCCCTCGCCGCCTTCGCGCCGACGGCGGGGCTGCTCATCGCCGCCCGCGCGCTCCTCGGTTTCTTCGGCGCCATGCTGATGCCATCGACCCTCTCGCTGCTGCGCTCGATCTTCCAGAACCGCGACCAGCGCCGCATGGCGATCGCGGTGTGGGCGTCGGCATTCTCCGCCGGGTCCGCGCTCGGCCCGATCGTGGGCGGATTCCTCCTCGAGCACTTCGCCTGGGGATCGGTGTTCCTCATCGCCGTCCCGGTGCTCATCCCGCTCCTGATCGCGGCCCCCCTGCTCGTCCCGGAGAGCCGCGACCCGAACCCGGGCCGTATCGACCTGATCAGCATCGCGCTGTCGATGGCGACCATGATCCCCGTCGTCTACGCGATCAAGTCGCTGGCCGTCGACGGACCGAGTCTCACGGCCGGCGCCTGGGCTCTGCTCGGCTTCGGGATGGGGTACCTGTTCGTCCGTCGCCAGTTGCGCTCCCGGACGCCGATGCTCGACATGGCGCTGTTCCGGCGCGGTTCGTTCTCCGGGGCGATCCTGGTGAACCTGCTCAGCGTCGTCGCGCTCGTCGGCTTCCTCTACTTCGTGTCGCAGCATCTGCAGCTGGTCCTCGGGCTGTCGCCGATGATGGCGGGCTTGGCGCTCGTGCCCGGCATGCTCGCGATGATCGTCGCCGGCCTCTCGGTCGTGCCTGTCTCGCGCCGTGTCCCGCCGCACATCGTGATCCCGGTCGGACTCGCGTTCTCGGTGGCGGGCTACCTGATCGTGGCGTTCACGACCCATGAGCATGGCGTGCTCCCGCTCGTGGTCGCCTTCGTCGTGCTCGGCATCGGCATCGGCGCGGCCGAGACGATCTCCAACGAGCTGATCCTCTCCAGCGCCCCCGCCGCAAAGGCGGGTGCGGCGAGTGCCGTCTCCGAGACGGCCTACGAACTCGGCGCCGTGCTCGGCACCGCGGTGCTGGGCGGCATCATCACGGCGTTCTACCGTGGTGCACTCGTGCTTCCGGAGGGGCTGCCGGCCGACGTTGCGCACGCGGCGGGGGAGACCCTGGCCGGGGCCTACACCGCGGCCCAGGAGCTTCCGGCTGCTCTCGGCACGGCTCTCTGGGACGCCGCGGCCGCCGCGTTCGGCTCGGGCGTCATGGTGACGTCGCTGATCGGCGCCGGCCTCGTGGTCGTCGCCGGCGTCATCGCGGCCGTCACACTGCGCAAGGCCCCCTCGCACTGACCAGTACGCTGGGAGGACCGGCCCGCTCGACCTCGTCGGGCCCGGCCGGTCCATCCCCGTGCAGTGCGCAAGGAGTGTCATGTCGCGTGTCGTGAAGCTGGCCGTCATCCCCGGTGACGGCATCGGTCCCGAGGTCATCGCCGAGGCGGAGAAGGTGCTCGACGCCGTCACCGCCTCCAGCGGCGTGGTCTTCGACAAGACCCGTTTCTCGCTGGGCGCCGGACGCTTCCTCGAGACCGGCGACACCCTCACGGACGAAGACCTCGCGTCGATCTCGGCGAACGACGCGATCCTCCTCGGCGCGGTCGGCGGCACTCCGGGCGACCCGCGTCTGAAGGATGCGAACATCGAGCGGGGACTGCTGCTGAAGCTGCGCTTCACGCTCGACCACTACGTGAACCTGCGGCCGTCGAAGCTCTTCACCGGTGCCCCCGGCCCGCTGGCAGCTCCCGGAAAGATCGACTTCGTCGTGGTCCGCGAGGGCACGGAGGGTCCGTACGTCGGCAACGGGGGCGCGATCCGCAAGGGCACGCCGCAGGAGGTCGCGAACGAGACTTCGGTGAACACGGCCTTCGGTGTGGAGCGTGTCGTGCGCTACGCGTTCGAGCTCGCCGAGCGCCGTCGCAAGAAGCTGACGCTCGTGCACAAGACGAATGTCCTCGTGCACGCCGGCGCGATCTGGCAGCGCGTCGTGAACGAGGTCGCCGCCGCGCACCCCGACGTGACCGTCGACTACCTGCACGTCGACGCAGCCACGATCTTCCTTGTCACCGATCCCGCGCGCTTCGACGTGATCGTCACCGACAACCTGTTCGGCGACATCCTCACCGACCTCGCCGGAGCCGTGACCGGCGGCATCGGCCTCGCCGCCTCGGGGAACATCAACCCCGACGGCGCGTTCCCCTCGATGTTCGAGCCGGTGCACGGTTCGGCGCCCGACATCGCTGGCCAGCAGAAGGCCGACCCGACCGCCGCGATCCTCTCGATCGCCCTGCTGCTCGACCACCTCGGCCTCGCCGAGGAATCTGCTCGCGTGAGCGCCGCGGTCGAGGCCGACATCGCCGCCCGCTCCGGCGCGCGCACCACTGCGGAGATCGGCTCCGCGATCACTGCACGCCTCTGACTGCAGGCGTAGGCTGAACGGGCGCGAAGATGCGCCCACCCACGAGGAATGGATGATGAGATGACGACCATCGATGCCGAGGCGACCGTGGCTCCACTGGAGTTCCTCGTCATGAAGAACCTGAACGCTGTGTCACCCGACCGTCTCGCCGAGGCGCTGGAGAATCCGGGCTTCGGCGTGGTCTTCACCGATCACATGGTCGACATCTGCTGGTCCGCCAAGGGCGGGTGGCACCGTCCGCGCGTGCAGCCGTACGGTCCGATCCCGCTCGACCCCGCGGCATCCGTCCTGCACTACGCGCAGGAGATCTTCGAGGGCATCAAGGCCTACCGCCACGCCGACGGCTCGATCCACACGTTCCGCCCCGACCGCAACGCGGCGCGCCTGCAGGCCAGCGCCCGCCGACTCGCGCTGCCGGAACTCCCGACCGAGTACTTCATCCAGTCGCTGCGTGAGCTGATCGCCGTCGACGGCCGCTGGGTGCCGTCCGGCGCCGACCAGAGCCTCTACCTGCGGCCGTTCATGTTCGCCAAGGAGGCCTTCCTCGGAGTCCGTGCCGCGCAGAAGGTCGCCTACTACGTCATCGCCAGCCCCGCGGGCGCCTACTTCACCGGTGGTGTGAAGCCGGTGCGCATCTGGCTTTCCGAGGAGTACGCGCGCGCAGGCAAGGGCGGCACGGGCAAGGCGAAGACCGGCGGTAACTACGCGTCGAGCCTCCTCGCGCAGAGCGAGGCCAGCGCGAAGGGCTGCGACCAGGTCGTGTTCCTGAACGAGAAGCGCGACGTCGAGGAGCTCGGCGGCATGAACGTCGTCTTCGTCTTCAAGGACGGACGCGTGGTCACCCCCGAGTCCGACAGCATCCTCGAGGGCATCACCCGCGACTCGCTGCTGCAGCTCGCAGAGGACCGCGGCTACACGGTCGAGAAGCGGCCGATCTCGATCGACGAGTGGCGCGAGGGTGTGGCCTCCGGCGACATCGTCGAGGTGTTCGCGTGCGGGACGGCCGCGGTCGTCACCCCGATCGGCGCACTCGTCGGCGACGGGTTCGACGAGCCGCAGCCGCTGGGCGAGCTCGCGCTCTCGCTGCGCGAAGAGCTGACCGACATCCAGTACGGCCGCCGGGAAGACAAGCACGGCTGGCTCCTGCGCCTCGACGCCTGAGCTCCTCCGCCGAGACCCCGCCTTTCCGTCGAGACCCCGCCTTCTCAACTCCAGGAAGGCGGGGTCTCGGCGTTTACTCGGGGCCTCGGCGGCCGCCAGTCTTCCTGCACATCGGTGATCTGCGTCGACGAGCCTGTGGACCGCGGGTTGTCCCGCATTCCGTGCGGCCAGAATGGTGGATGCCACGAAAAATCGACCTCGATCGCGCCGAGTGCCTGCTGCAGTCCCGGGAGGATCTACTGCTTCGAGGATTCTCGGAGAGGACGCTGCGGGACGCGGTCGATCGCGGTGCCCTGCGCCGTGTCCACCGAGGGCATTACATCGAGAGTGCCGCCTGGGAGGACCTGTGGCCGGAGGGACGGCAGCTGGTTCACCTTGTCGCCGTCCGGCGGGCGAGCCCAGGTGACGGTCCGGTGTTCTCGCACGCCTCCGCCGCGGCACTGTGGGGTCTGCCATTGGTGGGACCGGTCAGTGACGTCGTCCACACAGTCATCCGGGGTCGTCGCCACAGCCGCACCGAGTCGGGGGTCGCGCGTCACGCCATATCGCTCGACACCGGGGACATCGTGCGGCACCACGGAATGTTCTGCACGTCGCTTGCGCGCACGGTCTTCGACGTCGCCCGAGTGCTTCGACCTGAGGCCGCGGTCGCCGCGGCGGATGCTGCTCTTCGGCTCGTCTCGATACGGGGGCATGACATCGACCTCGAGGCCGACGCCGCCTGGCGAGATGATTTCCGAGGGAGGTGCGCCGCGGGGTTGCGTGGTGTTCGGCGCGCCAGATGGGTGGGGGACTTCGCGGACGGTCGAGCACAATTGCCGGGCGAGAGCGTGAGCAGACTTCAACTCCACCGGCTCGGGTTCCGAGACATCGAGCTTCAGGTGCCGATCGTGGGCGCAGCGGGAGCGGATTATTTCGCAGACTTCGGATTCCGCCGCTCCCGGGCATTCGGCGAGTTCGACGGTGAGGGCAAATACCTCGAGTCGGACCTGCGGCTCGCGCCCACGCCCGTGGACGCCGTCCTCGCGGAGAAGCGTCGTGAGGACGACATCCGCGGGGTCACCGGGTGGCGGGTCGTTCGCTGGGGCGGGGCGCACATCCGGACGGCGGAGGCTCTCGGCGCGCGGCTTGCCGCGTTCGGCATCCGTCCGCCGGGGTGAGTGCGCGCCGACACCCCGGGTTCGCGTCGAAGCCCCGACCTACCGTCGTCTGAAACACGGGGCCTCGGCGTCAACACGGGGTCTCGACAGAAGAAGCGGGAGGGGGCGGGGAGCGCGAGGGGGAGCGGGACCGCGAGGGGAAGCGGGAGCGCTCGCTAGGCTGGATGCCATGAAGATCGCCCGGTTCAGCCACGACGAAGCCATCATGTACGGGATCATCGACGAGCGCGAGCTCGTGGTGCTCGCCGGAGACCCGATGTTCACCGGGTACGAGACCACCGGCGCCCGCGTACCGCTCGCGGATGCTGCTCTGCTCGCCCCGGTGATCCCGCGGTCGAAGGTGGTCTGCGTCGGAAAGAACTATCACGATCACGCGGCGGAGATGGGGGGAGTCGCTCCCGAGGAGCCGCTGCTCTTCCTGAAGCCCAACACCTCCGTGATCGGTCCCGGCGACGCGATCGTGCGCCCGACCCTTTCGGAGCGTACCGAGTACGAGGGCGAGCTCGTCGTCGTGATCGGGAAGATCGCGAAGAACGTGAAAGCCGAGAACGCGCTCGACTACGTGCTGGGCTACACGATCGGAAACGATGTGACTGCTCGTGACCTGCAGCGCAAGGACGGACAGTGGTCCCGCGCGAAGGGCTTCGACACGTTCTGTCCCCTCGGCCCCGTGATCGAGACCGACTTCGACCCGGCGAACGCCACGATCGAGACGCGGGTGAACGGCGAGGTGCGACAGCACGCGCCGCTCACCGACATGATCCACTCGGTGCCGGCGATCATCGAGTACGCCTCCGCCGTCTTCACGCTGCTGCCCGGTGACGTCATCATGACCGGCACCCCGGCCGGAGTCGGCACGTTCGAGGCGGGCGATGTGGTCGAGGTCGAGATCTCCGGGCTGGGCATCCTGCGCAACACCGCACGCGACGCCGTCCCCGCGCCATGAGTGATGTCGCCCTGACGGCGGCGCAGCAGACGGCGGTCCAGCGACGCACCGTGCTGGTGCTGTCGTTCGGGCAGGTTCTCGGCGGCATCGCCTTCGGGGCCACGGTCTCACTCGGCGCGCTCCTGGCCGCGGACATCTCGGGTAACGATGCCCTCTCCGGCCTGGCGACGGCGTCGGTCACGCTGGGGGCGGCGGCGTGCGCGATCCCGCTCGCACGGCTCGCCGCGCGCGTCGGACGTCGGCGCGCGCTCACCCTCGGCAATCTCTTCGCGCTGGTCGGCATCGCCGTCGTCATCCTCGCCGCTTCCCTGCGCGTCTTCCCCCTGCTGCTCGCCGGCATTCTGATGATCGGCGCCGGAAATGCTGGCAACCTGCAGTCCCGGTTCGCGGCGACCGACCTGGCAGCCCCGCAGCATCGGGGCCGTGATCTCTCGATCGTCGTCTGGTCGACGACCATCGGCGGCGTCGCCGGGCCTCTGCTCCTCGGACCCGGAGAGATCGTGGGGCAGGCGGTGGGCATGCCGCCGCAGACCGGCTCCTATCTCTCTCGTTCGTCGCGCAGTGCGCGGCTCTGGTGCTGTACATCGTCGCGCTCCGACCGGATCCGCTGCTGGCAGCGCAGCGCCTCGCCAAGGTGGCCGCGGCGACGACCGGAGCGGTGGTGCTCGACCGTCCTCGCGTGGCCCGCTACGCGATCTTCGCGGTCGCCGGATCCCACGTGGTGATGGCATCCGTGATGGCGATGACGCCGGTGCACCTGTCGCACATGGCGCACGGTGCGCACGGCATGGCGGCCACCCCGGCGGATGTGTCCGCGCTCGTGGGGATCACGATCGCCCTGCATGTCGGAGGCATGTATGCCCTGTCGCCGGTGTTCGGCGTGCTGGCCGACCGCTGGGGGCGGCTGCGCGTGGTGCTGCTGGGGCAGGCGCTGCTCGCCGGCGCACTGGCTTTCGCGGTGTTCACCGGCACGGAGGCATGGGGCGTCATAGTCGCGCTCATCCTGCTGGGGCTGGGATGGAGTGCGGCGACGGTCGCCGGCGCCGCACTGCTCACCGAGGCTTCGGCGCCCGAGCTGCGCACCCGTCGGCAGGGGCGCAGTGACTCGCTGATGAGCCTGTCCGCGGCAGCAGGATCAGTGCTGGCAGGGGTCGTGCTGGCGAACTTCCAATATGCGGGGCTCGGCGTGGCGGCGTCCATTCTGGTCATCGCGATCGTCGCGCTTTCTCCGCTGGCCCGCTCCGGCACCCGATGAAGGACTGGGTCGGAGTCGGCGAGGCCTTCTCCGCCTCGTACGCGGACCTCTGCGCGGGGACCTTCTCGACGATGCAACGCGCACTCGGCGCGCCCGCCGGCCGCAGCCTGCTCGATGTCGGTGCGGGCGACGGCAGGCTCGCTGCTGCCTGGGCAGATGCGGGCTGGATCGTCCGGTCGTGCGAGCCCGAGGCATCGATGCGTGCAGTGTCGCGGCGCCGCCATCCGCAGGTCGACACGGTCAGCGGGGCACTCCCGGATCTGCCGTTCGAGGACGGCGCGTTCGACGTGGTCGTCGCGAACTTCGTCCTGAATCACGTCGCATCTCCGCGGAGATCGGCAGCCGGGCTGCGGCGCGTGAGCCGTGGCGCCGTGGTCGCGACGACGTGGACGCTCTCGCCGTCGTGGTTCTGGGCCGAGATCACGGAACGCGCCGGGGTGGAGCCGTTCGCCGGCGCGAAGCTCTCCGGCGCTGAGGACTTCGAGCGGACGGCAGACGGATTCGCGCGGATGCTGCGGGAGGCGGGCCTGGAGCGCGTCACCGTCGCCGAGCATGTTTGGACCTGGAACGCGGAGCCCGATGCGCTCTGGCTCTCGGTCGAAGGCGGAGTGGCCGGTGCGGGCGCTCTATACACCGGACTGAATGCGGGGGATCGTCGACGATTCCGCGCGGCGTTCGACCTCGTCATCGAGGAGCGGCGCACGGGTGGTGTTCTGCCCCTCGAGCACCGGGCAGCGATAGCCGTGGCGACGGCCGGCTGAGCGCCCACCACCCGCCAGCGGAGACGACCCCGCCCCCGTAGAATCGAAGGGCTATGGCTACCCCTCACCCCCTCACCACGACTGTCAGTGGTGCCGACGTCCGCGTCCGCTTCTGCCCATCGCCGACCGGACTGCCGCACGTCGGCATGGTCCGCACGGCGCTCTACAACTGGGCGTACGCACGCCACAACGGCGGGAAGATGGTGTTCCGCATCGAGGACACCGATGCCGCCCGCGACAGCGAGGAGAGCTTCCGTCAGCTCGTCGACGCGCTCACCTGGCTCAAGATCGACTGGGATGAGGGTGTCGAGGTGGGAGGGCCGCATGCTCCCTACCGGCAGTCCGAGCGCCACGACATCTACCGCGGCGTGATCGACAAGCTCATCGCCACCGGAGCGCTGTACGAGAGCTACTCCACCGCGGAGGAGATCGACGCCCGCAACGAGGCCGCCGGCCGTGCCAAGCAGCTCGGTTACGACAACTTCGATCGCGACCTCACCGACGAGCAGAAGGCGGCGTTCCGCGCCGAGGGGCGTCAGCCCGCGCTGCGACTGCGCGTGCCGGACGAGGACCTCACCTACGTCGACCTCATCCGCGGCGAGGTCACCTTCCCCGCCGGTTCGTTCCCCGACTTCGTGGTCGTGCGACCGAACGGCGTGCCGCTGTACACGTTCGTGAACCCCGTCGACGACGCGCTCATGGGCATCACCCACGTGCTGCGCGGCGAGGATCTCATGCCCTCCACCGCACGCCAGCTCTCGCTGTATGCGGCGCTGATCGAGGCCGGTGTCACGACGTTCGTGCCGCGCTTCGCCCACATGCCGCTCGTGCTCGGTGAGACCGGAAACAAGAAGCTCTCCAAGCGCGACCCGCAGGCCGACCTGTTCCTGCACCGCGACCGCGGTTTCATTCCGGAGGGGCTGCTCAACTACCTCGCGCTGCTCGGCTGGTCGATCGGCCCCGACCGCGACGTCTTCTCGCTGGACGAGTTCACGGCGGCATTCGACATCGTGAACGTGAACCCGAACCCGGCCCGCTTCGACCAGAAGAAGGCCGAGTCGATCAACGGCGACCACATCCGGATGCTCGGGGAGAAGGACTTCGCCGAGCGCACGATCCCGTACCTCGCCGCAGCCGGCCTCTTCGACGAGCCCACGCACGAGCAGCTGGTGATGGCCTTCCGTGTGGCACCGCTCGTGCAGGAGCGCGTGCAACTGCTGGGCGAGGTCCCCGGCATGGTCGGCTTCCTGTTCGAGGACGAGGTGTCCTACGCCGAAGACGCCCTCAAGGGTCTGCCGGCGAATGCCGCCGAGGTTCTCGATGCGTGTGTCACCGCTCTCGAGCCGGTGGAGGAGTTCACGCCCGAGAAGATCCAGGAGGCGTTGGCGACCGCGCTCGTCGAGCAGCTCGAGCTCAAGCCGCGCGTCGCGTACGGTCCGCCCCGCGTCGCCATCACCGGCCGTCGGATCTCGCCGCCGCTGTTCGAATCGATGGAGCTGCTCGGCAAGGAGGAGTCGCTGCGTCGTCTGCGCTCTCTGTCGGCGTTCCTCGGAAGCTGAGCGCGACGCGCCCGAGCGG
The DNA here is from genome assembly GCF_053618035.1 of Microbacterium sp. NPDC055665. Taxonomy (NCBI): domain Bacteria; kingdom Bacillati; phylum Actinomycetota; class Actinomycetes; order Micrococcales; family Microbacteriaceae; genus Microbacterium; species Microbacterium sp. NPDC055665. The sequence continues at coordinate 327,441 of NZ_JBSHGY010000001.1, read as the reverse complement.
CAGCAGACGCCGGTGGTTTTGGTGTTCGGCCGCCGCTCGGGTAGGCTTGATTCTCGGTGCGAGGCTCCGGTTTCGCCCTTGGGGTATGGTGTAATTGGCAACACGACGGTTTCTGGTTCCGTTATTCTTGGTTCGAGTCCAGGTACCCCAGCAAGACGAAAACCCCCGCTCAGGCGGGGGTTTCGTCGTTTCCGGAGGACGGTTCTCTTGGCGCGGGGCGGCGTCACATGAGCAGCTGCAGCGGTTCTTCGATCATGCGGGCGCAGGAACTGGGCGCCGAGGGCTCCGTCGATGCCGTGGCGAGCAGCCGTTTCGGCGGAGGACGTTGACGCCCTGGTCGGCGATGTCCCCGGCATCCGGAAGAATGTCGAGGTGATCGGAATGAAGAGCTTCTGGAGCGCCTTGCCCACCGAGGGGCGGTGGCTGCTGTCGACCGCGGCGATCCAGACGCTCGGACGCGGGATGACGCTGCCGTTCACCATCATCTACTTCCACGAGGTACGCGGCTTCGATCTCGGAGTCTCGGGTGCGCTGATGAGTCTCATCGCGATCACCGGCCTCATCGTGACGGGCCCCGGTGGAACACTCATCGACCGGTTCGGTGCACGTCGCGTCTTGGTCGTGGGCCTCCTGTCGATGATCGCCGGCTGCACGCTGCTGGCGTATGCGACCCATCCGGTCGTCGCCGCCGTCGCGGTGATGCTCATCGGAGTGAATTTCGGGGTCTCATGGCCCGGATTCAATGCCCTCATCGCCTCCGTGGTCGACGGAGAGGTGCGCCAACAATACTTCGGAGTCAACTTCGCGCTCGTCAATCTGGGTATCGGCGTGGGCGGGATCATCGGCGGCTTCTTCGTCGACGTCACCGACCCTTCGACGTTCACGACGATCTTCCTGGTCGATGCCGCGACCAGCTTGATCCCCCTCGCGCTGCTGCTAGGACCGCTGCGGCGCGTGCGGACACAGCATGAGGCCGAGGTCGGCGCGCCCCCGGTCGGCGGCTATCGCGAGATCCTGCGCCGACCTGCTGTCCTGTGGCTCACGCTTCTCACGTTCCTCGCGATCTTCATCGGCTACGGGCAGATGGAGGCCGGGCTGCCCGCGTTCGCCCGACAGGTCTCGGAAGTCTCGACCCAGGTCGTGGGGCTGGCCTTCGCCGTGAACACCGCGGTGATCGTGCTGTTGCAGTTCGCCGTTCTCGCACTCATCTCCGGCAAGAGACGCACCAGGGTCATGCAGTTCATGGCGCTCGTCTGGGCGCTGTCTTGGGTGGTGCTGGGCGCCACGGGGTTTCTCCCCGGCTCACTCGCGGCGGCGATCGGTGTGATCGCCTTCATGGGCATCTTCGCGTTCGTCGAGACGATGATGCAGCCCACGATCCCCGCCATCTACAACGATCTCGCCTCGGACCGCACGCGGGGCCGGTACAACGCCATCAACTCCGCTGCCTTCCAAGCGGGTGCCATCTCGGGTCCGCTCGTCGCCGGTGTGATGCTCGGCGGCGGCCTGGACGAGTGGTTCATCGGCGTGATGATCGCGGGGAGCCTCGCGATCGGAGTGCTGGCGCTCGTGCTCGAGCGATCCGTCACTCCTGCGGCGAACGGTGTATCCGTCACCGACGCCGCGGCCGAAGATTCATCGTCAGTTCGCTCCTGACGATGCCGATCGCCGCGTTCAGCCCCGATATCGGATAGCACGGCGGGGCGTGCGACGCCACTCCCTACCGCTGTCTTGCCGGGACCTGCATCCTCGACGGAGACGAGATCAGGGGAGGAACACGGATGGCCAGACTGGTTCGAGTCGCACCGGATGAGGATCCGGGGTTCCGGCGGGTTCGCTCGGGGTCGGGCTTCCGCTATGTCGACCCCGCAGGCGAGACCGCACCCGAGGCGGACCGCGAACGCATCAGCGATCTGGTCATCCCGCCCGCGTGGCACGACGTGTGGATCGCGGCGGACCCGCTCGCGCACATCCAGGCGGTGGGGATCGACGGCGCGGGGCGCAAGCAGTACCTGTATCACCCGCTGTGGCGCGTGAGTCGTGACCGTCGCAAGTTCGTGCGGGCGCTCGACCTCGCCGCCGCGCTTCCCAGCGCCAGAGCTCAGGTTACGAGGGCGCTCAAGGAGGAGGGACAGACCAAGGAGCGCGCTCTGGCGATCGCCTTCCGCCTGCTCGACGACGCGGCGCTCCGCATCGGCTCCGAGCGATACCTCGTGCGGCACGGCAGCCGTGGGCTCACGACGCTCCGCCGGCGCGACGTGCGCGTGTCCGGCAGCGACGTGGCGTTGTCCTTCCCCGCGAAGAGCGGCCGAACCGCCTCGATCGAGATCACCGACGAATCCCTCGCCGATGCGCTGACCGATTTCGCGGCGGGGAAGTCGGCGGCTTTCCTACTGGCCTATCGACGCGGTCGCCGCCGCGTGCGCATCACTCCGGCCGAGGTCAACTCGTATCTTCGCGAGGTGACGGGGGCGTCTTTCACCGCCAAGGACTTCCGGACCCTGCACGGAACCGTCATCGCGGCCGATGCACTGGCGCGGATCGGCGAGCTCGACCGGCGCAAGGATCGGGACCAGGCTGAGCGGCTCGCCGTGCAGGCAGCTGCGACCGCGCTCGGGAACACGACCGCCGTCGCGCGCGGCAGCTATATCGATCCACGGGTCTTCCGCCAGTACGCACGCGGACGCACGCTGGACCTCTCGGTGACGCCGGAGACGGCCATCCGACGGCTCCTGGGTGGACCGGAAATCTCGAAGAAGGTCACCCGGCGAGCTGCAGCCAGACGACCGCGATGAGCATCGGGATGAGTGGCGTGACCACCGCGGCGATCACCGGCCACCACCGCACGCGGGTGTCCACGGTCCGGGCGCGCTCGGTGAGGGTGTCGCCTTCGCGGCGGTAGGACTGCGGATCGAGAGGTTCAGCGGCCTCATCGCGGTACAGCAGCGTCCGCCGTCCGAACCGATCGTGCAGCGCGGCGATCACGGTGAGGAACCTGCGGAGCTCGATCTCATCCGTGAGATCGACCGCGGGAAGGTACAGGTGCAGCGTGCGGTCGACGATCTCCAGATCGAGGTCGGCGCTCTCATCGAGGAGGATCGCCATCAGGTCGGGGGTGAGCACATAAAGCGCGTCGGTCTCATAGCCGTGCGGGACGGACACCTCGAACACGTCGCTGAAGTCGCCCTCCAGCCGCAGCTGCGAGCGGCCGGTCGGACGCCGCGGAAGCACGCTGAGCGCTCCGCCTCCCCGTCGCGAACGGAGCGTGATCCTCGGCGCTTCCGCGGGGAGGGGGATGCGCACCGCTCGCGCGGTGTGTGTCGTCGCTCCCTCTCGATCGCCGACGACGAAGATGCGCTCGACGCTGTCGAACGGGAGATCGGTGTGGAGAGCATCGAGATGATCCTGGGCGGTCCTGCTCCCGCGGTCTATCTGCTCATCGATGGATCCGCCCCAGATTCGGTCGCCGACGTCTGCGCGGTATGTCCACCCGAGCGTGTGCGCGATGGCTTCGAGGTTGGCGCGTCGCCGCCGATGCTGCACGATCGTGAAGGCCGAGGTGGCGACGAGTGCGGCGCCCGCGATGATCGTCCCCAGCTGAGCGAGCAGCAGGGCGGCGCCGTCGAGCCCGAACCCGACCGGCAGCAGATAGAAGGCGACGCTGCCGGCGATCGCCAGGTAGGCCGCCGACGCGGTGATCAGTCGGACGCCGCCCCGCACGCGGGTTCCTGCGTGCGGGGCGGGCATCGGGTCCGAGTGCGCGAGCACCGTCAGGGCTTGTAGACGATGGCGATGTTCAGTTGGCCCTTCTCGCGTGCCCAGGCGAGCCAGCGGGGTTCGTTCAGCCCGTTGAGACGCTGGATCGGGACGACGTAGATGCCCTGATCGATGCGGCTCAATGCGCGGAACTCCGGCTTCTTCGAGATCCAGATGGTGCCCCCGCCGTCCCACGGCTCGAGGCACGTGTACACATACCCGTGCTCGCGGAGATTGATCCGGTCGGTGAGACTCTCCGCCTCCTGCCGGAGCTCGGCGACGACGTCGGCGGGTACCGTTCCGTCGAGGGTGAACGCGGCGACGTCGTACACGTTGCCCTCGCCGAAGTCCCGCGTGGTGAGGATGGTCAACTCCGTGACCCCCTTGTCGGAGGTTCGGGTCCAGAGCGCGTGCGAGTTCTTCGCGCGCTTGTTCATCAGGAACCCGCCGAAGTTCACCTTCTGGAACGCGAAGTCGTCGAGCTTCGCGGCGATCTCTGCGCGTGTCGTCATGAGGGAGTCTCTCCTTGTCCGGGAGGTCGGGCGGCCTCTCCGTCGAGCGAGCCTAGGCGCCGGCGTTGAGGCGCCGTCGGACCCCGAACGAGTCCGAACGAAGCTCCGCGCAGACGCCGCCGCAGCCTGCCATAGGCTCGACTCATGCCCGCCCCGCGCACCCTCGATGAGCTCTGCGCCGGGCTGGGGCGGATGCGTACGGATGCCGGATCCCCCTCGTACGCGGAGATCGCCCGGCGTATCGGACGGCTGCGCGGGGGAGCGGAACCGGCGAAGGTCACGGTCTACGACTGTTTCCGTCCTGGCAGGAGACGGGTCGACGATCGGCTCGTCGGAGACATCGTCCGAGCCCTCGGCGGCGAGGAGACCGATTCCGAGCTCTGGCGCGAGACGGCGCGCGTGCTCAACGGCGAGCGGTCGGGAGTGCACATCGAGGTCGCGCACGCTGCGCGGAACTCTCCCGGTGCGGAGATCGGTCGGGAAGCGCTGCTCGCCTCCGTGCCCGCGGCGGACGTGCTCGTTCTCACCGGGCTGCCCGGCTCGGGGAAGAGCACCTTCGCCTCCGCGCTGGTCGGCACGGAATCCGTGCTCACGGTGCAGCTGCGCGAATCCGAACCCGATCGTCCGCACGCCGACCCCATCGACATCATGAGACGCATGCTGGGTGCGCTCGGCGTCCGTTCGCTGCCCTACGAGTTGCCCCGGCTGCGCGAGACTCTCCAGCTCGTCGCTCGCGGCACGACCGTGATCGTCGAGGATGCGGGTGACGCACGGCGCCTTGCGGCCCTGATCGTCCCGGGGGTGCGGTTCCTCGTCACCTCCCGGGTCGACCTCGCCGAGCTCGAGCAGCGCCTGCGCCCACTGACCCTGACCGTCGCTCGTGTCGTCGTTCCGCCGATGACGGATGCCGACGCGCAACGGCTCCTCTCGCATCTCATCCCGGTAGAGGGGACGGAGCCGCTCGCCGGCTCGGACGTCGACGTCCGTGCAGGCGCGCTCCGACGCATCGTGGCCGTCGGGGGTGGTCTCCCGCTCGACCTCGTGATGCTCGCGGGGATCGTCCGGGAGCACGAGGGGTGGTCGTTCCAGGATCTCGCGTCGCGCTTCGAGCACGAGCCGCGTGATGCGCGGATCCGTCCTGTGCTCGAAGCCGCCACCCGCTCGTTGTCGCAGAGCGAGGCTGATCTGCTCGCAGACGCCGCGCTGTTGGACAGAGACATCGACGCCGAGGTGCTGCTCGCGGCCGGCGGTCCGTCGGCCGAGGCGGATCTGCGTCGCCTGCATGCCCGCCATCTCGTGGAGCTCCGCGACGGGCATCTGTACATCCATGCCACCGTCTTGGCATTCGCCGCGGAGAGATCGCGCTCGCTTCGTCCGTCCTCGGAGCGCCAGGCGTTCGTGCGGAAGGCGGCGGCTGCGGCGGTGGCGAAGATCCGCTCGGATCCGGACTATGCGGCGCGGGAGGTCGTGACCGTGCTGGCAGTCGCGGCGGCAGCGCGAGAGCATGCCGCCGATTCCGCGGTGGAACAGCTCGCCATCGAGGCGCACCCCGGGCTCTCGCGGTGGTCGTTGTGGAACGAGTCGCTGCGTCTGCATGACCTCGCAGCGCGCGGGGAGGGGCTCGACCTCGTGCCGGAGATCGCACTGGGCGTCGCGCACTGCGCCGAGAAGCTGGGGCGTCTGGATGAGGCGCTGATCACTCTGCATCGGGTGCGACGCATCGCGACCGGGGCGTCACTCGCACGCACCTGGAATCAGATCGGCAACGTCCAGCGGTGGATGAGCCATCTCGACGAGGCGCTGCGCTCGTACGAGGTCGCTATCGGTCATGCGCGGGCCGCGGGGGATCGGATCGTGGAGGGGCGGGCGACCGGCAACCATGCCGACACGCTGCGCATACTCGCCCGCTACCCGGAGGCACGCGACCGTTACGCGGTGGCCTTGAGGATGGCTCAGGAGGAGGGCGATGACCTCAACGTCGCGGTCGTCCGCGGCAACCTGCCGCTGCTCCTCCTGGCCACGGGGCAGCTCGATGACGCGGCCGACGAGCTGCAGGAGCTGCTCGACGAGTCGAGCGTCGACTCGCTGCCGTTCGTGCGGAGGACACTGGCCCTGGTGGCCGAGGCGACGGGCGACGACGAGCGTGCCCGCGAGCTGTGCGCGACAGCGAGACAGGCGCTGCAGACGGCGGGGGAGTTCGCGACCTCGGCGGACCTCGACCTGCTGGAAGCACGGATGGACGGCCGCGCCGGCGACTTCGTGAGCGCGCGATCCATCGCCGAACGGACGCTGCGCGAGGCCGAACGCGCCGGCTCGCCGTTGATCGCGACCGAGGCGGCGAACTCGCTGGCTGAGATCCTGGCGCGCGCTGCGGCGAGCGACTCGACGGCCGCCCACCACCTGCTGGACGACGCGGAGCGGCACGCCGCGGAGGCGCGGAGCATCGCTGAGGCGACCGGCGATCGGGCGGAGGTGGCACGCAGCGACGCCGTCCTCTCGTCGATCGCGGCTCTGCGGGGCGATCACGCGACGGCTGAGATCCTCGCGGCGGCTTCGACGCGGCTCTACGCGGAGATCCGCCATCGCCTGCGCGGTGCCTGAGGTGTGAAGGTGGGGCGGTCCGCGTCTCGTCCGGATGCCAGGATGGAGGAATGGACACCGCCAACCTCACCCGGGAGGAGACCGCCGCGCGATCCGCCGCGGTCACCCTGCATCGCATCCGCGTCGAACTCGACCTGACGGGGGCGCCCGAGCGGGCTCGCACCGGGTTCCCGACGGTGACGACGCTCGAGTTCGACGCCACGGCGGAGTCGACCTGGCTCGACTTCATCGGCGAAGAGGTCCGCCGTGTCGAGGTGAACGGCGTCGACCAGGATGTCCTGTGGGACGGAGCACGGATCTCGCTCGCCGGCCTCGCCGCCTCCAACGTCGTCCGCGTCGAGGCGATCGGGGCGTACAGCCGTTCCGGCGAGGGACTGCACCGCTTCCACGACCCGGCCGACGACGAGACGTACCTGTACACGCAGTATGAACCGGCGGATTCACGTCGCGTCATGGCGTGCTTCGAGCAGCCCGACATGAAGGCCGAATACACCTTCGTCGTCGATTCCCCCTCCGAGTGGGAGGTGCTCTCCAACCAGTCGCCCGCGCACGTCGACCTCGGCGTCGGCGTGCAGCGGGTGGAGTTCGCGCCCACCCTGCCGATCTCGAGCTACATCACCGCGGTCGCCGCCGGCCCTTACACGCGTGTCGACGGCGAGTGGCGGCGCGACGAGCAGCAGATCCGCCTGGGGGTCTTCGTCCGCCGGTCCCTGGCGCCGTACCTGGAGGCCGACGAGATCCTCGACGTCACCCGGCAGGGGCTCGACTTCTTCACTGACGCCTTCGCGTACCCCTATCCGTGGGGCAAGTACGACCAGATCTTCGTTCCCGAGTACAACCTCGGGGCGATGGAGAACCCCGGCCTCGTGACGTTCACGGAGTCGTATCTCTCCCGCGGCGCGGCGACGGAAGCGCAGCGCGCCGCACGGGCGAACACGATCCTGCACGAGATGGCCCACATGTGGTTCGGCGACCTCGTCACGATGACCTGGTGGGACGACCTCTGGCTCAAGGAGTCGTTCGCCGACTACATGGGGGCGCACGCCTCCGCCGTCGCCACCCGTTTCCATGACGCCTGGGTGAAGTTCGCCGCGAGCCGGAAGGCCTGGGCGTATCAACAGGATCAGCTGCCCACGACACACCCGATCGTGGCGGACATCACCGACCTCGAGGCCGCGAAGCTGAACTTCGACGGGATCACGTATGCCAAGGGCGCTGCGGTCCTCAAGCAGCTGGTCGCCTTCGTCGGCGATGACGCGTTCTTCGAGGGCGCTCGGCGCTACTTCGCGGCGAATGCGTTCGGGAACACCACGCTCGACGACTTCCTGGTGCAGCTCAGTGCCGTCTCCGGCCGCGACATGAGCGACTGGTCGGCGGCATGGCTGCAGACCTCCGGTGTGTCGACGCTGTGGACCGAGACGGATGACGAGGGCCGCAGCGTCCTCGTGCAGACCGATCCGCGCCCGCACCGACTGCGCATCGGCCTGTACGAGCACCAGGACGGACGCGTCGTCCGGCGCGAGCAGCGGGAACTCGACGTGATCGGCGAGCGGACCCCGCTGGACCTGCCCGAAGCCGATCTGGTGCTCCTCAACGACGACGACCTCACCTACGCCAAGGCGCGGCTCGACGAGCGGTCTCTGCGTACGGTCGAGGCGTCGCTCTCGGAGATCGAGGAGCCCCTCGCGCGGGCGCTGGTGTGGTCGTCGCTGTGGAACGCCACGAGAGACGGAGAGCTCGATGCAGCGCGGTACGTGGCGATCGTGCGCACGCACGGCCCCGCCGAGTCCAACATCGGGCTCTTGACGGGTGTCCTCGCGAACGCCGCGTACGCCATCCGGCACTTCGTCGCGGACGACGACCGTGCTGCAGAACAGCGCAGCTGGACGGACGCCGTGTGGGATGCGCTGCAGGCCGCGGACGCCGGCAGCGACGCGCAGCTGTCGTGGGCGCGGGCACTCGCGACCGCATCCGCATACGACGACGCGCACCACGAGCAGGTGCGCGCCCTCCTCGACGGAGACGTGCCCACAGGACTCGTGGTCGACCCCGACCTGCGCTGGCAGTTGCTGACGGCGCTCGTCACGACGGGACACGCCGACCTCGCGGACATCAGCGCCGAGCAGGAGCGCGACGACACGGGCAGCGGACGGACGGCAGCGCGGCGCGCACGGTCGTCGCGGCCCGATGCCGCCGTCCGGCGCGAGGCCTGGGACTCCGCGTGGAACGACCTCTCGCTCAGCAACGATCACCTCGACGCCGAGATCGAAGGATTCCGGGCCGGTGGCCGCCGCGATCTGACCGAGGCGTTCGACGCCGAGTACTTCGCCCGTATCGCGGGAGTCTGGGGGGATCGCAGCATCGAGATCGCTCGGCGACTGGTGCTCGGTCTGTTCCCGGCGACCGAGTCGTTGCAGGCCGTCGACACCTGGCTCGCCGAGAATACGGAGGCGCCTGCGGCTCTGCGGCGGCTCATCGTTGAGCAGCGCGATCACCTGGAGCGCGACCTCAGGGTACGCGCCGCGCAGGGTGCCACCGCACGCGATTAGGCGGGAGAGACCTGCATCCCCATCACGGTGCGCACGATCCACGGGTGGGCGTGGTCGTCGTCGATGTGCGTCATGCCGATGTTCTCCGCGACGCCCCGCGAGGCGTCGTTGGCGGGGTGGATGATCGCGGTCAGCAGTGTCGGCGCGAACTCACGGGCGACGAGTTCGACGCAGGCGCGAGCCGCCTCGGTCGCATACCCCTGGCGCTGCATGGACCGGCTCACGTGATAGCCGACCTCCAGCACCGGATCGCCGTTGACGGACTGCCAGGTCAACCCGCAGTCGCCCACGAACGCGCCCGCATGCGTCTCGATGATCCACAATCCGTGGCCGTGCTCCCGGTACCGCTTCTGCATGCCCGCGAGCCACTCGGCTGTCTCGGTGCGGCTCTTCGGCGCCGGATAGAACGCCATCACTTCCGGATCGCCGAGGAGGTCGGCCATCCGGTCCAGGTCGTCCTCCGTCATCTCCCGGAAGACGAGTCGCTCGGTCGGTGGGGGGAGGAGCCGTCGCGTCGTGCCGCTCACAGATCGAGCGATTCGCCGGGCTCCAGCACGAAGAACTCGCCGCCGCCCTGCTCGGTGGCCCACTGCAGCCGCTGACGGTGCATGTTCTTCCCGATGACCGAGAGCGTCATGTCGTGGGTGCCGAAGGCGCGACGCGGCGCAACGGCGAGCACGTAGTCCATCGCCTCGCCGATCTTCAGCCAGGGCGCTCCGAGCGGCGCGGCGAGCGTGCCGACCGCGATCCCTTCCGGTACCGCATAGGAATCGCCGGGGTAGTAGAGCTCGTCGTTCACCAGCACGCCGACGTTCTCGACGACGGGCAGCGACGAGTGGATGACCTCGTGCGTGCCGCCGAAGAACCGGAGTGAGAAGTCGCCGACCTCGACCGAGTCCCCGGGGGAGACCACGGTGATGTCGTATCCCTCGGCCGCGCGAGCCACCCCCGACGGCGCGAAGATGGGCGTGCCCGGCGCGGCGCGCAGGAGGCGGTCGAAGTGATCGGACGTCCAGTGGTCGGGGTGCTCGTGAGTGATCACGATCCCGACCAGGCTGTCGAGATCCACCAGCGGTGCGGTGAAGGAGCCCGGGTCGATCAGGAGGGTCTTCCCGCCGACATCGAGGCGGAGGGCGGCATGTTCGAACTTGGTGACGCGCATGAGACGAGTCAACTCCTTCATCCGGCGCACGGCAAACGGATTCTGCGCGCCACGCCCGGGAGTCAGGTCGGGGTGGCGTCGATTTGGCGGACCGAGAAATGCCATGGCATACTTGAACGGTTGTCGCGCGACGGAAACGTCCGCCAGACGGCCCCATCGTATAGCGGCCTAGTACGCTGCCCTCTCACGGCGGTAACGCGGGTTCGAATCCCGCTGGGGTCACACAACATGAGAAAGCCTCCGGTTCGCCGGGGGCTTTCTTGTTTTCCGCACATGCGAAGAGGCCGCTTCCTGTTATCGGAAGCGGCCTCCGCGGGGTTTTCGCCCGACGACGTCAAGCGTCCTCGGCGCCCGCCTGCTCCGCATTCGTCGGGGGAGCGGAACGACGGTTCCGGCGCGCTCGACGGATCAGCCACACGATCAGCACCACGACGCCCACGACCGCGAGCCACGGGAGGACGAAGCCCACCGCGATCACGAGGGCGTTGAGCGAGACGACGAGGCCATTCCATCCGGCGAGCAGACCGTCGGCGAATCCCGCGGGGTCGGCGGTGGTGGCCGTCGTCTCCCGGGTGAGTTGCACCTGAAGCGATGACATGGCGACCTGATCCTGCAGAGCCTCGAGCTGCTGCTCATACGACTCGAGCTGCGCCTGCCGGTCGGTCAGTGCGACCTCCGCCTCGATCAGCTCGGAGACGCTGCCCGACTGCGACATCAGCTCGGTGAGACGATCGACGGAGGCCCGCGTGGAGTCGACGCGCGCCTGGAGATCGATGGAAACCGACGTCACGTCCTGCTTCGACGTGGACGACGAGAGGACCTCACCGGTTTCGCCGAGCGCGGCGATCACCTCCGGCAGATCCGCGGAGGGTACGCGGATGCTGATCCAGCCGTACGCCGAGTCGGCGGGCGCAGGTTCCGACGTGGTGTCGAGGGCGACCGATTTCCCAACCTCGGTGCTCTCGACGTAGCCGTCGTGCTCCTCCGCGAGCGCGGCGATCGCCGACGCAGCGTCCGCGATGCTCTTCACCTGGACGGTCGCCTGCGCGGTCGCGATGATCTCGCGGTCGGCCTCGGCACTGTCGTTGCCGGCGACGGCGGAGTCGGAGACATTCCCGGGAAGCGATTCGGGTGCCGACTCGGACATCTGATCCGGGGATGACGACGAGGAGTCCATCGAGACGCCGCCGGGGAGGCTTCCCCCATCGGCCGTCGACGATGCACTGCCGCCGACGGCGCCCAGTATCGGGGGAGTGACGAGGACGCCGACGACGAAGGCGGCGGCGATGCCGGCGCCGGTGAGCCAGCGCCGGCGGCGCTTCCTGGCGCGCTCGGCCCTCGGATGCGCAGGGGAGCGTTCTGCGGCGATCTCGGTGAACACGGCGGTCTCCATGCGGGCGATGGTCTCGTCCGACAGCACGGGCAGATCGCTGCGGGGAATCTGGTCGTTCATGCGTCTCTCACTTCCTTCACGGCGCCGCGCAACCGGGTGCGCACTCGGGAGAGACGATTGCGGACGACCGCGTGCGTGATGCCCAGTTCTTCGGCCGCGGCCTGGTAGGCGTATCCCTCGGATGCGCACAGGCGGAAGATCTCACGGTCGAGATCGTTCAGGTTGCCCACCTCAGCGGCGATCCGCGCGGCGAGCTCGGCCGTGATGACCTGTTCTTCCACGCTGACGATGTCGGGGAGCAGGGTCTCATCGACGGCATCGGCGGTGTGCGCCTGGTCACGGCGTCGCTGGCGCAGCCGATTCGCGGCCTGGAAGCGGCAGATCGTGGCCAGCCAGGGCAGGATCGACTCGCCCTGGAGCTCGAGGGCGGGGAGTTTGCGCCATGCGACGACGAACGTCTCCTGCGTGACGTCCTCCGCATCGGCGGGCGACGCGAGGATGCCCTGGGCGATCCAGTAGACCGGCCGCACGTGTGCGCGGTACAGCTCGCGGAAGGCGTTCTCGTCGCCGGCCGCGGCCTGCGCCGCCCATTTCTGATCACTCGTCTGCACGGGCATCCTGATTCCGTTCGGTGTCTCTCACCAGGGAAGTGTCGATCGCTGCCTCATCGTCTCAGATTCGGTCGTCGCGTTCGCGTGTTCGCTGTTCCCCGAGATGCCGCGGCTCCGGTAGCATTGCCCGGCGAGAGGGAGTATCCCGGATCCGCGCGTAACGTCATCACGAGCACCGTCATCGCTGCTCCGGGCGCGCGACGCACATCTGTGCGGGGGAGAGACTTTCGACGTATTCCCGACCCCTCCGCGAAAGGCCCAGTGCGCCCTTGGAAATCCCTGTCTGGTTCGAGATCACCTCGATGGTCGTCCTCACGATCATCCTGATCGGCGACCTGCTCCTCATCCGGCTGCGGCCGCACATCCCCTCGACGAAGGAGTCCACCCTGTGGGTGGTCTTCTATGTGGGCCTCGCACTGCTGTTCGCGGTGCTCCTGGGCAACGTCGGCGGCTGGCAGAACGCCGGCGACTTCATCACCGGCTGGGCCCTCGAATACAGCCTGTCGATCGACAACCTCTTCGTCTTCGTCCTGATCATGGCTCAGTTCGCGGTGCCACGGCGCCTGCAGCAGCAGGTCCTCATGGTCGGCATCATCATCGCGCTGGTGCTGCGTGGCCTCTTCATCCTCGCCGGTGTGGCGATCGTCGAGAACTTCTCGCCGATCTTCTACATCTTCGGTGCGTTCCTCATCTGGACGGCGATCCGTCAGGCCATGCCCGACGGCGACCACGAGGGCGAGGTCAAGCGTGAGAACTTCATCGTGCGGTTGCTGCGGCGCCGCGTCGACATCAGCGAGGAGTACGACGGATCGAAGATCCGCACCACGGTCAACGGCAAGCGCATGTGGACGCCGATGGTGATCGTCTTCATCACGATCGGTGTCACCGACCTGATCTTCGCGATCGACTCGATCCCCGCGATCTTCGAGATCACCACGAACGGCTTCCTCGTCTTCGCGGCCAACATCTTCGCGCTCATGGGTCTGCGCCAGCTCTACTTCCTGCTCGGCGACCTGCTCGATCGTCTCCGCTACCTGCACTACGGCATCGCGGTGATCCTCGGCTTCATCGGCATCAAGCTGATCCTGCACGCGCTGCACGTGAACGAGCTTCCGTTCATCAACGGCGGAGAGCACGTCGAGTGGGTTCCCGACATCAGCAACATGGTCTCGCTCGGCGTGATCCTGGCCTCGATGACCATCGCGACGGTCGCGAGCCTCATCGCCTCCTCGCGCGACAAGCGCGCGGAGAAGAAGGCCGCGCTCAGCGAGTAGTCCTTGCGGCGGACCTGCGCGCTTCAGAACGCGCGCAGGTTCGTCTGCAGGCCGCCGTCCGCGTACTCGCGACGGAGGATGCCACGGCGCCGCAGGACGGGCACGAGCTCGTCGAGCGTGCGGTGCAGGGTGACCGGGTGGAAGTCACCCCAGAGCAGCACGCCGTCATTGCCCCACTCGCCGAGTTCCTCGATCAGGTCGGCGAACTCCTCGGCCGTTCCCACGAACCCGGAGCGGTCCGTGATCCGGCCCGTGCGTGCCAGCGCCGTCAGATGAGCGCGCAGCGGGGCCTCCTCGCCGCGGTCTCCGATCAGACGCTGGATGCTTCCGCGGGAGACGTGGGCGCCGAAGATCGAGAGGTCGAGCGCGGTGTCGAGGTCGAGGGACGTCAGGTCGGTCTCGAGGTCGCTGGACTGCTTGCGGGCGATCTGCACCAGTGCTGCGTCGTCGGGGTGGGCGGAGGCGGCGACGATGCGATCCGCCTCCTCGCGCGATGAGGTGATCACGGGCTGGATGGCGAAGAGGATCTTGATGTCCTCGGGCCGCCGCCCCTTCGCGATCGCCGCCTCGTGCACTCTGGCGCGGTAGTCGCGGACGGACTTCTCGTTCAACGGGGCCAGAGCGAGCTGGACATCGGAGTTCGCGCCCGCGAAGCCGAGTCCACGCCCGGAGCCGCCGGGGGAGACGATCGCGGGATCCCCGTCCGTGAACGGGAGGGCGTTGAGCGGGCCGTCGAAGGCGAAGTGCTCGCCTCGGTGGTGGACCGGCTGCAGCTTCGCGCCGTCGGCGTAGACGCCGGTCGCTCGGTCGGCCACGAGTGCACCGTCGTCCCAGCTGCGCCACAGGGCGCGGATACCGGCGAGCCATTCCTCCGCCCGGTCGTACGCCTCGTCGTGACCGAGCTGCGGCGCGTCGGAGAAGTGTCGCGCGCTTCCGGTGTCCGTGACCACGTTGAGACCGAGCCGATGCCCGCTCAGGTGCTGCAGCGTCGCGAACTGGCGCGCCGCGGTGTATGGCAGGTACGCGGCGGGATTGACGGTCGGCACCACGCCCAGGTGCCTCGTCGCCTGGAACAGGTACGGGGCGAGGAGGAGCGGATCGTGCTTGGGGCCGCCGAAAGCATGGCGGACCCGCCAGGTCGATCGTGGACGGCGACCCCAACGACGGCGCGTCCTCGATGATGACCAGGTCGAAACCCGCCTGCTCGAGGGTGCGAGCAGCGTCCTGGTACACCTCCGGACGCGTCCAGTCGTAGTCCCAGTCGAGCGAGGGATAGCCCCAGCCCTGCGGACCGAAACCGCGCGCGAGGAACCAGCCGAAGTGCTGGGGGCGGCTCATGCCACCGTCTCCCGCACGCCCTGGAGCACGTGCGACAGGTCGGCGATGAGATCGTCGACATCCTCGATGCCGATCGACAGACGCAGGGTTCCCGGTCGTACGCCGAGAACCTCGCGCTCCTCATCGGTGCGCTGCGCATGACTCGTCGTCCCTGGATGCAGCACCAGGGAGCGGACGTCGCCGATATGGGTCATGTGCGTGAAGACCTGCACGTTCTCGACGAATCGGCGTGCCGCGGGGAGCCCGCCGCGCAGGGTGAACGTGAAGATCGACCCCGATCCACCGTCGAGGTACCGCTTCCCGAGCTCATGGTCGGGATGAGAGGGAAGCCCGACGTAGTCGACGCTCTCGACAGCGTCGTGCTGTTCCAACCACTGGGCGATCTGGAGGGCGTTGCGGGACTGCCGCTCGACGCGGAGGCCGAGCGTCTCCACACCCTGGCCGATCAGGAAGGCGTTCAGCGGAGACGGCGACGCTCCGAAACGCGGTGCCACCGACTCCCGGGCATAGGCGATGCGAGCGCGACCGCCGTGACGAGCGAAGACGCTGGGCGCGTCGCCGCGTCCGGGAAGGACGAGGTGCGGCGCGTTGTGTCCCGCGAGCTCGGCGTCGAAGCGACCGTCGTCGATGATCACGCCGCCGAGGACGGATCCGTGGCCGGCCAGGAACTTCGACGCGGAGTGGACGACGATCGCCGCGCCGTGCTCGATCGGTCGCAGCAGGGCCGGGGTCGCCAGGGTGTTGTCCACGACCAGCGGGATCGCGAGATCATCGGCGATGTCGCTGATGGCACGCACGTCGAGCACATCGTTGCGCGCGTTCGCGAGTGACTCGGCGAACAGCGCGCGCGTATTCGGACGGATCGCCGCACGCCAGGCATCCGGGTCCGAGATGTCTTCGACGAACGTCACGTCGATGTCGAGACGCGCCAGGTTGTCGAGGAAGAGGCCCCTGGTGCCCTCATAGATGTGCGTGGAGGAGACGATGTGATCGCCGGCGCCCACGACGGTGAGCAGGGCGGTCGCTACCGCCGCCTGTCCGCTCGCGACCAGCACCGCGTCCGCGCCCGACTCCAGAGCCGCGAGCTGGCGCTCCACGGCCCGAACCGTCGGGTTGCCCGTGCGGGTGTATCCGAAGCCGGTGCCGGTGCTGAAGTGGTCCGCTGCGTGATCGAAGTCATCGAACTCGAAGCCTGCCGTGAGGTAGATCGGGGTCGCGCGAGAGGACGCCGTCTCACGGCTTCTCGCCGCGTGGACCGCACGGGTGGCGAAGCGGGCGGTGTCGACGGTCATGCGGTGCCTCTCAGTCGTTCGGGTGTCAACAGAGTGTCATGACGGGTCGGAGCGCGTCCGAGCGGTGGTAATCTGACGTCATGCGGACCGTGCTCCTTCTTCTTAGCGGCCGCGACGAGACCTCGATCTGAGCCCCTCCTCGTCGCGGAGTCCATCGTGGGCCGAACCGCCAGCCACAGGAGACACGCAATGACCACCCCCGCAAACGGTGCCGATTCCGCACGCCGCCGGACCCTCGCCGAGAAGGTCTGGGACGACCACCTGGTCGTCAAGGGCGAGAACGGCGAGCCCGACCTCATCTACATCGATCTGCACCTCGTGCACGAGGTCACCAGCCCGCAGGCGTTCGACGGCCTCCGCAGCGAGGGGCGGCCGCTGCGTCGCCTGGACCTGACCATCGCGACCGAGGACCACAACACCCCGACGCTGGAGATCCACAAGCCGATCGCCGATCTGACCAGCCGCACGCAGATCGAGACACTGCGCCGCAACGCCGCCGAGTTCGGGGTGCGTCTGCACTCTCTCGGTGACGCGGAGCAGGGCATCGTGCACGTCGTGGGACCCCAGCTCGGACTGACGATGCCCGGCATCACGGTGGTCTGCGGCGACTCGCACACCTCGACGCACGGCGCGTTCGGAGCCATGGCCTTCGGCATCGGGACCAGCGAGGTCGAGCACGTCATGGCCACGCAGACGCTGCCGCTGAAGCCGTTCAAGACGATGGCGATCAACGTCGAAGGCACACTGCGCGAAGGCGTCACCGCGAAGGACATCATCCTCGCCGTGATCGCGAAGATCGGCACCGGCGGCGGTCAGGGCTACGTGCTCGAGTATCGCGGCAGCGCCATCCGCGCCCTCTCCATGGAGGGCCGCATGACGATCTGCAACATGTCGATCGAGGCGGGAGCGCGGGCCGGGATGGTCGCGCCCGACGAGACCACCTTCGCCTACCTCGAAGGTCGTCCGCACGCCCCGAATGGCGCGGACTGGGACGACGCCGTCGCCTACTGGCGCACCCTGCCGACCGACGAGGGCGCGACGTTCGATGCGGAGGTCTTCATCGACGCCGACGAGCTCGAGCCGTTCGTGACCTGGGGGACGAATCCGGGTCAGGGAAGCTCGCTGTCGTCGTCGGTGCCGAATCCCGCCGAGATCGCAGACCCGAACGAGCGGGCTGCGGCCGAGCGGGCGCTGGAGTACATGGACCTCACGCCGGGAACGCCTCTCAAGGAGGTCCCGGTGGACGCGGTCTTCATGGGCTCGTGCACCAACAGTCGCATCGAGGACCTGCGCGCCTTCGCCTCGATCATCCAGGGCAAGAAGAAGGCCGACGGCGTGCGCGTCATGGTCGTCCCCGGGTCCGCGCGCGTGCGCCTCGAGGCCGAGGCCGAGGGCCTCGACAAGGTCATCACCGACTTCGGAGCGGAATGGCGCTTCGCCGGCTGTTCGATGTGTCTGGGCATGAATCCCGACCAGCTCGCACCGGGGGAGCGCTGTGCTTCCACGTCGAACCGCAACTTCGAAGGACGACAGGGCAAGGGAGGGCGCACACACCTCGTATCGCCGCTCGTCGCCGCCGCGACCGCGATCCGCGGCACGCTTTCGAGCCCGAGCGACCTGACGGATGCTTCGACAGGCTCAGCAACCCAGGAGGGAAACTGATGGAGAAGTTCATCACGCACACGGGCATCGCGGCACCTCTGAAGCGCTCGAACGTCGACACCGACCAGATCATCCCGGCTGTGTTCCTGAAGCGCGTCACGAAGACGGGCTTCGAAGACGCGCTGTTCCACGGCTGGCGGCAGGACCCCGATTTCGTGCTCAACCAGGCGCCGTTCCAGGGTGCATCCGTGCTGCTCGCCGGACCCGATTTCGGCACGGGGTCCAGCCGAGAGCACGCGGTCTGGGCGCTGCGGGACTTCGGCTTCAAGGTCGTGCTCAGCCCTCGGTTCGCCGACATCTTCCGCGGGAACTCCGGCAAGCAGGGGCTGCTCGCGGCGACGATCTCAGAAGAGGATCTCGAGCGTTTCTGGGCCGAGATCGACCGGAATCCCGGGGTTCGGATGACCGTCGACCTCGAGGCGCGCAGCGCGTCGATCGGTGACGTCCAGGCCGACATCGGGATCGACGATTACACTAGATGGCGGCTCCTCGAAGGGCTCGATGACATCGGGCTCACGCTGCGCAACGAAGACAAGATCGCGCAGTTCGAGGCCCGTCGCGAGTCGTGGCGGCCCCGAACCCTTCCCGTTCAGTAGACGGCGGGGGCGGGGGAGCCCAGGGGCAACCCGCCCCCGAAATCCGTAGATGAAGTGAGGCTCCGAATGACGACACCTGTGCGCGACGCTCTCCCGGACGGAGTCCCTGCACTCACCGGAGACGTCCTCGCCATTCGAGGCGGACGCCCGCTTCGCGGTCGCGTCGACGTCAAGGGGGCGAAGAACCTGGCGACCAAGGCCATGGTCGCCTCGCTCCTCGGCGAGACCGTGAGCACCCTGCGCGACGTGCCGGCGATCAGCGACGTCGCCGTCGTGCGCTCCCTGCTCGAGGTGCACGGTGTGCGAGTGACTGAGGGCGATGAGCCCGGCTCCCTCATCTTCGACCCGAGCGACGTCGAATCCGCCCACTTCGAGGAGATCGACGCGCACGCGGGTGCATCGCGCATTCCGATCCTGTTCTGCGGCCCGCTCCTGCACCGCCTCGGTCAGGCGTTCATCCCCGACCTCGGCGGATGCCGCATCGGCGACCGCCCGATCGACTTCCACCTGGATGCGCTCCGCAAGTTCGGTGCCATCGTCGAGAAGCTCCCCAGCGGCATCCGCCTCTCCAGGGGCGGAAACCGCCTGCACGGGGCGAACATCCACCTCCCGTACCCGAGCGTCGGTGCGACCGAGCAGGTGCTGCTCACCGCCGTCCGAGCCGAGGGCGTCACGGAGCTGCGCAACGCCGCCATCGAGCCCGAGATCATGGACCTGATCGCGGTCCTCCAGAAGATGGGCGCGATCATCTCCTACGAGCCGAATCGCGTCATCGTCATCGAGGGCGTCGAGAAGCTCCGCGGGTACGACCACCGGTCGATCTTCGACCGCAACGAGGCGGCGTCCTGGGCATCTGCAGCTCTGGCGACCGACGGCGAGATCTTCGTCGGCGGAGCCAAGCAGCAGGAGATGCTGACGTTCCTCAACGTCTTCCGCAAGGCGGGCGGCTGGTTCGACATCCAGGAGGACGGCATCCTCTTCCGCCGCGACGGCGAGATCAAGCCCGTCGTCGTCGAGACCGACGTGCACCCCGGCTTCATGACCGACTGGCAGCAGCCGCTCGTGGTGGCGCTGACGCAGGCCCACGGGCGTTCGGTGGTGCACGAGACGGTGTACGAGAACCGGATGGGTTTCACCGACGCGCTGGTCAAGATGGGCGCCGACATCGTCGTGCACCCGCACGGTCTGCAGGCGGGACCGCGTCGCGTTCCGCGCCGTGAGCTCGAGCAGGCCGCTGTCATCACCGGTCCGACGCCGCTGCACGGAGCCGAGATCGTGGTTCCCGACCTTCGTGGCGGTTACAGCCACGTGATCGCGGCCCTCACGGCCACCGGCGAGTCGCAGGTGTCGGGAGTAGACATCCTCAGCCGCGGCTACGAGAAGTTCCTCGCCAAGCTCGACGCGCTCGGCGCCGACTTCGACGTCATCCGGTGAGCCGGATGGCACGGCGGTCGGCGGAGACGACGCGACCGAGCGTCTTCTGGCCGCTCGCCGCACTGGTGATCCCGCCGGTCGCGCTGATCGCGAAGATCCGCGTCTCCGGCGGCGAGAAGCTCCCGCAGGAGGGGTCGTTCATCCTCGCGCCGAACCACTATTCGGAGTTCGATCCGCTCATCGTGGCGGTCGCCGTGTGGCGGATCGGTCGTGCGCCGCGGTTCATGGCGAAGGAGAGCCTTTTCAAGGTCCCCGTCCTCGGGTGGTTCCTGCGTCGTACGGGCATGATCCCGGTGGCACGCACCTCTTCCGCGGCATCTGCGCGGCAGACGATGAAGCAGTCCGAGGAGCTGGTGGAGCACGGTCGCGGAGTCATCGTCTATCCCGAGGGAACCCTCACACGTGACCCCGACCTGTGGCCGATGCGCGGCAAGTCCGGTGCGGTGCGTCTGGCCCTCGCCGACGGCATCCCCCTGATCCCGATGGCGCAGTGGGGTACCCAGGAGATCATGGGGCGCTACCAGAAGGGCCTGAGCCTCTGGCCGCTGCGCAAGCCCGTGCGAGTGCTCGTCGGCGATCCTGTCGACGTGTCGGACCTGCGCGGACGCGCGGGCGAACCGGCGGCGCTCACCGAGGCGACGAACCGGCTGATGAACGCGATCACGGCGCTCCTGGAAGAGCTGCGTGACGAGAAGGCGCCGGCCGAGCGCTGGAACCCGGCAAGCCATGGGCAGAAGGAGACCGGACGCCTTGACTCCTAAGAGAACAGCGCCTGTCGGGCCGCGCGTCACCGTCATCGGAGCCGGCAGCTGGGGGACGACTTTCGGCAAGATCCTCGCCGACGGCGGCGCCCAGGTGACGATGTGGGCCCGCCGCGCCGAGCTCGCGCAGGAGATCAACGAGGCCAAGCGCAACTCCCGCTACCTGCCCGGCATCAATCTTCCCCGCACGATGGCCGCCACTCATGAGCTCGCGACATCGCTCGACGGCGTCGAACAGGTTTACCTGTCGGTGCCCAGCCAGTCACTGCGCGAGAACCTGAAGGCGCTGCGTCCGCTGCTCGCCGACAGCGACACCAAGGTCATCAGTCTCATGAAGGGTGTCGAGCGCGGCACCGGATTGCGCATGAGCCAGGTGATCCAGCAGGAGCTCCGCTGCGACCCCGACCGCATCGCCGTGGCGTCCGGCCCGAACCTCGCGCTGGAGATCGCCCGCGAGCAGCCGACCGCCGCCGTGATCTCCTCGCGCAGCCAGGAGACGGCCGAGATCGTCGCGCGTGCCGCTCGCAACAGCTATTTCCGCACGTTCGTGAACACCGACGTGATCGGCACCGAGTTCGGTGGAGTGCTCAAGAACCTGATCGCGGTCGCCATCGGCATCGTCGATGGCGTGGGCTACGGCGAGAACACCAAGGCGTCGATCATCACGAGAGGTCTCGTCGAGATGACGGACTTCGCCGTGGCGAACGGCGCGCATCCGGAGACGCTGCAGGGGCTCGCCGGCCTCGGTGACCTGATCGCCACCTGCCAGTCGCCCCTGAGCCGCAACAACACGGCCGGGCGCCTGCTCGGGCAGGGATACAGCTTCCAGGACGTCGTGAAGCAGATGCAGCAGACGGCGGAGGGGCTGGCATCGGTCGCGCCGATCCTGCAGCTCGCACGCGAGGCCGAGGTCGACATGCCCATCGTCGAGCAGGTGAAGATGGTGCTCGACGGCAAGATGGATCCGCGAGACATCGCACCCCACCTGACGACGGACGACGACACCCCGCAGGGTGAGAGGACCAACCATGGACAAGCAGACGGTGGTGGTGCTCTTCGGCGGGCGCTCCAGCGAGCATTCGATCAGTTCCGCAACGGCGGGGGGCGTGCTGGGCGCGATTGATCGCGACCGCTACACGGTGATCCCGGTGGGGATCACCCGCGAGGGAGCCTTCGTCCTGGAAGACGACGATCCCGCGAAGTTCCCGCTGGACGCCGCACACCTTCCCGAGGTCGTCGACAACGGCACCCGCGTGTTGTGGCCCGAGCCCGGTGGCGACCGCACACTGCGCGTCGTGCAGGTCGACGGCTCCGTCGAGGGCTTCGGCGCCGTCGATGTCGTGCTCCCGATCCTGCACGGGCAGCACGGCGAGGACGGCACCATCCAGGGGTATTTCGACACACTTGAGGTGCCGTACGCCGGTGGCGGTGTCCTCGACTCCGCCCTGTGCATGGACAAGCACTTCATGAAGATCGCCCTCCAGGCCGCGGGCATCTCGGTGGCGCCCTGGGTGACCGTGCGCCGCGCGGACTGGGATCGCGATTCAGTGGACATCCGCGCGCGTGCCGCCGCCCTCGGCCTGCCGCTGTTCGTGAAGCCGGCTCGTGCAGGCTCGAGCGTCGGCGTGTCCAAGGTCGACGTCGCCGAGGAACTCGATGCGGCACTGGCTGTGGCGTTCGCCGAAGACGACAAGGTGCTCATCGAGACCGGTGTGAGCGGCCGCGAGATCGAGGTCGCCGTGCTGGAGACCGCCGAAGGCGTGCGTGCCTCTCTTCCGGGGGAGGTCGTGCTCACCTCGCGCGGGTTCTACGACTTCGAGGGCAAGTACCTCGGCGGTGACGGCGTCGACGTCGTCTGCCCGGCCGAGGTGAGTCCAGACGAGACCGCGGCCATCCAGGAGGCGGGCCTGCGCGCGTTCGAGGCTGTCGACGGCCGGGGACTCGCCCGCGTCGACATGTTCCTGACCCCCGAGGGCGAGCTGGTCGTCAACGAGCTCAACACGATGCCGGGCTTCACGCCGATCTCGATGTTCCCGAAGTGTTGGGTGGCATCCGGCCTGAGCTACGGCGAACTGATCACCGAGCTCATCGAGGCGGGTCTGCGCCGCTGACGTCGGCGCCTCCGCCCGCGGTCAGCTCGCGGGGAACTCGACGCGGTCGGTGCACTTCGCCGTCGCCGGCGCCAGTCCGGACTGGATGCTCGTGGAGATGGAGTCCACGATGGACTGGAAGTCGACCTGCTCGCCGCGACGGATGTTGACCTCGACGGCGGGCTCGCGCCCGTAGGTGACCAGGCGCTGCCGCTCCTCCTCCTGCTCGAGGACCAGCCAGTCCACACCCCCGAGTGTCGTGCAGACGAGTGCGGAGGGGGCGGGCGGCTCGACGCCGCAGCGCAGCGCGACCGTGGTGGGCTCTCCCCACGCTCCGGTGGCCTGAGCATCCGTCCAGACCCGGTCGAAGCCGCCGACGCTGTCCGGCAGCAGCACCGAGACCGAGGCGCAGGCCGGATCGTTCGCATCATCGGCCGGCTCGAGGTGCACGGTCGTGGAGCATCCGGCGAGGGCGGCGGAGAGGATCACCGCGCCTGCGAGGGCAGCGAGGCGACGGGAACGGAGCATGCTTCCAGGCTACCTTTGACAGCATGCCCTCCCGACCCGATGCCGATGATCCGCGCCTGGGCGATGTCTCCGAAGGACGCATCCTGCAGGCGATCCTGACCCGCACCGCGCCGGCCGCGCACACCCTGATCGGGCCGGGGGATGATGCGGCCGTGATCGCGACGCCGTCGGGCAGCGTGGTGGCGACGACCGACACCCTCGTGCACGGACCCGACTTCCGCCTCGCGTGGGCCAGCGGGTACGACCTCGGCTGGAAGGCCGCGGCCGTGAACCTGGCGGATGTCGCGGCGATGGGGGCCCGGCCGACGGCACTCCTGGTCGCGCTTGCCGTTCCGCGGGATCTGCGTCTCTCGTTCGTCGAGCGTCTCGCCGACGGCTTCCGTGACGCGTGTGACGCTTTGGCGCCGGGCTGTGCCGTGGTCGGCGGAGACCTCACGGTGTCCGATGTGCTGACCATCGCGGTGACGGCACTCGGGGATCTCGAGGGTCGCGCTCCGGTCACCCGCAGCGGTGCTCGTCCCGGTGACGTCGTCGCCGTCGCCGGCGAGCTGGGCCACGCTGCACACGGGCTCGCCGTGCTGTTCGGACGTTTCCGCGACGGCGACGTCCCGGTGCCGGTCGATGTCGCGCAGTTGGCCGCGGGGGAGTCCGCTGCTGTGGCCGCGCAGCTGCGCCCCTCGCCCCCGATCGGTCTCGGCACGGTGGCGGCGACGGTCGGCGCCACGGCGATGATGGACATCTCCGACGGGCTCGCTCTCGATGCGCGCCGGATGGCGGCGGCATCCGGAGTCACGATCGCTCTCGACCGGGCGGCGCTGGGCACAGATCCGGAGCGGGCGATCGCCGGGGGAGAAGACCATGCACTGCTCGCGACGTTCCCCGAGGGACTGCTCCCGCCCGGGTTCCGCGTGATCGGACGGGTCATCCCGAGCGGCGACGACGATCTGCTGTGCGACGGACTTCCCGTCGACCTCAGCGGATGGGATCCCTATCGGGACTGGGACTCTGTCTCCGGCTGACCATCCGATGACGAGCTCTCGTCCGCCGCGGGCTCCGCCCACCAGAGCGTGGTGTCGCCGTAGGACTTCTCCCGGAACAGCTCCAGACCCGCGGCGCCGAAGTCCGGAGGCGTCGAGCGGCGTGCTCGTTCCACGACGACGACCGCGTCCGCGGACAGCAGCGGGGCGAGGGCGACGAGGTCGGCCGTCATGGTCGCGTCG
The DNA here is from genome assembly GCF_053618035.1 of Microbacterium sp. NPDC055665. Classification (NCBI taxonomy): domain Bacteria; kingdom Bacillati; phylum Actinomycetota; class Actinomycetes; order Micrococcales; family Microbacteriaceae; genus Microbacterium; species Microbacterium sp. NPDC055665. Next base: position 302,662 of record NZ_JBSHGY010000001.1, on the reverse strand, counting down.
TCGAGGTCGTATGGCGGGTCGGTGAAGACCAGATCGAAGGGGCCGGTCGCGCGCTGCAGGAACGCATGGACCGTGCCCTCATGCACCCGACCGGCCGACACGCCACCGGCCTTGGCGACGACGGCGGCGTTGCGGCGGACGATGGCCGCAGCCGGGCGGCCGCGCTCGACGAGGTCCGCGCTGACCGCACCCCTGCTGAGCGCCTCGAGGCCCAGGGCGCCGGAGCCGGCATACAGGTCGAGGACGCGTGCGCCGCTGATGGCGCTCAGCGCCTCCAGCGCCCCGAAGAGCGACTCCCGGACGCGGTCGCTGGTCGGTCGTGTGCCGGCCCCCGGCACTTCCAGCCGGGCGCCCCTGGCAGCCCCTGCGATGATCCTCGTCACCACTTCACGATACGACAGCGCGAGTGCCCGGCGGTGTCGGTCGCGTTCCCTAGACTCGGAGCATGTCGCTCACGCTCGATTCCTCGTTGGAGGATGCGCTCGGTGCGGCGTCTGCCAAGACGCTCGGACGCGCTTTCGGCATGCAGAACGTGGGCGACCTGCTCTCGCACTACCCGCGGCGCTACGCCGATCCGGGTGAGCTCACCCCGATCCGCGACCTTCCCCTCGGCGAGACGGTGACCATCGTCGCCGAGGTCCTGTCGTCGAGCTTCCGACGCATGCGCAATCGGCCGGGGGCGATGGTCGACGTGGTCATCGGCGATGGCATCGGGCGGATGTCCCTCACGTTCTTCGCGAAGAACGTCGGGGCGGCGGAGTGGCGTTCCAAAGACCTCGCCGTCGGGCGCCGCGGCGTGTTCTCCGGCAAGGTGGGGGAGTTCAACGGCGTCACCCAGTTCGCGCACCCCGAGTACGAGCTGTTCGACGATGAGGATTCCGCCCGACGGAGCGCTGATGCGCGTGCGGCGGTTCCGATTCCGATCTATCCCGCGACCTCGGCGATCCAGACATGGCAGATCGCTCGACTCATCGGTCGGGTGCTGGACGATCTCGAGAGGGTGCCCGACCCGCTCACGGCCGAGATCAGGGAACAGGAAGAGCTGCTCACCGCCGACGAGGCACTCGAGCGGATCCATCGCCCACGCACGCGCAATGACATCGATCCGGCGGTTCGCACCCTCCGCATGCACGAGGCGCTCACGCTGCAGACCGCGCTCCTGCAGCAGCGCGATGCGGTGCGCGCGCTCTCCGCGACGTCGAGGCCCGCTCGGCCGGGCGGCCTTCTCGAGCGGTTCGACGCCGCGATGCCCTACACGCTCACGCCGGATCAGGAGACCGTCGGGGCGCAGATCGCCGCAGATCTCGTCGGCTCATGGCCGATGAACCGGCTGGTTCAGGGTGAGGTCGGTTCCGGCAAGACGCTGGTCGCGCTGCGAGCGATGCTGCAGGTGGCCGAGAGCGGCGGACAGGCGGCGCTGATCGCTCCGACAGAGGTGCTGGCCGGCCAGCACCTGCGCTCGATCGCGAAGATGCTCGGTCCCGACCTCGCCCCACAGCTGATGCCGACACTGCTCACGGGCCAGCTTCCGGCCGCGGAGCGACGCAAGGCTGCGCTCCGGGTCGCGTCGGGTCAATCGCTCATCGTCGTCGGCACGCACGCGCTGCTCGGCGAGAAGACGACCTTCGCCGACCTCGGCCTCGTCGTGGTCGACGAGCAGCACCGGTTCGGCGTCGAGCAGCGGGAGGCCCTCCGCGCGAAGGGGTCGAGTCCCCACGCGCTGGTGCTCACGGCGACCCCCATCCCGCGGACGGTGGCGATGACCGTGTTCGGCGACCTCGACACCTCCGTCATCCGCACGATGCCGGCAGGTCGCGCGGGCATCGAGTCGTTCGTCGCCCCGCTGGCCGAGCACCCCGGATGGTTCAACCGCGTTTGGGAACGCGCTGCCGAGGAGATCGCCCAGGGGCGGCAGGTGTTCGCCGTGTGTGCGGCGATCGACACGACGAAGAAGACCGCGGAGCCGGCTGATCCCTCCGCTCTGGTGCCGGAGGGTGCATCCGGTCCCCGTTGGGGTGTGGTGCAGCTCGACGAGGCGCTCGCGACCCATCCCACTCTCGGCGGCATCCGTCGCGCGGTGCTCCACGGCCGGATGCCGTCCGATGAGAAGGATGCCGTGATGCAGGCCTTCGCCCGGGGAGACATCGACCTGCTGCTGGCCACCACGGTGATCGAGGTCGGCGTCGATGTCCCGAACGCGTCCACGATGATCGTGCTCGACGCCGACCGATTCGGCGTCTCCCAGCTGCACCAGCTGCGGGGGCGCGTGGGTCGCGGCGGTGTCCCCGGGCTCTGCCTGCTGGTCACCGAGGCCGAGTCGGGCTCGCTCGCTCGAGACCGTGTCGACGCCGTCGCGGCGACGCTCGACGGTTTCGCTCTCGCCGAGGTCGATCTCGAGCTGCGGGGCGAGGGCGACGTGCTCGGTGCGGCGCAGGCCGGCGTCCGCTCGTCGCTCAAGCTGCTGCGCGTGGTCAAGGATGCGGGTCTCATCACCCGCGCCCGTGAGGTGGCCGAGACGATCCTCGCGGCCGACCCGACGCTCCAGCAGCACCCGGGTCTTCATGACGCCATCGCGCGGCGGGTGACCGATGAAGATCGTGCGGCGCTCGCGAAGAACTGACTTCCGTTCCTGCCCTAGGCTGGTGGCATGAGCAGCCGGATCGCCGTCGTCCCGGGTTCCTTCGATCCGCCGACCCTGGGTCATCTCGATGTGATCCGCCGGGCAGCAGCCCTGTATGACGAACTGCACGTACTGGTGGTGCACAACCCCGGCAAAGAGGCGATGCTCCCGATCGCGCAGCGGCTTTCTCTCCTCGAGCGGTCGATCGCCGAAGACGGCATGCCGGGCAACATCGTGATCGGTTCGTGGAGCATGGGACTCCTCGTCGACTACGCGCGCGATGTCGACGCTGGCGTTCTCGTGAAGGGCATCCGCTCGCAGATCGACGTCGCCTACGAATCGCCGATGGCGATCGTCAACCGCCATCTCGCCGACATCGAGACCGTGTTCCTCCTGCCGGATCCGTCTCACGCGATGGTCTCGAGCTCACTGGTGCGTCAGGTCGCCTCGCTCGGCGGCGACGTGACACCGTTCGTTCCTCCCGCGGTTGCAGACTTCCTCGACACCGGTGGGCGCGGCATCTGAGTCCTCCTCGAGGACGACGGTCAGCCCGGCCGCAGGTGCAGCCGAGTAGCATGGAACAGTGCGCTCTCGAATGAACGGCCCTTTCGTACTCCCCGTCCGTGACATCGTCCGACGTCCGGGAGAGATGCGGGAACACGAGTTCACCGTGGCTCTCAAAGAGACGTGGGGGGAGGGAATCGTCACCTTCGAAGCGGGCTCGGACATCGATCTCGATGTGCGCCTTGAGTCGGTCCACGAGGGCATCCTGGTGTCCGGAACCGCCGATGCGGAGTACGTCGGAGTGTGCGGCAGATGCCTGATCGACATCGCCCGGCCCGTCGAAGTCGAGTTCCAGGAGCTTTTCGCGTATCCTGGTGAGGAAGAAACTGACTTCGAGGTTCAAGACGACCGCGTGGATCTTGAAACTCTCGTCAGGGATGCGGCCGTATTGTCGCTTCCTTTTCAGCCGGTGTGTCAGCCGGATTGCCCGGGTCTCGACCCGAAAACGGGTGAACGACTGGCCATGAGCACCGGAACGGAGCAGGTGGCTCCCATCGATCCTCGGTGGAGCGCGCTCCAGAACATCACAGACCAAGACGGCACGGAAGAATCTCGTGCCGCCGAGAAAGAAGAGAGCTAGTCATGGCTGGTAACCCCCCGAAGCGCAAGGTTTCCCGTTCGAACACCCGCTCGCGCCGCGCGCAGTGGAAGGCGGCTCCCGTCGCCCTTGTGAAGACCATCGAGAACGGCCAGGTCGTCTACAGCCGTCCCCACCAGGCGAAGGTCGTCACCGACTCGCAGGGCACCGAGCTCTTCCTCGAGTACAAGGGCCGCAAGGTCGCCGACGTCTGAGTCGCGTACCGTGACGGAGGTCCCCGGGGGGACGAGACCTCTCCCAGATAAGCTCCGCGTCGATATCGACGCGGAGCTTCTGGAGTTGGCCCTCACCCACCGCTCCTACGCGTACGAGCACGGCGGGATCCCGCACAACGAGCGCCTGGAGTTCCTCGGCGACTCGGTGCTGGGTCAGGCCGTGACGGTGATGCTCTTCACCACGCACCCCGACCTCGACGAGGGGGAACTGGCGAAGCGGCGCGCGAGCGTCGTCTCCACCGTCGCTCTCGCGGAGGTCGCTCGCGGCATCGATCTCGGCAGTCATCTGCTGCTGGGACGCGGCGAGGAGCAGACCGGCGGTCGGGATAAGGATTCGATCTTGGCCGACACGATGGAAGCCGTGATCGGCGCCACGTATCTGTCGGCCGGCCCCGAGGCCGCCACAGCGCTCGTGCTGCGGTTGACCAAGCCTCTGCTCGCAGATCCGGAACGCTACGGCGCGGCCATGGACCCGAAGACCAGCCTGCAAGAGCTCGCCGCTCGCGTCGGCGCGACGCCTCCGCAGTACTCGGTGGAGGCGAGCGGCCCGGATCACGACCGCCGCTTCACCGCCACGGTGTCTGTCGGCGACGTCAGCATGACCGGCCGCGGCAGCAGCAAGAAGACGGCTGAGATGGCGGCGGCCCTCAGCGCCTGGCGCACGCTCAGCGAGCGTGCCTGAGCTTCCCGAGGTCGAGGTCGTCCGGGCCGGCCTCGAGCCGGCCGCCGTCGGTTCCCTGATCACCTCGGTCAGCGTCTTCGATGAGCGTGCGCTCACCCGCCACACGGCCGGTGCCGCCGATTTCGTCGGCAGGTTGGAGGGGAGGAGCTTCACCGCGGCTTCCCGCCGCGGAAAGTTCCTCTGGCTCCCGCTCGACGATTCCCGGTCGGCATTGATCGCACATCTCGGCATGAGTGGACAGATGCTGCTTCGGGCCCCGACCGCCGGTGCGGAACGGCACGAACGCGTGCGCATCGGCATCGAGCACCCCGCGCACGGCGAACTGGCCATCGTTTTCGCCGACCAACGCACCTTCGGTTCTCTCGCCGTCGACGCTCTGATCGACGACGGGGAGTCGCCGATCCCGACGCAGGTCGCGCACATCGCGCGTGATCCCCTGGACGAGAAGTTCGACGACGCGGCGTTCCGCGCGGCTCTCGCCCGACGCGGCAGCGCGATCAAGCGGGTCCTCCTGGATCAGGGTGTCGTGAGTGGGATCGGGAACATCTATGCGGACGAGTCCCTCTGGGCGGCCCGCATCCATCCGGAGACACCGGCGAATCACCTATCCTCCCGGGCGGTCCATCGCCTGTTGGCGGAGGTGCGGATCGTGCTCGCGAAGGCACTGGCCGAGGGCGGGACGAGCTTCGACGCGCAGTACGTCAACGTCAACGGGCAGGCGGGTTACTTCGCGCATTCTTTGAATGCCTACGGCCAACAGGGCAAACCCTGCCCGCGCTGCGGAACGGCTATCGTGCGCGAGAGCTTCATGAACCGGGGCTCGCACTTCTGCCCGTCCTGCCAACGACGCCGCTGACCTGCTTCCGACGGAGCGGGTCGACGGCGTCGAGGTCGGTCACGCCGGCTGGAACGCTCCACGGAGCAGCGGACGGGTCGCCCAGGTGCTCGCCCAGACGGTGCCGATCCCCACAGCGACCACGGCGGCGATCGTGAGGAGCGAGAGCGGTGCCGTGATCAGGGCGATCCCGATCAGGGGGATCACGAGGACGGCCGCGACCAGCGCCGAGCCGATCGCCGTCACCAGTAGCGGTGACATGATCGCACGCCTCCGTGCGCGGTCCACGGTGTCCAGCGGCATGCCCAGATGGTGGAGGCTGCGGTGCAGCTCGCGCTGATCGAGCACGTCGGACGCCTGGTTGACTCCGACGGATGCCGCCACCATGAGGAACGAGCCGATCAGGGTGATGATGAGCCCGGTGCGGATGTCGCCGGCGAGGGCGAAGTCGGACTCCGACGCCTCCGGCCCCGTCATCACGTTCATCAGTGCCACGCCCGTGCCGGCGAAGACAGCCATGAAGCTCGCCATCGCGATGCCGCCCACCTGCCGCCACGCGGCTTTCGGGGAGTCGAGGACAAGGCGTGCGGCGAGCAGCCGTTCCGGCTGTTCGGCGCGGCGAAGCTGGCGTGTCGCCGTCACCTTGAGGACCCACGGACCGACGACGTTGAGTACGGCGAGCGCGGCGGCGAAGAGCCCGGCCAGGACGACGATGGTCGTGACCAACCCGCCGATGGAGGGGAAGACCTTGATGAGCACCACGGCGATCGCGATGGCGCCGGCCGCGATCAGTGCGCGGATCCAGTGCACGTTGCTGGTCGTGGCACGGGTGCGGACTCCGAGCGGGGAGATCACCACACGACGAAGGCCGACGACCGCACTCGCCGAGGCGAGGAGGAGCACACTCGCGAGAACCATCGCGATCTGAGCCGGGGGCAGCACGACCGCGCCGAAGCCGAGTGCCTCACCGCGGAACGGGATCAGCCCGATGAGCGGACTCAGCGCGAGGTGGCCGACGACACCGGCGAGGGCTCCGACTGCGGCCACCAGAACGGACTCGGCGACGGTGGCGACCGTGACCCCTGCGGGGGAGACCCCGAGCAGACGCAGGGTCGAGAGGCGCTCATCTCGTCGCCGGGCAGAGAGTCGGGCGGCTGCGCCGCCGAGCGACATCAGCGGAACGACCAGGAGGACGAGCGCGATCGCAGCTAGCGCCTGGTAGACGGGGGCCTCAGGATCGGTCCAGCCCCAGAACGACTGGGCGCCGCCGATCACCGTCAACACCAGGGTGGTCACCACGCCGAACGCGACGACGGGAAGGGCGAGAACGCTGTTCTGCCCGGGGGCGGGGCGCAGCAGCAGCACGAGGACGTTGCGGTTCACGCGGCCACCGCCGAGGAGACGATGCGTCCGTCGCGGACGGCGATCGTGCGAGTGCAGCGACTGGCGACCTCGGGGTCGTGGGTGACCACGACGAGGGTCCGACCCTGGCTCGTGGTCGACCACAGCAGGGCGTCCATGACCTCGGACGACGTGCGCGAGTCGAGTGCGCCGGTCGGTTCATCGGCGAAGACGAGCTCCGCGCCGGTCGCCTGCGCGCGGGCGATCGCGACGCGCTGTGCCTGACCGCCGGAGAGCTCGCCGATCCGGCGGTCCTCCATGCCCGCGAGTCCGAGCGCGGCCAGCCAGGACGCCGCGTGCTGGATGGCATCCTGCCTACGGATGCCGTTGATCATCGAAGCGAGGGCGACGTTCTCCACTGCCGTCAACTCCGGGATGAGCAGTCCCTGCTGGAACACGAATCCGAACCGCTCACGGCGCAGACGGGAACGCGCGGACTCGTTGAGCGCGGTGATCTCGATCGGAGCGCCCTCTGCGGGGCGGAAGAGGACGCTGCCCGCATCGGGTGCGGTGATTCCGGCCAGTACGTGCAAGAGGGTCGTCTTGCCCGAACCCGAGGCGCCCATGATCGCGACGGACTCGCCGCGGTGGATCGCGAGATCGACTCCGGCGAGAGCGCGCGTCATCCCGAAGGTCTTGGTCAGGGCATGGGCTTCGATCACGGGGATGTTCATATCTCCACTTTCGTCACCGCGCCGGCGAGTGTCGTCGCTCCGGCGGATGAGGATGCGGACCCGGCCTCATCCTCCAGAATGAGATCGGGTCCGCACGCCCATCAGAGCTTCTTCTGCCACGCTCCGGCGTACGAGACCGGACGGAAGCCGATCTTCTCGTTGATGCTGAGCATGGGGCGGTTCTCCTCCGCATTGAACGTGGAGACGACGGGCGATTCCGGCATCAACTCCTGCCACCGGAGAAGGTTGACGCACTTCACGACCGTCCCGAGCCGATGGCCTCGGTGGTCTTTCGACACCAGGGTGCCGTACTGATGGGTGACGCCGGTGCGGTCGGTCCCGATCAGCAGCTCGTTGTAGGCGACGATGTCCCCGGTGGGGACGTGCTGCACGGCCACGACCGAGACGACGCGCCCGGACTCCATGATCCGTGCATCTCGCCGCGCCACGCGATCCGCATCCCACACCTCAGCGACGAAGTCCATCTCGCCGCTCGGGGCGTCCGTCGACAGCCGCGCGAGAATGTCGGCGTATCCCGCGCGCAGTTCCGGAGGCGTCGGAAGCATCCATTCAAGGGTGCGGTACTCCGAACCGGCGTGAGCGTTCGCCTCCGCCAACGCCGTGCGCAGAAGCGTCGGGTCGGAATGCAGGTCGAACTCGCTGTTCCGTTCGACCTGCTCGAGCGTGTACCCGGCGGATTCGGCGAGATCGCTCAGGGGTGTGGCCGGAATCCGGCCCCACCCCGTCCGCGGCTCGAGCATGCGCTCGGCTTCCTCCGGCCGGTGCAGGCTCCACAGCTGCACGACGCTGCGACCGCGCGCCCGGGCCTCGTCCTCGGCGTGCGCCAGCAGCGCATTCTCGATTCCGCGGCCCCAGTTCGCCTCGGGCACCAGCATGTCGATCTCGCCGGCGTTCGCCTCCTCCTCCTGCGCGAAGGAGATGGTCACCATGCCGACGATCTCGCCGTCGACGCGGGCGACGAAGCCGCGGTCCAGCGAATCGGTGTCGTCCTGCCAACCAGGCAGGACCTGTGCGGCCTCCAGAGCGAGTCCGGGAAGTCCGACCTGCTCATCACAGATCTGACGGTTGAGCTCGCCGTATGCGCGGAACTCCGCTGCCGTGTCGTCGTCGATCGAGGCCGGCACGATCAGGGGAGTGATCGTCGGTTCAACGATGGTCATGTCAGTCCTTACTGTGGGGGTTCAACGGGAAGGGGGGATCGTCGTCCGCTGGTTCCGAGAATCAGCGGATCCCGCGCTGCAGGGCGAATGCCGTGAGGACGCCCAGTTCATGCTCGGCGCGGCGACGCTGTTCGGTGATCAGCAGTTCCGCCGACTCGATGTGCACGGTGCGACGTTGCCGCCGCGGGCGCTGCGATCGCTGGAGCAGCCAGAGGCCGATCCGGAGGGAGATGCGATCTGAGAGCGCCAACCGGCGGAGCTCGTCGTCGCGGGGGATCTGGAAGACCTCGCGGTCCTCGGTATCGGGCGGGTGGGTGATGTTGCGGCGCAACGTGGTGTTCACGAGAGAGTCCTTTGAAAGAGGTGAGGGAGTGCAAGAGCGGGAGGCGTCGCGCGCCGGTGGGGCGCGTGACGCGTGGGTGCGAGAGTCGGCAGCATTCGGGCCACGGGACGTGGACGCCGAAGGCGGCGAGATCCGTGATCCGGACGCGGATCAGAGGGTGGGGCGCGGGTGCACCGACCGGAGAAGGCCCACTACGGGCCGAGATTCTCGGGGTGCGCTGCTACGAGAGCGCGCTGAAGCGGACGCCGGCGGTCACCGAGAACGCAGGGCGCGGCGCGAAGTGCGCTGGCGCTTTGAGGCCAGTGGCCTGTGCGTTGAGCTGAATCATCATCATCGGTAACCTCCTTTCGTGCGTCGATCCGGAGGACACGGTAGCGAACTCCGTCGGGCAGCGTCAAGCATTTTCCTCTCCCACGGCGTGTCGCCGAGCGGTACCGGTTCGATGAACGCCCGCGCGGGATGACGGCTGAGGCCCGGGATTCCGGTAGCGTAGCGGCGTGATTCTCCCCGGACGAGCGGTGCCCGCATGCATCTGAAGAGCCTGACGCTCAAAGGGTTCAAGTCGTTCGCGCAGCCGACGAGCTTCGTCTTCGAACCCGGCGTGACCTGCATCGTCGGTCCGAACGGATCCGGCAAGTCGAACGTCGTCGACGCCCTCGCCTGGGTGATGGGTGAGCAGGGCGCGAAGACGCTCCGCGGCGGCAAGATGGAGGACGTCATCTTCGCGGGTACCTCGACGCGGGGCCCTCTGGGGCGCGCCGAAGTGCAGCTGACGATCGACAACGCCGACGGCGCCCTCCCGATCGAGTTCGCCGAGGTGACGATCAGTCGCACGCTGTTCCGCAACGGGTCGAGCGAGTACGCGATCAACGGCGAAGGATGCCGACTCCTCGACGTCCAGGAGCTGCTCAGCGACTCCGGACTGGGTCGGGAGATGCACGTGATTGTCGGCCAGGGGCGCCTCGACACGGTGCTCCAGGCTTCTCCGGAAGACCGACGAGGCTTCATCGAAGAGGCGGCGGGAATTCTCAAGCACCGCCGCCGCAAGGAGAAGACCCTTCGCAAGCTCGACGCGATGGAGGCGAACCTCACGCGTCTCAGCGACCTGGCGGGGGAGATCCGCCGTCAGCTCAAGCCACTCGGTCGCCAGGCCGAGATCGCCCGGGAGGCGCAGACGATCGCTGCCGTCGTGCGAGATGCGAAGGCGCGGATCTTCGCGGACGACGTCGTCGCGTTGCGCACCGCCCTCGCCGACCACACCCGCACAGAGCACGAACGCCACACGGAGCGGCTCGTCCTCTCCGACCAGGCAGAGACGGTGCGAGCGAGCATCGCGCGGCTCGAACAGGATCAGAACTCGGTCGCCGTCGATCAGGCTCGGAGCGTGGCCTTCGGTCTGGAGCAGGTTCAGGAGCGTATGCGCGGGTTGTACACGCTCGCGAACCAGCGCCTGGCACTGCTCGGTTCCGAAGACGACGACGCCGCCGTCACCGCCGTCACGGTGACCCAGGCCGCGATCGACGAGGCGAAGGAGGAGATAGACGTGATCTCCGCCGGCCTCGGCGACGCGCAGGACGCCGCCGCGTCAGCGAGCCGGGACGTCGTCCATGCCCGGGCCGAGCTCGACACGCTCGATGTGGACATCGCCGAGCAAAGTGCGCTCGTGTCGGAGTACGACATGCGTCTCTCGGCGCTGCGCGGTACGGCCGACGCCGCGGCATCGGCTCTCGCCGCCGTGCGCGGCGCGGTGCTTCGCCAGGAGAACGCACTGGAGGCGGCGAACGCGCGCAGGCGCGAGGAGGCCGAGGCGCTCGAGGCGATCGACGATGCCGAAGCGCCCGAGGGCACCGCCGTCGAACACGCAGCGGCCTACGACAGTGCGCAGCGGGCGGCGACGGCCGCGGAGGCCGAGCGGGAGACCCTGCGGGAACGGCTGCACGCGGCTGAGCGCGAGGTCGACTCACTGACCGCGAAGGCCGCAGCCCTGAGCAGTGCTCTGGCGCTGTCGGGCGGCGCCGCCGAGATCGTCAAGGCCGGCGGTAAGGGCGTTCGCGGACTCGTCGGAGACGCCGTTCAAGTCCGCGCCGGCTTCGAAGCGGCCATCGCCGCTGTGCTCGGCCCGCTCACCGAGGGCGTACTGATCGACACCGCCGCCGATGCGTTCGCCCAGGCGGCGGAGGCGGCCGAGAACCGCCGGGGAGTCGTCGACTTCGTCGTCGCCGACGCACTGCGTCCGGAGTCGGTGGCTGCTCCCATCGAGGGGGTCACACCCGCGGTCGAGACCGTGACGGCCCCCGATGGTGTGCTGGGCATCCTGTCGCACGTGCTGATCGCGGACGATCTGGATTCCGCCCGTGCCGCGCGCACCGCGCTCGACGATGCAGGGGATACATCGACGACGATCGTGACGGTCGGCGGAGACGTGATCACCGCCCAGACGCTGCGCACCGGATCCGGGGGCGAGCGATCTCGTCTGGAGCTCGCGGCCGAGCGGGATGCGGCGGCCGAGCGGCTGGCAGAGATCCAGATCGTGGTGGACTCGCTGCGCGAGGCGCGTGAGGACGCGAACGAAGCGGTCGAGACGACCAGACGACAGGCCAAGGACGCGCTCCGCGCACTGCGCGAGCACGACGCGGCCCTCGCCACCCACGCCGAGCAGGTGAACCGGGTCACCGTCCGCCACGAATCAGCGGTGGCCGAGTGCGAGCGACTGGAGACCGGACTCGCACAGGCGCAGGCCGCGGTATCCGATGCCGAGGCGAAGGCGGAGACGGCCAAGGCAGCGCTGGACGAGGCGATCGCGGCTCCGCGTCCCGTCCTCGACGCCTCTGCGCGAGACGGGCTGCTCGAAACACTGGAGCTGGCGCGCGAGGGCGAGGTGCGGGCGAGGCTGGAGATCGAGACGCTGCGTGAACGCGTGCGTGCGGCTCAGGCGCGGGTCACGAGCCTCGAACGGCAGCGCGAGCAGGAGCGCGACGCCGCGGCCGAAGCGGCGCGGCGAGCGGTCATCCGTCGTGCCCAGCGCGAAGCGGCGTCGGGCGTCGCGGAGGAACTGCCGCGAATCCTCGATTCCCTCGACCGATCGGTCACCGAGGCCCGTGTAGCCCTGGCAGAGGCGGAGGCCGCGCGTTCGGCCCAGAACGAGGAGCTCGTCGGGCTCCGCGCTCAGGAGTCGTCGCTGCGGGAGCGCCTCGCGGGTCTGACCGAAAGCGTGCACGGCCTCGAGCTGCAGATCCACGAGAAGAAGCTGCACCTCAACAGTCTGCTCGAGCGCGTGTCGTCGGAACTCTCCCTCGACGAAGATATTCTCGTTGCGGAATATGGCCCGGATCAGCTGGTACCTCGTGATCCGGGAGTCGAACCCCCGGCGGGTGAGCTGCTCGACGACACGGCGATCCCGTTCGATCGTCGCATCCAGCAGCGCCGGCTGGCCGACGCCGAGCGCAAGCTCGCCCAGCTCGGACGCGTCAATCCGCTGGCGCTCGAGGAGTTCGCGGCGCTCGAGCAGCGCCACGCCTTCCTCACCGAGCAGCTGGCCGACCTCACGCAGACGCGCCAGGACCTGCTGACGATCATCGCCGACCTCGATGAGCGCATGCAGACCATCTTCGCGAGTGCCTTCGAAGACACGAAGGAGGCTTTCGGCCAGGTCTTCCCGCTGCTGTTCCCTGGCGGCACGGGGAGCATCTCCCTGACCGATCCCGAGAACATGCTGACCACCGGCATCGAGGTGTCGGTGCGCCCCGTCGGGAAGAAGATCGAACGGCTGTCGTTGCTCTCCGGTGGGGAGCGTTCACTCGCCGCGGTCGCCCTGCTCGTGGCGATCTTCAAGGCGCGGCCGAGCCCGTTCTACATCCTCGACGAGGTCGAGGCCGCGCTCGATGATGCGAACCTGGGTCGCCTGCTCACGGTGTTCGAGCAGCTGCGCGAGAGCTCGCAGCTCCTGATCATCACGCACCAGAAGCGCACGATGGAGATCGCTGACGCCCTCTACGGTGTCTCGATGCGCCAGGACGGCGTGTCCGCGGTCGTGGGACAGCGTGTGGGGGATCGCGCCGCAGCTGCCGTCTGACCCGCCTCGCTCGGGGAGGCGTTGTTCGGCCCGCGCTACCCGTAGGCTGGAGGGATGGCGGAGAAGTCCTGGTCTCTCGGTCGCGCACTGCGCGGCATGTTCGTCAAGCCCACCATCGATGAGACGACGTGGGAGGACCTCGAGACCGCCCTCATCACCGCGGACTTCGGCCCCGACATCAGTGAGCGCGTCGTCGACGAACTTCGGGCCAAGGTCGACAAGTACCGCACGACCGATCCTCGCGACCTCCAGCGCATGCTCCGCGAGACTCTCGAGGAGCACTTCGCGAAGTTCGACACGACGCTCAAGCTCACGGAGCGTCCGGCAGTCGTGCTGGTCGTCGGCGTCAACGGCGTCGGCAAGACGACGACCATCGGAAAGTTCACGAAGTTCCTGCGTGGGTACCAGCGCAGCGTGGTCGTCGGCGCCGCGGACACATTCCGTGCGGCAGCTGTCGATCAGCTCGCCACCTGGGCGCAGCGCGGGGGAGCGGCGATCGTGCGCCCGCAGCAAGAAGGGCAGGATCCCGCATCCGTGGCCTTCCAGACCGTCGAGTACGCCAAGCGCGAAGGCATCGAGATCGCGATCATCGACACCGCCGGGCGTCTGCACACCAAGGGCGGGCTCATGGACGAGCTCTCCAAGGTCAGGCGCGTCATCGAGAAGCAGGCTCCCATCAGCGAGGTGCTGCTCGTCCTCGATGCCACGACGGGCCAGAACGGCGTGATGCAGGCCGAGGCTTTCCTCGAGCACGCGGGCGTCACGGGCCTCGTCCTCACGAAGCTCGACGGGTCGGCCAAGGGCGGGTTCGTGCTCGCTGTCCAGGAGCGCACGGGCATCCCGGTCAAGCTGCTCGGCCAGGGCGAGGGAATCGATGATCTCACCGGATTCACCCCCCATGTGTTCGTCCAATCGCTGGTCGGTTGATGACGGGACTACCGCAGTGAGCACGAGGCTGGTTTCATAGCGTTATGGCGATCGAACACGACTACTTCGGACTCCTGTCCTCGGGCCCCGACGGCTCGATCTTCTGGTCGGAGACCGTCGAGCTCGGAGACCAGAGCGTCACCGTCGATCTGACCGCTCCGGACCAGGACGACGTGTCGTCGGACGCACTGGACATCGCCGCGGGTCTGATCGCCGGACTGGAGAACGTCGACGACACCGCACGTCGCGGCATGCTCGCCGAGGTCGATGACCGCACGAGCGAGGTGACCGAGTACATCCTCCAGCAGCAGGAGGCATACGGCGATGATCTCCCCGAGGTCCTCGTCGATGTGTCGGGGGATGCGGCCGTGGACATCATCCGCTCGCTGCGACTGATGAGCATGACGATCCTCGCCGACGAGCACGGCGGCTCGGAGCCGTTCGCCGTCCTCGAATATGCCCTGGACGACAGCTCATCCGATGATGTCCTGCTCGTGAACCTCGGCTCGGACGGCACCGTGCAGTCGGTGATGAGCGCCGACTGAGCCGCCGCCCCGGGGCGCACCCGGGACGGCGGTCGATCAGACGGCCTGCGCGAACCCGAGGTCGGCGCTCTCCGCGATGTGCGACAAGTGCTCGGGGATCTCTCGTCCCTTGGACACCATCGACTGCGCCCACAGGCGTCCCGCGCGGTACGACGACCGCACCAGGGGGCCTGCCAGCACGCCGAGGAAGCCGATTCGCTCCGCCTCCTCCTTGAACTCGACGAATTCCGCCGGCTTCACCCATCGCGCGACCGGGAGGTGGCGCGGCGTGGGTCGGAGGTACTGCGTGATCGTGATGATGTCGCACCCGGCCTCGTGCAGATCGTTGAGGGCCTGGACGACTTCCTCCGGCTCCTCGCCCATGCCGAGGATCAGGTTCGACTTCGTGATCAGTCCGGCGTCACGTGCCTGGGTGAGGACGTTCAGGGAGCGCTCATAGCGGAACGCGGGCCGGATTCGCTTGAAGATGCGGGGCACCGTCTCCACGTTGTGGGCGAACACCTCGGGGCGGGCGTCGAAGATCTGGCCGAGGAAGGCAGGGTCGGCGTTGTGCTCGTTCGCCAGCAGCTCGACTCCGGTGTTCGGGTTGAGTTCGTGGATCTTCCGCACGGTCTCCGCATTGAGCCAGGCGCCGGTGTCGGGCAGGTCGTCGCGGGCGACGCTTGTCACGGTGGCATAGCGCAGGTTCATGCGGGCCACGCTTTCGGCGACGCGGCGAGGCTCGTCGGTGTCGTAGGCGTCGGGCTTGCCCGTGTCGATCTGGCAGAAGTCGCACCGACGGGTGCACTGCGAGCCGCCGATGAGGAACGTCGCCTCGCGATCCTCCCAGCACTCGTAGATGTTCGGACAGCCGGCCTCCTGGCAGACCGTGTGCAGGTCCTCGCTCTTCACGAGGGAATGCAGTGCCGTGTACTCCGGGCCCATCTTCGCCTTGGTCTTGATCCACTCCGGCTTGCGTTCGATCGGCGTCTCGGCATTCCGGATCTCGAGACGGAGGAGCTTGCGCCCCTCGGGGGCGGCGGTCATGCGCGTGCTCCCGCCAGTGTCGTTCCAGCGTACTCGACGATGAACGCCTCCCGCACGGCATCGACGATGTCGACCGGGGAGACGCTCGACCCCGTCACCTCGCTCACCGTCGTGACCCCGGCGTCAGTGATGCCGCACGGGATGATGCCGCGGAATCCGGCGAGGGAGTTGTCGCAGTTGATCGCGAAGCCGTGCATGGTCACGCCCTGTTGGACGCGCACGCCGATCGCCGCGACCTTGTCCTCCGACAGCGGGCGGCGCACCCACACGCCGCTCCGGCCGTCGACCTGGTACCCCTCGACGCCGAAGGGTCGCAGCACATCGATCAGAATCCGCTCGAGTCGGCGCACATGCGCGACGACGTCGATGGGCTCGACGAGTCGGACGATGGGGTATCCCACCAGCTGGCCGGGGCCGTGCCAGGTGATCTTGCCCCCGCGGTCCACGTCGATCACGGGGGTGCCGTCCTGCGGCCGCTCTTGAGGCTCGGTCCGCTTGCCCGCGGTGTAGACGGCCTCGTGTTCGAGGAGGATCAGCGTGTCCGGACGGCTGCCCGCGACCACGTCGGCATGGACGCGTCTCTGCAGCTCCCACCCTTCGACGTACGGCACGGGTGTCGGAGCGAACCCCGGAGTGAGGATGTCGAGCATCACGCTCTCCTTCTCTATAAATGGACTGAGGGCAACAATACTCCTCGGTTGGTCACCGAGGGGCCTTCGGGCCGCGCCGCGGTAGCGTGAGGGCATGAATTCCACCGGCAGGGCGGGGCGCCCGAAGGCGTCGTCGCGAGAGACGCTCGCTGAGGCGGCGTGCGAGCTCTTCCTGGAGCGCGGGTACGAGGCGACCTCGGTGGCGGACATCACCCAGCGCGCCGGGGTGAGCCGGTCGAGCTTCTTCAACTACTTCACATCGAAGAGCGACGTGCTCTGGTCCGGCATGGACGAGCGCATCGGCGAGGCGATCCGGTCGCTCGGCGCGCTGGGGGGTGGGGCATCCGGCGATACGGTGCGCCGGATCCTGCTGCTCGTCGTGCACGGCTTCGAGCCGGACCCGCTCGCCCTCGCGCTCCGCAACGCCACGGCGATGGGATTGCAGGATGAGCTCGTGCGGGACACGGGGCTCCGCCTGGCGAGGCTGTCCGATGCCGTGGCCGCCGCGGCGCGAACTGCGGGGATCGACGTCATCCGTGCCGACATCCTCGGCGCGGCCTATGCCGCAGCGGTGTTGTCGGCCCTGCGTGTCTGGGCCGAGCAGGGTGCGGGGCGAGGAACGCCGGAGGCGGTGTTGCACGACGCGCTCCAGGTGATCAACGACCTTCCCTGGCGAGAGTGACTCCGCGGACGAAACGTCGCGAACCGGACAGGTCATGAGTGAACCCACCCCTGAGGAGGAACTCATGATGCGAGACCATCTGGACGAACTGCTGGCGTCGTCGGCCCCGGCGCCCCACGCGGCGATCGAACCGGCGGACCTGCGCGCGATGCTCGCCGAAGCGAAGACCGTCGTGCGTCCGCCACGGAAGAAGCGTCGCACCGCGGTGCTGAGCGGAGCGCTGGGGCTCCTCCTCGCCGGCGGTGCGGGTATCGCGACCGCGTCGTCGGATTGGCTCTGGAATGCGGGGCTGGAAAACCCTGACCGCAGCTACTCCTACACGTCACCCACCTGGGGCGAGTGCGAGATCCGTTACAGCGGTTGGGATACACACGACCCGCTCACGCAGTCCCAGGTCGATCGGATCATCGACGAGTGGTTCGCGAACACGGACGTCGAGGCGGCCGCAGCACCCTACGTGGCGGAGTATCTCGCCGCCGTCGAGGCGGACATGGCCGGCTCGGAGGAGGCGACCTCGGATCCTCGGGCGGCCGACCTGAATGCGTGGCGGGCGCACGATCAGGCCCTCTCCATGGCGCTCTACGAGGAGCTGAAGGCGAACGGCTTCGACACCGGACGCGGTGACCTGGAAGGCTCGGACGCGCACAGTCAGCTGCACTGCGAGGGTGAGGACTGGGGCGGCGAGGGTGGTGCGCTATGAGCCGGCACCCGGAGGACGCGGCGCTCATCGCTGTCTTCGAGGCGAACGCGTCGGACCTGCTCGCGTACCTGTCTCGACGAGTCGGCCCTGACGACGCCGCAGACCTCCTGGGGGAGACCATGGTCGTCGCGTGGCGGCGAGTCCGCCAGCTTCCGACCGACTCGGAGCGTGCACGCATGTGGCTCTTCGGCGTCGCGCGCGGAACGCTGCTCAACCACGCACGGGGGGAGCGGAGGCGGTGGGCACTGGCTGACCGCATCCGCTCCCACACCGCGGAGGAGCTGTCAGCGGCACCGGCCGATACCGGTAGCGAGGTGCGCGACGCCATCGCTCGACTCGACCCCGACCTGTCCGAACTCGTCCGTCTGGTGCACTGGGACGGCTTCTCGCTGACGGATGCGGCGGAGCTGATGGGTATTCCTGCCTCGACGGCGCGAGGGCGCTACCAGAGGGCGAAGGCGGAACTCCGTGCCGCGCTGAGTGTGGAGGCTCCACTCGCGTAGAATCGACAGCACCATGGCTACCTTTGGCACGCTCTCCGATCGACTCACCGAGACCTTCCGCAACCTGCGCACGAAGGGAAAGCTCACTGCTGCCGACGTCGACGGCACCGTGCGCGAGATCCGTCGCGCTCTGCTCGACGCCGACGTCGCGCTCGTCGTCGTCAAGGAGTTCACCGCGAAGGTGCGCGAACGCGCCCTCGGTGACGAGGTCAACAAGGCGCTGAACCCCGCGCAGCAGGTCGTGCAGATCGTCAACGAGGAACTCGTGCAGATCCTCGGCGGCGAGCAGCGGCGTCTCCAGTTCGCGAAGACCGCGCCGACCGTCATCATGCTCGCGGGTCTGCAGGGTTCGGGTAAGACGACTTTCGCGGGCAAGCTCGCTAAGCAGCTCGAGGGGGAGGGGCACACTCCCCTCCTGGTCGCGGCCGACCTCCAGCGCCCGAACGCCGTCAACCAGCTGCAGGTGGTGGCCGAGCAGGCGGGTGCCGCGGTCTACGCGCCCGAGCCCGGCAACGGCGTCGGCGACCCCGTGAAGGTCTCGCGCGAGGGCGTCGAGTACGCGCGCCGTCAGCAGCACGACGTCGTGATCATCGACACGGCGGGTCGTCTCGGCGTCGATGCCGAGCTCATGAAGCAGGCCGCCGACATCCGCAAGGCCGTCGACCCCGATGAGGTCCTGTTCGTCATCGACGCGATGATCGGTCAGGATGCCGTGAACACGGCGAAGGCCTTCCAGGAGGGCGTCGACTTCACCGGCGTCGTCCTCTCGAAGCTCGACGGCGACGCCCGCGGTGGTGCGGCGCTGTCGGTGGCTTCGGTCACCGGCCGCCCGATCATCTTCGCTTCGACGGGTGAGCGTCTCGAAGACCTCGAACCCTTCCACCCGGACCGCATGGCGAGTCGCATCCTCGACCTCGGCGACATCCTGACCCTCATCGAGCAGGCCCAGCAGGCCTTCGACGAGGAAGAGGCCATGAAGATGGCCGAGAAGCTCGCCACCGAGGCCTTCACCCTCGAGGACTTCCTCGACCAGCTTCAGCAGATGAAGAAGATGGGTTCGATGAAGAAGATGCTCGGGATGCTCCCGGGCATGGGGCAGATGAAGCAGCAGCTCGAGGACTTCGACGAGCGCGAGATCGACCGCACCGAGGCCATCATCCGTTCGATGACGCCGGGGGAGCGTCGCAACCCCAAGGTGCTTAACGGCTCGCGTCGTCTGCGCATCGCGCGCGGTTCCGGCATGACCGTCACCGACGTCAACCAGCTCGTCCAGCGTTTCGAGCAGGCCGCGAAGATGATGAAGACGGTTGCGCGCGGTGGCACCCCGAACATTCCCGGCATGGGCGCGGTACCCGGGATGGGCCGCCCAGGAGCCTCCTCGAAGCGTGGCAAGAAGGGCAAGGCATCGAAGGGCTCCCGTTCGGGCAACCCGGCAAAGCGTGCGGCGGAGAACGCGGGGATCACCGCGACCTCGACGCCGACCGGCTCCGGCTTCGGCCTCGGCGGAGGCGCGGGTCAGGCGCCGAGCGAAGCGGACCTGGCCGAGATCCAGAAGCTGTTCGGCAAGGGCTGAGTCGCTCTCAGCGCGGAGCAGCCAGGGCGGCTGCGGACGAGGTCTTCCGCGATCTCCTGGCGTCTGCGGACGACGGCCGCGCGACGATCTGTCCGAGGATGAGCGCGCCGATCGTCAGCGCGAGGCCGATCGCCTGGACGCCGGTGAAGCGCTCGCCCGCCACCAGCACACCCAGGGTGGTCGCGACGATGGGGGAGAGCAGCGCGAGCAGGCCCGGTGCGATCACGGGGAGCTGTTGGACACCGCGGAACCACAGCGTGTAGGCGACGATCCCACCGGCGGTGCCGAGCCACAGATACCCGAGCGCGGCGCCACCATCGATCTCAGCGGGCACGCCTTCGACAGCGAGCGTGAGCGGGAGGAGCAGCAGCCCCCCGGCCGACAACTGCCATCCGGCGTATGCGACCGGACCGACCCCGTCAGGCCGTCCCCAGCGCTTGGTGAGGATCATGCCCGCCCCCGTGGCCGTGACGCCGCCGATGGCGGCCAGCACCCCCCAGAAGTCGAGCTCTGCAGCCGGCCCCAGGACGACGAGTGCTACCCCGCCAGCTCCGATGACGGCGGCCGCTGCGGTGAGGGGTCTGATCTTCTCGTGCAGGACGAGGGCACCGAGCGCCAGCACGATAAGGGGCTGAGCCCCCGCGACCGCGGCCGCGACTCCGCCGGGAAGCCGCTCGGCCGCGAGGAAGAGGAGGGGGAAGAACGCGCCGATGTTGAGAGCTCCGAGCACGAAGGACTTCCACCACCATGAGCCGTGCGGCAGGCGGCGGCTGATGAGCACGGCGAGCAGCCCGGCGGGGAGGGCGCGGAGCAGACCGGCGAAGAGCGGGTGCCCCGGCGGAAGCAGCTCGGTGGTGACGAGGTACGTCGTTCCCCACGCGATGGGGGCGAGTGCGGTGAGCAGCACGAGCATCAGGCGATTCATGTCTCCAGCGTGCGCCGCCCGCTCGCATGAGTCCAACGCATCCTTGTCACCGTATTCATGAAGTGAGATCATCGGCGAATGGAACTCCAACAGCTCCGATATGTCGTCGAGGTAGCCGACACATCCAGCTTCACCCGGGCAGCCCAACGCTGCTTCGTCACGCAGTCGGCGTTGAGCCATCAGATCGCCGCTCTCGAACGAGAGCTCGGTCAGCGGCTGTTCGTGAGATCGAGTCGCAGCGTCCGCCTGAGCGAGGCAGGGGAGGCGTTTCTCGGCCACGCACGAACCGCGCTCCGGGCGGCGGAACAAGCGCGGGAGGGAGCGGCCGCGGCCGCGGGCGTGGTGACCGGCACGCTCCGTATCGGAGTCATCCCGACGGTCACCGCTGTTGACATCCCGGAGGTGCTGGTCGCATACCGTGCCGCGCACCCGCTCGCACGAGTGGAGCTGCAGGTGGGCAACAGCGACGTGCTGATGGCGCGCCTCCGTCATGGTGAGCTCGATGTCGCCCTGCTCGGCCTGCGCGAAGGGGTGGAGCCGAGCGGCGTGGCTTCGCGGGTCCTCTCGCGAGATCGACTGGTGGCGGCGTTTCCGCATGGAGACGAGCGGTCGGAGAGGGACGTCGTGGCTCTCCAAGATCTCGCCGGTGCGACGTTCGCCGATTTCCCGGCAGGCACAT
Organism: Microbacterium sp. NPDC055665; assembly: GCF_053618035.1. NCBI lineage: Bacteria > Bacillati > Actinomycetota > Actinomycetes > Micrococcales > Microbacteriaceae > Microbacterium > Microbacterium sp. NPDC055665. The sequence goes on along the minus strand of NZ_JBSHGY010000001.1, from coordinate 281,267 downwards.
CGGGGCGCGCGCAGAGTGATGCCGCCTTCGCCGCCGCTGGACTGACGCGGGATGTCGCCTTCGAGGCCGACTCCGCGACCCTTCTCCTCGGCCTGGTCGCTGCCGGTCTGGCGGTGACTCTGCTCGCGCCGGGGACGATCGCACGGTCAGCGGCGGATGTGGCGACCGCGGAGGTCCGTGACGGCCCCGTACGCGTGGAGTATCTGGCATGGGACGGCGCGGCACCGCGGAATGTGGCGAGAGCCTTCCTCGCCGTCATCGACCACTTCGTTCCCGGGAGCGCGAAAGCGGGCCCGGAGAAGAACTCCGGACCCGCTTCCGACTGACGTCAGATCACTTGACGTCGTCGTCGACCCAGTCCATCGACTTGGTGACGGCCTTGCGCCACAGGCGCAGCTGGCGGTCGCGCTCATCCCCGTCCATCGACGGCTCCCAGCGCTTGTCCTCCTGCCAGTTCGCCGACAGGTCGTCCAGACCGTTCCAGAATCCGACAGCGAGACCGGCCGCGTAGGCAGCACCGAGCGCCGTGGTCTCCGCGACGACCGGACGTACGACCGGAACCCCGAGGACGTCGGCCTGGAACTGCATGAGCGCGTCGTTCGCGACCATGCCGCCATCGACCTTGAGCTCGGTCAGATCCACTCCGGCGTCGGCGTTGACCGCATCGAGCACGTCACGGGTCTGGAAGGCCACGGCCTCCAGCGCGGCGCGCGCGATGTGGTTCTTGTTCGCGTATCGGGTGAGGCCGACGATCGCGCCACGGGCGTCGGAGCGCCAGTACGGTGCGAACAGACCGGAGAACGCCGGGACGATGTACACGCCGCCGTTGTCGTCGACCTGCTCGGCCAGCTTTTCCACCTCGGGAGCCGAGGAGATGATGCCGAGCTGGTCGCGCAGCCACTGGATGAGCGATCCGGTGACGGCGATCGATCCCTCCAGCGCGTAGTGCGTGGGCTGGTCGCCGAGCTTGTAGCCGACGGTGGTCAGCAGCCCGTTCTTCGAGTGGACGATCTCCTCGCCCGTGTTGAAGATCAGGAAGCAGCCCGTGCCGTAGGTGTTCTTGCTCTCGCCGGTCTGGAACGCTGCCTGTCCGAACGTCGCCGCCTGCTGGTCACCCAGGATTCCGGCGATCGGCGTCTCGCGCAGCAGCGACGAACTCTCGGCGGTGCCGTACACCTCGGAGGAGGAGCGGATCTCCGGCATCATCGAGCGAGGCACGCCGAACGCCTCGAGGATGTCGTCGCGCCACTCGAGCGTCTCGAGGTCCATGAACATCGTTCGCGAGGCGTTGGTGACGTCCGTGACGTGCACTCCGCCGTCGACGCCACCGGTGAGGTTCCAGAGCACCCAGCTGTCGGTGGTGCCGAAGATCAGGTCGCCAGCCTCCGCTTTCTCGCGCGCACCTTCGACGTTCTCGAGGATCCACGCGATCTTGGTGCCCGAGAAATACGTCGCCAGCGGCAGGCCCACGACCGGCTTGAACCGCTCGACGCCGCCGTCGGCTGCCAGGCGGTCGACGATGTCCTGAGTGCGGGTGTCCTGCCAGACGATCGCGTTGTATGCCGGCTTGCCGGTCTTCTTGTCCCACACGACAGCCGTCTCGCGCTGGTTCGTGATGCCGACGGCGGCGATGTCGTGGCGGGTCAGATCGGCGCGACCGAGGGCCAGACCGATGACCTCCTGCACGTTGCGCCAGATCTCGGCAGCGTCGTGCTCGACCCAACCGGCCTTCGGAAGGATCTGTTCGTGCTCCTTCTGGCCGGTCGCGACGATGCTGCCCTTCTTGTCGAAGATGATCGCTCGGCTCGACGTCGTTCCCTGGTCGATGGCGATGATGTAGTCAGCCACTTGTGCTCTCCTTTGAATTCAGTGCGATGAGATGTGCGGCAGGCGGCGAGGCCGAGCAGCACGGGTGCGGCGAGGGCGGCGATCACACCACCGATGAGGGGACCGACGACGGGAACCCACGAGTAGGACCAATCGCTGGTGCCCTTGCCCTTGATCGGCAGGATCGCGTGCGCGATGCGCGGACCGAGGTCACGGGCGGGGTTGATGGCGTAGCCGGTCGGTCCACCGAGCGAGGCGCCGATGCCGACGACGAGCAGGGCCACCGGGAGCGCGGTGAGCGGGCCGAGGCCGCCGGGAACACCGATCTCGATGTCGCCGTAGTCCGCGAACGCGAAGATGCCGAAGACCAGCACGAAGGTGCCGACGATCTCGGTCACCAGGTTCCACCCGTAGGAGCGGATGGCGGGGCCGGTGGAGAAGACCCCGAGCTTGTTGGCGGCGTCCGGCTCCTCGTCGAAGTGCTGCTTGTAGGCGAGCCAGACGATGATCGCACCGAGGATCGCACCGACGAGTTCGGCAGCCGTCGCGGTGAGGAACATCACGAAGCTGATCTTGCCGGCCACCAGGAGGCCGATGCCGACGGCGGGGTTGAGGATCGCACCGGAGTACGCGGAGACGAGCACACCGGCGAAGACCGCGAGGCCCCATCCCCAGTTGACCATCAGGAAGCCGCCGCCGAAGCCCTTGGTCTTCGCAAGAGCCACGTTGGCGACGACACCACATCCGAGGATGATCAGCATCGCCGTGCCGACCAGCTCCGAGAGGAAATAGAGACCGAGATTCACATCAGCCATGTCTTCTTTGACCTTTCTTGTGTGTCGGGGCCCCTCTGCCCCGACACGTTATGAGGGATTGCACCGCGAGGAGGGCGGCAGTTCGAAGTCCTGTCAGCCGCGGGTGCGGGAGCGGATATCGAGTCCGTGTCGTTCGTTCAGCAACTGGCGGGTCTGGTCGAGTTCGGCGTCGTGGCGCGCGCGATCCCAGCCGAGCATCGGTGCGAGCGCGTCGGCGATCTCATCGAGCACCTCGGCGTCCGCGTTGCCGGTGAAGGCGATGCTGGTGCGGCGGAGCACGATGTCTTCGAGGCGCGCCACCATCTCGTTCTGCACCATCCACTCGAGCTCGCGCGTGGAGAGGTCGCCGCCGGCGAGGGACGCGTCAGGTCCCTGCTCGACGTACGCCCACACATCTGCCGCGCGGGTTCCGTATCGGGCCAGCAGCTGGTCGGCCCGCGCTCCGGCGCCCGGGAGGTTCTCCTGGATCCAGATCCGGCGTGCCTTCTCGGTGCGCGGGAACTCACGGCCGCCGCCGATCGCTCGTCCGGTCGTCGAGACGGTCCTGGTGCGACCGATGAGGCCGAGCACGACGTCGGAGAGCGATTCGCCGAGCGCGCGGAACGTCGTCCATTTGCCGCCGACGAGGCTGACCAGGGGGACGGCACCCTTCTCGTCGACCTCGATGCGGTAATCGCGGGACACGAACCCGGGGGCGGTGTCCTCGTGGCGCGGCAGGGGGCGGATTCCGGAGAACTTGTAGACGATCTGATCGCGGGTGACCGGGATCGTCGGGAACACGTGGTGGATCAGGTCGAAGAAGTAGTCGACCTCCTCATCGGTGCACACCGGGACCTCGCGCGGGTCGGCGTCGATGTCGGTGGTGCCGACGAGCACTCGCCCCTTGAGCGGGTAGATGAGGACGATGCGGCCGTCGGAGTGCTCGAAGAAGATCTCCCTGCCCTGCGTCGCCTCGAGCAGCTCGGGGTGGTCGAGCACGATGTGCGAGCCCTTGGTGCCGCCCATGAAGCGGGTGTCCTCGCCGAGCGCGTCGTTCGTGAGATCCGTCCAGGGGCCGGAGGCGTTCACGACCACATCCGCGTGAACGCGGAATTCGGTGCCGCTCTCCCGATCGCGGAGGACGACCTCGTCACCGTCGCGTGCGATCGCTTCGACGTAGTTGAGAGCATGCGCTTCGGGGTGAGCGGCGCGACCGTCCTGGAGCACGTCCAGCGCGAGGCGCTCCGGGTCGTGCATCGAGGCGTCGTAGTAGGTCGCGGTGTACTTGATGTGCGGGTCGAGCGAGGGCAGCTCGGCGAGCGACTTCTTCCGACCGAGGAAGCGGTGTCGGGGAACCATGCCGCCGTCGCGCGAGAACGTGTCGTAGATCGTCAGGCCGACCTTGATGAGGAACGCGCCGCGCTCCTGCGGTTTGCCGCTCTTGTGCGTCAGGAATCGCAGGGGAGCGGAGAGGATGCCGGAGAAGGTGGAGTAGATCGGGATGGTCGTCTGCAGCGGCTTCACGTAGTGAGGGGCGATCTTGAGCAGTCCGTTGCGCTCCTCGACGGACTCCCGCACGAGTCGGAACTCGCCGTTCTCGAGATAGCGGATACCACCGTGGATCATGTGGCTCGATGCCGCGGATGCGCCGGAGGCGAAGTCGTCGCGCTCGACGAGCACCACATCGACGCCCTGCAGTGCCAGGTCGCGGAATGTGGAGATGCCGTTGATACCGCCACCGATGACGAGCACGCCGGTGCGTCCGGATTCGCGGACGGCGCGAACCTCTGCGCGCTCCGCTGACGAGTGTGTGGAATCGATCATCGTCGACCCTCTCTTCCTTACTTGCCAACCAGCATCGACCTGTGTGGCATCCCGCGCAAGCTCACTGCACATATGTGCAAGGATCGAGGTCGAGGAGGTCACGATGGTCGGTCAGAGCGCGGAAACCCGCGACAGCAAGCTGATCGCGGCGCTCACAGCCGCGCAGCTCTACTACATGCAGGACAAGACGATGGAGGTGATCGCACAGGAGCTCGGCACATCCCGCTCCTCGGTCTCTCGCCTCCTGAGCTTCGCGCGGGAGAGCGGTCTGGTCGATATCCGCATCAACTCGCCGCTGGAGCGGCTGGGCATGCTCGAGCAGCGCATCCGCGATCGGCACCGGGTGGCGGCACACGTCGTGCCGATGCCCGAGATCCTCAGCGAGGTGGAACGTCTCGAGCGCGTCGCGCTCACAGCCGGCCGTCTGCTGTCGCAGTTCGTCGACTCCAACATGATCATCGGTGTGGCGTGGGGATCGACGATCAGCGCCGTCAGCCGTGGCCTCACGCAGAAGGAGACGCACAACACGACGTTCGTGCAGCTCAACGGGGCGGGCAACACCCAGACCACCGGTGTGGAGTACTCGAGCGACATCCTGCAGCGATTCGGCAGTGCCTTCGGCGCGCAGGTGCAGCAGTTCCCCGTGCCCGCGTTCTTCGACGACCCGGCGACCCGCGAGGCGATGTGGCGCGAGCGCAGCACCCGCCGCGTTCTCGACCTGCAGGCGAAGATGGACGTGGCCGTCTTCAGCCTCGGTTCCCCCGCTGCCGAGGTCCCGAGCCGCGTGTACGTCGGCGGCTATCTCGGACGCGACGATTACCGCAGCCTGCGCGAGGATCACGCGATCGGCGACGTCGCCACCGTGTTCTTCCGTTCCGACGGCTCGTGGCGGGACATCCGCGTCAACGCCCGGGCGACCGGCCCCGGGCTCGATCGCCTGCGCCGTGTCCCGCGACGGATCTGCGTCGTGTCGGGTATCCCGAAGCTGGTGAGCCTGCGGGCCGCACTCTCGGCGGGTCTCATCACCGACGTCGTCCTGGACGAGGGACTCGCGCGGCGTCTCGTCGACGATTGACCCGCAGCCCCCGACGTCCTCGGGCTAGTCGCCCTCCGTCGAGGACTCCGGCCCGGAGCGGAACTCGCGGATGAGGTGCTGCACGACGGCGGTGAGATCCCCGGCGGTCGCGTTGGCGATGACGAGCTGGCGCTCGTAGCTTGCCCCGTTCTCGAGAGTGAGGGCGTTGCTGCCGAACTCCCGGACGCAGCCGAGCTCCACCGCGACGGGGGCCAGCTCATCGAGGACTTCGGCGAGATGCTCACGCACCGGACGCTGCGTGCCGGCGGCATCGACGATCACGCGTGCGTCGAGTCCGTATCGCGCCGCTCGCCACTTGTTCTCCCGATGGAACCAGGCGGGGAGCTCCGGGAGGGTCCGACCTTCGTCGAGCTGACGCGAGAAGTGTTCGACGAGCACCTGCACGAGCGCCGCGACCGATGCCAGCTCCGGCAGCGTCGAGAGACCGTCGCAGGCGCGCACTTCGATGGTTCCCCAGCGCGGAGCGGGACGGATGTCCCAGCGCACCTCTGTGGCGTCGGCCATCACGCCGGTGCGGACCATGTCATCGAGGTAGGACTCGTATTGGGACCAGTTGCGCAACGGCCAGGGGAGCCCGGCCGTCGGAAGCTGCTGGAACACCAGGGCGCGGTTCGAGGCGTACCCGGTGCGCTCGCCCGCCCAGAACGGGCTCGATGCCGACAGAGCCTGCAGGTGGGGGAGGTATGCCGAGAGCGCGTTGATGATGGGGAAGACCTTGCGGTGGTCCTCCACGCCGATGTGCACGTGGATTCCCCAGATCATCATGTTGCGACCCCACCACTGGGTGCGCTCGATCAGTGTGTGGTACCGGGACTTGTCGGTGATCTCCTGGTCGAACCATTGCGCGAACGGATGGCTGCCCGCCGACAGCAGCTCGATGCCCGCCGGATCCGTCGCGGTGCGCACGGCCGTGATGGCGTTCGCGATGTCATCCACCGCGTGGGCCACCGAATCGCCGATGCCGCTGGTCACCTCGATCGTGTTCGTCAGCAGCTCGCCGGTGACGGTGTGGCGCTCGTCCTCACTCTGGGCTTCGAGCGCGGCGAGCAGCTCCGGGGCGCGTCCGACGAGGTCACCGCTCGCGGGATCCGCGAGCATGATCTCCCATTCGAGGCCGACGGTGGAACGGGCGGAAGAGGCGAACTCGAGCTTCACCCGCACAGTCTGACATGCGGGCGGGGCGACACGACAACGGCGGTTTCGCCACGTTTCGCGCCGGGCGCGAGGATCTGGCAGAATAGAGGGTCGGACCACCTGCTCGACCCTCTATCCAGCAGATGTCCACACTCATTTGAGCTTCCGCCGGGTGTGCACCCCACTCTCCAGGCGATCAGTTCGTTTCCTTCCACACAATTCAGGAGAATCGTGGCTGTCAAGATTCGTCTCAAGCGCCTGGGCAAGATCCGTGCGCCGTACTACCGCATCGTCGTCGCCGACTCGAAGACCAAGCGCGATGGTCGCGTGATCGAGGAGATCGGCAAGTACCACCCCACCGAGGAGCCCTCGTTCATCGAGGTCGACTCCGAGCGTGCGCAGTACTGGCTCTCCGTCGGCGCGCAGCCGACCGAGCAGGTCGCCGCCATCCTCAAGATCACCGGTGACTGGGGCAAGTTCAAGGGCGACAAGGACGCGAAGTCCACGCTCAAGGTCGCCGAGCCGAAGGTCCCCTTCGAGATCGACGCATCCAAGAAGTCCGTCGTGAAGCCCAAGGCCGAGAAGAAGGTGGAGGCCCCCGCTGAGGAGGCTCCCGCCGCGGCCGACGCGGAGGCCGCTGAGGCTCCCGCCGCCGACGCAGAGTAATTCGCCGTGCTCGCCGCCGCGCTCGAACACATCGTCAAGGGGATCGTCGATCACCCGGAAGATGTCCGCATCAGTGAATCCACGTCGCCGCGAGGCGACCTCCTCGAGGTGCGTGTGCACCCCGATGACCGTGGACGCGTGATCGGGCGCGGCGGCCGCACAGCCAAGGCCCTTCGCACCCTCGTCAGCGCTCTCGCTGACGGGCGTCGGGTCCGCGTCGACGTCGCGGACGACTGACGTGGTGCCGAAGGACCGCAACCAGGGCAAGAATCAGCTGCGTGTCGGGCGTCTCGTGAAGGCGCACGGCCTCAAGGGCGGGCTCAAGCTCGAGCTGTACACCGACAATCCCGCGGGTCGTTTCACCCCCGGCGCCGGATTCACGGTGCAGGTGCCCGAGGCATCGCCGTGGCATGGCAAGGACATCACCGTTCGCGAGTATCGCTTGATGAACGGGAATCCGGTCGTCTTCTTCCAGGACGTCGATGATCGTGAGGCCGCCGAGAGTCTCGTCAAGGCGATCCTCTGGATCGATCAGGATGTCGACGAGGTCGAGGACGACGCGTGGTTCGATCACCAGCTGGTCGGTCTCGATGTCGTCCGTGACGACGCGGTCATCGGTCGCGTCATCCGCGTCGAGCACTTCCCGGCGCAGGATCTGCTCATCGTGAAGTCCGGCGAGCAGGAGGTGATGGTGCCCTTCGTGGCCGCTATCGTCCCCACCGTCGACGTCCCCGGCGGGCGCGTGATCGTGACGCCGCCGCCCGGACTCTTCGAAGAACTCCCTGACGCCGCGGATGTCGAGCAGCCGTCGGGCTCGGACGCCGAAGCGCCTGAGTGACCGCTGATACGGTTCCCCCGTGCGCATCGACGTCCTCTCCATCTTCCCGTCCTACTTCGACGGGCTGACGCTCTCCCTCCTGGGGAAGGCACAGGCCGCCGGCATCATCGACCTTCGCGTCCATGATCTCCGTGCCTGGACGTCCGATCGCCACAACACTGTCGATGACACCCCGTACGGCGGCGGCGCCGGCATGGTCATGAAGCCGGACCCCTGGGGCCTCGCCCTCGATGATGTCGCCCGCCCTTCCGAGTCGTCCGGTGCCGAGCGGCCGACCATCATCTTCCCTTCGCCCGCCGGCGAGGTCTTCACGCAGAAGACGGCGCGTGCGCTGGCGACCCGCGAGCACCTCGTCTTCGGGTGCGGACGGTATGAGGGCATCGACGAACGCGTGTTCGAGTACGCCGCCGAGCTCGGCGAGGTGCGCCTCATCAGCCTCGGGGACTACGTCCTCAACGGGGGAGAGGTGGCCACGATGGCGATGATCGAGGCCATCGGGAGGCTCATCCCGGGCGTCGTCGGCAACCCGGAGAGCCTCGTCGAGGAATCGCATGAGGACGGACTTCTCGAGTACCCGTCGTACACGAAGCCCGCTTCGTGGCGCGACCGTCCGGTGCCGGACGTCCTGCTCAGCGGAAACCACGGGGCGATCGCCGCGTGGCGCCGTGAGCAGCAGATCGAACGCACCAGGGCGCGTCGCCCTGATCTGCTCCCGGGCGACGAGACCTCCCGGTCCTGACCGAGGTCGGGATCGGTACGAGATCCGGCGCACGCGTCAGAGCATCCGCTCCGAGGTGCCGTCGATCTCGAACACCACTCCGTGCGGATGCCGGAGACCGAGAGCGTTGGACGCATCGAGTCCACGGAGCTCGGCGCGCAGCATCCGCCCGATCATCTCGTGGCTCACGACCAGCGGTGTCCCCTCGGACGCCCACCCGCAGCTGCTGAGGGCCTTTCGCGCCCGGGACCTGGCCTGCGCATAGCTCTCACCGCCGGGGAACGCCCAGCCGTAGCGATTGGCGGCGCGCTCCTCTCTGGCCGTGGGAAACTCCGCGTCGATCTCGTCCCAGGTCATCCCGGCCAGTGCACCGTGGTGGAGATCGGCGAGCTCCGGCACCTCGATCACCTCGGCTCCGAGCCGGTCGGCGATAATGACGGCGGTGCGCAGCGCCCTGCCGAGCGGGCTGGAGCACACGGTGAGCACGCCGACATGACCGATACGGTCGGCGATCGCATGGGCTTGGGCGATGCCCTCGTCGGTGAGGGGGGAGTCGAGCTGCCCCTGCAGCCGGTGTTCGACGTTCCAGACCGTCTGCCCATGCCGAGCGAGGAGGAGACGCTCCGGCACGTGACGGTCCTGCGGAATCATGGACTCAGAATGGCATAAGCCGTCGCGTTTCGGCTCGTGGCAGCGGTCAGTCGACGCCGAGGAAGGACCGGTCGGTCAGGATGATCGGGCCGTCCTCCGTGATCGCGATGGTGTGCTCCGAGTGGGCACCGCGGGAACCGTCGGCGCTGCGCAGCGTCCATCCGTCGGGGTCGGTGACCAGCTCATCGGTCGTGGCGAGGAACCAGGGCTCGAGTGCGAGCACCAGTCCCGCCCTCAGGGGAAAGCCTCGGCCGGCGCGGCCGTCGTTCGGTACGTGCGGGTCGCCGTGCATCGTACGTCCGACCCCGTGACCGCCGAAGTCGGTGTTGATCGAATAGCCGTCACCGTGCGCGACGGCGGCGACAGCCGCGGAGATGTCGCCGATGCGGTTTCCGATCGTCGCAGAGTCGATCGCCGCGGTCAGCGCGCGCTCGGTCGTGTCGATGAGTCGGAGATCCTCGTCACGCGCTGCGCCGACGACGAACGACACCGCCGAGTCGGCGACCCAGCCGTCGACCGATACCGCGAAGTCGAGGGTGACGAGGTCGCCGTCGCGCAGCGTGTAGTCGTGGGGGAGGCCGTGCAGCACGGCATCGTTGACGGAGGTGCAGATCACCTTGCCGAAGGGACTCGCTCCGAACGAGGGGTGATAGTCGATGTAGCAGGACTCTGCCCCGGCCTTGCGGATCATGTCGTGTGCGCGGCGATCGATCGAGAGGAGATTGGTCCCGACCTTCGTCTCGTCGCGCAGGGTCGCCAGCGTCTCGGCCACGAAACGTCCTGCGGCGCGCATCTCGTCGATCTCGGCAGGGGTGCGCAGTTCGATCATCGGGTGTCCTCTCGTCGTCTCCATTCTCCCTGATCCTGCGCGGCAGGGTGCCCGACCGCTCTCAGCGAACACCGGGCCATGGCGGCGCATGTCGTCGTACGATCTGAGCATGTGGTTGCGACAGGCCTTCTTCCGCTGGCTCCTTCCGGCGGCCTTCCTCCTGCCGCTCTGGCTGCTGATCGGCTGGGGAGTCTTCCAGGGCGGCTGGTCCATCCTCTGGGTACTGCTCATCGCGATGCCGTCCGTCTTCGTCGGTCAGCTCCTGCTCACTCTTCTCACGCGCTCGCGCCCATCCGTTCGCATCGAACGTGCCGTGTCGTGGTGGGATGTCGTCGGCTTCACGATCTGGAACGGACTCACGATCGCCGTCGGCTTCTTCATCGACGGTGCGTTCCCGTGGTTGCTGACCGGTGCGATCGTCGCCGGCATCGCCCTGATCTGGTTGCAGCTGTGGCAGCTGTGGAACGAGGCGAAGGGGAGCGGGACCCGACTTCGCGAGACCATCACGTGGTCCACGATCCCGAGCGTCGACGAACCGGCGCCACCTACACGAGCGCACGAGGTCATCGTGGTGCGGGAGACCGATACCCGCGACTGACGTCAGCGTTTTGGCCGGGCGCGGCATCCATGGCAGAATGGGTGTTTGTGCTGTGACCGGCTCTGCCACAGGGGAGCCCGCGGACGTTCACCGTTTCGTACAGCTCACTCCCTTCTTGTTCCTTTGAAAACATGCATGCGACCTGTGGCGGGTGCAGAGAGAGATGATCATGCAGATCCTCGACGCCGTCGACGCGGCTTCCCTTCGTTCGGACATCCCGGACTTCTTCCCCGGTGACACCGTCAAGGTTCACGTCAACATCACCGAGGGCAGCCGCTCTCGTATCCAGGTCTTCCAGGGCGTCGTCATCGGCCGCCAGGGCGACAGCGTGCGCGAGACCTTCACGGTCCGCAAGATCAGCTTCCAGGTGGGCGTCGAGCGCACCTTCCCGGTGCACTCCCCGGTGATCGACCACATCGAGGTCGTCACCCGCGGTGACGTGCGTCGCGCGAAGCTCTACTACCTCCGCCAGCTGCGTGGCAAGAAGGCGAAGATCAAGGAGAAGCGCGACCGCTGAGTCGCAGGTTCTCCACAGCACCCCAGGACACGATGTCCTGGGGTGCTGTGTTCTGTCCCCGGTGTGCGAACCTTGATACCGTCGCGCCAGAGCGGTGTATGACTCGAGAAGGAACCTGATGACTGATTCGCCGGCCACGCGCACTTCCAGACGACGCGGGTTCCTGGTCTTCCTTCGCGACGTGCTGGTGATCATCGTGATCGCCGCCCTCGTGTCCTTCGTGGTCAAGAGCTTCGTCGTGAGGTCTTTCTACATTCCGTCGGCGTCGATGGAGCGCACGCTTCTCGTGAAGGATCGGATTCTCGTCGACGAGCTGACCCCTCGGTGGACCGACTACGAACGCGGCGATGTCGTCGTCTTCAAGGACCCGGGCGGCTGGCTCGACCCACAGCCGCAGACGCCCGCACAGCCCCCGCTCGTGCAGGCGGTCGACTGGGTGCTGAACTTCGTGGGTATCTCGGCGACGGACTCGCAGGACCACCTCGTGAAGCGCGTGATCGGGTTGCCGGGTGATCATGTCGTGTGCTGCAACGCTCTCGGCCAGATCACGATCAACGGCGCCCCGATCGACGAACTCAGCTACCTGAATCTCCCGGAGGGCGACACCGCCGCCTCGAACGAGCCGTTCGACGTCGTCGTGCCGGAGGACTCGGTCTGGCTGCTGGGCGACAACCGCGATCGCTCACGTGATGCGCGCGCGCATCAGGATCTTCCGAGCGGCGGCTTCGTCCCGATGGAGAACATCGTCGGGAAGGCGTTCCTGACGACGTGGCCTCTGGATCGGATGGGTCCGATCGACGGGCATCACGACACCTTCAACGGAGTTCCGGACCCCGAATGACCGTGATCACTCCGAAGCTGACCTTGGAACGCAAGCTCCTGGGGGAGTGCGGCGTGATCATCGCGCTGGATGAGGTCGGCCGAGGAGCGCTTGCCGGACCGGTCGCCGTCGGCGCGGCGTTGATGGATGCCGCAGGCGCGCGACGTCGCGTGCCGGAAGGTCTGCGCGACTCCAAGCTCGTGACGGAGAAGCGTCGCCCCGAGGTCGCCGCTCGCGCAGCGGCCTGGGTGCAGGCCTCCGCCGTCGGGTGGGCGAGTGCCGAAGAAGTCGACCAGGTCGGCATCATGCGAGCCCTCGGACTCGCCGCATCGCGGGCGGTTTCGGCGATCGCTGCCCAGGGTGCGGCGATGGACGAGGCACTCATCCTGCTCGACGGCAACCACGACTATGTGTCGCGGGTGCATTCGTCGCCGTTGCGCGTACGACCGGTGATCAAGGCCGACCGCGATTGCGCCTCCGTGTCGGCAGCCTCGGTGATCGCGAAGGTCGCCCGCGACGGGTACATGGCCGAACTCCACGAGAGCCATCCTGCGTATCAGTGGAACCGCAACAAGGGCTACGCGAGCCCCGAGCACCGAGATGCCATCCGGAGCAACGGACTGTCTCCTTTCCACCGTGCATCGTGGGCCATCGCCGACGCCCCGACCCTGTTCTGACGAGGCCAGCTCCGGTCGGCGATGCCGCGCCCGGTGCGCCGCGACTCTAGGATGGAGTCATCATGGATGAGGAAGCCTTCGACGACTACGACCGCGAGCTCGAGCTGGCACTGTTCCGGGAGTACCGGGATGTGGTGTCGCAGTTCCAATACGTCGTCGAGACCGAGCGCCGCTTCTACCTCGCGAACGAGGTCAACGTCGTTCGCCGCGATACCGAGCACGATTTCTACTTCGAGATCTCGATGAGCGATGTGTGGGTGTGGGACATCTACCGTGCGGACCGCTTCGTGAAGGCCGTGCGCGTGCTCACGTTCAAGGACGTGAACGTCGAGGAGCTCCAGCGTCGAGAGTTCGAGCTCCCGCAGGAACTGTCGCTCGACGGGGAGTGAGCCGCTTCGTCGAACCTCGGTCGCGGTGCTGCTCCTGCACCATGATGCGGCGTCCCTGAATAGTCCCCAGTCCAGCGCGAGTGCGTGAAGGCACCTCACAGGCCGCGAAGGGGATCGCGATGCTGAGGGCATGGCAGCAAAAGATGACCTCGGCCGAGCGGGAGAAGAGCGCGCAGCGCAGTACCTGACGGGCAACGGTTACACCGTGCTCGACAGGAACTGGCGGTGTGCGCAGGGAGAGATCGACATCGTCGCCGCAATGGGCGATCAGCTGGCGATGATCGAGGTGAAGACGAGGCGCACAGCAGCATTCGGTCACCCGTTCGAAGCCGTCGATCGACGAAAGCGCCGCCGGCTCTGGCAGCTTGCGCAGGCGTGGGTCGCCGCACATCCCGACGTGGCTCGCGCCCGCGCCGTGCGTCTCGAGGTCATCGGGATCATCGGCCCGGACCCTTTTCTGGGCTCGCTCGAGCATCTCGTGGACATCGCATGAGCACAGCGCGAACATGGGCCGTCGCGCTCACCGGTGTAGACGGACATCTCGTCGAAGTCGAGGCCGACCTTTCGAACCAGACGCCCGAGTTCCGGATCATCGGACTACCCGACAAGTCGCTCGCCGAGGCGGTCCAGCGGGTGCACAACGCGTGCAAGAACGCCGGACTCGACCTGCCTCGTCGACGGCTCACGGTCAACCTGTCTCCGGCGAGCCTCCCCAAGCACGGAGCGGGTTTCGACCTCGGGATCGCCGTGGCAGCTCTGGCTGCCGGTGGATCGATCGAACCGCGCTCGATCGCAGCCACGGTGCATGTCGGGGAACTCGGACTCGACGGGCGGATCCGCCCCGTACCGGGTGTGCTCCCGGCCGTGTTCGCCGCCGCGCGTGCGGGGTTCGAAACGGTGATCGTTCCTCATGCCAATGAAGCGGAGGCGAGGCTGGTACCCGGGATCGACGTGCGCGCTGCCGCCTCCCTCGCCGAGGTCGCGGTGTGGCACGGGGCCGATGTCGAAACACCGGAGGTCGAGGCCGTCGACATGGCCTCGCCGGTGGTCGAGGAACCGACCGTCCTGGATCTGTCCGACGTCGTCGGACAGGAAGAGGCGATCGAAGCGCTCGTCGTCGCGGCCGCAGGTGGGCATCACATGCTCCTGAGCGGCCCTCCTGGTGCGGGAAAGACGATGCTGGCCCGACGGCTCCCCGGAATCATGCCGCCATTGGCGGAGCAGGAGGCACTCGAGGTCGCCTCGATACGCTCGCTCAGTGGCGACCTCATCCCGGCGCTCGACCGGACTCCACCGCTGGAGGCCCCGCACTACAGTGCATCCGTTGCAGCGCTGATCGGAGGCGGGTCGCGCGCCGCGCGTCCGGGGGCCATCGCGCGGGCGCACTGCGGCGTGCTCTTCCTCGACGAGGCTGCGGAGTTCTCTCGTGTCGCCCTTGATGCACTGCGCCAGCCGCTCGAAGCGGGGGTCATCGAGGTGCACCGCGCGGGGTTCACGGCCCGATTCCCCGCGAAGTTCCGGCTGCTGCTCGCGATGAATCCCTGTCCGTGCGGGAATCACGGAGTACGGGGAGCCGAGTGCGTGTGTCCCCCCATGGCGATCCGGCGGTACTCGACACGTTTGTCCGGACCGCTCCGCGATCGGATCGACATCGACCTGCACGTCGCCCGGGTGGCTTCGTCCTACGCGACGGACGAGCGGAGGGTGAGGACCACGACTGCTCAGGCGCGGGCTCGTGTCCTCGCGGCAAGCGAGCGTGCGGCCCAGCGGTGGGAAGGCGCGCCCTGGCAGCGCAACGCCGATGTGCCGGGAACGTGGCTCCGTCAGGGGGCTCAGCGACTCTCGCCAGCGACCCGCTCGCCGCTCGATCGTGCGTTGGAACGCGGAGCACTGACCTTGCGGGGCTACGACCGCGTGCTCAGAGTCGCGTGGACCATGGCCGACCTGGGAGGGATCGACCGACCCGGATCAGACGAGATCGGCCGTGCGCTGCATCTGCGGAGAGGACTTTCATGATGATGGACGAACTGTTGGACGACCCTGAGACCGTCGCAGCGGTCCGCCGCATCCACCCGGGCGATGCCGTCGCGGAGTGCGTGGCTCGCGCTGCATGGAGTGTCATCGCCGAGCCCGGCGATGCGGTCGCGGGTGCGCTGATCGAAGCACTGGGCGCCGGCGAGGCGCTGTCGGCCGCTCTGGGAGATGGCTCTGCGCTGATCCCCTCAGGCGCGGGGAGTGGGCAGGCGTCTCGGGCGTTGGCGGAGGCCAGGACCCGGTGGCGCCCGCGAGCAGATCCTCGAACGGTGCGGCAGGCCCTTCACAGCGCCCGCGATGTCGGAGCGCGGCTGGTCATACCCGGCGATGTGCAGTGGCCGGTGAGCCTCGATGACCTCGGGCCCCATGCGCCGAGCGCGCTGTGGGTGCGCGGGCACGTCGATCTGCTCGTGAGGGAGCCGCGCGTGTCCATGGTCGGGGCGCGGGCTGCCAGCAGCTACGGCGAACATGTCGCGGCGGAACTCAGCGGAGATCTCGCGGCCTCGGGAGCGGTGATCGTCTCGGGGGGCGCGTATGGAATCGATGGTGCCGTGCACCGCGCTGCCCTCGGTGCGGGCGGAGCAACCGTGGCCTTCCTGGCCGGCGGGGTCGACCGCGCCTACCCGATCGGTCATCAGACCCTCCTGCAGCAGATTGCGGTCGAGGGCGCTGTGGTGAGCGAACCCCCGTGCGGAGCGGCCCCCACTAAGTGGCGCTTCCTCGCGCGGAACCGACTGATCGCGGCGCTCGGGCAGGCGACTGTGGTGGTCGAGGCCGGGTGGCGCAGCGGTTCGTTGAACACCGCGGGGCACGCAGCCGCCCTCGGCCGCCCGCTCGGAGCGGTTCCCGGACCGGTGACATCGGCCTCATCTGCGGGGTGCCACCGGCTGCTCAGAGAGTACGACGCACAGTGCGTCACCTCGGCGCGAGAGGTGCGAGAGCTGTGGGGGCCGATCGAGCAGCCGCGCGCCGAGCGCGAAGAGCACGACCCGAATCGCACGCGAGTCCTCGACGCGATGAGTACGAGGTCTCGGCTCTCGGTCGAGGAGATCGCCCGAAGGTCGGGTCTGTCTCCGGACCGGGTGCGGTCTTGCCTCGGGCTGCTGCACCTGGAAGGGGATGTTGTACTCGATGAAAAGGGGTGGCACCGAGCGCAGTCGTCGCAGAGCACGTGAGCGGCATCCGCGGAGAGCTCGGCGAGGCTCAAGAGGGGATACCCTGCACAGCGGCATGCTGAAGTCATGGATCTCGCGGTCGCCACCGAGGCGTTCGTCGACCACCTGGAGCGGGTGCGTCGGCTCTCGCCGGCGACCGTGAAGGCGTATCGATCGGACCTCAGAGACCTCCAGACGTCGGCGGGTGGCGTCGACCTCGAGGACGTCGACCTCGAGGTGCTCAGAGACTGGCTCTGGCGTGCGACGCAGCGCGGGGATGCGAGATCGACGCTCGCCCGGCGAGCCGCTGCTGCCCGGTCGTTCTTCGGTTGGGCGCACGAGCGTGAGCTCATAGCCCATGATCCGAGCCTCCGGCTGATCGCACCGAAGAAGGGTCGTACGCTGCCGACGGTCGCGTCCAGGGACGCGATGACTGGGCTGCTCGATTCGCATCGGGCGGCGGCCGAGGCGGGAGATCTGATCGCGTTGCGCGATCACGCGATCCTCGAGCTGCTCTACGGCTCCGGCATCCGCGTCTCCGAACTGTGCGGGCTGGACGTCGACGACCTCGACCTCGACAGAGGCACAGCCCGTGTGCTCGGGAAGGGAGCCAAGGAGCGGGTCGTGCCATACGGTGCTCCGGCAAGGGACGCGCTTGAGGCGTATCTCCGTCGCGGCAGGCCCGTCCTGGTGGCCAGGGGGCGAACCTTCACACCGGCGGTGATGCTGGGGAGCCGAGGCGCCCGCATCGGACCGCGCGCGGTCTACGAGCTGGTGGCCAGGGTGCTGGCACCCATCGTCGGTGCGGAGACGATCGGCCCGCACGCACTACGGCACACGGCCGCCACGCACCTTCTCGACGGGGGCGCCGACCTGCGGGCGGTCCAGGAGATACTGGGTCATGCCAGCCTCGGCACGACCCAGATATACACACACGTCTCGGCCGAACGCCTGACCACTACCTATCGGCTGGCGCATCCCCGCGCCTGATGCCCCGGCATGCTTGAACTCGGTCGGTCCTGGGCTCAAGGAATCGGTCACAGGCTGTCGCAACAGGGGAGCAGGACGGCCCGAGGGACGCTGCCGAACAGGAGCATCGGGTTGATGTAGTTGCCATTTCGTCGCACGCCGAGGTGCAGCGCTCCCGCCGGGCTGTGACCGCCCAGGTCGACGAATCCGATCTCCTGCCCGGCCGACACGGCATCGCCCGGATCCAGTGTCGTTCGGACTGGCTCGAAGGTGCTGACGAGGCCGTCCGCGTGCTGGATCGTCAGGAGCGGGCGGTCGACGACGGTCCCGCGGAATGCCACCGTGCCATCCGCAGGAGCTGTCACGGGCGCATCTATCGACGAGCCTAGGTCGACGCCGCGATGACCGGCACCGTATTCGTGCGCGGGCGCGCGAAAAGGTTCGACGGCCGCCCTCACGCCGGTCAGCGGCCATCGCCAGCGCGGCAACTCGGCGGCGTCGCCCGATGGCGCCGAGGCATCGGCTGTGTACAGGGCGAGCAAGATGAGCAGGGCCGTGGTCGTTTCGGAAACCACTCGGAGCAGAGTGCGCATGAGCAGAGTGTCTCCTCTCGACCGAACGGCCGTCGCGAGGTCTCGGCAGGTTCAGCGGCAGGCGTGCACGACTCCGCCGAAGCGCTACCGGTGCAGGGTGGGTGTCGTCGCGGCATCCTGTATGCTGGAGGAGCACCTCGATATCGGGGTGACTACGCGTGCCCAGAGCGGTTCATCCGCGGCATCCACATCCACAGGTCCTTCTCACCAGAGGGCGGGTGTGCGCCGGGCACCAGGAAGTCCGATCATCCGATCGGCTTGACAACCTCAACGGCGCAGAAACGCGTCAGAACCAGGAGACGACCATGGCTGTGGTCACCATCCGCCAGCTGCTCGACAGCGGCGTGCACTTCGGACACCAGACCCGTCGGTGGAACCCGAAGGTCAAGCGCTTCATCCTCACCGAGCGCAGCGGCATCCACATCATCGACCTCCAGCAGTCGCTGGGCTACATCGACAAGGCCTACGACTTCGTCAAGGAGACCGTCGCCCACGGTGGCACGATCCTCTTCGTCGGCACCAAGAAGCAGGCGCAGGAGATCCTCGCCGAGCAGGCGACGCGCGTCGGCCAGCCCTTCGTGAACCAGCGCTGGCTCGGTGGACTCCTCACCAACTTCCAGACGATCTCCAAGCGTCTCGCCCGCATGAAGGAGCTCGAGGAACTCGACTACGAGACCCCGGCGAACAGCGGTTTCACGAAGAAGGAGCTCCTGCTCAAGAAGCGTGAGCTCGACAAGCTGCACAAGTCCCTCGGCGGTATCCGCAACCTCACCAAGACGCCGTCGGCCATCTGGGTCGTCGACGCCAAGCGCGAGCACCTCGCGATCGATGAGGCCAAGAAGCTCGGCATCCCGGTGATCGGCATCCTCGACACCAACGCCGACCCCGACGACTTCCAGTACCCGATCCCCGGCAACGACGACGCGATCCGCTCCGTCTCGCTGCTGACCCGCATCATCGCCGACGCCGCGGCCGAGGGCCTGCAGCAGAAGCACAACCCGGAGACGGGTGACGCCGAGCCGCTCGCCGACTGGGAGAAGGAGCTCCTCGAGACTCCCGCCCAGGAGGTCCAGGAGTCCGCTGACGCCGCTGAGGTCGCCGACGCAGGCGACGCTGCTGCGGTCGTCGAGACGCCCGCTGCCGACGAGACCGCTGCCGACGAGGCCGGTGCTGAGGCTCACGACGAGGCGATCGCCGCCGCTTCCGGTGAGGAGACCGCTGAGGTCGCCGCCGCCGAGGCAGCTGACGCCAAGTAATCCCCTCGTACACACACCTAACGAAGCAAGGAGCCACCACACATGGCCAACTTCACCATCGCTGACCTCAAGGCCCTGCGTGAGCAGCTCGGCACGGGAATGGTCGACACCAAGAAGGCGCTCGAGGAGGCTGACGGAGACGTCGCGAAGGCCACCGAGATCCTGCGTCTCAAGGGTGCGAAGGGCAACGCGAAGCGCGCCGACCGTTCGACCAGCGAGGGACTGATCGTCGCTCGCGAGCAGGACGGCGCTGTGACGCTCATCGAGCTCGCATGCGAGACCGACTTCGTCGCGAAGAACGAGCGCTTCATCGCGCTGGCCGACAAGGTCGCCGACGCCGCGGCAGCCGTCAAGGCCGACTCGGTCGACGCTGCCCTCGCCGCATCCGCCGGTGACAAGAGCGTCGAGCAGGTCATCTCCGAAGAGGCCGCGATCATCGGCGAGAAGGTCGAACTGCGCCGCGTGCGCACGATCGCCGGCGACAAGGTCGAGGTCTACCTGCACCGCACGAGCAAGGATCTGCCGCCGCAGATCGGCGTCGTCGTCGCCTACTCGGGTGATGACGCCGAGACCGCGCGCAGCATCGCCCAGCACATCTCGTTCGCGAACCCGTCGTACCTGTCCCGCGAGGACGTGCCGGCGGACGCTGTCGAGAAGGAGCGCGAGATCGTCACCGAGATCTCTCGCAACGAGGGCAAGCCGGAAGCGGCGCTCCCGAAGATCGTCGAAGGTCGCGTCTCTGCGTTCATCAAGCAGGTCGCCCTGCTCGAGCAGGACTACGCCAAGGACAACAAGCTCTCTGTCGCCCAGGTGGCGAAGGACGCCGGTATCACCGTGACGGACTTCGCGCGCTTCAAGGTCGGCGCGTAGCAAGGTCGAAGGGGTTCGGATCGCCATGATCCGAACCCCTTCTTCATGCCCACGAGGCACTATCTTGAATCGGGACGAGAGGACACCCACCCATGACTGAACGCACCGGACGCCGACGCGTCCTTCTCAAGCTCTCCGGAGAGGCCTTCGGGGCGGGGCAGCTGGGTGTCAGCCCCGATGTCGTCTCGCAGATCGCCCGCGACATCGCCGCGGCCGTCGATCGGGTCGAGGTCGCGATCGTCGTCGGCGGTGGCAACTTCTTCCGTGGCGCGGAACTCAGCCAGCGCGGCATGGATCGAGGCCGTGCCGATTACATGGGCATGCTGGGCACGGTCATGAACGCCCTCGCTCTCCAGGACTTCCTCGAGCAGGCCGGCGCAGCCACCCGCGTGCAGTCGGCGATCTCGATGACACAGGTCGCCGAGCCGTACATCCCGCGTCGCGCCGAGCGTCACCTGGAGAAGGGGCGGGTCGTCATCTTCGGCGCCGGCGCAGGACTCCCTTACTTCTCCACCGACACCGTGGCTGCGCAGCGCGCGCTCGAGATCGGGGCGGACGAGGTCCTCGTCGCCAAGAACGGCGTCGATGCGATCTACACCGCCGACCCGAACAAGCACGCCGATGCCGAGCGCATCGAGCGCGTGACATATCGCGATGCGTTGCAGCGCGGCCTCAAGGTCGTCGACTCGACCGCCTTCAGCCTCTGCATGGACAACAGCATGGACATGCGCGTCTTCGGCATGGAGCCGGCGGGGAATGTGACCAGGGCCCTGCTCGGAGAGCCCATCGGAACCCTCGTCACCGCCTGAGTGTGTGACACGGCGGAGACTGCTTCGCCCGATAGAATTTGCAGAACACCCCGACGATAGGAGCCACCGTGATCGCGGACGTCCTCGCTGAAACCACCACTCGTATGAACCGGGCGGTCGAAGCTGCCAAGGAGGACTTCTCCACGGTGCGCACCGGGCGTGCGAACCCGCAGATGTTCCAGAAGGTCCTCGTGGACTACTACGGCACGCCGACCCCGATCGCGCAGCTGGCCTCGCTCGCGAATCAGGAGGCACGCACGCTCATCATCACGCCGTACGACAAGTCGGCGCTGAAGGCGATCGAGCAGGCCATCCGCGACATGCCGAACCTCGGTGTCAACCCGACGAACGACGGCAACCTCGTCCGTGTGACGATGCCCGAGCTCACGGCGGAGCGTCGCAAGGAGTACGTCAAGCTCGTCAAGACCAAGGCCGAGGACGCGAAGGTTCATGTCCGTGGCATCCGCCGCAAGGCGAAGGACGAGCTGGATGCGCTCAAGAGCGAACTCGGCGAGGACGAGATCACCCGCGGCGAGAAGGAGCTGGACGGCCTGACGCGTCAGCACGTCGACCTCATCGACGACGCGCTGAAGCGCAAAGAGGCCGAACTCCTCGAGGTGTAGTCGGGATGTCTGACGAAACGCGTGACGCCGAGGAGGACAGGCAGCCGCTGACGCGCCGAGACGCGCGTGACGGCACGCCTGCTGACGGCGTCCCGCTCGCAGACGCGGCCTTCCCGACGTTCGATGCGGAAGCCATCCCGCCTCGTCCACCCCTTCCGGCGTCGGCGGGCGGCGGGACATCCGTCGTCGGTGGTCCGCTGGATACGGCGGACCACAATGCGATCCGCGAGCAATGGCGGGCGGCGAGGGACGAGCTCGAGAACCACGTATCCCATGCACGGGATCAGATCGATCAGGCGAATGAACGGATCAAGCAGCGCACGGGACGTGATCTCGTCCTCGCGATCCTGATCGGCCTGGCGTTCGGAGCGGCGCTGCTCGCATCCTTGCTCTTCGTCAAGGCGCTGTTCGTGCCGTTCGCTCTCGCTGCGGCGCTGCCGGGCGTGTACGAACTCTCCCGAGCGCTTCGGGCGTCCGGCCGCCGGATCGACGTCATTCCTCAGCTCGTTGCCGGCGCCTTCCTGGTGCTCTCGGCCTACTTCGCCGAGCCGTGGCTGTCCTGGGTCATGCTCTTCGTCGCCGTCGCGTTCGTCATCGTCTGGCGACTCATCGCGCAGATGGTCGCGAAAGACGGCCGCACCTACGGAGACGTTCTCGCGGATGCGGTCATCAGCGGATTCGTCCAGGTCTACGTTCCCTTCCTCGCCGGCGTCGCCCTCATCCTCCTCGAACAGGAGGGCGGCCAATGGTGGGTTCTGAGCTTCATCGCCATCGCGGTCGCCGCCGACACGGGTGCGTATGCGGCGGGTCTCGCGTTCGGGCGGCACCCGATGGCCCCGAAGATCAGTCCCAAGAAGACGTGGGAGGGGTTCGGCGGTGCCGTGCTCGCCTCCCTGGTCGCCGGCGTGCTGCTGGCCATCTTCCTTCTCGAGCTGCCGTGGTGGGCCGGCGTGGTCTTCGGCGTCTCGATCCTGCTGTCGGCGACACTGGGCGATCTCGGTGAGTCCATGCTCAAGCGTGACCTCGGCATCAAGGACATGAGTTCCTGGCTTCCCGGGCACGGCGGTCTTCTCGATCGGCTCGACAGCATCCTGCCCTCGACGATCCCGGCGCTCGGCCTCTACTTCCTCCTCTCTCCCTGGGTGGTGCTGTGATGAACGAAGAGCAGATCGCGGAACGGACGGCGGATGCTCCGCCGGCGTTCGCACTGACATCCGGGCGCGAGCGCGGATATCACCGTGCTGCCGTCGACGCGTTCCTCGCGTCCGCTCGACGAGCGTTCGAGTCCGGTACCGACGAGCTGGGCGCCGATGATGTGCGCGCGGCGTCTTTTCCGCTTGTCAAGGGCGGCTATGTCGTGGCCGACGTCGACGCGGCGCTCGGTCGCGTGGAAGACGCCTTCGCCGCGCGTGAGCGCGAGCGTGTGGTGCGCGCGCAGGGAGCCGAGGTGTGGGTCGAGAAGGCGCGAGCCGACGCGCAGATCATCCTGGACCACCTGGCGCGACCTCGACGCCGGCGCTTCGCCCGCACCGGGGTGCTCACGTTCGGCTACCGCATCGACGAGGTCGACCATGTCTCGACCAGGATCGTCCGCTATCTCCGGGA
Organism: Microbacterium sp. NPDC055665; assembly: GCF_053618035.1. Taxonomy (NCBI): domain Bacteria; kingdom Bacillati; phylum Actinomycetota; class Actinomycetes; order Micrococcales; family Microbacteriaceae; genus Microbacterium; species Microbacterium sp. NPDC055665. Next base: position 257,976 of record NZ_JBSHGY010000001.1, on the reverse strand, counting down.
TGGCGACCCGCTCTCCGCCGAGCAGCTGCGATCGGCAGCGTTCCGGATGCAGCGGGGCGGCTACCGCGAGGAGCAGGTCGATGCGCTCCTCGACGCCACGATCGACGTGATTCTGGCCGTTCGCTGAGTTCCTGATGGTCGTCCCAGGCGGCTTTGCGTAGACTGTCCTTCATCGTGAACTCCCGAAACGACATGAACCCCCAACGACGCGACCTTTCGCTGATGCCCGCAGCGAGGGTCGGATCCGCGCGCACGGGCTCTCGTCGAGGGGCCCGCCGACGCGGCGTGGTCAGCGTGGTCAGCGCTCTCGCCGTGGTCGGATTCGCGGGAGCACTCGTGGCACCGACCGGGGTCGCTCTGGCCGAACCCGTGCAGTCCGACACCCCGGATTCGGCTTATTCGCTGGCTCTCGCCGACACGCAGAACCTCACGGTCACCGTCAGCGGTGCTGCCATCACGCCGGTGGAGCGCGGCACGTTCGAGGTGTACGTGAAGCCGAAGCCCAAGCCGAAACCCAAGCCGGCAGCCACTGTCTCCACGGGCTCGCAGGGCGGATCCTCCGGAGGCTCTCTGCCTCCGTATTCGGGAGGTGGCGCTCCCGCGGACTGGATGGCCGCCGCCGGGATCGCGCAGAGCGATTGGCAGTACGTCGACTACATCGTGTCGCGCGAGAGCGGGTGGAACCCGAACGCGACGAACTCGTCCTCGGGCGCGTGCGGCCTGGTTCAAGCCCTTCCCTGCAGCAAGGTGCCCGGTAACGGCTACGACCCGGTGGACAACCTGCGCTGGGCAACCGGCTACGCCACGGGTCGTTACGGCAGCTGGGCCGGGGCCTACAGCTTCTGGACGAACAACCACTGGTGGTGAGCAGGAGCGATGCCTCGCTCACGCAGACGCCCTCCAGCGCGCCCGGAAGCCGACGACTCGTTCGAGCGGCTGCTCGCCGGATGGAAGCGCTCCGAGATCCGTCGCGGCAACGAATGGACCGTGCAGCCGGTTTCGTCCGCACAGGCCCAGAAGGACTACGTCTGCCCTGGTTGTGCGCAGCCGATCGTGGCGGGAACCGCACACCTGGTCGCTTGGCGGGCTGACGGCGTCCTCGGCGATGCCGCTGATCTCGCCGCGCGCCGACACTGGCACACACACTGTTGGAGGATCGCGTGAGCATGGAGATTCGAGGGCCGCTGGAGCTTCCCGCCGAGCGGGAGGACATCGAGCTGAAGACGGCGGACGGTCTCACGCTGGTCGGAGAGCTCGCCCTCCCGGAGAGCATGCCGCCCGTCGCGACGCTCGTCACCCTGCATCCGCTGCCGACAGCCGGCGGCTTCATGGACTCCCACATCATCCGCAAGGCGGCAGCCAGGCTTCCCGCACTGGCTGACCTGGCGGTCCTGAGGTTCAACACGCGAGGAACCACATCGCCCCGCGGCACGAGTGACGGCGCGTTCGACGGCGGTGCGGCCGAGCAGTTCGATGTCGCGGCGGCCATGGACTTCGTCCGTGCACGGGCGCTCCCGCGACCGTGGCTCCTCGGATGGTCTTTCGGCACCGAACTCGCGCTCAAGTACGGGCGCGACCATGACATCGCCGGTGTGATCCTCCTGTCTCCGCCGCTGCATCGGGCGACGGAAGCAGAGGTCGCCGCCTGGGCTGCCACCGATGTCCCCCTCGTCGTGCTGGTGCCGGAGCTGGACGACTACCTGCGGCCCGACGAGGCACGGGAACGCTTCGCTTCGATACCGCACGCGCAGCTGATCGCTGTCGAGGGCGGGAAGCATCTGTGGGTCGGTGAGACGCAGACGCGGCGCGTGCTCACCGAGATCGTGGCCGCGGTGAACCCGTCGGCGCTGCCCCTCGCCACGCACTGGCCGCCGGCGGACTGATCGAGGGCCGGACGCTCAGAGTTCGTTCATCCGCGGGATGAGCACCTGTCGATAGATGATCAGGATGCTCGCCGCCACCGGAATCGCGATGAGCGCACCCAGCAGACCGAGCAGGCTGCCACCTGCGAGGGCTGCGACGACGACCACTGCCCCGGGGACGGCGACTGCACGGCTCATGATGCGCGGCGAGATCACATACGCCTCGATCTGCATGTAGATGAGGTAGTAGATCGCCGCGGCGATCGCGATCCCTGGCGACCCGAGCCCGGGGATCAGACATACCAGGACGATGATCGTCGAGCCAGTCAGGGTCCCGACGAGCGGGATCAGCGAGAAGAAGAAGGCGATGATCGCGAGAACCGCCGGGAACGGCGCATCGATGATCGAGAGGTAGATCGCGCTGAGGACGCCGTTGATCACGCCCTGAGACACCTGCCCCATGACGTAATACCCCACCGAGTCGGTGATCTGTTCCGAAAGGTCGATGAAGCGGTCGCGTTTCGAGGACGGGGCGAGCTGGTACACGGCGCGCTTGAGCGACGGCGTCGAGGCGGTGAGATAGATCGTCAGGATGAGGATGATGAACGCGCCGAACAGCCCGCTGACAACGGCGCCGCTGGCGACGAGGACGCCCTGGCCGATGGACCCGCCGATCTCGGCGAGGTTCGTCGTCAGCCAGTCGGTGACGTAGGTGAAGACGACATCGACCTGCAGATTCGGGAAGGTGTCCTGCATCCACTCCTTGAGATCCGGGATCAGGTCCCCTCGCGAAAGGATGGCAGTGATCTGGGCGATCAGCTGGGAGATCTGATCCACGAGCACGGGAAGAATGATCAGCACGATCCCGCTGAAGATCGCGAGGACGGCGAGGATCGTCACCAGCACGGCCAGCCAGCGGGGGAGTCGACGGCGCTCGAGGAAGGACACGAGCGGATCGAGCCCCAGGCTCAGGAACAGCGCCGTGCCGACGTAGAGCAGGACGCTGGAGAGAGTCTCCACGCTGTTGATCAGGAGGATCCCCAGTCCCACGCCGAGCGTCGCCACGAGGGCGGTGCGGAACGGATTGTGGATCTTCATGCGACGACTCCTCGAAACGGCTGCAGCAAGGGTATCCAGACGCCGCGCAACGCCGCGCGCGACGTGCCGGTCCAGCCTGCACTGCACGTGTACGTGGGCAACACACAGCTGATTTCGCTAGTCTGAAATGTCGAGTGTTGCGTCGCGGGCAGATGCCGGTGATGCGTGAGGAGACTATTCGTGCGTTTCGTATGGGCCGTGGTGGCCTTCGTTCTTGCCGCCGTGCTGATCGGGGCGGGGATCGCCCAGCGCACCTTCGTGGGCCCCGACTCGCAGCAGACGCCCGTCGAGATCGAGGAGCCAGCGCCGTTCGTCCTCCTGGATGGAGACGTGCTCCGGACGAACCCGGGCGTTCAGACCCTGATCGTCCGCGGGCAGGGCGACATCTTCGGCAGCTACGGCAGGACCGCCGACATGGAGGCCTGGCTCGCAGACTCCGACTACAACCACGTCACGGTGGACGACGACGGCGGCTTCGCGGTCGAGCACGTGTCGGCGGCCGAGGATGCGGACGAGGCGGACGGCGGCGCAGGTGAGGAGGGCGAGGCGGCTACGGGCCGCGACCCCCGGGGATCCGACCTGTGGCTGGACTCCTTCGAGAAAGAGAACCGCCTCGTCGCCGACAACATGCAGCTCCCCGAGGGAACGAGCATGCTGGTCGCCTACGACGGCACGAAGGATGCTCCCGACGACATCGTCGTCTCCTGGCCGCTCGACACCTCGACCCCCCTGGCGGGGCCCCTCATGGTCGCCGGTGGCGTCGTCCTGCTGATCGGACTCGTCCTGTACGTGCTCGGGATCCGCCACCAGCGTCGTGGCCGTGGGCCGCGCCGCAAGGGCCCCGGCCCGCTTCCTGCGACCGAGCCGATCGACATCGCGGTGCTTCCTCCGGAGGAGCGCGCGGCGATCGAAGGCTCGGCGGAAACACCGACCTCCGCCGACCCGACGCCCTCCGCAGACACCGCGGATACCGAGATCGAAGAGGGGGAGATCGTGGACCCCAAGGAGAACGACTCGAAGACGTCGATGCGCGCGAAGACCCCCGCTCGTCGTCGCCGGTTGCTTGCGATTCCCGCGCTCGGGCTCACTGCTCTTCTCGCTGCCGGGTGTTCCGCAGACTCCTGGCCGCAGTTCGGCGATGCCTCTGCGTCGCCCTCCCCGAGCCCGACCGTCATCGCTCCGGACAACCAGAAGCCGCCGGCCGTGACCGAGTCCCAGGCGAAGCGAATCCTGAAGTCCGTATCCGACACGGTGGTGGAGGCAGACACCGCACTCGACCTCGACCTGGCGTCCACCCGTCTGGCCGGACCGGCTCTCGCTGCTCGCACGACCGAGTACGCGCTGCGGACCAAGCTCACGGACATGGCAGTTCCTGCGGCGATCCCGACTGACGATGTCGAGGTCGTGCTTCCGGAGGCGACCGACGCGTGGCCGAGGACCGTGCTCATGCTTGCGAAGACCAAGGGCGACGACACCGAGCCGCCCGTCGTGCTCACGATGACCCAGGCCGACCCGTGGTCGAACTACAAGGTCAGCAATATGGCCGAGATGTCCGCGGATGCGGTGTTCCCCGACGTCGCGGCCGCCTGGCTCGGTACGTCGCTCGTCCCATCGGACTCCGCGTTCCTCACGCTCCCTCCCGCCGAACTCGCCCCGGCGTTCGCCGATGTCGTCGACTCGGGGGAGAAGAGCGAGTTCTACGGCCTGTTCGATGATCTGGCGCTGAACCTCGCGACGTCGATCACCGACAGTCGGCAGGCCGTGGTCAAGGGCCTCGCCGACAAGGGCGCCTCCAAGACATCGAAGGCGGCATTCGACATGGCGCCGACGACGGACGAGCCCATCTCGATGACCACGCTCGACAGCGGTGCGATCGTCGCGGTCTCCTTGACCGATACCGAGACGGTGACGCCCGTGTCTTCCGACGTGGTGATCCGGTTCGGGGACAACGCTCAGGCGAAGGCGCTCACCGGTGCGACCGAGTCCGCGAAGGGCGTCGAGACGACTTATGAGTTCCAGCTGTTCTTCTCGGTCCCCGCTCAGGGGTCGACGGAGCAGATCAGGCTCCTGGCAGTCCACCAGGACCTCCTTTCCGTGAAGGTGATCAAGTGAGTGAAATCTCTCCGTCCGCGCTGCGCGGCGCGGTGGACCTGTCGACCCTCCGCAACCGCCCGGCGTCGCCGCCCGAGGGCGCTCCTGCTCCCGGTGTGGTCGATGTCGTCGTCGATGCGACCGACGAGACGTTCGGGCAGATCCTCGAACTCTCACGCACGGTTCCCGTCGTCGTGGACCTGTGGGCCGAGTGGTGTGGACCGTGCAAGCAGCTGAGCCCGATCATCGAGAAGGTGACTCGTGAGCTCGGGGGCCGGGTGCTACTCGCCAAGGTCGATGTCGACGCGAACCCGCAGCTGGCGCAGAGCTTCCGCGCGCAGTCGATCCCGATGGTGGTCGCGTTGATCGCCGGCCAGCCGGTACCGATGTTCACAGGCGCGGTGCCGGAGCAGCAGGTGCGCGAGGTCTTCGCCCAGCTTCTGCAGGTGGCCGCACAGAACGGCGTCACCGGATCGCTCTCGGTCGATGCGGATGCCGAAGCACCGGCGACCCCGGAGGAGCCGGAGCTGCCGCCGCTGCACGCCGAAGCGTTCGCTGCGATCGAGGCAGGCGACTACACAGCCGCGATCCGCGCGTACGAGAAGGCCCTCGCCGAGAACCCTCGCGATGAGGAGGCGATCGCGGGCCTCGGCCAGGTGCGTCTGCTCGACCGCGTGCAGGGACTCGATCTGCAGACGGCGCGCGCAGCGGCCGCGGAGGGACCGCTCGATGTTCAGGCGCAGTTCGATGTGGCCGACCTCGATCTTGCCGGCGGGCATGTCGAAGACGCTTTCGCGCGACTGCTCGACCTGTTCGCGCAGCTGCCGTCCGACCAGCGCACCCCTGTGCGGGAGCGCCTGATCGAATTGTTCGGCCTCATCGGGACGGGCGACCCGCGAGTCGTGGCCGCCCGGAACAGGCTTTCGTCGCTGCTGTTCTAGCCCTTGGAGGGTTCGGGGCGGGTCACCGTCATCCGTGACTGACGGTGGGTACGTGCGGGTCGGACTGGTGGCGTAGCCACAGCGTCGAAAGCGCGGGAAGCGTCATCGTCGCGGTGGGGGCGCCACCATCCTCGCCCGACGCGAAGACCATGCCCAGGTTTCCTGACCCTCGTCCGCCGTATTCGGCGGCATCGGTGTTGAGCACCTCCTGCCAGACGCCGTCCTGCGGAAGTGCGAGTCGATATCCCGCGCGCTCCACGCCGGCGAAGTTGCTCACGACGACCAGACGGCCTCCATGGGAATCCCGCCGCTCGAAGGCGATCACGTTCGGGTCCCAGCTGGGTGCACCGAGGCGGTGGAACGACGACCCATCGTTGTCGCGCGCCCAGAGAGGGGACTGGGACCTGTAGGCACGGTTCATCGCTCCGACGAAGTCCTGCAGCTGCGCGTGCGACGGCTGTTCGAGGAGCCACCAGTCCAGCTCACGCCCTTCCGACCACTCGGCGAGCTGACCGAATTCCTGCCCCATGAACAGGAGCTTCTTGCCGGGGTGTCCCCACATGTAGGCGAGGTAGGCGCGGACGTTGGCGAGCTTGTGCCAATGGTCGCCGGGCATCTTCGCCATCAGGCTGCCCTTCCCGTGCACGACTTCGTCGTGGCTGATCGGCAGCAGATAGTTCTCCCCGAATGCGTACACGAACGAGAACGTCATCTCGCCCTCGTGGTGCGCCCGGTACATCGGGTCGCGGGAGATGTACTGGAGCGAGTCGTTCATCCAACCCATGTTCCACTTGAACCCGAATCCCAGCCCCGCGTGATCCGTGGGTGCCGTCACCCCGGGGAAGCTGGTCGACTCTTCGGCGATCATCATGATGCCGGGGTGCAGGCGGTACGCCGTGGCGTTCACCTCCTGCAGGAACCGGATCGCCTCGAGGTTCTCGCGACCGCCGTGGATGTTCGGTTCCCATTCGCCGGCTTCGCGGGAGTAGTCGAGGTAGAGCATCGAGGCGACGGCGTCGACGCGCAGGCCGTCCACGTGGAACTCCCTGAACCAGTACAGCGCGTTGGCGACGAGGAATCCCCGCACCTCAGGACGGCCGTAATCGAAGATGAGCGTGCCCCAGTCCTGGTGCTCGCCGCGACGCGGGTCCGGGTGCTCGTAGAGCGGCTGGCCGTCGAAGCGGGCGAGTGCGAAGGCGTCCTTGGGGAAGTGCCCGGGAACCCAGTCCATGATCACGCCGATACCGGCCTGGTGCAGCTTGTCGATCAGGTACCGCAGATCATCCGGGGTGCCGAACCGGCTCGTGGGCGCGTAGTACCCGCTGACCTGGTAGCCCCAGGAGCCTCCGAACGGGTGCTCCGCCAGGGGCATGAACTCCACATGGGTGAATCCGGCATCCGTGACGTGCTGGATCAGCGGCTCGGCGATGTCCCGGTATCCGAGTCCCTCGCGCCAGGAGCCGACGTGGATCTCGTAGACCGACAGCGGCTGCGCGACAGCGTGTGTCGCGGCGCGCCGGGTCATCCATGCGCCGTCCGCCCACTCGTACGAGGATGAGGTCACGACCGATGCCGTGTCCGGCGGCACCTCGGCGGCGAGAGCCATCGGGTCGGCCTTGAGGATCCAGGCGCCCTCGCGGGTGCGGAGCTGATACTTGTACCGCGTGCCCAGCGGGAGATCGGGGATGAAGAGCTCCCAGACCCCGCTCACGCCCATCGAGCGCATGGCATGGGCTTCGCCGTTCCAGTCGTTGTGATCTCCCACGACGCGCACGGAGGTGGCGTTGGGCGCCCAGACGGCGAACGAGACGCCCTGTTCGCCCCCCAGGGTGCGCGGGTGCGCCCCGAGCACCTCCCAGAGGCGTTCGTGGCGGCCCTCTGCGATCAGATGGAGATCGAGGTCTCCGAGGGTCGGGTGGTGTCGGTACGGATCTCCGGACAGCGTCTCGTCGTGGTCCGCGTATCGCGTGGCGACGCGATAGGGGAGCGGGGGACCGACATGCTGCGCCTCCCAGATGCCGTGCGCGACATGGACGAGCTCGAGCCGACTGCCGTCGCCGAAGACCGCGGCCACGCTGCTGGCCAGGGGCCGTCGGACGCGGATGACCGTCACCGTGCGATCGGCCGCATCCTTGCGGGGATGCGCGCCGAGAACGGCATGCGGATCGTGGTGCGTGGCCGAAGAGATGGCCTCCCACTCGGTGGACGCCGTGACATCTTCTGCGTAGCTCATGCTCGCTCCCTCACCTTCAGGATGTGCACCGGCTCGGCGAAGGCGTCGAGTCGCACGTAGTTGTGGTCGCTCCAGGTCCAGACGGCGCCGGTGAGCAGGTCTTCGACCTCGAACGACTCGCCGAGCGGAACGCCCCACTGGGTGCTGTCGAGATGCACGGTCGTCTCGCGGACCGAGTGCGGGTCCACGTTCGCGACCACGATGATGGTGTCCGCGTGGCCCGTGCCGGTGAACGGGGCGGCCAGGTGCTTGCTGTAGACGAGGACGGCATCGTCATCGCTCCAGTGCGCCCGGAAGTTCCTGAGCTGACGGAGTGCCGGGTGGGCGGTGCGGATCTCGTTGAGCCGTCGAAGCAGGGGAGCGAGGGATTCTCCGCGAGCCTCGGCGCCCGACCAATCTCGGAACTTGTACTCGTACTTCTCGTTGTCGATGTTCTCCTCGGAGCCGGGCCGCGCCACGTTCTCGAAGAGCTCGTAACCGGCGTACACCCCGTACACCGGACCAGCGGTGGCGGCGATGCAGGCACGGATGCGGTAAGCCGCACGACCGCCGAACTGCAGGTACTCGGTCAGGATGTCGTGCGTGTTCACGAAGAGATTGGGCCGCATGTAGTCGGACGTCTCCTGCGACACGGAGGTGAGGAACTCCTCCAGTTCGCTCTTGGTGTTCCGCCAGGTGAAGTAGCTGTAGCTCTGCTGGAACCCGACGGCGGCCAGGGCACGCATGACTGCCGGACGGGTGAAAGCCTCGGCGAGGAAGATCACATCCGGGTCCACGGTGTTGACCTCACGGATCAACCACTCCCAGAACTGCAGCGGCTTGGTGTGGGGGTTGTCGACCCGGAAGATCTTCACCCCCTGGGCCACCCAGTGCTGCACGACGCGCAGCATCTCGGCCGCGATGCCGTCGGGGTCGTTGTCGAAGTTGAGGGGGTAGATGTCCTGGTACTTCTTCGGCGGGTTCTCCGCGTACGCGATCGTCCCGTCGGGGAGGGTCGTGAACCACTCCGGGTGCGCGCTCACCCAGGGATGATCCGGGGAGGCTTGGAGTGCGAGGTCGAGGGCGACCTCGAGGCCCGCCCCGTGCGCCGCCCGGACGAAGGAGCGGAAGTCGGCGGCCGAACCCAGGTCGGGGTGGATGGCATCGTGGCCGCCCTCGGCGGAGCCGATCGCATACGGCGAGCCGGGGTCACCCGACTCGGCGGTGAGGGTGTTGTTGCGTCCCTTGCGGTTGGTGGTTCCGATCGGATGGATCGGAACCAGGTAGACCACGTCGAAACCCATCGCGGCGACCTCCGGCAGGCGTTTGGCCGCCGTGCGGAACGTCCCACTCTTCACCGTGCCGTCCTTGAGCCGCTTCGCCCCCTCCGATCGGGGGAAGAACTCGTACCAGGCACCGACGCCCGCAGCATGCCGTTCGACGTTGAGTGTGTGTCTCTCGGTCGCGGAACACAGGGTCACCAGGGGGCGGGCGCGGAAGAGGTCGGCCAATCCGGGATCCGTGGAAAGCGCGAGCGCCGTCGCACCGTCCCCGCCCTCCAGCGACTCCGCATCCGAAAGCAGACGCTTTCGCTGCGCGGCGGGACGCTCCTTCTCGGCAGCGGCTCTCGCGAGCAGCTCTGCTCCGAGCGCAGCCATCACCGGCACGTCGACCCCGGCCGCGACCTTCAGCTCCGTGGCATGGGCCCAGGTCGCGAAGTCGTCCGAGAAGGCCTCGAACCGGTAGCGCCATGCGCCCTGCTCATCGAGCGCGATCTCGGCCGACCATCGGTCCGTGCCGTCGTTCCGGGCGGTCAACCGGTGGAGGGTCTCCTCGCCGGACGGCGACGTGAGGCGGACGTGCACGCCGATGATGTCGTGCCCCTCGCGGAACGAGACCACGCTGAACGGGACGACCTCGCCCACGAATGCCTTGGGCGCGAAGCCGCCGGGAACCGCCGGACTGGGATCGAGCAGGGGGATCCGCGTGGTGCGGAGGGAGCCCGGAACATCTGCGCCAACGAAGACGCGCGTCGGGATCTGAGCGGGGCTTCGGAGAGCCGAGGACCGGGTACCAGCGCGTGCAGCCACATCCCGAATGTACCGCGCGGACGTGGTCGCGGGTAGCGCGCCGCGTGGTGCGTCGGGAGCGGGGCTCATTCGACGCGGAACAGCCTCATGGACGTTCCGGACACCGGCAGCACATCGCCGGGTGCGAAGACCTCCTCCTCATCGGAGGGCCGCTCCTGAGCGCTCGACCACAGGGACACGAAGCGGGTCGCGCCTTCGATCTCCTCGGGGAGACGCACGTCGATCGGCGCCTCCGTCCCGTGCACGATGAGCAGGATGCGGTTGTACGCCTCGGTGTCGGGTGTGGACGCGGCGACGTACTGCAGCGTCCTGTTCCCGGGATCTGCCCACTGCCCCTGCTCCATCGTCTCGCCGTTCTGGTCGTACCAGTCCATGACCGAGGCGTTGGGGATGTGCTCGCCGAGCCGTGCATAGCGACTCGGGCGGAGCGCGGGGTTCTCCTGCCGCAACCGGATCAGCTGGGAGACATGCGCACGCAGGTCCTCCTGCCAGGGCTCGAACTCCCAGGCGAGCCAGGTGAGAGCGGAGTCCTGAGCGTAGGCGTTGTTGTTGCCGCGCTGGGTGCGGCCGACCTCGTCGCCGGCGGTGAGCATCGGGATGCCGGCGGAGAGCAGCAGAGTCCCGAGCAGGTTGCGCATGGCCTTGCGACGTGCGGCGAGAATCGTCGGGTCGTCCGTCGGCCCCTCGATACCGTGGTTGAACGCACGGTTGGTGTCAGCGCCGTCGCGGTTCTGCTCGCCGTTGGCCTCGTTGTGCTTGACGTCGTACGAGACGAGGTCATGCAGGGTGAAGCCGTCGTGGGCGGTCACGAAGTTCACGCTGGCGAGCGGACCCCGATCCTCGCTGAAGGTGTTCGAGGAGCCGGCGAGACGCGTCGCGAACCCCCCGATGCCCACCGGTGCCGACGCACGGCGTGCATAGTCGATGTCGCTCAGCCAGAAGTTGCGCACGCGGTCGCGGTAGCGATCGTTCCACTCGTGCCACCCCGAGGGGAAGTTCCCCGTCTGCCACCCGCCGAGGCCCACATCCCACGGCTCGGCAATGAGCTTCGTGTCCGCGAGGATCGGATCGTCGGCGATAGCGGTCAGAAGCGGATGCTCCGGTGTGTACGCGTGGGACTCGTCGCGTGCGATCGCGGTGGCGAGGTCGAAGCGGAAACCGTCGATCTGCATCTCCTGCGCCCAGTAGCGGAGCGAGTCGAGCACGAGTCTGGCCCCGGCGTCGGTCGCGGTGTTCAGCGTGTTGCCGCACCCAGTGGTGTCGACGTAGACGCCCGCCTCGTCCTGACGGTAGTAGACGGCGTTGTCGATGCCGCGCAGGCTCGAACGGGGTCCGCCGATGCCCTCTTCCGAGGTGTGGTTGTAGACGACGTCGAGGATCACTTCGAGGCCGGCCTCGTGCAGCAGCCGCACCATCCCCTTGAACTCCGCGAGCACGGCCTCCGGGCCTTCCTTGCGCGCGTCCTCCGTCGCATAAGCGGTGTGCGGAGTGAAGAAGTTCAGGGTGTTGTAGCCCCAGTAATTGGTGAGCCCGCGTTCGAGCAACCGCGGCTCCGGCACGAAGGCGTGCACGGGGAGGAGCTCGATGGAGGTGATGCCCAGCGAGTGGAAGTACTCGATCATCGCGGGATGCGCCAGGCCGGCATACGTGCCGTGCAGTGCAGGAGGGACATCGGGGTGCCGCTTGGTGAGTCCCTTGAGATGTCCCTCGTAGATCACGGTGCGGTCGAGGGGGATACGCGGCTTCTGGGAGTCGCCCCAGTCGAATCCGTCGACGATCACGACGGAACGCCACTCCTCGTACCCGTCGCCCTGGGCGAGACCGCGCGCATACGGGTCGAGCAGGAGCGTCTCCGGGTTGAAGGTGTTTCCGGGGCCGTGAGGGCCGCCGACACGGATGGCGTAGCGGACGCCCGGCTGCAGGAGTTCCGTGGTGACCTCCCAGACACCTCCGGCCAGTCGCTCGAGCGGGACCTCGTCGGTCGCCCAGTCCAGGTCGGTGGCATCGAACACGACCAGCTCGATCGACGAGGCGTTCTGGGACCAGACGCGCAGGGTGCCGACGCCGTCGTGCAGACGGACGCCGAGGTTGTCGAGGGTGGTGCCGCCGGGCACAGTGAGGTCTCGGGACGCGGGCATGAGTACACACTAGGCGCGATGTGTTGCAGTCTCATGTCAGGGCGTACCGGGTTCCATGGCTGCAGACCCGGCAGGGCGCGTTTCGCGAGAGAATCGAAGGATGCGGCACTATCTCGATCATGCGGCGACCACGCCTCTGCGCCCCGAAGCGCGCGACGCCTGGCTGGCCGCCACGGAGACCGTCGGCAACGCGTCGTCCACGCACGGCGCCGGCCAGGACGCCCGCCGACTGCTCGAGGAATCCCGCGAGCGCGTCGCCGCGAGCCTCGATGCCGACCCGATCGAGATCGTGTTCACCTCGGGGGGCACCGAGTCGATCAATCTTGCGCTGCAGGGCCTGTGGCGGTCCCGCCCCGAGGGCACATCGGCGATCGTGATGCCCGAAGCCGAGCACCACGCCACGATGGACACCGTGGCCGCACTCGTGGAGGACGGGGCCGAACTGCGCCGGGTGCCGGTGACCGACCGCGCGCGCATCGAGCCGGAGCAGTTCGCGTTGCAGCTTCCGGAGGCGGCTCTCGCCACCGCGCTCGTCGCCAACAATGAGGCCGGTACGATCAACGACGCCGCAGCGCTGTCCGCCGCTGCCGCCACGGCCGAAGTGGCGCTCCACCTCGATGCGGTCGCTGCGCTCGGACATGTACCGCTGTCGTTCCGTGGTCTGCGTGGGGGTGCGGCCGGGGGAGTCGGCCTCGTGGCCATGAGCCTCGCCGGGCACAAGATCGCGGCTCCCGTCGGCGTCGGGGTGCTCGTCACGGCCCGTACCGCGCGCATGACGGCCCTCCTGCGCGGCGGCGCGCAGCAACGAGGCCTCCGCGCCGGAACCCAGGACGTCGCCGGGGCCGCAGCGTTCGCCACCGCGCTCGAGCTCGCCGAAGCCGAGCGGGTCGAGGAGGCCGCACGACTCCGCGCACTGCGCGACCGTCTGGTCTCCGGGATCCGCGCCGCAGTACCAGCTGCGGAACTCCTGGGTGACCCGGTCGATCGTCTGCCAGGCAACGCGCATCTGCTCTTCCCCGGCGCGGTGGGGGAGAGCCTGCTGTTCCTCCTCGACGTCGCCGGGGTCGCGGCGTCGACCGGATCGGCGTGTCAGGCGGGCGTCGCCGAACCGTCCCACGTGGTGATGGCGATGGGGCGGAGCGAACGCGATGCGCGCAGTGTTCTCCGGTTCTCGCTCGGCCGCACGTCGACCGACTCCGATGTCGACGCAGTGCTGGCGGCGATCGCTGACGCGTACACGCGGGCATCCGGCGCCGGCACAGGCGCACGCTCGTAGACTGTTCCCATGCGGATACTTGCGGCGATGAGCGGCGGCGTCGACTCCGCCGTCGCGGCAGCCAGAGCCGTGGAGGCGGGGCACGACGTCGTCGGTGTGCACCTGGCACTCTCCAGAGCCGGCGGAACGCTCCGCACGGGCAGTCGCGGATGCTGCACCATCGAAGATGCCCTCGACGCGCGGCGAGCTGCCGACCTGCTCGGCATCCCGTTCTATGTGTGGGACTTCTCGGAGCGATTCCGCGATGACGTGATCGACGACTTCATCGCCGAGTATCAGGCGGGGCGCACCCCCAACCCCTGCATGCGGTGCAACGAGAAGATCAAGTTCGCGGCCCTCCTGGAACGCGCGATCGAGCTCGGCTTCGACGCCGTGTGCACCGGCCATTACGCCACGCTCGTGGACGGTGCCGACGGACTGGAGCTGCATCGTGCCTCCGACAACGCCAAGGATCAGTCCTACGTCCTGGGCGTGCTGACCGCGGAGCAACTCGCGCACACGTACTTCCCGCTCGGGTCCACCCCCTCGAAGGCGATCGTTCGCGCCGAGGCGGCAGCACGCGGCCTGACCGTCGCCCAGAAGCCGGACAGCCACGACATCTGCTTCATCCCCGACGGCGACACCCGGGGGTGGCTCGCCGAGAAGGTCGGCACCGCCACGGGCGAGATCGTCGATCGCAGCGGGGAGGTCGTCGGATCCCACGAGGGGGCGCATGCGTTCACGGTGGGTCAGCGACGCGGCCTCAAGCTGGGTGTCCCCGCAGCGGACGGCAAGCCTCGCTTCGTGCTCGAGGTCCGTCCGGTGTCGAACACCGTCGTGGTCGGGCCCAAGGAAGCCCTGGCGATCGCGCAGATCGCGGGGGAGCGGTTCAGCTGGGCCGGTGCCGCACCGACGGAGTCCTCGTTCGATTGTCACGTGCAGATCCGTGCGCACTCCGAGCCGGTCGCCGCGCGTGCCGTGGTCTCGGACGACGGGGTCCGGGTGACGCCGGAGACGCCGCTCGACGGCGTCGCGCCGGGACAGACCGCCGTGCTCTACGTCGGCACACGGGTACTCGGGCAGTTCACCATCGACACCACGGTCTCGGCGGTTCCCGTCGGCGCGTAGGCGCTTCCGGTGTCGGTGCCCGCTCGTAGACTGGCGGGGTGCCGGAGAACATCTCGCTGGAAGACGCCCGAACCGAAGCCGACGAGCTGACGGCTCGCATCCTCGAGGCCAAGGAGGCCTACTACGGTCGCGACACCTCGGTCGTCGACGACTTCACCTACGACGGATGGATGCATCGGCTCGAGGAGCTGGAGCGGCTGCACCCCGAGTTGCAGGGGCAGGACTCGCCCACGCAGATGGTCGGGGCCGCCGAGGCGACCGGTCTCGCGACGATCGAGCACGCCGAGCGCATGCTCAGCCTCGACAACGTCTTCTCCGTCGACGAGCTGCGGGAGTGGGCCGCGAAGACCAGGGCCGCCGCCGGGCGCGAGGTCGCGTGGCTCACCGAGCTGAAGATCGACGGGCTCGCGATAAACCTCCGCTATGAGAACGGCGTCCTCACCTCTGCGGCGACTCGCGGCGACGGTCGTGTCGGCGAGATCGTGACGGAGAACGCGCTCCGGCTGCCCGAGATCCCGCAGCGTCTGAGCGGCGAGGGCCATCCGTCGATCGTTGAGGTGCGCGGCGAGGTGTTCATCCCCGTCGCGGCGTTCGAGCGCCTCAACGCCGCGCAGGCCGCCTTCCGCGACCGCGCATACGCCGATGCTCTCGCGCGCTGGGAGGCCCGAGGCGGGGCCAAGAAGGCGTTCGACGAGGAGAAGGCGCAGACGGCGGCCGCCAGGCGCTTCCCGTCGTTCGCGAATCCGCGCAATGCCGCCAGCGGGGGGCTCCGTCAGCAGATCGACAAGAAGAACGGTCTCGAACTCGAGGCCGGGCTCCTGCGCATCGAGTCGCTCGCGCTCTACGTGCACGGCATCGGCGCGTGGACGAACCCTCCCGTCGCCGCGCAGAGCGAGGTGTACGACCTGCTCTCCGAGTGGGGCCTGCCCACGAGTCCGCACACGAAGGTCTGCCACACCGTCGACGAGGTCGTCGCGTTCGTCGAGTACTTCGGTGAGCACCGTCACGACATCGAGCATGAGCTCGACGGCATCGTGGTCAAGGTCGACGAGCTCGAGCTGCACGACGAGCTCGGCGCGACGAGTCGAGCGCCGCGCTGGGCCATCGCCTACAAGTACCCGCCGGAAGAGGTCCAGACCAAGCTCCTCGACATCGTCGTGTCGGTCGGACGCACCGGGCGCGCCACGCCGTTCGCCGTCATGGCGCCCGCGCACGTCGCCGGTTCCGTGGTCCGGCAGGCCACGCTGCACAACAAGGACGTCGTCAAGGCCAAGGGCGTTCTGATCGGCGACACCGTCGTACTGCGCAAGGCTGGCGACGTGATCCCCGAGGTTCTCGGCCCTGTCGTCGAGAAGCGTGACGGCAGCGAGCGGGAGTTCGTGATGCCCGTGGAATGCCCGGAGTGCGGCACCCCGCTGCGCGCGATGAAAGAGGGCGACATCGACCTCCGGTGCCCGAACGCGCGTTCGTGCCCTGCTCAGGTCCGCGGCCGCGTCGAGCACATCGGCTCCCGCGGTGCCCTCGACGTGGAAGCGCTGGGCGAGGTCACCGCGGCCGCGCTCACGCAGCCGACCTCACCTGCCGTTCCCCCGCTCGAGACCGAGGCAGGGCTGTTCGCGCTGACGCTCGAAGAGCTCGTACCCATCGAGCTCTTCGTGAGAGATTCCGAGACCGGGCTCCCGAAGGAGGATGAGGACGGGATCGTCAAGACGCGCGCACCCTTCCGACGCAACCCCACCGCTGCCGAGAAGAAGTCAGGACTTGAGGGTCCCCAGCCGTCGTCTCAGGCGCTCACGCTGCTCGCCGAGCTCGAGAAGGCGAAGACCAAAGACCTGTGGCGGCTGCTGGTGTCGCTGAACATCCGCCACGTCGGCCCCGTTGCCGCGCGGGCGCTCGCGCAGTGGTTCGGCTCCCTCGACGCGATCCGTGCGGCATCGCGCGACGAGCTCGCCGCCGTCGAGGGCGTGGGCGGCATCATCGCCGACTCGCTGCTCGCCTGGTTCGAGGTCGACTGGCACCAGGAGATCGTGCGGCAGTGGGCCGACGCAGGGGTGCAGTGGTCGACTCCGGGCCACCCCGGGCCGGGTGCGGCAGTCGCGGCGGGGGGCGTGCTCGAAGGACTCACGGTGGTCGCCACCGGATCGCTTGATGGCTACACCCGCGACGGTGCGCAGGAGGCGATCATCAACGCGGGCGGAAAGGCTGCGTCCAGTGTGTCGAAGAAGACCGACTTCGTCGCCGCCGGGCCGGGAGCGGGATCGAAGCTCGCGAAGGCCGAGGACCTCGGCATCCGCATCCTCGACGCGGCACAGTTCCACATCCTCGTGACGGAAGGCCCGGCGGGGCTTCCGCCCGTGGGCGACGGGTCGTGAAGCGGTATGGGCCTCTGATCGTCGTCCCGGATGCGCTGGCCGTCGGCGACCCCGGGCGACACCACCTTCGACTCACTCCGCAGGCGGTGATCATCCGCCAAGGCGCGGAAGGCCTCGGCATCGTGCCATGGGATGGTATAGAGGAGATCGCTTTCGACGTGCCGACGACACGGTTCCGGTTGCCCGGTCTGGTGAGCACTCTGCTGCTCGGTGCGCTGACGGCGTCGATGCTCAGCGATCCCGGCATCGATCCCGACGATGGGGCGGTGACACTCACGGTGGATGGGGAGGCCACCACGCTCCCGCTGAGCCGCCATCACGTCGGCGGATACTGGCGGCCGACGGTGGCGGGGGCGCATCGACTGATCGCTCACCTCATCGCGAACCCGGAACAACGAGCGTTGTTGGTTCACCCCGAGCCCCTGATAGACGTCGCGGCGCAACTCGCGCGCGGAACGGAATAGTCCGAACCGCGCGCGATGCGGCGTCAGCTCTTGTGGCGGGGCTTGCGGAACGGCTTTTCGTCGCGGCTGTCGCGAGCCGGACGGTCGTCGCGGTCGCGACGCTCGAACCGGTCTCCCGCATCGCGGCCACCCTCACGAGGGCCGTTGCGGCGGGCACCGGCGGGGCCGCGGTCGGGCTTGATCTCAATCAGTCGGCCCGAGATCCGAGTGTCGCGGAGCTTCTCCAGGACGGCCGGGCTCATGTTCGCCGGAAGTTCGACGACCGAGAAATCGGGACGGATGTTGATCGCACCGAAGTCGTCACGGCCGAGGCCGCCTTCGTTCGCGAGGGCACCGACGATCTGGCGGGGCTCGACGCGGTGCCGGCGACCCACCTCGATCCGGTAGGCCGTGTAGTCGCCACGACCCCGACGCTCGCGCGGCTCGCGGGACTCACGCGTGTCCCGGCCCGTGCGCTCGCGCGGGGGACGATTGTCGGCTTCGACAGCCTTCGTCAGCGGGTCGTTGGCCGGATCGAGGAGCAGAGGCTTGTCGCCCTGAGCCACCACGGCGAGAGCTGCTGCCACGTCGGCCTCGGGAACGTCGTGGTGACGGACGTAGTGGGCGACGATGTCGCGGAAGGCATCGATGCGGCCGGTCTCGGACAGCGCGGTGGTGATCGCGTCGTCGAAGCGGTTCAGACGCGTGGTGTTCACGTCTTCGGTGCTGGGCAGCTGCATCTGAGCGGGCTGCTGACGCGTGGCCTTCTCGATGTGCTTCAGCAGGTAGCGCTCGCGCGGGGTGATGAAGCTGATCGCGTCGCCCGAACGTCCGGCGCGTCCGGTGCGTCCGATGCGGTGCACGTACGACTCGGTGTCGGTGGGGATGTCGAAGTTGACGACGTGGCTGATGCGCTCGACGTCCAGACCGCGGGCGGCCACATCGGTCGCGACGAGGATGTCCAGCTTGCCGTCCTTGAGCTGGTTGACACTGCGCTCACGCTGCACCTGGGGCACGTCGCCGTTGATGGCAGCTGCGGAGTATCCGCGGGCGCGCAGCTTCTCGGCCAGCGTCTCGGTCTCGTTCTTGGTGCGGACGAACACGATCATCCCGTCGAAGTTCTCGACTTCGAGGATGCGGGTGAGGGCGTCGACCTTCTGCGCATACGACACCACGAGGTAGCGCTGCGTGATGTTCGTGCCGGTCGCGGTCTTGGACTTGATGCTGATCTCTTCCGGGTCGCGCAGGTACTTCTGCGCGAGGCGGCGGATCTGCGGCGGCATGGTCGCCGAGAACAGAGCGACCTGCTTCTCCTCGGGGGTCTGCGCGAGGATCTGCTCCACGTCCTCCGCGAAGCCCATCTTCAGCATCTCGTCGGCTTCGTCGAGCACGAGGTACTGAAGCTGCGACAGGTCGAGCGTGCCCTTGGCGAGGTGGTCCATGATGCGCCCGGGAGTTCCGACGATGACGTGGACGCCGCGGCGCAGAGCCGACAGCTGCACGCCGTAGCCCTGTCCGCCGTAGACGGGGAGGACGTGGACGCCCTTCATCTTGGAGGCGTACGACTCGAATGCCTCGCACACCTGGAGCGCGAGCTCACGGGTGGGAGCGAGCACGAGAGCCTGCGGGGTCTTCTGCGAGACGTCGAGGCGCTCGAGCACGGGGAGTGCGAACGCCGCGGTCTTGCCGGTCCCGGTCTGCGCCATGCCGACGACGTCGCGGCCGGCGAGGAGCGTGGGGATGGTCGCCGCCTGGATGGGCGATGGGGTCTCGTAGCCGAGGTCTTTGATGGCTTTGAGGACGGGCCCGGTGATGCCGAGCTCCTCGAATCCGGGGGTCGCGGGGGAGTCCTCGGGGGCGTCGGTCAGCACTGCATCTTCAGGGGTCACTTCCCAAGGGTAGCGCGCCGCGGCGCCGGGTGCCTGTGAAGGCGGCCTCAGGCGCCCGTGTTCAGCGCGACCAGCTTCTCCTTCACTTGGCGTCGGAGCACCTTGCCGATCAGTGACTTCGGAAGCTCGTCGACCACGAACACGCGTCGCGGGACCTTGTACGGAGTGAGGATGCTGCGGGCGAAGTCACGGATCGCCTCCACGTCGACATCGGTGTCGGCATCGACCACGATGGCCGCGACGACCTCTTCGCCGGAGTGCTCGCTCGGCAGGCCGACCACAGCGGCGTCGGCGACCTGCGGGTGCTGACGCAGCGCGTTCTCGACCTCGGTGGGGGCCACGTTGAAGCCGCCGGTGATGATGAGCTCCTTGATGCGATCGACGATGCGCACGAAACCGGCGTCGTCGATCGTGACGATGTCGCCCGTGCGGTACCACCCGTCGACGAAGGCGGCTTCGGTCTCCTCGGGCTTGCCGTAGTATCCCGAGAACACCTGCGGCCCGCGGACGACGAGCTCTCCGGCTGAGCCCGCCGGCACGTCTTCGCTCGGGTTCTCCGGATCCACCACGCGGCATTCGGTCCCGGGCAGGGGGAGCCCGACGGTCCCGGGTACGCGGTTGTCCGCGACCGGATTCGCCATCAGCACCGGCGAGCACTCGCTGAGCCCGTAGCCCTCGACGAGGTAGCCGTGGGTGGCTTCCTCGAACGGCACGACCAGCTCGTGCGGCAGTGCCATGGCTCCGGAGATCGCGACCTCGATGCCGTCGAGGGACACACCCTTGTTCTTCGCCGCGGCGAGGAGGCGGTCCGCGATGGGCGGCACGAGCGGCAGGAACGTCGCGGGGTGCTTCTTGACGACGTCGAGCACCAGGTCCGGGTCGAACTTGGGGAACAGCACGAGTCTGGCGCCCATCGACATCGCGAAGGTCAAGCACAGCGTGAGCCCGTATGCGTGGAACATGGGCAGGACCGCATAGACGACGCATCCGTTGCCGCGTCGGATCGAGGGCACCCAGGCCTGCGCCTGTGCGGCGTTGGCCAGCAGGTTGCGGTGCGTGAGCGCGGCACCCTTCGGCGTTCCCGTGGTGCCGGAGGTGTACTGGATGATCGCGAGATCGTCGGTGCGCGGCGCTGGATGCGAGGCGGGAATCGGCTCCGAGGTCAGGAGGGAATCCCACGCGACGGTGCCGCGCACCTTCTCGGTGAGCGCCGCACGCGATTCGCGGGCCTTGGCGACGGGGAGCCGGAGGGCGAACCGGGTGAGGAACGGCATGGCACGCGTCACGTCGACGGAGACGAGGTTGGTGACGGCCAGATCCGCCGGGAACTCCTGCACTGTCGAGACGACCTTGTTCCACACGATCGCGTGCTTCGCGCCGTGGTCCTCGAACTGCTTCCGCAGCTCGCGCGGCGTGTAGAGCGGATTGTGCTCGACGACGACGGCACCGAGACGGAGCACGGCGTAGAACGCGACGATGTGCTGAGGGCAGTTCGGCAGCACGATGGCGACCGGGTCGCCGGCGCGGACCCCGAGGTCGCGAAGGCCTGCTGCGGCGCGGTCGATCGCCGCCTGGAGCTCGGCATAGGTCGTCTCGCGGCCGAAGAACTGGAGGGCGGGTGCCTCCGGATAGTCGCGCGCGGAAGCTGCGACGATGTCGACGAGCGATCCGTCGACGGGAGACAAGTCTTCCGGGACACCTGCTGCATAGCTGGCGGTCCACGGGCGAGGGGGCAGGAACGTGCTCACCCGCCCAGCATATGTCGCGTGGCTCGCGGGGCGGAGGAGTTCGGAGCGCGCCAACTAGACTGGGGGAGTGTCTGAAATCACCCCTGAACTCGTGCGCCATCTCGGTGTGCTCGCACGCATCCAGCTGAACGACGACGAGGTGTCGCGGCTCACGGGCCAGCTCGACGCGATCGTCGACAACATCGCGAAGGTCTCGGAGGTCGCGACCGACGATGTCGTCGCGACGAGCCACCCGATCCCGCTGAGCAATGTCTTCCGGCCCGACGTGGTCGGGCAGACGCTCACGCACGAGCAGGTGCTCCAGAACGCCCCGGATGCCGCCGACGGCCGCTTCCGCGTCACCGCGATCCTGGGAGAAGAGCAGTGAGCGACATCATCCGGCTGAACGCGGCGGATCTCGCCGCCAAGCTCGCTTCCCTCGAGGTGTCGAGTGTCGAGGCGACGCAGGCTCACCTCGATCGCATCGCCGCCGTCGATGGCGACGTGCACGCCTTCCTGCACGTCAACGCGGCGGCCCTCGAGGCTGCTGCCGCGATCGATGCCCGACGCGCCGCAGGGGAGGACCTCGGCCCGCTCGCCGGCGTGCCGCTCGCGATCAAGGACGTGCTCGTCACGACCGACCAGCCGACCACCAGCGGCTCGCGCATCCTGGAGGGCTACCGTTCTCCGTACGACGCCACGGTCGTCGCGCGTTCGCGTGCCGCGGGACTCATCCCGCTCGGCAAGACCAACATGGACGAGTTCGCCATGGGTTCGTCAACCGAGCACTCGGCGTACGGCCCCACTCGCAACCCCTGGGACCTCGACCGGATCCCCGGCGGCTCCGGCGGCGGTTCGGCTGCGGCCGTCGCGGCCTTCGAAGCGCCCCTCGCGCTCGGCTCCGACACCGGCGGCTCGATCCGTCAGCCTGCCCACGTCACCGGCACGGTGGGTGTGAAGCCGACCTACGGCGGCGTGAGCCGCTACGGCGCGATCGCTCTCGCCTCCAGCCTCGACCAGGTCGGACCCGTCTCCCGGACGGTCCTCGACTCCGGTCTGTTGCACGACGCCATCGGCGGCCACGACCCGAAGGACTCCACGTCCTTGCGTGATGCCTGGCCGTCGTTCGCCGAAGCCGCCCGTGAGGGCGCACGGGGCGACGTGCTCAAGGGACTCAAGGTCGGCGTGATCCGTGAGCTGCCGGACAGTGGCTTCCAGCCTGGTGTCGCGGCCTCGTTCCGCAGCGCTCTCGCTCTCATGGAAGCGCAGGGGGCCGAGATCGTCGAGATCGGCGCTCCGCACTTCGAGTACGGAGTTGCCGCCTACTACCTGATCCTTCCCGCCGAGGCATCGAGCAACCTGGCGAAGTTCGACTCGGTGCGGTTCGGTCTGCGGGTGACGCCCGACGGCAACCCCACGGTCGAGGACGTCATGTCCGCGACCCGCGACGCCGGCTTCGGCGACGAGGTCAAGCGCCGCATCATCCTCGGCACCTACGCGCTGTCGGCCGGTTACTACGACGCGTACTACGGCAGCGCGCAGAAGGTCCGCACGCTCATCCAGCAGGACTTCGCGAACGCGTTCGCCGAGGTCGACGTGATCGCCACGCCCTCGGCCCCGACCACGGCGTTCAAGCTCGGTGAGAAGATCGACGACCCGCTGCAGATGTACCTCAACGACATCACGACGATCCCGGTGAACCTCGCCGGCGTCCCGGGTATCTCCATCCCGAGCGGTCTGGCGGACGACGACGGCCTGCCCGTCGGCATCCAGTTCATCGCTCCGGCACGCGAGGACGCCCGCCTCTACAAGGTCGGTGCCGCGCTCGAGACGCTGCTCGTCGACTCGTGGGGTGCGCCGCTGCTCACCCGCGCACCCCAGCTCGCAGGAGGGAACCGCTGATGGCCGCTGCCAAGCTCATGGACTTCGACAAGGCACTCGATCTGTTCGAGCCGGTCCTCGGATTCGAGGTGCACGTCGAGCTCAACACGAACACGAAGATGTTCTCCGACGCGCCGAACCCGGCCAACGAGGCATATCATGCCGCCGAGCCGAACACGCTGATCGCGCCGGTCGACCTCGGCCTGCCCGGATCGCTGCCGGTCGTCAACGAGACCGCGATCCGCTCGTCGATCAGCCTGGGCCTCGCTCTCGGTTGCTCGATCGCGGAGTCGAGCCGGTTCGCCCGGAAGAACTACTTCTACCCCGACCTGGGCAAGAACTACCAGATCTCGCAGTACGACGAGCCGATCGCGTACGACGGGTCGGTCGAGGTCGAGCTCGAGGACGGGACGCTCATCACCATCCCGATCGAACGCGCGCACATGGAGGAGGACGCCGGCAAACTCACCCACATGGGTGGAGCGACCGGACGCATCCAGGGCGCCGAGTACTCGCTGGTCGACTACAACCGCGCGGGAGTGCCGCTCGTCGAGATCGTGACGAACATCATCTACGGCACCGAGCACCGCGCACCCGAGGTCGCCAAGGCGTACGTGCAGGCGATCCGCGACATCGTCCGCGGACTGGGCATCTCCGAGGCTCGGCTCGAGCGCGGCAACCTGCGCTGCGACGCGAACGTCTCGCTGCGTCCGCGGGGTACGGACAAGCTCGGCACCCGCACCGAGACGAAGAACGTCAACTCGATGCGCTCCGTCGAGCGGGCCGTGAAGTACGAGATCCAGCGGCAGGCGCAGATCCTCGCCGACGGTGGAACGATCACGCAGGAGACGCGGCACTGGCACGAGGACACCGGCACCACCTCGCCGGGTCGTCCGAAGTCGGATGCGGACGACTACCGGTACTTCCCCGAGCCGGACCTGCTGCCCGTCGAGCCGGCCGCCGAACTGATCGAGGAACTGCGCGCGGCTCTCCCTGAGCAGCCGGTCGCCCGTCGTCGCCGTCTGATGACCGAGTGGGGCTTCACCGACTTGGAGTTTCAGGACGTCCGCAACGGCGGACTGCTCGAGGTCGTCGAGGCGACGATCGCGGCCGGCGCGACGCCGGCCACCGCACGCAAGTGGTGGACGGGGGAGATCTCTCGGCTCGCGAACGCGCAGGAGAAGGACGCCACCGAGCTGATCAGCCCGGAGAACGTCGCCGCTCTGCAGCAGCTCGTCGACGCGGGGACGCTCACCGACAAGCTTGCGCGTCAGGTTCTCGAGGGTGTCATCGCCGGCGAGGGCACGCCGCAGGAGGTCGTCGACGCTCGCGGGCTCGCCGTGGTGTCGGACGATGGCGCATTGATCGCGGCGATCGACGAGGCACTGGCGGCGCAGCCTGACGTGATGGCGAAGATCAAGGACGGCAAGGTGCAGGCGGCCGGCGCCGTGATCGGAGCCGTCATGAAGGCGATGAAGGGTCAGGCGGACGCCGCCCGCGTCCGCGAACTCATCCTCGAGCGCGCTGCCCAGTAGCGCGTGCCCCCGGGCCTTCTGTCGGAGGCCCGGGGGAGAATGGTCGTATGGGACACGGTGACGGCAGGGGGCGGATCGTCTCCGCAGCCGACGCTGACGACACCGGAACGCGTATTCTCCACGTCGACATGGACGCGTTCTACGCGGCCGTCGAGGTTCTCGACGACCCCGGCCTGCGTGGGCTTCCTCTGATCATCGGTGCACCGGACGGCCGCTCGGTCGTCTCGAGCGCCTCGTACGAGGCCCGCCGTTACGGCGTCCGTGCGGCGATGCCCGTATCGCAGGCACTCCGACTGTGCCCATCGGCCCGTATCGTGCCTCCTCATTTCCACCGTTATCAGGAGGTCTCGAGGCAGGTGATGGCGATCTTCGAGTCGTTCACACCGCTCGTGGAGCCGCTGTCGGTCGACGAGGCTTTCCTCGACGTGCAGGGCGTGCGCCGACTCTGGGGGAGTCCCGCTCGAATCGCTGAACTCATCCGGGAACGGGTCCTCGACGAGGTCGGAATCACCTGCAGCGTGGGTGTCGCTGCCACCAAGCACGTCGCCAAGATGGCCTCGACGATCTCCAAGCCCGACGGCATGCTCGTCGTCGCGGCGCACGACACGCTCGACTTCCTCGCGCCGCGACCGGTCCGTGCGATGTGGGGCGTCGGCCCGAAGGCCGCAGAGGCGCTGGAGGCGCGAGGCATTCGGACGGTACAGGATGTCCGTGATGCTCCACGCGAGATGATCGAACGCGCTGTGGGTCCAGCCCTGAGTGACCGACTCGCGCAGCTCGCGATGGGACAGGACGCCCGAGCCGTCGACACCGAGCGCGTGGAGAAGAGCATCGGTCATGAAGAGACGTTCGAGACGGACATCCTCGACCGCGCGTTCCTCCGTGCCGAGCTGCTCCGCCTCGCAGACCGGGTGGCGGCCCGGCTCCGTCGCGCACAGTGGGAGACGTCGACTGTAGCCATCAAGATCCGGTTCGACGACTTCCGAACGCTGAGCCGATCCCAGACACTGAGCGAGCCCACGGCCGTCGGCCAGCGGATCGGCGAGGCCGCCCAGACGCTGTTCGAGCAGATCGATCGCCGGGATCCGGTGCGACTCGTCGGCGTCCGTGCCGAGAACCTGCGCCCGGCCGGTGGCGGTGGTTTGGGACTCTGGGACGACGACGAGGATTGGCGCAAGGTCGAAGGTGCCGTCGACGAGGCCGTCGCGCGCTTCGGCACGGCGACGATCAGCCGTGCACGACACATCGGTCGCGCAGGCGGCCGAGGTGCCGCGCAGCATCCGAAGGCGCACGGCCTGGATTGATCTCACGCGGGCCGCGTTCCTCGGCTACCGTGGAGGTATGCCGAACATCGCACTGGAACTCGGAAAGCAAGCAGCGTCCTTCGGCGTGAAGAGCGCGTACGGAGAGCCGCAGGACGTTGACGGAGTCAGCATCACTCCCGTCGCCTTCACCTACTCCGGATTCGGCGGGGGCAGCGGAGACGGCGCCGAGGGTGGCGGCGGTGGTGGCGTCTCCGTTCCTGTGGGGGTCTACGTCCGGCGAGAAGAGGGTCTCCGGTTCGAGCCCAACATCGTCACGCTGCTCCTCGTGGCGGTGCCGTTCGTCTGGGTGACCGGGCGGGCTCTCGTACGTATCATCCGTGCCCTCAAGAAGTGACGATCCCGTCGCGACGGCTCTGGAGCGCGCCGCGTCCCTGATCGAACACGACGTTCGTGCCGTTGCGGCAGCAAACCCTGTCGTGCTGATCGACGGAGGCAGCGGCGCAGGGAAGTCCTCCCTCGCCGCACGACTCGTCCGGCACTGGCCTGTGCTCGGTCACGTGCAGCTCATCGGCCTCGACTCGATCTACCCCGGGTGGGACGGGCTCGACGACGGGGCCGCACGTGCGCTCGAGTGGATCCTGCGGCCGCACGGTCGCGGCTACCTGGGCACCTGGCGGCGTTGGGATTGGGAGGCGGAGACCGAGGCGGAGAGCCACGCGGTCGATCCGGCACTCGGCGTCATCATCGAGGGCAGCGGAATCCTGCGGCCGTCGACAGCCGCTCTCGCCGACGTCCGGGTCTGGGTCGAGTCTGCAGAGGAATCGCGCAAGGCTCGGGCGCTGAACCGGGACGGCGACACGTACCGCCCGCATTGGGATCGTTGGGCAGCTCAGGAACGCCGTCACATCGATCGGGACGACCCTCGCGCACTGGCCACTCGGATCGTCGAAATTCCGTAGGTCAGGCGTTGGAGGCGGACTCTGCCTCGTCGGCGGCCTGGATGATCAGCTCGAGTCGATAGCCGACCCACTCGTAGACGTCGTGACGGCCGTCTTCGCCGCTCTGGTCGTCAGAGGTGATTCCGAGTCTGCTGGCGATGACGAGCCGGATCGCCGTGAGGGTTCGGAGCCAGGCGTCGAGACTCTCCATCGCGATGAGTATCTCTCGCCCGTCGAGCGCCTCTTCTTGGGAGAGGGAGTCGACGTCGGTCGAATACTCGGCCAGTGCAGCGCGGACGAGGCGCGCGTCGGCGAGACGACGATCGAGGAGGTCGTCTCGCGTGGCATCGGTGAACTCGGCGGCGGCGTCGGAGTCTTCGGGGTAGGGATTCGGGGTCAGTCGGGCGATGGCCGGGTCGTCGGTGCCTCGTGATTCGCCGACGAGTTCGATGAAGTCCTCGACGAGCCGGGCGAGGTGGAACTCCTCGATCACGGTGATGGGCACGACGATGATGTCGGCGCTCACAGCGGGGCCTTCCTGACGGTGGCCCAGAGACCGTAATCGTGCATCGCCTGCGCATGCACCTCCATGGTCTCGCGCGGACCGGTGGCGACGATCGCGTGTCCGTCGTTGTGGACGGCGAGCATCAGGGCGGTGGCGTGGTCGAGCGAGTACCCGAAGTACGTCCGGAACACGCGGACCACATAGCTCATGAGGTTGACAGGGTCGTTCCACACCACGACCTGCCACGGTTCGAGCGGTGCAGCGCTGAGGTCGGCGATCTCATCGAGCTCGGGATGTGCCGCAGATGGCATCATGCCCAGCCCATCTCGTGCAGCTGCTCATCGTCGATGCCGTAGAAGTGAGCGATCTCGTGGACCAGGGTGGTGTGAATCTCGTCACGAAGCTCGTGCTCGGTCTCGCATTGGGCGAGATGCGGCTCGCGATAGAGCACGATCCGGTCGGGAAGCTCACCCATCCCGTATTGCGTGCGTTCGGTGAGCGCCAGACCGTCGTAGAGGCCCAGCAGGTCCAGGCTTCCGTCCTCGGGCCGGTCTTCGACGACGAACACGACGTTCTCCAGTCCCTCGACCATGTCGTCGGGCAGGAGGTCGAGCTCGTCGATCACCAGTTCTTCGAAGGCCGCGGCATCCATGTCCATCCTGTCCAGCCTAGAGGCGCGCGGGCTCTCGCGTCGGATCAGTGCAGCAGGACGAGCACGCCGGCCACGGCGATGAACAGCACGCCGAACACCAGGTTGAGGATGCGTTGGCCGCGCAGGGACCGTGTGAACCGCCGGAACGGGCGGGCCGCAGCTGCGAAGAACCCCCACATCACGATCACGTCGACCACGATCACCGTGGCGATCAGGGTCAGGTACTGCGGGACCGGAGGCTCGTCGAGACGGATGAACTGAGGGATGAATGCCAGGAAGAACACGATCGCCTTCGGGTTCAAGAGGTTGACCCAGAATCCTCGGCGGATCATCGACCAGTGACTCTCTCGGTCGGCGATCGGCACCGGCGCATCATCGAGGGCGGCAGCGGGTTTCGCGAGGATCAGGCGGATGCCGAGGAACACGAGATAGGCCGCCCCGGCGTATCGGATGGCGTTGAACAGGAACTCCGAGCGCGAGACGAGAAGACCGACCCCCGCGGCGACGATCGCCACATGCACGACCAAAGCGATCTGCTGCCCGATGATTCCCCAGATCGAGCGCTTCCAGCCCTGGTTCAGCGCATTCGACATCGTGTTGATGGCGCCGGCTCCTGGGGTGAAGCTGATGACCACCGACGCGGTGAGGAGGGAGAACCAGACCGCGAGCGACACCACGCAAGTCTACGGCGTCGGCGTGAATGGGCCGTCCGCCGTGGGACGCGAAGAAGGCCCGAACCATACGGTTCGGGCCTTCTTCCTGAGGGTGAGTAACGGGACTCGAACCCGCGACATCCGGCACCACAAGCCAGCGCTCTACCAGCTGAGCTATACCCACCATGTGCCCGCCGGAGCAGGCAACCATACGAGTCTATTACATGTTCGGAGTGAACTCGGACACCGTGCGGGTGGCGATCTCGCGAGCGTCGTCGCTCGACGGCCCGGGCTCGTCGACGAAGACGGCTTCGCGGTAGTAACGGAGTTCGCGGATCGACTCCAGGATGTCGGCGAGCGCTCGGTGTCCGCCGTCTTTGAGAGGTGCCTGGAAGAAGACGCGCGGGTACCAGCGGCGCGAGAGCTCCTTGATGCTGGAGACGTCGACGTTCCTGTAATGCAGCCACTGGTCGACCTGAGGCATGTACTTCGCAAGGAACATCCGGTCGGTGCCGATCGTGTTGCCCGCGAGGGGAGCCTTGCGTTCGAGCGGTACGAACCGCTTGATATATGCCAGAGTCTGCGCCTCTGCCTCTTCGAGGGAGACGCCGTGCGGTATCTCCTGGATCAGGCCGGAGGTCTCGTGCATCTTCGTCACGAAGTCGTTCATGTGCTCGAGTGCCGCGGTGCCGGGACGGATCACCACCTGGAAACCCGGGTCGATGGGATTGAGCTCGAAATCGGTGATGACGACAGCGATCTCCACGAGCTCATCGACCGAGAGATCGAGTCCCGTCATCTCGCAGTCGATCCATACGAGACGATCGTTCTCGGACGCAGATACCATGCCGCCATCCTATCGACGGGTTGGACATCGTCCGCCGTGACGCCGTTCCGCGAGCATCGTCGGGTCCGCGATACTCTAGAAGAGTGCGCCTCCGTAGCTCAGGGGATAGAGCAGGAGCCTTCTAATCTCTTGGTCGCAGGTTCGAATCCTGCCGGGGGCACCCTTACCGGATCTGCGCCGGACGGGACGCGAGTACGTCGCTCCTGAGTCACCCCGTCGGCGGGGCGAAGTGCGCCCAACTCAGGAGTAGCGAAGGGCAGCGACCGCGTCGTCCACGCGCCAGAACTCGCCGACGACGCGGAAGACCCCGGTGGCGAGGTGCAGACGCTCGGCGCGATAGCGGAGCCCGAGCGGATCGGCGACGACGCGCAGGTGGCCCAGGACATGCTCCCGCCGATCCTGCACCCGCCAGAGGTGATCGGCTGCGCGGACCAGGTGCTCGCGGGGAGAAGAGAGCCGAGGCGTCGCGTACGGGACGTCGGGGAGAGAGGTGGTCAAGCTTTCGGACATCGGAACTCCTTTCATGATTCGAAGCTATGACCGACCACCGACATTCGAGTGGCCGTCGCAACACGCGCTGTGATCTGCCCTTTCTGCACAGGACGGCGACAACGAGGGCTGTCCACGTTTCGTGGTTTTCCTGTGGGTGGCCGGGTGCGGCGAGAGACAGGCTGGAGCGATCCGGACGAGTACCGCTCCGGTCGACGAAAGGACAGCACATGATCGACATGGTCACCATCGTGGGAAGAGTCGCCACGGATCCGACCCAGGGTCAGACCGGGGGAGGAGTGCCGGTCACGAACTTCCGTCTCGCGAGCACCCATCGCCGTTTCGACGCCGCCACGCAGGAGTGGACGGACGCCGGGACCAACTGGTTCTCGGTGGCCGCGTTCCGAAGCCTCGGCGAGAACGCGAAGGCATCGTTGCGAACCGGCGACAGCGTGATCGTCACCGGCCGGCTGAAGATCCGCAACTGGGAGAGCAACGGCAAGCACGGCACGAGCGTCGACATCGATGCGGATGCCATCGGACATGACCTTCGGTGGGGCACGACGGCTTATCGACCGCAGTCACGTCCGGCTGCGGCGGGCCTCGATGCGACGTCGACTGCCGAGGGGAACAGCCCGGAGGAAGCGGTGGATGACGATGCCGGGTCGGAGCAGGCGATGCAGGATTCTGAGCCGCTGGACCTGTCATGGGCCGCACCGGGCCCGGCCGCGGGTGCCATGTCCTGACGGTGGTCCGGCTCCGCGCCCGATCGGGGTGTGCGGGGCGCCGGCGGCGCGCAGGGACCGATTGCGCGGCGACGTAGACTCGGCGTGTGCTTCGTCGTTCGGTCTTCTCGTCGCCGCGCGCGGGCGGTGCCCTCGCGGCTTCGATCGCCGCGCTCCTGCTGCTCTCCGCCTGCGCGCCGACTCCCGGCCCCTCTGCCTCTCCTACGGCTGTTGCGTCGCCGACGCCCGAGACGACGACTCCTGCGGAACCGACGCTCGTGCCCGACGGCACTGCGGAGGAGAACCTCCCGGTCTTCACCGCGGTCGCGGAGCGCGTCTGGGCAACTGATCAGCGCGGGGCCGGGCGTGCGTACATCGACGCTCTGGTCACAGCGGGATTCGATCGGAAAGCCATGCAGGTGACACAAGACCAGTCGACAGTGGGCAACCCGGCTGAGAGCCTGCAGTTCTCCGTGCGATGGGGCGACGACGAGTGCCTCGTCGGTCAAGTGGGCCCGTCCACCGGACGTGTCGTCACGGTCGTGATGCCGCAACTCGCCGAGGGGCGCTGCCTGGTCGGCACCACACGTCCGATCGACTGGTGACGCACCTAAGGGCCGGTAGGCTGGAGTGTCGATCTTCGGCGACAACAGAAGGAGCGGTTTTCGGTGGCTGAGTACATCTACTCGATGGTTCGTGCGCGTAAGGCAGTGGGCGAGAAGCTCATCCTCGACGACGTCACCATGGCGTTCCTCCCCGGCGCGAAGATCGGCATGGTCGGCCCGAACGGCGCTGGAAAGTCGACGATCCTCAAGATCATGGCCGGTCTCGACACTCCGTCGAACGGCGAGGCGAAGCTCTCACCGGGCTACACGGTCGGCATCCTGATGCAGGAGCCGGAGCTCGACGAGTCCAAGACGGTGATCGAGAACATCCAGGACGGCATCGCGATCAAGCCGAAGGTCGACCGTTTCAACGAGATCTCGCTGCTGATGGCCGAGCCGGACGCCGACTTCGACGCCCTGCTCGCCGAGATGGGCACGCTGCAGGAGGAGATCGATGCCGCCGACGGCTGGGACCTCGACTCGCAGCTCGATCAGGCCATGGACGCGCTGCGCACACCTCCGGCCGACGCCGCGATCGCCCCGCTCTCCGGTGGTGAGAAGCGTCGTGTCGCGCTCGCGAAGCTGCTTCTGCAGAAGCCCGACCTCCTGCTCCTCGACGAGCCCACCAACCACCTCGACGCCGAGAGCGTGCTCTGGCTCGAGCAGCACCTGCAGGCGTACAAGGGTGCCGTGATCGCTATCACCCACGACCGGTACTTCCTCGACCACGTCGCCGAGTGGATCGCCGAGGTCGACCGAGGCCGTCTCATCGGCTACGAGGGCAACTACTCGACTTACCTGGAGAAGAAGGGCGAACGCCTCGAGGTCCAGGGCAAGAAGGACGCGAAGCTGGCCAAGCGCCTCAAGGAGGAGCTGGAGTGGGTCCGTTCCAGCGCGAAGGGCCGCCAGACCAAGTCGAAGGCGCGTCTCGCCCGCTACGAGGAGATGGCTTCGGAGGCGGAGCGGACCAGGAAGCTGGACTTCGATGAGATCCAGATCCCCGCGGGTCCGCGCCTGGGTGGCATCGTCATCGATGCCAAGAAGCTGCAGAAGGGCTTCGACGGACGTGTGCTGATCGATAACCTCAGCTTCAGCCTGCCGCCGAACGGCATCGTCGGCGTGATCGGTCCCAACGGTGTGGGTAAGACCACGCTCTTCAAGACGATCGTGGGTCTGGAGCCGCTCGACGGCGGCGATCTGAAGATCGGTGAGACCGTCAAGATCAGTTACGTCGACCAGTCGCGTTCCAACATCGATCCGAACAAGACCCTGTGGGAGGTCGTGTCCGACGGCCTGGACTACATCACCGTCGGCAAGACCGAGATCCCGTCCCGCGCTTACGTGTCGAAGTTTGGTTTCAAGGGCCCGGACCAGCAGAAGAAGGCCGGTGTGCTCTCCGGTGGTGAGCGTAACCGTCTCAACCTCGCGCTGACTCTCAAGGAGGGTGGCAACCTGCTGCTCCTCGACGAGCCGACCAACGACCTCGACGTCGAGACCCTGAGCTCGCTCGAGAACGCTCTGCTCGAGTTCCCCGGTTGCGCCGTGGTCATCACCCACGACCGGTGGTTCCTCGACCGCATCGCGACGCACATCCTCGCTTACGAGGGCACCGACGAGAATCCCGGCCAGTGGTACTGGTTCGAGGGCAACTTCGAGGCGTACGAGGAGAACAAGATCGAGCGCCTCGGACCGGATGCCGCGAAGCCGCACCGCTCGACGCACCGCAAGCTGACGCGCGACTGAGGCCGCGATGTCCGCTTCGCCGGGGCCGCGTCTGCACATCCCGATCCACCTCCGCTGGGGTGACCTGGATGCGTTCAATCACGTCAACAACACGTCGATGCTGAAACTGCTCGAGGAGGCTCGAGTCAGAGCCTTCTGGCGTGCCGGCCCCGGCGAGGAGGCGCCGTCGACGGCGGTGCTCGACTCCGGTATCGACGAGGGCATCCTGACCCTCATCGCGCGCCAGGAGATCGAGTACCTCGCACCCGTGCCCTATCAGCGACGTCCTCTCGAGGTGCAGATGTGGTTCGGCAAGCTCGGCGGCTCGAGCGTCGAAGTCTGCTACGAGGTGCACAACGATCCGGCTGCCGAGCCGCGACAGATCTACGCTCGGTCCACCGCGATCATCGTGTTGGTCGATGCTAAGACCGGGCGTCCCACCCGGCTCACGCAGGAGATGCGCGATGCGTGGGAGCCGTACGTGGGTGACTCGATCGAGTACAGCCACCGCTGATCTGGCGTTTACAGCCGACGACGCGATGAACGTCCGTCCCTAGCGCGCCTCTTCGGGGACGCGGATCATGATCTCCTGGGCGACACTCGCGACCAGCGCGCCGTCGCGCGTGTAGATGCGCCCGGTGGCGAGGCCTCGACCTCCGCGCGCATTCGGCGACTCCTGGACGTAGAGCAGCCACTCATCCACGCGCGCGGGTCGATGCCACCACATCGCATGGTCGAGGCTCGCGACCTTCAAGCCGGGGAGCGCCCAGTAGACGCCGTGCGCCCGGAGGATCGACTCCTGGATCGTCATGTCGCTCAGGTAGGCGAGAGCCGCCCTGTGCAGGCGCTGGTCGTCGGGGAGCGGCGCACGCAGTCGCATCCACACAGCCTGGCGCGGTACGTGCGCATCGTCGCTGGGCAGATACATCGGAGAGTCGACGTGTCGCACATCGGCAGCCCGTTCGCTGAGCATCCGCGTCGTGCCTTCTGGCAGGCCGTGCACACGCTCCTCATCCGGGGTGAGGTCGTCCGGATCGGGAATTCCCGCCGGCATCGGCTGGGCATGCTCCACGCCGGGATCGGCATCCTGGAACGAGGCGATCATCGAGAAGATCGGCACACCGTTCTGGTAGGCCTGTGTCCGCCGCGTCGAGAATGATCGGCCGTCGTGGATCCGATCGACGGCGATCGTGATTCCCTGGCTCGCGTCTCCTGGGCGCAGGAAGTACCCGTGCATCGAGTGCACCGCGCGGTCCTCCGGGAGCGTCCTCTCCGCCGCGAGCAGAGCCTGGGCGAGCACCTGGCCGCCGTAGATGCGGCCACTCGGCATCGGGTGCGAGGAACCGGTGAAGATGTCCTCCGTCGTGCGGGCCTGAGCCGCGTCGAGATCGAGGACCTCGAGAAGTCGCTCGACGGTCTGGATGGCGTGCTGCTCCGCGCTCATGTGTTCCTCTCCGCGACCCCGCATGCCGCACCGTTGGTAGTTTAGAACGCGTGCCGCATCACCTCCTCCTCGCCGACCCCGAGACCGCGAAGGACGTTCTGACCTTCGTCGGTCGAGCGACCAGGATCACGGACGACGGTGTGCGACTACAGGCGGCGAACGGGGTGCTCGCGCTGACCACCGCCGTGCTCGCGCCGCAGACGCTGTTCGATCAGACGCCGACCATCCTCGCGATGCGCATCGTGCATGCCGACCCCGAACTCGAATGCGATGTCGTCGTCGATCAGCTTTCGAAGACGGACGAGGCCCACCGCCTGACTCTCCCCGAAACGGGTCTCGCCCCGGCATGGGCAGGTGTCGCGCCGCCTCGGAGCGCCTGGGCGCCCGAGACGACGCTGGTCGCATCCGTGATCGCGCAGCGCGCGCAATGGGGTATCTCGGCCGTCGCGCGAGGCGCGGGACCCGGCTCGGGTGAGGAAGCGGTCCGTGCACTCCGCGCCGCGATCTGGGGTGAGCCGGATGAAGAACTCGGAGGGCTGCCCCGCGGCGTGGCGTTCGCCGCGGATGCGATGGGCTTCATCTCGGGCGAGGAGCAGGTCCGC
Source organism: Microbacterium sp. NPDC055665 (assembly GCF_053618035.1). Lineage (NCBI taxonomy): Bacteria > Bacillati > Actinomycetota > Actinomycetes > Micrococcales > Microbacteriaceae > Microbacterium > Microbacterium sp. NPDC055665. The sequence continues at coordinate 222,867 of NZ_JBSHGY010000001.1, read as the reverse complement.
GTTGCGCGATCCGGCAGGTGGACGCGTCTGACGTTCCGCCGCGGTCACGTGCTGGTGCGCGGTCCCGTGGCCACGGGACTGACGAGCGTGCGTACGACCGGCTCTGCCCTCTAGCCTGGGGGAGAACCCGCCGCATGGGCGCCGCGCGGTTCCCGTCGCGCTGACACCTCGTCTTCTCGAGCGTCAGCCTGCGGCTGCGGCAGCGCGACCGGCGGTTCTGCCGGAGAACAGGCATCCTCCGAGGAAGGTGCCCTCGAGCGCGCGATAGCCGTGAACACCGCCGCCGCCGAAACCACTCGCCTCGCCCGCGGCGTAGAGCCCGGGGATCGGATCGCCGGTCGCGTCGAGGGCGCGGCCCTCGAGGTCGGTGTTGATGCCGCCGAGCGACTTGCGTGTGAGGACGTGGAGTTTGACCGCCACCAGCGGTCCTGCGCTCGGGTCCTGCAGACGATGCGGCGCTGCCGTGCGGATCAGCTTGTCACCCCGATAGCTGCGCATCGAACGAAGCATGCCGATCTGTGCATCCTTCGTGAAGTCATTGTCCATCTCACGGTCCCTGGCGACGACCTCGCGGCGGACGTTCTCGATGTCGAGGAACTCGCCCCCGGGGTGGCGCTGCATCTGCTCGAGCAGCGACTCGAGGTCGTTCTCGACGATGAAGTCCTCGCCCTCATCGAGAAACGACTGCACCGGTCCGGTCGGACCCTTGGCGAGCCTCGACTTCAGCAGCAGCTGGACGTCTTTGCCGGTGAGGTCAGGGTTCTGCTCGCTGCCCGAGAGCGCGAACTCCTTCTCGACGATCTGCCGCGAGGTGACGAACCAGGAGTGATCGTGGCCGGTCGTCCGGAGGTGGGCGAGCGTCCCCAACGTGTCGAAACCCGGGAACAGCGGAACCGGGAGGCGCTTGCCCGTGGCGTCCAGCCAGAGCGACGACGGCCCCGGCAGGATGCGGATGCCGTGAGACGGCCACACCGGATCCCAGTTCGTGATGCCTTCGACGTAGTGCCACATCCGGTCTCCGTTGATGAATCGCGCGCCGGCGGCCGCACTGACGCTGTACATCGATCCGTCGACATAGGCCGGCACCCCCGTGAGCATGTGCTCGGGGGGAGTGCCGAGGCGTTCCGGCCACGCTGCACGTACGAGGTTGTGGTTCCCGCCGATGCCGCCCGAGGAGACGATGGTCGCCCCGGCCGCGATCTCGAAGTCGCCGACGATCTCGCGCGAGGAGACGGCACCACGCTGCGCGCCCGACGAGGCGAGGACGTTTCCACGCGCTCCAGTGACCGCGCCATCGGTCACCGTGAGCTCGGAGACCCGGTGTCGCGGGAGGACCGTCAGGCGTCCTTCCCGCTCGCCCTGCTCGACGGCGGCGGCGAAGGGAGCGACGATGCCCGGCCCCGTGCCCCAGGTGATGTGGAATCGCGGGACCGAGTTGCCCGGTCCGATGGCGCCGTAGCCACCGCGTTCCGCCCAGCCGACGACCGGGAAGAAGCCGACGCCGCGCTCGCGCAGCCAGGAGCGCTTCTCGCCGGCGGCGAACTGCAGATAGGCCTCGGCCCAGCGCTTCGGCCATTCGTCTTCCGGCCGGTCGAAACCGGCGTTGCCGAACCAGTCCTGCGTCGCGAGCTCGAGGGAGTCCTTGATGCCGAGCCGGCGCTGCTCGGGGGAGTCCACGAAGAAGAGCCCGCCGAACGACCACCAGGCCTGACCGCCGAGGTTCGTCCGCGGCTCTTGGTCGACCAGGATGACGCGTCGGCCGGCGTCGAGAGCCTCGGCAGCGGCCACCAGCCCTGCCAGCCCCCATCCGATCACCAGGACATCCGTGGACAGGGGCTTGGTCGTCATGAGTTCTCCGTTGATTCCTGACGTGATCGGGTCTCGAGCGTGGGGCGACCGCCGGGAGCGGCACCGATCCCCGAAGGCTCGAATGTGTTCACCATGGCATATGCCGCCCGCTCGAGGTAGTCCCAGAGCGTCGCTTCGTGCAGAGGCGACAACCGCGCCTCGTCCACGGCGGTGCGCATGTGACGAAGCCAACGATCGCGCGCGTCCGCATCGATGTGGAAGGGCATGTGCCGCATACGGAGCCGGGGGTGCCCGCGGGTGTCGCCATACGTCGTCGGGCCGCCCCAGTACTGCTCGAGGAACATCCGGAGCCGGTCCTCGGCGGGCCCGAGGTCCTCTTCGGGGTACATCGGCTTCATCACGGGATCGAGGGCGACCTCGCGGTAGAAGACCGACACGATCTTCGCGAACGTGTCGTGTCCGCCGATCTCGTCGTAGAACGTCACTTCTGGGGACTCCCGTCGTCGTTCGGCTTCTTGCGCCGCCAGATCCCGCGATCAGGGATCACCGGCACGCCGGTCACCGCATTCGGTCGTGTCCGGGGAGGATTCGCGCCACGAACCCGACGGGCGCCGTCGAGCCCCGTCGGCACGACATCGACCATGCGCGGCACGCTGATCTCCTTCTCGAGGAGCGCGGCGCGCAGACGGCGACGCAGCTCCTGCGCCACGTCGTCCTTCGCGTTGGCGCGTGCCTTGATCACGATGCGGACGACGAGAGCATCTCCGTCGATCGACTCCAGGCCCCAGAGTTCGGGCTTCTCGATGATGCGCGTGCGCCACTTGGGATCCTTCGCCAGCCCCTGTGCGGTCTCGAGCATGATGTGCTCGACCTGCTCCAGGTCGGAGTCGGCCGGGACCCCGAGGTCGATGATCGATCGCGCCCATCCCTGAGACATGTTGCCGATGCGGGTGACCTCGCCGTTGCGCACATACCAGAGGGTGCCGTTGACGTCACGGACCTGGGTGATGCGCACGCTGACGTATTCGACGACGCCGCTCGCGAGCCCGAGGTCGACGACGTCGCCGATGCCGATCTGGTCCTCGGCCACGAGGAACATGCCGTTGAGCACGTCCTTGACGATGTTCTGCGCGCCGAAACCGAGACCGGCGCCGACCGCGGCGGTGAGGAGGGTCAAAGAACCGAGCAGGCTCTGGTCGAGAGCGTTCACGATGAGCACGATCGCGATGACGACGAGCATCACGTTGACGATGTTCTGCAGGATGGTGCCGAGCGTCCTCGTGCGCTGCACGAGTCGCATATCAGCGAGGGGGGACCGCTCCAGCGCCTGGGTGTCGTCGACCGATGCCTTGCTCTTCGCGCTGTCGACGATGCGGTGCACGACCCGTCGGATGACGAGGCGGAGGATGAGCCCGATCACGATGCAGCTCGCGATGATGATCGCGACGGTGAGTGCCTTCATACCGGCCGCGCCCAGCCAGGTCAGCAGGTTCGTCACCCAGTCGGGAAGCTCAGCAGGGGTGGGGGGAGTGGTTGTCGTGAAGGGGAGCATCATCAGTCACGATCCTAGCGAGCGGGTCTCTGTGCAGGCTGGACGGACGTGCCGTGCCAAAACGGAGACCATCCACACCCGCTCCGGCGTGTCCGAGCAGAACACACCGAAGGCGGGGTGGATGGTCTCCGTTTCGAGAGGCGGCCGGTGGTGACGCCGGCGGCCGCGCTCAGTCCTCCGCGTCGCGTGCCTGTGCGGCGAGTGCGCGCTCGACGTCGGCCAGGTTCTCCAGGACCAGGCGTCGAAGAGCCGGTGCCGCCTCCTGGTTGGCAGCCAGCCACGCGCGCGTCGCATCGCGAAGCGCCGCGTCGGCGAGAGCGGTGGGGAACAGCCCGACGATCAAGTACTGGGCGATCTGGTAGGTGCGCGACTCCCAGACGGGAAGCAGCATGTCGAAGTAGGCGGGGACGAACTCGCCGAGCACAGCGGCACCGGCAGGGTGCGTGAAACCGAGCGCGGCGGAGCGGACGATCGTGTTGGGGGCATCGTCGCGTTCGATGAGCGAAGCCCACGCGGCCTTCTTGGAAGCCGAGTCCGGCAGCGAGGCCCGGGCCTGCGCCGCGAACTCCCCGCCCTTGGCGGTGTTGTCCGCAGCCAGGGCCGCATCGATGCTCGCCGCGTCGGTGGCGCCGATGGTGGCCAGACCGACGAGCAGCTGCCAATTCAGGTCGGCGTCGATCTCCAGGCCCGGAAGCGTGTCCTCCCCGGAGCGCAGACGGCCGACGATGCCGGCGTGCTCCTGGGTCACCAGCGCATTCGCGAAGGCGGTCACGAACTGCAGCTGGCTGTCGCTGCCCGGCTCTGCCGCCTCCGCCAGGTTCCACAGCCCATCGGCGATCTTGAGACGCGCCGCCTCGCGCTCGGCCGGAGCGACGTAGAGCGTGGCGGCCGTCCGCAGCTGAGCGAGCGTGGTGCGCACGGTCGTCGACTCGGTCTCCCGGCCGATGTTCCCCAGCACGAGGTCGATGTAGGCGGACGCTGCCGTCTCCGCATCCCGGGTCTGATCCCACGCGGCGCCCCACACCAGGGAGCGGGCGAGCGGATCGTGGATGTCGGCGAGGTGGGCGATCGCGGTGGCGAGCGACTTCTCGTCGAGGCGGATCTTCGCGTAGGCGAGGTCCTCGTCGTTGAGCAGCACGAGGTCGGGGCGGGCGATTCCCTGCAGCTCCGGCACCTCGGTGCGGTCGCCGTCGACATCCACCTCGAGGTAGTGCGTGCGCGTGAGCGCACCGTCGGTCAGCGTGTAGAAGCCGATGCCCAGTCGGTGCGGTCGGATGGTCGGGTAGTCCGCGGGGGCCGTCTGGGTGATGGCGAAGCGCGAGATCGTGCCGTCATGGTCCTCGGCGATGACCGGCTCGAGCGTGTTGACGCCCGCCGTCTCCAGCCACTTCTTCGACCAGGTGCTCAGGTCACGACCGCTGGTCGCTTCCAGCTCCGAGAGCAGATCGCTCAGCTCGGTGTTGCCCCAGGAGTGCTTCTGGAAGTACTGGGACACTCCGGCGAAGAACGCTTCGATGCCCACCCAGGCGGCGAGCTGCTTCAGGACAGATCCGCCCTTGGCATAGGTGATGCCGTCGAAGTTGACCTGCACGTCTTCCAGGTCGTTGATCTCGGCGACGATCGGGTGCGTCGAGGGAAGCTGGTCCTGCCGGTAGGCCCAGGTCTTCTCCATGGCGTTGAAGGTCGTCCACGCCTCGGCCCACTCGGTGGCTTCGGCAGTGGCGATGGTGGATGCCCACTCGGCGAACGATTCGTTCAGCCAGAGATCGTTCCACCACTTCATCGTGACGAGGTCGCCGAACCACATGTGCGCGAGCTCATGCAGGATGGTGACGACGCGGCGCTCCTTGACGGCGTCGGTCACCTTGCTGCGGAAGACATAGGTCTCGGTGAAGGTGACGGCTCCCGCATTCTCCATCGCGCCGGCGTTGAACTCGGGGACGAAGAGCTGGTCGTACTTGGCGAACGGGTACGGGACGCCGAACTTCGACTCGTAGTAGGCGAAGCCCTCGCGGGTCTTGTCGAAGATGTAGTCGGCGTCGAGGTGCTGCCACAGGCTCTTGCGGCCGTACACGCCGAGAGGGATCACGCGGCCCGAGGCGCTGGTGAGTTCGGAGAACGTGGACTCGTAGGGCCCGGCCACGAGCGCCGTGATGTACGAGGAGATGCGCGGGGTCGGCTCGAAGCCCCACGTCGCCGTCGTGTCGTCGTCGTGCACGATGGGCTCGGGCGTGGGGGAGTTGGAGATGACCTTCCACGCGGCCGGTGCCGTCACGGTGAACTGGAACGTCGCCTTGAGGTCGGGCTGCTCGAACACGGCGAACACACGACGCGAGTCCGGGACCTCGAACTGCGAGTAGAGGTAGACCTCCCCGTCGACCGGGTCGACGAATCGGTGCAGACCCTCGCCGGTGTTCGTGTAGAGGCAGTCGGCGTCGACGACCAGCACGTTCTCGGCCTGCAGCCCGCTGAGCGCGATGCGAGAGTCGGCGAAGACCTCGTTCGGGTCGAGCTGTTCGCCGTTGAGGGAGATCTCGCGCACGTCGCGGGCGATCAGGTCGATGAAGGTGAAGCTCTCCGGAGTCGCGGTGAAGCGCACCACGCTCCGGGAGCCGAAGACCTCGGCACCCTTGGTCAGATCGAGGGCGACTTCATAGAACTGAGTGTCGATGACGTCGCGGCGCTCCTGCGCTTCGATGCGGGTGAGGTTCTCTCCAGGCACAGCTTTACTCCCAGGGGTGAGGGGATGTCACCGGGGTCGGCGCAGTTGGCGCCGACGGCAACCCTGACAGCCTACGCCAGTGCGGTGGGTGTCTCCTCGCATCGAAGGGGGAGGACGGAGGGATAGAAACGGAGCGGTGGGGACCTCGATGCTCCGTCGAAGTGAAAGGATGGAGGGGTGACTGCGATCGAGCCGAATGTCGTCCCCTTTGCCTCGCCTGCTGCCGCCGGCGGTGCACCCTTCGTGACCACGCCGGTGGCTTATGACGGGATCCTCCTCGCCGGGTTCGGTGGACCAGAGGGGCAGGACGACGTCATCCCCTTCCTCCGGAATGTGACCCGCGGCCGAGGAATTCCGGATGAACGGCTCGAGGAGGTCGCGCACCATTACCGGCACTTCGGCGGTGTGAGTCCCATCAACGGACAGAACCGCGTGCTGAAGGAAGCGCTCGAGAACGCCCTCGCCGAACGCGGGATCACGCTCCCCGTGTACTGGGGCAACCGGAACTGGGCCCCTTATCTCGAAGAGGTCGTCACCGAGGCCTCGAGCAAGGGCCACAACACGCTGCTGGCGTTCGCCACCAGCGCCTACAGCTCGTTCTCCAGCTGCCGTCAGTACCGTGAGGACTTCGCCCGCATCCTCGAGGAGACGGGGCTGGGCGACACGGTGACGATCGACAAGATCCGGCCTTTCTACGATCACCCCGGCTTCGTGGAGGCCTTTGAGACCGGCGTCCGCGAGGCGGTGGAGGGTCTCCTGGCTGCTGGCATCGCAGCGGCGGACATCCAGATCCTGTTCTCCACCCACAGCATCCCGACGGCCGACGCCGAGCGCTCCGGAGCGCGAGACATCGACTGGGGCGAGGGCGGCGCATATGCGGCTCAGCATCTCGCCGTGGCCGCGTGGGTCATGGATCGCGTGCGGCAGACGGTTCCCGCAGCTGCCGATGTCTCGTGGGAGCTGGTCTACCAGTCCCGCTCGGGCCCCGCCTCGCAGCCGTGGCTCGAGCCCGATGTCTGCGACGTGATCGGCGAGCTGCCCGACCGCGGTCGCAAGGCAGTCGCGGTCGTCCCCGTCGGCTTCATGAGCGACCACATGGAGGTCTTGTGGGACCTCGACACCGAGGCGGCCGAGGCAGCGGAAGAAGCCGGACTTGCCTTCACTCGCACCCCGACCCCCGGTGTCTCTCCGGCATTCGTCGACGGCATCGTCGATCTGGTCCAGGAGCGTCTTCAGGGTCGCCCCAACGAGGAGCGCGCGCATGTCACGTCGCTCCCCGGCGGCTTCGATGTCTGCCGTCCCGGATGCTGCGAGAACGTCCGCGCGGGGTTCAAGCCTGCTGCCGCGGGCATCGCCCCGTGACCTCGGACTCGACCGACGCCGCTTCTAGGATGGGAGTCATGCGCATCCACATCGCCACCGACCACGCGGGACTCGACTTCTCCACGCAGCTGCAGGATCACCTGCGTGCTGCGGGGCACGACGTGGTCGACCATGGCCCGATCGAGTACGACGCGGTCGACGACTACCCCGCGTTCTGCATCCGCGCGGCGCAGGCGGTCATCGCCGACCAGCGCGACGGTGTCGAGGCACTCGGTGTGGTCTTCGGCGGTTCGGGGAACGGTGAGCAGATCGCAGCCAACAAGGTCGAGGGTGTGCGGGCCGCGCTGGTCTGGAATCTCTCGACGGCTGAGCTCGCCCGCGAGCACAACGATGCGAACGTCATCTCCATCGGAGCGCGGCAGCACACCTTCGACGAGGTGACGTCGTTCATCGATCGGTTCATCCAGACGCCGTTCTCGGGCGATGAGCGTCACGTGCGGAGGATCGGCCAGATCGCCGACTTCGAGCGCGATGGTTCCCTGCTCCCGGACCCGCGGGCCTGACATGCCCGAGGGCCACTCCGTCCACCGGATCGCGCGGCAGTTCGATCGCAACTTCGTCGGCAAGACGCTGAGCGCGTCCAGCCCGCAGGGACGGTTCGCCGAGGGAGCCGCCGTTCTGGACGGACGTGCGGCGGTGAGTGTGCAGGCCGTCGGCAAGCAGATGTTCCTCGAGGCGGAGGGTGACCTCTGGCTGAGAGTGCACCTGGGTCTCTACGGCGCGTGGGATTTCGCCGGGGAGATCCTCGTCGATCCGACGATCGCTTCGGCCAATGGGCGGATGGGGCAGACGAACCAGCGCGGCACCGTGATCGACGAGGAGATCCTCGATGACGCCGGTGAGAACTCCCTCGCATCCATCGGGGCGCCTCGGCGCACGCGGGTGCACGTGCGCATGTCGGAGCAGACGAAGGGCCTCGTCGATGAGGGGCTCGAATGGCCGCCGCCGGTCGTCGGACAGGTTCGTCTCCGCCTCATGACAGACATCACCGCCGCCGATCTGCGTGGCCCGACCGCCTGTGTTCTGCAGACGCCGGAGGAGATGCTGGCGACGATCGCCAAGCTCGGTCCCGACCCGCTGGTCGGCGACCCGGTCGAGAATGAGGAGCGGTTCGTCCGCGCGGTCAGGAAGAAGTCGACGGTCATCGCGCTGCTCCTGATGGACCAGTCCGTCGTCAGCGGCATCGGCAACGTCTACCGCGCCGAGATGCTCTACCGGCAGCGGCTGAACCCGCACACTCCGGGCCGAGATGTCCCGGAGGAGGTCGTGCGGGCGCTCTGGCACGATTGGGTCCGGCTTCTGGCCATCGGTGTCGAGACCGGCCAGATGATGACCATGGACGGCCTCACGGGAGCGGACTACCGTGCGGCGATGGCGAACCGCGACGACCGGCACTGGGTGTACCACCGCGCCGGTCTGCCGTGTCGCGTCTGCGGCACCGAGATCGCCCTCGAGGAGATCGGCGCCCGGAAGCTCTATTGGTGCCCGCGCTGTCAGGCGTGACCGGGCTCCGTGGCATCGCATCCGTTCTAGGCTGATCGCATGCGACAGAATCCGAGCTTCACTCTCGCCGACGTGGGCGAGATCCGCCGGGTGATCGAGATGAATCCGTGGGCGACGATCATGAGTGCCGGGGACGACGGTCTCGTCGCTTCACACTACGCGGTGCTTCTGGACGAGGGACGCGACGACCTCACCATCGTCGGGCATGTCGGTCGCCCGGACGACCTCATCCACGGACTGGGGGAGCGCGAACTGCTCGTCGTGTTCCAAGGTCCCCACGGTTATGTCTCGCCTGGGTGGTACGGCGATGTCCCTGCGGTGCCGACGTGGAACTACACCGCGGTGCACCTTGCCGGCGTGCCCGAGCTCCTGACCGACGAGGAGAACCTCGTCGTGCTCGACCAGCTCGTCGCGCACTTCGAAACCCGGATGCCGGAGCCGCGACGCATGTGGGAACGCCCGAACGATCAGGCCTACGTCCAGCGCCTCGCCTCAGGAACGGTCGGCTTCCGGTTGACCCCGACCCGCGTCGTCGCCAAGCGGAAGCTCAGCCAGAACAAACCGCCGGAGACGATCGAGACGGTGATCGCGGCCCTCTCGACCAACGGCCCCTATTCGAACCCGGCTCTCGCCGCGGAGATGCGGCGCGCTCAGGATGCGCGCAGAGAAGGACGACAGCAGTGACCGAGCGCGGAACAGCCATCGACACCATCACGGCTGCGCGGATCGCGGGCCCGGGGCGCGAGTTCCTGATGGACGACGAGCCCGTGGACATCTTCATCGCCGACGGGCAGATCGTCGATATCGCCCCGACCGGGGCTCTGCCTGCACGCGGCGAGGTCATCGAAGCAGATGGTGCCTGGGCGGTTCCCGGGCTCTGGGACAACCATGTCCACACCGTCCAATGGGCACTGACGTCCGAACGTGCGACGCTCGGCCGCGCGGACTCCGCTGCTTCGGCGGCCGCGGCGATGAGCAGTGTCGCCCCGCTGCCGGATGGGCGCCGCGTCGGCACCGGTTTTCGTGACGCCCTGTGGTCGGATCGTCCATCGCTGGATCTCCTGGATGCCGCGACCGGGGACGTCCCGACGTACCTCATCAACGCCGACGTCCACAGCGTCTGGTTGAACAGCGCTGCTCTTGCTCGCGAGAGCTTCCGGAGCGACGACGGTGTGCTTCGGGAGACCGAGGCGTTCGAGATCTCGCGCCGCCTGAACGCCGTCGACGCCGCTCATGGCGACCGTGCGATGATGCGGGCAGGCGAGCAAGCCGCGGCGCGCGGCATCACCGGCCTCGTCGACTTCGACATGGCGTGGAGTGCGGAGGCCTGGCCCCGGCGTGTGCACGCCGGCTTCGCCTCGCATCGCGTCGAGTTCGCGGTGTACCCCTTCGACCTCGACAGGGCCATCGGAGAGGGGCTGCGCACAGGCGAGCTGCGGGAGATGCCCGATGTCCCGGCCGCAGGCAGGGGGCTCGTGCACGTCGGACCGCTGAAGGTCATCACCGACGGGTCGCTGGGCACACGAACTGCCGCCTGCTCGCACGCCTATCCCGGAGATCCGGGCAACTTCGGTGTGCTGACCGTGCCTTCGGACGAGCTCGTCGCCCTGCTGACCCGCGCGACCGGTGCGGGCCTGGCCGCGGCCGTGCACGCGATCGGTGACAGGGCGATCACCTCGGCTCTGGACGCCTTCGCGACGACGGGCGCCGTCGGATCTATCGAGCACGTGCAACTCGTGCGGCATGCCGACCTCGCACGATTCGCCCGTCTCGGTGTGATCGCCAGTGTCCAGCCGCAGCATGCGGTGGACGATCGCGATCTGGTGGACCGCCACTGGGCGGAGCAGACCGCGATCGGCTACCCGCTCGCATCGCTGCGGGACGCGGGTGCGCGGCTGCGCTTCGGATCGGACGCACCGGTCGCCGAGCTCGACCCGTGGCAGGCTATCTCCGCCGCGGTGTCGCGCACCGACGACGAGCGGGCCGCGTGGCATCCGGAAGAGCGGCTCACGCTTGACCAGGCGCTCGAGGCGAGTGTCCGCTCGTCACTGCGACCCGGCGAGCCCGCGGACATCGTCCTGTGCGGCGCGGATCCTCGAACGGCGACGGGGGAGCTGCTGCGATCGATGCCTGTCCTCTCCACGCTTCTCGCGGGGTACGTCACGCACACCGCGTGATCCCCGGAACGAACGCAAGAAGGGGCGGCCCTCGGAGAACCGAGAGCCGCCCCTTCTCAGGTCAGACGGGACCGATCAGGCTGCGATGTGCGAGACGAGGAACCAGCGGTCCTTCTCGAGGCCGCGCTGAATCTCGATCGCGACATCCTGGCTCGTCAGATCGACCTCGTCGAGTCCTTCGACGGCAGCCTTGACATCGACCAGGATCGCGTCGATGTCGGCGATCACGGCGCGGATCAGTTCGTCCGACTGAGTGAAGCCCGCGGGGACGGTGGTCGCGCCGGCCTTCTCTGCCACGGCGCTCACACGCGCATCGATCGGCAGTCCGAGGGCGACGATCCGCTCCGCGGCGGTGTCGGCGAAATCGCCCGCGTGTGCGACGACCGTGTCGAGAAGCTCATGGACGCCGACGAAGTTGGCGCCTCGGACGTGCCAGTGCGCCTGCTTGCCGTTGACGGTCAGCGCCTGGAGGCCGAGCACCACAGGGGAGAGGAACTGGGCCGCCCCTGCAGCCACGGTCGGGTCGATGGCGGTGGTGGAAACGGTCTGTGCCTTGCTCATCTTGTGCTCCTCCGGATGGATTTCTCGTACCTGTTGTAGACAACGCTACTCGGGCTCAGACATTCCGCAACCAAGCTGAGGCTGGGCTCACTTCCGCGTGATTCCGCGGTGATTCGGGTAGCCTCGCCTCATGAGCATCGCCGCCGGAGCCTCTGTCCTCGCCCTGCCGAACAGCGCACCGTCCATCGACGACACGGCGTTCGTGGCGGATGGTGCCCGCATCGTCGGGGATGTGTCACTCGCGGCAGGCGTCAGCGTCTGGTACAACGCGGTGCTTCGAGGTGACTCTGCGGGAATCAGCATCGGATCGGACTCGAACGTCCAGGACAACGTCTCGATCCACGTGGACCCCGAGCACGGGGTGACCGTCGGCGCCCAGGTCTCGATCGGCCACAACGCGGTCGTGCACGGCTGCACGATCGGAGACGGCACGCTCGTCGGCATGGGGGCCGTGATCCTCAGCGGAGCGAAGATCGGAGCCGGGTGTCTGATCGCCGGCGGCGCGGTGGTCCTCGGCGAGGCGGACATCCCTGCGGGATCGCTGGTCGCGGGTGTTCCCGCGAAGGTGCGTCGCACGCTCGACGAGGATGAGCGGTCCGGCCTGATCGCGAACGCCGCCGTCTACCTCGCCCACTCGCGTACCCATGAGGCTGCGACGTCGGCCTGAAGGCGCTGACCGATAGGCTGAGTCAGGTACGGGGCGGTGGCCAAGCTGGTTAAGGCAGTGGGCTCATAACCCAACGATCGCGGGTTCAAGTCCCGCCCGCCCTACTTTTCGTCTGCAGTTGCCCGGGAGCCGCCTCTTGTGAGGAACAGCTGACACGCGTGGCTCGTCACGAACGGTTCGAGTCGTTCGACCTCGAGCGGGCCGTCACTGTGGCGGAGGACATCACGCACCAGCTGAGCGTGAACACCGCAGACGAGTTCCTGATCCGCGTCGAGCAGATCGTGATAGTTGCACGGCGTGAGGTCGAACCGCAGGGAGGTCTCATCGACGACGGGGTTGAGGCCCGCATCGTCGAGGTGCTCGTAGAGCACGTCGACCTGACGCAGCGCATCGGCCTCGAGGCCGAGCGGCGATTCACGCGACATCGCCCGCAGCATCCGCCCCCGCGAGACTGCTCCTTCGACTCGAGCGCGCGCCACGGAGCTCGATGCGACGTCGCGGACGGGGTGGAACACGACCGGGGGCCGGCCGCGTCTGCCGAGGACGAGAGTCTCACTGCGGATCAGCCCCTCATCTTCGAGAACCCGGAGATGATCCCGCACCGTGTTGAGGGGAATTCCGCATTGCGAGGCGAGCTCGCCTGCTGAGCATCCCGGCGTCTGCTGGATGGCGTGGAGCAACTGGAGCCGACGGGGTTGTGTCAGCCCGCGAAAATCGTGTGCGCGGCGGGGCATGTGGCGAGAGTAGACGCGGAAGAGGTCGCGTACCTCCGGTTGGACCGGAAATAAACCGGTAGAACGGAATGCGATGTGCGCGAGGGCTCGGGATGGTGGAACCACCATGACCACGAGGGGCGGGAAGCCATGAGGCTCACAGCCGAATCCGAGAACGTCGTGCGGGCGACCGCCAGCGTCGTCGCCGAGCACGCAGACGAGATAACCACGCTCTTCTATCGCGCCATGTTCGACGCGCATCCGGAGTTGCTCCGCGTATTCAACCGGGCGAATCAGGCGATCGGAGAGCAGCCGAAGGCCCTGGCCGCATCCATCGTCGCCTTCGCAGTGCAGCTCATCGACCCTGCGGCACCCGACTTCGCCCCCGTGATGCGTCGCATCGCGCACAAGCATGTATCGCTGGGCGTCAAGGCGCGCCAGTACACGATCGTGGGGCGCCACCTCCTCGACGCGGTCGGAACAGTCCTCGGGGACGCGGTCACGCCGGAGGTGAGAGCGGCGTGGGACGAGGTCTACTGGCTCTTCGGATGCTCCCTGATCGCGGAAGAGGCGAAACTGTATGCGCTCGGCGGCACCGACTCGGAGTTCCCCTGGAGGAAGCACCGGGTGGTGGAGCGGATCGAGGAGTCCTCCGACGTCGTCTCACTCGTGCTCGCTCCCGTCTCAGGAGACGTGGGGTCATACCGGGCCGGACAGTACGTGGCCATCGCCGTCGACCTGCCGGACGGTTCGCGCCAACCGCGGCAATACACGATCTCGTCCGGGCCCCGTGGTGATTCGCTGCGCGTGACGATCAAGCGTGTGCGCGCGAACGGAGACGCCCCGGAAGGCCAGGTGTCCACGTGGTTGCATGAGAACGCGCATCCGGGACAGTTGATCGACGTGTCCCAGCCGGCCGGTGACGTCACCATCGAGGATTCCGAGCGACCGCTCGTCCTCGTGTCGGCCGGCATCGGCATCACCCCGGTCGCGGCGATCGTCGAGGACCTCTCCCGTCGTGCCCCGGCGCGCACGGTCCGACTGTTCCATGCCGATCGCTCGCATTCCAGCCATGCGCTCTACGGATCGTTGCGGAGGCAAGTGCTGGCGATGGACGACGCCCGTGCCCAGAACTGGTATCGGGAGGAGGCGGAATCCGCGCCGACGCTCCACCCCGCGCGCTCAGGCCGGATGGACCTCGCCGACGTCGACCTGCCTGACGACGCGGAGGTGTTCATGTGCGGACCGCTCGACTTCATGCGCACGTCTCGATCGACGCTTCTGGCACGCGGCGTGCCGTCGGAGCGGATCTCCTACGAGGTGTTCGGCCCGGACCTCTGGGCACAGCAGCCGAAGCCCGAAGCAGCCTGAGCCCCGACCCCGACAGCGGCCGCAGAGCGATGCGGTCGCTGTCAAGCCCCTCCCCGGACCTCGCCGTAGACGCCATTCTTCCCACGTGCGGCACCGCGCCGCAGAACGGGAGGCACCATGAGCATCGGCAGCGGAATCGCGCTCTTCGTGATCGGAGCGATCCTCGTCTTCGCGGTGAACGTCGACGTCCAATGGGTCGATCTCGACATGGTCGGCTACATCCTGATGGGCGCCGGCGTCGTCATCTTCCTCATCGGGATCGTGCTGCTCGCGCGGCGGCGCAGGACGGAGACGGTCTCGCGCACATTCGTCGATCCGGCGACGGGCGAACCGACCACTCGTCGATCCGTCAGCTCCAGCGGCGACGAAGCGGTGTGAGTCATGCGGATGGCATCCGACGATCGAGTTCGTCGGATGCCATCACTCTGCGGGGCTGCTCTCGAGATGCTCCTCGACGAGGGTGATTCCTCCGCTGGAACTCGCCGAGTGCGCGAGATCCTCGATCCACTTCCGGCTCAGGTCGGGAGTCTCAGGTTCCTGGAAGACGAACCGCAGCGGAATCGACGGGTGCAGCCAGAGGGTCGAGCGTCCGGGAGCGTCACCCTCCGGGTGCCGCCAGGAGAGCGTGAAGCTCTCATTGCGTCGCAGCTTGGTGGCGATGACGACTTTCAGGTGTGCGAGGGCGCGATCGTCGATCTGGATCGGGGTCTGCGCGTCGCCGTAGTAGAGGCTCCCCATCAGCGAACGATCATCGCGATGGGATGGGGGGCAGGGATCATGCGACTCCTCGACGGCGTGGCCGCGGATGGGGGTATCCGGGTACTCGAACTCTAGTCAACGACGGCAGCACGCACCGCACTGGCGTAATGACCCGCCGCGGAATGCGAACAGAATCTTCGCCCGGTGTCACATGGAGGTCAGCGACGGCGGTGTACCGAACGCGTCTCGGTACGCCGAGGCGAAACGGGTCGGGTGGGTGAAGCCCCAGCGGCGGGCGACTTCGCCGACGGAGCGTCCTTCTCCGCTCTGCAGGTCTCTGCGGGCCCCTTCGAGTCGTGCCCGACGGAGGGCCTGGGTGGGTGTGATGTCGAGAGCGCGACGGAACGCGTACTGGAGCCCCCTCGTCGAGATGTAGGCCGCCGCCGCGACGTCGTCAACGGTGATGGGCCGGTGCGCGTTCTCGTCGATGTATGCAAGCGCCCGGCGGACCGCCACGGGCGCTCCCGCACGCTGGGCCGGGCGGCGCATCGCCTCGGTGAAGGTGTTGGGAAACGCGGAGAGCGTCATCATCAGGGCATGACGTTCGAGCTCGGCGGCGATCAGCGGGTCGGACCCGGAGAGGGCGAGTGCTTGGTCCACGTAGGCGAACATCGCCTCCCAGCGCCGTGCGTCGATGGCTGTGTGCGGGGCGAGTCCCGTCGTGCGCAGCTTCAGCGTGTCATCGCCGGTCAACTGCCGTGCCCGCGCTTCGGCTGCGGGTCGATCGAACACGAAGGCCCGGACGTCAGCGGATCGGTCCCACCTCGCCTCCACTCGGGTGCCGTCGGAGATCCACGGCGCTCCTGGGGTCAAGGTGTCGCGCGCGGACCAGACACGCGCATCCGGGGCGTCGACGCGGCACACCAGAATCTGGTCCAGCGGTTCTGCTTTCGAATGCACCTTCGCCGCGAGCCGGTAGTTCACCAGCGAGGTGCTCCCCAGTTCTTCCGAACGCCAGTCGAACCGAAAGCGGCGAGGGTCCGCATCCTGGAGCGACGAGGAGGGAACGAACTGCTGCCACGTGGACTCGACCTGCTCGATGTCGGTGGACGTGAACTGCATGGGTGCTCCTTGTTCTTCGCGTCGCGATCCCACTCGACGACGCCTTCCAGGAGCGTAGCTCAGTGAACGGTACTCCAGCTCGAAAGCCGCTGCACGGCTGGCGGCATCGTCACTCCGCACCGATTCGGCTCGATCGCACCGGCCAGCCGCCGTCGAGCGTCTCCTGCGGATCGAGACGGCCGATGCTCACGAAGTACTCGGTGAGGCTGGCCGCCTGGGAGCGCGCCCAGCCGATCTGATTCGTGTGCAGCTCCGCCGGGGTCGCGGGGAGGGTGAAACGACGAGCGAGGGCTTGCGCCACGCGGCCGGCGGCGATCGCATCCGCGGACGCCTCGTGAGCGTCTTCGAGCACGACCGCGTAGTGGGCTGCGACGACTTCGAGTGTGCGTCGCCCGCGGCGGTATCGGTCGTACGCCTTGTCGATCACGAGAGGGTCGATGACGGGGGAGGGATCGGTCAGCGGGACGATTCCGTGTCTGGCCGCCTCATGCGCCAGGAGAGAGAAGTCGTACGCGGCGTTGTAGGCGACCACGGGTACGTTCTGCTCCAGCAGTGAACGCAGGGCCGCCGTGACCTCTGCGACGACTTCCCGGGACGATCGCCCGCGCCCTCGGGCATACTCCGTGGTGATGCCGTGCACCGCCGTGGCGCCCTCCGGGATCGGTACTCCCGGATCCGCGAGCCACGAGCGTGCAGCGATCTGGCGTCCAGCGGCATCGAGGACGCCGACGTACGCGGTGACCACTCGGTCCGACTCGACATCGACGCCAGTCGTCTCCAGGTCGAACACCCCGACGCGGGTGAGCCACGCAGGAAGTGGGGGACCGGATGGCATGCCTTCACGCTATGCGCGGCCGCGGACATCCAGGGGGAGGCGCACGGCGACTCGTAGACTCGGAGCATGACCGTGCCTTCCCCCTATGCGGACCGCCTCCACCGCCTTCCCGTGCAGCGCCATGAGGTCGAGGTGCGGGGAGCGACCACGGCGTATTGGGTGTACGGCCCGGAGAAGGCCGAGACGACGGTCATCGCGGTGCACGGCTTCCGCGGCGATCATCATGGCCTCGAGCCCGTGCTGGCCTACCTCCCCGAAGTGCGTGTGATCGCGCCGGATCTTCCGGGGTTCGGGGAATCAGCACCCCTGCCCGGGCGCCGGCACGACCTGGACGAGTACGCCGGCTGGCTCAGCGACTTCGCGATGGAAGTCGCTCCCGGCGCCGTCATCCTGGGCCACTCCTTCGGGTCGATGGTGACCTCGGCGGCGGTCGCTCGAGGGCTGCGGACTCCGCGACTGATCCTGCTGAACCCGATCGGCGCTCCGGCGCTGGAAGGGCCGAAGGGCGTCATGACTCGCTTGGCCGTCTTGTACTACGCGCTCGGTGCCCGTCTTCCGGAGAGACTCGGCACCGCTCTGCTGCGCAACCGCGTCATCGTCCGCGTGATGAGCGTCACGATGGCGAAGACCAGGGATCCCGAACTCCGACGCTTCATCCACGACCAGCACGACACGTACTTCTCGCGATTCTCGGACCGAGATGTGCTCCGCGACGCCTTCGTCGCGAGTGTCTCGCACGACGTCCGGGAGTTCGCTCCCGAGATCGATGTTCCGACCCTGCTCGTCGCTGCACAGCGTGACGACATCACCCCGATCGAGGCGGAACGAAAGCTCGCGACACTGTTCCCCGACGCGAAACTCGTGGAGATCGCCGACGTGGGGCATCTCATCCATTACGAGACGCCGGCCGAGGCCGCGGGCGCTGTGCGGCAGTTTCTCAGGATTCCCGTCGCGCGAGGCCGATGAGGCCTGCGACGCGGAACGGGATGACCTCACCCATCGCCAGCGAGGTCTCGGTGCGTTCGACGCCTTCGATCGAGAGGATGCGGGCGTCGGTGTCGAAGAGGTGACGTGCGTCCCTGCACGCGACACGAGCGAGCAGGTCGATCGAGCCGCTCAGACCGTGTGCCTGCACGACTTCGGGAATCCGAGCGAGCTCGTTGATGATGCGTGGCAGTTCGGTCTGGCGGACTCCGATGCTCACGAACGCCTGCAGGGGGAAACCCAGGACGTCCGGTGAGAAGGACCGCTCGTAGGAGAGGAAGATTCCGCTCTGCTCGAGGCGCGCCATCCGCGCCTGGATCGTATTGCGGGAAAGTCCGAGATTCTCCGCCAGGGCGACGATGGTGATCCTCGGATCGTCGGCAAGGGCAGCGAGAAGCTCGAGATCGATGCGGTCCATTCCTGGCATAGTGCCAAACCTTAGCAGGGGGCCTTCGCGTCAAATTGAGCAACATGCTCAAGCACCACGAGAATGCTTGAGCGAGGTGTTCAGCAGACGTACCCTCAGAGCATGTCGGTGATGACGCCGGCATCAGCGCGCGGAGCCTCACGAGGGCCGCCGACGAGGAGGACGACGATGTCACCGCAGATCACCCCCATCGCAGACACCGCCCAGGATCTCGAGCTCTCGGAGCGGATACTGGACCCGGACGGACACCGCGTCCCGAACCCCCGTCTGGACCCTCTGGTCGCGGACGTCGATGCCGCGCAACTGCGCTCCCTGCTCCGCGACATGATCATCCTCCGTCGTATCGATGCCGAGGGTGTCGCACTTCAGCGGCAGGGCCAGCTGGGACTCTGGGCGCCATGTCAGGGTCAGGAGGCGACGCAGATCGGTACGGCACGGGCACTCGCTCCCGAGGACTACGTGTTCCCCAGCTACCGCGAGACCGGCGTCATCTACGCCCGCGGCGCTCAGCCGGGCGACTACGTGCGCATGTGGCGCGGAGAAGAGGGTGCCGCCTACGACCCCGCGGCGCTGGGGGTCGCCCCTCTGCAGATCATCATCGGCGCACAGACGCTGCATGCGGTGGGGTACGCGCTCGGCATTCAGCGCGACGGTGCCGACGAGGTCGCGGTGACGTATTTCGGTGACGGAGCGACCAGTCAGGGCGACGTCAACGAGGCGATGATCTTCGCGGCGTCGTACCAGGCGCCCGTGGTCTTCGTGTGCCAGAACAACCATTGGGCGATCTCCGAGCCGGTCGCCGTGCAGTCGCAGTACCCGATCGCGGGCCGGGCTCCGGGTTTCGGTATTCCGAGCCTCCGTGTGGACGGCAACGACGTGCTCGCCTGCATGGCCGCCATGCGATGGGCGCTGCAGCACGCACGCTCCGGCAAGGGGCCCGCGTACATCGAAGCGGTGACCTATCGCATGGGACCGCACACGACGGCCGACGATCCGACGCGGTACCGCGACGCGGAGGAGCTCGAGTCCTGGCGTCGCCGCGACCCGATCGCACGGCTGGAGACACACCTGCGGGCGAGCGGCGAGCTCACGGACGAGCACGTGGCCGAGACACAGGCCGCCGCGGACGCGGTCGCGAAGGAGATGCGGGCTGCGTGCCTCGGAATGGTCACCCGTCCGCCGCTCGCGGTCTTCGACGGCGTCTACGCCGAACCTCACACCGGGCTCGAGCGACAGCGTGGCGAGTATGCGGCGTACCTCGCCTCCTTCGAGAGCGAGGCGTGAACATGACTGAGCTCACCCTCGGAAAGGCGCTCGGCGCCGGTCTCCGGCAAGCGATGCGCGACGATGACAAGGTGGTCCTCCTCGGCGAGGACATCGGCAAGCTGGGCGGTGTCTTCCGCATTACCGACGGACTTCTCGACGAGTTCGGCGCGGCCAGGGTGATCGACACCCCGCTCGCCGAGTCCGGCATCGTCGGCACAGCTGTGGGGCTCGCCTTCCGCGGCTATCGTCCGGTGGTCGAGATCCAGTTCGACGGCTTCGTCTACCCCGCCTTCGACCAGATCGTCGCTCAGGTGGCGAAGCTCCACTACCGGACACAGGGGCGCGTCAAGATGCCGATCACGATTCGGATCCCCTGGGCGGGAGGCATCGGCGCTGCCGAGCATCACTCCGAGTCGCCGGAGGCGTACTTCGTGCACACGGCGGGCATCCGCGTGATCGCGGTATCGAATCCCGAAGACGCGTACCGCAGCCTGCGTCAGGCGATCGCCTCCGATGATCCCGTGGTCTTCTTCGAGCCGAAGCGGCTGTACCACCACAAGGGAGAGGTCGATCTCGAGGCGCCCCTCGCGGATGCGCCGCCCATGGGCCTGGCGCGTGTGGTGCGAACCGGGACGGACGCGACGTTGATCACGTACGGAGCGATGGTGTCCACCGCACTGCAGGCAGCAGAGGCCGCCGAAGACGAGGGCGTATCCCTGGAGGTCATCGATCTGCGGTCGCTCTCGCCCGTCGACTACGACTCGGTCGCCGCATCGGTCCGCAAGACCGGACGGGTCGTCGTCGCTCACGAGGCATCTCGCGAGGCCGGCGTCGCGGCCGAGGTGATCGCGAGCATCACGGAGCGCTGCTTCGAGTATCTCGAGTCCGCGCCACTGCGGGTCACCGGCCACGATGTGCCCTATCCGCCGGCGAAGCTCGAGAAGTATCACCTTCCGGATCTCGACCGGCTGCTTGACGCCGTCGATCGGGTGCTGGATCGGCCGAACAGTCTGACGGGAGCAGAGGCATGATCGCGGAGTTCCGACTTCCCGACCTCGGAGAGGGGCTGGCGGAGGCTGAGGTCGTGCAATGGCTGGTCGCCCCGGGGGACTCGGTCGCCCTCAATCAGACCCTGGCCGAGGTGGAGACCGCCAAAGCGGTGGTCGAACTGCCGTCGCCGTACGAAGGCACCGTGGCGACTCTGCACGCGGAAGCCGGCGAGACCGTCGCCGTGGGGGCTGCGCTGATCGACTTCGAGGTCGTCGGTGATGAGGAGACCACACCCGCGCCGATCCCGGAGGCTGCTGAGAAGGCCCAGCCGAACCTCGTGGGATACGGGGCTGCCCCCACCTCGGCCGGTCGACCCGCCCGACGCGCGCGCCGTGCCGGAGCGACTCCGGCGAAGGTCGACACAGCCGTGCTCGAGGCCGCGCCGCACGACGCCACCCCGTCGGCCGCGGTCGAGTCCGTGGTGGAGCGACCGCGCTCCACGCCTCCCGTCCGCGCGCATGCGAAGCGTCTGGGGATCGACCTCGTCCTGGTGGCGGCAGAGGTCGGCGACCGACTCATCACGCGCGCCGATGTCGACGCGTACGCCGAGAGGGTCGGCGCTCGTGGCTCCGCATCCGTTGACGACCGCGCAGGGGCCCCGTCGGTCCCGTCGCGCTCCTCGGCTACCGGCGACGGGGTGCGCGAGACCCGCATACCGATCCGCGGCGTGCGGAAGCATACGGCCGCGGCGATGGTGCAGAGCGCTTTCACGGCTCCTCACGTGACGGTCTTCCACACAGTGGACGTGACGGCGACCATGGATCTGCTGGCGGGCCTGCGGGACGATCGTTCGCTCAGCGAGCATCGGATCGGACCGCTCGCGGTCGTGGCGAAGGCCGTGTGTCTCGGGCTCGGTCGTACTCCGGGACTCAACTCCCGCTGGGATGAGGCCGCCGGCGAGATCGTCCAGCATCACTACGTTGACCTCGGGATCGCGGCCGCGACGGATCGTGGCCTCATCGTCCCGATGATCCGCGACGCGGAGCAGTTGACACTGATCGAGCTGGCGGACGCCGTGAGGAATCTCGCCGAGGTCGCGCGCTCGGGGAAGACCTCGCCGGCCGAGCTCGCCGGAGGTACCTTCTCGATCTCGAACATCGGCGTGTTCGGTGTCGATGCCGGCACCCCGATCCTGCCGCCGGGACAGTCCGGAATCCTCGCGGTCGGTGCGGTGCGTCGTCAGCCGTGGGAGTTCCGAGGAGAGATCGCCCTCCGTCAGGTCATGACGCTCAGCCTCTCGTTCGACCACCGGCTCGTCGACGGCGCAGAAGGTGCGCGCTTCCTCAAGGATGTCGCGGACATCCTCGAGGAGCCCGGTCGGGCGATGCTGCTCAGGTAGTCGCGCGCAACGCGGCTTCCGCCATCGCGGCCAGCACGGTCGCGGTGGCGGAGTGCCGTCGTGCCGCCGCGCGTGTGCTGTGCGGCGTGGAGTTGATGAGGCCGAAGCAGGCCTGGACGCGAAGGCGCAGCTCTTCCTGATCCGCCCCGCTCTCGCCCGCCGTGTGCAGGGGAGACAGGGTGTCCACCCACAGCTCGATGTAGGCACGCTGCAGGCGGCGGACGGCGGCCCGATCCGCTTCGGACAGGTGGGCGACGTCGCGGTCTTGCACCTGGATCACCTCGGCGTTCCCGAGGGCGAAGTCGACGTGGAAGTCGATCAGTCCGCGCATCCGCTCGTCCGGAGTCGGGGTGTTCTCCACCACCTGCCGCCCGCCGCTGACCAGGTGCTCGCTCACTTTGACCAGCACGGCGCCCAGCAATGCCTGCTTGCCGGCGAAGTGTCGGTAGACGGCCGGTCCGGACACGCCGACGGCGGCACCGATGTCTTCCAGGCTCACACCGCTGTATCCGCGCGCGGCGAAGAGCCGGGCGGCGGCGTGCAGGATCGCATCGGACCGTTCGGCCTTGGCGCGGTCTCGGGCGGTGACCGGGCTTGTCATCTCAGTTAATCCTCGCTAACCTGAAGCAACGGGTTAGTGCACACTAACCGAAAATGCCTGCACCGCGCCAGGGCATCGCCCGCGCGGACGTGAGTCGAGGAGGACATCACGATGCCCGCAACGCAGGAGTCCCTCGCGCACGAGCTGCGCGAGCGTCTCACGACCGCCGCGCGAGGCGGCCCCACCGCGTCGCGCGAACGCCATGTGGCCCGCGGAAAGCTGTTGCCGCGAGACCGGGTCGCACGAGTGCTCGACGAGGGCAGCCCGTTCGTCGAGATCGCTCCGTTGGCCGCCGACGGCCTGTACGGGGGAGACGCTCCGGGAGCCGGAGTCATCGCCGGCATCGGACTCGTCCACGGCCGCCACGTCATGGTGATCTGCAACGACGCGACGGTGAAGGGCGGCACGTACTTTCCGCTCACGGTCAAGAAGCACCTGCGCGCACAGGAGATCGCGCTCGAGAACCGGCTGCCGTGCCTCTACCTGGTCGATTCAGGCGGCGCCTTCCTTCCGAAACAGGACGAGGTGTTCCCCGACCGTGACCACTTCGGACGGATCTTCTTCAACCAGGCGCGGATGTCGGCCGAGGGGATCCCGCAGCTGGCCGCAGTTCTCGGCTCCTGCACCGCGGGTGGCGCCTACGTGCCAGCCATGAGCGACGAGACGGTCATCGTGCGCGGCCAGGGAACCATCTTCCTCGGCGGGCCGCCCCTGGTGAAGGCGGCGATCGGCGAGATTGTGACCGCCGAAGAGCTGGGCGGCGGAGAGCTGCATGCACGGCGGAGCGGTGTGGTCGACCATCTCGCGGAGGACGATGAGCACGCGCTCGAGATCCTGCGCGACATCGTCGCGACACTTCCGCCGCCGGCGGCCCCGGCGTGGGAGGTCGCGAGGACGCGACCGCCCTCCGAGACGACGTCGCTCTACGATGCGGTTCCGGTCGACGTGAACGCGTCATACGACGTGCACGAGGTCATCTCGCGGCTCGTCGACGGCGACACTTTCTTCGAGTTCAAACCGGAGTACGGCGCGACCCTGGTCACGGGGTTCGCCCGTCTGCACGGGCACCCGGTCGGCATCGTCGCGAACAACGGGGTCCTGTTCAGCGAGTCCGCGCTCAAGGGTGCGCATTTCATCGAGCTGTGCGATCAGCGCGGCATCCCCCTGCTGTTCCTGCAGAACATCACCGGCTTCATGGTGGGGTCCGACGCCGAAGCGGGCGGCATCGCGAAGGACGGGGCCAAGATGGTCACCGCGGTCGCGACGACGAGGGTGCCCAAACTGACGGTCATCATCGGCGGCTCCTTCGGAGCGGGAAACTACTCCATGTGCGGGCGCGCCTACTCGCCGCGGTTCCTGTGGACCTGGCCCGCGAGTCGCATCTCCGTGATGGGCGGCGCGCAAGCCGCATCCGTGCTCGCCACCGTGAAGGAGGACCAGCTGTCCGCACGCGGCGAGTCGTGGAGCGCCGAGGAGCGAGGCGAGTTCGAAGCGCCGATCCGCGAGCAGTATGAGCACCAGGGCGAGCCCTACTACGCCACGGCGCGGTTGTGGGACGACGGCATCGTCGATCCCGCGCAGACCCGCGATCTGCTGGGGCTGGCGCTCGACGTCGTCGCCCGCAGTCCGCTGCCCGAACCGCGCTTCGGCGTCTTCCGGATGTGAGTGCCATGTCGTCACCGACCGTTTCCTTCCAGACCGTCCTCGTTGCGAATCGCGGCGAGATCGCGCGTCGCGTCATCCGCACGCTGCGCACCCTCGGAATCCGCAGCGTCGCCGTATACAGCGATGCGGACGTATCCGCTCCCCACGTGCGCGAGGCGGATGTCGCGGTGCGGATCGGTCCCGCTCCTGCGGTCGAGTCGTACCTGGACATCGATGCCGTGATCGCCGCCGCCCGGGCCACCGGCGCGCAGGCGATCCACCCCGGATACGGGTTCCTGTCCGAGAGCGTCGGTCTCGCCGAGGCCTGCGCCGAGAGCGGCATCGTCTTCATCGGTCCGTCCGTCGACGCCCTGCAGATCATGGGGGACAAGGCGCGTGCTCGTGAGCATGTGCTGCGCTACGGGGTTCCCGTCGTCCCCGGCTTCGACGCCAAAGGGCTGTCCGATCTCGAGATCGCCGAGGAGGCTGATCGGGTGGGGTACCCGCTCCTCGTCAAGCCGAGCGCCGGCGGTGGCGGAAAGGGCATGGAGGTCGTCGCGGACGCCTCGGGTCTCCGGGCCGCACTCGCGTCGGCGCGTCGGGTCGCGGCATCCGCGTTCGGGGATGATTCCCTGATCCTCGAGCGGCTCATCCGCCGCCCCCGTCACATCGAGGTGCAGGTGTTCGGCGATGCGCACGGGACGGTCGTCGCCCTCGGCGAGCGCGAGTGCACCCTGCAGCGTCGTCATCAGAAGGTCATCGAGGAGGCACCGTCCGCGGGGATCCCCGCGCATACCCGCGAGCGCCTGCTGTCCGCCGCGGTGCTCGCCGCCGAGAGCGTCGAGTACGTCGGCGCCGGCACCGTGGAGTTCCTCATCGACGCCGATGCGCCCGACGAGGTCTTCTTCATCGAGATGAACACACGCCTTCAGGTGGAGCATCCCGTCACAGAGGAGGTCACCGGGCTCGATCTGGTCGCGCTGCAGCTGCGCGTGGCCGCGGGGCTCCCCGTGGACGTCACGCCGCGACTGCGGGGGCACGCGGTCGAAGCGCGCGTGTACGCCGAGTCACCCGAACGCGGCTTCCTGCCCTCGACGGGCACGATCCTCCTGTTCGATCCGCCGCCCGGCGTGCGCGTGGATTCCGCCGTCGAGACGGGGAGCGAGGTGACCGGGTTCTACGACCCGATGATCGCGAAGGTGATCGCCTTCGCTGATGATCGTGAAACCGCACTCGCCCGGCTCGACGAGGCTCTCGCCCGCACGGTGGTTCTGGGCGTCGAGACGAACATCGCCTTCCTCCGCACGCTCTGCTGCGACCCCCGGGTCGTCGCGGGCGACCTCGACACGGGCCTCATCGAAACGCTGCTGCCGCTCGCCGTCGTACGCCCCTCACCGGCACAGCTCGCGGCTGCGGCCGATGCCGTCGAGGTGCCGAGCGAGCCGAGACGCACGAGCGATCTGTGGCGCGAGCTTCCGGGCTGGCGGCTCGGGGCCGAGAACGCGGCTCCAGGAGACTTTGTCGCACTCACGGACGACGACGAGATGGTGGAGGCGCAATCGGCTCCCGGCGCGACTGCCCGGCATCCCCTGCGTGCCGCAGTGGACGCCGACGGGGCGGTGTGGGTCTCCGAGGAGGGCCGCACCGTCCGACTCCGCCCCACCGACCGGCGGCAGCGGATGCGGCGGCGGATCGCCGCTCACGAGGCGGGGTCGGCGACGACGGAACCCGAGGGACGCGCGCCCATGCCGGGCAGCGTCGTCGCCGTGCTCGTCGCGGACGGGGATCCGGTCGCGGCCGGCGACCCGCTCGTCGCGATCGAGGCGATGAAGATGGAGCACCAGGTGCTGGCACCGCGCGATGGCGTGGTGCATCTGCTGGTTGCAGTGGGAGACCAGGTACGGCGTGACCAACCGGTCGCCCGCGTGACGACGGAGGAGAGCTGAACATGGAAGACCTGACCGAGGAGGAGCGCGAGCTCGCGTCGATGGTGCGCGAGTTCGCCGACACGGTGGTCGCGCCGCAATCGTACGAGGCCGACCGCACGCACACGCTGTCGATGGACGTCGTCTCGCAGATGGGTGATCTCGGCCTGTTCGGCCTGCCGTTCCCCGAGGAGTACGGTGGTCAGGGCGGCGACTACATGGCGCTCGGCATCGCGATCGAGGCGCTGGGGCGGGTGGACCAGTCGATCGCGATCACGCTCGAGGCCGGAGTGAGCCTCGGCGCCATGCCGATCTACCGTTTCGGTACCGAGGAGCAGCGCCAGGAGCTGCTTCCCGATCTGCTGGCGGGGCAAGCGCTGGCGGGCTTCGGCCTCACCGAGCCGGAAGCCGGCAGCGACGCGGGGGCGACCAGGACCACCGCGCGTCTGGAGGGCGATGAGTGGGTCATCGACGGCTCCAAGCAGTTCATCACCAACTCGGGAACCCCGATCACCCGCTTCGTCACGGTCACCGCGGTGACCGGGAACGAGAACGGTCGCAAGGAGATCTCCACGATCATCGTCCCGAACGGCACACCCGGGTTCACGGTCGAAGCTCCGTACGACAAGGTCGGGTGGAATGCGTCGGACACCCACCCGCTGACCTTCGACGGAGCGCGGGTTCCGGCATCGAACCTGCTGGGGGAGCGGGGGAGCGGCTTCCGCAGTTTCCTCAGCATCCTCGACGAGGGCCGTATCGCGATCGCCGCACTGTCCACCGGCGCGGCCGAGGGCTGCCTGGAGGCCGCCGTCGAGTACGCGAAGAGCCGGACGATCTTCGGCGCTGCGCTGAGCACGCGCCAGAACGCGCAGTTCACCCTGGCCCGCATGCGGGCGCGGGTGCACACGGCGCGGCTCGCCTGGCATCACGCGGCGCGGCTGCGGGATGCCGGGAAGCCGTTCGCGGAGGCGGCGGCGATCGCCAAGCTCGTCGGCGGGGAGGCCGCGATGGACAACGCCAGGGATGCCACCCAGATCTTCGGCGGAAACGGGTTCATGAACGAGTTCCCGGTCGCCCGCCACTATCGCGATTCGAAGATCCTCGAGATCGGCGAGGGCACGACCGAGGTGCAGCTGCTGGTCATCGCCCGCGGACTCGGACTCGCCGGGTAGCGTGGCGATATGACCACGCATGACATCCTCCAGAGGGGGCTGTACTACGAGGAGTTCGTCGTCGATGCCCGTTATCTGCACCGACCGGGGCGCACGGCGACAGAAGCCGACAACGTGCTCTTCACCACGCTCACGATGAACACGCAGGCGCTGCACCTCGACGCGGCATTCGCGGATGCGCAGGATCCGTTCCGCGCGCGACTCATGAACTCGATGTGGACGCTGTCGACGATGGTCGGCGCCTCGGTCGCGCAACTGACCCAGGGCACGCTCGTCGCGCAGCTCGGGTTCGGCGACATCGTCTTCCCGCACCCGCTCTTCGCCGGTGACACGCTCTATACCGAGAGCGTCATCGTCGAAAAGCGGATGTCGTCCTCACGCCCCGGCCAGGGCATCGTCAAGATCGCCCACACCGGACGCAATCAGGACGGCACCGTCGTGGCGACAGCGGTGCGGTCCGTTCTCGTCCACTGCCTCCCGGAAGGACTCGCGAAGTGACTTTCGATCTCGGGCCGGCGCTTCTGTTCTGCCCTGCGGACCGACCGGAGCGCTTCCGGAAGGCGCTGGAACGGGCGGACGCGATCATCCTCGATCTCGAAGATGCCGTCCTGCCGGAGGAGAAGGCTGCGGCACGCCGCAACGTGATCGACGCGGACATCGATGCCGCACGGGTCGTCGTGCGCGTGAACGCACCGGGAACCGAAGCGTTCACGGCCGATCTCGACGCACTCGCCGCGACGGACTTCCGCACGGTGATGGTGGCGAAGACGGAGAGTGCCGAGAGCCTCGATGCGTTCGATGAGCGGTACTCGCTGATCGCGCTGTGCGAGACCGCGCGCGGCATCCATGCCGCCGATCGGATCGCCGCGCACCCCCGGGTGACCGCGATGATGTGGGGCGCGGAGGACCTCGCGGCCTCCCTCGGCGGAACTTCGTCGAGGAATGCGGAAGGCGGCTATCGGGATATCGCCCGCTATGCCCGTGCTCGTGTCCTCCTCGAGTCCGGCGCTCAGGGCAAGGCGGCCATCGATGCCGTGCACATCGACATCGACGACGCCGCAGGGCTGCAGCGCGAGGCGATGGACGCCGTCGCATCGGGGTTCCGTGCGACGGCCTGCATCCATCCGAACCAGGTGGCGGCGATCCGGGCCGCCTATCGTCCGGACGACGACACGGTGGCATGGGCACGCGCGGTGCTCGAGGCTGCGGCGACGGAGCGCGGCGTGTTCCGCTTCGAGGGGCGGATGATCGACGAACCGGTGCTCCGGCACGCGCGATCGGTCGTCTCCCGCGTCAGCTGATCAGAGGACCTGCGACTCTTCGAGCAGTCGCAGATAGCCGGGCGCCGCCACGAAGCGGTGTGCGGAGCCGTTGCGCAGGACCTCGCCGTCGCGGGGAAGCGTCCCGCCGGAGACATGATCGATCACCGCGCGGATCACGCCGCCGTGCGCCACCACGAGCACCGACTCCGCCTGCGGGGCCGAGCGGCGTCGCGCTTCACGGGCGATCGCGTGGAGCGCCGTGATGGCACGTTCGCCGACCTGCTCCAGCGACTCCGCACCCGGGACCTCGGCGTGCCAGTCGCCGTATGTGGAGATGTAGTCCTCGACGAGCATGCCCTCGCCGTCACCGAACTCGCGTTCCCGGATGTCAGGGACCACGCCGACGACTTCGAGCCCGAGTCTGCCGGCGATGATCTCCGCCGTCTCCTTGGCGCGCAGCAGCGGGCTGGTGTAGACGGCGTGGTGCGTGCTCGAGGCAAGGCTCTCTGCTGCCCTTCGCGCGTCTTCTCGCCCGGTCTCGTTCAGCGGGATGTCGGTCGATCCCTGGATTCGTCGAGCGAGGTTCCAATCGGTCTGGCCGTGGCGGATGAGGGTGAGGTGGGTCACGAGAGCAGTTCCTGGAGTGCGGGGAGCACGTCGCTGGTGCCTGCGGCGATGGTGACATCGGCCCAGGGGTCCGCACGCGTCGGCTCGCGGTTGACGATGATCAGAGGGATGTTGCGGCGTCTGGCGCGCTCGACCAGGCGCACGCCGGAGTTCACGACGAGGGAGGAGCCGGCAACGATGAGGGCGGAGCTGGAGCGCAGCAGCGATTCCGCCGCACGGAATCGGTCCAGGGGGACGTACTCGCCGAAGAAGACGACGTCGGGTTTCAGCATGCCGCCGCACACGGTGCACTCGGGCACGATGAACCCTTCGGTGGATTCGGGGAGGACGTCGCCGTCCGGGGCGAGTGCCACGTTCTCCGGGATGGTGATCCAGGGGTTCCGCTCCTCGATCTGCACTGCGATGTCGCGGCGGTCGAAGACCTGCCCGCACTGCAGGCAGAACACGCGACGCATCGTGCCGTGCACTTCGATCACGTGCGAGCTCCCGGCCCGCAGATGAAGCCCGTCGACGTTCTGGGTGATGACGCCCGACACCTTTCCGGCGGCCTCGAGCTGCGCGAGCGCGAGGTGTCCCGCGTTGGGTTCGGCCCGCGCGAACGCGCGCCAGCCGAGGTGGCCGCCGACCCAGTAGCGTCGTCGTGCCGCCTCGTCGCCGAGGTAAGTCTGGATCGTCATCGGGTCGCTGCGGGTTCTGGCACCTTCGCCGCGGTAGGCGGGTATCCCCGAATCGGTGGAGATGCCGGCGCCGGTCAAGAGGGCGATGCGCCTGTCGCGCAACAGCTCGGCGGCGTGGGCGATGGTGGCCGACAGCTCGGCGGTGTTCGAGACGCTCACAGGACCTCCTCGAGCAGTCTACGGCGTGGGGGTGGGACCGGGCCCCGCGCAGCCCCCTGCAGGGCGCGGTCGTCGTGGAGGCAGGTGCGAGCAATGGCAGAGTGGATGCATGCGACTGGTGCCTGTGACCGAAGCCGACGATCCGCGCCTCGATGACTACCGCGGGCTCACCGACACGGCGCTGCGCACAGTCCGGGAACCGGCGGGCGGGCTGTACATCGCGGAGTCGACGAAGGTCATCGCCCGTGCGGTGGCAGCCGGGCACCGTCCGCGTTCCGTGCTGGTGCAGGAGCGCCGTGTGGACGACATCCGCGGAATCGTCGGCGAATTCGAGGTCCCGGTGTACGTCGTCCCGGATGATGTGGCCGAGGCGGTGACGGGTTTCGCCGTGCACCGCGGCACGATCGCGTCGATGCATCGGCCGGAGTTGCCGACGGTTCGACAAGTGATCGAGGGCGCCTCCGTGGTGCTGATCCTCGAGAACATCGGCGATCACACCAACGTCGGTGCCGCGTTCCGTGCGGCGGCGGGCCTCGGCGCGGATGCCGTGCTGGTGTCGCCGGGCGGCGCCGACCCGCTGTATCGGCGCAGTGTGCGCGTGAGCATGGGGACCGTCTTCCAGGTTCCGTGGACGCGCATCACCGACTGGGATGAGGCCGTCGCAGACCTCCATGCCGCGCGCTTCGACATCGCGGCGCTGGCTCTGCGCGACGACGCCGTGTCACTCGATGCCTATGTGGCCGACCGCCCCGAGCGCGTCGCACTCGTCATGGGCTCGGAGGGCGACGGGCTCTCCCGCACGGTGATGGACCGCGCCGACACGATCGTCACGATTCCGATGTCCGGCGGTGTCGACTCCCTCAACGTAGCCTCCGCCGCCGCCGTCGCGTTGTGGGCGGTGAAGGTCTGACCCGTGGTCAGTCGCGCTCCGGGAAGATGACAGGGGAGGGCTCGGGACGCTTCGCGGCCACGTTGTCGCCCGACGACTGGTGGCGCAGCCGACGCAGAACCCAGGGCATCAGGTGCTCGCGCGCCCACCCGAGGTCCTCGCTCCGCGCCTCGCGCCAGGTCCGCAGCGGGTAGGGCTCCGGTTGCATGGCCTCGAGGTCGTTCGGCACGTTCAGTGCACGGAGCACCATGCGCGCGACCTCGTGGTGGCCGAGCGCGTTGTAGTGCAGCCGGTCGTCGTCGAAGAACCGCATGTCCTGGACGACCTTCAGGGCCCACTGGTCCGCGACGATGCAGTCGTGGCGCTCGGCGATCGCGCGGATGTTCTCGTTGTAGATCGCGACCTTCCCGCGGAAGGCACGGAACACCGGCGTGAAACCCGTGTCGATGCCGGTGAACAGGAGGACGGCCGCTCCCGTCGATGACAGGCGCGCCACGGCATCCTCCAGCTGACTCGCGATGGCGTCGGGGTCGGTGCCCGGGCGGATCACATCGTTTCCGCCGGCGCAGATCGAGACGAGGTCGGGACGCAGTTCGACGGCCGGTTCGATCTGATCGGCGACGATCTGCGCGATGAGCTTGCCGCGGACGGCGAGGTTGGCGTAGGCGAAGTCGTCGACCTGGGCGGCGAGCACCTCCGCGACCCGATCGGCCCAGCCGCGGTGGCTGCCCGGGTGCGCCGGATCCGGGTCTCCGATGCCCTCCGTGAACGAGTCTCCGACGGCGACGAAACGTCGCCACGGGTGGGCGGTCTCGTTGGGGATGTACGGGGTCCGAGTCGAATCCTGGTCGGTCATCCAGCTCTCCTTCGCGAACGTCTGCGAGGCGGCGATGGCCGCAGCGCAGTGATCGAGCCTACCCGCAGGTGGGGTCCCGGGGGAGGGGCACGCGCGAGAAGCGCCGTACGTGCGACAGTGTCCGCAGCACCGATTATCGTGGAGTCGATGCTCTCTCCGTCCTTTCCCCAGCGTGCCCCTTGGGGAACCGCAAGCAAGCTGCGCGCCTGGCAACAGGAGGCGCTGGAACAGTACTTCGAAGCCGATCAGCGGGACTTCCTCGTCGCTGCGACACCCGGTGCAGGCAAGACCACCTTCGCCCTCACCCTCGCCGTGGAGCTCATGCGCATCGGCGAAGTGAACCGCATCATCGTGGTGGCGCCGACCGAGCACCTCAAGACGCAGTGGGCGGATGCTGCGGCGCGCGTGCACATCCGGCTCGACCCGCGATTCCGCAACAGCGACTGGGCGCCCGCACGTCACTATCACGGTGCCGTCGTCACCTACGCGCAGGTCGCCGCGAAGTCGTCGGTGCATCGGCATCTGACGGAAGACGCCAAGACACTCGTGGTTCTCGATGAGGTCCATCACGGTGGGGACGCGCTGAGCTGGGGCGACGCCATCCGCGACGCCTATGGCCCCGCGAAACGCCGACTGCTGCTCTCCGGAACGCCGTTCCGCAGCGACACGGCCCCGATCCCGTTCGTCGAGTACCACCCCGACGAATCCGGTGCTCGCGTCTCGCGCACCGACTACAACTACGGCTACGGTCGTGCCCTCGCCGACGGGGTCGTTCGCCCCGTGCTCTTCCACATGTACGCGGGCAAGATGCGCTGGCGCACCACCACCGGCGACGAACTCGAGACGCACCTGGGTCAGGACAACACGAAAGACGTGACGTCGCAGGCCTGGCGCACCGCGCTCGATCCCGAAGGCGAGTGGATGCCGGCCGTGTTGTCGGCCGCCGATCGCCGTCTGACCGAGATCCGCCACCACGTTCCGGATGCCGGCGGCCTCGTGCTCGCCACCGATCAGACCGTTGCACGCGCCTACGCGAAGATCCTGCACAGCATCACGGGGCAGCAGCCGACGATCGTGCTCTCCGATGACGCGACCGCCTCGGAGCGCATCGAGAAGTTCAGCGCGAACGACTCCCGGTGGATGGTCGCGGTCCGCATGGTGTCCGAGGGGGTCGACGTGCCGCGTCTCGCCGTCGGCGTCTACGCGACATCGTCGTCGACCCCGCTCTTCTTCGCACAGGCGATCGGTCGATTCGTGCGAGCCCGTCGTCGGGGCGAGGCCGCCAGCGTGTTCCTGCCCCAGGTGCCCGTGCTCATGGGCCTGGCGAACGAGATGGACAAGCAGCGCGACCATGCGCTCGACCGGCAGTCGAAGGAAGAGGACGGACTCGACGACTCCCTGCTCGAGAGCGCCAACCGCGAAGAGGAGACCTCGGATGCGCTGACGCAGGAGTTCAGCTATCAGGCACTCTCCTCGGTCGCGCACTTCGACCGCGTCGTCTTCGAGGGCCAGGAGTTCGGGCAACTGGCCGAGCCCGGAACCCCCGAAGAGGAGGAGTTCATCGGTTTTCCGGGCCTCCTCGAGCCCGAGCACGTGCACGAGCTGCTCATGCAGCGCCAGTCGCGACAGTCCCGGCTGCGAGAGGCGCGCGAAGCCTCCACCGGGCCGACCGAGACGACGACGCTTCCTCCGCCACTGCACCGCACGCTCAAGGAGCAGCGGCAGCTCCTGAACAGTCTGGTCGGCCTCTATGCCCGGCAGAAGGGCGAGCCTCATGGCGCCGTACACGCAGAACTCCGGCGCATCTGCGGGGGACCGGCTGTGGCGCAGGCGACCGTGACGCAGCTGCAGTCGCGTATCGAGGTCCTGCGTAAGCGCGTACGCTCCTGAGCGATCGTCCGCGGTCCCGCCCGTCGGCGGTGCTTCGGATCCCCGAAATGCTGTCAATCCGCGTCTGAGCGAGGTCTCGTCGAGCCGCCGCGGCTAGCGTTGAACGGTTGCCCGCGCATCGGGCACCGTACACCTGGAGGATCCATGACAGCGCCCGCTGCTGCCGACCCGACCCCCGCCGACCGCCGGCGCTGGGCTCGCTATCTCGTGGAGGAGCGCGCCGAGGGCGCGGTCTATCAGAAGCTCGCGGCACGCCGCACGGGGGAGGAGCGGGACATCCTCCTGAGGCTCGCCGATGCCGAGCGCCGCCATGAGCAGCACTGGCTCGACCTTCTGGGCACGGAGCCTGCACGGCTGCCGCGTGCCGGCGTCCGCTCCCGGCTGCTCGGGTGGATGGCGGGCCGCTTCGGGTCCATCTTCGTGCTCGCGCTCGCGCAGAGCGCCGAGGCGCGTTCGCCCTACGACTCCGAGCAGTACGCGACCCCGGCGATGCGTGCCGACGAGAAGGTGCACTACGAGGTCGTCCGCGGACTCGCGGCGCGCGGGCGGAGACGCCTCTCCGGGTCCTTCCGCGCCGCGGTCTTCGGTGCCAACGACGGTCTCGTGAGCAACCTCGCGCTGGTGCTCGGCATCGGTGCGACCGGGGTCAGTTCCGGATTCGTCCTCTTCAGCGGGATCGCAGGGCTGTTGGCCGGCGCGCTGTCGATGGGGGCCGGGGAGTTCGTGTCGGTGCGTTCGCAGCGTGAGCTGCTGGCCGCGACGGAGGCGAATGAGGACGCTCATGCCGCAGCCGGTGACCTCGACATCGACGAGAACGAACTCGCGCTCGTGTACCGGGCGCGCGGCATGGACCAGGAGGAATCGCTGTCGCGCGCGCGACGCATCGTCTCGGCAGCGCAGGCGGGCGTCAGTCGTGCGGCGACCGGCCCTGTGAACATCCAGGCCGGAGACGATCACGAGATCGTCGGAAGCGACTGGACAGCGGCGATCTCGAGCTTTCTTCTGTTCGCCTCTGGAGCGGTCATCCCGGTCCTGCCCTGGATCTTCGGCCTCCAGGGCGCCACGGCGATCATCGTCGCCCTGGTCCTGGTCGGCATCGCACTGTTGAGCACCGGGGCGATGGTCGGCGTGCTCTCGGGCGGCCCGCCTCTGCGCCGAGCTCTCCGCCAACTCGCGATCGGTTTCGGTGCCGCAGCGATCACCTACGTCCTGGGCCTGGTCTTCGGCGTCGGCGCGGTCTGAGTCTGGAGCGCACACCACGGGGCCGGCCGACGATCCGGCCCCGTGGGGTTGCCCCATGCAGCGAAGAAGGCCCCGGATCCATGGATCCGGGGCCTTCTTCTTCTTGTGCGCGGAGGGGGACTTGAACCCCCACGCCCTTACGGGCACTACGACCTCAACGTAGCGCGTCTACCATTCCGCCACCCGCGCAGGTTTTGGATGATCGTTGCCGACCGAAGAATGACATTACCACGTTCCCCGCGGCCTCTCGAACCGAGCGGTACGCCCGGGCGTGGCTCGCCGTTTCGATAGCCTTGAGCACATGACCGATCCCTCTCTTCCCGAGGTCGTGCGCATCGCGAGCGACCTCATCCGCTTCGACACATCCAACTTCGGTGGAGGGAATGCGAAGGGCGAGCGCGAGGCCGCGGAGTACGTGGGCGCCTACCTCGAGAGGCTCGGACTGGAGGTCGAGTACTACGAGCCGATCGAGCGCCGCACCAACGTGATGGCTCGTGTTCCGGGCCGTGATCGGAGCAAACCGGCACTCGTCGTGCACGGACACCTCGACGTCGTGCCGGCGATGGCGGACGACTGGAGCGTCGACCCGTTCGCCGGTGTCGTCCAGGACGGGATGCTGTGGGGGCGCGGCGCCGTGGACATGAAGAACATGAACGCGATGATCCTCACCTCCGTCGCGGAGATCCTCCGGGCGGGCGAGCAGCCGGAGCGTGACCTGATCCTGGCGTTCTTCGCCGATGAGGAGAACGGCGGTGTCGAGGGTTCGGCGCTCGTCGTGCAGAATCGCCCGGAGTGGTTCGCGGGGGCCACAGCCGCGATCAGCGAGGTCGGAGGTTACTCGATCACCGTGGATGACCGGCGCGCTTACCTCCTGCAGGTCGGCGAGAAGGCGCTGATCTGGATCCGCCTGGTGGCGAAGGGGCGTGCGGGTCACGGCAGCCGCCTGCACGACGACAATGCCGTGACGAAGCTCTCAGAGGCCGTCGCAGCGATCGGACGCACGCGCTGGCCGATCCGTCTCACGCCGACGACCACGGCACTGTTGGAGGGCCTGAGCGCGCTCAGCGGGCGCAGCGCGGACGATCCCGATGCCCTCGCCGCCGCCGCGGGGCCCGCCGAGGCCTTCCTGCGGTCCTCGTTCCGAACGACGACGAACCCCACCGCCCTCACCGCCGGCTACAAGCACAACGTGATCCCAGAGCGTGCCGAGGCGCTCATCGACGTGCGGGTCATCCCGGGCACCGAAGACGATGTCCTGGCCGAGCTCCAGCAGATCGTGGGCGATGAGATCGTCATCGAGACGGTCGTCCGCGACATCGGGATGGAAACGCCGTTCGAGGGTGAGCTCGTGGAAGCGATGGTCGCCAGCATCGGCCGTCACGACCCCGGGGTTCCCGTGATCCCGTACCTGCTGGGCGCCGGCACAGACAACAAAGCGCTGGCCTTCCTGGGCATCACCGGCTACGGGTTCGCCCCGTTGAAGCTCCCCGCCGAACTGGACTTCACAGGAATGTTCCACGGAGTAGATGAGCGCGTCCCCGTAGAATCGCTTGTCTTCGGCCAGCGCGTGCTGGCCGATCTGCTGCGCACGTACTGAGCGCCGCCCGCTCCGTGCCCTCACAACACCGAAAGCCTCTTCATGCACCTGCTCGAAGCACTGATCCTGGGCGTCGTCCAGGGACTCACCGAGTTCCTCCCCATCTCCTCCAGCGCCCACCTGCGCATCCTCGGAACGTTCCTCCCGTCGGGAGAAGACCCCGGGGCGGCGTTCACCGCGATCACGCAGATCGGCACCGAGGCGGCGGTGGTCGTCTTCTTCTGGCGTGACATCGTGCGCATCATCGGCCAGTGGTTCCGCTCGCTCGTCGGCAAAGCCCCCCGCAACGACCCCGATGCGCGGATGGGCTGGATGATCATCATCGGCAGCATCCCGATCGTGGTGCTCGGGCTGCTCTTCCAGGACCAGATCGAGACCGTGCTCCGCTCGATGTGGATCGTCGCGATCATGCTCATCGTCTTCGGCATCCTGCTCGGCGTCGCCGACTACGTGGGGGCGAAGCGCCGCAAGCTCGACGATCTGACCTATCCGCACGGCGTCGCCTTCGGTTTCGCGCAGGCGCTGGCGTTGATTCCCGGGGTCTCCCGATCCGGCGGCACGATCACGATGGGTCTGTTCCTCGGCTATGAGCGCGCCGCTGCTGCGCGCTACGCCTTCCTGCTCGCGATCCCCGCCGTGTTCGGCAGCGGCTTCTACCAGGTCTTCAAGAGCTGGGACGAGCCGTCGTTCTTCTCGTTCGGCGACACTCTCGCAGCGACCGGCATCGCGTTCGTCGTGGCGCTCGGCGTCATCGCGTTCTTCATGAACTGGATCTCGAAGCGCAGCTTCCTGCCGTTCGTCATCTACCGGATCCTGCTCGGCACGGTGCTCCTGGTCCTGCTCGGCACCGGTGTGATCGCGGCCTGACCCGGCTCAGCGTTTGCGATCTCCCGGGCCGTCGTCGCGGCGGCGGAGATACCGTTCGAACGCCTGCGCGATCGCATCGCCCGACGCCTCGGGGGAATCCCACGTGTCGCGCGTGCGCTCGAGCTGACGGATGTACTCGGCCATGTCTTCGTCTTCCGACGCGGCCGCGTCGATCGAAGCCTCCCAGGTGGCGGCCTCTGTGCGCAGCGTCTGGCGGTCCACGTCGGCGCCGGTCAGTTCCTCGAGCCGGTCGAGCAGTGCGAGAGTCACCTTCGGCGATGGCGTGGCGGACGCGACGTAGTGCGGCACGCTGGCCCACAGGCTGGCGGTGGGGATCCCTGCGTTCTCGGCGAAGTGCTCGATCACGGACAGGATGCCGACGGGCCCCTCGTAGAGCGAGCGCTCGAGGTCGTGTGCTTCCCGCACCTGCTCGTTCTGGCTGGAGGCGAAGATCGAGATCGGCCGCGTGTGCGGGACGTCCGAGAGCATCGCGCCGAGGGTGACGAGTCCCGTGATGTCATCGCGCAGAGCCACGTCGATGAACTCCGAGGCGAACGCCTGCCAGGTGCGGGCGGGTTCGGCGCCCGTGAGCAGCCAGAACTCGGGTCCTGGCCCCGGGTCGCGCGGGCGCCAGAGGCCCGCTTCCGGCCACGTCAGCTGACGGCGGCCCTCGGCATCCATCCGACTCGACGGGCGCGTGTACTGGTAGTCGAAGAAGAGTTCGGGATCGACGGAATGCACGAGGTCGTACTCCGACGTCGCCCGCAGCGCCTCGATGGCGCCGCTCGCCGCTTCACCCGCATCGTTCCAGCCGTCGAAGGCGGCGATGACGATGCGCTGACCGAGAACATCCATCGAGGGCTCCCTTCGAGATCGTGGACGATATCCCTCCAGGCTAGTCCGCGACGGCGGGATGCGGGCGGCACCCCGGCTAGCATGGGTTCAGTGAGCAGAAAGCCCAGCGCGGTCCTGTGGGACATGGATGGAACACTCGTCGACACCGAACCGTATTGGATGGCGGCCGAGACGGCACTGGTCGAATCCTTCGGCGGATCGTGGAGCCACGAGGATGCGCTGCAGCTCGTCGGAAGCGGATTGCTCGACAGCGCGGTGATCCTGCAGGGCGCCGGTGTCGCGATGGAGGCGGAGGCGATCGTCGACCACCTCACCGATGCCGTTCAGGAATCGCTCCGCAGCCAGGGCGTCCCGTTCCGGCCAGGCGCCCGCGAACTCCTCCGAAACCTCCGAGAGGTCGGCATCCCGACGGGTCTCGTCACGATGTCGCTGCGGAGGATGGCGCTGAGCGTCGTCGATCTGATCGAGTTCGACGCGTTCGACATCGTCGTCGCCGGGGATGATGTCGACAACCCGAAACCGCATCCGGAGCCGTATCTGCAGGCGGCGGCACTCCTCGACGTCGACATCGCCGACGTCATCGTCATCGAGGATTCGCCGACGGGCGTCCGCGCCGGCCTCGCGTCGGGCGCGCTGACTCTCGCCGTTCCGCACATCGTGCCGCTCGACCATCTGGGCGCCCACGAGCTGTGGCCGACCCTCGCCGGCAGGAACGCCGGTGACCTCACCGACCTCTTCGACAGCATCAACGTCGCGACGGGAGCATCCTGATGACCGATAGCCGCGTTCCGAGGCCGAGTGGTCCGTTCCGTCCTGGCGATCGCGTGCAGCTGACCGGCCCCAAGGGCCGCCTGCACACGGTGACGCTTCGCGAAGACGGAGAACTGCACACGCACCAGGGCGTGCTGCGCCACCGTGACCTGATCGGCCTTCCCGACGGCTCCGTCGTGGCCAACAGCTCCGGCCACGACTACCTGGCTCTCCGCCCGCTGCTGAGGGACTTCGCGATGTCGATGCCGCGGGGCGCGGCGATCGTGTATCCGAAGGACGCGGCGCAGATCGTGATGCAGGCCGACATCTTCCCCGGGGCGACAGTGGTCGAGGCCGGAGTCGGCTCCGGCGCGCTCTCCCTCTCCCTCCTGCGGGCCGTCGGCCCGGCGGGCAACCTGATCTCGTTCGAGCGACGCGAGGACTTCGCCGATGTGGCTCGCGGCAACGTCGAGACGTTCTTCGGCGAGCACCCCGACACCTGGCGCGTCGTCGTGGGCGACCTCGTCGAATCGCTCCCGAGCGAGGTGCAACCTGGCACCGTCGATCGTGTGGTGCTGGACATGCTCGCTCCCTGGGAGTGCATGGACGCCGTCGCCGATGCGCTCACCCCCGGCGGCGTGGTCCTCTGCTATGTGGCCACCGCGACGCAGCTCTCCCGCGTGGCGGAGTACATCCGCGGTACCGGACTCTTCACCGATCCCGATGCCTCCGAGACGATGGTCCGGGGCTGGCATGTCGAGGGCCTCGCCGTGCGCCCCGACCACCGCATGGTCGCGCACACCGGGTTCCTGCTGACGGCGCGGCGGCTCGCGCCCGGGGCCATCGCGCCTTCGGTCAAGCGGCGTGCCTCCAAGAGCAGCTACGGCGACGAGGATGTCGAGGCGTGGACCCCCGGAGCCGTCGGCGATCGCGAGATCAGCGACAAGAACCTGCGCAAGCGCGCGAGAGAAGCCGAGAAGGCCGCCGAAGGGGCGCGCCTTGCTGCGGCCTCGCGCGATTCCGGACACGCGACGGAATAGACTGGAGCGCGTGCGTAAAACGTCCGCCGTTCTGGCCTCCCTCAGCCTTGCCGTCCTCGCTCTGACCGGCTGCACCGCCGTGGCGCCCGAGAGCGACGCCGCCTGCGATCGCGGGGCCGGGTCGACCGATATCCGCGACGCGGTGACCGTCGAGGGCGACGTAGGGTCGACTCCGGATGTCAGCGTCTTCAACCCGCTGCACCTCACGAAGACGGCGTTCGCCGACGCGACGGTGGGCGATGGTCGGAAGATCCTCGACAACTCGCAGGCACTCGTGGTGGAGCTCTCG
This sequence comes from Microbacterium sp. NPDC055665, assembly GCF_053618035.1. NCBI lineage: Bacteria > Bacillati > Actinomycetota > Actinomycetes > Micrococcales > Microbacteriaceae > Microbacterium > Microbacterium sp. NPDC055665. Next base: position 182,345 of record NZ_JBSHGY010000001.1, on the reverse strand, counting down.
ATCTTCAGCGGTGAGACCGGCAAGAAGGTCTACGCGACTTCCTACGACGAGTCCAAGGGGCAGGTCTCCACGGCCGATTACTGGGCGACGCAGTCGCCCGGACTCGAGTCGGTGTTCTCGTGCGCGACCGCGGGGTCCCGGATCATCGCGGCCCTCACCCCGGAAGACTTCGGCGCCAACAACCTCCAGGGCTTCGGTCTCGAGGCCGACGACAACGCGGTGTTCGTCATCGACGTGGTCGATGTCTTCCTCTCCCGCGCCGAGGGTTCCCTCCAGTTCAACGATGCGAAGGGTATGCCGACGGTGGTGCGCGCCCCCGATGGCACGCCCGGGGTCATCATTCCCGACAGCGCTGCACCGACGGAGCAGGTGGTGCAGACCCTCATCAAGGGTGATGGTGAAGAGGTCGAAGCGGGCCAGATCCCCCTTCTGAACGTGATGGCCGTGGGCTGGGACGACAAGAAGGTCATCAACAGCACCTGGGGCCAGGGACCGACGGGCGATCTCTCGACCTCGGCTCCGACCGTTGCGGAGGCTCTCGTCGGCAAGACCGTGGGCTCGCAGATCCTCGTCGTGACTCCCGCCGGTGACGGCGGCCCTGCCGTTGCCTACGTGGTCGACATCCTGGGCGCAGTCACGGCGCCGACGCAGTGATGGCCAGCCGGATCCCCGCGGAGGAGCGCCTGACGAATCTCGTCGTGGCGCTGATGGCCACGGAGATCGGGCTGACCAAGCAGCAGATTCTCGACAACGTCTCGGGGTATCGGCAGCGGGCGGACGCGGGCACCCGATCCGACGCGCTCGAGAAGATGTTCGAGCGCGACAAGGACGAGCTGCGCACCCTCGGCGTGCCGATCGAGACGATCGGGGATGCCGCCGATCCGAATGACCTCAGAGAAGCTCGTTACCGTATTCCGCAGGCGGAATACGACTTGCCCAGCGACATCGAGTTCTCCGCCGCCGAACTCGCGGTGTTGCGGCTCGCGGGCAGCGTGTGGAGTGCGGAGTCCGTCTCGGGCGACGCGCAGTCGGGGGTTCGGAAGATCCGTGCGCTGGGGATCGATGGCGACGAGCCGATCATCGGATTCGCTCCGCGGATCACCGCCCGCGACGCCGCTTTCGCACCTCTCCAGGACGCGATCGAGAGGAGTCGCGTCGTCACCTTCGACTACTTGAAGCCGGGCGAGGACGCACCACGGCGACGAAGGATCCGCCCGTTGGCGCTGGTCGACTACGAGGCCCGATGGCATGTGTTCGGCATCGATGTGGATGTCGAGGAGGACCGCACGTTCCTGCTCAGCCGGATCGTGGGCGCCGTCAAGGTGAGCACGACGACCTTCGACTCCGCGCTCCGAGACGGAGCGGGGGAGCGGGCCCTTGCCGGTCTGGAGCGAGTCGCTGCTGCGAACTCGGCACTGCTGGAAGTGACGCCCGGCACTGAAGCTGCGCTGCGGCTCGGACGACGTGCGACAGCTGCGCCTCAGGGGATCCATGTGCCATTCGTGGACCTGCACATCTTCGCCGACGAGCTCGCCTCCTACGGACCGGAGGTCCGGGTGGTCGAACCGGCCGCGCTGCGCGACGCGGTCATCGACCGGCTCCGGGCGGTCGTCGACGCGCACACAGATCGGGCGGAGGCATCATGAGTGCGAAGTCCAAGCCGCTGCTCGCGGCCGATCGTGTCCGTCTGTACCTCACTCTCGTGCCGTACCTGCTCGAGCACGGTCAGGTTTCCCTCGCCGAGGCTGCTGAGGAGTTCGGCGTGACGCCGCAGGAGATGCGCGGGATGGTCGAGAAGCTGACCGTGATCGGGCTCCCCGGGGAGTCCGGCTACTGGCAGCAGCCGCAGGAGATGTTCGACATCAACTGGGACCTGCTCGACCTCGAAGACGTCATCGAGATCACGAACGACGTGGCCCTGCGTCGAGTCCCCCGCTTCACCGCGCGAGAGGCGGCAGCGTTGCTCGCCGGACTGCAGATGGTCGCAGCAGTGCCGGCGGTCTCCGACTCGGGCCTCGTCGCCGGCCTCATCTCCAAGCTGTCCCGCGGCGCAGCCGATGCGCCCGCCGAGGTCGTCGTCGCCCCGAGCGCCGTCGACGAGGTCCGTGAAGCGGTCGCGCGAGGCCTGCACGATGGCGTGGCGATCGCCTTCACCTATCAGGCCCCGGATGCCGCGCCGACGACCAGAACGGTCGATCCGATGCAGATCCTCATCACGAACGGCCAGTGGTACTTGCAGGGCTGGTGCCACATGCGGCAGGCGATGCGGACGTTCCACCTCGACCGTGTCAGCGCGCCGACGCTCACCGAGATTCCGATCACCCACGGCGGCGAACACGTTCCTGAGGCGTTCGCCGGTCTCGACGATGAACGCGAAGTCACCGTGCGCGTGCCGGAGCGGCTCGCGCCCCTGTTGAGCGGCTTCGTTCCCACCGGGCAGCCCGATGTGGTCGACGGCGCGGTGACCACCACGCTTCACCTCGCCGATCCGCGTGGCGTCAAGCGGCTCGCCGGGCGATTCGGCGGCGCGATGGAAGTGCTGGAGCCGGGGATCGCCCGATCCGCGACCAAGGATTGGGCCGCGTCGGGACTCGCGCTGTATCGCCGACCCGATATATCTCAGAGATCTGTAGACTGAACCGAACGCTCATCGACGACGGGAATCCTGACATGTTCGCTGGAATGCAAGGCTGGCACCTCCTCATCGTGCTCGCCGTGATCCTCCTTCTGTTCGGTGCCGCCAAGCTGCCGGCTCTGGCGAAGAGCATGGGCCAGTCCGCCCGCGTCTTCAAGGGTGAGATGAAGGCGATGAAGGACGACGATGCGTCTCGCGCCGACTCGACCGTCGCCGAGCCGACGTCGGTCAAGGACTCGGGCGCAGACCCTGAGACTCCGCCTCGCGCCTGACCGGCCGTGGCAGCCATCGAACCGACCGTGATGCCGAAGGCGGATCGGGATCGGCGGATGTCGCTCGGCGCGCATCTCGTCGAACTGCGCAAGCGTCTGATGTACGCAGCGCTCGCTCTGGTCGTGGGCATGGTCGTGGCGTTCATCGTCGCCGACCCGGTCATCCACTTCATCACGGAGCCCATCCGCATCATCACCGAGAAGCGCGGTGATGACTTCAGTGCGCTCAACTTCGGCACGGTGACCGCCGCGTTCGACATGCGGATGCGGATCGCCTTCTCCATCGGCCTGTTCATCTCGGCGCCGGTCTGGCTGTGGCAGGTCTGGGCGTTCATCATGCCCGGCCTGACCCGCAAGGAGATCAGATACACCGTCGGTTTCGTCGTCGCCGCAGTCCCTCTGTTCTTCGCCGGTTGCTATCTGGGCGTCATGATCATGCCGCACGTGATCGAGCTGATGTGGAGCTTCACGCCGGACGGCGCGACCAACTTCTACTACGCGCAGGAGTACTACGACTTCGTCTTCAAGCTGATGATCGTCATCGGCGTCTCGTTCGTGCTGCCGGTGTTCCTCGTCGCGCTGAACCTCGCCGGCGTCATGTCGGGCAGGGCGATCCTCAAGGGGTGGCGCATCGCGATCATCATCGCGACGGTGTTCGCGGCGCTCGCGACCCCGGCCGCCGACGTGGTCAGCATGCTGATGCTCGCCGGCATCCTGATCGTCCTGTTCTTCGCCGCCGCCGGCCTCTCCCTGCTGTTCGACCGACGCAAGCGCAAGCGCGACGAGGCGACCGGGCTGTTGCCGGACCCGGCATGAGCTCGCCCTCCGATCGGTACGCGCAGGCGCAGCAGGCAGCGGAGCACCCGGAGTCCTCGGCATTCGCCGCACTGCAGAAGTTCCAGCTCGATCCGTTCCAGGTCGCGGGATGCCACGCGCTGGAGAACGGCCGCAGCGTGCTGGTGGCGGCGCCGACGGGGGCAGGGAAGACCATCGTCGGCGAGTTCGCGATCCATCTCGCGATGCGGACGCCGAACGACAAGGCGTTCTACACCACGCCGATGAAGGCGCTCTCGAACCAGAAGTTCCGCGAGCTGGTCGAGGTGTACGGAGCAGATCAGGTGGGTCTGCTCACGGGCGACACCAACATCAACGGCAATGCGCGCATCGTGGTCATGACCACCGAGGTGCTGCGGAACATGATCTACGCCGACTCCGCCGCGCTCAACGATCTGCGCTACGTGATCATGGATGAGGTCCACTACCTCGCGGACCGTTTCCGAGGTGCCGTGTGGGAAGAGGTCATCATCCACCTGCCTCAGCGGGTGCGGCTGGTCTCGCTGAGCGCCACGGTCTCCAACGCCGAGGAGTTCGGCGACTGGCTCGACACGGTGCGGGGTGACACCGACGTCATCGTCTCCGAGATCCGGCCGGTGCCGCTGGAGCAGCACGTCCTCGTCCGCGATGATCTTCTCCCTCTGTTCGACGATCGCGCGGGTATCGCGACCGCGCAGGTGAACCAGGAGTTGATGCGGATCCGTTCGTCGACCGGGTCGAACTACGACAACAACCGGCAGGCGCAGTCGTATCGCAGCGATCGTCACGCCGGGCGTCAGGCGAAGCGCCCGCCGCGCGGCGGTCGACGACCCGTCCGCGCCTCCAACGCCCGCCGGATCGAGCGGATGGATCGCCCCGAGGTCGTGCATCTCCTCGAGCGGGCGAACCTCCTCCCAGCGATCTTCTTCATCTTCAGCCGCGTGGGGTGCGACGCCGCGGTGCAGCAGGTACGGCGCTCCGGCCTTCGGCTGACCTCCCCCGAGGAGCGGGCGGAGATTCGCTCCCTCGTAGAGGACCGGACGCGCACCCTCCAGGACGAGGACCTCGACGTGCTCGGCTACTGGGAGTGGCTCGACAACCTCGAGCGCGGCGTCGCCTCGCACCACGCGGGTCTGCTGCCGGCGTTCAAGGAGGTCGTCGAAGAGCTGTACCGACGCAAGCTCATCAAGGTCGTCTTCGCGACGGAGACTCTGGCGCTCGGCATCAACATGCCCGCCCGAACGGTCGTTCTCGAGAAGATGGAGAAGTTCAACGGCGAGGCCAGGGTCGCGATCACCTCGGGGGAGTACACCCAGCTCACCGGCCGCGCCGGCAGACGGGGCATCGACGTCGAGGGTCACGCGGTCGTGCAGTGGACCGAGGGGATGGACCCGCAGGCCGTCGCCGCGCTGGCGTCTCGACGCACCTATCCACTGAATTCGAGTTTCCGGCCCACCTACAACATGGCCGTGAATCTGATCGACATGTTCGGCAAGGCCAGGGCCCGACAGATCCTCGAGTCGTCCTTCGCACAGTTCCAGGCCGATCGCTCGGTCGTCGGGCTGGCGCGCCAGGTGCGTGAGGCCGAGGAGTCGCTGGCGGGCTACCTGAGTTCGATGACCTGCGAGCACGGGGATTTCGCCGAGTACGCCGCGATTCGCCGGGAACTCAGCGATCTCGAGAAGAAGAATCGCCAGGACTCCCAGGCGCCGCGGGCGTCGCGCGACAAGCGGATGAAGCGCATCCAGACCCTGCGCACGCAGATGCAGCGCCACCCGTGCCATCGCTGCCCCGATCGGGAAGCGCACGCGCGCTGGGCGGAACGCTACTGGAAGCTCAAGCGACAGACCGACCGGATCCGGCGCCAGATCGAGACTCGTACCGGGACGGTGGCGCGCGTTTTCGACCGTGTCGTCGAGGTGCTGGAGACACTCGACTATCTGACGGAGGTGGACGGCGAGACGACACTGACGGAGGCCGGCCGTACGATGCGTCGGATCTACGGAGAACGCGATCTGCTCGTCGCCGAATCGCTGCGGCAAGGACTCTGGGCGGGTCTCGATGCCCCCTCTCTCGCAGCGATGGCGTGCTGCCTCGTGTACGAGCCGCGACGTGACGAAGCGAACTCGGGGGAGCGCGGCCTCCCGCGCGGTGCATTCCGCGTGGCATATGAGAAGACGACCACGCTCTGGGCCGAACTCGACGACCTCGAGCAGGATCATCGTCTGCCGGGAAGCGAACCGCTCGCGGCCGGACTCGCGGGTGCGATGCATGCGTGGGCTCGCGGCGGCATGCTCGACCGGGTGCTGATCGACGCGGACATGGCCGCGGGAGACTTCGTGCGCTGGGCGAAGCAGACCATCGACCTCCTCGATCAGCTGTCCATCGTGGCTGAGGATGCGGCTGTCGCCCGCACCGCCCGCAGTGCTCTCGACGGCGTGCGCCGCGGCATCGTCGCCTACTCGTCGATGTGATGATGGCGCCGACATCCGCGGAAGCCGCTGCGCCCGAGCGCGCCCCCTTGCCTCTGTGGGCAGCGGTCCTCGCCGCCGCGCTCGGGGCTCTGCTGATGAACTTCTCCTACCCGGGCGCCGCGGTCTGGGCTCTCGCGTTCCCCGCGACCGCACTCCTGCTCGTCGCCCTGATCGGCCGCCGTTTCGGGGGTGCGCTTCTGGTGGGGTCGGTCTACGGCATCCTCTTCTTCGCGCTTCTGGTCTCGTGGACGTCCCGCTACCTCGGGCCGGTTCCCTGGGCAGCGCTCAGTGTCGTCGAAGGCGGCCTCACTGCCGTGGCCCTCGTGCCGATCGCACTGGCCTACCGATGGCTGCCTCGCGCCTTTCCCGGCACTGCAGGACGCATTCTGGGGCTTCCCCTGGTCGTCGCGGCGCTGTGGGTCGGGCGGGAGCTGTTCGTCGGCTCCTGGCCGTACGGAGGGTTCCCCTGGGCGCGCATCGGGATGAGTCAGGCCGAGAGCCCTCTGGCGCCGATCTCATCGTGGTTGGGAGTGAGTGGTCTCAGCTTCGTCATGGTGCTGCTGGTGGCGATCCTGATCGAGGTGGTCCGCCTCCGGGCATGGCGTCGTCCGCTCGTCCTGCTGGTGCCGACGGGACTCGTGGTCATGATGCTCTTCACCCCGCTCTTTCTGACCGCGTCTTCGGGGTCTATGACGATCGCCGCGGTTCAGGGCAACGGACCGACCGGCTATTTCGACGAGCGCGAGCCGTTCTCCGTGATCCAGGCGCAGACGGAGGCGACTGCGCCGCTCTACGGTGAAGACGTCGATCTCGTGGTGTGGCCGGAGGGCTCGCTGGACGCTGACCCCTTCGAGAACGAGGCGATCGCCCGCAGGATGACTCTCGTGTCGAATCGGATCGATGCGCCGCTGCTCGCTAACGCGGCGACGGCGCGAAACGGTCTCTACTTCAACACCTCGATGCTGTGGACGGCCGACGGCACGGCCACCCAGATCCACGACAAGAGGCACCCCGTTCCGTTCGGCGAGTACGTGCCGGATCGGCCGTTCTTCAACGCCCTCGCGCCCGATCTGATCGGCCTGATCCAGCGGGAGTACACGCCCGGCTCGAATCCGCCGATCGTCGAGGTCGGGGGAGTGCCGGTCGGACTCGCCATCTGCTTCGACGTCATCTACGACGATGTGATCCGCGAAGGGCTGAACGACGGCGCCGAGGTGCTGGTCTTCCAGACCAACAACGCCGACTTCCGGGGAACCGACGAGAACCTCCAGCAGCTGTCCTTCGCCAGGATGCGCGCCATCGAGACAGGGCGCAGCGTCGTCAACGTGTCGACCGTCGGCACCAGCCAGGTCATCCGGGCGAACGGATCTACCGTCGCGAGCCTGGACGCAGGAGAGGCCGGAGCACTGCTCGAGGATGTCGAGCTGCGTTCCGGCCTCACGGCGGGGGTTGTCCTGGGCCCCTGGATCCAGCAGTTCCTGCTGTGGGGCGGTCTGGGCGCGCTGCTCCTCGGGTGGTGGCGCGCCCGGGGCGTTATGCCCCGATCTTCTCGCGGGTAGGGTCTTCGCCGGCGCCTCGGCGTGCGCGGATGAAGGCGAGGCGCTCTTCGAGCAACTCCTCGAGTTCCGCGCGGGTACGGCGCTCCATGAGCATGTCCCAGTGGGTGCGAGCGGCCTTCTCGTCGCTCGCTTCGAGCGTGACGGCCTGGCCGTCGACGTTCAGGCGTGCTTCGGCGCCACAGGCGCGGCACTCCCAGGTCTGGGGCGGTTCGGCGTCCGCCGCGAACATGAGGTTCGTGACGTGGCCGCAGGTGTCACAGGTGTAGGTGGTCTCACGGCGCTCCATGAAAACGACGCCCTCTTCGCTCTGTAGGCTCTGGGCGCCGAGTCGGATGCCGCGCAGGCTGCGATCTGCCATTTTGTGGTCCTCTCGTCGCTGTCAGGTATAACGCTCCAGCCTGTGCGCTTCATCCACGCGGGCGACTTCTCGGCGCGATTCACAGCGGAATCCCAGCGCCGGAGGTTATGGGGCGCGTCGGGTGCTACTCCGCAGCGAGGGCCCGAAGTGCGACGTCAGCACGATCCGAGACGATGCCATCGACTCCCGCAGCCACGAGGCGGCGCATGTCGCCGGCGTCGTTGACGGTCCAGACATGTATCTCGACACCGAGGCGGTGGGCCGCGCGGACGAGCGCGGGGGTGAGCACCGTGAGAGCTCCGTGTCGCTCTGGAATCTGCAGCGCGTCGATTTCGCGGAGGGCACGCGCGGGGGAGAGGCGGAGTGCGGACAGCGCACGCAGTGCCGCGATCGTCCGGCTTCCGCCGGATGTCGCAGGCCGAAGTGAGGCGCCCGCCCGCAGGACGGACGCGACCGCCGCACGGCGGTTCGCGTCCGAGAAACTCGTGACGAGCACGCGGTGGGTGTCTTCGGCGAGGATCGGCCCGAGTGGGTCGACGGCAGTCGGCGTCTTCACATCGATGTTGAAGCGGACCTCGGGAAAGGAGTCGAGCGCCTCCGCGACAGTGAGCAGCCCGCCGTGGGCGGAGAAGATCTCTCGCAGTTCTCGCGTGCGGACCTCACGTACCGCTCGGGTGTCGCCGACCAGCCGCTCGAGCGTCGAGTCGTGGAACAGCACCACGTCGCCGTCCGCCGTCACCTGACAGTCGGTTTCGATGTACTCGACGCCCGCAGCATGGGCGGCGGCGAATGCCACGGCGGAGTTCTCCCAGATGCCCGAGTCCTCGCCCTCCGCGGTGATCAGACCGCGATGAGCGAGGACTCGGGGATGCCGCGCCTTGATGAAGTACGGGTGCGTCACGCGCCGGGAAGGGTGTTCGTCGGGCCCTGGCCCGGCTTCGGTGTGAACGCGCTGCCGATGCCCTTGAGCGCCTCGGTCAGTTCGCTCGGGATGATCCACAGCTTGTTGGACTGCCCCTCGCTGATCTTCGGCAACATCTGCAGATACTGGTAAGCCAGGAGTTTGTCGTCGGGCGCACCCTGGTGGATAGCGGTGAAGACGTTCTGAATGGCCTCGGCCTCGCCCTGTGCGCGGAGCACGGCGGCCTGCTTGTCTCCCTCTGCGCGGAGGATCTCGGCCTGACGGGCGCCCTCTGCCTCGAGGATCGCGGACTGCTTGGTGCCTTCCGCGGTCAGGATCGCGGCGCGGCGATCCCGCTCTGCGCGCATCTGCTTCTCCATGGAGTCCTGGATGGAGATGGGCGGATCGATCGCCTTCAGTTCGACTCGTCCCACGCGGATGCCCCACTTGCCGGTCGCCTCATCGAGCACGACGCGGAGCTGGCCGTTGATGTTGTCACGGCTGGTGAGCGCTTCCTCGAGGTTGAGGCCACCGACGACGTTTCGCAGCGTCGTCGTGGTGAGCTGCTCGACCGCGCCGAGATAGTTGGCGATCTCGTAGGTCGCCGCCCGGGCATCCGTCACCTGGAAATACACCACCGTGTCGATCGAGACGACCAGGTTGTCCTCGGTGATGACCGGCTGAGGGGGGAAGGAGACGACCTGCTCGCGCATGTCGATCAGCGGCCGGAGACGGTCGATGAACGGGACGAGGATGTTGAGTCCGGGAGTGAGGGTCTTGTGATACCGGCCGAGGCGCTCGACCACGCCGGCGGTCGCCTGCGGGATGATCCGGATGGCGCGCGCGACGGTGACCACCACGAAGATGATCACGGCGATGGCGAGTATCCAGCCGATCGCTGCGGGGATGAACGATGCGTCGTCCACGGGGTTCTCCTAGTCGTTGACGGGTCGGACGATGGCGGTCGCGCCGTTGATCGCGCTCACGGCGATCGGTGCTCCCTGCGGGATGGGGACCGGGGTGGCGGTGCGCGCGGTCCAGGTGTCGCCGTTGGCGAGCTTCGCCTGGCCGGAGATCTGCGTGATCTCGACCAGCGCTATGCCGCGCAGATCGACGAGAGCATCCACATTGGACTTGGTGGGATCTTCCCCGCGCTGCAGGCGCTTGAGCAACGGCGGTCGGAGAAAGAGGATGAAGACCGCAGCCGCCGCGGCCGCGATGATCACCTGCACCCAGACCGGCACGCCGAGCAGGTCGGTCACCAGCCCGACGACGCTGCCGAAGCTGAGCATGAGGAACGTGAAGTCCAGCGAGAGCATCTCGATGACGAGGAACACGGCGATCAGGACCAGCCAGCCGATCCAAGCCCATTGGTCGATGAACGTGACGAAAGTCGTGAAGTTGTCCATGCGGCCTCCTTTGTGGTCAACGTATCACGCGGGGGACCGCCGATCCGGGTGCCACTGCGCTCCCTTGATAGTGTGAGTGGGCCGTGCGATCACGGCCTTTTCGCGCATCATGAGGAGTCACCGTGACCGACGTTCTTCCCGCAGGTTCCCTGGACGGCAAGGTGGCACTGGTCACCGGCTCATCACGCGGGATCGGCGCAGACACCGTCCGCTATCTCGCCGAGGCCGGCGCCGATGTCGTCATCAACTTCCGCAACAAGGCCCCGCGCGCCGAGAAGCTCGCCGCTCAGCTGCGCGAGCTCGGTCGTCGGGCGCTCGTGGTGGGGGCTGATCTCACCGATCCCGCATCCGTGGCGGAGATGTTCGACGCGATCCGCGCCGAGTACGGACGTCTGGACGTGCTCGTGCTCAACGCCTCCGGCGGCATGGAGTCGGGGATGGCCGAGGACTACGCGCTCACTCTCAACCGGGATGCGCAGCTCAACGTGCTGAATGCTGCGGCCCCCCTGCTCGGTGACGGGGCGCGTGTCGTGTTCGTCACGAGCCACCAGGCGCACTTCATCCGCACGACGCCGACGATGCCCGAGTACGTGCCGGTCGCGCTGTCGAAGCGCGCGGGCGAGGATGCTCTGCGCGAACTCATCCCCGGGCTCGCTGAGAAGGGGATCGGCTTCACGGTCGTCTCCGGCGACATGATCGAAGGGACCATCACGGCCACCCTGCTCGAGCGCGCTAACCCCGGCGCGATCGCCGAGCGTCGCGAATCGGCCGGCAAGCTCTACAACGTCTCCGAGTTCGCGGCCGAGGTCGCCAAGGCGGCGGTGGATCCGGTGCCCGCCGACAACACGCGGCTCGTCGGAGATGTGAGCGCGTTCGTCGCAGAGTAGCCCCAGACGAGAATCGGCCCCGTTCTGCTGATGCAGAGCGGGGCCGATTCGGCGATCGGGAGTCGTCAGCTGACGGGCTCTCCCTTGACGGCTGCGACGTATTCCTTCTCGTCCTTGCCGAGCGTGATCGCACGCACGATCTGGATGATCCCGAGCACGATCAGCGAGATGCCGAGGAGCAGCCAGAAGGCGAAACCGGCGATCAGCGGCGAGAACAGCACGATGATTCCCGCGATGATGCTGAGGATCGCGTACAGAACGGTCCATACACGCGAGCCATCGCTGCCGAGGAGCGTCAGGGCGACGACACCGTCGACGATCCAGCTGACGCCGATGAAGATCACGACGACGAAGGCGAGGGTGGCTGCAGCCGCGCTCAGGTTGAAGAACGCGATGACGCCGGCGACGACGTAGAGCAGGCCGAGGACGATGTGCCCCACACGGGCCCATCCGCCCTTCGCGCCCGAGAAGATTCCGAGCCCGATGTAGACGAGACCGGCGATGACCAGGTACGACGCGAAGATCGCAGTCACGATGACAGCGGACTTCACCGGCCAGACCAGCAGGACGATTCCGGCGATGAGAGCGAGGACGCCGGCGACGGCCAATGTGACCCGGATCGACTTGAACAGCGATTTCGCCTGGGTGAGTGGTTCAGACATGGTGGGGACCCCTTTCTGAGAAGATCCTGTGAGGATGCCCCCTCAGGGTAGCGCCCTCGCGGCACACGATGGGGGAGGAGACCTCACCCGCGTTTCTCGAAGTCATCCCAGGACTCGCAACGTCATGGCAAAATCGAGTCGTGACAGCCCTGGATGATGCGCGCCTACGCGAACTCGCCGTGATGCGGAAGGTCAGGGACCGCATCGACCGGGAGTACGCGAACCCTCTCGACGTCGAGGCGCTCGCGCGCGGAGTGCACATGTCGGCGGGTCACCTGAGCCGGCAGTTTCGGGACGCCTACGGCGAATCGCCCTACTCCTATCTGATGACCCGCCGGATCGAGCGAGCGATGGCGCTACTGAGGAGGGGCGACCTGACCGTGACCGAGGTCTGCTTCGAGGTCGGCTGCTCGTCGCTCGGCACGTTCAGCACGAGGTTCTCGGAGCTGGTGGGTGTCGCACCCAGCGTGTACCGTGAACGCGCCGCGAACGTCGAAGGGATTCCGTCCTTTCAGGCGAAACAGGTCACCCGACCGATCAGGAATCAAGAAGCACCGCGCACCCATGCGCACCTAACGTGAACACCATGAACATCAGCATCCACTACGCCTTCCTCCCGCACACCGACGCTGACGCAGCCCTCGCCTTCTACCGAGATGCTCTCGGGTTCGAGGTGCGCAACGACGTCGGGTACGACGGTCTGCGCTGGCTCACGGTCGGTCCTGAGGGACAGCCTGAGACGTCGATCGTGCTGCATCCGCCGGCAACCGACCCCGGCATCACGGATGCCGAGCGGCAGACGATCCTGGAACTCATCGCCAAGGGCAGCTATGCGGCGCTCACTCTGGCGAGCGACGATGTCGACGCCCTGTTCGAGCGCCTCGTCGAAGGCGGTGCCGACGTCGTACAGGAGCCGATGGATCAACCGTACGGCGTGCGCGACTGCGCCTTCCGCGATCCCGCGGGCAACCTGCTGCGTATCAACCAGGCAGCCTGAACACCTACCGATTCACGAAGGACGCAGATGACCGTCGATCAGCACCCCGCCGACACCCATGACCTGATCCGCGTGCAGGGCGCGCGTGAGAACAATCTGAAGGACGTGAGCGTCGACATTCCGAAGCGGCGACTGACGGTCTTCACCGGCGTCTCGGGCTCGGGGAAGAGCTCGCTCGTCTTCGACACGATCGCTGCCGAGTCCCGGCGCATGATCGACGAGACGTACAGCGCATTCGTGCAGGGATTCATGCCGTCGGTGCCGCGCCCGGACGTCGACGTCCTGGAGGGGCTGACCACGGCGATCATCGTCGATCAGGAGCGCCTCGGCGCCAACCCGCGGTCGACGGTCGGCACGGTCACCGATGCGAATGCGATGCTGCGCATCCTGTTCAGCAAGCTCGGCCAGCCCTATATCGGCGGTCCGACCGCATTCTCCTTCAACATCCCCACGCAGAAGGCGAGCGGGGTGATGACCGGCCCGGGCGGAGAGAAGAAGATCGTCAAGGATGCGATCTACCTCGGTGGCATGTGTCCGCGATGCGAGGGCAGGGGAGCGGTGTCCGACCTCGACCTGGCGCAGATCGTCGACGAGTCGAAGTCTCTCGACGAGGGCGCGATCATGGTGCCGGGATACACCGCGGACGGCTGGATGGTGAAGGGCTTCTCTCAGTCCGGGTTCTACCCGGCCGACAAGCCGATCGCACAGTTCACGGAGAAGCAGCGTCACCTCTTCCTTTACGGCGAGGTGACGAAGGTGAAGATCTCGGGGATCAACATGACCTACGAGGGTCTGATCCCGAAGATCACGAAGGCGATGCTCTCGAAGGACCTCGACGCGCTGCAACCGCACATCCGCTCCTTCGTGGAGCGTGTGGCGACCTTTGCCGTGTGCCCGGAGTGCGACGGAACGCGACTGACCGAGGGGGCCCGCTCCTCGAAGATCGATGGCATCAGCATCGCCGATGCGTGCCGGATGCAGGTCACGGATCTCGCCGATTGGGTGCGTGGACTCGACCTGCCTGGAGCCGGCCCGCTGCTGCAGGCGCTCAGTGCCAATCTCGACGCGTTCGTGACGCTCGGCCTCGGATACCTGAGTCTCGAGCGGCCGTCGGGCACGTTGTCCGGGGGAGAGGCGCAGCGGATCAAGATGCTGCGACACCTCGGTTCGTCCCTCACCGACATCACCTACGTGTTCGATGAGCCCACGATCGGTTTGCACCCGCACGACATCCAGCGCATGAACGGGCTCCTGCTCCAGCTGCGGGACAAAGGCAACACCGTCCTGGTCGTCGAGCACAAGCCGGAGACGATCGTGATCGGCGATCATGTGGTCGATCTGGGTCCCGGCGCCGGAAGTGCCGGTGGAGAGATCTGCTTCGAGGGCACGGTCGAGGGGCTGAAGACGAGCGGCACCAAGACGGGCAACCATCTCGATGACCGGGCGCGGCTGAAGGATGCGGTGCGCTCGGCGTCTGGTGCGATCGAGGTGCGCGGCGCTACGGCGAACAACCTGCAGAACGTCGACGTCGACATTCCCACCGGCGTACTCACCGTGGTGACCGGTGTCGCCGGGTCGGGCAAGAGCTCACTCATCCACGGCTCGGTGTCGAAGCGCGACGGTGTCGTGGCGATCGACCAGGCGGCGATCAAGGGCTCCCGGCGCAGCAACCCTGCGACGTACACGGGGCTGCTCGAGCCGATCAGGAAGGCGTTCGCGAAGGCCAACGGCGTGAAGCCGGCTCTGTTCAGCGCCAATTCCGAGGGGGCCTGCCCTTCCTGCAAGGGCGCGGGCGTCATCATCACCGAACTCGGTTTCATGGACACGATCGAGACGCCGTGCGAGGACTGCGGCGGCAAGCGCTTCCAGGCGGGCGTCCTGGAGTACAAGCTCGCGGGCAAGGACATCACCGAGGTGCTCGACCTCCCGGTCGCTGAGGCGCGGCTGTTCTTCAGTGAGGGCGAGGCCAAGCTCCCCGCAGCCACGGCGATCCTCGGGCGCATGGAAGATGTGGGGCTCGGCTACCTGTCGCTCGGACAGCCGCTGTCCACGTTGTCGGGCGGTGAACGCCAGCGCATCAAGCTCGCGATACAGATGGGGGAGAAGGGCGACGTCTACGTCCTCGACGAACCGACCACGGGCCTCCACCTCGCGGATGTCGACAAGATCCTCGGACTCCTGGACCGACTGGTCGACTCCGGAAAGACCGTGATCGTCATCGAGCACCACCAGGCGGTCATGGCGCATGCCGACTGGATCATCGACATCGGCCCCGGTGCGGGCCACGATGGCGGCAAGGTCGTGTTCGAGGGAACGCCGAGCGATCTGGTATCCCAGAAGTCGACCGTGACGGGGGAGCACCTCGCCGAGTACGTCGGCGCCTGACGTGTAGAGGAGGAGGCCTACGGAAACCGATCGGTTTCCGTAGGCCTCTTCGCCTCTCAGTCCCTCCGGCGAACTCTGCGTACCACCAGAAGCAGAGCCCCCGTCAGCAGCGTGCCTGCAGCGATGAGCAACAGGGGACCGGAGTCCGCACCGGTGACGGCGAGTGACCCATCAGCTGCGGTCGGCACATTCGGCGTCCCGGGAACACTCGGGGTATCGGGGTCGACGGGCGGCTCGCTGGGCGGCACCGCCGTCACCGGATTCTCCAGGCTGATCGCGACGGTGCCGTCGGCGACCGTGAACGTGGCGGACTCACTCCAGTCGGACGCTGCGGGGTCGGACGAAGTCAGTGTGCCGAGTGCATCAGGCTGGCTTCGATCGATGGACGGAGCAGCCAAGAGACCTTAGTCGGTTGGCAGGGCTTTGTCTGTCGGCCGAACGTCCTACAGACACGGAGCTTGCGGGTCGGCGATGCTATAGCTTCCAGTTACTCAGGGAGATAGCTCATGACGAAGAAGTTCTTGACAGTATCGTCACGCGGGGCGAAGGCGCTGATAGCCGAGGGCGGTCACCAGGTCGAAAGTGATACATTTCATTTATGATGGTGTGGATCGTGTACTTGGAAGAAACTCCTGGTTTCATCGGCGTTTTTGACGTCGAAAGCGACGCGTACGAATTCCAGGAAAAGTATGCGGCTGATAGCGGACTCTCAGTTCTGCTTACCCCCGTCTCTGTGCCTTATCGGGTCGCAGGAACAGATGGGCCTCTTTATTCGCAGTAGCGGTGAGCTCGGCGGACGTTCCCTACGAGTACCTCGTCTACCCGGATGGAACACCACTTCCTGCTGATGCGGTGGTGATGACGGACGCGGAGATGGATGCACTTGGGTCCGACACGAGCATCGGCGCTCCTGAATCGACGCCAGGTGCGACCACGAGAGCGACGGTAGTAGGAAATTGTAATTTTGCGGTGAGACAAATGTGGAAGAGATCATCCGGACAGGGGTTCCCCTCCGGTTCAGTGGGCGCGAAGCCAGCAATCTCTAGTTGTTGGGGAGCCGTCACCAAGACGCACTTCAGGTCCATCGTTTTCATGCATAACGGGTGGCTCTGGGTTCCCGTTACTAAAGCCTTCGAGAGTTTCGGCACGTGGAACATGGTGCAAAAAAGTGTCCAGTACAAATGCAATGGGACCGGGCAGCACACGTTCCGCGTTGTCTCGTATTTCAAAGCCTCTGGGGCCAAGGATGTCACCGCTGCGTCAGCTCAGCTCAGCTCCGGCGATTACAAGCTCCAGTGCGGCTAAAGAACTGTCTGATCTCATGACGCGGTGAGCAATCGCTACGCTGAACCGCGAGCTGGCCCGTCATCCTCGAACCCGTCACCGTCATCTCGGACTACGAACGACGACTGCTCTCGAACAAGACGCTCGTCCACGCACTCGAGTCCGCATCAGCGGAAGTCGAGCGAGGCAAGATCGTCCCGGCTGAACGTCGACACGTCGCCGCTGACCAGCAATACAACGCTACGAACAAGCGAGATCGGCCAGATTTTAGTGAATGACGGACTGGCACACGCCCGTATCATCGCGTACTGAGTTGACACGGAGGGTTGCGACGCAGAACCCGCGAGTCGAAGCGCCGATGGTCAGAGCGTGGGATTCGAAGCCGCTTGCTGATCGATCGCCGTGACTTACGTCCCCACCGTGTTCGGGCCGCGTGTGAACAGCGTTGCCCGCTGGTCTTACTCGCTTGCGATGACTCTAAGCTGCTGACCGAAAGTGTCGATAAGGAATCTGTCTGTCGCACCGAGCAATGCGAGCATGTCTTCACTCGCACGTGCTTTCGACATTCCAGGCTGGACGATGCCTACTGAGATCTTCAGATCGAAGAGTCGCGCATCTCTTACCAGATTCGCCAGGTCACGCGCGGAGCCCTTGATCAGGCCAGACCGGCCATTGGCTTGGCGGGTCTGCTCCCGACGCAGCAGTCGCTTAGTTAGTAGTTCTGGGAGCGACTTCGCGCGATTCATCTTCATCGCTTGGCCACAGACTTCGTAGAGGTCTGTGATGCGTGCTCCCGGGGAGGGCAGCGAGGAGAACTTACAATGAACAAGAAGTACGTGAAGTTCGTCGGCCGCACGGCGGATAAAAACCGCATCGGCAAGCTCACCGGGGCCGTCATCATCGATGATGATGTCCCACTCCACCTGCTGATCGATTAGAGAGATGGCTCTGTACTGGATCGAATCCTGGTGTCGCTCAGGCGTCTGAGACTCTTTCCTGAGATTGATGCCGGTCCAGTCGAAGACCTCGATCTCTTCTCTGTTGAACAAGCGACGCTCAAGGTCGGGACGTAAAAAGTACCCTTGTTCGGCTAGAACGAGCTGGTCCTCGAAGATCACGAACGGGTTGGCTTTCGACAAGAGTGTGCTCAGAGGCATGCGTGCCGTCGAAGTCACATAGTCAACTTCTTCAGAGCCGGTTGGATGGATCTTTGGCGCACCATCGATTGAGAATTCGAATCGGTATTCAACAGACCAAGCCGCAGTGCTTACCGCGAACGTAAGGGTGCCCGCATTGGAAGGCGATGTCAGCACCAAGTCGGCCTCGAGCAGAGACAAGCTGCGTCCCGCGAACTCCAGTTGCCGCGCATCGCTTATCGACGCTTGCACCTGGTAAGGCCACTCGATCGAGAGCGGCACGGAGTTGGGGCGAGCCGTCGCAGGTTCGGGGATCAAAAATCCCGACATCACGGATTCGAGGCTGATGCTCTCGTCCGTGATGACCGGGCCAATCACCTTCACCCATCGAACCCAGTCATTGATGTCGCGAGCTTGCTGATGGCTCCAAACGCGCCCTTTTCGAGATGCGCCGAAACTGACCGGCTCCCCGTCGGAGAAGCCATGGGCGAAGATGTTGGTCTTCATCTTCGTTCCCCCTTCACCCCTCCAAGCATTCAGGACGTCCTGGCCCACATGCATGGAGAATCTGCGATTGCGACTAACAGAGTCAAGCAATCCGACGTTGGTAGGAACTCGACGCTTCACCCGCGATAGCACCCGATAGACTGCGTCGCCTTTGATGAGGTGCACTGAAGGTCCGCCGATGGCCTCCGCTATCTCCTCATGGTAGGAATCGTTGTTCGTGCTGTTGATGTAGAGAAAGCCACTGGCTGAGTCGAGATATACGAGGTAGAGGTGATGGACCAGTTCGTTGAACTGGGAAAACTCACCCCATCGAACGGGAGAGACCTCACGAGATACCCACCATGCAACCTTGTCGCGGTTGTTGATGCCCAAACGAGTGGTCAGCAGTCGGTCTTCAAACAGACCGTATATGGACTCCGGCTTCCACGTCGCGCCGGATGCCGAGTAGACAACGGTGCTCATTTTCGGGTGAATCGATTGCATGGCAACCTCGCGAGGGAGCGATGAGCCAAACGACCGCTCGAACTCAGTACGCTCTCTCTCGCGTCCAACGACCTGCTCGGTGAGGTCGCTGATGACTTCATTCCAGTCGGCGTCCTCGCCATAAAGTCGTCGTAGTCGTTCGTCAATCCCCGCGATCTGGAGAGGCACGAAAGCTGAAGCCGTTCCAAGATTCCCATTCGAACTGGTCCGCGTAAAGCGACCAATGAACTGAAGCGTGACACCGAGGCTCCTCTGGGGGTCATGGATCGCTGCCACCTTCAGCGCAGGAAGGTCGAACCCCTCGCCCAGCATGTTCACGCAGACGACGATGCGGCTCGTGCGATCGTCAAGCCTCGATCGATTCGTTGCGCGCTGGGCGGCGGTCAGGCCGGTGTCGAGCCTCATCGGACCGAGGTCCGACGCGATGCGTTCGTAGTGAGGCAAAAGCTCCGCAACCCTTCGCACGCTTCCTACTCGTGCCATTAGGACATGATCGAGTCCCATCGCGAGATCACTGCGAAGACGTTCCACCGCAGCTCTCGCCAGCGCACCGTCAGGATCGCTCAGATCGATAGTCGATGTGTACTCGATCGGCGAGAAGTAACCGCGTTGCTGGGCAAGCTTGAGGGGATATGCGTAGGCGATCGATCCGCCTAGGTGCTGCCCGTCCTCACGATATGGCGTGGCCGTGAACTGAAGCACTTCCCGGCCGGCGAAGATGCGTTCAATCACGCGCCAGGTCTTCGCCGCGACGTGGTGTGCCTCATCGATTACGAGGACTTCGCAGTGTTCGTACAGCCTCGCGCGCGCATCGTCGCCGAACGCGTTCAGCGCGGAAGTAGTCGCCACGACCACGTTGACGCTGTCCATAACCGCGTCGACCTCGGCGACCTCGGCAATGCCCGCCTTGACGACCAGAACTATGGGGCACTTGAACGAACCCTCGAGCGCTCCGACCTCGGGAAGAACGCCCAGTGAGACATACTTCCTCGCCGTCTGTGTTCGAAGCGCGTCCGACGGAACGATGACCAGGGTCTTCCGAGGCGAGTGCGCGAACGCCGCCAACATCGTCTCGGTCTTACCGGTTCCGGTCGGCATGACGATCGTGATGGGCTCGGTCCGCTCCGTGGACCGTAGAGCGAGGATCGCGTGCAACGCTCCAAGCTGGGGCGCCCGCAAACCCTGGCCGGTTTCATCTTCGCTAGCAAAGCGGAAACATCCGGCGAGGGAGTCCGTTACGGTCTGAGGCGTCGCGGGCTGCCAGCCATGAGAACCACGTCCGTCTTCCAGCCACCAAATCTCGTTGTTCCCTACGGTGGATTCCCTGATGGTCATGTACCGGCTCTACTTCCCCAAGGTGTCGGTCTCTGCAGGCGACTTCGCCCCAGGCTCACGTTATCGAAAACTACCGCGCCCGACTGGCGAACCTGGCGAGAGCGGCGGCGAAGGGGAAGTCGAAGTCGAAGGCCCATATGTTCGCGACGGTTACGTTCTCACATGACCCCGAACCACTTCCAGAGCCAACCAGATCGGACGTGGACCGATGCAGAGTTCGCGGCCGCCGAGTTCCTCGGTAAGTTGCATGCCGTTCGGCGACCCGCCGCTGCAGCGATGCTGCATCGCGATGTATGCATCTCAAGCTAAGCGTGTATTCCTCAGCCTGACAGCGTGAATCCCTTAGCCATATCTCAGGAGATGCCGGAAGCAGACGGAGCTTGAGCAAGCGCAATTCAGCCGCCAGCCGACCTCACGCCGACGACGAACCCCAGAGCCAGCAGCCCCACCACCATCGCTCCGACTCCTAGGCGAAGTCTGACGCGTGGTCGTGCAGGCGATGAGTCTGAGTCGGAATCCGCGTCCGCAACGTAGCTGACTGACAGATAAGTGATCTCATCGTCTTTCAGGACGATGGTTTCGGCGGAGAACGGTTGCAGCTCTCCGCCTGGCGGCCGAACCGAGATGTTTCCCAGGAGAGTTAGGGCCTTTGGCTCTCCCTCCTCGCCTACGTTCCCGTACGTATCGACGTAGCCTTCGACCCAGGTCCCGTCCTTCAGCTGCACGCCCGCAAAGTTCAGAGCCTCCGGAAAACGATTGAACACGTAGCCCCAGGATTCTCGGTCGGGGTCATCCTGCCATCGCCCGAAGGTGAGCTCGTGCGCTTTCTTCCCGCCTGCCAGCCAGCTTGCGACACCAGCCACGCCAAGAGCTGCGGTGCTCACAATAACGAACCAATCGAAGTGCGCTCGCGTGTAGGAGGTCGGATCTTTGAGGAACGCTGTTACCTCTGAGCGCATCGTCACGTCGACCATGGACATCAACGCGACGGCCAGCGCGAACAGCGCGAAGATGGTGGCGCTGACGAAAACAGCTGTAGCTGTCTCGCGGAACGCGGATCGCTTGACTTTCGGTCGATGCCGCTCTCGACTGATCGAGAACACCACTCCGGGGATGATCAGTAGGAGGTAGAAGGCCACTCCGACGAGATCCGTTGGCATTCCGTTACTCAGCTTTCAGTCGTAGAATACAGATCACAAGGACGGCTGGAGGGCACCATGGCGACGGAAACGATGAACAACCAGACCCACCTTGAGCATGCCCAGCAACCGGTGAACCGACGGATCCAAGCCATCGTCCGCCCTGCTTCTCAGCTTCCTAAGCCGCCGGCAGCCGTAGCGCCGAACGCCACTCGCTAGCAACTGTACCGGTCGGGCGTTTCTTGCGGACGTGAGGGTTCCTGGTGCCCTGTCGTCCGACGCGCGACTGTGAGTAGTTCCGACGGGCGGGCCATCGTTGAAGTTCGTCGGCGACGACTCCGGTTAGTCAAAGGTTTCGTCCCTCGGCTCCGGGAGGGAGACCGACGTCCCAGAGAGCCCTTGCGAGTAAGCCTTGCAATCGAGAAGCTTGCGACTGGCGCGAACCGATCCGGGGCGAAGCCGCTCGCGAACTAGCTTCACACCTCCGCAGAGACCATACGCTCTGCACTGTAGACACGGGAGCTAGTTTGAGCCAGTAAGGCGACGTCGATGATGGTGAGCATCGGCAGCGGAATCTCTCCAGCATCGGCAGTGTGCAGGCGCTTATGCGGTGTGACCCAAACGAAGCAATCCGCTCCGGAGTGTCTCATCACCTCCACGAATTCTGAGTCAGCAAACCAGAAGTGTGGCCTCCCAATGCCCGAGCGTCCGGATGCGTCGAGCGTTTCGAAGTAGGCGGTCGCTTCGTCGAAGATTAGGAACCCGAGCTTGAAACCCAGGCGTTCGCTCCGGTACGCGTCAGCCTTGCGCGCGTGGTCAGAGACGGTGCGCGCGAATTGCTGGATGTATGCCGCGTAGTTGTGGTCCTGGTCTGTGGGTAGTCCGCTGCTCACCGCTGCCATCACAGTTGCGTCCTCGTGGACGTCAAGTCCTAGCGCCGCGATCTCCCGGAGCACTGCGCCTTCGCGTGCTCGCGTCCTATCTTTCTTGCCGGGTCGCGGGTGATCATCAACCGCCATCGCTTCCAGGAGAATCGACGAAGTCAGGTCCTCGAAGTCGGGACGTTCACGTTGATCAAGGTGCCCGTTCCGAATGCCAGCCAGGAACTTATGAGCCAACTCGCTTTCCGCTGGGTAAAAGCACACGGCTGAATCAGCAACGTCCGAGGCGAGATCGACGACGTCGCGTTCGTTCTTGAATGTGAGCTTCATGCTCGTGCCGAACTTTCAATTGCTACCGGTCGACGGCAGGTTGGTGGCGTCCTAGATAGCAATGGTTCCACGCCTCGCAACGCTGACCCTGCCTCGACCACCCTAGCTGTGGCGATCCCGTGATCGGCGAAGACCCGGACATCGATTTTACGGGGTACACGCAAGCTGCCAGTCTCGGATGGGTGCAGTCCCTTCGGCAGGCTTTCTCAAGCAGGTACCCCAGAGGGAGGGAGCACGCCAGCTGACCGGAAGAGTGGTCCCTCAGCCGGCGACGGGTATGGATTCCCGACACTCGAGTCGAGCCGTCCAGTACGATCGCGCCATGGATCTCGCCATGCTCATCGTAAACTTCGCGCTGTTGGCCGCGACAGGTGCCGCCACGGTCGTGGCGTTCGTGCAGGCGCGCTCATCGCTCGCAGATTCGAGGGAGGCCAAGTCGGCGAGGGACGAGGCGGTGGCCGCGCAGCGAAGGAGCACTGAACTGCTTGGCGAGGCCAATGCGATTGCGCGGTCAGCGCGCGACACGATGGATGAGCGTCTTGAGCTCGAACGCCGTCGTCACGCGCTACACAGCGAAAGGCGAGACGTGAGCTGGGGCGGAGAGTGGCCGATGGATATTGGCGCTGACCAGGCTCCGACGCTCCGGATGTCTAACATCGGAAGCACTGACGCCTTCGATGCGGTTCTGAAGATCCTGACGCCGGGCGGAGATGCCACTTTCATCCTCGGCGACGTTCCAGCGGGTGCGAGTGCCGATGCGATTCTCCAAGACACTGAGATGAGAGGCCCGGTCGCACAGGCGGTCATGCGGCGACACCCCACTCTGGGAAATATCAGTTGGCAGAGCGCAGCCGGGCACCGAGAGGCACGCCCCATCGAACTGCTCGCAGAGCGCTGAGCGCCGAAGTAGATGCTGCAGATTACACCCTCGGCTCACCGGACTAGCGCTGCACCGGCCGCAACTTGCGACCTGGGATGATGTGTCCGTGGCAGACGTCGAACTCCTAGCTGTATCGAAGATCACCGAACTTGTCGCGCGATGCCCTCATCTTGCGGCGCAGATCGCGTCGAACGACAAGACCCCCTTCACCGATGGCCATATCGACGTGTACGAGGGACTCAGTCGTAGCAAGGCCGACTGGCGGGGCCGCGTCGACGTGCAGGTGAAAGGGCGCAAAACGAAGGGTCTACTCGCAACCTTCCCGGTAACGCGTACGGACCTGCTCGCCTTTCAGCGCAATGCTGGCGTCCTCTACTTCGTGGTGACGATCCATCCGAAAACGCTCAAGCGCACGGCCTACTTTGCGGTCCTGTCGCCCTTCGGGATCGAAGGCCTTCTCGCGAAGGCGGATCGGGATCAGAAGACCATCTCGATTCCGCTCACCACTCTGACGAGTGACCCGACGAAGCTCGAGTCGGTGGTGGCGTTGGCGCTGAACACGAAGCGGCAGAACACCTCGACGGGGTTCGATCCGGCGCTGTTCGACCAGATCGCATCGCTCACGGTGCACTCCGTGAGTGACCTCAGCTTCGACGGTCCACTGACGCTGGATTCGAGCCGATTGGACGTGGCGCTAGAGATGACGACGACCAGCGGCATGCAGGTGCCCCTCGGTGGCCGTCTCGAGATCGTTCCTGCCGAATACACCCAGAAACGTGTGGCCTTCCAGATCCGCTGCGGTGACATCGCCTACGACGAGTGCTCGGTGAGGAGACTGGACTCGACTCGAGTTGCGGTCGCACTTGCCGGCGGTCTGACGATCATTTTCAAGGAGGAGGCGGGTGTTCAGACCAGCTCCTTCACTCTCACCCTCGCAGGGAACTTCGCTGACGAGTTGAAAGCGCTCGAGTTCTTCTCAGCGGTGAAGACCACTCGGACCATTGAGCTCGACGGGCGAAAGTCCACGTACGAGATGGAGGACGAGGACGAGGACGACTCGCTCGAACGTCAGCTGCGATTCATGCGACGGCTGCAGGACCTGTTCACTCTGCTCGAAGTTGATACGACTTTGATCAACCTCGAGGACGTCTCGGATTCCCAGCTGCGAGAGCTGATGAACGTCTACCGATCACTCATCGAGGGCGAGGAGCCCACGAACAAAACGGGGGCGATCAGCCGGTTCGTGATCTCGGTCGCCGAATGGCACCTGATGTTCCTGCTCATGCCTGGTTCCACGGAGGGGCATTGGCGCCTCGTGGACCCATTCGACTCGGCCGCGCCCCACATGTATCGCTACGACGACGAGGATGATCCTTCGCGCGCGGGCGTCCCCGTCACCGTCTACGACACAGTCGAGGACGAGTACTTCGCGACTGTTCTGAACCTGCGCCTGAGCGCGATGGTCGACGCGTACGAAGCGCTGACCGATCAGCCCACGACTTTGCACCTCGCGAATCTCCGAGTCATCGCGCTCATCTCCGCCGCCGATGGCGCGGGTTCCCGGAGGGGAGCGCTCCTAGCCGCGGCGCAACATCTCAACGACTGGTTGATCGCGCAGGACAGGGACCTTGACCGTCACTACCTGAACAGGTATCAGATCCTTTGGCGGACAGGCTCACTCACCTCGGACGACCTTGCAGCGATTAGGGAGATGAAGAGGCAACAGGCCCGGCTAGGCGACGCACAGTCTCTCGAGTTTGAGATCGCCTGCGCGCTACTTCTCGACGACGCCGGCGAGGTAGCCCACCTGGAGAAGCAGCTCGAACCCGATCGGCTGGCGATGATGGAAGCATGGCCGATCTGGTATCTCCACCCGCCGCGATCGTCACTCAGGGAGGTCGAAGGTTCGTCGGGTGTAGCCCCGCGCCACTGAGCGCGCACGACTACCCGATGGACGCATCTCCACGCAGGCTGAGACGGCGGTCGCTAGCTCGGTGAATCGGCCTTCTCGTGTAGCGATGATGGCGAGTCCTCGTTGAGCCACGGATTCCCTACAATGAACCAGGCTCGCGCGATGTTATCGCCTTCCACCTCGCTGATCGCCCGCCACGCGTCCTCCGCACACCTGAGCCGCGTGGGTCAACCTTGCGGCCCAGGAATGGGCGAACACGGCCGGCCACCCGATCAGCTGGGCCGACGTCGCGATCCGCGGCAAGCTCGCCTGGTCGATCGCCGAGCAGCAGCTCAAGCGCGCACCCGCCCTCGGCCCGACCCACCTCTCCTTCAACGGCGGTGGAGCTCGCAGCTCCAGCACTGCCGCTGGTGGACCGGGTGCGACACGGAACCAGTCCATCGGGCGATCAAGCCGAATGCATCTGTGCGTCCGCGATCGCAGTGAGGATCGACTCGGGGTCTCGTCTCATGAGCAACCACTGCGTCGGTGTGACGAGTTTGAGTGACGGGTTCTGAGTGGTCATGAACCCGTAGACCTGCTCGACCGGCCAGGACGGCGGGAGGGCCTGCCCTACCTGCGCTACGCCGGCGAGCACACCGCACGACCGATCGAATTGCCAAACCGGGAAGCGTCGTTTTCGATTCACAAGAAAGTAGTAGAGAGTGCCGCGGCGGGCCCGCCGCTGTACCTGGCGCAGGCCGATCATCAAAAAGTCGGCCGTTTCATCGTCGCTCCAGGAATCGACAACTGCCTCGATTCGTAGTCGATACTCGGGGCGAAGTCTCCGTGGCAACTGGGCGTTGGAGCCTCCGGAAGATGGCTTCGCGTCGGCACCCTTGATCGGCTCGTAGTCCTGCGGCTCTGCCGGGACGAGTACATCGCCTTCAGTCTCTAACACCAGTTCGATCATCGTTTGCAGAAGCGCGTCGATGAGCTTCCAGTCGCGCCCTGAATCCGACGCAGCTTCCACGAGTCGCCGCAACGCTTCGAGTACAGAATTGACTTCGTCTTGCGAGACTTCGCCAGCGCCCCGCTGAGCAGATGTCTTCCCACGACGTTGGTGCGCGGTCTGCTTGCCGGCCTGACCGTTACTCACTCGGCACGTCCAACGTCTCGAGGATGTTGACCACTTCGAGCGGATCGCTTCCCGTGATCAACCAATCAACGGGGGAGCGCGCCCTGCCTTCGGCGACAAGACTCGGATGAGGCGTCGACATGAAGATATTGATCGCAGCGGCCGGCCATTCTCTCGGGATCGCGGGAACGATGATGTCGACACCGGGCAGGACTTTGAAGCGCGGCCATCCAGCGAACTGCCAGGAGGGATACCGCAATTCCCGACCCGAACCGATCACGTGCAGATAGCCGTGTCGGCTAAGTCGCCGCAACGAGGCGGGCGTGATCCGCAAGAAAGATTGCGTCCCGTCCGGGGTTAACGAATCCTCGTCCTGGACGAGCACCGGTGTGAACGTTGCTGCAGCAAGGGGTGTCGAGCTGCCACAGACTCGCGCGTTGAGCGCTCGAGATTGCTCGCGGAAACGCTGACCCACTCGAAGACTGCGCGTCACTTGCGGTTCGTAGCGGATGTAGCCGCGTCGGCGCCACTCGATCGCGACATGCCGACGAAAGCCGTTGCCCCCGCGGCGACGATCCAGTGCGTCCCACTCCGCGGGGAGAAGTGATGGGAATCCGCCGGTGTCCGGCAGCAAGTGTTCGAAGAGCTCCCGGAATGTCGGCCCGTGAGAGTGTCGACGACGATACTGGGCGATGAAGATCGCAGCCGCGAGACCCCACTCATCCGCTGTTTCCTCGCCCGTGAAATCCTCGAAAGCATACTTCCACTGAGCTGGCGGGGGATGGTTGACACCGCTCCACCAACCTGTCCACGACATAGTCGCCACGGTCACCGTCACAATCGCGATCGCATGTGAAAGCCGGCCCTGCGGTGCGACCGCGGTGTCCGTAGGGCGGGCAGCACACGTGCAGAGTGGAAGAGATCCGGCGGTGAGGGATTGTTTCGTATGGCCATTCAGATTATGGCATACGCGTAAGCCCATACCTGGCAGTCAATGTCGAAACGCTAGAGGGGTGGAGAAGCGTGCGGAGGAGGACGAGCGAGATTGGCGAGATTTCGCCGACGAGTTGGCCGTCCAGCTTCGCCGCATCCGCCATGCCGCTGGCATGAGTCAAGAGGATGTCGCGTATCGGGCGAACCTGAGCCGTTTCATATATAGGCAATACGAGCAGGGGGAGTCGAGGCGCGGCACCCCCGCCAATCCGTCTCTTCGTGCGGTCCTGTCGATTGCGCAGGCCCTGAACGTCACTCTCGAAGAGCTTCTGCCTGACGCTGTACCTGACTTACGGCGTCGTTGACTTGTGTGCCGTGAGCTGGATCATAAGTCGGGGGAGGGGCTCCTCCGACTTCCAGTCTCGTTATAGGTCAAGGACACTGGTTCCGGGCGCGGCGTCCTTCGCGAGCTGCTGAACCACGCCGAGGTACTTGGCGTAGGTCGCTCCCGAGTCGATGGCGTAGATCTCGAGCGTCCGCGGTGAGTAGCCGAGCGCGTCGGCGACGATTGTGACGGGGCTGAGCTTTGAAAGTTCATCGAGGGCACCAAGACGAGCTGCACGGGCTTGGATCGTTTTCTTGATCTTGTCGGAGAGAAAGCCCGGGTTGATTGGTTGCCCCGGTTTGAAACCCGGGAAGACGAGGTCACCGGCCGGATGCGCCGCAGTCTGGGCATTGGTGGGGTTGGCATAGAGCTCCCGCCACACCTCGTCGAACGGCTCAGGGATTTGCATCCAGTCGCCGCCGAGCGAGATCTCGACCGAGTGAGGAAGAATTCTCAAATCGCGCCATCTGAGGTGTACGAGATGCTCGAGTTGCTGACCGAACACCAGAATGAGGACTGCTGCACCGCGGTCTCGCGGGGTCAACACGCGCGGATCCATCACGCGGCCGGTCGTCTCCTGCTGTTCGACAAGGGCCAGTCGACGGGCCGTCCCACGTCTGTGCTTTGGCATCTCGAGGTCGCGGTGTACGAGATCGCTCTTGCGTGCCCAGTTGAGGAAGCGCTCGGCGATCAGTCGTGTCGTGGGTCCGCCTGTGGCCCATGCTTCGATGTCGTCTTGACCGAGCTCAGCTAGCTCGATTGCTTCGGCGTCCATCCAATTGAGGAAGTCAACGGCGACGGTGATGGCCTGTTTACTTCGCAGGAACGTTCCGCGGCTCACTGGCGCGTTGGCTCGCATCTTCCGCAGATGATTCCATCTCACATATTCCGCAATGACTTTGCAGTGTTCCGTTCGCGAAAGCCGATCGGGGATGTCGACCAACCATTGCTCGAAGACGGCAAGATATGAGTCACGCCGGGGGATCACCCCATGAACGGTCAGGAGCTCACGTACGAATTCTCGTGTCGTCGAACGGGGGACAGCGTCGACCTGCTCGTGGGTGACCTGACTCACAGAGGCTAGGTCAGCCAGGAAGGATTGCACGTGAGGCTGACGGATCCATGTCAGTCCACTATTAGCGCGCTTCATGGTCTTCAGTGCGTTCGCGAAGGGGAGCAGTTCCGCCGAGACTTCAGCAGTGTCAGGGTGAGCCAGAGCAGAATCAACCAAGAGCCCGAGCACACATCTCCAGCAGCGATTGCCCGAGTAGAGCTCATCCTCATTCCCACACGAGATGCAATCGACGTGCAATCGGATACCTGCGCAACCCCGGCAGGTCGGACCAGTTGCGCTGACTCCAGGGAGTACCCCTTCGTGCCCACAGATCGCGCACGCACCTTGGGTCCGGATCGCTCGTCGTCGACACAGGTGACAGATCCTGCCGTCCGGCCAGTGATTGGCAATCTCTCGATGCTCGCCGCATCGAGCGCATGGATCGGGGTACTTGATCGGGTCTTCGGGCTGCTTCGGCCTAGCCATCCTCGTCCTCTTCGTCCACGAGTCGTATGCGATGTGTAACCGACGAGCTCGCCGACGGTAGCGGATCCTCACCCACACGAGGTGCGTTGGCTCGTCGTACGGACTGCATCTCCACGTACGGTTCGAAAAGGTCTGTTGGGGTGCACTCAAGGATGTCGCACAACGCCGCAAAGGTGCGGCCGGTGAACTTCTCCGGTGTGCCAGTCACCAGGCGCCAGACTTGCGATTCTGACAGGCTGATCCCTCGCGCACGCAATAGCGGCATGAGATCGGAACTTTTCCAGAGGTTTCGCTGAGCCATGAGCTGGCGAAGGTTCCAGTTATAGCCGATGCGACGCTGTTCGTTCATTGGTGCCATCCAGTCCGATGCCTGCGGTGAGCTGACCAGCACGCTTCGTCAGCATGCGCTGCAGCTCTTTCTGACGGAAACTCGATGATACGTGAGTGTATAGACCCGTGGTGGATGCGTACTTGTGCCCTACTTGCACCTGTACGAATGCGGGGTCGTATCCGGCCTCCAGTAAATGGGTGATGTACGAGTGTCGCAGGCAGTGCAGTCCAAGGTTTGACGGCAAACCTGCCTGCTCCCGCAACCGAGTGAATGAGTTTCCGAACGTGCTCAGGCCCACTTGTGCTTGGCGCTCGCTGGGCCATAGAGCAACGCTGTCGTCTGCGGTGCGAAATTGATCCCGCCGGCCAGGGGAGAGCCACGTCTGCATCAACGGCACCGCCCACGCGAACTTCGGCGTCGTCAGCACTGTTCGGCGACGCGGCCCAGACCCCTTCGTGCCCTTGGCCCAGCGAACCGTGAGTGCACCGAAGACGCCGTATTGCGGGATGTATGGATTTGGGCCGAAATCGTTTAGTTCGAGCATCGCGAGTTCGCGTCTTCTCAGCCCGAAGGCGTAGCAGAGCTTGAAGGCCATCGAGTCGCGCAACAGGGTCGTCCACCTTTTTGATCCTTTGACGCGTTCGCTGTCTACCAGATCGTCGATGAAGTCGAAGAGAGTCTGCAGCTCAGAGTGGGTGAGTGCTCGGTTTGAGGTCGCGACATCGTCGTCTGACGTGTGACGGGGTGAGTTCCACTCGAAGACGATCTGTGATGGTATGTCCCCGAAAGTGGATTCACAGTACTCTGCCCAGCCGTAGACGGGGTTTGTCGCGTAGCTGCAGAACATTCCGATCGAGCCGCTGTACTGGCGCAGGGTCCGGACTGAAAGCGGCTTCTTCGTGCGCGAACGTGCTTCAGCGAAATACTCCTCGAGATCCACGGGAGCCCACTGCCATGGATACGCACCGGTGTGAGACTGAAACCTGCGAATAGTTGACACTTTGGACTTGATCGTTTCCACTGTTAGGCCTCGGGCAAGCATCTGAGTGCGCCAGCCCTCGATCATTCCATCGAACACACGATCGTCCGCCCTGAACAGCGCAATCGACGGATCCCGAAACTCGCGCGGAACGCGGCCTTTGATGTTCTCAGACATTCTCGGTCCTAACTCGAGCTACAACCTCGGTGAAGTCGAGCCGAGGAGGGAGCGGGGGCGTGTCGACGAAAACATGCGAACGCGTGGCTTTAATGAACAGGTAGAACTGCTGAAGGTCGTGTAGCTGTGTAGTCAAACACCGTGATGACAGGCCAGCCGAGCGCACGAGCGTGCAGTATTCAAGGATGCTGACGGTTGACCAACTCCATGGGTACTCCTGAACGACCATGTGCACGCGATAAGGAGTCTCGGTCCGCCTCCGAACGAGCCGCTGTACCAGATTGGCCCGCGTTGAATAACGCACCCAGTCGTTGACCATGGTTTCGAAGATCTTCGCCTCGGAATGGATCGGTAGGACGATGACGGGGCGCTGCTCGACGAGGTGGCTGTCGCCGTCGCATGATGAAGACATCTTGCATCCAATCGTGAAAACTCGCGTTTGATGCAAGAAACCTACGCTTGACAGGGCGATCCGGCAAGACCGATCTTGCAGACGTGCTGTTCGGTGGGCGGTTTTATCCACCTGACCGGGGATAAGTTTGATGCGCAGGTCGTCCCGAGTTCTTTCATCTGATGCAACTCAGGCAGATTATTGACCGATAATGCACATTATGTCAGGTCGCTCCGAAATCGGCTCCCCGCCTCCGCGCTCATAGACTCTCGGCATGCGCGACCTCGGATGGGACGGGTACTTCAATGCCCGTGATCTCGGCGGACTCCCCACGTCGTTCTCCGCTACCGGTTCCACGCTTTTCGGGCGGGTCGCACGGGGGCCTCGGCGCGAACTCCTGACGGAAGCGGGATGGCAGGACGCTCAGCGGTGGGGCCTGGGGGCGATCGTCGACCTACGATGCGCGTACGAGGTCGGCGCTCGGGACGGCGATCCGGATGTCGCTGCAGAGACGAGCACGATCGTCGCCGTGGTGAATGCTCCGACGGAGGATCAGGACGACGAGGAGTTCCGCGCCGTCTGTTTCCCGATTCTGGACTCGCCGCTCTACTGGCGCCACAACTGGCGGATACTGCCCGAGCTGGTGCTCGACGCCCTGACGGCGATCGCCGCTGCTCCCCGCGGGGTCCTCGTGCACTGCAGCGCAGGACGCGACCGGACGGGGATGATCAGTGCACTGCTGCTGAGCAACGCCGGCGTGAGCCCAGACGACGTCGCTGCCGACTATGCGGAGTCGGTGAGAGCGATGGTCGGCGCCCAGACTCACGCCCCCACCCTCGACCGGCAGGCCGGCTGGAGCGCCGACGAGGTGACGAACTGGATTGCGCAGACCGGTCCGATCGTGGCGGACATAGCGGCCGATGTTGATGGGGCCTTCGCCGCCATCGGTGCGAGCGCTGATCTGCGGAACAGGCTGCGCGCGCTCCTCACCCGGTGACAGGAACCTGACGCGGTGGCAGGCCGCTCCCCCGCGCTCGAGCTACTTCACGGACCAGACGCCGAGCTCGTTGCCGGTCGGGTCGGAGAAGTGCAGGCGTCGCCCGCCGGGGAACTCGTAAGGTGCCTGCAGGATCGTGCCACCTGCCGAGACGATGCCACTCATCGTCGCGTCGAGGTCGTCCGAGTACAGGAGCACCAGCGGGCCGCCGACCGGACGCGGCTCGTCGGCGAGCATGAGTCCGCCGACCTCGCTGCCGTCATCACGCGGGGACACGATGCCCGCATAACCGGGTCCGTAGTCGTTGAAGGTCCACCCGAACGCCTCGGCGAAGAATCGCCTCGATGCTTCGAGATCGGTGACGACGAGTTCGACATAGTCGAGGGAATGATGCAGAGGGGAACTGGTCATGGCGTCACGTTAGCCCCCCGGTCCGACATCGCCCGCGGGCAGAGGCGACGCTGTCGCAGGAGTAGCGTTGACATGTGCCGCAGGTCCCCCACTCCCCCGTGTCCACGCCAGGATTTCGCGCATGGGTGATCTGGTCCGTCGGCGTCGCAGCCTACGTGCTGGCGATCACGAACCGCACCTCCCTCGGCGCGGTCGGAGTGGAGGCGGCCGACAGGTTCCAGGCGGACGCATCGACACTCGCGCTGTTCGCCGTCGTGCAACTCGCGGTCTACGG
Organism: Microbacterium sp. NPDC055665; assembly: GCF_053618035.1. Taxonomy (NCBI): domain Bacteria; kingdom Bacillati; phylum Actinomycetota; class Actinomycetes; order Micrococcales; family Microbacteriaceae; genus Microbacterium; species Microbacterium sp. NPDC055665. Next base: position 149,571 of record NZ_JBSHGY010000001.1, on the reverse strand, counting down.
CGGGATGCAGATCCCGATCGGGATCCTGCTCGACCGCTTCGGCTCGCGCCCCATCATGACGATCGGCATGTTGCTCATGGCGGCGGGGCAGCTGACCATGGCCCTCTCCCCCAGCATCGGCATCGCGATCTTCGCGCGCGTTCTGCTCGGCGCGGGAGACGCGGCGATCTTCCCCGCCGTGCTGCGTCTGGTCGCGACGTGGTTTCCCGCACAGCGTGGTCCGATCATGGTGCAGTTCACCGGGATCATCGGGCAGACCGGTCAGCTGATCGCCCTGGTCCCGCTCGCGGCACTGCTTCATGCGACGACCTGGACCATCACTTTCGGCAGCATCGCCGGCCTCGGAGTGCTGTTCACCATCCTCGTGGCGCTCGTCATCCGCAACCACCCCGCAGAGCGCGGCGCCGACGTCACGGTGAATACCGACACGGGCGTCATCCGCGTCGTCACATCGGCGATCGACACGGGCGTCGGCATCCGCGCCGCCTGGGCCCATCCGGGCACTCGCCTCGCCTTCTGGTCCCATTTCACGACACCGTTCGCGGGCACCGCGTTCGTCCTGCTCTGGGGAATGCCCTTCCTCACCGCAGCCGAAGGGCTCGACACCGCTCATGCGGCGGGAATCATCTCCGTATATGTCGTTGCCGGCATGCTTCTGGGGCCGATCATCGGCGACCTCTCGCGAAGACTGCCCAACCACCGATCCCTGGCACTCGTGCTCCCCGCCGTAGGCGTGCAGATGGCGGCGTGGATCGCCGTCATCGCCCTTCCTGACACCGCTCCGCTCTGGCTGCTCTACGTGCTGGCGATCGCACTCGCGACCGGCGGTCCTGCATCGATGATCGCCTTCGACCATGCCCGCACGCACAATCCGAGCCACCGGCTGAGCACGGCGACAGGTGCCACCAACGCGGGCGGCTTCATCGCCGCCCTCATCGCGATCTTCCTGATCGGACTCGTCCTCGACATGCAGGGCGCCGGTACTCCCGAGACATACACCCTCGAAGCGTTCCGCATCGCCTTCCTCATGCCGATCCCGCTATGGATCATCGGAACCGCGTTCATTCTCATCGAGCGCAAGCGCACACGCATCCGCATGGGCCTCGATCCGGAGCGCCGTCGCTGACTGTTCCGCGATCGTGGGTACGGAGGTTCAGCGAAGAAGGTGCTGAAGCGTCTCGATGATCAGCTCGACACTCACGCGCGCGGGCACCTCCGCGTCGCCTGCTTCGAACTCCGCCAGCTCGACACCCCGGACGGAGTCCTGCGGAAGAGCGGAGAAGATCGCGGCGATCTGGTGCGGCAGCAGTCCACCCCCGACCCGGTAAGCAGCCGGGATATACCCCGGCTCGAGCACGTCCCAGTCGACGTGGATCCACACGGGGCGACCGGCGACGAGCTCCCGCACCCGCTCCGGCGTGCTGTCCGATGGGGCCAGCACCGTCACGCCGGCGCCGGCGAGCAGCTCCCCCTCGGCCGGATCGATATCGCGTCCGCCGACCACGACGACCTGCTTCGGGTCGAGTCCTGAGCCGTGCCCGCTGTCCCAGAGTCCGCAGGCGGCCGCGAGGACCATTCCCCCGAGGTAGCCGGACTCCGTGGTCTCGGGGGTGTTGAAGTCGCCGTGCGCGTCGATCCACAACAGCACTGCGTCGGGGTGACGCTCGGCGACGGTCGGAAGGGTGCCGAGACTCGCCGCGCACGTGTTGGTGATGAGCAGCGGTGTCGTTCCGGCGCCGAGGGCGCTCTGCAACGCATCGCGCAGACCGGTCAAGGTCTCCTCCGCTTGCGGGAGCGCGACGGACCAGTCGTCGACCGTGCTCGCCGTGGGTGTTCCGATCACCTGTGGCTCGAGATCGAGCAATGACGCCACCGACTCGCCGACTCGGCGGGCGCCGACGAGGGCCCCGTCGGTGCGGTCGGCGACGCGACCCTGGGAGACGATGAGCGAGTACGTGGATGCCATGGATCCAGCTTTCCATCCGGGTGACGACGGACAAAACCAGCGACCGATCACACGCGCTCAGTGACCGGCGGACGCGGGGCGTGGGTGTGACTACCGCCTCCGCGGCGTCCAGCCCGAAGGCAGCGGACCGTCTTGCACCGCACGTTCGCGGTCTCCCTGAGCCGACCAGCCCTGCGCCTGACCGGGCGTATCGAACGCCCCTCGCGCGAGACGGAGTCCCACGTCGTCGTGATGCATGCGCGGCGCTCCCCCACGACGAACCGATGCCCGGACGCTCCACGCGTCGTCGGCGAATCCGCCGCCGCGGAACACGCGATAGTCGTCGTAGCGGGCGGGGTCCAGGAGGTCCCAGCACCACTCCCACACGTTGCCGAGCGTGTCGAAGAGACCGTTGAGGTTCGGCAGCTTGCCGCCGATGTCCTGTGGAGAAGACACTCCGTCCGCGCTCGTCCACGCGGCGTCGGCGAGGGGCGCGTAGTGGGGGCCGGTCGATCCGGCGCGGCACGCGAACTCCCATTCCGCCTCGGTCGGCAGCCGGTAGCCGTCGGCCGTGGTGTCCCATGTCACCTCCTCGCCGTCGAACAGGTAGACCCGGTCGAGGCCCTCCCACTCGGACGCGGCATTGCAGAAATGCACAGCCCGCAGCCAGGACAGATCCGATGCGGGGCGCCGTGGATGTTCGACCGGTATACCGAGGACGTCGGCAAGCTGTTCCTGCGTGACCGGGTAGACACCGATCTCGAACGGCTCGAGCTCGACCACACGCTGCTCTTTGCGGCGTGCATCACTCAGCGTCACGACACCCGCAGGGATGCGAGCGAGTTCGAGGTCGCTCACGCACCCACCCGCAGCGTCCGCGCGAGCCTCACGAAGGAATCCGTTCGACCCACGTGGGGTACTTCGCGGTGCGGCCGTCACCGGACGACGTGCGCGTCACGCGACGCCGCACCCACGGGCCGACGAACTCGCGGTAGTAGGCCAGGCCGGACGGACCGGTACCCAGACGATCGTTCGGCGCCCACCATGTCTCCGGAGGCTCGAAGCCCAGCGCGTGCAGCACGCGGGCGGCCACGCGATGGTGCCCGGCGGCGTTCATGTGCAGGCGATCGTCGGCCCAGTACGCGCCTCGGGAGAGCTCCCGATCCGGCCAGTTGAGGGCTCGGATGACATCGGGGCGCTCTTCGATCCGCCGCATCACGGCCTCCGAGAGCAGATCCCCTCGACGCTGTACGAGCGATCCCATCGGAAGCTGCCCACTGGGGTTCGCACCGGAGAGGAGGATCATGGTCACCCCCTCTTCGTCGCAACGGCGCAGCACCCGGCTGAACGCATCCGCGATGTGCTCGACGTCGGTACGAGGGCGCAGCATGTCGTTGCCGCCGCCGTTGAACGACAGGTGTGTGGGGCGCAGAGCGAGCGCGGGCTCGAGCTGCTGCTCGACGATCGGCCAGGCCAGCTTGCCGCGGATGGCGAGATTCGCGTATTGGATGGGGTGTCCGGCGGCGTCGGCCCAGCCCTGCGCCGCGAGATCGGCCCACCCGCGCTCCTGCCCGCTCGGGAGCACGTCGCCGACGCCCTCTGTGAACGAGTCGCCGATAGCCACGAAACGCACATCTGCCATCGTCCCAGCCTATTGCGGCCCGACGACACCGGGCTTCAACGATCGTCGAGAGCCTGGCCTCCGCGATCGACGAGGCCCCAGGCGGCGGCGGCCGCGCCGAGGAAGCAGACGCCGAACACCGCGAACAGCAGGGGTGCTCCCCCGGCGAGAAGCAGGACGGGGACGGACAGCGGCGCCACGATCGAGGCGATCCGACCGATTCCGGCTGCCCATCCCGCTCCGGTCGCCCGCAGAGACGTGGGGTAGATCTCCGGCGTCACGGCGTAGAGCGCTCCCCACGCGCCGAGGTTGAAGAAGGACAATGCCATTCCCGCTCCGATGATCGCTCCTTCGGTGGAAGCCGTGCCGAAGATCACGGCCGACACGGCAGAGCCGACGAGGAACACTGAGAGGGTCAGACGTCTCCCCCAGACCTCGATAAGCCAGGCGGCGACGGCGTATCCGGGGAGCTGAGCGAGCGTGATGATGAGGGTGAAACCGAAGGACTTGACGAGGTCGAAGCCAGCATCCACGAGGATGCTGGGGATCCAGATGAAGGCACCGTAATAGGCGAAGTTCACTCCGAGCCAGACCAGCCACAGGCATAGCGTCCGCAATCGGAACTCCGGATTCCAGAGGGTTGCGAGGCGTGCGCGCGCCGTGATCGCGATGGCTCGAGAGGGCGGCTCCTTCCGGATGGCCGGTGCCGAGAGGACTCTCGCATCCGCCTCGAACGTCGACACGATGCGGTCCGCTTCTGCGATGCGGCCCCGAGAAGCGAGCCAGCGGGGTGATTCGGGCATCCGCCAACGGACGAACAGTGCGTACACCGCGGGGATGGCGCCCAGTGCGAAGGCCCATCGCCATCCGGCGTCGGAGGTGGGGATGACGAGGAACCCGATCACCGCCGCGGCAGTCCACCCGAGAGCCCAGAAGGCCTCCAGTACGACGATCAGACGACCACGGATGCGGGCCGGAGCGAACTCGCTCACATACGTCGAGGCGACAGGGAGCTCGGCGCCGAGGCCCAGACCGACCAGGAACCGCAGGACGAGAAGCGCAGCGAGTCCGCCCACGAGTGCGCTCGCACCGGTCGCGACGCCGTAGACGAGCAGCGTGAGCGCGAACACCTGTCGTCGTCCGAAGCGATCTGCGAGGAGCCCGCCGAGGGTGGCGCCGATGGCCATGCCGACGAAACCGATGGAGGCGATCCAGCCGGCATCGCTCTTGCTGAGGTCCCACTGCTGCGTGAGCGCCGCGAGGATGAACGAGATGAGACCGACATCCATCGCATCCAGCGCCCAACCGAGCCCGGACCCGGTCAGCAGGCGGAGGTGGCGACGCGTGAACGGGAGCCCGTCCAGGCGTTCAGCGAGCGAGTCGCGGCTCGGCAGGGCGGTGTTGGCCATGCTCCTCATCGTAGAGCCGCGCCAAGACCGCCCTGCCCCGGATGACGTCTCAATCGCGCTCGGCGAGGATCCTGCGCACCCGCGGGATGACCTCGGTGCCGTAGAGCTCGATGCTGCGCATCATCGACTCGTGCGACAGGGTGCCGGTGGCGTACTTCAGGTCGAAGCGTCCGAGGCCGAGAGTGGTGATGGTATCGGCGATCTTCGCCGCGACACGGTCCGGGGAGCCGGCGTAGATCGCACCCTCCGGTCCGACGTCGTTCTGGAATCGCGCGCGGCTGTACGCGGGCCATCCGCGCTCACGCCCGATGGTGTTGTTCATGGCCTCGAAGCCCGAGTAGGCGGCATCCCACGCTTCGGCGTCGGTCTCGGCGATGTGCCCCGGAGAGTGTACGGAGATCGGGTGCGACGTCGTTCCGAAGGATGCGACCGAACGGTGATAGAGATCGACGAACGGCTTGAAGCGGTGGGCCGGTCCCCCGATGATCGCCAGCATCAGACCGAGACCGTGGCGGGCAACCCGCACGACCGACTCCGGACTGCCGCCGACGCCGACCCAGGTGCGCAATCCGTTCTCGGTCTTCGGGAACACGTTGGCGTTCTCCAGCGAAGCTCGCATGGTGCCGGACCAGGTGACGGGTTCCTCCTTGAGCAGCTCGACGAAGAGCTCGAGCTTCTGCTCGAACAGGGCGTCGTAGTCGCGCAGATCGTAGCCGAACAGCGGGAAGGACTCGATGAAGGAGCCGCGTCCGAGCACGACCTCGGCCCGCCCGTTCGAGAGCGCATCGAGCGTCGAGAACCGCTCGAACACGCGCACCGGGTCGTCGGAGGACAGCACGGTGACCGCTGTGCCGAGTCGGATGTGCTCGGTGCGCGCAGCGATGGCGGCGAGCACCATCTCCGGTGCGGAGACGGCGAACTCCGTGCGGTGGTGTTCCCCCACCCCGAAGAAGTTCACCCCGACCGTGTCGGCGAGCTCCGCCTGCGCCACGATGTTGCGGATCGTCTGCGCCCCGGTGAGGAGCTCTCCGTCCGCATCCCTCGTGATGTCGCCGAAGGTGTCCAGCCCGAATTCGATGCTCATGTCATCCCTTCCTATTCACGTGAATGAACACGCGAGGGCCGGACAGCATTCCCGTCAGCGCGGCAGCAGCGTCGTACGCAGCGTGTCGAGGCCGACGCCGCCGATGTCGAGGGCCCTCTTGTGGAAGTCCTTGAAGGCGAAAGAGTCACCTTCGGCAGCCCGCACACCGTCACGGACCTGCTCCCAGATGCGCTGACCCACCTTGTACGACGGCGCCTGGCCCGGCCAGCCGAGGTAGCGGTTCACCTCGAACTGCACGAACTGATCGGACATGTTCACGTTGCGGCGCATGAACTCGAGGGCGTAGTCCGCATCCCAGACGCCGTCTCCGTCGAGCCGCGGCTTGCCGAGGTGCACACCGATGTCGAGCACGACCCGGGCCGCTCGCATGCGCTGCCCATCGAGCATTCCGAGACGGTCGGCGGGATCGTCGAGGTAGCCGAGCTGCTCCATGAGACGCTCCGCATAGAGCGCCCATCCCTCGGCATGGCCCGAGGTGCCCGCGAGCAGACGGCGCCAGGAATTGAGCTCGGCGCGGTTGTAGACCGCCTGCGCGATCTGAAGGTGGTGACCGGGGACGCCCTCATGGAAGACGGTGGTGAGTTCGCGCCAGGTGTCGAACTCCGTGACGCCCTCGGGAACCGACCACCACATACGACCGGGACGGGAGAAGTCGTCTGTCGGGCCGGTGTAGTAGATCCCACCCTCCTGCGTGGGGGCGATCATGCACTCCAGGGTGCGGATCGCCTCGGGGATGTCGAAGTGCGAGGCGCCGAGCTCGGCGACGGCACGATCGCTGGTCTCCTGCATCCACTTCTGGAGCGCATCCGTGCCGACGAGCTTGCGGGCGGGATCGGCCTCGAGATGAGCCACCGCCTCCTCGACCGAGGCTCCGGGGAGGATCTCGTTCGCGATCGCGGTCTGCTCCTCGACCATGCGTGCGAGCTCTTCACGGCCCCATTCGTACGTCTCATCGAGATCGATCGTCGCGCCGAGGAATCGGCGGGAGTTGAGCGCGTACAGTTCGCGCCCCACGGCGTCGACGTCGCCGACCGCCGGGGCGAGCTCCTCAGCGAGGAAGCGACGCAGCTCGTCGTAGGCGACCCGTGCGGCGGCGGAATTGTCGGCGAGCGTCCGCGCCAGGGAGGCGGGAAGCTGCCCCTCGTCGGGGTCGGCGTGCGCCACGAACGCAGCGAAGAAGCCGTCATCGGCGGTGTAGCGGTCGATCTGGGTGGCGACCTCGATCACCTGGCGGCGCGCGGGCGTGACGCCCTCCGCGATGCCGGTGCGGAGCGTCTCGACGTAGCCGCGGAGCGCCCCGGGGACGGCGGCGAGGCGAGTCGCGATCACGTCCCAGTCCTCGACCGTCGACGTCGGCATCAGGTCGAACGCCGAACGTACATCCTGCGCGGCCGAAGCGATCACGTTGAGATCACGCAGATGCCACTTCGCATCGTGAAGCTCGAGATCGAGGCGGAGTTCCGCGCTGAGATCGGTCTTGGTGACCTCATCGATCGCGTCGACAGGAGTTAGCGCAGACAGCTTGTCGAGGGTCGACCGGGTCGCCGCGGCGATCTCCTCATGGCCGGCCGGGCTCAGATCGCCGAAACGATCGTTCACCTCGTCGCGGCCGATGTAGGTACCGAGAGTGGGCGCCAGAACCGCGATCTTGTCGACCCATTCATCGGCGACGGCGTCGATGGCGGAGGGGGTGCGGGGAGCTGAAGTCATAACTGCCAGCCTAATCCCCGGGCCCCTTCCCCCGCCGGAGGTCAGTGCGCGGCTTCGTTCCAGTCGCGACCACGACCGACCTGCACATCGAGCGGCACGGACAACTCGGCCGCATCGCCCATGCGCGCGCGGACGATGCGCTCGGTGGCATCCCACTCCCCCGGAGCGACTTCGACCACGAGCTCATCGTGGATCTGCAGAAGCACCCGCGAGGAGAGCTGTTCGGACCGCAGATCGTCGTGGATGTGCAGCAAGGCGATCTTCATGATGTCGGCGGCGCTGCCCTGGATCGGCGCGTTGAGCGCCGCACGCTCCGCGTTCTCACGGAGCACACGGTTGGGGCTCGCGAGGTCGGGGAACGGGCGACGGCGGCCGAAGATCGTCTCGGTGTAGCCGACTTCCTTGGCCTTCATGACCGAGGCGCGCAGGTAGTCGCGCACCGCGCCGAAACGCGCGAAGTACTCGACCATGAGCTGCTTGGCCTCGGACTGCTCGATGCGCAGCTGCTTGGAGAGCCCGAACGCCGAGAGCCCGTAGACCAGGCCGTACGACATCGCCTTGACCTTGGTACGCATGGCGGGCGTCACCTCGCTCGGCTCGACGCCGAAGACCCGCGCACCCACGAAGCGGTGCAGATCTTCGCCGCTGTTGAACGCCTCGATCAGTCCTTCGTCACCCGACAGGTGCGCCATGATGCGCATCTCGATCTGCGAGTAGTCGGCGGTGAGAAGAGCCTCATACCCTTCGCCGACCTCGAACGCGCTGCGGATGCGGCGCGACTCCTCCGTGCGAACCGGGATGTTCTGCAGGTTGGGGTCGGTGCTAGAGAGGCGCCCGGTCTGGCTGCCGGTCTGTACGTAGGTCGTGTGCACACGGTGGTCGTCGCCGATCGCCGTGTCGAGCGATTCGATGATCTGACGCAGCTTGGTCGCTTCACGATGCTGCAGGAGCAGGCTCAGGAAAGGATGCGGGTGGCTCTCCTGAAGGTCGGCGAGCACCGCCGCATCCGTCGAGTAACCCGTCTTCGTCTTGCGGGTCTTCGGGAGCTGGAGGTCTTCGAAAAGGACCTCCTGCAGCTGCTTGGGCGAGCCGAGATTGAATTCGCGCCCGACGACGGAGAACGCCTCCTGCGCGAGCCCCTCGGCGCGCGTGGCGAGCTCGCCGGAGAAGGTCGAGAGCACCTCGTGGGAGACCGCCACACCGGCGACCTCCATGTCGGCGAGGGTGAGCAGCGTCGGCAGCTCGATGTCGACGAGGACCTTGCCGACCGACTCCGGGATGTCTTCCCGCAGCGCATCGGCGACGCGCAGGGCGAACCACGCCTCCTGTGACGGCGTCGCGCCCTCGGTCTCGGGCACGAGCTGCGACGGGTCGGCCTCAGGCAGCTTCTCGCCCAGATAGCGCTCCACCAGGTCGGCGAGGGTCTTGTCGGGGAAGCTCGGGCGCAGCAGCCAGCCGGCCAGGCTCGTGTCGTAGGCGAGACCACGGAGCCGGATGCCCTGACGGATCAGTGCCTTCACCTGCGGCTTCGCATCGTGCAGGACCTTCGGCGCGTCGGATTCGATCCATTCGCGCAGGGCTTCTGCTGCGGCATCCGTCCAGTCGGCCTCGCGGAGCTCAGTCAGCGTAGCGACCCCGATGCGCACCGGCACGCCGCCCTGGGTGGCGACGCGAAGTGCGACATCGTCGCTCTGCGCTGCAGCCCAGGCCGCGAGGTCGGTGGGCGAGACCTCGACAGGGACGGGAAGGACGACGACGGAGGCGGGGTCGTCGGCGACTTCGCCGGCTCCGACAGCTTCGAAGACTCGCGGCAGAAGCGTGCGGAACTCCAGACGCGCGAAGATGTCACGCACGGCCTGCGCATCGATCGGCGTGACCGCGAGGTCGGCAGGGCCGACCGGAAGCTCCACATCGGTGAGCAGACGGTTGAGCTTGCGGTTGCGGCGCACGTCGTCGATGTGATCGCGGAGATTGCCACCGACCACACCCTTGATCTCATCGGCCCGTGCGATCAGCTCGTCGAGTGAGCCGAACTGCGTGAGCCACTTGACCGCGGTCTTCTCACCGACCTTCGGCACACCCGGCAGGTTGTCGCTGGTCTCGCCGACGAGAGCCGCGATGTCGGGGTACTGCTCCGGACGCACACCGTACCGCTCCTGGACGGTCGTCGGGTCGTAGCGCTTGAGCTGCGACACGCCCTGAACCGACGGGTACAGCAGCGTGACATCGTCGTTGACGAGCTGGATGGTGTCACGGTCGCCCGAGACGACGAGCACCTCGTAGCCCTGCTCCGCGCCCTGGGAGGCAAGCGTCGCCAGGATGTCGTCGGCCTCGATCCCCTCTTTCGTCAGGACCGGGATCGACATGGCGGCGAGGCAGTCCTGCAGAAGCGGGATCTGCCCCTTGAACTCCTGTGGCGACTCCGAGCGCGTGGCCTTGTACTCCGGGTATTCGTCGGTGCGGAACGAGTGCCGTGAGGTGTCGAAGGCGATGGCCAGATGCGTCGGCTGCTCGGCCTTGATGAGGTTCACCAGCATCGACAAGAAGCCGTAGATGCCGTTCGTGTGCTGGTTGTCCTTCGTCGTGAAGTTCTCGACCGGAAGGGCGAAGAAGGCACGGTAGGCGAGCGAATGGCCGTCGACGACCATGAGGGTAGGCTTTGCGGAGTCCGTCACCCTGTCAGCCTAACGAGGACGACAGACACCCGCTGAGGAGGATGCATGAGCGACGTCGCGACGAGCGAGGGTCTCGACTGGGCCACGGCCCGCGGGATGGGGGCTCTGGCCGAGAAGATGGGCATGGCGTTCGTCGAGTTCAGCGTCGATCGCTGCGTCGCGACCATGCCGGTCGAGGGCAACACTCAGCCTGTCGGGCTCATGCACGGCGGCGCGTACGTGGTGCTCGGAGAATCGCTCGGCTCGATGGCGGCGAACCTCCACGCGGGCGCCGGTCGCTTGGCGGTCGGTGTCGACATCAATGCCACCCACACGCGTTCGGCGACGTCCGGCGTCGTCACGGGTGTGTGCACACCCGTGCACCTGGGGCGGAGCATCACGGTTCACGAGATCGTCGTGACCGACGATCAGGGGCGCCGCTGCTCGACGATCCGCATCACGAACATGATCAAGGACGTTCCCGCCGCGCGCTGAGCGGTTCTTCCAGCAGCCGCTGGAACAGCAGGTGATCCTGCCACTCCCCCGCGATGCGGAGATACTTCGGAGCGAGTCCGATCCGTTCGAAGCCGTTTCCTAGCAGCACGCGCTGGGATCCGACGTTGTGCAGCAGCGTCGCGGCCTGCATCCGGTGCAGACGCAGCTCGACGCGCGAATACTCCAGGACCTGTGCGACAGCGCGGCTCGCCAACCCTCTGCGCTGCCTTGCGGCATCGACCCAATAGCCGAGATCTGCGCTCCAGAACGCGCCGCGGACGATGTTGTTGATGTTCATCCGACCACGGATCTCACCGTCGTCCGACTCGATCACGAAACGGATGCTGCGACCTGACTCGGCGTCGGACACACTCTCCTGAGCGTGACGCTCCTGCGAGGCGACGGTGAAGAACGACTCGTCTCGGAGCGGCTCCCACGGCGCGAGGTGATCCCGGTTCGACAGGTACGCTCTCGAAAGCGCTGCACCGTCGCCGACGCGGACGGGTCGCAGGATGTGCTCGCCATCCAGCCGGAGGATTCCGGCGCTCACCGCTACTTCTTGGGGGCGAGCTGTTCGATGATCGCTTTGGCGACGTCCTGCATCGTCAGGCGGCGGTCCATGGACGCCTTCTGAATCCAGCGGAACGCCTCGGGCTCGCTCAGGCCCATCTTCTCGTTGAGCAGGCCCTTGGCCCGGTCGACGAGCTTGCGGGTCTCGAAACGCTCGACCATGTCGGCGACCTCGGCCTCGAGCGTGATGATCTGCTCGTGACGGGCGAGGGCGATCTCGATCGCGGGGAGGAGGTCGTTCGGCGTGAACGGCTTCACGACGTAGGCGAGTGCGCCCGCTTCGCTCGCCCGCTCGACGAGTTCCTTCTGGCTGAACGCCGTGAGGAGGACGACCGGCGCGATATTGCCCTTGTGCAGCTTCTCGGCGGCGCTGATGCCGTCGAGCTGAGGCATCTTCACGTCCATGATGACGAGGTCGGGACGCAACTCGGTCGCGAGTGCGACCGCGGTCTCTCCGTCACCGGCCTCACCGACGACATCGAAGCCGTTGTCGCGGAGGATCTCGACGATGTCGAGGCGGATCAGCGACTCATCCTCGGCGACGACGACGCGTCGCGGGGCGGATGACGTGGGCTGCTCGGCCTGCTCTTCTTGCTCTGTCACAGAACCATCCTAGTGGAGAGCTCTGTGAGCAGGCCGTAGGTGCCCGGTGCGGAGGATCGAACCCCTCCCCTGCGCTAAAGTCGTAGACGCGACACACGAGCCGGCGTGGCGGAATGGCAGACGCGGAGCACTCAAAATGCTTTGTCCGAAAGGGCGTGTGGGTTCGAGTCCCACCGCCGGCACACGAATTGCGATCCAGCGCTGCATCACGGGCTGGGGCTGGGGCGTGCTGCTCGTTCCCGCCGCAGCGGTTGCCTCGCGCTAAGACGTCCCCGGGCTATTCGGCGAGCACGGCCAGTTCGGCCAGCACCCGAGGGTGCGCGAGGATCCGGAAGTGCCCGCCGGTCTCGAGTCGGACGTTCTTCGCACCGGCCAGCTCGCTCCCCTCCGGGATGTGAGGGTCGAACGCCGCATAGATCGACACGATCCGCTCATTGACCGTGAGCTGCCGGGCCATGTCCACGATCGACGGGTCTTCCGGGGAGAAGGCCCGCAGGGTGCGGGACAGCATCAGGCGGGCGTAGCGCGAGCCGCCGAACGGCGTCGCGATGGCGAGCATCGAGCGTACGCGCTCCCCCGCCGGGCCGGTCATGACGAGCTTCCCTGCGAGCCCACCCTTGCTGTGAGCGACGAGGATCACGTCGGTGAGCTCACGTCGCTCCAGGAACTCCGCCACGGCGGCGGCGATGTCGGCGACCGGTCGCTCGTTCCGATGAAGCGTGTCGACGATGTGCACGGCGTGCCCCTTCGCGCGCATCTGCTCCACGAGGGGCTGCATGAACTTCCACGTCTCGTACACTCCGGGGAGAACGACGATGTGCGCCCCGCTCCCTGATGTGAAGCTCGCCGGATCGGTGCGATCGAACGTCGCGCGCAACTGCCAGTAACCCGCGTATGCGTAATCGGCGATCCACCAGGCGGCCTTCCTCAGCACGCCGATGATGTGCTCCCGGTCGTTCGACGCGCCACGGATCGCGCGCTCGGCGGCCACGGCCCCGCCGTGTTCGCCATGATGGCAGCAGCGACAGCGCGAGGAGCGGAGTGCTGCACGACGTGGTGGCGCCCCGGGACCTCCACGAGCCGTGCAGCCCGTGCGGTATCGCGCAATCGACGACACCATGCGCGACCTGCCACCGGGTCATCCCCGCCCCTCATCACCAGCACGGGCGGCTGTAGCTCGGAATAACGCTTCTCGGTCGGATACGCGATCATGTGCCGCGCCTGCTTCAGGTACCAGGGGACTCCGCAGCGCAGATAGTCGGCGAACACGATCAGGTTGATGAGAGGCGTCTCGCCGAGCGTGTCGACGGCAAGTGCCCTGGCCTGAGCCATGAGGCTGCGATGGCGCTGGTCCACCACAGGGCCGATCGCGACGACCGCCTGCACGCGCTCCGGACGATGCAGGACGGCCTCAGCAACCCACTGCGCGCCCATCGAATGCCCGACCACGATGATGCGCTCCTCCCCCAGGGAGGCGATCACCTCCGAGAGCGCTCGTCCCATCCGCCCCACGTCGGGATCGCCGGAGGGCTTGGGCAGCCCCGCGAATCCCGGCAGATCCACGGACACGACACGTGTGAAATCAGCGAACACGCCCTGCAACCGCGACAGGTAGCGATGCGACATCCCGATTCCGTGCACGAGCACGATCGCAGGCGAATCCGTGCCGGGAGGCCGTGGGCTCTCCCAGAGACCGAAGGTCATCCGGTCGACGACGACGCGACGACGGGAAGGGCTCATGCTGTGAAGCTACCGCAACGCGCGGAAATGTAGCACGGGGTTGACGGGCCCACCGCGGCACGACAGAGGGGGCGAGACCGAAGTCCCGCCCCCTCTGGATGCTTTGCGTCAGACGCCGGCCTTGTAGATCGGTGCTGCACCGCGAATCGCATCGCCGACCTTGTGCACGCGAAGGTCGTTCGTCGATCCGATGATTCCAGGAGGGGACCCGGAGATCACGACGACCTTGTCCCCTTCCTCGGCAAGCTTGTTGCCGAGCAGATACTCGTCGACCTGGTGATACATCAGGTCGGTGTGCTGCACCATGTCGACCAGGGTCGAGCGGATGCCCCACGTAAGCGCCATGCGACGGCGGATGTCGGGCTCCGGCGTGAACGCGATCATCGGGATGCGCGAGCGCAGACGCGACAGGCGACGCGCGGAGTCGCCGGACTGCGTGAACACACAGAGGAACTTCGCGTCGACGAACTCGGCGACCTCGAGCGCTGCGAGGGTGATCGCACCACCCTGGGTGCGGGGCTTGGTCGTCAGCGGCGCGATGCGCTCCAGACCGTGCTCCTCGGTGGAGGCGATGATCCGCGCCATGGTCTCGACGACCACGACCGGGTAGTCTCCGACGCTGGTCTCACCGGAGAGCATGACCGCGTCCGCACCGTCGAGGACGGCGTTCGCGACGTCCGAGGTCTCGGCGCGCGTGGGGACGGGGCTGCTGATCATCGACTCGAGCATCTGCGTCGCGACGATGACCGGCTTGGCGTTGCGGCGTGCGAGCTCGACTGCACGCTTCTGGACGATCGGCACGGCCTCGAGCGGAAGCTCGACACCGAGGTCGCCACGGGCGACCATGATCGCGTCGAACGCGTCGACGATCTCTTCGAGCGCGTCGACGGCCTGAGGCTTCTCGACCTTGGCGATGACAGGGACGCGAACGCCCTCCTCCGCCATGATCTCGTGCACGCGGGTGACGTCGGAGGCGTTGCGGACGAACGACAGGGCGATGAGGTCGGCGCCGATGCGCAGGCCCCAACGGAGGTCGTCCTCGTCCTTCTCGCTGAGCGCAGGAACGTTCACGGCCACACCCGGCAGGTTGATGCCCTTGTTGTTGGACACGGCACCGGCAACGATGACCTTCGTGGTCACGGTCACGCCATCGGTCTCGACGACCTCGACGCGGACCTTGCCATCGTCGATCAGAAGGAAATCGCCCGGCTTGACGTCCTGGGGAAGCCCCTTGAACGTGGTGCCGCTGATCTCCTTGTTGCCGATGATGTCTTCGGTGGTGATCTTGAAGATGTCGCCCTTGGCGAGCTCGTACGGGCCGCCCTCGAACTTGCCGAGGCGGATCTTCGGTCCCTGCAGGTCGACGAGGATGGCGACCGCGCGGCCGGCGTCCTCCGCGGCACGACGCACGTTGGCGTAGTTGTTCTCGTGCACGGAGTAGTCACCGTGGCTGAGGTTCAATCGAGCGACATCCACCCCCGCGTCGATCAGTGCACGCACCGTCTCGTATGTCGAGGTGGCGGGGCCCAGGGTGGCGACGATTTTCGCGCGTCTCAAAGAATTCTCCAGGGTAGAAGTGGGGGAAGGTGAATCAGGCGACGGTGCCGGCCTCAGCCTACGCGGGCTGGAGACCGATCGCGACATCACTCGGGCGCACCGGCTCGGGAAGAACCGTGGTGCCCATCAGGAAGCGATCGACGTTCGCGGCGGCCGCGCGCCCCTCGGCGATGGCCCAGACGATGAGCGACTGCCCACGTCCTGCGTCGCCGGCGACGAACACGCCGGGCACCGTCGACTCGTAGCTGGAGTCGCGACGGAAAGCACCACGGTCGCTGACCTGAGGAAGCGTCTCCTCCGTGTATCCGTCCTGCTCCGGACCGGTGAACCCCATGGCGATCAGGATCAGGTCGGCCGGGATCTCGCGCTCGGTGCCGCTCTTGGGCACGCGACGGCCGTCGATGTACTCGGTCTCGGCCACGCGCAGTGCGCGGACCTCGCCCACCTCGTTGCCGAGGAACTCGACGGTCGAGGCGAGGAAGACCCGCTCGCCGCCTTCCTCGTGCGCCGAGGAGACCTCGAAGAGCGTCGGCATCATCGGCCACGGCTGGTGGTCGGGACGCGCGTCTCCCGGCTGCTTGCCGATCGCGAGGTTGGTGACGCTGAGCGCGCCCTGACGGTGCGCGGTGCCGATGCAGTCGGCTCCGGTGTCGCCGCCGCCGATCACGATGACGTGCTTGCCTTCGGCTGAGATCTGGTCGGGGACCTTGTCGCCGGCAACCGCGTGGTTGGACTCGACCAGGTACTCCATCGCGAAGTGGACCCCGTCGAGGTCGCGTCCGGGGATCGCG
Organism: Microbacterium sp. NPDC055665; assembly: GCF_053618035.1. Lineage (NCBI taxonomy): Bacteria > Bacillati > Actinomycetota > Actinomycetes > Micrococcales > Microbacteriaceae > Microbacterium > Microbacterium sp. NPDC055665. Next base: position 133,371 of record NZ_JBSHGY010000001.1, on the reverse strand, counting down.
AGGTCACGCGGCACGGTCGAGCCGGTCGCGATGACGACCGCGTCGTAGCGCGCCCGCAGGTCGGCCCACGAGATGTCCTTGCCGATCTCGACCCCCGCGCGGAAGCGGGTGCCCTCCTCCTGCATCTGACGCAGGCGCGACTCGAGCTGCGACTTCTCCATCTTGAAGTCCGGGATGCCGTAGCGGAGCAGTCCGCCGATGCGGTCATCGCGCTCGAAGACGGCCACGGTGTGACCGGCGCGGGTCAGCTGCTGAGCGGCGGCGAGACCCGCGGGCCCCGAGCCGACGACCGCGACCGTCTTGCCGGTCAGGCGCTCCGGCGGCTCCGCCTCGACCCAGCCCTTCGCGAAGGCCTCGTCGATGATCGAGACCTCGATCTGCTTGATCGTCACGGCGGGCTGGTTGATGCCGAGCACGCACGAGCTTTCGCACGGTGCGGGGCACAGGCGCCCCGTGAACTCCGGGAAGTTGTTCGTCGCGTGCAGCCGCTCGATCGCCTCGCGACCCTCGCCACGCCACGTCAGGTCGTTCCACTCGGGGATCAGGTTTCCCAGCGGGCAGCCCTGGTGGCAGAACGGCACGCCGCAATCCATGCAGCGACCGGCCTGGCGACGCAGCACCTGCTTGTCGCCGGGCTCATAGACCTCTTTCCAGTCCATGATGCGCACGGGCACGGGACGACGGGCGGGAAGCTCCCGCTCGGTCACCTTCAGAAAGCCTTTGGGGTCAGCCACCGGTCACCTCCAGGATGCGGTTCCACACGATGTCGCCGTCGGGGTCGATCCCCTCGGCCAGCGCCTCCTCGCGCATGCTCCGCACGGCGGCGAAGTCACGAGGCAGCACCTTCACGAACTCTGCAGCGGTCTGTTCGAACCCCTCGAGCAGCGCGGATGCTCGCGGCGAGGCCGTGCGTTCGACGTGCGCGACCAGCAGGCTGCGCAGCACCTCGAGGTCGGCACGGTCGAGCGGTTCGAGCAGGAGCTCTCCGCTGCCGAGCGACTGCGCGTTCACCTTGCTGGTGTCGAGCGCGTGAACGTAGGCCACTCCCCCGGACATCCCGGCGCCGAAGTTGCGTCCGGTCGAGCCCAGGATCACGGCGAGCCCGCCGGTCATGTACTCCAGCGCGTGGTCGCCCACCCCCTCGACGACAGCGGTCGCACCCGAGTTGCGGACGAGGAACCGCTCGCCGACGACACCAGAGATGAACATCGTCCCGGAGGTCGCACCGTACCCGATCACGTTGCCGGCGATCACGTTCTCGTGCGGAGCGATCGCGGAACCGCGCGGCGGACGGATCGTGATGTCGCCGCCCGAGAGTCCCTTGCCGACGTAGTCGTTCGCGTCGCCCTCCAGGCGCAGCACGATCCCCGGCGGGAGGAAGGCTCCGAGCGACTGTCCGGCCGTGCCGTGAAGCGTGACGTCGATGGTGCCCTCGGGCAGACCGGCGGCGCCGTGCCGCGAAGTCACCTGATGGCCCAGCATGGTGCCGACCGCACGCTCGGTGTTGGCGATGGGAAGCTCGACCACGACGGGGTCGCCGTTGAGCAGCGCCCCCTTCGCGATGTCGATCAGCTGCACGTCGAAGTGCTTCTCGAGCTCGTGATCCTGCGTGCGGCCGCTGCGACGCGGCTCGCCCGCCGGGAACACCGGGCCTTCGAGCACGGGCGTCAGGTCGAGGCCCTCGGCCTTCCAGTGCTCGACCGCGGCGTTCACCTCGATGAGGTCGGCACGGCCGATGATCTCGTCGAGCGAGCGGTAGCCGAGCTCCGCGAGCAGCTCCCGCACCTCTTCGGCGATGAACTCCATGAAGTTGACGACGAACTCCGGCTTGCCGGTGAACCGCTCACGCAGCACCGGGTTCTGGGTCGCGACGCCCACAGGGCACGTGTCGAGGTGGCAGACGCGCATCATGATGCAGCCGCTGACGACGAGCGGAGCCGTGGCGAAGCCGAACTCCTCCGCACCCAGCAGAGCGCCGATGATCACATCGCGGCCGGTCTTGAGCTGGCCGTCGACCTGCACCACGACGCGGTCGCGCATGCCGTTGAGCATGAGCGTCTGCTGCGTCTCGGCGAGACCGAGCTCCCACGGCGTTCCCGCGTGCTTGAGCGAGTTCAACGGGCTCGCACCCGTGCCGCCGTCGTGGCCGGAGACCAGGATGACGTCACTGAGCGCCTTGGCCACACCCGCCGACACCGCACCGATGCCCGACTGGCTCACGAGCTTCGTGTGGATGCGCGCCTCGGGGTTCGCCCGCTTCAGGTCGAAGATCAGCTGCTTGAGGTCTTCGATCGAGTAGATGTCGTGGTGCGGCGGCGGCGAGATGAGCCCCACACCGGCGGTTGCGTGACGGGTGCGCGCCACCCACGGATACACCTTGGTCGGAGGCAGCTGACCGCCCTCGCCGGGCTTGGCGCCCTGGGCGAGCTTGATCTGGATGTCGTCCGACTCGGTGAGGTACAGGCTGGTCACGCCGAAGCGTCCGGAGGCCACCTGCTTGATCGAGCTGCGGCGCTGCGGGTCGAGCAGCCGATCCGGATCCTCGCCGCCCTCGCCGGTGTTCGACTTACCGCCGATGCTGTTCATCGCGATCGCGAGCGTCTCGTGCGCCTCGCGCGAGATGGAGCCGTAGCTCATCGCGCCCGTGGAGAAGCGCTTGACGATGGCGGAGACGGGCTCGACCTCGTCCAGGGGCACGGGCTTGCGGGTACCGGTGCGCAGCTGGAACAGGCCGCGCAGCGTCTTCAGTTCGGCAGCCTGCTCGTCGACGAGCTTCGTGTACTCGCGGAAGATGTCGTAGCGCCGGGTGCGGGTCGAGTGCTGCAGCTTGAACACCGTCTCCGGGTTGAAGAGGTGCGGGGAGCCGTCGCGCCGCCACTGGTACTCGCCGCCGGTCCACAGACGCTCGTGCGCGCGGGCAGCGGCATCCTCCGGGTAGGCGTAGTCGTGACGCGCCTGGTTCTCGGCGAAGATCTCTTCGATGCCGATGCCGCCGAGCTTGGACTCGGTGCGCGTGAAGTAGGCGTCGATGAACTCCTGGCTGAGACCGATCGCCTCGAACACCTGGGCCCCGGCATACGAAGACACCGTGGAGATGCCCATCTTCGACATGATCTTGAGCACACCCTTGCCGAGCGCGTAGATCAGGTTCTTGACTGCCTTCTCCGGAGAGATCCCGGTGATGTAGCCGGTGCGCACCAGGTGCTCGACCGATTCCATCGCCAGGTACGGGTTGACGGCGGAGGCGCCGTAGCCGATCAGCGTCGCGACGTGGTGCACCTCGCGCACATCGCCGGCTTCGACGATCAGGCCGACCTTCATCCGGTTCTCACGCCGGATGAGGTGGTGGTGGATCGCGGAGACCATGAGCAGCGACGGGATCGGCGTCAGGTCCTTGTTCGAGTCCCGGTCCGACAGGATGATGAACTCGGTGCCGTTCTCGATCGCCTCGTCGACCTCCGCGCACATCTCGGTGAGCCGGTCCTGCAGCGTCTGCGGGCCCGCGTCGAAGTGGTACAGACCGCGGATCGTCGCACTCGACCGACCGGGCATGGCCTTGTCGATGTGACGGATCTTCGCGAGCTCGTCGTTGTCGATCACGGGGAAGTCGAGCGAGACGGTGCGCGTGTGCTCCGGACCCCAGGAGAGCAGGTTGCTCTCGGGGCCGAGACCCAGCTTGAGGCTTGTGACGACCTCTTCGCGGATCGAGTCCAGCGGCGGGTTCGTGACCTGCGCGAACTGCTGCGTGAAGTAGTCGAACAGCAGTCGCGGACGCTTGCTGAGCACGGCGATCGGCGTGTCGGAGCCCATCGCGCCGAGCGGCTCGACACCGGTCTGCCCCATCGGCGTGAGGAGGATGCGGACCTCTTCCTCGGTGTATCCGAAGGTGCGCTGACGACGGGTGATCGATGCCGGAGGGTGCACGATGTGCTCGCGCTCGGGGAGCTCCGCGAGTCGCACGGCACCGGCGTCCAGCCACTCCTGCCACGGGTGCATCGTGGCGAGGTCGTGCTTGATCTCGCTGTCTTCGACGATGCGACGCTGCGAGGTGTCGACCAGGAACATCTTCCCGGGCTGCAGGCGTCCGCGACGCTTGATGCGCTCGGGCTCGAACTGCAGCACGCCGGTCTCGGAGCCGATCACGACCAGGCCGTCGGTCGTCTCGGTCCAGCGCCCGGGGCGGAGGCCGTTGCGGTCGAGCGTGGCGCCGACGAGGGTGCCGTCGGTGAAGATGAGGGCTGCCGGACCGTCCCACGGCTCCATCTGGTTGGAGTGGTACTCGTAGAACGAACGCAGCTCCGGCGTGATGTCGGCCTGCTTCTCGTACGCCTCCGGGACCATCATCATGATGGCGTGCGGCAGGCTCCGGCCCGTGAGGGTCAGCAGTTCCAGGACCTCGTCGAACGACGCGGAGTCGCTGGCGCCGTCGGTGCAGATCGGGAGCAGCGGCGCGATGTCGCCGAGCAGTTCGGACTCGAGCTGCGACTGCCGGGCGCGCATCCAGTTGCGGTTTCCGCCGACCGTGTTGATCTCGCCGTTGTGGGCGAGCATCCGCAGCGGCTGTGCGAGCGGCCACGACGGGAACGTGTTGGTCGAGTAACGGGAGTGCACGACGGCCAGCTCGGACGCGAAGCGCTCATCCTGCAGGTCGGGGTAGAACGGCTCGAGCTGCAGGGTCGTGACCATGCCCTTGTACCCGAGCGTGCGTGCCGAGAGCGAGACGAAGTAGGCGCCGAGCTCGTGGCCGGCGCGCTTGCGCAGCCGGTAGGCGACCCGGTCGAGGGCGATGCCCGTGACCGGTGCATCGGTGTGGGTCGCTCCGCCGGCGCTGACGAACAGCTGCTCGAAGGCGGGACGCGCCTCATCGGCGAGCTTGCCGAGGTTCTCGTTGGCGGTGGGGACCTCGCGCCAGCCGAGAACGCGGAGTCCCTCGGAACGGGCGATCTTCTCGATCCCGGCCTTCTGCTGGCGGCGCTCGCTCGAATCGCGAGGCAGGAAGGCCAACCCAGCGGCGTACTCCCCCACGGGCGGCAGTTCGAAGCCGACGACTGCGCGGAGGAATGCATCGGGCATCTGCGTCAGGATGCCGGCGCCGTCCCCGGTGCCCGCGTCGGAGCCGATGGCTCCGCGGTGCTCCAGGTTGCGCAGGGCCTCGAGGGCCAACGCGATGATGTCGTGCCCGGCTTCGCCGCGCAGGGTCGCGACCATGGCGAGGCCGCAGGCGTCCTTTTCGAACGCCGGGTTGTACATGCCCTGCTTCGGGGGGTAGGCGCCGGACGCGCCGTAGGGTGGCTGGAAGTACACCAGTTACCGTCCTCAGATCTTCAGTGAAACCCGGGGACGACGTCGGCCCGCTCGTTCAGTGCAATGGTTCTCCCGCCACGAGGTGGCGTTGTTATCGGGAGCCGTCCTCGCTCGTGGAAGCAGTGCTTGTGGCAGTGGCTCCTGCGGTGACTTCCTCGGTCGGAGGCTCGCTCACGTCCACGAAGTCAGAGGGATTGTTCTGCGATTGTACATCAGCGTCGGCGTCGACCTTCTCGCGGCCAGGCTGGTAGGGCGACGGCTCGAGACCGGGGTGACGACGCGTCTGCACGACGAGGATCACGAGTCCGACGACGACGCCGATGATCGCGGCCCAGACGTTGCTGCGCAGCCCCAGGATGATCTCGCTCGGATCGATGCGGATCGACTCCCAGACGATGCGACCGGCGCTGTACCAGATGAGGTAGATCGCGAACAGGCGGCCCCACTGGAAGAAGAGCTTGCGACCGAGCCACAGGAGCACCAGCACGCCCAGGCCGTTCCAGATCACCTCGTACAGGAAGGTCGGATGGAACAGCGTGCCTTCCGGCAGGCCCGCCGGGAATGCCGAGTTCGTCGACTCGATCTCCAGCCCCCACGGCAGGTCGGTGGGAAGGCCGAAGAGCTCGTGGTTGAACCAGTTGCCGAAGCGGCCCATGGCCTGAGCCAGCAGCAGACCCGGCGCCAGAGCGTCGGCGAATGTCCAGAAGCGGATGCCCGTCCAGCGGCAGCCGAGGTAGGCGCCGATCGCCCCACCGATGAGGGCACCGAAGATCGCGATCCCGCCCTCCCAGATGGCCCACACCGAGCCGGGCTCGAACGGGTTCCAGGTGTTCTTGCCCTCACCGAAGTAGAAGTTCGGGTGGGTCAGCACGTGGAAGATGCGGGCACCGATGATGGCCAGCGGCACCGCGAGGATCGAGATGTCGATCACGACCCACGGCTCCGCTCCACGCTTGGTGAGGCGGTGATTGGTCAGGATCGTCGCCGCGATGATGCCCGCGATGATGCACAGCGCGTAGAAGTGGATCCGTACGGGTCCGAGGTCGAAGTACGACACCGGAGGGCTCGGGATGCTGGCGAGCACGCTGGTGACGGTGCTGGGGAACGCGAGTGACATGAGTGCGATTCTAGTTCTCGGTATCGGGGCGGGCCGACGAGGTGCCGGCAGCCAGGCTTCGGGTGACCTCGGCGAGGGCGGGGACGCCGCCGTCACGGAGGGCGCGGACCAGTGCGGTTCCGACGATCGCGCCGTCGGCGTACTCGGACACTCCGGCGATCTGCTCGGCGGTGGAGATGCCGATGCCCACACAGGCGCGGTGAGCCCCGTGCGCGCGGAGGCGGCCGACCAGGGTACGGGCGGCGCGGTCGAGTTCGGCGCGCTCCCCCGTGATCCCCATGGTCGAGACGGTGTAGACGAAGCCGGTGGACGACTTCACGACGAGTTCGAGGCGCTCGTCGGAGGAGGTGGGGGCTGCGAGGAACACGCGGTCGAGACCCGTCCGCTCGCTGGCCGCGATCCACTCCCCTGCCGCTTCCGGCGTGATGTCGGGCGTGATGAGCCCCGCGCCACCCGCGGCGAGCAGGTCGTCGGCATAGCGGTCGACCCCGTACTGCATGACCGGGTTCCAGTACGTCATCACGAGCACCGGAACGTCGGTCGCGGCCGTGATCTCACGGATCGCCGTGAACAGGTCGGCCATCCGGAACCCCGCAGCGAGTGCCTTGGTGGTCGCCTCCTGGATGATCGCGCCGTCCATCACCGGGTCGCTGTAGGGCGGGCCCAGCTCGATGATGTCGACGCCGTTCTCGGCCAGGGCGATGGCGGCCTGGATGCTCGTCTGAAGATCGGGGAACCCGACGGGAAGGTAGCCGACGAAGGCGCTGCGACCGGCATCCTGTGCGCGCTGGATCGCCTGTTCGACGCGACTCATAGCTGCGGCTCCCCCTTCGAGGCCGTGTCTTCGGCCTCGCTCTCCTCGGCGACATCGTGCGCGAGAGCGGCTTCGTCGTAGAGCTCGAAGTAGCGCGCAGCCGTGTCCATGTCCTTGTCCCCGCGGCCGGAGAGGCAGATCGCGATGAGTCCGTCCGGGCCGAGCTCGCGCCCGATCCGCAGAGCGCCGGCGAGGGCGTGGGCCGACTCGATGGCCGGGATGATGCCCTCGGTGCGGCTGAGCAGTCGCAGCGCCTGCATCGCCTCGTCATCGGTAGCCGGGATGTACTCGGCGCGGCCGATGTCGGCGAGCCACGAGTGCTCGGGTCCGACGCCCGGGTAGTCGAGGCCGGCGGAGATCGAGTGCGACTCGATGGTCTGGCCGTCTTCGTCCTGCAGCACGTAGGTCTTGGCGCCGTGCAGCACTCCCGGTCGCCCGCGCTCGATCGACGCGGCGTGCTTCTCGGTGTCGACGCCGTCGCCGGCCGCCTCCACGCCGTAGAGCTTGACGCCCTCGTCGTCGAGGAACGCGTCGAACATGCCGATCGCGTTGGAACCGCCGCCCACACAGGCGACGACCGCATCCGGAAGCCGACCGACCTCGTCGAGCAGCTGCGCGCGGGCCTCTTCGCCGATGATCTTCTGGAAGTCGCGGACCATCGCCGGGAACGGGTGCGGTCCGGCGGCGGTGCCGAAGATGTAGTTGGTGGTCTCGACCGACGCCACCCAGTCGCGGTAGGCGTCGTTGATCGCGTCTTTCAGAGTGCGCGAACCGGAGGTCACCGGGACCACCTCCGCGCCGAGCAGGCGCATGCGGGCGACGTTGAGCGCCTGACGCTCCGTGTCGACCTCGCCCATGTAGATCGTGCAGTCCAGGCCGAAGAGCGCCGCGGCGGTCGCCGTGGCGACACCGTGCTGTCCGGCACCGGTCTCGGCGATCACGCGGGTCTTGCCGAGCCGCTTGGTGAGCAGCGCCTGGCCGAGCACGTTGTTGATCTTGTGGGACCCCGTGTGGTTCAGGTCTTCACGCTTGAGGAAGACGCGCGCACCTCCGGCGTGCTCGGCGAACCGCGGCACCTCGGTGATCGCCGACGGGCGGCCCGCGTACGAGCTCAGAAGGTGTGCGAGCTCGTCCCGGAAGGCTGGATCGGCGATCGCCTCCTCGTACGCGACGGTCAGCTCGTCGATCGCGGCGATGAGCGACTCGGGCATGTAGCGCCCGCCGAACTCGCCGAAGAAGGGGCCGTGCTGATCGCGCAGGCTCATCATGCCTCCAGGAAACTCTTGAGGGTGGCGACGGGATCGCCGGTCACGAGTGCCTCGCCGATCAGGACGACGTCGGCACCGGCGGAGCGGTAGTGCACGACGTCGGCGGGCGTGAGCACCGCGGATTCGGCGATCTTGACCGCGGTCTCCGGGATGCGCTCGACCAGGCGTCCGAAGAGGTCGCGGTCGAGCTCGAGGGTCTTCAGATCGCGCGCGTTCACACCGATCAGCGGCGCCCCCAGGTCGATCGCGGCTTCGAGCTCGTCGGCCGAATGCGTCTCGACGAGCGGCGTCATGCCCAGCTCGCCGATGAATCCGAACAGGTCGCGGAGGACATCGGGTTCGAGGCCGGCGACGATCAGCAGCACCAGATCGGCACCCGCAGCGCGAGCTTCGAGCACCTGATAGCGGGTGGCGATGAAGTCCTTGCGCAGCACCGGCAGCGAGACGCGGGCCGTGACGGCCTCGAGGTCGGCCAGGCTGCCGCCGAAGCGACGTTCCTCGGTCAGCACGCTGATCGCGGAGGCGCCTCCCGTCTCGTAGAGGGATGCCTGGAGAGCAGGGTCGGGGATCTCGGCGAGTGCACCGCGTGAGGGGCTCGCGCGCTTGACCTCCGCGATGATCTTGACCCGGTCGGTGGGAGCGAGGAACGAAAGGGCGTCCTTGGCGGCGGGGCGCGCGAGTGCTGCCCGCTCGACGGCCTCCAGCGGGCGCGACAGAGCGCGACGCTCAGCGTCTGCGACTGCGCCGGCCGTCAGGTCGGCGAGGACCATTAGTGCGCCTTCGGAGCGTACTTCGGACCCTTCACGCCGTAGCCGGCCTTGGCCAGTGCCCAGCCCACGATCGCACCGATCGGGACGAGCGCGACCGAGATGATCACGAGGGTGGGCTGCTCGAAGCAGAATGCGACGGTGGCGGCGGCGACGCCGACCAGCATGATCACGACGGCGGTCCAGGCTGCAGGCGAGTGTCCGTGGCCGGGGTCGGCGATCGGGTTTGTCATGTTCTCCTCCGGGGGGACGACGTGCAGTTCGAAATCAGTCTATCGGGGTCAACGCGTCGGATCGGTTCCGCGGGACAGCTCGTCCCAGGAATCGACCGCGTCCACGGGCCCGTCATGGGCAGCCTCGACGTGGTCGGTGCGGTAGCGTCGCCCACCGGCCTTCCACCCCCGCCAGGTCGTGAGGACCACCACGGATGCGGCGAGCAGGATCACCCATCCGACGAGGGCGATGTACGGCCAGGCCGAGGGGACGATGCTCGTGACGACCTCGTGGACCGCACCGCCACCGGCGAGCCCCGTGACCTCGGTGACGGTCGCGGCGACGGCGTCGAAGGGCTCGGTCAGGAGCAGCTGGACGGTCGACCAGCCGAGGAACAGCGCCGTCGCAGCCGCCAGCACGCCGAAGATGAGGCGCACGACCTTGCCGGAGATGGCGAGGGCCGCTCCGAGGGCGAGCACCGCGAGGCTGAGGGGGGCGAGCAGCACCAGAGCTGACGCCCCAGGAACCAGAATCGCCTCGCCCGCATCCGCACGCTCGACCGTCAGCCAGGTCTGGGTAGACGAGATGATGCCGATCGCGCCGGCGAGCAGGAAGCCGGAGACGGAGAGCGACCGACCGCGCTGTGCGAAGGTCATGCCTGAGCCGTCCCGGTCGTCGCCTCGAGGTCGGTCGTGTCGAAACAGGTGCGCGTGCCGGTGTGGCAGGCGGGGCCGGTCTGGGCGACCAGGAGCAGGATGGCATCGCCGTCGCAGTCGAGGCGCGCCTCGTGTACCACCTGGATATGCCCGGATGTGTCGCCCTTGCGCCAGTACTCCTGGCGGGACCGCGACCAGTACGTGGCCCGCCCCGACGTCAGCGTGCGCCGCAGCGCCTCGGCATCCACCCACGCGAGCATCAGCACCTCGTGCGTGTCGAACTGCTGCACGATCACCGGTGCCAGTCCGTCGGCATTGAATGCGACCTGCGCGATGCGCTCTTCCACGGAAGTCATCGGACCACCACTCCCTCTGCGCGAAGGGCGTCCTTGACGTCGCCGACGGTGAGTGCCCCCGTGTGGAAGACGCTCGCCGCGAGGACGGCATCGGCCCCGGCCTTGATGGCAGGAGCGAAGTCGGACACCTGACCTGCACCGCCCGAAGCGATGACGGGAACGGAGGCCGCTTCCCGCATGAGCCGCACGAGCTCGAGGTCGAAGCCGTCGCGCGTGCCGTCGGCATCGATCGAGTTCACCAGGAGCTCGCCGGCCCCTCGTTCGACGGCCTCTCGTGCCCAGGCGACCGCGTCGAGGGTGGTCTGCGTGCGACCGCCGTGCGTGGTGACGACGAAGCCGGAGGGCGTGGTCCCCGCCCGCTTCACGTCGAGCGACAGGACGAGCACCTGCGCGCCGAAGCGGTCGGCGATCTCTCCGATCAGCTCGGGGCGCGCGATGGCGGCCGAGTTCACTCCGACCTTGTCGGCGCCGACCGAGAGGAGCCGCGCGACGTCTTCGGCACTGCGCACTCCCCCGCCGACCGTCAGCGGCACGAAGACCTGCTCCGCCGTGCGCTGCACGACGTCATAGGTCGTGGCACGGGCGTCGACCGTTGCCGTCACATCGAGGAACGTGATCTCGTCGGCGCCCTGCGCCGCATAGTGCCTGGCGAGTTCGACCGGGTCGCCCATGTCACGCAGGTTCTCGAAGTTCACGCCCTTGACCACACGGCCCTCGGCGACATCCAGACACGGGATGACACGGCTGGCGAGTGTCATCAGAGCCTCGCGTTGTGGATGGCGGTGACGAGGATGGCGCGAGCGCCGAGCGCGTAGAGCGCGTCCATGACAGGGTTGACCCGCGTGCGCGCGACCATGACGCGCACGGCCACCCATTCCGGATCCCGCAGCGGTGAGACGGTCGGCGACTCGACGCCACCGGCGATCTTCACGGCTTCGTCGAGCAGAGCCACCGGCAGGTCGTAATCGATCATGACGAAACGTCGAGCCACCATGACGCCGCGAAGCCGGCGCAGAAGCGTGTCGGCGCCCTCGGCATCGGCGGGACCCGCGATGAGCACGGCCTCCGACTGCAGGATGACCGGACCGAAGACCTCGAGCCCGGCCTGACGGAGTGTGGTGCCCGTCTCGACGACATCGGCCACCGCGTCGGCGACACCGAGACGGACGGCCGACTCGACCGCTCCGTCGAGCGGAACCAGGTCTACGGCGATGTCGCGTTCGTCGAGGAACGCGTCGACCAATCCGGGATAGGAGGTGGCGATGCGCAACCCGTCGAGCTCGGTCACGTCGGTGTAGCGGCCAGTGGGTGCCGCGAAGCGGAACGTGGAGCCGGCGAACCCGAGCGCCTCGATCTCGCGTGCGCCCGGCATGCGGGCGTCGAGCAGCAGGTCACGACCGGTGATGCCCACATCGATCGCGCCGGAGCCGACATAGGTCGCGATGTCCTTGGGACGGAGGAAGAAGAACTCGACGTCGTTCTCGGCGTCGATGACATGGAGGGTCTTGGGGTCGCGGCGGCCCGCATAACCCGCCTCGGCGAGCATGTCGGCGGCAGTCTCGGAGAGCGAGCCCTTGTTGGGAACGGCGATGCGCAGCATGGAGTGCTTTCAGTTCGAGAGGAGAGGAACGGAGCGCATCACAGATGTCGGTAGACGTCTTGCAGGCTGAGGCCCTTCGCGAGCATCATCACCTGGACGTGATAGAGCAGCTGCGAGATCTCTTCGGCGGCGGCCTCATCGGACTCGTACTCCGACGCCATCCACACCTCGGCGGCCTCTTCGACGATCTTCTTGCCGATCGTGTGCACGCCGCCGTCGAGCTCGGCGACCGTGCCCGATCCTTCGGGACGGGTCTCGGCCTTGACGCTGAGCTCGGCGAACAGCTCGTCGAAAGTCTTCACGCTTCCAGGCTACCGGCTCGGGCGAGGTCTCTCAGCCGGGTGACGGCCGCTTCGATGTCGTCGGCGCCGTACACGGCCGAACCGGCCACGAAGGTGTCGGCCCCGGCGGCGGCGGCGTACTCGATCGTGCTGTCCGAGATTCCGCCGTCGACCTGGAGCCAGACGGACGAGCCGCGCCGACGAGCCTCCTCGGCGAGGGACCGGAGCTTCGGCATCGTCTCGGGCATGAAGCTCTGTCCCCCGAATCCGGGCTCGACCGTCATCACGAGGATCTGATCGAACTCGTCGAGCACCTCGAACAGCGACTCGACCGGGGTCCCCGGCTTCACGGCGACGCCGGCACGGGAGCCGATGTCGCGCAGTCGACGGGCGAGGGCAACGGGATCGGCGGCCGCCTCGAGGTGGAACGTGACGCTCGCCGCTCCGATCTCGGCATACTCCGGTGCCCAGCGCTCCGGATCGGTGATCATCAGGTGCACGTCGAGCGGGATGGGGCTGGTCGCCTGGATGCGCTCGACCATCTGCGGCCCGAACGTCAGGTTCGGGACGAAGTGGTTGTCCATCACGTCGACGTGCGCGAAGTCCGCTGTCGCGATGCGGGCGAGATCCGCCTGCATGTTCACGAAGTCGGCGGCGAGGATGCTGGGGTTGATGCGCGGTGCGCGAGGCAGATCCACGGTCCTAGTCTTCCTTCTCTGCGGTGGTGACGGTTGCGGAGCGCTGCAGGAGCGCGAGGAACATGGCATCGGTGCCGTGTCGGTGCGGCCAGAGCTGAGCGCTGCCGGAACCGGATCGCTCCTCGGTCGCGAGGTCGATCGGCGACCGGGAGACATCGGCGATCGCTGCACGGGCGTCGAGCTCGACGATGTCGCCGCGGCCGCGCAGCACCTCCTGCACGACCCCCGTGGTCTCGGCCAGATGCGGCGAGCACGTGACGTACGCGACGATCCCGCCCGGGGCGAGCGCGTCGAGGGCGGCCGAGAGCAGCTCCACCTGGAGCGGCACGAGCTCGGCGACGTCGGCGGGCGACTTGCGCCACCGCGCCTCGGGCCGACGACGCAGCGCGCCCAGTCCCGTGCACGGCGCGTCCACGAGGATCCGGTCGAACTCACTGTGCCGAGAAGCCGCGAGGGCGCGACCGTCCTGCTCGTGCACCACGATCTCGCCGGGAACGGCCCGGAGCGCCTTGCGCACCAGGCGCGCTCGGACGGGAACGACCTCGTTGGCCTCGAGGGTGACGTCTTCCCGGAGCGCGATCGCGGCCAGGAGCGCGGTCTTCCCTCCCGGACCGGCGCAGAGATCGAGCCAGCGCTCCCCCGCTGTGATGGGCGAGACTCCGGCCAGGGCGAGCGCGACGAGCTGGGAGCCCTCGTCCTGCACCCGGACCGTGCCGCCTGAGGCCTCGACCGACAGACGCGGATCGCCACCGGGAGACGCGAACGCGGTCGGTGCGTAGGGCAGACGGGGCTCGCCGGGCTCGGCGAGACCGGGCAGCGCGACGAGCGTCACTTCGGGCGAGGCGTTGTCGGCTTCGAGGAGGGCGTCGAGCTCGGCGTCGCGACCCTCCGCCGCGAGAGCTCGACGGAGCGCCCGGATGACCCAGACCGGGTGTGCGGAGCGCAGCGCCAGACGCTCGTCGTCGGAGCGGGCGTGCTCTTCGACGCGCTCCTGCCAGGCCTCGGCCGAATCCCGGGTGATGCGCCGCAGAACCGCGTTCGCGAAACTCGATGCTCCCCGACCGGACTCCACGGCGACCAGATTCACGGATTCGTTCACCGCGGCGTGCGAGGCGACTCGTGTCGCGAGCAGCTGGTGCACGGCGAGCCGGAGCGCATCGAGAACCGCGGGATCGATGCTGTCGGTCGAGCGATCGGCCGCCGAGGCGATGATCGCGTCATACGTTCCGAGCCGTCGCAGGGTGCCGTAGGTCAGTTCGGTCGCGAGCGCCGCGTCCTGAGGGGTGAGTTTCGCCTCGGCGATGGCCGAAGGAAGCACGAGGTTCGCGTACGCATCGGTCTCGGAGACCGCACGCAGCACGTCGTAAGCCACCCTTCTCGCGGGCTGCACGGTGCGGGCGGGGCCGCGCTGACCGCCGCGATGCCCCTCTGCCGAGCCTTGGGCACCCCGCGGTCGGCCTTTCGAGGGCGTGCTTCGACGGTTCCGTCGCTCGTCGCTCATGATCCGGCCACCAGCTCATCTCCCCCGCGCAGACCGCGCCACCAGTCGACCGCGTTCATCGCTCCCTTGCCCGCGGGCTGCACCCTGGTGACGGAGAGGGGCGCGGTGCCCGTGCCGATGTGGAGCGCGGTCTTGGTGCCCCGGAGATGCCCGGGCGGCAGCGAATCGGCCTCCGGCGCGGGAACCGCCTCGAGCACCTTGAGGGGCTGACCGGCGATGGTCGTGTGCGCTCCCGGTTCGGGGGTCACACCACGGAACCGCGCGAACACGGCCTCCAGCGCCTGGTCCCAGTCGAGCAGCCCGTCGGCGAGCGTGAGTTTGGCGGCGAAGGTCGGCGTCCCCTCCTGGGGCACCGCCCGAGCCGTACCCGCCGCGATCGAGGTGACCACATCGGCGGTGAGCTCTGCTCCGTCCAGCGCGAGCGCCTCGAGAGCCTCTCCCGCCGTCGCCGTCTCGGGAACATCGACCTCGCGGGTGGCGAAAACATCGCCGGCATCGAGCTCGGCGACGAGCTGGAAGACGCTCGCTCCGAGTACCCGATCCCCCGCGATGAGCGCCCGCTGCACAGGGGCGGCCCCTCGCCATGCGGGCAGGAGCGAGAAGTGGAGGTTGATCCACCCGGCGGTCGGGGCGGAGAGCAGCGGCTCGCGCACCAGCCCGCCGTAGGCCACGATCACTCCCAGCTCCACCTGCAGCGCCGAGATCTCGGCCGTCGCGGCATCATCCAGCCGGGCCGTCTTGATGACGGGGAGACCGAGTTCGACGGCAGCCTGGGCGACCGGGGACGGCGTCAGCACCCGCCGTCGGCCGAGTGGGGCATCGGGCCGCGTGACGACCGCGGCGATGTCATGCGAGGTCGCGAGACGTCGCAGGGTGGGCACGGCGGCAGCGGGTGTGCCGGCGAAGACGAGGCGCATGAAGGTTCTCCGGATGGGTCAGAGCTCTGGTTCGAGGATATCGAGGCGGACGGAGAGCGTGCTCTTGGTCGCACGCCCCTTTCGACGACGGCCGCTCACCGCTTCGGCGACGACGGCCGCGCGCAGGGCCGTCGCGACGCGAGCGCCCGAGCCGTAGTCGAACCTCACGAGCGCTCGCACCCGTGGCGGGATGTCATCGGACTCGACGGGGACAGGGCCGAGCACCGCGTCGGCGGGCAGGGCGAGCTCGGTGAGCGCGGCGAGGGCGTTGGCGACCGCCGGAACCGAGCCCTGCACCAGAGCGACCCTGGTCGTCGGGGGCATGTGCAGCGGTGCCCGACTCTCCAGTTCCGAGCGGGCATGGCCCGCCTGGTTCCACGTCGCGAACGCCTTCGCCGCCGCCCCGTTCACCCCGACCAGGTGGATGGGCGCGCCGGGTGCGGCCAGCGCGGCCGCGTTCGACCACCAGCGCAGACACGACTCCGCGACACGGAGATCGGGCGCCTGGAGCATTCGAGGGCCGTCGAGCAGCACGACCGCACGGTACCCGCCCTCGGCGATCGGCTCGGCGCCTCTGGTCGCGACCACCAGCGCGGGTTTGGCCGGCACGTGTTCGACCGGGTGCGCGCCGTCGGCCACGATCACCCGTACCCCCGGGAACGCGCGCCCGAGCTCGTCGGCGGTGCGCTCGCTCCCCGAGGAGGCGAGTCTCAGCTTGGTCGAGGAGCAGGCAGGACACGTCCAGGCGCTGGCGGCGCGGCCGCACCAGCCGCACACCGGCACGGCACCACGGTGCTTCGCGCCGAGTGGGCCACCGCAGTGGGCACATCGCGCCGGCGCCCGGCACTCGGCGCACACCAGTGACGGAGAGAAACCAGGACGCGAGACCTGGACGAGCACCGGTCCTTCAGCCGCCGCGGTGCGGGCAGCGAGAAATGCGGAGGACGGCATCCGCTGGGCCGTCGGCTGCTCCATCTCCTGCGGTGTGCTGAGCACGACACGCGGGAGCACGCGACGCACTGCCCGGACATCCTGCAGCCAGCCGATGACGACGAGCCTTTCCACATCGGTCGTCCGCGTGTGGCCGGTGAAGAGCAGCGCCGACCCCTCGAGCTCCTGGCGGAGGAGAGCCGCGTCTCGCGCGTTGACGTACGGGGCCAATGGCTCCCCCAGAAGCGGATCACCGTCGTCCCAGATCGCGACCAGCCCCGCCACGACCGGGGAGTACACCGCCGAACGGTTGCCCACCACGATGCACGGGGCGTCCTCGAGCGTGCGCAGGAATCCGCGGTAGCGATCGGGGTTCGTCTGCCGGGAGTCGTGACGCACGACCGCTCCGGGAGGGACGAGAGTGTCGAGCGCAGCGAGGAGCCGGTCGAGATCACGACTGTCGGGGACGACGATGATCGATGACTTCCCCGCGGCGAGCATCCGGGCTGCGGACGATGCCAGCAGTCGAGCCCACCCCTGCGCACCGTCGACGAGCTGGGGTATCGCCTCCACCGCGGCGCGACCGCCCGTGTCGAGGACGGCGCCGAGGCCTTCGTACAGTCCGACAGTGCTCTCCGCCGCCTCGCGCGCCTCGGCATCCGGTGTCTCGACCGGGGTGTCGGCGGTCCACGCCTTCTCGACGCGCACCTGGCGCTTGGGGATCACGAGGCGCAGCACGTCGGACGCCGATCCTGCCGCACGGTCCGCCACGCGGCGGGCGAGGGTGTGCAGGCGCTCCGGAAGCACGGCGACCTCGGACACGACGCTCTCGACCTCGGAGAGCGGGCGGTCGGCGTCGTCTTCGGTGTCGATCTCGACGATGTAGCCGTCGATCACGCGCCCGGCGGTGCGCAGCGGCACTCGGACGCGGACTCCGAGCGGCACATCCCCCAGTTCCGCGGAGAGCGCGTAGTCGAAGAGCCGATCGAGTTGGGGCAGAGGTGAATCGAGGAGCACGCGCGCGATGCGCCGGCTCTCGGCAGGCATCAGGGCCGCGGTCCCGTCAGAGCCCGGCAGCGCGGCGCAGCTCTTCGACGCGATCCGTCCGCTCCCAGGTGAAGTCGGGGAGTTCGCGACCGAAATGGCCGTACGCGGCCGTCTGGGCGTAGATCGGGCGCAGCAGATCGAGCTGCTCGATGATCGCCTGCGGGCGCAGATCGAACACTGAGGTGATCGCCTGCGTGATGACCTCGTCGGACACCTTTCCGGTGCCGAACGTCTCGACGTAGAGGCCGACCGGACGCGCGACGCCGATCGCATAGGCGATCTGCACCTCGAGGCGGTCTGCGAGCCCCGCCGCCACCGCGTTCTTCGCCACCCATCGGGTCGCGTAGGCGCCGGAGCGGTCGACCTTCGACGGGTCTTTCCCGCTGAAGGCTCCCCCGCCGTGGCGGGAGGCTCCGCCGTAGGTGTCGATGATGATCTTGCGGCCGGTGAGCCCGGCGTCTCCCTTGGGGCCACCAGTGACGAAGGGGCCGGCCGGATTGATGTAGAGGGTGACGTCGTCGAGGTCGAGGCCGGTCGTGGCGAGCACGGGATCGATCACGTGCTGGCGAACCTGAGCCTGGAGGTCTTCCTGCGAGATGTCGGGGTGATGCTGGGTCGAGACCACGACGGCATCGACGGTCTTCGGCGTGAAGCCGTCGTAGCCGAGCGTCACCTGCGTCTTGCCGTCGGGCCGCAGGAACGGCAGCACGCCGGAGCGGCGCACCTCGGTCAGCCGCTCGGCGAGCCGGTGCGCGGTCCAGGCAGCCATCGGCATGAGCTGCGGCGTCTCGTTCGTCGCGAAGCCGAACATGATGCCCTGGTCGCCCGCGCCGAGGGCGTCGAGCGGGTCCACGGACGATCCGTCGCGATGCTCCTGAGCGCTGTCGACGCCGTGGGCGATGTCGGTCGACTGCTCGCCCACCGAGACGCTGACACCGCAGGAGTCGCCGTCGAAGCCGGTCTCACTGGACGTGTAGCCGATGCCGTTCACGACCTGGCGGACGATCGTGGGGATGTCGACGTAGGCGTCGGTGCGGATCTCGCCGGCGACGTGCACGAGGCCCGTCGTGACGAGCGTCTCGACCGCGACGCGGGAGCCTCTGTCTTTGGCGAGGAGCCCGTCGAGGATGCTGTCTGAGATCTGATCGCAGATCTTGTCCGGGTGCCCTTCGGTGACGGACTCGGACGTGAACAGACGCAGGGCGCTCATCGAAACTCCAGAACGGGATGGACAGAGGGAGGGTGTTGCACCCATTCTGGACCGCGCCTCCGACAGAAGGGAGGCGCGGCCTCGAATATCACTCTGCGTGACGCAGGCGGAGCTTGTCCTCGTTGATCTCGTGCAGCGCGATGGTGAGCGGCTTGTCCTCGACGGAGGAGTCGACCAGCGGACCCACGTTGTCGAACAGGTTGCCCTCGTGCAGGTCCGAGTAGTAGTCGTTGATCTGGCGCGCGCGCTTCGCGGCGTAGATGACGAGCTCGTACTTGGAGTCGACGCGGTCGAGCAGGTTGTCGATGGGGGGATCGATGATGCCGTTGTTGTGTCCGGCCATGGTGAGACCTCCTGGTCAGGCGACGGGATCGTCGCGAAGTCGGTGCGAAATGGCGCGCGAAGACGCTCAGCGCGCAGAGCTTGAAGACAATTCTACGACCTCGCGGGCCGCAGTGGCGACGTCCTCGTTCACGATGAGGTGATCGAACTCGTTCTGAGCGGCGAGTTCGCCCTTCGCGGTGCGCAATCGGCGGGCGCGCTCCTCGGCATCCTCGGTACCGCGGCCGACCAGCCGATGCACCAGCTCGTCCCAGCTCGGAGGCAGTAGGAAGATGAGTGTCGCGGCCGGTTCTGCGGCCCGCACCTGACGTGCGCCCTGCAGATCGATCTCGAGCAGGACGGTCTTGCCCGCGGCCAGCGCGGTGTCGATCGGCGCACGGGGCGTTCCATAACGGGAGCGGTTGTGGACCACGGCGTACTCGAGGAGCTCGTCCTCGGCGATCAGCCGGTCGAACTCCGCGTCGTCCACGAAGTAGTAGTGCACGCCGTCGATCTCGCCCGGGCGCGGAGGCCGCGTGGTCGCCGACACCGACAGGTGGATCTCCGGGTTGTGCTCGCGGATGTGCGCGGCGACGGTGCCCTTGCCCACGGCGGTGGGTCCGGCGAGCACCAGCAGGCGGCTGCGTGCACCGCGCGGGGTCGGCACCGGGAAACGTGAGTCGAGCCACTCCTCCAGCACTCGGCGCTGCCGAGCTCCGAGCCCACCGAGGCGCTTCACGGGCGAGATCTGCAGCTCGTCCAGCACGCGGTCGCGCTTGCCGGCCCCGATCGCGGGGAGAGCGAGCAGGAAATCGGTGATGCGCATCGAGCCCTCGACCGAGTCGGCGTCCGCCGTGGCTCGATGCAGCACCGTCTGCGGGGTCACCACCCGCATCGTGAGGTCGCGCTTGACCGAAGCCCTGGCGCGTCGGCGCTCCACGGCGCGTCGTGCCGCCGCGGCCCTGTCGACCTCGGGAACCGTGCGCTGCGCGTCAGACACCGGCCACCTCGAGGTACTCGGCGGCGCGTGCGGTGATCGCCTCGGCCAGGTCGACGGGACCGGCGGAGAGCAAGCTGCGGCTCTCGCTCGCGATCACCGCGTCGGTCATCGCGCCGAAGCGGGCGCGGAGGTCTGCCGGCGTCGCTCCCTGCGCACCGAAGCCCGGGGCGAGGATGGGGGCGGCCGGAGTGAATGCGGAGATTCCCGCCAGAGCCCAGTCGACCGTCGCACCGATGACGAAGCCGAAGCTGCCCCACTCCCGTGCCGGCGACGACTCGACGTTGCGGGCGGTCACCTCGGCGATGACCGCGGCGGACACCGTGTCGCCGGACGCGTTCACGGACCGCTGGAGGGACTCGGCTTCCGGGTTGCTGGTCGCGGCTAGCACGAAGAGCCCCTTGCCGTGGTCGGCGGCCAGCGCGAATGCTCCGTCGAGAGCGCCGACGCCGAGGAACGGGTTGACCGTGAGCGCGTCGGCTTCGAGCGGGGAACCCGGGGTGAGCCACGCACGCGCATAGTCATCCATCGTCGATCCGATGTCGCCCCGCTTGGCGTCGGCGATCACGAGGAGGCTGGCGGCACGCGCTGCCGCGAGGACGTCCTCGAGCGCAGCGATGCCCTGCGAACCGAAACGCTCGAAGAACGAGACCTGCGGCTTGACGATGCCTACCCGCCCGGAAGCAGCCTCGACCGTGCGCAGACCGAACTCACGCAGGCCCTGCGCGTCGTCGGTCAGCCCCCACGCCGCGAGCAGCGCGGCGTGGGGGTCGATGCCGACGCAGAGCGGTCCGCGCGCGTGCAATGCCGCGCGGACCCGCTCGCCGAAGCGTTCGCTCACAGTGCCGCCTTCCGGTCCAGCGCGTACTCCTGCAGGCTCTTCACCTGGAAGCCCTCGTGGGCCGCATCCATGCCGCTCACGGCTGCGCCGAGCACGGCCATGGTCGTGAACAGGGCCTTGTCCGCGGCGACGGCCGCCGCACGGATCTCATAGCCGTCGGCACGAGCGGCCCCACCCGACGGGGTGTTCACGACGATGTCGATCGCTCCCTCGTTGATGAGGTCGACGATGTTCTTCGCCCCCGACTCCTGCGTCGCGCTGTACTTCTCGACCAGGGTCACGGCGATGCCGTTGCGGGAGAGGATCTCGGCGGTGCCCTCGGTCGCGACGATGTTGAAGCCCAACTGCTGCAGACGGTGCGCGGGCAGGATCACGGCGCGCTTGTCCGAGTCGGCGACCGAGATGAACACGGTTCCCGAGGTGGGCATGCCACCGTAGGCCGCTGCCTGGCTCTTCGCGAAAGCCGTCGGGAAGTCGCGGTCGATGCCCATGACCTCTCCGGTCGAGCGCATCTCCGGTCCGAGGATGGAGTCGACCGTCTTGCCGTCTGCGGTGCGGAACCGCTTGAACGGGAGCACGGCCTCCTTGACCGACACCGGGGCGTCGAGAGGCACGCGGGATCCGTCCTGCTCAGGGAGCATGCCCTCGGCGCGCAGCTCGGCGACCGTGGATCCAGTCATGATGCGGCTGGCCGCCTTGGCCATCGGGATGCCGAGAGCCTTCGACACGAACGGCACGGTGCGGCTGGCGCGAGGGTTCGCCTCGATGACGTAGAGCACGCCGGCACTGATGGCGAACTGCACGTTCAGTAGTCCGCGCACGCCGACGCCCTTCGCGATCGCGAGGGTGGCCTCACGCACGCGGTCGACGTCGGTGCGGCCGAGCGAGACCGGCGGCAGCGTGCAGCTGGAGTCGCCCGAGTGGATGCCCGCCTCTTCCAGGTGCTCCATGACGCCGCCGATGTACAGATCGGTGCCGTCGTAGAGTGCGTCCACGTCGAGCTCGATCGCATCGTCGAGGAAGCGGTCGACCAGAAGCGGCTTGCCCTCCTCGATCACGACCTCGCCCGCGGTGCGCACGAAGTAGTCACGCAGCGATGCGGTGTCGTAGACGATCTCCATGCCCCGGCCGCCGAGGACGAAGCTCGGGCGCACCAGCACCGGGTAGCCGATCTCCTCGGCGATGCGCACTGCGCCCTGGACGTCGATCGCGGTGCCGTTGCGCGGCGCGACGAGACCTGCGTCGTCGAGCAGACGGGAGAAGAGCTCGCGCTCCTCGGCCAGGTCGATCGCCTCGGGGCTGGTGCCGAGCACCGTGTAACCCGCCGCTTCGATGCCCTTCGCGAGCCCGAGCGGCGTCTGACCGCCCAGCTGGCACACGACTCCGAGGATCGTTCCGCTCGCCGCCTCCGCGTCCAGAACCTCCAGCACGTCTTCGAGCGTCAGCGGCTCGAAGTACAGGCGGTCGGAGGTGTCGTAGTCGGTCGACACGGTCTCCGGGTTGCAGTTGACCATCACGGTCTCGAACCCGGCGTCCGACAACGCAAACGAGGCGTGCACGCAGGAGTAGTCGAACTCCACACCCTGACCGATGCGGTTCGGGCCCGATCCGATGATGACGACCTTGGTCCGCTCGGACGGCGCGACCTCGGTCTCGAAGTCGTAGCTCGAGTAGTGGTACGGCGTCAGGGCCGGGAACTCGCCGGCGCAGGTGTCGACCGTCTTGTACACCGGGCGGATGCCGAGGCCGTGGCGGACGCCGCGCACCTCTGCCTCGTTCGTGCCGCGGATCTCGGCGAGCTGCGCGTCGGAGAACCCGTGCTCCTTGGCGTAGCGGAGGGTCGCGGCATCCAGCTCGGGAGCCGTCCGCACGATCTCGGCGACCTCGTTGATGAGCACGATCTGGTCGAGGAACCACGGGTCGATGGCCGTCGCATCGAACGCCTGCTCGACGGTCGCGCCCTTGCGCAGGGCCTGCTGCAGCGTCACGATCCGACCGTCGGTCGGGATCTTCGAGATCTCGAGCAGCTCCTCCACCGAGCGCTCCTCGGCGCCCCAGTGGAAGCTCGATCCGCGCTTCTCCAGAGAACGCAGGGCCTTCTGGAGGGCGGTCGCGTAGTTGCGGCCGATCGCCATCGCCTCGCCCACCGACTTCATGGTGGTGGTCAGAGTCGCGTCGGCTGCCGGGAACTTCTCGAAGGCGAAGCGCGGCACCTTGACGACGACGTAGTCGAGCGTGGGCTCGAAGCTCGCCGGCGTCACACCGGTGATGTCGTTCGGGATCTCGTCGAGACGGTAGCCCAGGGCCAGCTTGGCCGCGAGCTTCGCGATCGGGAATCCCGTCGCCTTCGACGCCAGAGCGCTGGACCGCGAGACGCGCGGGTTCATCTCGATGACGATGATGCGGCCGTTCGACGGGTCAACCGCGAACTGGATGTTGCAGCCGCCGGTGTCGACGCCCACGGCGCGGATGATGTCGATGCCGATGTCGCGCATCTTCTGGTACTCGCGGTCGGTGAGGGTCAACGCGGGTGCGACGGTGATCGAGTCACCCGTGTGCACGCCGACCGGGTCGACGTTCTCGATCGAGCAGACCACGACCGTGTTGTCGGCGGTGTCGCGCATGAGCTCGAGCTCGTACTCCTTCCAGCCGAGGATCGACTCCTCCAGGAGCACCTCGGTCGTGGGTGAGTCGCGCAGGCCCGCGCCGGCGATGCGACGCAGGTCGCTCTCGTCGTACGCGAACCCGGAGCCCAGGCCGCCCATCGTGAAGCTCGGGCGGACCACCAGCGGGTAGCCGAGCTCGTCGGCGGCCGCCAGGACCTCGTCCATCGTGTGGGCGATGCGGGAGTCCGCCACGTCGGCGCCGGCATCGAGGACCAGCTGCTTGAAGATCTGGCGGTCCTCGCCCTTGTTGATCGCCTCGAAGTTGGCGCCGATGAGCTCGACGTCGTACTTCTCCAGGATGCCGTGGTTGTGCAGCTCGATCGCGGCGTTCAGCGCGGTCTGACCACCGAGCGTCGGGAGGATCGCGTCGGGGCGCTCCTTCGCGATGATCGTCTCGATGACCTGCCACGTGATCGGCTCGATGTACGTCGCGTCGGCGAAGTCCGGGTCGGTCATGATGGTGGCCGGGTTGGAGTTGACCAGGATGACCCGGACGCCCTCCTCGCGGAGCACGCGGCACGCCTGGGTGCCGGAGTAGTCGAACTCGCAGGCCTGGCCGATGACGATCGGGCCGGAGCCGATGACGAGGACGGAGTTGATGTCGTCGCGCTTGGGCATTACTTGGAGTCCTTCTGGCTTGCGATGACCAGGTCGCGGAACCTGTCGAAGAGGTAATTGGCGTCGTGCGGGCCGGCCGCCGCCTCGGGGTGGTACTGCACCGAGAAGGCGGGGATGTCGAGGGCGCGGAGTCCCTCCACGACGTTGTCGTTGAGGCCGACGTGGCTGACCTCGACCTTGCCGTAGCCGTTCGGGCTGTCGAACGAGCCCTCCAGGGGCGCCTCGACCGCGAAGCCGTGGTTGTGGGCCGTGATCTCGACCTTCCCGGTCTCCTTGTCGAGCACCGGCTGGTTGATGCCGCGGTGGCCGAAGGGCAGCTTGTAGGTGCCGAGGCCGAGCGCGCGACCCAGCAGCTGGTTGCCGAAGCAGATCCCGAAGAACGGGAGGCCGTCGTCCAGCACCGAGCGGAGCAGTTCGACGTGGTCACTGGAGGCCGCCGGGTCTCCGGGGCCGTTCGAGTAGAAGACGGCGACGGGGTCGATCGCGCGGATCTCGTCGATCGTCACGTCCTGCGGGAGCACGTGCACCTCGAAGCCGCGGGCGGCCAGGTTGTCGATCGTCGCCTGCTTCACACCGAGGTCGAGCACGGCGAGGTTGCCGATCCGGTTCCCCATGGCCG
This sequence comes from Microbacterium sp. NPDC055665, assembly GCF_053618035.1. Lineage (NCBI taxonomy): Bacteria > Bacillati > Actinomycetota > Actinomycetes > Micrococcales > Microbacteriaceae > Microbacterium > Microbacterium sp. NPDC055665. Next base: position 108,630 of record NZ_JBSHGY010000001.1, on the reverse strand, counting down.
TCGTGATGGTCGCGACGTCGACGGAGACCTCGGCGGAGAGGTTGCGACCCGCCATCTCGGGCGCTTCCCGGACGATGCGCACCTGCTCTTCCGGATCGAGGGCGGCGTCCGCGCCGGAGAAGATCCCGCCGCGCATGGAGCCGGCCGAGCGGATGTGGCGGGTGATCGAACGGGTGTCGATGCCGCTGATGCCCACGACGCCGTCTTCGACGAGCACGTCGTCGAGCGAGGCGTTCGCACGCCAATTGGAGACCACGCGCGAAGGGTCGCGCACGATGTAGCCGGCGACCCAGATGCGGCGGGATTCCGCGTCCTCGTCGTTCATGCCGGTGTTGCCGATGTGCGGCGCGGTCTGCAGGACGATCTGCCCCGCGTACGAGGGGTCGGTGATCGTCTCCTGGTAGCCGGACATGCCGGTCGCGAAGACGACCTCGCCCAGGGTGCGGCCGCGGGCGCCGTATGCGCGTCCGGTGTGGCGGGTGCCGTCTTCCAGGACGAGGACGGCGGGATCGGGGAGCTGGGCCGCAGCGGCCTGTCCGGGGGGTGTCGAGAGTGTCATGACGTTGCTCCTGTGTCGGGGGCGGCGGGGACGAGCCGCTGCAGGTCGGAGATGAGTGTCTGCGGGTCGCCGGTGGCGAGCCGCAGGTAGCTGTCGACGATCGTGTCGTCGTCGATGTTCCAGGCGATGCGCACGAGGCCGCCGGGCTCGACGACCCGGTCGATCGTGACGGTTGCGCGGTCGACGGCCACGAGCCGGGCGTTCGCGAGGAACACCGTCGGCGCGCCGTCGAGGCAGAGGGCGATGCCGCGATCCGTGAGGGCGAGTTCACCGCGGGCCCGGTACGCGAGAGGCGAGACCGCCAGACGCTCGAGCGGCTGCTCGTGCCGTGTCGTCGACACGTACAGCACCTCGTCGCGGCGGGAGACCTCCGCGTGCTCCGGAACCCCCAGCGGGGCCGTGAACACGGAGTCGCGGCGGATTCGTCGTCGCCAGGCGAACAGCATCGCGAGCAGCACCAGGAGCGCGACCGCGATCGTGATCGCGACGGCGAGGTCCCGAGCGCTCATGCGCGAAGCTCCTCGACGACGCTGCCGCCGTCGACCGTGAGGATGCCGCCGTGGATCGTGTACTCGACGCGTCCGGGAAGAGCGCGGCCGAGGTACGGCGAGTTCACGCTGCGACCGTGCAGATCCGCCTCCGTGAAGACGCCGTCGACGGAGGCGTCGTACAGAGTGATCTGGGCGGGCTGACCGACCTCCAGCGGCGTGCCGTGGCCGGCGAGCCGGCCGATGCGCGCCGGCGTGGCGCTCATCACGCGTGCCACGTCGGACCATTCGAGCAGCCCGGTCTGCACCATCGACTGGTGCACGACCCGCAGTGCGCTCTCGAGGCCCACCATGCCGTTCGCGGCGGCCTGCCATTCGCACGCCTTGTGCTCGCTCGGGTGCGGGGCGTGGTCGGTGGCGACGATGTCGATCGTGCCGTCGGCGAGGCCCTCGCGCACGGCGAGCACGTCCTCTTCGCGACGCAGCGGAGGATTCACCTTGAAACGTGCGTCATATCCGCGCACCAGCTCGTCGGTCAGCAGCAGGTGGTGCGGGGTGACCTCGGCCGTCACGTCGATGCCGCGCTTCTTGGCCCACCGGATGATGTCCACCGAGCCCGCGGTCGAGAGGTGGCACACGTGCAGGCGCGAACCGACATGCTCGGCGAGCAGCACGTCGCGGGCGATGATCGACTCCTCGGCGACAGCGGGCCAGCCGGCGAGGCCCAGTTCTGCCGAGACGGTGCCCTCGTTCATCTGGGCGCCCTCGGTGAGGCGGGGATCCTGCGCGTGCTGGGCGATGACGCCCCCGAAGGACTTCACGTACTCCAGCGCGCGGCGCATGATCAGCGGGTCGAACACGCAGAAGCCGTCGTCGCTGAAGACGCGGACCTGCGCGCGCGAGGTCGCCATCGCGCCCAGCTCCGCGAGGCGCTCGCCCTTCTGGCCGACGGTCACCGCGCCGATGGGCTGCACGGTGGCGTAGCCAGCCGCTTCGCCGAGCGCGAGTTCCTGCTCGACCACGCCCGCGGTGTCGGCGACCGGTGAGGTGTTGGGCATGGCGAAGACGGCCGTGAAACCACCGGCGGCTGCGGCCTTCGTGCCGGTGAGGATCGTCTCGGATGCCTCGTAGCCGGGCTCGCGGAGGTGGGTGTGCAGGTCGACCAGACCCGGCAGCGCGACGAGGCCCGCCGCGTCGATGACGCGAGCGCCCGAACGGCTCAGCCCGCTGCCGATCTCAGCGATCCGACCGTCCTCGATGATGATGTCGGCGCTCTCGGCACCGAGCAGCTGCGCACCGGTGATGACGAGGGTCTCGCTCACAGGTCTCCCCCTCGTTCGTCGTCTCGTTCTCCTGCCAGCAGCAGGTACAGCACCGCCATGCGGACGGACACTCCGTTCGTCACCTGTTCCAGCACCGTCGAGCGGGGGGAATCGGCAGCTTCCGAGGAGATCTCCAGTCCCCGGTTCATGGGTCCGGGGTGCATCACAATGCTACCGCCCGGAAGAGTGGCCACACGCCGTGCGTCCAGACCCCAGCGTCGGGAATACTCCCGCTCAGTCGGGAAATACGCGGCGTTCATCCGCTCCAGCTGGATGCGCAGCATCATCACCGCGTCCGGCTCGTCCGCGAGGGCCTGATCGAGGTCGTAGACGACCCGCACCGGCCAGAGCGAGACGTTCTGCGGAACCAGCGTCGGCGGTGCCACCAGGGTGACCTCGGCCCCGAGCGTGGTGAGCAGCCAGACGTTCGAGCGGGCGACCCGCGAGTGCAGGACGTCGCCGACGATCACGACGCGCATCCCGCTCAGGTCCTGGCCGCGGCTGTCGGCGCCGAAGCGGCGCTTGCGGATCGTGAAGGCATCGAGCAGCGCCTGGGTCGGGTGCTCGTGCGTGCCGTCGCCGGCGTTCACGACTCCGGCCGAGATCCAGCCGCTCGTCGCGAGCGTCTGCGGCGCACCGGAGCCGGGGTGTCGCACCACGACCGCATCGGCGCCGATGGCCTCGAGCGTCTGCGCGGTGTCCTTCAGGCTCTCGCCCTTCGAGACGCTCGAACCTTTCGCAGCGAAGTTGATGACATCGGCGGAGAGGCGCTTAGCCGCGGCCTCGAACGAGATGCGCGTGCGAGTCGAGTCCTCGAAGAAGAGGTTCACGACGGTCTTACCGCGCAGTGTCGGGAGCTTCTTGACCTCGCGCGACTGGGTGTCGGACATGTCTTCGGCGACGTCGAGGACGCGCAACGCGGACGCTCGGTCGAGCGTGCGGGTGTCGAGGAGGTGTCTCATTCGCCGATCGTCACCTCCTCGGCGCCGTCGTTCTCGAAGAGACGCACGTTGACCCGCTCGGTGCGGGCGGAGGGGATGTTCTTGCCGATGAAGTCGGGACGGATCGGAAGCTCGCGGTGCCCACGATCGACGAGGATCGCCAGGCGCACGACCGCGGGGCGGCCGATCGACTGGATCGCGTCGAGTGCGGCCCGGATGCTGCGACCGGAGAAGAGCACGTCGTCGACGAGCACCACCGTCTTGCCGTCGATGCCGCCGACCGGGATCGCGGTGGGCTGCGGGGATCGGGTCGGGTGCTTGGCGAGGTCATCGCGGAACAGCGTGACGTCGAGTGATCCGACCGGGACGGACCGTTGTGCGATCTCGCTGATCAGCAGGCCGAGGCGATGTGCGAGAGTGACTCCGCGGGTCGGGATGCCCAGCAGGACGAGGTTCTCGGCGCCTCGATTGGATTCGAGGATCTCGTGCGCGATACGGGTCAACGCTCGTGAGATGTCGGCTTCGTGCAGCACGGTGCGCATGCTCATCGGCCGCTCCCTTCTCCGCCTCACAGGACGGTGTTAAAGGTTGCTTGTCATGCCAGTGTATCGGAGCCTTCAGGCACCCACGACAGCGACGCCGCGTTCGCGGGCCACGCTCGCGAGTCGACGATCGAAGGTGGCGAGCGTGGCGCCGAACTCTTCCGCTGTGACGAGGACGGCGCAATCCGGCAGCTTCAGCGACGATGCTGCTCGCAGACGTGCGATGTGGACCGCTTCGTCCACCGTCTCCTCGCGCCGCAAGAGCCCGAGGGAATCGATCTTCGCGAGGTCGGCGAGTTCCGTGCCCATGCGAGCGGGGTGCAGCAGGGCTTCCGCCAGCGTCAGCGGGTGGATCAGCAGATCCTCCTCTGTGTCGAGGATCTCGAACGCCGCGTCCTGATGGATGTCATCCACCGAGAGGTGCGCGATGAGCACACCGGCGTCGAGCACGATCACTCCGGCCAGTCCTTCCGGAGTTCTTCGAGATACCCCGGTGGATACGCGACCGTTCCTCTCGACGCCTCCAGCGCGGCGCGTCGCGCTGCCCGCTTTGCCGAACGCCTGCTGGCGAGAGCCTCGGCGCCCAGCACCGCCAGCCTCGCGACGAGTTCGGACTTCGGCAGGCCGGGCCACTCCTGCTCCGCGAGCTCCACAGAATCTCGGAGCTGCGCGGTCTGGGTGACCTGAATCCGCGTCAAGGCTGTGGGCATGCCGTCGGAGTACCACCGCAATGCCGAGGTGGTACAGGTCAGCTCGCCTCCTGCAGTACCGGGTCGGTGACGTCGTCGATCTTCGAGGAGCGGATCGCGTGACCGGCGGTGGAGAGGCAGCGCCCGGTCTTCAGATCCCACTTCCAGTCGTGCATGCTGCACGTGAGGATGCCGTCTTCGTCGACCGTTCCCGTACGGGTGAGGTCTGCGCGCAGGTGCGGACAGCGGCGCTGCACGACCCAGTCGCCGATCTCGGCATCCTCCGTCTGGTCGGTCTGCTCCTGGTACCAGTTCTCGACGTACTCGATGCGGTCGACCGAGAGGCACTTGAGGAACGTGGTGAGGAACTCGTTGAACTTGCCGCTTCGTCCCACGGAGAACTGCATGGAAAGGAAGATCGAGTTCGACCAGTCGATCTCGTGGTCGACGATGTTGGTCGAGACGAGGTCGGCGGGGATCGTGTACCAGTACACGCACTCTTCGCCCGCATACTCGCGGACCTTGGCCCGCGGAAAGTCCACGACCATGTCGAGCTCGCCGATGCGGAAGCGCACGCAGCCGCCGACCCCGAGTCGGATCGTGCGGGACTTCTTCAGCAGCGGCTCCCACCAGTTCTTGATCGCCTCGAGCATCTCCGCCGGCGGGATGATCTCGGCGCGAGAGGCCTCCTCGTCGCGGATCTCCTGCTGACGGCTCGCGCGCTGTTCCTCGAGGTAGTCCCACTTCTCATCGAAGATGTGCGCGATCTCGGCCTCGGTGTACAGGGTCTGCTCGGTCGTGACCGCTCCCCCGTCGACCGTGACCACGGTGCCGGGAATGAACAGCTGGCCGTCGTACTGCGGCGCGAGCTCCTTCATGTGCGCGAGGAACTGCTTCTGATCTGTGAAGATCGATTCGCCGTTCTTGCCGAGCCCGTTGAAGTCGAAGAGGTCGTCGCGGAGGAACATGGGCGGGCCGGCCATCGGGAAGACGTGCGGGGCATCGACCTTCTCGATGTAGTACATGGCGCGCTTGTTCTGCGCCTCGCGCTTGAGTCGGGCGAAGTTCTGCTTGGCGTCGAGCGGCAGGTCGTAGACCATGGGCCACCAGATGGCACCCGACACCTGGGTGAAGTAGGCATCGGGCTTGCCGAAGTCGAGCAGCTTCTCGAGGTCGAGCGGGTGCGAGTCGTTCTGGTTGAGCACCGAGCCGGTGCCGTCGTCGACGCTCAGCGAAGAGTCGCCGATCGGGCCGTCGCTGGGCGCGCGCAGCGGCGTGATCATCATCTTGAGCTCGCCGCGCTGGATCACTTGACCGGCCGGTGCGTACGTGATGTTCGTGTAGCCGAGCGCCCGGATGTCCTTCTCGAGGTCATCGGTCGGGTACTCCGGAAGCAGCACCTCGATGTCCTTGCGGATGTAGCGCTCGAGCAGCTTCGGGTCGAAGTGGTCGCGGTGGCGGTGCGAGATCCAGAGGAAGTCGGCTTCGCGGCCGAACCGCTCCCAGTCGAGGCCGCGGTTGTCGGGGAACGGGAACCAGGAGCCGTAGAACGACGGCCCGAGGACCGGGTCGCAGATGATGTTCCCGCCCAACGTCTCGATGAACATCCCGGCGTGGCCGAGTCCCGTGATCCGCATTGCATTCCTCCCGAAAGTGAACCATTCGATTGTACCGAGGGCTCCCTGTGGGACCGGTCGACCTCGCCGTGAGTAATCGGGTCAGGCGTCGAACAGTCCGCGGATGTCGTCGGCGGAGAGGGACTGCGCGAACAGCGCCTCGTCGTCGAGAACCGCCGTGAACAGGCGCGCCTTCCGGCGCTGGAGTTCGAGCACCTTCTCCTCGATCGTGCCCGTGGCGATCATGCGGTAGACGAACACCTGACTGTCCTGACCGATGCGATGCGTGCGGTCGACGGCCTGCGCCTCGGCAGCCGGGTTCCACCACGGGTCGAGCAGGAAAACGTAGTCGGCCTCGGTGAGGGTGAGTCCGAATCCGCCGGCCTTCAGGCTGATCAGGAACACCGGCTGCTCCCCCGATGTGAAGCCGTCGACCACCTTCTGACGGTGACGCGTCGAACCGTCGAGATGCGCATACGGGATGCCTGCGGCATCGAGGCGCGCCGCAGCCATATCCAGAAATGAGGTGAACTGGCTGAACACGAGCGCCCGGTGGCCCTCGGCCTGCAGCTCGACCACCCGCTCGAGGAGCACGTCGAGCTTGCGGGAGCCGATCTTGGCGTCTTCCGGATCGATCAATCCGGGAGCGAGGCTGAGCATGCGCATGAGGGTCAGGGAGCGGAACACGATGAAGCGGTTGCGATCCAGGTCTTCCAGCAGCCCCAGCACCTTCTGCCGCTCGCGCTGAAGGACGACCTCGTAGAGCGCCCGGTGGGAGGAGCTCAGCTCGACTTCGAGGATCTGCTCCTGTTTCGCCGGCAACTCCGGCGCGACGAGCTCTTTGGTGCGCCGCAGCAGGAGTGGACGGATGCGACGGCGCAGCCGCTCGAGGCGGCGCTGGCGATACTCCCCACCCTCCTCGTTCTCGGGAACCTTGCCCTGCTCGATCGGCTGGATGTAGTCCTCGCGGAACTTCCGGGCCGAGGCGAAGAGCCCGGGCGCCGTCAGCTTGAGCAGCGCCCACAACTCGCTCAGACTGTTCTCCATCGGGGTTCCGGTGACCGCGAAGGTGACGTCGGCGCGGAAGGTCGCGACCGCACGGTGCAGCTTGGTCTCCGGGTTCTTGACGAACTGTGCTTCGTCGAGGACGAGACCGGCCCATTCGACACCGGCGTACACATCTTCGTCGAGTCGTGCGACCGCATAGGTCGTGATCACCAGGTCGATGTCGTGCAGCGAGTCGGTCAGCGCCGGACCCTGCGTGCTCGCCCTGACCAGCACGCGCAGCGTCGGCGCGAATCGCGCGGCCTCACCGCGCCAGGTCGCGAGGACAGACGTCGGAACGACGACGAGGAACGGTCGCCGCTCCCCCGCTTCGCGCGCGTGCATGATGAGTGCCAGCAGCTGCAGCGTCTTGCCGAGGCCCATATCGTCGGCGAGTATGCCGCCCAGCCGATGAGCCCACAGGAAGGCGAGCCAGTCCAGTCCCTCCTTCTGATACGGGCGGAGTTCGGCCGTGATCCCCTGCGGCACCGCCACAGCCGGTACCGAGCTCGCCCGACGCAGGCCGTCGGCCGTCGCCCGCCACGTCACGGCGGGAAGAGCCTCGTCGGCGAGATCTTCGAACTCCTCCCAGAGGTCGGTCTGGTGCCGGCTGATGCGGGGACCGGTCTCCCACTCCTCGAGCTCGCCGGCCTCGTCGATCAGCTCACGGAGACGATCCAGCGCGCGGTGACTCAGCGAGAAGTAGCCACCATCGGAGAGGAGGAGCTTCCTCTTCCCCGTGCTCAACGCCGTGAAGAGCGGACCGAACGGGATCGTCCGACCGTCGATCTTCACCAGGATGCCGAGATCGAACCAGTCGGGGTCGGTGCTCTCGACGGTGGTGACCGTGATCTCCGGCTCGCCCGTGAGCTCGTGATAGCTCTTGCTTCGACCCGTCACGGTCACCGTGACGCCCTCGGCCTCCAGTGCCGGCACCACACGGCTGACGAACTCCGCGGCCGCGACGTCGTGGAACGCGCCCGTCGGTGCGAGGTCCTCCCCCAGCCGTTCCGTCCACACGCCCTGGAGGGCCGCCAGGATGGCCTGCTCACCGGGGATGTCGCGCACCGCATCGACACTCGGCGCGAAGGGAACCAGTCCGAACCCGCGGTAGTCCCACTCGAACGTGTACTTGACGGTGTCGCCCCGCTGGAAAGACAGGGCCAGCACCGCGCGCGGTGCGGGAAGCGGCGGCAGCTCGATCCGGCCGACCGGGCGGACATCGATGCGACGCGCCAGCAGCGGATAGGCGTCACGGAAGAACGCCGCCTCGTCGCGAGCGGGCACCTCGAGGCCGTCTCCGGCGCCGAGCAGAGCGTGGACGGGTTGGCTGATCGGCACCTCCGCCAGCGTCACGCGGAGCGTCGTCCCGCGTTGCGCGACCTCGTACACCCCGCTGTGCCCGATGGGCCGCACGGCGGAGGGTTCCACCTCGCGGCCGTCGATCGTGACAGCCGGCTGCACGATGAGTCCGCCGTCGCCGCGTCCGACGGTCGCACCGATCGACGCGTGCTCCGCGAGTACGACGGTCGTGCTCTTCTGGGTGGCGACGAGGGGGATGCCGACGGCGGCCGCAGCGCGAAGGTGCCCCCATAGCAGGCCGGACTCGATCAGGTCGGCCACCAGCCAGTCGCCGGCAGTGCCGGAGAGGAGCGTGTCGCGCGCGATGCTGAGCAGGTCGGCGAACCACCGCGACCGATCGCGACCGTACTGCGTGGGCGAGCGGCGAACCGCGTCCCACGTCGCGGTGCCCTGCACCCAGGCCCCGGTCGCCGCGCTCTTCTCGAGCGGTCGGATTCCGAGCAGGAGCTCACCGGTGCGCTTTGCCACATCGCGCGCGGTCGCCGTGCGCTGCGGACGGGACGCCCACGGGTTCGCTCCTCGGCCGTCACGCAGTCGCAGTTCGACACCGAGTGCGAGCGGAGTCTCGGCGTCGTCCCGCGGCGAACCGAGGATCGACCGCCAGTCCGCCGATGATGACCCATCGGAGCGGGACGGATCGGACGCCAGGGACATGCCCCCATCCTCTCCGGCACCACCGACAGTGCCTCGCGCGGGGCAGGTCAGGCCGAGCGGGCCACCCGCGCCAGGACGCCGTGCACGAACGCGCCGGAGTCGTCGGTCGAGAACTCCTTCGCGAGCTCAACGGCCTCATCGATCGCGACGGCCGTCGGCACCTCGTCGTTGTAGAGGACCTCCCACACGGCGATGCGGAGCAGCGCGCGGTCTACCGCGGGCATCCGCTCGAGCTTCCAGTCGCGGCTGTGGGTCGTGATCTGCTCGTCGATCTCATCGCGCTGGTCGATGATGCCGTCGACGATCTCGCGCGCATAGAGCCAGGAGGCCTCGCGGGCCGGCTCGCTCGCCGCGCGCTTCGCCTCGGCGGCCAGGGTCACCGCGAGGTCGTCCCCGCGCACATCGGCGGAGAACAGGATGTCGAGAGCGCGCTTGCGCGCCTTCGTCCGGGCGCTCACGCCTTACTTCTCGCGGCCGAGGTAGTCACCCGTGCGGGTGTCGACCTTGACCTTGGTGCCGGTCTCGACGAACAGCGGCACCTGGATCTCGTAGCCGGTCTCGAGCGTCGCGGGCTTGGTGCCGGCCGACGAGCGGTCGCCCTGCAGGCCCGGCTCGGTGTAGGTGATCTCGAGGATCACGGACGCCGGAAGGTCGATGTACAGCGGGTTGCCGTTGTTCAGGGCGATGGTCACGGCCTGGTTCTCGAGCAGGAAGTTCTTCGCGTCGCCGACCGTCGCCGCGCCGACCGTGATCTGGTCGAAGTCGGTCTGGTCCATGAAGACGTAGCCGTCACCATCGGTGTACAGGTACGTGTAGTCGCGGCGGTCGACGTTCTCGATCTCGATCTTCGCGCCCGCGTTGTACGTACGGTCGACGACCTTGCCGGACACGACGTTCTTCAGCTTGGTACGCACGAACGCGCCACCCTTGCCGGGCTTGACGTGCTGGAACTCGATGACGCTCCAGAGCTGCCCGTCGATGCTGAGGACGACGCCGTTCTTGATGTCTGCGGTAGATGCCATGCGCTGCGAGTTCCGTTCGTGTGTCTGCGGGTTCGGACGAGGCCGACAGTCGAGTCTAAGGGATGACCGGCATGACCCCCGCACTCTGCCTGTCGTACGGTCCACCGTGCGCGAGTGGAGGCGGGCGGCGAATCGGCCCGTCGCACCCGAACATACGCCCGCAGCTCCGGCCCGCGCACCCCCGTTGACTCGCACGCGCGCGACGCTCAACCTGGAGGCGAAAGGAGGGCCGCTCATGCCCGGAAGAGCAGCGCGCAGACGGAGCGGACGTCCGGACGCCGGATGGGATCCGACGCTGGTGGCCAGTCAGCCGGCGCTGCGCACATCCTCCGGAACGGTCTGGCTCGTCGTCGCAGCGCTGTTCGCCGTCATGAGTCTCGTGCCCCTGGTGGCGATCGTGCTGGACGCGGGTCGAGCGGCTTCCGTCGCCCTGGTGACCGCGACGCTCGTGATCGGACTTCTCCTCGCGATGCTGGTGATCCGGTGGACGGTGCGTGAGGGACCGCCCCGGCTGCGCGCGCTGGCAGGCTGCTTCCTGACGATGGCGCTGATCGCACTCGTCGGAATGGTGATCTGCGTGATGATCGTCTGGACCCCGCTGGCGCGCTGAGGGCCCTTCGGTCAGAGGTGCGCGACCAGTTCGCGGACAGCGTCGGCGTATCCGTCGACACCCCGGCCGATGACGCGCACCGCCGCGACATCGTGCAGATAGGAGTGGTGGCGGAACTCCTCGCGAGCGTAGACGTCGGAGATGTGCACCTCGGCAAACGGCAGCGAGACGCCGGTCAGAGCGTCCCGCAGCACCACGGACGTGTGCGTGAGTCCGCCGGGGTTGATCACGATGGCCGCGCAGTCCTCCCGCGCGGCATGGATGGCGTCAATCAGGACGCCCTCGTGGTTGCTCTGCACCGCGCGCACCTCGAAGTCGAACTCCGAGGCGGCAGCGGCGGTGATCCGCTCCACGTCGGTGAGCGTCGCCGTGCCGTAGACCTCGGGTTCGCGCGTGCCCAGCAGATTCAGGTTCGGTCCGTTGACCAGGAGGATGCGGCGGCTCACGCACCCACCTCCTGGTAGGCGGCGAACATCAGCGATTCGTCGGGGGCCTGCAGCACGGTCGGCTTCGCGATGTCGTCGAGCAGGATGAAGCGGAGCATGCCGCCGCGGCTCTTCTTGTCGCGCTGCATCGTGGCGAGCAGCTGCGGCCACGCTCCGGCGCGGTACGACGTGGGAAGCCCCAGGGACTCGAGGATGGTGCGGTGGCGCTCGGCCGCGGCGTCGGAGAGTCGGCCCGCGAGGCGGGAGAGCTCCGCGGCGTACAGCATGCCCACCGAGATCGCGGCCCCATGCCTCCAGCGGTAGCGCTCGGCATGCTCGATCGCGTGCCCGAGCGTGTGGCCGTAGTTGAGGATCTCGCGCAGCCCTGCCTCGCGGAAGTCGTCCGAGACGACCTTCGCCTTCATGTCGATCGCGAGTTCGATCGTTCGACGGAACTCCTCGGTCGTCGTGTCGACGGCGCGTACGGGGTCGGCTTCGACGATGTCGAGGATCTCCGGCGCCCAGATGAACCCCGCCTTCACGACCTCGGCGTACCCCGCCGTCGCCTCGTTCGGGCTCAGGCTGGCGAGCTCGTCGAGGTCGCCGATCACTGCGCTGGGCGCCCAGAACGCGCCGACGAGATTCTTCCCCTCGGCCGTGTTGACCCCGGTCTTCCCGCCGACCGCGGCATCGACCAGCCCGAGGACGGTGGTCGGCACCTGGACCAGCTGCACACCGCGCAGCCAGGTCGCCGCGACGAACCCGGCGAGGTCGGTCACGGCACCGCCGCCGTAGCCCACGACGGCGTCGCTGCGGGTGAAGTCGGCCTGCCCCATCACCTGCCAGCAGAACGCGGCGACCTCGATGCGCTTGCCCTGCTCCGCGTCCGGGATCTCCGCGAGAAGAACGTCGCGGGGCCCGTCCGCCGTGTCGGCGAGGAGCCGGTCGCGCAGCTCGGCCGCACGCGCTGCGAGCGTCGGCGGGTGCACGACCAGGATCTTGCGCACACCCGGCGCGAGGGCGGCGGAGACCTGGTCGAGGATTCCTCGCCCGATCGTGATGTCGTAGGCGTCATTCCCGGTGACGCTGATGGTCGTCGTGCTCATCGCTGCTCTCTCCTCCATGCCACGATGTCGTCCGCGATCTTCTGCATCGGACGACGTGAGGTGTCGAAGGTCGCCGAGGCGACCTCGGCGTACCACCTCCGGCGCTCCTCGAAGATCTTTGTCCAGCGCTCCACCGGATCCTCCTCACCCGCAAGCAGTGGACGATTGCTGCCGCGGATCCTTCCGGCCACCGCGTCAGCGCTCACGGTCAGGAAGACGACCGGCTGATCCTTCAGCAGATCACGCGTGTCCGCCTGCGTCACCGCTCCGCCGCCCAGGGAGATCACACCGCCTTCGGACAGGGCCTCGGCCACGGCCGCACGCTCGAGCTCGCGGAAGTGCGGCTCTCCGTGCTCGGCGAAGATGTCGGGGATCGGCCCGTGAGCCGCGACGATGCGCTTGTCTGTGTCGACGAAAGCTACTCCCAGTCGACGCGCGACGCGCCGACCGACACTGGTCTTGCCGGCGGCCATCGGGCCGACCAGCACCAGCGTCAGAGGGTCAGCCTCGCTCGTCATGCGCGATGAGCGCTGCTTCGGACGCGGGCGTCGTGCGCAGCTCCGCCGGGATGCCCTCGAGGTACCCGTCGAGGTTGCGCCGGGTCTCGCGGATGCTGTCGCCGCCGAACTTCTCCAGCACGGCGTTCGCGAGCTCGACCGCGACCATGGCCTCGGCGACCACACCCGCAGCGGGGACGGCGCACACGTCGGAGCGCTGGTGGTGAGCGGTCGCATCGTCACCGGTCGCGATGTCGATGGTGCGCAGCGCGTGCGGCACCGTGGCGATCGGCTTCATCCCGGCGCGGACGCGCAGCACGGTTCCGGTGGACATGCCGCCCTCGGTGCCGCCGGCGCGGTCGGAGCCGCGGGTGATGCCGTCCGCCGTGGCGAACAGCTCGTCATGCGCCGCGGATCCTCGGCGCCGAGTGGTCTCGAAACCGTCGCCGACCTCGACGCCCTTGATCGCCTGGATACTCATCAGAGCCTGCGCGAGCCGGGCATCCAGACGGCGGTCCCAGTGCACGTGCGAACCCAGCCCGGGCGGGAGGCCGTATGCCAGCACCTCGACGATGCCGCCGAGCGTATCGCCGTCCTTCTTCGCATCGTCGACCTCGGCGACCATGAGCGCCGACGTCGCGGCGTCGAAGCAGCGGAGCGGATCGGCATCCAGGGCGTCCACGTCGTCAGGGGTGGGAAGAACAGACCCCGGGGGAACCTGCACCGGCCCGATCGAGAGCGTGTGGCTGACCAGACGGATGCCGAGCTCGCCGAGGAACGAACGGGCGATGGCGCCGAGCGCGACGCGCGCGGCCGTCTCACGCGCGCTCGCGCGCTCGAGGATAGGACGCGCCTCGTCGAAGTCGTACTTCTGCATGCCCACGAGGTCGGCATGCCCCGGACGCGGACGCGTCAGCGGAGCGCTGCGACCGCGGGACTTGTCGGTGAGCTCGACGGGCTCGGGGTTCATGACCTCGATCCACTTCGGCCACTCGGTGTTGCCGATACGCAGGGCGATCGGGCTTCCCAGGCTCTTGCCGTGTCGGACGCCGCCCGAGATGGTCAGCTCGTCCTGCTCGAACTTCATGCGGGAGCCGCGGCCATAGCCCAGCTTGCGGCGGGCGAGATCGGCCTGGATGGCCTCGGAGGAGACAGGGACGCCGGAGGGCAGACCCTCCATGACGGCGATGAGTTCTGGGCCGTGGGATTCGCCGGCCGTGAGCACGCGGAGCATTGCTCCAGTCTCCCACGGGTTCGGACCCCCGCTGCGCCGCGTTTCGTCGTGCGAGCGCGTCAGAGTGCCGCGCGCATGGCGGCGATGACCGAACCCTCGTCCCGGAGCGCGATCGCGGGATCGCCGTGATGGAAGATCCGGATCTGACGCACGGCCTGATGCAGCAGCATGCCGAGTCCCGAGATCACGGCCCCGTCGCCCCAGCTCGCCGCGAGAGCCGAGGGCCACGGGGCGTATGCGGCATCGAACAGCGCTCCCCCGCTCTCGGCCAGTGCTGTCGAGATGTGGGCGGGGAGCGTGGTCCCACTGGGCAGAGTCGCGATCGTGAGATCGGCGCGCGAGGGCTTCGCATCGAGCGGCTGCGCCTCCACCGCGACATCGATGCGCGCGCCGAGAGCCACGAGGCTCGACGCCCGTTCGGGTCGACGGGCATGCACGAACACCCGGCTCGCACCGATCTCGGATGCCGCGACGAGGGCAGAGGCCGCCGTGGCGCCGGCTCCGAGGATGCGCACCGTTCCTGCTTCGGTGACGCCCGCCTCGGCCAGCGCGTCGACGATCCCGCCGACATCGGTGTTGTAGCCCGCCGGCGACTCCCCGAGCAGCAGCGTGTTGACGGCGCCGGTGAGCTCGGCGTGGGCGTCGCGCGTCGCCGCCGCGCGGAACGCCGCCTCCTTCAACGGCATGGTCAGCGAGAGACCACGCCAGGAGTCGTCGAGTCCCGCGAGAGCGCCCGGGAACGCGTCGGACGCGACCTGACGGCGTCCGTATTCCCAGTCCACGCCGAGCACCCGGTAGGCCGCGGCGTGCAGGTCGGGCGACTTGGAGTGCGCGATCGGGTCTCCCCAGACCGCCAGGCGGGTACCGGTCACCGTCTCAGCAACCAGCGTCGGGGTTCGCCCGGCACCATTCGCGCCACTTCTCGATCCCCTGCTCGTGCTCGGACATCGTCTCCGAGAACTGCGTCTCTCCGGTGTCCAGATTGATCGTGACGAAGTAAAGCCAGGGGCCGTCCACCGGATGCATCGCCGCATCGATGGCAGCATCGCTCGGGCTCGCGATCGGGGTCGCGGGGAGTCCCTCGCGCTTATAGGTGTTCCACTCGTTGTCGCTCTCGAGCGCCTCCTTGGAGCTCGACACGACACCCTCGTGCAGCGATCCGTAGCCGTACTGGGCCGTCGAATCCATCTGCAGCAGCATGTCGATGTCCAGACGGTTCTGGATCACTCTCGACACCTTCGGGAAGTCGTCCAGCCTGCCTTCGCGCTGAATGATGGAGGCGATCGTCAGCACGCGCTGTGCGTCTTCGGGTGGCACTCCGGCCTCATCGAGCGCTTGGCGGGTGCGGTCGACCATCCGCTGGATGACCTGCGTCGGGGTGACCTCGGGATCGAACGTGTAGACGGCAGGGAACAGCCAGCCCTCGAGGCTCCGGGCGTCGACTCCGTATTGCGCCGGGTCCTTCACCACGGCCTCGAAATCGGCGAGCGGAAGACCGAGCGTCTCCGCCATGCCGGGCAGTGACGAGACGATCGTGGCGCCCTCGCCGACCGACACCGTGTTCTCGAGCTTGTTGGCCTCGTCCTCGAGAGCGGCGAGGGCAGCCTCGGCCGTCATCTTCTCCTGCAGGCGGTAGACCCCGGGGTAGAACGTCGGGTTGAGGCCCTCGTCCACCAGGTAGTCGTAGAACACATCCTCGGTCTTCGTGACGCCCGCTTCATGGAGGGCGACGGAGACCGGACCGCCGGTGTCGCCGTCCTTGATCGTGACCAGGGCTTCGCCACTCGCCTGCCCGGGTTCCCAATCCTTCGGCTCGCCCCAGCCCATCGCCTCGCTGATCTTGTCACCGTAGGTGTTCGCCACCCAGACGCCCGCTCCAGCGAGCCCGCCGATGATCGCGAGGACGATGATCAGCGCGATCAGGCATCCCTTGCGGCGTTTCTTCTTCGGCTTCGCGTCGACGTGATCGTCGTGCGGGGCGAAGAGGTCGTCGAGACCTCCGCCGATCACCGGTTCGGGTGCGGCGGTCGCCGACGGCGGTGTGACCACGGGGACGGCCCGCGTCGGTGTGTCGGCAGCGTCGGCGGACGCACGCACCGGGATCGGCGACGGAGCTTCGCCGCCGGAAGCGACCACCTCGTCGGCGGAAGCGCGCACCGGAACGGTCGATGGCGGGACGGGGATGCCTGATGCGCCCGTCCCGGGAGCGGCCGCGCCATCCCCGGATGCGGCCTCACGGGCTGCACGACGCGACCCCGGAGCGGGCGCGCTGTTGTCGACCGTGGGAATCTGCGTGGTCGGCTCGGGAAGGTTCTCGAACAGTTCCCCCAGGCGGGAGTCGGCGTCGTGCCGCGGCGTTCCGCTGTCGCGTTCGGACATCGTCAGGCGTGCTCCTCGTCGGGCGAGATGGCGGCACCGGCCGGGTTTCCGGTGCTCTTCTCCATGTCGATCGCCTGCTGCAGAAGCACCACGGCGGCGACCTGATCCACAATGCTACGAGACTTCTTCTGAGATCTCCCGGAACTGCGCAGGGCGGCGTGCGCGGAAACGGTGCTCAGCCGCTCGTCCACGAGCCGCACGACGATGCCGCTGCGCCGCTGGAGAGCGGCCGCGAACTCCCGTGCATCGGTGGTCGACGGCGTGTCGGTGCCCTGCATGTTCACCGGAAGTCCCACCACGAACTCCAAGGGCTCGTACTCCCCCGCCAGCTGGATGAGCCGGTCGATCGACGCCTCATCACGAGCCACCGTCTCGACCGGCACGGCGAGCATGCCGTCGGGGTCGCAGCGGGCGACGCCGACCCTCGCCCGACCCACGTCGATGCCGAGCCGCACACCGCGGCGGAAGCCGCTCACGCGACGTGCAGCTCCTGTGAGATGGCGTCGAGCGCCGCGGGAAGAGCCGACGCATCCGCGCCTCCGCCCTGGGCGACGTCATCGCGTCCGCCGCCACCGCCGCCGAGCACACCTGCGGCACGCTTCGCCAGTGCCCCCGCCTTCGCGCCGGCGGACCGAGCGGCGTCGTTCGTCGCGACGACCACGACCGGGCGACCGTTGACGACCGCGCCGAGGGCGACGACAGCGGCATCGGAGCCGAGGCGATCGCGAACCCCGTTGACGAGGTCGCGCACATCATCCGCGGAAGCGACGTCGCCGAGGTTCTGCGCCGCCAGTCGGAAGGATCCGACGCGTTTCGCCGCCTCGACGATGGCCGGGATCTGCCCCGCCCGCTCCTTGGATTCGAACTGGGCGATGCGCTTCTCCGCCGCCTTCAGACTCGCGGTGAGATCGGCGATGCGCTCGGGCAGCTGCTCACGGGGCGTCTTCAGCGAGCTGGTGAGCTGGGAGACGATGGCCCGCTCGGCCGCGAGCTCGCGGAAGGCATCAGCACCCACGAGGGCCTCGATGCGACGGTTGGACGCGCCGACGGACGATTCTCCGACCAGGCTGACCAGTCCGATCTCGGCACTCGTGCCCACGTGCGTTCCGGCGCACAGCTCGCGCGACCAGGGGCCGCCGATGTCGACCATGCGCACGACATCGCCGTACTTCTCGCCGAACAGCGCCATGGCGCCGGCTTCCTTCGCCTCGTCGAGGGAGACGATGCGCGTGGTCACCTCGAGGGCGTCCTGCACCGCGCGGTTCGTGATCTCCTCGATCTCACTGCGGGTGTCGGCGGAGAGCGCCTGCGACCACGAGAAGTCGAACCGCATGTAGCCGGCGCGGTTCAACGACCCCGCCTGCGTGGCAGTCGGTCCGAGCGTGTCGCGGAGAGCGGCGTGCACGAGGTGCGTGGCCGAGTGCGCCTGCCGTGCCGCGCGACGGTTGGCGGCGTCGACGACGGTCGTCGCGACGTCGTCGACCGCGACACTTCCGCGGGCGACCTCGACGGTGTGGCTGATGAGCCCGGGAACGGGCTTCTGCACGTCGAGGACCTCGAGCTCATAGCCCGGACCGACGATGGTGCCCTTGTCGGCGACCTGACCGCCCGACTCGGCATACAGCGTGGTCTCGCTGAGCACGACCTCGGCGATCTGCCCTTCGGCGGCGCTGCGCACCGGGACCCCGTCGACGAGGAGCCCGATCACACGGGACTCGACCTCGAGGGCCGTGTACCCGTCGAAGCCGGTCTCGCCCAGGGCGCGCAGGTCGCGGTAGACCGAGACGTCAGCGAGCTGACGCTTGCGATTGCGGGCGTCGTCCTTGGCGCGCTGACGCTGCTCCTGCATGAGAGTGTCGAACGCTGTGCGGTCGACCTCGAGCCCCGCCTCTTCGGCGACCTCGAGCGTGAGGTCGATCGGGAAGCCGTAGGTGTCGTGCAGCAGGAACGCCTCGGGGCCGCTGAGGGTCTTCCCGCCGCCCTTCTTCGTCTCGTCCAGCGCGAGGTCGAGGATCGTCGAACCAGCGACGAGGGTGCGGCGGAAGGTCTCCTCTTCGGCGAATGCCGACGCGGAGAGCACGGACCAGTCGGTCTCGAGCTCGGGGTACGTGGTCTTCATGACGTCGCGCGATGCGGCGAACAGCTCGGGGAACACCGGCTCGTCGACGCCGAGCAGACGCATGGAGCGGACAGTACGGCGCATGAGGCGGCGGAGGATGTACCCGCGCCCCTCATTGGACGGACGCACTCCGTCGGAGAGGAGCATGAGCGAGGAGCGCACGTGGTCGGCGACGACGCGGAAGCGCACGTCGTCTTCGTGCTGCACACCGTAGGGGCGCCCCGAGAGCTCGACGGCGCGGTCCAGCACCGGACGCACCTGATCCGACTCGTACATGTTCTCGACGCCCTGCTTGAGGAAGGCGACGCGCTCGAGTCCCATGCCGGTGTCGATGTTCTTCATCGGCAGCTCACCGACGATGTCGAACTCGGTCTTACCGCGGATGTTCTCGATGAAGTCCTGCATGAACACGAGGTTCCAGATCTCCAGGAACCGCGAGTCGTCGACGGCGGGGCCGCCGTCCTTGCCGTATGCCGGGCCGCGATCGAAGAAGATCTCGGAGTCGGGGCCGCCAGGACCGGGCTGTCCGGTGTTCCAGTAGTTGTCCGCTCGCCCCAGTCGCTGGATGCGCTCGGGCTTCAGTCCGATGATGTCGCGCCAGATGGCCTCGGCCTCGTCATCGGTCTCGTAGACGGTCACCCAGAGGTCCTTCTCGTCGAAGCCGAGACCGCCGTCGGACTCGGAACTCGTCAGCAGCTCCCAGGCGTAGCGGATCGCGCCTTCCTTGAAGTAGTCGCCGAACGACCAGTTGCCGAGCATCTGGAAGAACGTGCCGTGACGCGCGGTCCGGCCGACCTCTTCGATGTCGTTCGTGCGGATGCACTTCTGCACGTCGGCGATACGCGGGTGAGGCGCAGGAACGACGCCCGTGAGATACGGGATCATCGGCACCATGCCGGCGACCGTGAACAGCAGCGACGGGTCGTCGCTGACCAGGGAGGCCGAGGGGACGATGAGGTGGTCGTTCTTCTCGAAGAAGTCGAGGTAACGCTGCGCGATCTCCGCAGTTTTCATAGAGTGCCGGGTGTCCTTGCGTGAAGATGCCGCGCCGGAGCGCTGCTGCGGTGGTTCAGTTCTTGCCCGGCTCCGTGAGCCGTGCCTCCTGCTCGCGGTAGGCGTCGCCGATGATCGCTGTGAAGCCGTTGATGCGGGCGTCGACCTCGGCGAGGATGTCGTGACCGCGCGGGTCCTTGTTCATGAAGTGAGCCGCGACGAAGCCGCCGATCACACCGATCAGGAACCACTGCAAGCTCTTCATGTCGTCATCCTTGCCCTTGACCCGCGAAGGCGCGGTGTCACCATCGTATGCCGAAACGACAAGAGGCGTCGGGTCACCCCGACGCCTCTTGCGTTGATGCTCTCAGAGAGCAGCGTGAGCGATGCTCAGCGAGCCGCGTAGTACTCGACGACGAGCTGCACTTCGCAGGTCACGGGGACCTCGGCGCGCTTCGGACGGCGAACCAGACGCGACTGGAGCTTGTCGAGCTCGACCTCGAGGTAGCCGGGAACGGGGGGCAGGACCTCGGCGTGACCGCCGGCTGCTGCCACCTGGAAGGGCTCGGTGCCCTCGCTCTTGGGCTTGACGTGGATGAGCTGACCCGGCTTCACGCGGAACGATGGGCGGTCGACGAGCTGGCCGTCGACGAGGATGTGACGGTGCACGACGAGCTGGCGAGCCTGTGCGGTGGTGCGGGCGAAGCCCGACCGCACCACGAGTGCGTCGAGACGCATCTCGAGGAGCTCGACCAGGTTCTCACCGGTCAGACCGTCGTGACGACGGGCCTCGTTGAACGTGTTGCGCATCTGCTTCTCGCGGATGCCGTACTGCTCGCGCAGACGCTGCTTCTCACGCAGACGGACGGCGTAGTCGCTGTCTGCCTTGCGCTTGGTGCGGCCGTGCTCACCCGGAGCGTAGGGACGCTTCTCGAGGTAGCGGGCGGCCTTCGGGGTGAGCGGGATGCCGAGGGCACGGCTCAGACGCACCTTGCGGCGGTCCTGGGACTTCGTGGTCACGAAGTTGTCCTTCCGATGACGTGGTCGCGACTTTCACGACTCACGGACGTATCGTCCGCGTTCTGCCTTGGAGCGCACGCCGGGGCGCCAGCAAGGTGTGGTGTGAACGAGGAGATGCCCGAAAACACGGTTTCGAGCCGCTCAAGTCTAACAGATCGAGGATCCGCGCCCGATCGCGCGGGTCACCGGTCGCCGAGGATGCGGCGGATGCGCTCCAGTCGCGAACCGATGTCGCGCTCGGCACCCAGATTCTTCGGCTCGTAGTAGTGCTTGCCGTCGAGCTCGTCCGGCAGGTATTGCTGCGGCACGACGCCGTACTCGCTGTCGTGGGAGTAGACGTAACCGCGGCCGTGCCCGAGGCGTTTGGCCCCCGGATAGTGCGCGTCGCGCAGGTGCAGTGGCACACGTCCGAAGCCGCCGGAGCGGATGTCGGCGATCGCGGCGTCGATCCCGACGTAGGCGGCGTTGGATTTCGCGGTGGTCGCGAGATAGACGGTCGCCTCGGCGAGCGGGATGCGCCCCTCTGGCATGCCGATGAACGCGACGGCATCGGCGGCGGCGACCGCGATGATGAGGGCCTGAGGATCGGCGAGACCGACGTCTTCCGACGCCGAGATCACCAGGCGTCGCGCGATGAACCGCGGGTCCTCCCCCGCCTCGATCATTCGCGCGAGGTAGTGCAGCGCGGCATCGGGGTCGGAGCCCCTGATCGACTTGATGAACGCACTGATGACGTCGTAGTGCTCGTCGCCCTGACGGTCGTAGCGCAGCAGTGCCTTGTCGACCGCCTGGGCGACGTCGTCGGCCGAGACTTCGGGCACCGTCGCCGTATCGTCTGAATCGTCTTCCGCGGCCTCGTCCGGCTGATCCACCGCAGCGGAAGCGTGTGAGCGGGCGACCGCAGCGCCGGCCTCGAGACCGGTGAGCGCGCGTCTGGCGTCTCCCGAAGCGAGGCGGATCAGCGCAGCCCGCGCCTCGGCACTCAGGGCGACGGCACCGTTCAGCCCCCGCGCATCGACGACGGCGCGATCCACGAGCACGCCGATGTCGTCGTCGGTGAGCGGCTGCAGCGTGAGCAGCAGCGAACGCGACAGCAGCGGAGAGATCACGGAGAACGACGGGTTCTCGGTGGTCGCGGCGATCAGGATCACCCACCCGTTCTCGACGCCGGGCAGCAGGGCATCCTGCTGCGCCTTCGTGAACCGGTGGATCTCATCGAGGAAGAGAATCGTCGTCTGGCCGTAGAGGTCTCGCTGCGTGATCGCCTCCTGCATCACCTCGCGCACATCCTTGACGCCCGCCGTGATGGCGGACAGTTCGACGAAGCGTCGACCCGACGAGCGGGCGATCGCCTGCGCGAGGGTGGTCTTCCCGGTGCCCGGCGGACCCCACAGGATGATCGACACCGCACCCGGCGATGCCGCATCCGGATCGGCGAGGGCGACGATGGGAGACCCTGCACGCAGCAGATGCCGCTGGCCCGCGACCTCATCGAGCGAGATCGGGCGCATGCGCACGGCGAGAGGCGTCTGCCCGGAGAGCAGCGCGGCAGGGGAGGTCATCCCTCCAGGCTACCGGCGGCCCCTGACACTTCGGGCGGGCGCGCTCGCCCCGGTAGGCTCTCAGCGATGCCGCGCACCGGTGTCGGAACAGGAGATCCAGGCATGGCCGCACGCGGTTCCAAGAACGCACAGTCACGCACCGCCGCAGAGCGCGCGCGACTGCACACCGCGCGCACCCAGTGGCACGAGGGGCAGATCCGCCGCCGCGTCCGCGACAACACGATCGCCGCGATCGTCGGCAGCCTCATCGTCGTCGCCGCGATCGGCAGCCAGGTCGTGCACGCGCAGGTGACGGCACCGAAACCCACACCGACGCCCAGCGTCGAGCCGACGACCACGCCGACCGACTCGCCGACGACGGCTCCGACCGACGCACCGTCGGAGAGCCCGGCACCGGTCCCCTCGGAGGCCCCGGCCGAGTAGCACCCGGGCCGGCGGAAACCGCTAACCGCGACTCGGCAGCACGTACGACGACGGATCCGCTTCGAGGCGGGCGCCGACCAGAGTGTGCAGCGCCGGGTAGGCAGAGGCGTCGCCGACCAGGATTCCCCCGAGCAGCGTGTGCGCGTCTCCCGCCAGCACCAGCTTCCGATAGACCCCGGCGACGGGATCTGCGTAGAGCACGTCGACCGCGTCCGGCGTCCGAGCCAGCGCATCCCCGAAGCTCGCGACATCGACGCCGGCCAGCGTGATCGCAGCGGATTCGTCGAATCCGGAGAAACTCGCTTCCTGGCCGAGGATGCGCCCCACCGCCACGTCGGCCATGTCGCGGGCCGGAGCGACGAGACCGAAACGACGTCCGTCGAGACTGGCGACCTCGCCGATGGCCAGCACCGCCGGATCCGAGGTCCGGCAGGCGTCGTCGATGATGACGCCTCCGTAGGGATGAACCGCGATCCCGGCGTTGCGGGCGAGCTCGTCGCGCGCTCGCAGCCCGACCGTGAACACGACGACGTCCACACGCTGGAAGGAGCCGTCCTGGAACTCGATCGCCGTGACGACGCCGGATTCGTCCGGGTCGAGCCGTGTGACGCGCGTCCCGGTGCGCACTGCGATCCCCCGCGCCTGCAGATGACGTTTCACGATGCTTCCCGCGGTGCCGTCGAGCTGCGTCGCCATCAGCCGATCGGCGTACTGCACCACCGTGGCGTCGACCCCGATCGCCTGCAGCGCACCGGCAGCCTCGAGTCCGATGGGGCCTCCGCCGACGACCACCCCGCGCAGATCCCTCTCCAGCTCCGACGCGCGTGCGCCCACGAAGTCCCGCAGCGCCTCCGCATCCTCGACGGTGCGATACGAGAAGCAGCCGGGAAGTGCCGCACCCTCCACCGCGATCCGGCCCGCGGCCGCGCCGGTGGCGAGCACCAGCACGTCGTACCGATGCACGTGACGCGACCGGGTCCGCACCGTCTGCGCCCGACGGTCGATGTGCAGCACACGATCGTCCAGAATTACCTCGATCCGGTAGTCCTCGAACGCTGCGAACGGCAGCGGGAGATCGTCAGCCGAGCCACCGAGGAACAGCTCCCGTAGGCGCGTGCGGTCGTACGGTCGGCGGCCCTCGTCGCCGATCACTGTGACGCGCACGTCATCGCCGGCCCGCTGCACGAGCTGCTCGACGAAACGCTGCGCCGCCATCCCCGCACCGACCACGACGATCTCGGTGACGAGTGGATGATTCATCGGTGCAGCTCCTGTCGGCGGCGATCGTGCCGTAACCGCGACGCTATTCGGCCCGTGTTTCCCGGATGTCACGCGACGTGTTTCGCGCCGCGAACGATCGCATCACGGATGGATAACGACAGTCATCTCACACGGCGATGAACGGGAAGTGAGGGATTCGCTCCACAGTCGTAACTTCCGGTGCTGCCCCCGGAAACGCGGCTCGCGCATGCTCGAGTCAGTCGAGCATCCGTGCTCCCGTCCCCGTGGAGGTCCTGTGTCCTACATCAAGCCCGCCGAGCTCGCCACGCGCATGGTCGATGCCGGCGCGTACAAACTGCAGCTGTCCACCCGCGACACTCTGATCCGCGCCTTCATGGGCGCGGCACTGCTCACGATCGCCGCCGCCTTCGCCGTCACCGTCTCCACCCAGACCGGACAGCCGCTCCTGGGCGCCGTGCTCTTCCCGGTCGGCTTCGTGATGCTCTATCTGCTGGGCTACGACCTGCTCACCGGCGTCTTCACGCTCGGACCGCTCGCCGTGCTCGATCGTCGTCCCGGTGCCACGTTCGGAGCGCTGATGCGCAACTGGGGGCTCGTCTTCCTCGGCAACTTCGGCGGCGCCTTCCTGGTGGCGATCCTGATGGCCATCTACTTCACCTACGGGTTCTCGACCGCCCCCAGCGCCGTGGGCGAGGCGATCAGCGAGATCGGCCATGGGCGCACGGTCGGATACGCGGACCACGGTGCCGCCGGCATGCTGACGCTCTTCATCCGCGGCGTGCTGTGCAACTGGATGGTCTCCACCGGCGTGGTCCTCGCGATGGTGTCGGACAGCACCATCGGCAAGATCGTCGCGATGTGGCTGCCGATCATGCTCTTCTTCTACATGGGCTTCGAGCACTCGATCGTGAACATGTTCCTGTTCCCCTCCGGCCTTCTGATGGGCGCCGACTTCACCGTCTGGGACTACCTCGTCTGGAACGAGATCCCGACGGTCGTGGGCAACCTCGTCGGCGGCCTGCTCTTCGTCGGTCTGCCGATCTACTACACGCACGGCCGCCCGAAGGTTCGGGCCGCCCGCGAGGCGCGTCGAACCGAGCGCCGGTCGCGCGTGGCGGCCGTCGCGACGACCGCAGCGGAGGAGCCCGTGCAGGGCATCGACAACACCACGGCGGAGCGAGAGCCGTCGCGGGTCTGACCGAAGACGCACGGAAGGGGCGGATGCTTCGGCATCCGCCCCTTCCGCGTCCTGCGCCGGATCAGGCGGAGCGGAAGCGCTCGACGATCACTTCGGCGATGCGCGGGTCGGCCCCCAGCGGAGCGGAGACGAGATCTGCTCCCGATCGCTCCACGAGACCGGCGAAGTACCCCGGCGCGAGGACATGGCTCGCCGCAATCACCCGGGATGCGCCGTTCTGCCGCGCGATGGTGACGGCATCGGCGATGCGGGGCTCGATCGCCGACGCGTACCCGATCGTGACCGGCACCGGGATCAGGTCGGCGAGGTGCGCCGCCGCCGTCGTCACATCGGCCACCGCCGCAGGATTGCTGGAGCCGGCCGCCGCGAGCACGACGTGATCGCCGGGAAGCCAGCGGTCGTGCACCGCCGTGCGCAGCCGCGCTCGCAGCACCTCGGCGATCAGCGGGTGGGTGCCCAGAGGCGCCCCCTGCCGAACCCCGTCGTAGGGACTCACGGCGCGCACGATGTCGACCGCGGTGTGGAACCCCACCGAGAGCAGCAGTGGCACCACGACGACGTCATCGTCGAGATGCTCCCGTTCGACGACCTCCGACACCGCCGGCTCCTGCACATCGACGAAGGCCTGGACGACTCTCGTGGTCGGAATGCGCTCACGCACCAGGTCGACGATCTCTTCGACCGTGCGACGTCCGGCCGGTGAATCCGTGCCGTGGGAGCAGGCGACGAGAGTGGTCATCGGGGTTCCTCCACGGTGAGTCGGTAGCCGCGTTTGACGATGGTCTGGATCGCCGCAGCGCCGCCCAGCGCCTCGCGCAGCCGCGCCACAGCCATCTCCACGGCGTGGGCGCTCTCGCCTCCTCGCGGCAATGCGAGTCCCAGCTGTTCCCGAGAGAGCACGCGACCAGCCGCGTCGAAGAGCTCGCTCAGGATGCTCGCGCCGGCGCGGGAGAGCGGAATGAACTCGCCATCGATCAGGACACCGCCGCTGCGCATCTCCATCGCGCCCAGAGCCGTGTGCAGATGCGGGGCGGCACCCGAGGCGTAGTGGTCGACCACGCAGCGCACCAGAGACCCGAGGCGCCCCCGCGCGGCCAGAGTGGCCTTGAGCCCGGCATCCGTGAGCGGGACGGCCGTGATCGGCCCGACGGCGGCCAGCAGCAGGCGCCCGGACGCGGCTCGGCGACGGATCGATTCGAGCGCATCAGCGCGGACGGCCGTCTTGACCCACTCTGCGGCACCGGGGGCGGAGGTGAAGAGCACGGCGTCCACTTCACCGGCACCCGCCTGCACGACGGAGCGGCGCACGATCTGAGGGTCCGGCGGCGGACCCCACCGATACACGGTGATGCTGACCACGTCCGCCCCGAGCCGCGACAGGAGGGTGTCGAGCCCGTCGGCGCCCGCGCCGTGATGCTGGATCGCGATCCGTCGCCCGAGCACTCCTTCGGCGGCGAGGTACTCCCCCACCTCCGCGGAGGTCTCGGACTCGGCCACCCAATCGGCCACGAATCCCGCCTGCTGGATCGCCCCGTGCGCCTTGGGCCCTCGTGCGATGAACTGCGCGCCGGCCAGCGCGCCGGTGAGCTCCTCGGCCAGATCGTTCTCGTGGGCGGCATCCATCCACCCGCGGAACCCCACCCCGGTCGTCACGATCACGATGTCGGGAGGGGCCGCGATGAGATCGCGGGTGCGGGCGATGAGGACCTCATCGTCCTCATTGGGGATGATGCTCAGGGCCGGGGCACGGTAGACCTGGCCGCCGCGTCGTTCGAGCGCCGAGACGAGGTCGCCGGAACGCCTGTCTGCGGCCACGACGATGGTGCATCCGGCCAGTACCGGAGTCAGTGGAGCACGGATCGTCACGCCAGAACAGCCCCGAGGGAGTCCGAGGACGGGAGGAGCAACGTCTCGGCCGCGACCTCTCCGATCACGATCACCGCAGGGTTGCGGAGGCCGACGACCTGCGCGTCGGCGACAGCGCGTCCGAGGGTGGTACGCGTCGTGCGCTGTTGAGCGGTGTGGCCGCTCTCGACGAACGCCATCGGCCGATCCGCCGGCACGCCGTGCGCGAGCGCCGCAGCCACCAGACGGTCGAGGGCGGCCACGCCCATCAGCACGACCGTGGTCACCGTCGCATCGGCCAGAGCCGCGAGCGTGCCCTCGCCGATCCTGCCCTGACCGTTCACGACATGGAATGCCGCCGCCGTGCCGCGATGCGTGACCGGGATTCCCGCAGCCTGGGGAACGGCGATGGCGCTCGAGACACCCGGAGTGATCTCGACCGGGATACCCGCCGCGAGGCACGCCTGCATCTCCTCGCCGCCGCGTCCGAAGACGAACGGATCCCCGCCCTTGAGCCGGACGACGCGCCGGCCGCTCGCTGCCCGCTCCACGATGATCCGGTTGATCTCCTCCTGCGGCACCGGGTGCCGACCGGGGATCTTCCCCACGTCGATCACCTCGACGTCGGGATCGAGCCCGCGGACGATCTCGGCACCGGGTCCCAGCCGGTCGGTCACGACGACGTCCGCTTCGGCGATCAGGCGCCGGGCACGCACCGTCATCAGGTCCACGGGCCCCGGTCCGCCTCCGACCAGGTCGACGCGTCCGCTCCGACCGGCACGGCGCCGGCGGAGCGGCAGGCGTCCTTCGCCCACGAGGTCGACGATCGCATCCCGGACGGCGACGGACCGACGGGGATCCGCACCGACCGTACTGGTCACCGCGACGGTCACGTCGCCGACCTCGGCCTGTGCGGTGAGCCTGGTCGACCCGTGGGCACCGTCCGACGCGTTGATGCACAGGATCCGCTTGCGCTCGCACCGCTCTGCGACTTCGCGGTCGACGCGAGCATCACCCGTGGCCGCGTGCACGAGCCAGGCGCCGGTCACATCCGATCCGCGGAAGCGACCCGGACGCCAGGCGAGTCCGAAACGCTCGACCAGCAACGCGGTGTCCGGGTGCAGAGCGGGGGCGACGAGCCGCACGCACGCTCCTTCTTCGAGGAAGCGTCGGAGCCTGCGCGCGGCCACGGCTCCACCGCCCACCATGAGCACATCGCGTCCGGCGAGGTCGATTCCCAGCATCACGGTCATCGCGTCTCCTCGATGTTCAGCTCGATCTGACCTTCGCGAACGGTGACATCCCACACCCGCAATGCCGCCGGCGCCTTGCCCTGCGTGTCCAGGCATTCGCCCGTGCGCAGGTCGAAGACCTGCTTGTGCATCGGCGATGCCAGCGTCGGCACATCGCCCCGCGTGCCCACGATCCCGCGGGACATCACGTGGGCGCCGCTGTAGGGGTCGAGGTTCGACACCGCATGCACCGTGCCGTCGGCGAGGAGGAACAGTGCGATCTGGACCGTGCCGAACAGCGCCGCCCTGCCCCTCTCCACCTCGAGGTCGTTGAGCGCGCACACGCGGACCCGCGTTCCGGTCTCGACTCCGAGCGTCATCGCCGCACCTCCAGAGTCGTGCCCGCGATGAGGACGGACGCGTCCGATCGTTCCTCCGTCGTCGCCGGCCGCACCTGACCGCGCTCGGGCACATAGGCCAGAGAAGGGTCAGGGGTGTCGGTCGCGTTCACGAAGGACTCGAAGCGCCGAAGCTTCACCGGGTCGCGCAGGGTCGCCGCCCACTCGTCCTCATAGCGGTCGACGTGCACGCTCATGGCCGCGTCGAGGTCATCGCAGATGCCCAGGCTGTCGTCGAAGATCACCTCGCGCAGGCCGTCGAGCCCGCCGTGGAGCTCGGCGCACCACCCCGCCGTGCGCTGCAGGCGGTCCGCCGTGCGGATGTAGTACATGAAGAAGCGGTCGATCGCGCGGATGAGGCCCTCATCGTCGAGGTCGGCGGCGAGCAGCTCCGCGTGCCGCGGCGAGAACCCGCCGTTGCCGCCGACGTACATGTTCCAGCCCGTCTCGGTGGCGATCACACCCACGTCCTTCGAACGGGCCTCCGCGCACTCGCGCGCGCACCCCGACACACCGACCTTGAGCTTGTGCGGCGCGCGCAGACCGCGATACCGCAGCTCGAGGCGCACGGCCATGCCGACGGCGTCGAGCACCCCGTACCGACACCAGGTCGAGCCGACGCACGACTTCACCGTGCGCAGCGCCTTGCCGTACGCCTGTCCGGACTCGAACCCGGCGTCGACCAGTCGCTGCCAGATCTGCGGCAGCTGCTCGAGCCGGGCGCCGAACATGTCGATCCGCTGCCCACCGGTGATCTTCGTGTACAGCCCGTATGTCTCGGCGATGTTCCCGATCGCGATCAGCCCCGCGGGGGTGACCTCGCCGCCCGGCATCCGCGGCACCACCGAGTAGGTTCCGTCCTTCTGCATGTTGGCCATCACGTGGTCGTTTGTGTCCTGCAGAGCGGCGTTCTCGCCGTCCAGCACATGCGCTCCGACGAGCACCGAGAGGATGCTCGCGAGGGCCGGCTTGCAGATGTCGCAGCCGCGGCCGGTCCCGAAACGGTCGATGATGGCGCTGAACGTCGTCAGTTCGGACACCCGCACCGCATCGAAGAGCTGGCGACGCGACATCGAGAAGTGCTCGCACAGGGCGTCCGACGTCGCCTGCCCGAGTTTCGTCAGCTCCTGGCCGACGATCTTCTTGACCGCGAAGATGCAGGAACCACAGGTGGCACCGGCCTTGGTGCAGGCCTTCACGGCGGCGGCGTCCGTGCACCCTTCGGTGTGCACCGCCTCGCGGATCCGCCCGGCCGTCACGTTCGAGCAGGAGCAGACGACCGCCTCCGCCGGCAGCTCGCTGTCGGGTACCGACGTGCCGCCCTCCGGCATCAGGTAGGCGGCGGGATCCGCGCCCAGCGCTGCTCCCACCAGAGGTCGGAGCGAGCCGTATGCCGAGGCGTCCCCGACCAGGATGCCGCCCAGCAGTGTCTTCGCGTCGTCCGAGAGGACGAGCTTCTTGTAGACCCCGTTGACCGGGTCGGTGTACACGACATCCAGTGCGTTCGGGGTGGTCGCGAAGGCGTCGCCGAAGCTCGCGACATCGACACCCGAGAGCTTGAGCTTCGCGGAGTCGTCGTAGCCGGGGAACGTCGCGTCGCCGCCGAGAAGCCGAGTGGCTGCCACCTCCGCCATGGCGTATCCGGGGGCCACGAGACCGACGGAGCGTCCTTCGTAGCTGGCGACCTCGCCGATCGCGAGGATGTCTTCGTCTGCCGTGCGACACCTCGAATCGATCAGCACGCCCCCGCTGGGGTGCACGGCGAGTTGGGCGAGGCGGGCGAGCGAATCCTGCGGGCGCACGCCGACGGTGAAGATCACGATGTCCGTCTCGTGCATCGTGCCGTCCTGGAACTGCAGGGCCGAGACCGAGCCCGATGCATCCGGATCCAACCGCGTCGTCCGGGTTCCCGTCCGCACGTCGATGCCCTTCGACTCGATGAGGCGACGCAGGATGGTGCCGCCGGCGAGATCGAGCTGGGCGGACATGAGACGGTCGGATGACTGCACCACCGTGCAGTCGACGTCGAGACCCTGCAATGCGCCGGCCGCCTCCAGGCCCAGCAGCCCGCCGCCGATCACAGTCCCCCGCAACGGACGGCCGAGTGCCGTCGCGCGGTGCCGCACGAACGCGTCGATCGCGGCGACATCGTCGAGCGTGCGATAGACGAAGCAGCCCGGAAGGTCCGCACCGTCGACGGCCGGCCGCATGGCATACGAGCCCGTCGCGAGGACGAGTGTCCCGTAGGTGTGGACCGCACCCGAACGTGTGCGCACCGTGCGACCGACCCGATCGATTCCGACGACGCGATCGTCGCCGATGAAGCGCACCCGGTCGTCCCGGAGCGTCTGCGCGTCGAGTGCGAGGTCATCGGCGCCGGCGCCCGAGAAGAAGGAGGTCAGGCCGACGCGGTCGTACGGCGGTCGCGCCTCCTCACCGATGACGGTGACGGTCGGCACCGCGCCTGCTCCGCGGAGCAGGCTCTCGACGAATCGGTGCGCGACCATCCCGGCCCCCACCACCACGACATCCGACGATGTGCTCTCCCGAACGATCACGAGCCCTCCTCTGTCCGTGGACTCGACGATAGGGACACGGTGTTTCGCGAAAGGCCGGGGCGGTGTTACGCCGATCGAACGTTCTCCTCACAACTCGATAACAGTCCTGTGAGAACCCCCGACGGCCGAGTCCGACGGCCCGGCGCGGGGCGTACTAGGCTGAGCCTCGTCCTTTCCGCCTCCCGCGGCCCTACCGCGCAAGGAGAATCACGTGTCTGCCACCGAGCCTTCGAAGCCGACTCCCCCTGTCCCCGCACCGCCTGCTGTGCCGATGCCGCCGAAGACGCCGAAGCCGGCAGCGGTGACGCCCGCGGCTCCCGCGCCGTCGCCCGCCGCGTCCTCGACCTCCGCAGAATGGGGCCGCGTCTCCGACGACGGCACCGTCGAGGTGCGCGAAGGCGACGTCTGGCGGGTCGTCGGCCAGTACCCCGACGGCACGCCCGAAGAGGCGCTCGCCTACTTCGTGCGCAAGTTCGACGACATCGCTTTCAAGGTGCACACGCTCGAACAGCGTCACCAGGCGGGCGGCGCTTCGGCGAGCGACCTCGCGAAGCAGGCTGCTCACCTGATCGACGAAGCGACGGATGCCGCGGCTGTGGGAGACCTCGCCGGACTCCGCGACCGGCTGAACGCCCTCACCTCCTCGCTGTCCGAGGCCACCGAGCAGGAGGCCCAGCAGGCCAAGGAGCTCGTCGACAAGGCGATCGCCGAACGCACTGCGCTCGTCGAGAAGGCCGAGGCCATCGCCGCGCGCGATCTCAGCAAGGTGCAGTGGAAGCAGGTCACCGCCGAGCTCGGCGAACTCTTCGACGCATGGCAGGCCCAGCAGCAGAGCGGTCCTCGTCTCTCCAAGGGCATCTCCCAGCAGCTCTGGAAGCGATTCCGTGATGCGCGCGCCGTGGTCGACAAGCAGCGTCGAGCCTTCTACTCCGAACTCGACGACGCGCACAAGAGCGCACGCGACGTGAAGACCCGCCTGGTCGAGCGTGCCGAGGCCCTCGCTCCGCGTGGCACCGACGGGATTCCCGCCTACCGCACACTGCTCGACGAGTGGAAGGCAGCCGGCCGCGCCGGGCGCAAGGCAGACGACGCGCTCTGGGCACGGTTCAAGGCCGCGGGCGACGCGCTGTATGCGGCTCGTGCCGAGCAGTCCGCCGCCGAGGAAGCCGAATCCGCGCCGAAGATCGAGGCCCGAGAGGCTCTCCTCGAAGAGGCCAAGGCCGTCGCCGACGAGTCGAACATCAAGCGCGCTCGCGCGCTGCTGACCCGCATCCAGCGTCAGTGGGACGAGATCGGCCGCATCTTCCCGCGGGACAAGGAGCGCGCGCTCGACGACAAGCTCCGCACGATCGAGCAGGGCCTGAAAGCCCGCGAAGACGTGGACTGGAAGAAGAACAACCCCGAGACGAAGGCGCGCGCGAACGACATGAGCTCGCAGCTGCTGGAGGCGATCGAGAAGCTCGAAGCCGAGGTCGCCGCTGCCGAGAAGGCCGGCGACAAGAAGGCGGCCAAGGAGGCCGCTGACGCTCTCGAGGCTCGCCGTGCCTGGCTGAGCGCTCTGGGCGGCTGACCCTTCTCCACAGGTCTCCGCGACCGTCTCGAACGCGGGGTGCACTGCGCCAGACTGGCGTGATGCACCCCGCGTTTCTCTATGTCCCCGGCGAGCGGTTGAGTCAGACCGAACTCAGCGCAGCCCGCATCGACGGTCATGTCGTCGACGTGGGCGACGCGTACATCCCGGCAGACCTCGTGGAGGGTCCGGACGTACGGGCGAGCACCATCGCCGCCCTCGTCCGGCCGGGCACCGCCGCCTGCAATCAGACGGCCGCATGGATCCACGGCGCGGGTGACACGCCGCCGGGAGTGCATCACGTCAAACGTTGCGTCGAACGTCGGATCCGTCCGGTCACCAGCTCACGCGTGGTGTTCCACGACACCCTGCTCCCCGAGACCGACATCTGGACGCTCGGCGGCATCGCGGTGTCCAGCCCGGCCCGGACGATGCTCGACCTCGCGACGACGCTGCATCGCGACCCCCGGGTGCTGCCGTGGATGGATCTTCTCGCCGTCGCATGCCCCGACACCCCGGAGGCGGCGCTGCGGGACCTGCAGGACCTTCGACGTGTGCCGGGCAGCCGCATGGGTGCAGCTGCTCTGCAGCGCCTCGCCCTCAGGAGGAGGTGACCCGGTAGACGTCGTAGACGGCGTCGATCCGACGGACGGCGTTCAGCACGCGGTCCAGGTGCACGGCATCGCCCATCTCGAAGACGAACCGGCTCAGTGCCAACCGCTCATCGGTGGTCGTGACGGTCGCCGAGAGGATGTTGACGTGGTGCTCGCTCAGCACCCGCGTCACGTCGGAGAGGAGGCCCGAGCGGTCGAGCGCCTCGACCTGGATCTGCACGCGGAACACGCTCTTCGTCGTCGGGGCCCATGAGACCTCGACGAAGCGGTCCTGCTCGTTGCTGAGCGCCTTGACGTTGACGCAGTCCGCCCGGTGCACCGAGACCCCGCTGCCCCGCGTCACGAATCCGACGATCTGGTCACCGGGAACCGGCGTGCAGCACTTGGCGAGCTTCACCAGGATGTCGTTGGCGCCGCGCACGAGCACACCGGAGTCGCCGGAACGCGGTTCACGCGTCGGGACGCTGCCGGGCAGATCGATCGCGCCCGTACTCGGATCGTTGGCCGCGACGAGAGCCGTGACCTTCTCGAGCACCGACTGCGTCGACACGTGTCCTTCGCCGACCGCGGCATAGAGCGCGGAGACGTCTTCGTAGTGCAGTCCACGAGCGACCTCGGCGAACGAGTCCTGGCTCATCAGCTTCTGCAGCGGCAGGTTCTGGCGGCGCATCGCGCGGGCGATGGCCTCCTTGCCCTGCTCGATGGCCTCTTCGCGACGCTCCTTGGTGAACCAGCCGCGGATCTTGTTCCGCGCACGCGTGCTCGCGACGAAACCGAGCCAGTCCTGGCTGGGCCCGGCATCGGGGTTCTTCGAGGTGAACACCTCGACCACGTCGCCGCTCTTGAGCTCCGACTCCAGGGGCACGAGACGGCCGTTGACCTTCGCACCCATCGTGCGGTGGCCGATCTCCGTGTGCACCGCGTAGGCGAAGTCCACGGGGGTCGCGCTGGCTGGGAGGCCGATCACCCGCCCCTTCGGCGTGAAGACGTAGACCTCCTTCGCACCGATCTCGAAGCGCAGCGAGTCGAGGAACTCCCCGGGATCGGCGGTCTCGGCTTGCCAGTCGGAGATGTGCGCGAGCCACGCCATGTCGGTATCGGAGGCGCGGACCTCGGTCTTGCCGCCGCCGTTCATCCGCTCCTTGTACATCCAGTGCGCGGCCACGCCGTACTCGGCCTGCTGGTGCATCTCGTGAGTGCGGATCTGGATCTCGACCGTGCGCCCGGCGGGGCCGATCACCGTGGTGTGCAGCGACTGGTAGAGGTTGAACTTCGGGGTGGCGATGTAGTCCTTGAACCGGCCGGGCAGCGGCGTCCAACGCGCGTGGATCGCACCGAGGACGGCGTAGCAATCGCGCACAGACGCGACGAGGACGCGGATGCCGATCAGATCGTAGATGTCATCGAACTCGCGTCCGCGGATGACCATCTTCTGGTACACCGAGTAGAGCTGCTTCGGACGCCCGACGACCTTGCCGCGGATGCGGAGATCGCGTAGGTCCTCATCGATCTCCTCGACGACCTGAGCGAGGTACTTCTCGCGCTGCGGGGTCCGCTGCGCGATGAGGCTGTGGATCTCGTTGTAGATCTTGGGGTGCAGCACGGCGAACGAGAGGTCTTCGAGCTCCGACTTGATCGCCTGGATACCGAGGCGGTTCGCCAGCGGGGCGTAGATCTCGAGGGTTTCCTTGGCCTTCTTCGTGGCCTTCTCCGGCGGGACGAAACCCCAGGTGCGCGCGTTGTGCAGTCGGTCGGCGAGCTTGATGAGCAGCACTCTGATGTCTTTCGACATCGCCACGATCATCTTCCGGACCGTCTCGGCCTGCGCACTCTCGCCGTACTTGACCTTGTCGAGCTTGGTCACACCGTCGACGAGCATCGCGACCTCGTCGCCGAACTCGGCGGTGAGATCGGTCAACGCGTAGCCGGTGTCTTCGACGGTGTCGTGCAGGAGTGCGGCGGCGATCGCCCGTGGTCCGAGGCCGAGTTCGGCGAGGATCTGGGCGACAGCCAGCGGGTGCGTGATGTACGGCTCGCCGCTCTGGCGCTTCTGCCCCTCGTGCTTCTCCTTGGCGACCGCGTATGCGCGTTCGATGACGGAGAAGTCGCCCTTGGGGTGGTTCGCTCGAACCGTGCGGATCAGGTTGTCGAGGTCGTTGATGCGGGACGCGCGGGAGAAGATGCGGGGAACCAGTCGTCGCAGACTAGAACCCTGCGATGACGTCTGCGGTTCCGCCATCAACTCACCTCCCGATCAGTTCATCCTACGCGTGCTGGGGGCGCCGAGCTTCCGCTCGGGCGCCCCTCAGGCCTCGACCGATGCCCGGCTGCGAGCCTCGCGGATGCGGGCGTCGCGCTCCTTGAGCTGCGGCTCGTTCTCGCGGAACAGCGAGTACAGCGGCGCAGCCACGAACAGCGTGGAGTAGGTCGCCACAAGGATGCCGACGAAGATGGACAGCGAGATGTCGGTGAGCGATTCCGCGCCGAGCCAGAAGGCGCCGATGAAGAGCACCGCGCCGACGGGCAGCGCCGCGACGACAGACGTGTTGATGGAGCGCACGAGCGTCTGGTTCACGGCGAGGTTCACGGATTCGCCGAACAGGCGCGCAGACTTCTCCCCGTCTTCGGTGGTGTTCTCCCTGATCTTGTCGAACACGACGGTGGTGTCGTACAGCGAGTACGCGAGGATCGTCAGGAAGCCGATGACGGCAGCCGGCGAGATCTCGAAGCCGGCCAGCGCATACACGCCGACCGTGATCACCAGCAC
Source organism: Microbacterium sp. NPDC055665 (assembly GCF_053618035.1). NCBI lineage: Bacteria > Bacillati > Actinomycetota > Actinomycetes > Micrococcales > Microbacteriaceae > Microbacterium > Microbacterium sp. NPDC055665. Next base: position 72,599 of record NZ_JBSHGY010000001.1, on the reverse strand, counting down.
GTCGAGCAGGCCGATGATCGCCGCCGCCGACATCTTCCACGTGCGGAAGTAGATCGCGAGGATGAGGAAGGTGAGCGCCAGGAAGATCGCGAGGCCCCAGAGCGACTGCTTCGTGACGTTCTCGCCCCAGGCGGGGCCGATGAACGACGACGCCACGTTGGACGGATCGACACCGTAGGCATCGGCGAGTGCTTCCGCGACCTCCTGCGTCTCGGCGGCGCTCATCTGGTCGGTCTGGACACGGATGTCCTTCTCGTTGACGACGACGACCTTGGTCGCAGCTCCCGGGACGACCGACTGGACGGCCTCCTTCGCCGTCTCCTGGTCGACCGTGTCCGGTGCCTGCACCGTGAACTGGGAGCCGCCGGTGAACTCGATCGAGAACTGGATGGGCCGGATGAGCGGAACGAGGGCCGAACCCACGACCAGCACGATCGCGATGATGAACCACAGGCGACGCTTGCCGACGAACGGGAAGGAGGTCTTGCCGGAGTAGAGGTTGTTTCCGAACTCATTCATGGAAGGCATCAGGCGTCTCCCTCACTTCCGGGCTTGGTGGGTCTGTCGCCCGCGAGTGCCTCGGCACGCTTGCGTTCCGCGATGGTCTGACGGCGATCCGCCTCGGCGCGCGAGCGGGCGTTCTTCGCCCCGCGACCGGCCGATGCCGTCGAGACCTCCCGATACTGGGAGCGGCTTCGATACACCGCGCCGAGCGCCTCGGGATCCAGGCCGGAGAGCTTGTGCCCACCGCCGAAGAACCGGGTGCGCGCGAGAAGCTGCATCACCGGGTGCGTGAAGATCACGAAGATGAACACGTCGATGAGGGTGGTGAGGCCGAGCGTGAACGCGAAGCCCTTCACCGTGGCGTCGGCGAGGATGTAGAGCACGACCGCGGCGAGGATGTTGATCGACTTCGAGATGTAGATCGTTCGCTTCGCGCGACCCCAGCCGTCTTCGACCGCGGCGGTGATCGACTTCCCGTCGCGGAGCTCGTCTCGTATTCGTTCGAAGTAGACGATGAACGAGTCGGCCGTGAAGCCGATCGAGACGATCAGACCGGCGACGCCCGCGAGCGAGAGCCGGAAGCCGAGGCGCCACGCGAGGATGCAGATGATGATGTAGGTCAGGACGGCCATCACCGCGATGGAGGCGATGATCACCGACCCGAGTGCCCGATACACGATGAGCGAGTAGATCGCGACGAGGGCGAGACCGATGAGGCCCGCGATCAGACCGATCTGCAGCTGCTGGGTTCCGAGCGTCGCGGAGATGGTGTCGGAGCTCTGCACGACGAAGCTGAGCGGCAGGGCACCGAACTTCAGCTGGTCGGCCAGGGTGGTCGCCGTCTCCTGCGTGAAGCTGCCCGAGATGCTGGGGCGGCCGTCGAGGATGACGCCGTTCATCCGCGGAGCGCTGATCACGTCGCCGTCGAGGACGAACGCGAACTGATCGCGCGGCGACAGTCCGTCGATACGGTTCTGGTTGAGCCGCGTGCTGACCTTGCCGAACGCGTCGCCGCCCTCACCGTTCATGGTCAGCTGCACGATCCATGCGCCGGACTTCTGGTCGCGACCGGCGGAGGCGTCGGTGATCGCAGTGCCGTCGAGCTCCGTCGGGCCGAGGAGGAACTTCTGCGTCTTGTCCGGGGAGCACGCGACGACCGGCTGATCCTTCGGAGCACGCGCCGGGTCGTTGTCGGGGTTCTCGCAGTCGTAGGCCTGGAACTCCGCTGCCAGCTTGTCTGTCACCCAGGACAGGTCGCTCGCATCGGTCGGCTCGGCGGTCGGCGTCGCATTGAGTGAGGGGTCCGGGCTGGGGTAGGGAGTGGAGTTCCCGTCCTCGCCGACGAACTCGGTGCTCGCGGCCGTCGTGTACAGCACGGGTCGCAGTTCGAGCTGCGCGCTCGCCTGAATACGCTCACGCGTCTGCGCGTCCGCCTCGCCCGGGATCTGGACGACGATGTTCTGTCCGCCCTCGGTCGTGATGTCGGCCTCGGCCACACCCGACGCATCGACGCGCTGGCGGATGATCGCCGCGGCCTGGTCGAGCTGCTCCTGCGTGGGAGCCGCTCCGTCCTCGGTCTCGGCGCTGAGGACGATCTGGGTGCCGCCCTGCAGGTCGAGCGCGAGCTCAGGAGTCCAGGAGCTGACCGGCTGTCCTTCGGCGTCCTTGATGACGTACACGCCCAGGGAGTTGATGCCGAAGAGCACACCCGTCACGAGGAGCAGGCCGAGGAGGACCCGCCAGGCGTGACGGACGGGAGAGGATGAAGCCACGTGTGTTCAGCTTTCTGGGAGGACGGAGATCCGAAGGGCCGCGCCGGCCGCGGAGATTACTTGTCGTCGGCGTCGCGCTCGAGGCGAGCGCGCGTCTCCTCGGGGGTCTCGAGTTCAGGGGCGGCCGCCTCTTCGACGACCGGCTCCTCGACCACGTCGACGGGCACGTCGACGACGGCGTCCTTGGGCTCGACGACGCGGAGGATCGCCTGGCTGTGGACATCGATGATGGTGCCGGGAGCGATCTCCACGAGTGCCGGCGTGTCGAGGTCCTCGGGGTCGTACGAGACGATCGTGCCGTAGATGCCGCCCTGCAGAAGGACCTTGGCGCCGGGCACGGTCTTGGTCGCCTTCTCCTCCTGTTCGGCCTTCATCTGCTTCGTGCGCTTGCGCGTGTTGAAGATCATGAAGACGAGGAGGACGGCGAGAAGGCCGAAGAGCAGGAATTCCATGGGCATGGGGGAAGCGCCTTTCTCAGGTGCACGCTCCAGCCTTTGGGCGCGCGAAGGTAACCGGGAAGTCTTCAGTGATTATAGGTCATCCAACTTAAGCATCCCGTCCGGATGCGCGACGCCGAGGTGCTCGTACGCTTCCGGCATCGCCACGCGACCACGCGGAGTCCGCCCGAGGAACCCGATGCGCACGAGGTACGGCTCCACCACGCTCTCCACGGTCTCGCCCTCTTCGCCGACCGCCACGGCGAGCGTGCTCAACCCCACCGGTCCCCCACGGAACCGGCGGACCAAGGCCTCCAGCACCGCACGGTCGAGCCGATCGAGACCGATCGCGTCGACATCGTAGAGTTCGAGCGCCGCGCGCACGTCGTGGATCGTCGCCCCACCGCCTCCGTGCACGAGCGCGTAGTCGCGGACCCGGCGCAGCAGGCGGTTCGCGATGCGAGGCGTGCCTCGGGAGCGGCGTGCGATCTCGGAGAGCGCATCGGTCGGCACGTCGACGCCGAGAACCGCGGCCGAGCGGGCGATGACCCTCTCGAGCTCGGACTCGTCGTAGAACTCGAGGTGTCCGGTGAACCCGAAGCGGTCGCGTAGCGGATTCGGCAGCAGACCGGATCGCGTCGTCGCACCGACCAGCGTGAAGGGCGAGAGCTCGAGCGGGATGCTCGTCGCTCCCGCCCCCTTCCCGACCATGATGTCGATCCGGTAGTCCTCCATCGCGAGGTACAGCATCTCTTCTGCAGAGCGCGCCATGCGGTGGATCTCGTCGATGAACAACACCTCGCCCGGCACCAGGCTCGAGAGCAGGGCAGCGAGGTCGCCGGCGTGCTGGATCGCCGGGCCGCTGGACAGGCGAAGCGGCCGCTCGCTCTCGTGGGCGACGATCATCGCCAGCGTCGTCTTGCCGAGTCCAGGAGGGCCGGCGAGGAGAATGTGGTCCGCAGGTCGGTTCTGGATGCGTGCGGCGTCGAGCAGCAGCTGCAGCTGACCGCGCACCTTCTGCTGTCCGACGAAGTCGCCGAGGCTCGTCGGACGCAGCGCGCCCTCGATGGCGAGCTCCGTCTCGTCGGAGGGCTCCGTCGCGTCGAGGGCATCAGACACGGGCCTGGCCTCCCTGCGCAGGGCCGAGGAGGGCGAGGGTGCGTCGCAACAGCAGGGCGACGGTTGCCCGCTCCGCCTCCGACGCCTCGGACGCCGTCTGGGCCGCTGCCTCGGCGGCCACCTTCTCCGACCACCCGAGACCGACCAGTGCCGCCGCCACCTGGGTGACGACATCGGTGCTGCCCGACACCGCGGACTTCGACGGCACAGCGAACGACTGCACCTTGCCGGCGAGCTGGAGCACGATGAGCTTCGCCGTCTTGGGGCCGATCCCGGAGACCCGCCGGAACGGCGCGTCGTCTTCCGCTGTCACGGCTTCGGCGATCTGATCCCCCGTGAGGTGCGAGAGCACTCCCAAGGCCGACTTCGGCCCGACCCCGGTCACGCTGATCAGGAGTCCGAAGATCTCGAGCTCGCCCCGGTCGGCGAAGCCGAACAGCGAGAGGGAGTCTTCGCGGACGATGAGGCTCGTGTGAAGAAGGAGCTTCTCCCCCACGGTCGCGGTGTGCGCGACGTCGGCGGGGACGGCGACGGCGAATCCGACACCACCCACGTCGACGACGACCTGATCGGACGTCGCATGCAGGACGACGCCGTGCAGTGAGGAGATCATCCCCTCAGCCTAGGGTGTGGTTCGGACGTATGTTCGAGCGACACGCTTCTCGGCGTCCGCCCAGGCCCGTTGCGCAGGAGTGAGCGCACCCGATCCGGATGCCGCAGGCCCTCCGCGCCGCCAGGCGTGGCACAGCGCGATCGCCAGAGCGTCGGCCGCGTCGGCCGGCTGCGGGAGCGCATCCAGCCGCAGGATGCGCGCGATCATCGTCTGCACCTGCCGTTTGTCGGCAGCACCGTAACCGGTGACGGCCGCCTTGACCTCGCTCGGGGTGTGCGTGGCTGCGGGCAGCCCGGATTCGGCAGCGATCAGCAGCGCGACTCCGCTGGCCTGTGCCGTGCCCATCACCGTGTGGGTGTTCTGCTGAGCGAACACCCGCTCGACGGCGACCGCGTCCGGGCGATGCTCCGCGATCACCTCACGGATTCCGGCGGCGACGATCGCCAGACGATCACCGATCTCGGCGTCCGGTGCCGATCGGATCACTCCGACGTGCACCAGTGTGCCGCGGCGCGAACGATCGACATCCACGACGCCGACACCGCAGCGCGTGAGGCCGGGGTCGATGCCGAGCACGCGCAGAGAGGAGGTCACTCCCCCAGGCTAGGCGGCCGAACCGACACGGACCGTCCGGCGCGCCTAGGCGTCGTCGTTCTCGAGCTCGGCCTGCACCTCGGCCGACAGGTCGAAGTTGGTGAACACGTTCTGCACGTCTTCGCTGTCTTCGAGCGCGTCGATAAGGCGGAAGATCTTGCGCGCGGTGTCGGCGTCGATCTCGACCTTGAGGTTCGGCACGAACTCGACGTCGGCGGACTCGTAGTCGATCCCGGCTTCCTGGAGTGCGCTGCGCACGGCCACCAGGTCGGTGGCCTCCGTGATGACCTCGAAGCCCTCGGCATGCGGCTCGATCTCCTCGGCGCCGGCCTCGAGTGCCGCCATCATGACATCGTCCTCGGTGGTTCCCTCGGAGCCGACGACGATGACGCCCTTGCGGCTGAAGTTGTAGGCGACGCTACCGGGGTCGGCCAGGGTCCCGCCGTTGCGGCTGAGGGCGGTGCGCACTTCGGCGGCCGCGCGGTTCTTGTTGTCGGTCAGACACTCGATCATGAGCGCCACGCCGTTGGGCCCGTATCCCTCGTACATGATCGAGAGGTACTCGACGGCCTCGCCGCCGATGCCGGCACCGCGCTTCACCGCGCGGTCGATGTTGTCCTTGGGGACGGAGGTCTTCTTGGCCTTCTGAACAGCGTCGAAGAGCGTCGGGTTGCCCGCCAGGTCGGGTCCGCCGAGCTTCGCGGCGACCTCGATGTTCTTGATGAGCTTGGCCCAGGACTTCGCGCGCCTGGAGTCGATGATGGCCTTCTTGTGCTTCGTGGTCGCCCACTTGGAATGCCCGGACATAAGTCTCCGCTCGTCGTATCCGCCCCGGAGCGTGCCCAGGGCGTCGTCCATTCTATAGAAACACGCGCGGTTCCCGATCCCGAACCGCCTTGTCCGACGCCGACCCCGGTGGGAGACTTGCGCGCATGGAGGATCGGGAGCGTGCTCTCGACGCCGCTCACCGCCGCGCGACGGAGTTCTTGGGGACTCTGGACGAACGTCCGGTGTGGCCGCGCGCGAGCCTGGAGGACATGCTGGGAGCGTTCGGCGGGTCCCTGCCCGAGCACGGGGCCGACCCCACCGCGGTCATCGAAGAGATGGCGGTGCGTGCCGATCCCGGGCTCGTGGCGATCCCCGGCGGTCGGTTCTTCGGTTTCGTGATCGGCGGCACACATCCGGCCGCGCTGGCCGCCGACTGGCTCGTCTCGGCGTGGGATCAGAACTCGGGTTCGTCCACCCTCACACCCGCCACAGTCGCGATGGAACGCGTCGCCGGGCAGTGGATGCTCGAGCTCTTCGGCCTCCCGACGACCGCCAGCGTCGGTTTCGTCACCGGCGGTCAGCTCGCCAACTTCACCTGCCTCGCAACCGCGCGACACGCGGTTCTGGCACGCGCGGGATGGGATATCGCCGAGCAGGGTTTCCACAATTCTCCCCCGCTGCGCTTCGTCGTCGGAGCCGACCGACACGGGTCGATCGACCGCGCCGCACGCTTTCTCGGGATCGGCCGGGCGGAGTTGATCGTCATCGCGTCCGACGACCAGGGCAGGATGCGTCCGGACTCCTTGGAGGCCGCGCTGGCAGAAGGAGACGGCCCGCTCATCGTGTGCCTGCAGGCGGGAGAGGTGCACACCGGCGCCTTCGACGACTTCGCCGCGCTGATCCCGATCGCACACCGGCACGGCGCGTGGGTCCACGTCGACGGCGCGTTCGGCCTGTGGGCGGCGGCGTCTCCCGCACTGAGCCACCTCACGGGCGGCATGGCGGATGCCGACTCATGGGCGACCGACGCCCACAAGACTCTGAACGTGCCGTACGACTGCGGCATGGCGATCGTGCGCGATCCGGCGGACTCCATCGCGGCCTTCCGCACCGGAGGCGACTATCTGATCTATTCGGGCCTCGACCCGTGGGATGTGACGCCCGAGCTCTCGCGGCGCGCCCGCGGGGTTCCCGCGTGGGCCGCGCTTCGCAGTCTCGGACGCTCGGGCATCGCCGAGCTGATGGATCGTCTGCACGCGAACGCCGTCGCGATCGCGGCGGGGCTCGCTTCGGTGGACACGGTGGAGATCCTCAACGACGTCGACTACACGCAGGTGATGTTCCGTCTCGACTCCGACGAGGCGACGCGTGCACTGGGCGCATCGATCCTCACGGATGGGACGGCCGCGATGACGGGGGCGGAGTGGGGCGGACGTGCGGCCCTGCGCTGCTCGGTGTCATCGTGGGCGACCACGACGGACGACGTCGACCGCACGGTGGAGGCCGTCCGCGGTCTCGTCGCCGCCGGTTCGCGCACCGAATGAGCGCGACGTTCGGCCGTGCTGCCGCCGCCTGCTAACGTCGAGGAACCCGTGCCCGGGGATATCGCGACGCTGCGAGCGAAGGGAACGTCACGATGAGCGCAGGCGCCGATCGCCTCCGACCGGAGTGGACTGCACTCCCCCTGGTGCTCCGCGCGCGCATCGTCGACGCTATCGGCGGCCGCTTCCTCGGCGACGTCCCGGCGCAGAGCGGGTTCAGTGCGGCATACGCCGGCGTCGTCACGACCACGAAGGGCAAGGCCTTCGTGAAGGCTTGTGCGCGGGATTGGCACCCCGACTCTCTGCGCTTCCTTCGTGCGGAGATGCGGATCCTGACGCTGCTCCCTCCGGCGATCGCCCCAGCGGTGTGGAGCGAGGTCGACGAGACCGCCGGTGTCGCGCTGGTGCTCGAGGCGATCGACGGACATCACCCGGGCAATCCCTGGTCGGCGGATGATCTGCAATCGATCGCTGAGACCCTCAGCATCCTCTCCTCGACGAAAGCACCGCTCGACCTGCCGGACGCGGGCGAGAGCATGAGCGACTTCACCCGATGGCAGCAGATCTCCCACGATGAGCGTCTGCTCGAAGGCCTCCCGCCGATGGTGCGGGAACGGATGACGGATCTGCTGCGCATCGAACAGGGCTTCCGTGAAGCAGTCAGCGGAGACGTCATCGCACACGACGACGTGCGTGCCGACAACATCCTCATCAGCGATGGGCGAGCTCGGTTCCTGGATTGGCCGCACGCCCGCCGCGGAGCCTCGTGGATCGATCTCCCGTGTCTGCTGCCGAGCGTCGAGGCCTCGGGCGGTCCCTCCTGCGAAGAGGCATGGCCGCTGTTCGAAGAGCACGGAGCCCCGCCGATGCGCGAGATGCTCCCCGTGATCTCCGGATTCGCGTCGTATCTCTGGCACGGACAGGCCCAGCCGGAGATCCCCCAGCTCCCCGGCCTGCGAGCGTTCCAGCGGGCGCAAGCCGGGCCCGCGCTGCGATGGCTCGCCGCACTGTTGTCCGAGACTCGCGACCGAGCCGAGTCGTCACGCGGGATGCACTAGCGCCCGGGTGGCGCAGGATGGACGCATGCGCAGATCACGACACATCACTCCTGCCGCTCGCATGTCGGAGGTGCGCGACGACGCGCCGACCCCGGCGGATGTGCTGCGGTATCTGGTCCATCTTCCGGATGACTACGACGCCGATCCGGGCAAGCTCTGGCCCCTGGTGCTGTTCCTGCACGGTGCGGGCGAACGAGGTTCCGACCTCGACCTCGCCGCGGTGCACGGCCCGCCGCGGCTGGCGGATGCCGGTCATGAGTTCCCCTTCATCCTCGTCACCCCGCAGTGCGGTGAGTCCAGCCAGTGGGTCGCGGAACTCTCGACGCTGTCCGGGCTGGTCGACGAGGTCGTCTCGATGCTCCGTGTCGATCCGGCCCGCGTATCGGTGACCGGGCTCAGCATGGGCGGCTTCGGAACCTGGAGCCTGGCGGTGCGCTATCCCGGTCGATTCGCCGCGATCGCGCCGATCTGCGGCGGGCTCTGGATGCAGAGTGCCGCGCCGATTCGTCACGTGCCCGTCTGGGCTTTCCACGGCGACGCCGACGATGTCGTACCGATCTCCGCCTCGGAGGAGATCATCACCGAACTCCGGTCGCTCGACGCGGACGTGCGGTTCACGCGCTATGCGGGCGTCGGCCACGATTCCTGGACCGAGACCTACGACAACCCCGAGCTTTACGGATGGCTGCTCTCCCACCGTCGCTAGCGCACGCACTTACGCAGCGAAGGTCTGAGCCTTCGCGAGGAACCGCTCGTGGAAGCGCGTCTCGCCGTCGACCTCCGGGTGGAAGCTCGTGCCGAGCAGGTTACCCTGCTCGACGGCCACGACCGTGCCGTCCGTGAGCGACGCCAGGACGCCGACACCGGCGCCCACCCGCTCCACGACGGGCGCGCGGATGAACGTCGCATGCACCGGATGCTCGCCGAGTTCGGGGACGACGAGCTCGGTCTCGAACGACTCCGTCTGGCGCCCGAAGGCGTTGCGACGGACGTCGATGTCCATCCCGCCGAAGGACTCCTGTCCGTCGATCCCATCGAGCACCGTGTCCGCCAGCAGGATGAGCCCGGCGCACGTGCCGTACACCGGCAACCCGGCACCGATCGCGGTGCGTATCGGCTCCTGCATGCCGAAGATGCGGGACAGCTTGTCGATCACGCTGGACTCACCGCCGGGGATCACGAGGCCGTCGACGGACGAGAGCTCTTCGGGTCGGCGCACCAGCACGACATCGGCGCCCAGGTGCGCGAGCAGGACGGCGTGCTCGCGCACGTCGCCCTGCAGCGCGAGGACTCCGACGCGGGTGTTACCAGCCACGCTCGGCGAGACGGTGGGGCGCGGGAAGGTCGCTGACGTTGATGCCGACCATCGCCTCGCCGAGCCCGCGGGAGACCTCGGCGATCACCTTGGCGTCATCGAAGAACGTGGTCGCCTTGACGATCGCCTTCGCGCGCTCAGCGGGGTTGCCCGACTTGAAGATTCCCGAGCCAACGAACACGCCGTCTGCTCCGAGCTGCATCATCATCGCGGCGTCCGCGGGGGTCGCGACGCCGCCGGCGACGAACAGCACGACGGGGAGGGTGCCGGTCTCGGCGATCTCCGCGACCAGCTCGTAGGGCGCCTGCAGCTCCTTGGCGGCGACGTACAGCTCATCCTTGGGCAGCGCAGCGAGGGCCGCGATCTCTCCACGGATCTTGCGGATGTGCTTCATCGCCTCGGAGACGTCACCGGTTCCGGCCTCACCCTTGGAGCGGATCATCGCGGCACCCTCGTTGATGCGGCGGAGCGCCTCGCCGAGGTTGGTCGCACCGCACACGAACGGCACCGTGAACTCGTACTTGTCGATGTGGTTCACGTAGTCGGCCGGAGAGAGCACCTCGGACTCGTCGATGTAGTCGACGCCGAGCTCCTGCAGCACCTGCGCCTCGACGAAGTGTCCGATACGCGCCTTCGCCATCACCGGGATCGAGACCGCATCGATGATGCTGTCGATCATGTCGGGGTCGCTCATGCGCGACACCCCGCCCTGCGCACGGATGTCTGCCGGCACGCGCTCGAGCGCCATGACGGCCACGGCGCCCGCGTCTTCGGCGATCTTGGCCTGCTCAGCGGTGACGACGTCCATGATGACGCCGCCCTTGAGCATCTCGGCGAGGCCGCGCTTGACGCGCGAGGATCCGGTGGTTGTCTGCTCGGTCATGGGGAACTCCTGTCGGATGCACCGAAGTCGGGTTTGATCTAGATCAAACGTAGCACTGTCCGATTCGACCTAGAATCGCTGAGGAGGATCATGAGCGACCAGATCACAGGCACCACCGCGTCGGAGATCGCCGACAGCGTGCGCTCGCTGCGCGACCGTGGCTCCCTGCAGCCGGGGAGCCTCCTGCCCCCGGTGCGCGAGCTGGCCGCCACCCTCGGCGTGAATCGCAACACCGCTGTGGCCGCGTACCGTCAGCTCGCGCAAGCCGGCCTGGTGGTCTCGCGCGGGCGCGCAGGCACCGTGGTCGCGGGCCTCGAAGCCGTCGCACAGGAGGGGTATGCCCCTGACACCGTGCTCCGCGACATCGGCACCGGCAACCCTGACCCCCGGCTCATCCCCGATCCTGCGCCGGCACTGATGACCATCGCCTCGCGCCCCGTCCTCTACGGCGAGCCCGTGATCGATCGCGGGCTCGAGGAATGGGCCAGGCAGTGGATCTCCGCCGACCTGGGCGACGTCGACTTCCGGATCACGATCACGAGCGGGGCCGTCGACGCCGTGGAGCGCCTGCTCGCTCAGGCACTCATGCGTGACGACGCCGTGGCCCTCGAGGACCCGTGCTTCCTGGCGAGCATCCACACCGTCCGCCTCGGTGGATATCGCGCCGTCCCGGTGCCTGTGGATTCCGAGGGAATGACGGTCGACGGGTTGCGGGCTGCACTGGACGCCGGAGTCCGGGCGATCATCTGCACACCCCGCGCGCAGAACCCCACCGGAGCGAGCCTCACCGCGTCGCGAGCCGCAGAGCTGCGGGCCGTGCTCGCCGACCACCCCTACGTCCTGATCATCGAGGACGACCACTTCTCGATGCTCTCGCAGCGCCCGTACGAGTCGCTCATCGGTCCGAGCCACCGCCGCTTCGCCCTCGTGCGCTCCGTGTCGAAGTTCCTCGGACCCGACATGTGCCTCGCGATCGCGGCGACCGATGCGGAGACAGCCGATCGGCTCGCGATGCGTCTGAGCCCCGGCACCACGTGGGTGAGCCACCTGCTGCAGCGTCTCGCACTGACCCAGCTGACCGACGACGCCGTGATGAGCGAGGTCGCCGCAGCGGCCGCCCACTACGCGGAGCGGAATGCCGCCTTCGCCGAGCGGCTGCGCGCCGGTGGGATCGACGCGACCGCATCCGACGGCATGAGCCTCTGGGTCGAGCTGCCCCAGCCCGCGCGCCTCGTCGCCGATCGGCTGATGCGCAGAGGATGGCTGGCCCGCACCGGCGACGACTTCGCGCTCGACGACCGCGCAGAACCGTCGCACCACCTTCGCCTGACCGTGCACGACCTGTCCGACGACGATGCCGCGACCCTCGTCGCCGACCTCGTCGCCGCCGGACGATGACCACCCCTCGCGGGCACCAGCCTGCCCTGAACGAAAGAGCCGGAGAATGAAGATCCTCTCCATCCAGTCAGCCGTCGCCTACGGGCACGTCGGCAACTCCGCCGCGGTGTTCCCCCTGCAGCGCATCGGAGTCGAGGTGCTCCCGGTCTACACCGTGAACTTCTCCAACCACACCGGTTACGGATCCTGGCGCGGCCCGCTGATCGCTCCCGACGACGTCCGCGAGGTGATCTCCGGCATCGAGGAGCGCGGCGTCTTCGGCCAGATCGACGCGATCCTCAGCGGATACCAGGGCGGCGAAGGCATCGGCGACGTGATCATCGACGCGGTCGCCCGCGTGAAAGCCGCCAACCCGAACGCCGTCTACGCATGCGATCCGGTCATGGGCAACGCCAAGTCGGGGTGCTTCGTGGCTCCGGCGATCCCGGTGCTGCTGCGTGAGCGCGTCGTCCCGGTCGCGGACATCATCACGCCGAACCAGTTCGAGCTCGGCTTCCTCACCGGCACCGAGCCGGACACGCTCGAGTCCACACTCGCCTCCGTCGACCTCGCCCACGCGATGGGCCCGCGCACCGTGCTGGTGACGAGCGTCGAGCGGCCCGACCGCGAAGAGGGCACCATCGAGATGCTCGCCGCCGACGCGCAGGGCGCCTGGCTGGTGCAGACCCCGCACCTGCCGATGAAGGCGAACGGCTCCGGCGACGTGACGGCCGCGCTGTTCACGGCGCACTACGTCGAGACCGGCAGCGCGAAGGTCGCCCTGGAGCGCACGGCATCCAGCGTCTACGACCTGCTGAAGGCCACTCTCGAGTCCGGTGAGCGCGAACTGCAGCTCGTCGAGGCGCAGGAGTTCTACGCGAACCCGCAGATGCAGTTCACTGCCCGCCAGGTGCGCTGACCTACTCCGCAGCGGACTCCGACGTCGGCCAGGCGTTCGCCACGGCCTCCCGCACCTCGCCGAGGAGCTGCGGGAGCGCCTTGGTCTTCGCGATGATGGGGAAGAAGTTGGCGTCCGACGTCCACCGCGGCACCACGTGCTGATGCAGGTGGGCGTCGACGCCGGCCCCTGCCACCGCGCCCTGGTTCATGCCCAGGTTGAAGCCGTCGCAGCGTGACACCTCCCGCAGCACCCGCATCGCCGTCTGCGTGAGGGCACCGATCTCGGCCACCTCCTCGGGCGTCGCCTGGTCGTAGGTGGCGATGTGCCGATACGGGCACACGAGCAGGTGCCCGGAGTTGTACGGGAACAGGTTCAACAGCACGTAGGCCGTCTCGCCCCGCGCCACGACGAGCCGCTCCTCGTCGGGGAACTTCGGCGCCTCGCAGAACGGGCACTCCTCGCGCAGCGGCTCCGGCCCCGCCTGGATGTACGCCATCCGGTGCGGGGTCCACAGCCGCTGGAACTCGTCCGGCACACCCGCCAGGCGTCCGGCATCCTCCAGCTCAGCCATCGCTGGGTCCCTGAGCGTGTCGAAGGGTCACGCCAGGTCCCCTGCTGTCTGCACGAGGGCGTGGGAGTCGATGGCGGCGCGGATGCGGGCCACGGCGTCCGCGATCGGGACGCCGTTCTCCTGAGCACCGTCGCGGTAGCGGAACGAGACGGTGCCCGCGGCACGGTCCTGCTCCCCCGCGATCAGCAGCAGCGGCACCTTGCCGGTCGTGTGGGTGCGGATCTTCTTCTGCATCCGATCGTCCGAGGTGTCGAGCTCGGCGCGCACGCCCTGGGAGCGCAGCGTGTCGATGACGTCGCCCAGGTAGTCGGCGAAGTCGTCGGCGACCGGGATGCCCACGACCTGCACGGGAGACAGCCACACCGGGAAGTCACCGGCGTAGTGCTCGAGCAGGATCGCGAAGAACCGCTCGATCGAGCCGAAGAGTGCGCGGTGGATCATGATCGGGCGCTTCTTCTGCCCGTCCTTGTCCATGAACTCGAGGTCGAAACGCTCGGGCAGGTTCGGGTCGACCTGCACGGTCGAGAGCTGCCAGGTGCGGCCGATCGCATCGCGCGTCTTGAGGTCGATCTTCGGGCCGTAGAAGGCGGCCTCTCCGGGGACCTCGGTCAGCTTGAGGCCGGAGGCGACGGCCACGCGACGCAGCGCATCGGTCGACGACTCCCAGAACTCATCGGAGCCGATCCACTTCGACTTCTCGTCGTCCTTCATCGAGAGCTCGAGCTCGAAGTCGGTCAGACCGAAGTCGCGCAGCATCGACAGGATGAACTCGAGGACCTTGGCGACCTCGGCCTCGAGCTGGTCGGGCGTGACGAACAGGTGCGAGTCGTCCTGAGTGAAGCCGCGCACGCGGGTGAGACCGTGCAGGGCGCCGGAGAGCTCATTGCGGTAGACCGTGCCGTTCTCGGCGAACCGCAGCGGCAGGTCACGGTAGCTCCGCGCACGCTCCTTGTAGATGAGGATGTGCATCGGGCAGTTCATGGGCTTCAGGTAGTAGTCCTGGCCCTGCTTGGTGATGTTGCCCTCGTCGTCGCGCTCCTCGTCCATGACGATCGGCGGGAACATGCCCTCCTTGTACGTCACGAGGTGGTTCGACGTGAGGAAGAGATCTTCCTTCGAGATGTGCGGCGTGTACACGTAGGTGTAGCCGCCCTCGATGTGGCGCTTGCGAGCGTGCTGCTCCATCTCGCCGCGGATCACGCCGCCGCGCGGGTGCCAGACCGAGAGGCCGGAGCCGATCTCCTCGGGGAACGAGAACAGGTCGAGTTCCTTGCCCAGGCGACGGTGGTCGCGCTTGGCTGCCTCCTCCAGACGGTGCTGGTACGCGCGCAGCTCGTCCTTGGTCGGCCAGGCCGTGCCGTAGATGCGCTGCAGCTGCGGGTTCTTCTCGCTGCCGCGCCAGTAGGCGGCCGCGATGCGGGTCAGGTCCCAGCCGTTGCCGATCATGCGCGTGTTGGGCAGGTGCGGCCCGCGGCAGAGGTCCTTCCAGACCACCTCGCCGTCACGCGTGGTGTTGTCGTAGATCGTCAGCTCGCCCTCGCCGACCTCGACGGAGGCGCCCTCGACCTTGCCCACCTGGGTCCCTGAGCCTGCCGAAGGGCCCTTGAGACCGATGAGCTCGAGTTTGAACGGCTCGTTCGCGAGTTCGGCGCGCGCCTCGTCGTCGGTCACGACGCGGCGCACGAAGCGCTGCCCCTCGCGAACGATGCGCTGCATCTCCTTGGTGATGGCCTTGATGTCCTCGGGCGTGAACGGCGTCTCCACGCCGAAGTCGTAGTAGAACCCATCGGTGATGGGCGGGCCGATGCCGAGGTTCGCCTGCGGGTTGATGCGCTGCACCGCCTGCGCCAGCACGTGGGCCGCGGAGTGGCGGAGGATGCTCAGCCCGTCCGCACTGTCGATCGTGACCGGCTCGACCTCGTCGGCGTCTGTCACGGTCGTGGCGAGATCCTTGAGATCGCCGTTGACGCGCATCGCGACGACGTTTCGGTCAGTGAACAGGGCGAAGCCATCGTGCGGCCGGGCGTTTTCAGGCACAGAAACTCTCCATCTGGGTCGGTGTCCAGGTTACTCGTATGAGCACGCGGTGTTGACCGCCGCGCACGCCCCATCGAAGATGCGCCGGAGGAGGGCCATCAGCCTCCGGGGACGACGATTCCGGACTCGTACGCGAGGATCACCAGCTGGGCACGGTCGCGCGCATCCGCCTTCGACATGATGCGGTTCGCGTGCGTCTTCGCGGTGTGCGGCGAGATGGTGAGCGCCGACGCGATCTCCTGATTCGTCCGGCCTCCGGCGACCAGCACCAGCACCTCGCGCTCGCGGGCCGTCAACCGGGCGAGCACCTCCGCGTGCGCGCCCGGCGTCGATGGTGTGGCTCCGCGCACCGAACGTTCGATGAGCGTGCGCGTCGCCGTGGCCGACAGCAGCGACTCTCCCGCGTCGATCGTGCGCACCGCGCGGACGATGTCGTCCGGTTCCGCGCCCTTGCCGATGAAGCCGCTCGCGCCCGCGCGGAGGGCGGCGACCACGTAGTCGTCTTCCTCGAACGTCGTGAGGATCAGCACCCGGGGCTTCCCCTCCGGTCGCGCGGCGCAGATGAGCTCGGTAGCGGCGATCCCGTCCAGGTCCGGCATCCGGATGTCCATCAGCACCACATCCGGGACGAGTTCGGCGGCGGACGCGACCGCTGCGCGCCCGGTGGCGGCCTCGCCGACCACGTGCAGGTCCCCGTCTGTGAGGATGTCCCGCACCGCCTGGCGGACCAGCGGCTGGTCGTCGACTACGAGGACAGAGATCATCCGCGGACCCTCCGTCCGTTCGTGGGGAGGTGCACGGAGAGGACGAATTCGTCGCCCGTGCTCTCCACGGCCACGTCGCCCCGGACGGCGGAGACCCGTTCGCGGAGCCCACGGAGCCCGTGCCCGCTCGACGATGGCGGGACGACGCTCGGGTCCAGCGGATTCGCGACCGTCAGAGCGAGCGCATCATCGACCGCGCGCACCGTCACCACGACTCGCCCCTCCGCTCCGTGCTTGTGCGCATTCGTCAGCCCTTCCTGCACGACCAGATACGCGACGTGGTCGCTCGCCGGGGACATCGCCACGGTGTCGTCCTCGCGTCGCAGGTCGATGCGGAGACCGACATCCTCGAACCGCTCGACCAGGGCGCCGAGGTCGGCGAGCCCATGCTGCGGACGGAGATCGAAGGGGTCATCCACGTCGTCCGCGCGCAGCAGCGACATGAGCCCGCCGATGTCGGCGAGCACCGTGCGCGAAGCGCTGCGGATCGTCGTGAGCGCTTCCCGGGCGCGTTCGGGCCTGCTCTCCAATGCGGACGACGCCACCCCTGCGTTGAGGCTGATCACCGAGATCTGGTGCGCGACGACATCGTGCAGATCCCGTGCGATCCGCACCCGCTCCTCCATCACCCGGCGCCGCGCCTCGTCGTCGCGGCTCTGCTCGGCACGCTCGGCCCGCTCCGTCATGACCGCGACGAACTCCCGACGCGAGCGCGCGGCATCGCCCAGCGCACCGGCGAGCAGGAGTGACAGGACGAACTGGAGCGCGGCGGAGTCGAAGAGGTCGCCGCCCATGGCGAGGCCGTTCGAGAGGAACGCGACCACCGCCGCGGCGAGGACTCCGACCACTCCCACCAGTCGTCCGCGCAGATCGACGAGCGCGTAGCAGCTGAAGGCGGCCGCCAGGAGCGCGCTGGGCGATACGACCCCGGCGAACGCGAGCACGACCGCGCAGACCAGGCTCGCCCCGAGAGCCACGAACGGCACGCGACGACGGACCAGCACCGCCGCGGCTGGCAGCAGCGCGGGGACCAGCAGCCACCCGGTGGCCCGGAAGTCCTCGGCAGGGAACGGCAGGACGGCGAAGATGACGACCACGGCGAAGATGATGACACTCCGCAGCGCGGCCGCGATCCCACGAGCTCCAGGCACCGGCATCCCTCCAGTATTTCGCGGTTCTCCGGGCCACGAGTCCCCCACGAGGACGAGATCCGCATACCGCGGATGCGGTACGCGGATGTCTGCGTCGGGGGGACGCGCCGGCGGACCCGACGAGGAACGCTGGAACCGGGTCGCACCGCGCGACCGGGAGAGGTGTCCATGAAGAAGGTCGCAAAGAGAGCGCTCATCACCGTGACGGCGATCGGCGCCGTGATCGCGGTGGGATTGGCCACCACGACGATCGTCAACGCTGTGGCGAGTGGTGTCGAAGCCGATCGCATCGAACCGTACGGCGAGACGGTGAGTGTCGATGGGCACGACATGAATGTGGCGATCTCGGGCGACGGGCCGGAGACCATCGTGTTGTTGCCCGGGTTCGGCACGCCCTCCCCCGTCATCGACTTCGAACCGCTGGTCGACGATCTCGCAGCCGACCATCGCGTGGTCGTGGTGGAGCCCTTCGGATACGGACTGAGCGACGGGACCGATCGGTCGCGAACCACGGAGAACATCGTCTCGGAGGTGCACGAGGCGCTACGGAGCCTGGACATCGACAGCTACGTGCTCATGGGGCACTCGATCGCCGGAATCTACGGCATCGAGTTCGCGCACCGGTATCCCGACGAGGTGCGGGCGTTCGTCGGCATCGATACCAGTGTCCCGGGCCAGCCCCACGTGGACACGGTGTTCCCCACCGGCCTCATGGGAGCGGCGAAGAACCTCGGCCTCGTCCGGTTGCTCACCGCGTTCGGCGGCACCGACGACGGGGAGTCCCCCTCCTCAGCGGAGGCGCGCGAGCAGATGATGCTCCTGACCAACCGCAACTCCCTGGGTCCGACCTACTTGGACGAGATGTCCCACATCCGGACCAACTTCGCTGACGCGATCGGCTCGACGTTCCCGCAGGATCTGCCCCTCCTCCTCTTCGTGGTGGCCGAGAACGAGACCACACCCGAATGGCTGTCCCTCCACGACGAGCAGGCCGCGACCGTCGCGGACGGAACCGTGGTGCCGCTGGATGGCGAGCACTATCTGCACCACACGCACTCCACGGAGATCGCCGACGGCTTCCGGTCCTGGGAGGAGGCACGGGACTTCTCCGGCGATTGACCGATTCAGTGCCGGTGCCCTCGGAGGCATCGCGCTTCCGAGGGCACCTGTAGCGTGAGCGGATGAGCAGAGCAGTCGCGCGCTGGATCCTCGCCGTCGCCCTCGGCGCCATCGGCGTCACACACTTCGTGAGCACCCGCGGCTTCCGCGTCGTGGTCCCCGACTGGGCTACCCGGTTCATGCGGCTCGACAAGGACGCGATCGTGATCGCCTCGGGGGCGGCGGAGGTCGCGCTCGCCGCAGGACTCGTCGCGCTCCCTCGAGAACGGCGCAGGATCGGATGGGCGACCGCCGCGTTCTTCGCCGCGGTCTTCCCCGGCAACGTGTACCAGTGGCGCACGCGGCGTTCGACTCCTGGGCTCGACACCGACGCCCGGCGGTTCGGTCGTCTCTTCCTGCAGCCCCTGCTCGTCGTGTGGGCGCTGTGGGCCACGGACGACGAGAGAGGGAACTCTCGCCGTATGCGGCGACGTTGATCGGGTCTGTCTCCCGAAGGGACGGCCCGGGTCAGCCAGAATAGGGCCATGGCCTCCCCCTCGCTCGTCTGGTTCCGAGACGATCTGCGCCTGGCGGACAACCCCGCCCTGCGCGCCGCGATCGATCGCGGTGAGCCGATCGTCGCGCTCTTCGTGCTCGACGAGGAGTCGCCGGGATTCCGCGCGCTCGGTGGCGCCGCACGATGGTGGCTGCATCATTCGCTGGAGTCCCTCGAGGGGAGGCTTCACGATCGCGGAGGTTCCCTGGTGCTGCGCCGCGGCCCGGCGGAACGCCTCGTTTCTGATCTGGCCGACGAGATCGATGCCGGAGCCGTCTTCTGGAATCGCCGGTACGGTGGCCCCGAACGGTCGGTGGATGCCGGGCTCAAGGCCGCGCTGCGAGCCGAGGGAATCGACGTCTCCTCCTTCGCGGCGTCACTCCTGCACGAGCCCTGGACGGTCACGACCGGCAGCGGGACCCACTATTCCGTCTTCACACCGTTCTGGCGTGCGTGCCTCGCCCTTCCGGCGCCGCGCACGCCTCTTCCCGAGCCGCGAACGGTCGACGGCCCGGCTCATGCTCCCGCATCCGATACCCTCGACGACTGGGACCTGCTGCCCACCCGGCCGGATTGGGCCGGCGGACTGCGCGAGACGTGGGAGCCCGGCGAACCCGCCGCCCGACGACGGCTTGCGGAATTCCTCGAGAATGATCTCCCCGCCTACGACCGTGCCCGTGACGAACCCGCCGCCGGCGCGACCTCGCAGCTCTCCCCGCGGCTGCGATGGGGAGAGATCAGCCCGTTCACCGTCTGGCACGAGTCCGTCGGTGTCGACGGCGCCGGTGGCTTCCTCTCCGAGCTCGGGTGGCGTGAGTTCGCCTGGCACACGCTGTACCACTCCCCCGATCTCGCGACGAAGAACCTCCGTCGTGAATTCGACTCCTTCCCGTGGCCGCCCCTCGATCCTTCGCACCTGGACGCCTGGCAGCACGGCGAGACGGGCGTGCCGTTGGTGGATGCCGGGATGCGCGAGCTCTGGCACACGGGTTATATGCACAACCGCGTCCGGATGGTCGTGGCGTCGTTCCTCGTCAAGAACCTGCTCATCGACTGGCGACTCGGCGAAGAGTGGTTCTGGGACACGCTCGTCGACGCCGACGAGGCCAACAACCCTTTCAACTGGCAGTGGGTGGCGGGCTCAGGTGCCGACGCCGCGCCCTACTTCCGAGTGTTCAACCCCGAGCTCCAAGCGAAGAAGTTCGACCCGCAGGGGCTCTACATCTCGCACTGGGCCTCGGAAGCGCCGACCGAACCGATCGTCGACCTGGGTGAGACGCGCAAGGCGGCGCTCGCCGCGTACGACGTGGTCAAGCGGGCTCCTCGGCCGTAGCGCGATCAGCGAGCGCTCGGCCCGAGCGGAAGCAGGTCGGCGTGGGCTGCCCTCTCGTCGAGCCAGGCACGGAGGATGCGGTTGAAGAGCTCGGGGTCCTCGGCGTTCCACGCGTGGTGCATGCCGGGAGCGAGCCCGATCGTCGCATCCGGTCGCGCCGCGCGCACGACCTGCAGGCAGTCGTGGAAATAGCGCATCTCCCGCTCGCCCGCGATCGCCATGAGCGGAGCGGAGACGTCCGCCAGAGAAGTCACGCCTCCGGGATAGACCTCATGCAGCTGCTCGGCCAGCTTCTCACGCGAGATGGGCGGGCAGCTCACCACGAACCGCTTCGCCTCCTCTCCCACCAGCCCGAATTGACGCGCCATCCCCGCCCAGAAGAAGCGCCGGTTCCACAGCATCAGCGGACCCCAGTTCATCAGCCGCATCGACGGACGGTACGGGAGCACCGACGCTCCGGTCACGAAAACACTCGCCACTACAGCGGGGTAGCGGGCCGCGAGATGCAGCGCGACCATCCCTCCGAGAGAGAGCCCGACCACGTCGACCGGTTCGCCGGCCTCGCGGTCGATGAACGCCGCCAGCCGGTCGGCCACGCTGTCGAAGTCGGTCCAGGGTTCGTCTCGTCTGGACAGGTACCCCGGCAGGTCGGGCGCGAGGGTGAGCCGGTCGTCGAACGCCGACGACTGCCCCGCCCAGCTCCAGCCGCCGACGGTGCCACCATGAAGGAACAGGACGGGGCGGGTCATGAACGCGTCTCCGCCCCGAGCCCCGATCGGAGCGCTTCCAGCCATTCGATGTGATCGTCGTGCTCACGAAGGCCCTGATCCAGCGTCATGGAACGCAGCCAGCCCGAGCGGTCGGACCGAACGTCCGGACGCGGGGTCTGCGCACGAATGACCCGGAGCGCGTCTCGCGCCGCCGTCGCCTCTGCCATGCGAGCGTCGACCACCGCGACGAGCTCGGGATCGTCCAGCTCACCGGCGAAGAACATCCGGGCGATGAAAGCGTCCCGCGGCACCTGTCGAGCGGGCGGAGAGACGAGCCATGCCCGCATCGCCTCATATCCCTGGTCGGTGATGTGGTGGACCACACGATCCGGCGCGTTCGTTCCGGTCACGATCTCCGTGCGGGCGAGGCCCTCCTCCACCAGTTTTGCGAGAGTGCGATAGATCTGAGCCTTGTCGGCATGCCAGAAATAGGCTGCCGAGGTCGCGAAGGCCGCCATGAGGTCGTAGCCCGTCATGGGCCTGACGGCGAGGAAGCCGAGGATGATGCGGGAGAGCGTCATGCTCCGAGTGAAACACGCGGCTAGTCGATAAGTCAACTAGTCCTGGGGGTGCATAGCGGTGCAGCCCAGGAATCCGTAGTGTGCACTCATGGAAGAGAATCGAGTTCCTCAGGCCACTCTCGCGTACCGGGTGACAGCTTGGGTCGTCGCTGTGTTCGTCGGTTCGGTCGCGGGTATCGGTCTGGGGCTGCTCACCCAGGACTTCTGGACGGGCCTCGTCGCCGGCGTCGCCGCCATCGGCCTGATCGGCTTCTCGATCACCCTGGCGGCGCGACGCGAGGGACACGGAACGATCGATGCCGCCCCGCCATGGACGGGCGATGCGGGCGCACGCCACGATGGCGGATCCCTCTGAACCCGCCACACTGCTGGATGCGGCGACACGCGCGAACCGGCCCGCACTCCCCCAGGTCGCTCACCTTCCGGGCACGAAAAAACCCCCGGAGAACCGGGGGTTTGTCTGTGCGCGATACTGGGATCGAACCAGTGACCTCTTCCGTGTCAGGGAAGCGCGCTACCGCTGCGCCAATCGCGCCCGTTGGGGCTATTCAGTTTTCCCGTGAGGTGGCGACGGGATTCGAACCCGTGTAAACGGCTTTGCAGGCCGGTGCCTAGCCGCTCGGCCACGCCACCGTGTGGATTGACCCCACGTGCGAAGAGCCTTCCGAAGAAGACCCTCTGCACTCGAGCGGATGACGAGACTCGAACTCGCGACCCCAACCTTGGCAAGGTTGTGCGCTACCAACTGCGCTACATCCGCATTTCGTTCCCGGTTGTCCCGGGCACTCATGAAACATTAGCCGAAGATTCCCCCTCCGCCAAACCCGCAGCGAATCTCGCGCGTGTCTCGCAGAGTGGTCCGTACGGCCTCTGAGCGTCGGGTAGTATCGGTTGACGTACCCCACGGGTATGGGCGATTGGCGCAGTTGGTAGCGCGCTTCCTTCACACGGAAGAGGTCATCGGTTCGAGTCCGGTATCGCCCACCAGAGAAGCCCCTCATACCTCACGGCAAGCGGGGCTTCCGGCATTCTGGCCCCGAGCTTGCGATTCAGCGGCCCTCGTCGAGCGACACGCGGACGACCCGATCGTCGCCGTCCCCGGGATCGCCGCGACCGTCGGTGTTGTTGGTGAGCACCCACAGGGCACCGTCAGGGGCGACGACCACATCACGAAGCCGCCCGTAAGCGTCGGTGAAATGCTCGGCGAACGACGAGAGATCGTTCAGCGGCACCTCACGGAGTCGTTCACCCCGCAGATTCGCGATGAACACCGCCTCTTCCGCAATGGCGATGCCGCTCGGGCTGGCGGCATCCGGCGCCCACTGCTGCACCGGATCGATGAACTCCGCACGGTCCGCGACGCCTTCGACGACCGGCCATCCGTAGTTCCCGCCCGGCTCGATGACGTTCAGCTCATCCCACGTGTCCTGACCGAATTCGCTCGCATACAGCGTCCCGGTTTCATCCCAGGCCAGACCCTGCGGGTTGCGGTGCCCGAGGCTGTAGACGGGTGATCCGTCGATGGGGTTGTCGCCCGGGACCGCACCTTCCGGTGTGATGCGGAGGATCTTGCCCGACAGCGACGCCGGATCCTGAGCACTCTCGCGGTCGCCCGCATCCCCCACCGTCACGTAGAGCATTCCGTCGGGACCGAAAGCGATGCGGCCGCCGTTGTGATTCGACGCGGCGGCCAGGCCGTCCAGGATCGTCTCCGGAGCGCCGAGACCGAGGAAACCACGCGAACCGGTGAGGCGGAAGCGCTGCACGCGGTTCTCTTCCGCGGCGGTGGAGTACGCGTACAGGTACCCGTCGCGCACGGCGATTCCAAGCAAACCGCCTTCGCCGCCGGGTGCGACGCCATCGATCACCGCGACTTCGCCGACGTCGCCGTCATCCGACACCTCGACGATCCGAGCACTGTCACGCTCACTGATCAGTGCGATTCCCTCGTGAAAGGCGATCGACCACGGCGCCGCCAGATCCTCGACGATCGTGGTCTCGGTTCCGCCAGAGACCGACCCCGAGGCATCCGGAAGCCGCGAGGGCGACGGGGCCGATGTCGTCGGCGCACACGCCACGAGAGCGATCGACGCGGCCGACAGGACGATCCTCGCGACCAAACCTCGCCGGGACCTGATCACCATCTCCGCTCCCCTCGGTCGTCGCTGTCGCCGCTCGACGCGAGTACCCGTCCCTTCCGAGACTAGGCGCGTGATCCACCACACAGAAGAGGCGACTATCTGACAGATGTCAGATAGACTGGACCCATGGATGCGAGGTCGCGACGTTCACGGGAGAGTCTTCGTGGCGCGGTGCTCGAACTGGCCAGTCGGATGCCGGTCGCCGATGTCACCGTCTCCGCGATCTGTGCAGCAGCGGGTGTCACCAGAGACACCTTCTACCGGCACGCGGAGAGTCCGGTGCAGCTCCTCGCCGACGCGCTTTCCGCGGAGATCGACGCCGCCATGGAGATCCTGCCGCAGACGGACGCCATCGGCGATGGCGAACGAGCTCTGCTGGAGCACATCCGGCGACGGGCTTCCGTGTACCGCGGGGCGATGCAGCCCCTGCTGGCCGCGCCCGTGCGCAGCAACCTGGAGGCATCCATCCGCTCCGGACTGCTGCTGTGGGCCGAGCTGCACACGCAGATCGTTCCGCCCGTGTTCGCGGAGGATCCTTCCGCGATGCGGATCGCCGTTGCGTACGCCGCAGCGGGCACCGTGGGCGCCATCGAGGAGTGGCTGCGGAGCGACGACGACGACATCGACCGTGCCGTGAGAATGATCCTCGCGGCATCACCGGAGTGGTGGCTGCGATGACGGCTACCGGAGAAGAAGGAGAGAAGAGATGAAGGCCGCACTGTTCCACGCCAAGGAAGATCTGCGCATCGAAGAGGTCCCCGAGCCGACTCCCGGGCCCGGACAGGTCAAGCTGCGCAACGCGTATGCGGGGATCTGCGGGTCGGACCTCCACGTGTACTACTCCCCCGAAGCAGCCGGACTCGACCTCGAGCACCCGCACCCCGTGACGGGTGCCACGCTGCCCCAGATCCTCGGCCACGAGTTCTCCGGCACCGTCGTCGAGCTCGGCGAGGGAGTGAGCGACGTCGCGGTGGGCGACCGGGTGGCCGTCTGGCCCATCTACTACTGCGGCGAATGCCCCGCTTGCCGCCGCGGCATGTTCAACGCCTGCCAGAAGATCGGCTTCCACGGGCTCAGCTCCGACGGTGGTGGCATGGCGGAATTCACGACCGTCGACGCGACGAAGCTGCACGTGCTGCCGGAGAACGTCGACCTGCGCATGGGTGCCCTCGTCGAGCCGATGTCGGTCGCGTGGCATGCGGTCTCCCGCAGCGGCGTCGAGGCGGGCGGCACCGCTCTGATCGCGGGCGCCGGACCGATCGGCATCGGTGTGTGGTTCGCCCTGCGTGCGCGCGGGGTGGAGCGCGTGCTCGTGTCGGAGCCCAGCGCGGAGCGTCGCGCGATCATCGCAGCCCTCGGGGCCACGGTGGTCGATCCGGTGAACGAGGATCTCGCGGCCGCAGTCGCGACGCTGACAGACGGCGACGGTGTCGACGTGGCCTTCGACGCAGCGGGTGTCGGCGCAGCCATCAGCTCGTCCCT
The DNA here is from genome assembly GCF_053618035.1 of Microbacterium sp. NPDC055665. Lineage (NCBI taxonomy): Bacteria > Bacillati > Actinomycetota > Actinomycetes > Micrococcales > Microbacteriaceae > Microbacterium > Microbacterium sp. NPDC055665. The sequence goes on along the minus strand of NZ_JBSHGY010000001.1, from coordinate 47,293 downwards.
GGCGAGCCTGGTTCCCGGCGGTCGCGTGGTCGTGGTCGCCATCCACGAGCGCACGATGGACTTCCTCCCCACCCAGCTGGTGATGGCCGAGACCGAGATCGCGGGCGCGCTCGCGTACCTTCCCGAGGACTTCGACGCCGTGATCGAGGCGATGTCTCGCGGCGTCTACGACACGACCGGCTGGGTGCAGGAGACTCCGCTCGAGAACGTCGTCGACGCGATCCACGCGCTGCGCGGGGGTGCCGGCGCGAAGATCCTCGTGCACGCCGGCTGAGGCTGGTCCGGGTGTCGGAGGGCGCGCGTAGTCTGCTTCGGTGCCGATGAAACGCGCCCTTCCGAGCCCGTGTGCGCTATGCGGCAGCATCCACGGGGTCCGGATCGACGACGCCTGGTGCTGCGCCGAGTGCGGATGGCGCTACGGCGACGCTCCCGATCCCGACCTCCCGCTCCCCCGCATCGACGTCGTCTACTACATCCGATACGACGACCGAGTGAAGATCGGCACCAGCTGGCGCCCACGGCAGCGCCTCGCGAGCATCCGACACCAGGAGCTGCTCGCGTTCGAACGCGGCGACCGATCCGTCGAACAACAGCGCCACCGCGAGTTCGCCACCATACGCGAGGGCGGTGAGTGGTTCACCCTCACCCCGGAGCTGCGGGCGCACGTAGCCACTCTCCGTCGGGAAGGCGACCCCTGGTTGCTGTACGCCCGCTGGCTGAGCCACGCGCTGCGCGGTCTCGACGACTCACGGTAGCCCCTCGTATGGTGGTCGGACCTCCCACGACGAAAGGATGCCCATATGGAAGACGAACGTGGACTCTCCCGACGCTCAGTCATCACCGCCGGAGCCTGGTCCGTCCCGATCATCGCTGTGGCTGCCGCGACACCGCTCGCAGCCGCGAGCACCGGCGGCGGGACCCTCTACGTCGTCGGAGACGCGTATGGCGGCGACCCGGGCGGGATCTTCCTCAATGGCTCCAACTACAACGGCTTCGGTGCGACTCAGACGTACGAGCCCGGGGAGGTCGTGCTCACCTTCACGCTCCCGGAGGGCGTGGACTTCTCGGTGAATGCTCCCGGCGGATGGGTGGTCGCGGTCAGCGGCAATGTGGTCACCATCTCGAACGGCGTCGCGCTGCCGCCGAGCGAGACGGGCGATCTCGGCAGTTTCTCGATCACCGGCCCGTTCGAGGTGGGGAGCACTTATACGGTGACCTCCGCGCCGCCTCAGCTCAACGTGATCTACGAGGGAAACGTGGGCGGCGGAGTCTTCGCCGGAGCATGACGATGCCGGGCGACTGCTTCGGGAAGTCCAGTCGCCCGGCATCGCGTCCGGGTGTCGCTCAGGCGGCGGCGACGCGGCCCCGAGTGGTCGCCGGCTGAGGCTGCGAGAAGAGCACCACGACGATCACCGCGGCACCCACGACGACGTGCGGGAGCCAGACGTTGAGCGCCTCGTCGGCGAATCCGAAGATCCACGGCGAGAGGGCCAGGAAAAGGCTGGCGACGATGTCGAACACGAGGTGGACCGGCATCGGGATGAAGCCGAAGGGGCCCCATTCGTACTTCGTGAACAGGCTGTACACGATGAGCCCGACGCCGAGGACGATCGGGATGATGACCGCGGCTCCGCCCACGCTCGCGAAACCGAACAGCCAGGGCGCGGCGATCAACGCGATGCCGACGATGTAGTCGAGGACTCCGTGGACCTTGGTGGGGATGAAGCGCATGATTCCTCCTTGTGTGACGCCGCTGAACGCGACTCACCACTGGTTCGAAGCCCGTGCCGGATCGGATTGGCCGAGCGGCCACAGCTGTTCCCCTGCCTGCGGCGGGCACCGGGGCGAACGCGGTCGAGCGGGACGTGGCCGCGGCTCCCCACGGCCCCGTCCCAGCGAGCACTGCTACGGTGAGGAAGTCGGCATCGTGCCGACATCAGGGAAGACTTCTCGTCGACCAACGGGCCTTCTGGGTCATTTCGTTCTCCGTCGCCTCCTCTGTGTGAGCCCGAGGAGCGTCATGCCCACCCCGTCAATTCCCTCTTCCATCGACCCTGCGCACGCCTGGGCGGAACCCATCGCGCTCCCGGCCGGCACGACGGCGATCGTGTACTGCGAAGGCCAGTTCGGTGAGCAGGACGGCAAGACCGCGAACGGACTGGTCCGCCACTCCGAGAAGTACGAGATCCTCAGCGTCATCGACAGCACGCATGCGGGCGCAGACGCCGGCATGCTGTTGGACGGCACCGCGAACGGCATCCCGATCCTCGACGGCCTCGCCACGGCGATCGCGCACGCGGGTCACGTCCCCGACTACCTGATCTGCGGCGTCGCACCCGCCGACGGGCTGCTCTCCGCTGCGCAGCGGACCGTGCTGCTCGACGGCATCGCCCGCGGCATGCACATCATCAACGGGCTGCACGAGTTCCTCACCGACGACGCCGAATTCGTGGCGGCCGCCCTGCTCGCCGGGGTGACTATCACCGACATCCGCCGCCCCAAGGACAAGAAGGACCTCCACCTCTTCTCCGGCCGCATCTTCGACGTGACCTGCCCGCGCATCACGATCCTCGGCACCGACGGCGCGATCGGCAAGCGCACCACGGCCACGATCCTCGTGCGGGCGCTCAATGAACGCGACATCCATGCCGTCATGGTCGGCACCGGGCAGACCACGATCATCCAGGGCGGTCGCTACGGCGTCGCGCTCGACGCACTCGTGCCGCAGTTCTGCTCGGGCGAGGTCGAGCACCAGGTGGTCGCCGCGTTCGAGGGCGAGCACCCCGACGTGATCATCGTCGAGGGCCAGGGTGCTCTCAGCCATCCGGCCTACATCACCTCGGCGCACATCCTTCGCGGAAGCCAGCCCGAGGGTGTCATCGTGCAGCATGCCCCGGGCCGCACGGTCCTGGGCGACTTCCCGATGGTCGCGATGCCGACCGTGACGAGCGAGATCGCGCTGATCGAGGCCTTCGCCGACACTCGCGTGATCGGCGTGACCGTGAACCACGAGAACCTCTCGGCGGATCAGCTGGCCGCGGCGATCGACGAGATCGAACTCGACACGGGTCTGCCGGCGACCGATCCGCTGACGCGACCGCTGTCGGAGCTCGTCGAGATGGTGCTCCAGGCGTTCCCCGCTCTCACCCCGCGACAGACCACCCGTACAGCCGCGTAAGAGCGGCTCCGACGCGGTCGTAGCGGCGCCTGTCGAGGACGGCGGCCTCCCGCCGCAGTCCTCGCTCGTGCACGCTGTACAGCTGTTCCACGTCGACCCAGGACTCACGCCCCTGCGAGTCCCACGCTCCGGTGCCGATCGACAGGTAGTCGCGGTCGCCGTCGTGCGGCTTGCTGGTCATGCGCACGGCGTAGACGCGCTCCGCCGATTGGCGACCGATCACGAGAACGGGGCGGTCCTTGCCGCGTCCGTCGTTCTCCTCGTAGGGCACCCAGGTCCAGACGATCTCGCCCGCATCCGGGGCTCCGTCCCTCTGGGGTGAATATGCGACCTGCAGGTCGCGGATCCGATCCGGATCGACACGAACGGTCGCGGTGCCGCGGTCGTGCGCCGCCCCCGACGTTGGGACGGATGCCGACCGCTCCTGAGATGTGCGCAGACGCGCGTCCGGGCGTCTCGGATCTGTCGTCCGAGACGCCCGGCCGGACCCCACTGCCTTGAGCAGGATGTCCACGAGTGCTGTCAGGATGCCGTTGGTCTTGCTCACACGGTCACCCTAACCGCAGATCATGCGTCGGCGAGTGCGTAGCCCTCCTCGCCGTGCACGACCTGGTCGACACCGGCGATCTCGTCCTCGTTCGTGACGCGGAACCCGATCGTCTTCTCGATCGCGAAGCCGATGATGAAGGCGACCACGAAGGAGTAGATCAGGACACCGAGCGCTGCGATGACCTGCACCGCGAGCTGACGGGCGTCGCCGCCGACGAACAGGCCGGTCTCGCTCGCGAAGAAGCCGAGGTACAGGGTGCCGATGAGCCCGCCGACGAGGTGGATGCCGACCACGTCGAGCGAGTCGTCGAAGCCGAGGCGGAACTTCAGCTCGATCGCGAGGGCGCAGACCACACCGGCGAGGGCGCCGAGCAGCAGTGCCCAGCCGGGCGTCAGGTTGGCGCACGCCGGGGTGATGGCGACGAGACCCGCGACGGCACCGGAAGCGGCGCCGACCGAGGTGGGCTTGCCGTCCTTGATCTTCTCCACCAGGATCCAGCCGAGGATGGCCGCCGCGGTCGCACCGAGGGTGTTCAGGCCGATGAGTCCGACGCCGCCCATGTCCTCCGCGAGCCATTCCGCGCCGGCGTTGAAGCCGAACCAGCCGAACCACAGCAGTGCGGCACCGAGCAGCGTCAGCGGGACGTTGTGCGGCTTGAGGATGCCCTTCTGGAAGCCGATGCGCTTGCCGAGGACCAGAGCCAGAGCGAGAGCGGCCGCACCGGCGTTGATGTGCACCGCGGTGCCGCCGGCGTAGTCGATCACGCCGATCCCGCTGTCCTCACCGAAGAGCGTGGAGCCGAGGTTCATGATCCAGCCGCCACCCCACACCCACGCGGCGACCGGGAAGTAGCCGACCGTGGCGAAGATGCCGGCGAAGATCAGCCAGCTGCCGAACTTGGCGCGGTCCGCGATCGCACCGGAGATCAGTGCGACCGTGATGATCGCGAAGGTCGCGCCGTAGGCGACTCCGAGGAGCGCGACGTTCGATCCCTCACCGGACGCCAGGCTGGACAGCCCGAAGTCGGCGAACGGGTTGCCGGCGAAGGCGGTCGGGCTGTCGACGGCGCTCATCGAGAAGCCGAAGAGAATCCACAACACAGCGACAAGACCGATCGAGCCGAAGCTCATCATCATCATGCTGACGACGCTCTTCGCCTTGACGAGACCGCCGTAGAAGAAGGCGACGCCGGGCGTCATGAGCAGCACCAGCGCTGTCGCGGTGATCGCCCACGAGATGTTGCCGGGAGCATCCATAGGAAAACCTCACATCCGAAGTAATTGAGAGCTTCAGTGTGACGACGCGCCGTTTCACGCATGCGTGAGGTTTGTTTCCCTGCGGTTACAGCGCGGCTCCGGGTGTGAACATCGCGTTACGCGAGCCTTGGGGCTTACGCAGAATGCGTCAGCGCGTTGAGGCGGGAGACCGCACGCAGGTACTTCTTGCGGTATCCGCCGGCCAGCATCTCCTCGGAGAACACAGAGTCGAGACCGAGGCCCGTCGCGATGATCGGGATCTGCGCGTCGTACACGCGGTCCACGAACGCGACGAACCGCAGCGCCTCGGACTGATCCGTGAGCTGACGCACGCCGCGCAGCCCCACCTGCCCGAGCCCCTCGATGAGACGGATGTAGCGCGACGGGTGCACCTGGGCCAGGTGGCGGATCAGGTCGTCGAACCGGTCATCGGAAGCCGCGCCGACCTGACCGGCCGCCGCCAATGCGGTTTCATAGGCGGCGTCGTCGAGCACCACGGCATGACCGTCCAGCGCTCGCTGACGGAAGTCGACCCCGTCGATGCGCAGCGTCTGGAAGCTGTCGGACATGGCATGGATCTCGCGGAGGAAGTCCTGCGCGGCGAAGCGTCCCTCGCCGAGGGCGTTCGGCGGCGTGTTGGAGGTGGCCGCGAGACGGGTGCCTGTCGGAACGAGTTCGCCGATGAGTCGGGTCATCACCATCGTGTCGCCCGGATCGTCGAGCTCGAACTCGTCGATGCAGAGGAGATCGGCACCCTTGAGCAGGTCGACCGTGTTCTTGTAGCCCAGAGCACCCACCAGGGCCGTGTACTCGATGAAGGAGCCGAAGTACTTCCGACGTGCCGGCATCGCGTGATAGATGGATGCGAGCAGGTGGGTCTTGCCGACGCCGAAGCCGCCGTCCAGATAGACACCGGGCTTGAGCTCGGGTTCCTTCTTCGCCCGGCTGAAGAAGCCACCGCGCTTGACCGGGGCTCCGCGACCGGAGAAGCGCATCAGCGTCTCCTTCGCCTCCTCCTGGGAGGGATAGGCGGGATCGGCCCGGTAGCTGTCGAACGTCGCCGTGTCGAACTGGGGCGGCGGCACCAGGCTCGCGAGCATCTCCGGTCCGGTGACGGTCGGCTGGCGCTCTGTGAGGTGCACGATTCCGGTGCGGCTGGTCGGGTCGGTCATCACGGTCCTGAATCGGGTGCTGGCCTGTGTCGAAGTCTTACGAATCGGGCGCAGGGTGCTCGGCGGGGATCTATCGTCGAAGGGACGGATCAACACTACGCCGTCTGCACCCGCACCCTCGCCCGCTCAACGCTTCGGAGATCCCATGGCCATCGAGTTCGATTCCTCCTCCCCCAAGTTCGCCGAGTACGCCGAGCCCGGTCGGCTCGTCACGACGCAGTGGCTCGCCGAACGGCTGGGAACACCCGGGCTGGTGGTCGTCGAGTCCGATGAGGACGTGCTGCTGTACGAGACGGGCCACATCCCGGGCGCCGTCAAGGTCGACTGGCACACCGAGCTCAACGACCCCGTCGTGCGCGACTACGTCGACGGCGAGGGCTTCGCCGAGCTACTGAGCCGCAAGGGCATCGAACGCGACGACACGGTCGTCATCTACGGCGACAAGAACAACTGGTGGGCCGCCTATGCGCTCTGGGTCTTCTCGCTCTTCGGCCACGAAGACGTCCGTCTGCTCGACGGCGGCCGCGACCGCTGGATCGCCGAGGGTCGAGAGCTGACCCGCGAGGCCGCGAACCGTCCTGCCACGGAGTACCCGGTCGTGGAGCGCGACGACTCCGCGATCCGTGCCTACAAGGAGGATGTGCTCGCCCACATCGGCAACCCGCTGATCGACGTGCGCTCCCCCGAGGAGTACAGCGGAGAGCGCACCACGGCGCCCGCCTACCCGGAGGAGGGGGCGCTGCGCGCCGGGCACATCCCCACGGCGCAGAGCGTGCCGTGGGCGAAGGCGGTGGCCGAGGACGGCGGGTTCCGCAGCCGTGCCGAGCTCGACGCGATCTACCGCGAGGGCGCCGGCCTGAACGACGGCGACGATGTCGTCGCCTACTGCCGCATCGGCGAGCGGTCGAGCCACACGTGGTTCGTGCTCAAGCACCTCCTCGGTTTCGAGAACGTCCGCAACTACGACGGCTCCTGGACCGAATGGGGCAGCGCCGTGCGCGTGCCGATCGTCACCGGGGCAGAGCCGGGCACCGTCTGAACGTGGGAGAATGGCGGGGATGAGCGCGAGCGAAGTTCCTGAGGCACTGGCCGAGATCCGCGACGGGTTCCTGGAGACATCGGAGTCCGATCGCCTCCTGCTGCTGCTCGAGTATTCGGACGAGCTTCCCGACGTCTCCGACGAAGTCGCCGCCCACCCCGAGATGTACGAGCGGGTCGCCGAGTGCCAGTCGCCCGTTTACATCCACGTCGAGGTGGAAGACGACATCGTCACGATGCACGCCACGGCTCCGCCGGAGGCCCCGACCACGCGCGGTTTCGCGAGCATCCTGGTGCAGGGCCTCACCGGGCTCACAGCAGACGAGGTCCTGGCGATCCCGAACGACTATCCGCAGTCGATCGGTCTCACCAAGGCGGTCTCACCGTTGCGCATCGGCGGCATGACGGGAATGCTCATGCGCGCGAAGAACCAGGTCATTCAGAAGCGCTGAGCCCCTGTGCGTCGAGCCAGTCGGTGATCGCCGTGCTCCACCCGGTCTCGTCGTAGTTCCAGAGCTTGGTGTGCCGCGCGACCGTGAACCGCGGCATCGTGACCAGATCGGGGCGCGCCTCCTGCAGCGCGTGCGAGGAATCGGCGGGGACGAATCCGTCGTCGTCGCTGTGCAGGATCAGGATCGGCGCGGTCAGTTCGTCGGCCCTTGCGACCATGTCGAGGCGATCGAACAGGATCGGCTCATCGGCTCCGCTGAGGCGCGCGGTGAGCGGCGACTGCAGAGCGCCCATGGCGAGAGCGGGCAGCGGCGCGCGCACTCCTGCCATCTGCGCCTGGAACCGCAGCACCGTCCGCCAGTCGACGACCGGAGACTCGAGGATGATCCCCGCGATGCGGTCACGATGCCCCGAGGTGACAGCCGCCTGCAGCGACACCGCGCCGCCCATGGACCAGCCCATCAGGATCACGCGTTCGGCGCCGTGGCGGAGCGCGTACGCGATGGCGGCATCGACGTCTCGCCATTCCGACGCGCCCAGCGCGTAAGCCCCGGCCTTGGTGCGGGGCGCCTCGCCGTCGTTGCGGTACGACACGACGAGGTTCGGGAGGCCTGCGGCATGCAGCACCGGCACGGCCCGCAGGCACTCCGCACGCGTGGCACCGCGCCCGTGCACCTGGATCACCCAGGTCGACGAGGACGCCGGGAAGTACCAGGCGGGGCAGGGACCCGCAGGGGAACCGATCAGCACGTTCTCCCAGCGCAGATGCAGCTCACTCGGCGAGGAGTAGTAGTACCCGCTGAAGGAGGCCGCCCGGTCCACGCGTGAACCGGGTTCGATCTGGGTCAGCAACTTGCGGCGCACCGTCGTCGCATCCGCACTGAGCACGGCACCGAGCTTGACGTAGCCGTACGTCCCGGTGGTGAAGAGACCGTAGCGACCGGGCAGCTCGGTATCGAGGGTGCGCTGCAACTCGATCGTCTGGGCGCCCGTGTCGACGGCCAGGATCTGGGTGTCGGTCGGGCGACGCATCGGCGTGACCACCCGGCGGGCGACGGCGAACACGAGAAATGCGAACGCCGCTCCGAAGGCGAGCAGGGCAGGGACAAGGAGCGTAACGGCGTGCCTGAGACTCTTCATCGCTTCCTGACTCTAGCCTGTTGCCGTGACCGCACACCCCGAAGCCGGGACGCCCTTCGACAGCGCTGTGGCCGAGCTGCGCGAGACCGCGTTCCGCGATGACATCACGGTGCGCGAGATCGCCACCCCCCAGGGCCTCGCTCCGTTCGCCCTCGCGCTCGCCGCGGACGTTCGACCGGAGAGCGACGGGGAGTCTGTGTACGGCACCGGCCGCTTCGTCCTGCTGCATGATCCCGACGAGCCGGGAGCATGGGGAGGATCGTGGCGCATCGTGATCTTCGCGCAGGCGCCGCTCGAGACCGAGATCGGAACCGACCCGCTTCTGGCCGACGTGACGTGGTCCTGGCTGGTCGATGCACTCGACTCCCGGGAGGCCGTGTACCACTCGGCATCGGGCACGTCGACCAAGACGCTGTCGAAGGGGTTCGGAGGGCTCGCCGTCGAAGGCGACGGAGCCCAGATAGAATTGCGGGCGTCCTGGACTCCGGAGGGCCCGTTCCGACCGCACGTCGAAGCATGGGCCGAGCTGGTCGGAATGCTGGCGGGACTTCCGCCCGGCTCCGAGGGCATCGCCGTGATCGGCGCGCGAAAGGCTGTACGTGACTGAATACTCCGTGATCTCGGATGCCGAGGAGTTCCGCGCGGCGTGCGCCGTGCTCGCCGCCGGCACCGGCCCAGTGGCCGTGGACGTCGAGCGCGCCTCCGGCTTCCGCTACTCGCAGCGGGCCTACCTCGTGCAGGTCTTCCGCCGCGACGCGGGCGTCTTCCTGTTCGACCCGCCGGCGATCGGCGACTTCGCCCCGCTCCAGGAGGCGATCGGCGATGTCGAGTGGGTGCTCCACGCCGCGAGCCAGGACCTGCCGTCGCTGCGCGAGCTGCACCTCGAGCCGCCGGTGATCTTCGACACCGAGCTGGCCTCCCGACTGCTCGGCCATGAGCGCGTCGGACTCGGCGCCGTCGTCGAGGACACGCTCGGCATCGTCCTCAAGAAGGAGCATTCGGCGTCGGACTGGTCGACGCGTCCGCTGCCGGACTCGTGGCTCGAGTATGCGGCGCTCGACGTGCTGCACCTGATCGATGTCCGAGACATCCTGGTCCAGGAGCTGGAGGAGCAGGGCAAGACCGCGTTCGCCGCCGAGGAGTTCGCGGCGACCCTCGCCCGCGCGCCGAAGCCGCCGCGCGAGGACCCCTGGCGTCGGCTCAGCGGACTCCACCAGGTGCGCGGTGCCCGCAACCTCGCCGTGGCGCGCTCCCTCTGGCAGGCCCGAGAGGCCTATGCGCAGGCGCAGGACGTCTCCCCCGGCAGGCTCGTGCCCGACCGCTCGCTGGTCGCGGCGGTCATGGCGAATCCGACGTCGAAGCAGGCGCTCGCAGGTGTCAAGGAATTCCAGGGCCGCGCCAGCCGCACTCAGCTCGACCGCTGGTGGCAGGCGATCGTCGACGGCCGCGCATCGGAGGAGCTTCCTCGCGAGCGCGTGCCGAGCGACACCCTCCCGCCCCCGCGCGCCTGGGCGGACCGGAACCCCGAGGCCGATGCGCGTCTGAAGGCAGCGCGTCCCGTCGTCGAAGCGGTTGCCGAAGAACTGGGGATGCCCACCGAGAACCTGCTCACGCCCGAGTACCTGCGACGTGTCGCGTGGGACCTGCCCGGTGAGACGCCCGAAGAGATCGCCGCAGCTCTCGCCGCACTCGGGGCTCGCCCCTGGCAGATTGCACAGACTGCACAGAAGATCGCGGACGCCTTTGTAGAGGCGGCGCAATCGCCGGACACCACCCCGGCGGACGCTTCGTAGGTTCGATCCAACCGATTCCTCCCCGTTTCGCGGGCTTCATAGACTGAGGCCACGCACTAACTTGGAGGCAGAGTGGCCGAGATCTCGGACGTCTTCTTCGTCGATGGAGTACGCACCCCTTTCGGGCGCGCCGGCGAAAAAGGCATGTACTGGAACACCCGCGCGGATGACCTCGCCGTGAAGGCGACCATCGGCCTGATGGAGCGCAACGCTGCCGTCCCGGCCGACCGCATCGATGACGTGGCGATCGCCGCGACGAGCCAGACCGGCGACCAGGGACTCACCCTCGGCCGGTCGGTGGCGATCCTCGCCGGACTTCCGCAGACCGTTCCCGGACTCGCCGTCGAGCGCATGTGCGCCGGCGCGATGACCAGCGTCACCACCATGGGCGCCTCGATCGGCGTCGGCATGTACGACTTCGCCCTCGCCGGTGGTGTCGAGCACATGGGGCACCACCCGATCGGCGGCAACGCCGACCCGAACCCGCGCTTCGTCGCGGAGAAGATGGTCGACCCGGGTGCCCTCAACATGGGTGTCACCGCCGAGCGCATCTTCGACCGTTTCCCGCACCTCACCAAGGAACGCTCCGATCGGTTCGGCATGCTGAGCCAGCACAAGGTGCAGGCCGCGTACGACGCGGGCAAGATCCAGCCCGACCTCGTGTCCGTGGCCACGAAGGGCGCTGATGGCGCCTGGGGTCTCGCGACCGAGGACGAGGGCCGTCGTCCGCAGACCACGATGGAGGACCTCGCCGCACTGAAGACGCCGTTCCGTCCGCACGGGCGCGTCACGGCGGGCACCTCCTCCCCCCTCACCGACGGCGCGACGATGTCGCTGCTCGCCGGCGGCGGCGCGGTCAAGGAGTTCGGCCTCGCCCCGAAGATGCGGATGGTCTCGTTCGCCTTCGCTGGCGTGCAGCCCGAGATCATGGGCATCGGTCCGATCCCCTCGACCGAGAAGGCGCTGAAGAAGGCCGGTCTCACGATCGACGACATCGGCCTGTTCGAGCTGAACGAAGCCTTCGCCATCCAGGTGATCTCGCTGCTCGACCACTTCGGCATCGCCGATGACGACCCCCGCGTCAACCAGTGGGGCGGCGCGATCGCGCTGGGGCACCCGCTCGCGGCATCCGGTGTGCGTCTGATGATCCAGCTCGCCGCGCAGTTCGCTGAGCGCCCCGACGTCCGCTACGGCCTGACCGCCATGTGCGTCGGACTCGGCCAGGGCGGCTCGGTCATCTGGGAGAACCCGCACTACGACGGCAAGAAGAAGAAGTGAGCGCGAACGTGACGAACTACGACGACATCGACTTCTCCCCCATCCAGGCGCTCACCGAGGGCGAGGTCATCACGCAGTCGCCCGTGCGCGACATCCGACTCGCCTCGGGCAAAGTTCTCGCGCTCATCACGCTCGACAACGGTCGCGATCACACGCGCCCGAACACCCTGGGCCCGGCGACACTCACGCAGCTGGGCGAGACCCTCGACGGCGTGAAGGCACGTGCCGCCGCAGGCGAGATCCAGGCCGTCGGCATCACCGGCAAGCAGTACATCCTCGCGGCCGGTGCCGACCTGTCTGACATCAGCAAGGTGGGCTCGCGCGACAACGCACGCCTCATCGCGCAGCTGGGGCACAAGGTCCTCGGCAAGCTCAGCGACCTCGGGGTGCCTTCGTTCGCCTTCGTGAACGGCCTCGCGCTGGGGGGCGGTCTCGAGATCGCACTGAACTCCAGCTACCGCACGGTCGATGCCTCCGCGGCCGCGGTGGCGCTGCCCGAGGTCTTCCTCGGCATCATCCCCGGCTGGGGTGGCGCCTACCTGCTGCCGAACCTGATCGGCATCGAGAACGCGCTCGAGGTGGTCATCTCGAATCCGCTCAAGCAGAACCGGATGCTGAAGCCGCAGCAGGCGTTCGACCTGGGCATCTTCGACGCGATCTTCCCCGCCGCGAACTATCTCGAGAACTCGTTGGCCTGGGCCGACGCGGTCCTCGGCGGCAAGAAGGTCGAGCGCAAGAACGAGCCGGGCAAGATCGAGCGCCTCACCAAGTGGCCGATCGCCATCAAGATGGCGCGCGGCATGCTCGAGTCGAAGATCGGCACCGTGCCGAAGTCGCCGTATGCCGCGCTCGAGCTGCTCGACAAGGCGAAGAGCGGCACCAAGGCCGAGGGCTTCGCCCGTGAGGACGAGGCGCTGGCAGAGCTCGTGACCGGCGATCAGTTCGCCGCGTCGATGTATGCCTTCGACCTGGTGCAGAAGCGGGCCAAGCGACCTGTCGGCGCTCCCGACAAGCAGCTCGCGAAGAAGGTCACGAAGGTCGGCATCATCGGTGCGGGACTCATGGCGAGCCAGTTCGCCCTGCTCTTCGTGCGCAAGCTCCAGGTGCCCGTGCTCATCACCGACCTCGACCAGGCGCGCGTCGACAAGGGCGTCGCCTACATCCACGAGGAGATCGGCAAGCTCGAGGCCAAGGGTCGTCTGGACTCCGACTCGGCGAACAAGCTGCGTGCGCTCGTCACCGGCACGACCGACAAGAGCCTCTACGCGGACTGCGACTTCGTGATCGAGGCCGTGTTCGAAGAGGTCGGCGTCAAGCAGCAGGTATTCGGCGAGATCGAGAAGATCATCGCCGAAGACGCGATCCTCGCGACCAACACCTCGTCGCTGTCGGTCGAGGAGATCGGTTCGAAGCTCGCGCACCCCGAGCGTCTGGTCGGCTTCCACTTCTTCAACCCGGTCGCCGTCATGCCGCTGATCGAGATCGTGAAGACGCCGACCACCTCGGAGGCCGCGCTGTCGACTGCATTCGTCGTCGCGAAGAACCTGGGCAAGAACGCGGTCCTCACCGCCGACGCGCCCGGCTTCGTCGTGAACCGTCTGCTCGCCAAGGTCATGGGCGAGGCCGCTCGCGCGGTCTACGAGGGCACGCCGATCGCGGATGTCGAGAAGGCCTTCGGTCCGCTCGGTCTGCCGATGGGCCCGTTCCAGCTGATCGACCTGGTCGGCTGGAAGGTCGCCGCCCACGTGCAGGACACCATGGTGCAGGCGTTCCCGGACCGGTTCTACGCCAACGAGAACTTCCACGCACTCGCCGAACTCGACACGGTCGTGGAGAAGGACAAGGGCGGTCGCGTCGTCGGCTGGAGCAAGCAGGCCGAGAAGGTCCTGAAGCCCGCCGTCGGCAAGACGCCGGCAGCGGCTGCGACCATTCTCCAGCGCGTGCAGGACGGCCTGGCACAGGAGATCAAGCTGATGCTCGACGAGGGCGTCGTGCCCGAGGTCGAAGACATCGACCTCTGCCTGATCCTCGGTGCCGGCTGGCCGTTCATCGACGGTGGGGCCTCGCCCTACCTCGATCGCGAGGGCGCCTCCGAGCGGGCGTTCGGTGGCTCGTTCCACACTCCGCAGATCCGCGGTGTCGAGCACCGCTGACCACGAAGTTCACGCGAAGCGCCCCACCGGATTCCCTGCGGATCCGGTGGGGCGCTTCCTCGTCCACCGCGGCCGATGCCCTAGCCAGGAGTGATGGGCTCCACACACCCGGATCGCCGAGACTCAGCCAGCGGACTGCGCCGGCCGGCTGTCGTCGTCTCCGCGTCGAGGCCAATACGACAGTGCCCGCTCTGCGAGCGCGGTGATCGTGAGCGAGGGGTTCACGCCGGGATTCGCGGGAACCGCCGCACCGTCGACGACGTGCAGGCCGGGGTGCCCCCACACCCGGTGGTACGCATCGATGACACCGTCCGCGCGTGACGCCGAGATCACGGCGCCACCCAGGAAGTGCGCGGTCAGCGGGATGCCGAACACCTCCGGCCAGGATCCGCGTGCGGCCGCGGGCACCCCGCCTTCGGCCTCGACCCGCGCGGCGATCGCCGCCGCCGCCGTGTGAGCCTGTGGCAGGTAGCTGGGATTCGGCTCGCCGTGTCCCTGGGCACTCGTCATCACGAGGCGACCGAAGCGACGGCTCAGCGAGAGGGTGAGCGAGTTGTCCGCCGTCTGCATCACCAGCGCGATGATCCCGCGCTCGCTCCAGCGACGGAGGCTGCCGAGTCGGAACTGCCGCGACGGAGAGCGGAGCACCTGCGCGACGAGGCTGCGCAGACGCACCCCGAGCGGTCGGTCGCCGGGGACGAGGACGGTCGCCAGCGCACCCATGAGGTTCGATCCCGGGCCGTAGCGGACGTTCTCGACGTGCGTGCGGTCGTCGATGTGGAACGAGGTGGTGATCGCCACGCCGCTGGCGAGCTGGAGCGACTCCGGGACGCTCGTGGCGACCGCGCCGTCCAACGCCTCGGAGTTGGTGCGCGTGAGCCGGCCGACGGACGCCGAGACCTGCGGCAGTGCCCCGGACTCCTTCATCCGGTGCAGCAGCTGCTGCGTGCCCCAGGTACCGGCTGCCAGGACCACCTGCTCTGCGGTCACCGTCCTCCGCGCGTGCCGGAACCAGGCTCCGCTGCGCTGCGTCGTCACCGCGAACCCGCCTCCGGCGAGCTCTCGCACCTCGCTCACCGTGCGCAGCGGCTCGATTGCGACCCCACGGCGCTCCGCGAGGGCCAGGTAGTTCTTCATGAGCGTGTTCTTCGCGCCGACCCGGCAACCCACCATGCAGTTGCCGCAGAGCGTGCAGCCGGTGCGATCGGGGCCCTCGCCGCCGAAGAACGGATCCGGCGTGCGCTCCCCCGGTCTCCCGAACCAGACTCCGACCGGCGCGCGCCGAAACGTCGAGCCGACGCCGAGGTCGTCGGCCGCGCCGGCCATGATCCGTTCCACCGGCCCCGTGTGCGGGTAATGCTCGACGACGCCGAGCATCCGCTTCGCCGTGGCGTAGTGCGGTGCCAGTTCGGACTCCCACTCCGCGATGCCCCGCCACTGCGGGTCCTCGAAGAACGCCGCCCCCGGCTGATACAGCGTGTTCGCGTAGTTGAGCGATCCCCCGCCCACGCCGGCACCCGCCAGGATCATCACGTGCGGCAGTCGGTGGATGCGCTGCACACCGTGGCATCCGAGCGCCGGCGCCCAGAGGTAGCGGCGGACATTCCAGTTGCTCTTCGCGAAGTCGTCGTCCTCGAAGCGGCGCCCCGCCTCGTAGACCCGGACACGGTAGCCCTTCTCCGCCAGTCGCAGAGCCGCTACAGAACCTCCGAAGCCGGACCCGACGATCACGACGTCCTCGTCGAACTCAGTCATCGCTCTCCCTCGGCCCCATCATCGTGAGCGCCCCCGGCAGCACCGAGATGGTGCACTCGTGCTCGCCGATGCGCTCGCCGTCCGCGTAGACCACGAGGCCGGGGGCAGACACCGTGACCGACCGTGCACGGCGATGCGCGACCTCAACGCGCGCGAGATGCGTGCCGCGGAGCAGCAGCGGGAACAGTCGCAGCAGACGCAGGCGGCCCAGCGGCGCGACATGGACGATGTCGAGGAGCCCGTCGTCGGGAACGGCCCCGGCGCAGATGGGCATCCCTCCGCCATAGCTGGAGGTGCTGCCGGCCGCGATCAGCGTGCCCGGCGCGCTCCTGGTCGCCTCTCCGTCGACGGCGAGGACGAAGTCCATCGGGCGCAGTCGGACGAGCTCGATGAGCAGTGCGAGGTAGTAGCGAGGTGCGCCATGCGGCCAGCGGAGTCGGTTGGTACGGTCGCTGACCTTCGCGTCGAAGCCCAGCGCCGCGATGGTCAGGAACTTCCGGCTGCCCATCGCCGTGCGCACCACGCCGACGTCGATCGACCGCGGCACACCGGTGAGGGCGAGCTCAGCGGCGGCCCGGGCGTCACCGCGCGGGAGTCCGAGCGCACGGGCGAGATCGTTCCCCGTTCCCGCGGGCACCAGAACAACGGGGACAGAGGCGGCGCACACCGTGTCGAGCACGCCGGAGAGCGTACCGTCGCCGCCCACGATGACCAGCACACGCGGTTCGTCCGCCAGCGCGGTGACGGCGAGCCGAGCGGTGTCCGCTGCGGAGCCACCGGCGTAGGCGCGCACCTCGGCACCGCGCTCCCGGAGAACCCGTACGGCCGCCTCCGCCGCCCGCCCGCCCCGGCCTTTGCCGGAGAACGGGTTCGCGAGCACGGCGATGTGCTCGGCCACGTCAGCGCGTCCGCTCAGGAACGATCACGGCGCCAGGGTTGAGGATTCCCGCCGGATCTAGTTCACGTTTGATCGCGCGGAGGATGCGGATGCCGGTCTCGCCGATCTCCTGCTCCAGCCAGGCGGCGTGGTCACGTCCGACCGCATGGTGATGGCTGATGGTGCCGCTGGTCGCGATGATCGCGTCGTTCACGCGCGACTTGATCGGACCCCATACCGGGAGCGGATCGGCGCGGATGCCGGCGAGGACGGTGAAGTACAGCGACGCACCCGTGGGGTAGATGTGCGACACGTGGCACATGACGTACGACCGGGCGCCCGCCTCCGCGAATCCCTCCTTGAGGGCGGACTCGACTGCCGCACGCAGTTCGAGCAGGTTCGACCACGTCGTCGCGGTCTCGAGCGTCTCGCAGAACACTCCGGCATCCAGCAGCGAATCGCGCAGGTACGGGCCGTCGAAGCGCCCCCGCAGCCACTCCTCCGCCGCGCCCTCTCCCGCCGATGTGCCGCCGGCGGCCGACAGCAGCGCGCTGGTGCGGGCTCGACGCTCGGCGATCCCCTCGCCCTCGTACACGGTCACGACACTCGCGCCCTTCGCGAGCGCCTTGCCGATCTTGCCGACCTGCGCCAGGCTCACGGCGGTCTCCGCCTCGTCGGACAGGCGGATGACGGTGGGCCCGGACCCCTGCTGCGCCACGCTCCGCAGCCCCGCGGCTCCGGCGGCGAAATCCGGGAACGACCACGACTCGAACACGCGCTCCCGCGGGACCGGGTGCACACGCACGCGCACCTCGGTGATCACGCCGAAGATGCCCTCCGAGCCGAGGAACACCCGGATCAGATCCGGACCGGCGGCGGAGCCTGGTGAGCGCCCGAGGTCGATGTCGCCGGTCGGCGTCGCGACCCGGATCCCCGTCACCATGGTGTCGAAGCGCCCGTTGCCCGCGGAGTTCTGGCCGGAGGAGCGGGCCGCCGCGAAGCCGCCGATCGTCGCATACCGGAAGCTCTGCGGATAGTGACCGAGTTCGAAGCCGTGAGCCGCGAGCAGCGACTCGGCCTCCGGTCCCGTGCTGCCGGCCGCGAGCACCGCTTCTCCGCTGACCTCATCGAGGCGGATCAGCCCGCTCAGGCGGCGCAGGTCGAGGCTCACGACCGCGTGCTGGTCTCCCCTCTCCGGGTCCAGCGCTCCGACGACGCTCGTTCCACCGCCGAAGGGGATGATCGCGACACCACGCCTGACGGCGACATCGAGGCAGGCGCGGACCTCGTCGTGGCTCGCGGGTCGGATCACCGCGTCCGGGACCTCCTGCTCCCGCTGCCGGCGCCGGAGGAGGTCCGGAGTCGATCGTCCGCCGGCATGACGGATGCGCGCTTCCGCGGTGACGTCCACGTGCTGCGGGCCAACGGCGGCGCGGAACGCCACGAGGTCCTCGTCATCGAGCGCCGAGGGCGACACCCGCACCTGGGCGAGCTCGACCGCAGGCTCGGGCTTGCGGACACGTCCGAGCAGCAGGGGCAGCAGCGTGCGCACCGCGAGCGGCAGATCCTTCGCCTTGTCCGGGTCGCCCCAGCCGTTCCACCTCATCGACGGGTCGGCATCGACCCTGCCATCGTCTTGGCCCATGCGTTACAGTGTGACACATCATGGAAGAACGTCAACCACTCTGGGACACCACGCAGGCGCGCATCCTCGACGCCGCGGACACGCTGATCGAACGTCGGGGAGTCCACGGGGTCACGATCGCCGAGCTCGCACGCCGCTCCGAACTCAGCCGCCCCACGATCTACCGCAACTGGAGCGACGCCGACGACGTCGTCCGCGCCGCACTGCTCCGCCGCGTCGACGGCATCCTGAGCACCTTCTCCGCCGACGCGCGCACACGGACGGCGCTGGTCGACGACGTGCTGCGCTTCACCTCTCTCTTCCGCAACGACCCGCTGTACGCGCGACTGCTCGACGACGAGCCGGAGGCGTTCACGCGCTACACCCTGCAGCGCGTCGGATCGAGTCAGCGCATGATCCTGCAGTGGCTGGCGACCGCGATCGGCTCCGCGCAGGCCGACGGGTCGGTCAGGCCGGGGGAACCACAGGAGATCGCAGTCATGGTGATGCTCATCGCGCAGTCCGCGGTCCTCTCGCACGGCACGGTCGCCGACCTCATCTCCGAGTCCGCGTGGGAGCGGGAGCTGCGCGCCGCGCTCGATGGGCTGCTGCGCCCATGAGCACGCCGTCATCCGCGCTCAACGTCGCACGCCGAAGGACCGACCTGACCCTCGCCGCCGACGAACGGGTGGACGTGCTCGTCATCGGCGGCGGCATCACCGGAGTCGGCGTGGCGCTCGACGCCGCCTCCCGCGGCCTCAGCGTGACCCTGATCGAGGCGGAGGATCTCGCCTTCGGCACCAGTCGTTTCAGCTCGAAGCTCGTGCACGGCGGACTGCGCTACCTCGCGACGGGCGACGTCGCCACCGCGAAGGAGAGCGCGCGGGAGCGGCACCTGCTCATGACGACGATCGCTCCGCACCTGATCCGACCGCTCGGACAGCTGCTGCCCTTCAGCCGCGACGTCACGCTGCGTCAGCGGGTGGCGGGCGCCGCCGGTATGGGGCTCGGCGACCTGCTCCGGATGCGGGCGCACACGCCGCGGGCAGTGCTGCCCGCACCCCGGATCGTGTCCGCGGGGGAGGCGACCCGACTGGCACCCGCCCTCGACGCTCGCGGTCTGCGGGGCGGCATGCTGTCATACGACGGACAGCTGGCCGACGACGCCCGGCTGGTGGCCACGGTGGCACGGACCGCCGCGGCGCGTGGTGCGCGCATCCTCACCAGGGTCCGCGCGATCGCGCTCCGGGGCGACGGGGCGACCGCCGAGGACGTGCTCACGGGAGAGCGGCTCGAGGTCGCCGCCCGCTCCGTGATCAACGCCACCGGCGTATGGGCCGGATCGCTCGATGAAGCCATCCGTGTGTGTCCCAGTCGGGGGACCCACATCGTGCTCGACGCCGCAGATCTGGGGTCGCCGACGGCGGCGCTCACCATCCCCCACGAGGGGTCGGTCAGTCGCTATGTCTTCGCTCTTCCGCAGGCGCACGGGCGCGTGATCGTCGGTCTCACGGACGAAGACGCGCCGGGCGCCGTCCCCCGTGTGGCGCAACCGACCGAACCGGAGATCGACTTCCTCCTGCGAAGCCTCAACCGGGTGATCACGACACCGATGCGACGCGATCAGGTGCGCGGCGCGTTCGCGGGGCTGCGCCCTCTCGTCGACAGCGGGACGGACGCCACGGCCGACGTCTCGCGTCGACACCTCGTGGCAGTGTCCGACGGGGGTATCGTGACGGTGCTCGGTGGGAAGCTGACGACGTATCGTCGCATGGCCGAGGATGCCGTGGATCTGGCATCGGAGGTGCGTGGACTGCGGGCGGCACCCAGTCGCACCGCCTCACTGCGCCTCGTGGACCGGGAGGTCGCCACCACGGGCGAGGTGCTCGATGTCGTGACGGGGCTGACGCGCGCGGAGGTCGAGTTCGCTGTCCGGGCCGAGGGTGCCCTGACCGTCGAGGACGTGCTCGATCGGCGTACCAGGGTCGGGCTCGTCGACGCCGATCGGAACCGGTGTCTTCCGGCCGTCGAGGCGGTCGTCGCGCGCACCCTCGCCGACGTCGGCTGAGCCGGCTGCGGGGCCGTTCCGCGTCGCCCCGTATCCACGGCACGGCGCCCAGGGGAACGACCGGGGAACAGCGCATGAAATCCCCCGGTCGATGCCCTCGTCCGGCGTCCTCGCGCGCCATCACCCTGCACAGTGGTGTCATGGACATGCTCTTCACGATGCTGGGCGGCAAGGGGATGTCGGGGCTGCTGAAGACCGGCACGGCGATCCTCACCACTCTCCTGGTCCTTCCCGCGCTGCTCAAGCTCTTCGTCGTCACGGTCGATGAAGGCTGGGCCGCGATCCGGACCCGCAACGGCAAGCCCATCATCCGCAACCGTCCGCAGCGCCGGCCGACCGCTCGCGGCGGGACCGTCGGGGAGGTCGTCGTCCTCGACCCCGGCTCGCACGGCGCCTTCCCCCTGTTCTACTGGTATCGACTCGTCGATGTGCGCTGCCGGGCGACCGACCTGCCCGTCCGCGAGATGGGCGGCGCGAGCGGGCATCAACACCGCGTGCATGCGTCGTTCGAATGGCGACCGATACCGACCGGCCGCGATCTCCGGGTGTTCGAGCTCGACGTCGTCAACGTCAAGGAGCGCGCCTCGAACATCGTCGGGGCGGCACTGCGAGACGTGATCAGGGGCCTCGACGGCACCGAGCTGCCGCACAACGACGAGATCAATGCGCGCGTGATCGCCGCCAGCGCCGAGGAGGTCCGCCGCGCCTGCGGAGTCGAACTCGTGCGCGTGATGGTTACCGGCGATGCTCTGACCGACGGGTATCTGATGTCGACGGCGCTCCGCGACGTGGATCGCGGCGCGCAGGCCGTCGCCGCACTGCACGCACTGAACTGACGCGGTCCATCGGTTCGGACCGTCGGGTTTCCGTCAGCGCATCAGTGGCGTTCGCGGAGGGGCAGGTCGATCGTGCCCGTCTCGCCCGCATCCCGCGCCTTCGGGATCCTGGTCCCGAGGACCTGCGACACGATGTCCTGGGCGATCTTCGGCGCCGTGAGGCCCGCATCCGCGAGGATCTGATCCCGCGAGGCATGATCGATGAACTCGTCGGGCAGACCCAGCTCATCCACCGCAGTGTCGATGCCGGCTTCACGCAGCACCTGCCGCACCCGGGTGCCGATACCGCCGACGCGGATGCCGTCCTCGACGGTGATGACGAGACGGTGGTGCGCAGCCAGCTCGATCACCGACGGCTGCACCGGGATCGCCCAGCGCGGATCGATGACGGTGGCGCCGATACCCTGCGCTCGGAGCCGGTCTGCGACGTCGAGGGCCAGCTCGGCGAACGGGCCGATGGCGACGATCAGCACGTCCTCCGATTCCCCTCGGGCGAGTACGTCGACGCCGTCCTCCAACCGCTCGATGGCGGGGAGGTCGGCCGCGACCTCACCCTTCGGGAAGCGGATGACGGTCGGAGCGTCAGCGACCTGGACCGCCTCGCCCAGGGCCTCGGTCAGGCGTGCTCCGTCCCTCGGAGCCGCGATGCGGATGTGCGGGACGATCTGCAGCATGGCGAGATCCCACATCCCGTGGTGGCTGGGGCCGTCCGGGCCCGTCACGCCGGCACGGTCGAGCACGAACGTGACGCCCGCACGGTGCAGTGCGACATCCATCAGCACCTGATCGAACGCTCGGCCCATGAACGTCGCATAGAGCGCGACCACGGGGTGCAGTCCGCCATACGCCAGCCCCGCTGCGGAAGCCACCGCATGCTGCTCGGCGATCCCCACGTCGTACACACGATCGGGGAATCGCTCGGCGAACGGCGCGAGACCTGTCGGTCGCAGCATCGCGGCCGTCATCGCGATGACGTCGCTGCGCTGCTCCCCCACAGCGACGAGGGCATCCGAGAACACGTCGGTCCATCCACGACCGCCCGACGACAGCGTCTCACCCGTCGTCGGATCGATTTTGCCGACCGCGTGGAACTGGTCGGCCTCGTCGTCGCGGGCGGGCTGATATCCGCGCCCCTTCTCGGTGATCGTGTGCACGATGACCGGGGCGCCGTACGACTTCGCCAGCTCGAGCGTCTCGAGCAGGGCGGGAAGATCGTGTCCGTCGACGGGGCCAAGGTACTTGATGTCGAGGTTCGAGTAGAGCGCCTCGTTGTTGGTGAATCGCGAGAGGAAACCGTGGGTTCCGCCGCGCACGCCGCGGAACACCGCGCGCCCCACGGGACCGAACGCGCGGAACAGACGATCCGAGCGCTGGTGGAGATCCTTGTACGCCGCTGCCGTGCGCACGCGATTCAGGTAGCGCGACATGCCGCCGATCGTGGGCGCGTAGGAGCGGCCGTTGTCGTTTACGACGATCACGAGATTCCGGTCGTTGTCGTCGGAGATGTTGTTCAGTGCCTCCCACGTCATACCGCCCGTGAGCGCTCCATCGCCGACGACGGCCACGACGTGCCGATCCGCGCGACCGGTCGCCGTGAGCGCCCGGGAGATGCCGTCAGCCCAACTCAGCGAACTCGACGCGTGCGAGGACTCGACGACGTCGTGCGCGCTCTCACCGCGCTGCGGATAGCCGGCGAGTCCGCCGCGGACGCGCAGCGCCGAGAAGTCCTGCCGCCCCGTCAGGAGTTTGTGCACGTAGGACTGATGCCCGGTGTCGAAGATGAAGGGGTCATCCGGAGACGAGAAGACCCGGTGCAGAGCGATGGTCAGCTCGACGACGCCCAGGTTCGGCCCGAGGTGCCCACCGGTCTGCGAGACGTTCTCGACCAGGAACGCGCGGATCTCTGCGGCGAGCTCGTCCAGTTGATCGGCCGAGAGCGCGTCCAGATCACGGGGTCCTGAGATGCTCGGAAGAATGGGCATCTGCGCCTCCTCACAGGCTTCGCCAGAAGCGCCCGACGAGGGTGCGGGCGCCCGTCGATCCTACCGCGCCCGGTGGAGAGAAGCCGGTGAGCGCGGCCCCCCTTGACACGAAGGGGCGGCACTATGAAGGGGCCCGGATCCGAAGACCCGAGCCCCTTCCTCTGCGCGATCAGACCAGCGAACGCAGCACGTACTGCAGGATGCCGCCGTTGCGGTAGTAGTCGGCCTCACCGGGGGTGTCGATGCGGACGACCGCGTCGAACTCGATCGTCTGCTTGCCCTCGGGCGAGTGCTCGCTCGGGGTGGCGGTGACCTTGACGGTCTTCGGCGTGACACCGTTGTTGAGCTCCTCGAGGCCGGAGATCGAGACGATCTCGGTGCCGTCGAGACCCAGCGACTCCCAGCTCTCGCCTGCGGGGAACTGCAGCGGGACGACGCCCATGCCGATCAGGTTCGAACGGTGGATGCGCTCGAAGCTCTCGGTGATCACGGCCTTGACGCCCAGCAGGCTGGTGCCCTTGGCCGCCCAGTCGCGCGACGAACCGGAGCCGTACTCCTTGCCTCCGAAGATGACGAGGGGCGTGCCCTGCTCCTGGTAGTTCATGCTCGCGTCGTAGATGTACGACTGCGGGCCGCCGGGCTGCGTGAAGTCGCGCGTGAAACCACCCTCGACCACCTGCCCGTCGTTGACGGCAGAGACCATGAGGTTCTTCAGGCGGATGTTCGCGAACGTGCCGCGGATCATGACCTCGTGGTTGCCGCGACGCGAGCCGAAGGAGTTGAAGTCCTTGCGGTCGACGTCGTGCTCCGTGAGGTACTGGGCCGCAGGCGTGCCGGCCTTGATGTTTCCGGCGGGCGAGATGTGGTCGGTGGTGACCGAGTCGCCGAGCGTCGCCATGACACGCGCACCCTCGATGTCCTTCACCGGGGTGAGCTCCA
This sequence comes from Microbacterium sp. NPDC055665, assembly GCF_053618035.1. Lineage (NCBI taxonomy): Bacteria > Bacillati > Actinomycetota > Actinomycetes > Micrococcales > Microbacteriaceae > Microbacterium > Microbacterium sp. NPDC055665. Next base: position 23,204 of record NZ_JBSHGY010000001.1, on the reverse strand, counting down.
TCGTCATGCCGTCGAAGTACGGAGCCTTGCGGACGTACGTGGAGTCCTCGTCCCACTGGAAGATGGCGTCATCCGGGGTGGGGAGGCTGCGCCAGCGCTCGTCGCCGTCGAACACGGTCGCGTACTGCTTGATGAACTGCTCGCGCGAGATCGAGGAGTCGACGAGTTCCTGCACCTCGGCCGGCGTGGGCCAGATGTCCTTCAGGAAGACGTCTTCGCCGTCCTTGCCCTTGCCGAGCGCGTCGTTCTCGAAGTCGAAGTGCATCGACCCTGCGAGAGCGTACGCGATGACCAGCGGCGGGCTGGCGAGGTAGTTCATCTTCACGTCGGGGCTGATGCGCCCCTCGAAGTTGCGGTTGCCCGAGAGGACGGCCGTGACGGCGAGGTCGTGCGAGTTGATCGCCTCCGACACCTCTTCGATCAGCGGACCCGAGTTGCCGATGCAGATCGTGCAGCCGTAGCCGACGGTGTAGAACCCAAGACCCTCGAGGTCCTTGTCGAGCCCGGACTTCTCGTAGTAGTCCGTGACGACCTTCGATCCCGGTCCGAGCGTGGTCTTGACCCAGGGCTTCTGCTTCAGCCCCTTCTCCAGCGCCTTGCGTGCGACGAGACCGGCGGCGATCATCACCGACGGGTTCGACGTGTTGGTGCACGAGGTGATGGCGGCCAGCGTGACGGCGCCGTTGTCGAGGATGTACTTCTCCCCCGACGGCGTCGTGACCGGCACCGGCTTCGAGGCGTTCGCCGGAGCGCCGCTGTTGATGTGCACCGGCCGCGTGGTCGGCTCTTCTTCGCCGGGGACCGAGCCCGGGTCGGATGCCGGGAAGGAGTGCTTCGACTCGAGGTCGACGATGTCGTCGGACGTCGATGCGGTCGTGTAGCCGAGGATGTCCTGCTCGAACTGGGCCTTGGCCTCGGAGAGCAGGATGCGGTCCTGCGGACGCTTCGGGCCGGCGATCGACGGGACGACGGTGCCGAGGTCGAGTTCGAGGTACTCGCTGAAGGTCGGCTCGACGCTCGCGTCGTGCCAGAGCTTCTGCTCCTTGGCGTACGCCTCGACGAGGGCGACGGCCTCTTCGCTGCGACCGGTGAGGCGCAGGTAGTCGAGGGTCACGTCGTCGATCGGGAAGATCGCGGCCGTGGAGCCGAACTCGGGCGACATGTTGCCGATGGTGGCACGGTTGGCGAGCGGCACCGAGGCGACGCCTTCGCCGTAGAACTCGACGAACTTGCCGACCACGCCGTGCTTGCGCAGCTGGTCGGTGATCGTGAGCACGACGTCGGTCGCGGTGACGCCGGCGGGGATCTCGCCGGAGAGCTTGAAGCCGACGACGCGCGGGATGAGCATCGACACGGGCTGGCCGAGCATGGCCGCCTCGGCCTCGATTCCACCGACGCCCCAGCCCAGCACTCCCAGGCCGTTGACCATGGTGGTGTGCGAGTCGGTGCCGACGCAGGTGTCGGGGTATGCGCGCAGCACACCGTCGACGTTGCGGTCGTAGATGACCTTGGCGAGGTGCTCGATGTTCACCTGGTGGACGATTCCGGTTCCCGGCGGGACGACCTTGAAGTCGCTGAACGCCGTCTGGCCCCAGCGCAGGAACTGGTAGCGCTCGCCGTTGCGCTCGTACTCGATCTCGACGTTGCGCTCGAGGGCGTTCTCCGAGCCGAACAGATCGGCGATGACGGAGTGATCGATGACCATCTCGGCGGGCGAGAGCGGGTTGATCTTGTTCGCATCGCCGCCCAGCGCCGTGACGGCCTCACGCATGGTGGCGAGGTCGACGATGCAGGGCACACCGGTGAAGTCCTGCATGACCACGCGGGCCGGCGTGAACTGGATCTCGGTGTTGGGCTCTGCCGCGGCATCCCACGAACCCAGCGCTTCGATCTGCGCCTTCGTCACATTCGCGCCGTCCTCGGTGCGAAGCAGGTTCTCCAGGAGGACCTTGAGACTGAAGGGGAGCTTCTCGAAACCGGGCACCGTGTCGATGCGGAAGATCTCGTAGTCGGTGCTGCCGACTGTCAGGGTGCTCTTGGCACCGAAGCTGTTCACCGTGGACACGAATCCGTCTCCTTCTATTCGGATGGGAGCGACAGGCGCCTCCATCTTGCTCGCCAGCGAGCCCCTGCGGCTAGCAAGGCGGACCTAACCAGTCTGCTCCGCGCAGCTCACCGGCGAAAGCCTGCGATTTATCTTGATGTCAAGATAAATCTATCATGCCTCGGCGACATCTTCGCGCGACGGTCCGCGCGGATGGAGAGCGCGCACGACGAGCCAGGTGACGGCGATCAGCGGCGCGAAGAGCGGGAGTCCCATGACGAGCTTGAGCGTGCCGAGTGCGGTCACGTCGCCCGCGAGATACAGCGGGAGCTGCACGGCGAGTCGGGCGAAGAAGAGTGCGGCCCACGCGATTCCGAGCCAGAAGTAGGCACGGCGCTTGCGGCGATCGTTGCGCCAGGTGGTGCCCTCCCCCATCAGGAAGCCGACGGCGAGGCCGATCAGAGACCAGCCGATCAGGGCCGACACCAGGATGACCGTTCCGTAGACCGCATTGGTGATGAGCCCCGGAACGAAGTTGTCCGCGCCGCGTCCGGTCCACAATGCGAGTCCGGCCGCGGCGGCCGCGGCGACGAGCCCGCCGATAGCGGCGGACGGCGGCGACTTCTGCAACAGGCGCACGATCGTGAAGACCGCGGCGAGACCGACCGATATGCCCAGCGACAGGATCAGCGGCTCGGGGCGGATCGTGAAGATGATCACGAATGCGAGGCTGGGCAGCACCGACTCGAGGATGCCGCGGACCCCGCCGATCGCCGACCAGACGACCTTGTGCGTGCTCGCGCTCTCCGACGGGTCGAGCCCGGCACGGCGCGCGGCGCCGCCGAGAGCCTCTCCGAGGATCTCGGAGGTGCTCTTCTCGCGTTCCGGGTCGGCTTCCGGGGTGCTCACGCGGAGCCCGGGGTCGCCGGCATCTTCAGCGGGATCAGATCACGCGGCGGCATCGGAGAGCCGCCGCGGACGACGACGATCGAACGGAACAGATCCTCGACCTTGGCACCGGCCTCAGGATCCGACGCACCGGCTCCGCCGATCACGCCGCGGAGGAACCAGCGCGGGCCGTCGATGCCGATGAACCGCGCGAGACGAAGACCCGAGCCTTCGCTGGCCGCTGCGGGGACCTCGGCGAGAAGCTCCTTGCCCAGGGGGCCGTCCCGCTCCTCGACGCGCCCGCCCTGTGCCTTGACCTGGTCGCGCAGTTGCACGCGCGTCTCATCCCACAGTCCGCCGGACCTCGGCGCGGCGAACGGCTGCACCTGCAGAGAGGAGTCCGCGTAGTCGAGGCCGACGGCGACGATGCGCTTGGTCTGCTCCTCCACCTCGAGCCGGAGGTTCAACCCCTCGCGCGGCAGGATCTTGATCCCGCCCAGGTCGATGTACGGGCGAACCGGGTTCGCCTCGGAGTCGTCGAAGGGTCCGTCGGTGGCGCGGTTCGCGGGCGCCGACTTGGAAGGAGTCGCGTTGTTGTCAGTCATCTGTTCTGCCCTGCTTCGTTCTGCGTGAGCCCCGCCTGGTACCCGGTGGAGCCGAAACCGCCGTCGCCGCGGACGCTGTCCGGCAGCTCGTCCACCGAGATGAACGTGGCGCGTGTCACCGGCATGATGATCAGCTGTGCGATGCGATCGCCGACCGCCACATCGTACGCGCTCCTGATGTCGGTGTTGATCAGGCTCACCTCGATCTCGCCGCGGTAGCCGGCATCCACGGTCCCCGGAGAGTTCACGATCGAGATCCCGTGCTTGGCGGCAAGCCCGCTGCGCGGAACCACGAAGGCCGCATAACCGTCGGGAAGAGCGATCCGGACTCCGGTGGCGACGAGAGCGCGCTCGCCCGGCTCCAGATGCACAGCCTCGGCCGCGACCAGATCGGCGCCCGCGTCGCCCGGATGCGCGTATCCGGGCACCACTGCAGCGATAATGGGGACATCAACGGAATCGGTCACCCCATGAGGCTAATGCAGAACCCCGCCACAGACGCACGTGTCCGCTATCGCGAACGACTCTCCCCCAGCCTCTGGCTGCTGGTCACGGTCGCGGTCGCAGGGCCGATGGTGTCTCTCGTCTTCGTGCCCATCGGATCGACCTTCGCGCTCATCGTCGGCGCCGCCGTCTCCGCGCTCCTGGTGCTCGGCTTCATCGCGGCGACTCCGGTCGTGTCGGTGGAGGGCCGCGTCCTGCGCGCCGGACGCGCACACATCGATGTCGAGCACCTCGGCGAACCCCTCGCGCTCGTCGGTGAAGAAGCCCGCCAGGCACGCGGCCCCGGTCTCCCTGCGCGCGGCTGGCACCTGATCCGCGGCGGGATCGACGGGATCATCGTCGTCCCGAATCTCGACGTGGACGACCCGGTCGACACGTGGACCATCTCTACCCGGACGCCCGACCGCCTGGTCGCGGCGATCCGCGCTGCCCGTTCCTGACCGCACCCGCCGTTCATCGGGGCACCGCCCGTTCCTGACGGGCGCTGCCGCATACGACAGCGCGCCCCTGACCGGACGGTCGGGGGCGCGTGAGACGTCGCTCGGAGGACTGCTTACGCAGCGCACTCCTTGCAGATGGGCCCGGATGCGCCCTCGTGGTCGAGCTGAGAGCGGTGCTTCACGAGGAAGCAGCTCATGCACGTGAACTCGTCCTGCTGCGCGGGCAGCACGACGACGTCGAGCTCGAGGTCGGAGAGGTCGGCACCCGGAAGGTCGAAGTTCGACGGGTTGTCGGAGTCTTCGTCCCCGCTTGAGCCGGAAGATTTGTCCGGCACACGCTCCTTGAGGGCTTCGATCGACTCGGAGTCGTCTTCGCTCTTTCGGGGGGCGTCGTAATCGGTTGCCATGCGGTAGATCTCCACTTTCATGGTGCGAGTGGGTGGTGCGCCGTCGGGTATCGGCGGCCATAGTTTGCACGACCGGGAGACATAACGCAAATGCGGTCCGTGCGACAGAGCAAACTCACGGCACGCCCAGGGTATTCCCGGTCCGGACGCCGCATGCGTGACACCATGAACGGACACCCATCAGAGGGGCATTCGCATGGAAAACGTCACCATCGTCGGCACAGAAGCAGGAGTCCTCGTACTCGCGACAGAGTCGGGCGAGCGGTTCTCGCTGCCCATCGACGACGTGCTGCAGCGTGAGATCCGTCGCGCCACCCGGCAGGCCGAGCCCACCGCCCAGAAACTCGCGGCGAGCCCGCGCGACATCCAGGCGCAGATCCGCGCCGGACTCACCGCGCCCGAGGTCGCCGAACTGCTGGGAATCAGCGTCGACGACGTCGCCCGCTTCGAGGGCCCGGTCCTCGCCGAGCGCGAGCACATCATCGGTCAGGCACTCGCGGTTCCGGTGCTGATCGGAAGTGAAGTCGAACCCGACGCCCAGCCCACCTTCGGCGTCGCGGTCCGCGCGAAGCTCGCCGAGGTCGCAGCGACCGCGGAGCGGTGGGCCAGCTGGAAAGAGGAGTCCGGCTGGACGATCAAGCTCGAGTTCACCGCGAACGACGTCGATCACGATGCCCGGTGGAGCTTCGACCCGCGTCGCAGTGCCCTCTCGCCTCTGAACGCGGATGCCACTCAGCTCTCGCGCCAGGGCTCGCTGCCCGAGGGGCTCATCCCGCGCCTGCGCGCCGTGGATGCGGAGCGCACGACCTCCCCTTACAAAGATGAGAGCCGGTTCGATTCGGGCGCCTTCGGCCCGCGTCTGCTTCCCGCACCCGAGGCCGAGGTCGAAGACCCGTCACTCCCCGAGCGCTCCGACGTCGCCGCGCAGGATGCCGCGATCAATCGCGCGCCCTCTGCGCAGAACACGAGCCCCGAAACAGCGGACCTGCTCGAGGCTCTCCGCCGTCGTCGGGGTCAGCGCGAGACGGCTCCGCTGCTCGAAGACACCGACGACGTCGAGCACTCCGACCCGATCTCGCTGTTCGACGCGCTCGAACAGCCCGACGAAGAGCCGGAACCCGCACGCCCTTCGGCCCATACTGCTCCGTCGGATTCCGGAGACTCCGGCGGCCGCCGCCGTCGCCGCAACGCGATGCCCTCATGGGATGAGATCGTCTTCGGAGCGCGCACCGACGAGTGATCCGCACCGAAGGGTGACCGGCACGAGCAGGTGACCTGCGCCCGTCCGGTGGGCACCTCTCAGCGCGCGAAGGCTCCGAGTCTGATCAGCGGCACCTGTCGCTCCTCCGGAGTGAGCGCTCCGTGCTGCCCGACCATGCCTCGCCCGCGCTGGTCCGCCGCGGTGCCGTCGTAGACCGCCCACGTGCCGCGCGCGATGGCCAGCAGATCGCCGATCCGCGCGGACGCCGCCGTGATGACGGTCGGCCCGAACATTCCGCCGCGAACGGCTTCATCGCGGGTGACGACGTCGGCGATCCCCTCGAGGTCGGCGCGCCACCGCGCGGTCACTGCGGCGGTGTCGGCGTCGGGCTCGACGTAGGCGTGCAGCATCCGCGGCTCGCCGCCGACATGCCGGACACCCCGCAGATGCGCCTCGTCGAGCACGACCTGTCGATTGACCGCGACGTCGACCATGCCGTGGTCCGACGTGACGAGCACGCCGACTGCCGGCGGCACGCGCGCGGCCAGGGCGGCATCGATGTCCTCGAGGGCGGCGACCCACTCACCAGACGCGATCCCGTGCTTGTGGCCGGCCTTGTCCACCTCGGGCAGGTAGCAGTAGACGAGTGATCCCGGGTGCTCCTGGGCGAGCGTGTATGCGGTTTCGATGCGCGCTGCCGCGGTGCCGGCAGCGACGAACTCCGCGCCGCGGAGTGTGGCTTTCGTAAACCCGCTGCGCGCATATCCGGCGAACCCGACCGCGAAGCTCTCGTGTCCGGCGCGACCGGCGCGTTCGAAGATGGTCGGCGCCGGCTGCCAGGTGAACGGATCGATCCCGTCGGTCTCCCAGCCGCTGAGCTGGTTGACGAGCACGTCGCGGCCGGCGTCGAGCACCCGGTAGCCGACCAGGCCGTGCTCACCCGGCCAGACGCCGGTGACGATGCTGGTGAGCGCCGCGGCCGTCGTGGAGGGGAACACCGACTGCGCGACATCCTTCTTCGCCATCCCGGCCGTCAGCGCGCGGGCATGTCCCGCGTGGGCCCGAAGACTGATCGCCCCGAGGCCGTCGACGACGACGAGAACGACGGACTCCGCACGCGGCAGCACCTCGGATTCGCCTCGGAGCGCGGCGAACAGGTCGTCCGCCACCCCGACGACGCTCCGGGCGCCGGGCGACGCGGACGGTAGCATGAGGGACATCCGAGCCAGTCTGACACAGGCTCCCGTACGCCCTCAGGAAGTCCATGCCGAAAACCCCGCCGCCCGAGCCCGTCGAGGAGCGCATCCAGGACATCGACCTCTCCACCGAGATGCAGGGCTCGTTCCTCGAGTACGCGTACTCGGTGATCTACTCGCGCGCTCTGCCTGACGCGCGCGACGGTCTGAAGCCGGTGCAGCGCCGCATCCTGTACCAGATGGCCGAGATGGGCCTCCGCCCCGACCGCGGCCATGTCAAGAGCGCACGCGTCGTGGGCGAGGTGATGGGAAAGCTCCACCCGCACGGCGACTCCGCCATCTACGACGCGCTGGTCCGTCTCGCGCAGGAGTGGGCGCTGCGTGTTCCTCTGATCGACGGCCACGGGAACTTCGGTTCCCTCGACGACGGTCCGGCCGCGGCGCGATACACCGAGGCGAGACTCGCCGCACCCGCCCTCGCTCTCACGGAGAACCTCGACGAGGACGTCGTCGACTTCATCCCGAACTACGACGGTCAGTTCCAACAACCGTCCGTCCTCCCGGCCGCATTCCCGAACCTCCTCGTCAACGGCGCGAGTGGCATCGCCGTGGGCATGGCGACCAACATGGCGCCGCACAACCTCATCGAGGTCGTGGCCGCTGCGACGCATCTGCTCGAGAACCCGGATGCCACGACCGAAGAGCTGATGGAGTTCGTCCCCGGTCCCGACTTCCCCTCGGGCGGCATCCTGATGGGTCTCGACGGCGTCAAGGACGCCTACACGAACGGACGCGGGGCACTCAAGGTCCGCGGGAAGACCTCGATCGAGCCGCTGGGCCCCCGACGCACCGGCATCATCGTCTCCGAGCTGCCGTACATGGTCGGACCCGAGCGCCTGATCGAGAAGATCCGCGATGCCGTGCAATCGAAGAAGCTCCAGGGGATCAGTGACGTCACCGATCTGACCGACCGCAACCACGGGCTGCGCGTCGCCATCGGCGTCAAGACCGGGTTCGACCCGAACGCCGTCCTCGAGCAGTTGTACCGACTGACTCCGCTGGAAGACTCGTTCAGCATCAACAACGTCGCGCTCGTCGACGGTCAGCCGCGCACCCTCGGCCTCAAGGAGATGCTGAGCGTCTACGTCGGCCATCGCCTCGAGGTGATCACGCGGCGGAGCCGCTATCGCCTCGCCCGCAGAGAAGAGCGCCTGCACCTCGTCGAGGGCCTGCTCATCGCGATCCTCGACATCGACGAGGTCATCCAGGTCATCCGTTCCTCCGACGACTCGGAGCAGGCACGCACGCGCCTGCGCTCGGTGTTCGATCTGAGCGAGCTGCAGGCCGAGTACATCCTCGAACTTCGACTGCGTCGCCTGACCAAGTTCTCCCGCATCGAGCTCGAAACCGAGCGCGATGCGCTGCTGGCGGAGATCGCGTCGCTCCGTGAGCTGCTCGGCAGCCCGGTGCTCCTCCGCGCCGTCGTCGCCAGAGAGTTGGACGCTGCCGCCGATGCCTACGGCACACCGCGCCGGACCCTGCTGATGAACGCCGCTCCCCCGAAGCCGCGAGCGACCAAGGGAGCGGTCGACCTGCAGATCGCCGACGCCCCCACGGTCCTCGTCCTCTCCACCACGGGCCGCGCCGTGCGGGTCGACCTCGGCGAGGGGCAGGAGCTCACGGTTCCGGCACGCCGCAGCAAGCACGACGCGATCCTGACGACGGTCGAGACGACGGTCCGCGCGGAGATCGGTGCCCTCACCAGCCTCGGCCGTGTCGTGCGCTTCTCCCCCGTCGACCTGCCCTCCGTTCCCTCGACGTCCGTCCAGCTCGCCGCGGGAACGCCGCTGCGCGACTACCTCGGCATCACGACCAGGAACGAGCGGATCCTCGGGTTCGTGCGTTTCGACAGCGAGACGCCGATCGCGCTCGGCACGGCGCAGGGAACGGTGAAGCGCATCGTCCCGTCGGCGCTGCCGGTGCGTCCCGATCTCGAGGTCATCGGCATGAAGCCCGGCGACACGGTCGTGGGAGCCGCAGAGGCCCCCGACGACGCCGATCTCGTGTTCGTCACGACCGACGCGCAACTGCTCCGCTTCTCCGCTGCGAACGTGCGCCCCCAGGGGGCACCTGCGGGCGGCATGGCGGGCGTCAAGCTCGGCTCCGGGGCATCCGTGCTGTTCTTCGGCGCGATCGATCCCACGACGGAGGCTGTCGTCGCGACGGTCTCCGGTGGCGAGAGCATCCTGCCGGGCACCGACCCCGGACGAGCGAAGGTGTCGGCCTTCACGGAGTACCCGGCCAAGGGCCGCGCCACGGGCGGGGTGCGTGCGCACGCGTTCTTGAAGGGCGAGGATCGACTCACCGTCGCCTGGGTGGGCCCGAACCCGCCGCTGGCGGTCGATCCCACCGGCGCCGTGCGCAAGCTCCCCGAGGCCGGAGCACGACGTGACGCCTCGGGCCAGCCCATCGACGGCGTGATCGGCAGCATCGGCCGCACACTCGTCTGAGAACGGGAGAGGGGCCGCGGATTGCCGCGGCCCCTCTCCTATTCCGTCGCCCGGTCCGGGTCAGGCGTCGATCGACTCCCGTGACAGCCGGTCGGACGAGTCGATGATGAACTCGCGTCGCGGCGCCACCTCGTTGCCCATGAGGAGCTCGAAGACGCGCCCCGCGGCCTCGGCATCCTCCATCCGCACCCGACGCAGCAGACGGCCGGAGCGGTCCATGGTGGTGTTCGCCAACTGCTCGGCATCCATCTCACCGAGACCCTTGTATCGCTGGATGGGCTCGTGCCACCGCTTGCCGGCCTTGCGAAGCTTCGTCAGCAGGGCATGCATCTCCTGCTCGCTGTAGGTGTAGATCGTCTCATTCGGCTTCGACCCCGGGTTCATCACGATCACCCGGTGCAGCGGCGGGACGGCGGCGAACACGCGGCCGTCCTCGATGAGCGGCCGCATGTAGCGGAAGAACAGCGTCAGCAGCAGCGTGCGGATGTGCGCACCGTCGACGTCGGCGTCGCTCATCAGGATGATCTTCCCGTAGCGAGCGGCGTTGATGTCGAACGTCCGGCCGGAGCCGGCGCCGATCACCTGGATGATCGACGCGCACTCCGCGTTCGACAGCATGTCGCCGACGGAGGCCTTCTGCACATTGAGGATCTTCCCTCGGATCGGCAGCAGGGCCTGGAACTCGCTGTTGCGCGCGTTCTTGGCGGTGCCGAGCGCGGAGTCGCCCTCGACGATGAAGAGCTCGCTGCGGTCCACCTCGTTCGTGCGGCAGTCGACGAGCTTCGTCGGAAGCGTCGACGACTCGAGCGCGTTCTTCCGACGCTGAGTCTCCTTATGGGCTCGCGCCGACACGCGAGCCTTCATCTCGGAGACGATCTTGTCGAGCAGCTGTGAGGCCTGGTTCTTGTCGTCGCGCTTGGTCGAGCTGAAACGCTGCCCCAGGTCCTTGCGGATCACCTGGGCGACGATCGATCGAACGGCCGGCGTGCCCAGCACCTCTTTGGTCTGACCCTCGAACTGCGGCTCGGGCACGTTGACCGTCAGGACAGCCGTCAGACCGGCCAGGACATCGTCCTTCTCGAGCTTGTCGTTGCCGACCTTGAGGCGGCGCGCGTTCTGCTCGACCTGCGTGCGCAGCACCTTCAGCAGCTCCTGCTCGAATCCCTGCTGATGCGTACCGCCCTTGGGCGTCGCGATGATGTTGACGAACGAGCGGACGCGGGTGTCGTAGCCGGTGCCCCAGCGCAGCGCGATGTCGACTGCGCACACACGCTCCACCTCCGTGGCGATCATGTGCCCGTCCGCCTGCAGAACGGGAACGGTCTCCTTGAAGGTCCCCTCGCCCTGGATACGCCAGGTGTCCGTGACGGGCGGATCGATCGCCAGGTACTCGACGAACTCCGAGATGCCGCCCTCGTACAGGTACGAGGTCTCGACGGGGCCGAGCGTGGTGGTCTCACCGTCGGAATCAGGAACCGGGATGACCTGACCGGCAGCCCGCTCGTCCTTGACCACGATCTCGAGTCCCGGGACGAGGAAGGCCGTCTGGCGCGCCCGCGTCTCGAGATCGGCCAGCTGGAACGCCGCGTCCTTCGTGAAGATCTGACGGTCGGCCCAGTGGCGCACGCGTGTTCCGGTGACCCCGCGCGGCGCCTTGCCGATGACTCGAAGCTCACTGTTGTCCTCGAAAGGCGTGAACGGGGCGTCGGGGCGCTTCTCGCCGGAATCCTTGAAGATGCCGGGCTCGCCGCGATGGAACGACATCGCATAGGTCTTCCCGCCCCGATCCACTTCGACGTCGAGGCGTTCCGAGAGCGCGTTCACGACCGACGCGCCCACACCGTGGAGGCCGCCGGACGCGGCGTACGAGCCACCGCCGAACTTCCCGCCCGCGTGGAGCTTGGTGTAGACGACCTCGACGCCGGTCAGGCCGGTGCGGGGCTCGACGTCGACGGGGATACCGCGGCCACGGTCGTGGACCTCGACGCTGCCGTCGGCGTGCAGGATGATGTCGATCTTCGAGCCGTTGCCCGCCACCGCCTCGTCGACGGAGTTGTCGATGATCTCCCAGAGGCAGTGCATGAGGCCCGGAGAGCCGTTCGACCCGATGTACATGCCCGGGCGCTTGCGGACAGCTTCGAGCCCCTCAAGCACCTGGAGATGGTGGGCAGAATACTCGGCATTCACAATCTCCGAGTCTATTCTCGCCACCCGCATTCCAACCGCAGACACTCCCCGCTGAGGTCCAGACGGTGGCCTTCCCGTACGCGCTGAGCGAAACACGCCGCAAACCGGGCATGCCCACAGGTAGTGCGTGGTTGTATTGACCAAATCAGCAAGCGAAGCCGACACCCGAGGAGGCGCCGAGATGAATGCAACGACCGAACGTGACACCTCCACCGTCGAGTTCCGCCTGACGGCCATGGATCGGTGTGATTCATGTGGCGCTCAGGCATACATCGCCGCTGAGGTGAACGGCTCCGAACTCCTCTTCTGCGCCCACCACGGCCGCAAGTACGAAGAGAAGCTGCGCAGCATCGCGACCAGCTGGCACGACGAGACCGCTCGCCTCATCGAAGCGGTCTGAGCTCTCGCTGCGGCCCGTCAGTCCTGGACGACGCGGCGGACCCGCGGCGTCAGCCGGGTGAGGATCTCCTCGCCCACCGTGTCGATGCGTTCGGCGAGCGAGGTCGCCGAGGACTCCCCCTGGGCCCCCGCTCCGAACAGGACGACCTCGTCGCCGACACGCGCGCCCGGCCACTCCTCGACAGACGACGCGGTGTGGCCCACGGAGCGGAGTTTCCTGGCGCCGCCCGGCGTGCCGACGAGCGCGCCGGACAGGGTCGACGGAAGCCCGTCGAAGCTTCCGATCGCGATCCAGACCTTGCCGTCGGTGACCTCATCGACGGTGGCGACGAGGCTCGCGACGGGCACGATCCCCTCGAGTTCCGGACCGTCCGCGGAGCGGATGCCGTAGCAGAACGCGCCGATGCGTGACATGGTTCCGCGAAGCTCAGGCCTCCACCAGGAGGCGGCCGACGCTGTCAGGTGCACCGCAGCAGGCGAGGAGCCGGAGTCCTCCACGACTCGCACGGCCTCGAGGAACACCGCCTGGGCGGCGTCGTCCTCGGCATCGCTCGCCTCGGCGATGTGGCTCCACACGCCGACGAGGTCCACCAGACCGGCCCGCTCCGCCTGTCGCACCTCGGCGACGGCCATCGCCCAGTCCTCGGGGAGCACGCCGTTCCGGTGCAGCCCGGTGTCGATCTTCAGGTGGACACGGGCCATCGCTCCCACAGCCGCGGCGCGGGAGATGATCCGCCGGAGGTAATCGATCGTGCCGACGCCGAGGTCGATGTCGTGCAGGAGCGCGTCGTCGATCTCGTCATCGGTCGACGTCACCCAGGCGAAAATCCGTGCGTCCCCTCCCGCCACCCGGCGTATCGCGAGTCCACTGCGGATGTCGTAGCTGCCGAACCACTCCACGCCCTCTTGCCGCGCGGTGTCGACAGCCCAGGAGAGCCCGTGCCCGTAGGCGTCGTCCTTGAGAACGAACATCAGGCTCGAGGGCGAGACGCGCCGACGCACGGCCGAGATGTTCGCACGGAGGCTGCCGGTGCTCAGCCGGAGTTCAGGGCGGGTCACGCCTCCCACCCCCGGACTGCGTGCGATGCCGCGACGGTGATGAGTTCCGCCGGCTCCATCCCGGTGACCTCGGCCCACCGCGAGACACCACCCGCGAGCGGGCCGTTCCCGCCGAAGTAGGTGACCTCGGTCCCGGGCGCCGCGTCCGATCCTTCGAGGTCGACGACGCAGACATCCATGGCCACGCGTCCGACGATGGGCCTGGCCGAGCCGTCGATCTCGACGTAGGCATGGTTTCCGAGCGCCCGGACGATTCCCTGCGCGTATCCTCCGGTCACCAGCGCCACCGTCGTCGCGGCCTCGGCGCGGAACGTGTACCCGTACGACACGGCATCCCCCGCGCGCAGAGGCTTGGTCGACAGCACGCGGCCGGTCAGCCGCATCACCGGACTCGTCGAAGGACGGCCCGGCTCGGCGGGCAGCCCGTACAGCAGCGCGGGATCGATGTCGGGCTCTCCGCTCGTCACCCCGACGATCCCTTCCAACTGGAGGGCTTCGACCTCGCCCGGCGCGTCGACACGCACACTTTCGGCGCCGGCGGCCGTCACGGCCTGCGCGACAGCGATGACGCCGTGCCCCCAGGCATCGCGGCGAAGGTCGGCGATGCGGCCACCCGCCTGAACCGCCGCTGCAGCGCCGGCGGCCAGCGCCGACCGGGAGATGATCGCCCGCGGCAGCGAGCTGGAAGTCGTTTCCCACACGTCTTCCAGCCTAGCCGCCGGCTCCCAGGTCGACCTGCAGCTCCCCCGTAGACTGGAGGAGACCCCGACCCTGGAGCCATATGTCTCGTCTTTCCCTCGCGCCCCGCATCCGTTACCTGCTGGGACGTGCTCGCCGCATCGACGTCGGATCGGTGGTGGAACGGGCCAAAGAGGCTTCGGAGCAGCACCACAAGGCCGTGCCCGGCATCGTCGTGGACATGCTGTGGTCCGCCGCGCGCCACAACGTCGGCTTCCAGGACTACATCGACTACGACTTCGCGATGCTCACCAAGGCAGAGCGCGAGACATACATGACGCATCCGGTATCGAACCAGCTGTCGCAGCGGTACGACCACCCGGACTACCGCTGGATCTTCCAGGACAAGGTCGAATTCGACAAGCAGTTCTCCGCATTCCTGAAGCGCGAGTGGCTGGTCGTCGAAGAGGGCAACGCGCAGGCCGTCCGCGAACTCACCGAACGCTTGGGCACCATCGTGACGAAGGAGCCGGTGGGGCAGGCGGGCACGGGTGTGCACCGCTACCACGCCGCCGATATCGAGGATTGGGACGATTTCCACAAGGGGCTGCTCGCACGCGGTGAACTCCTCATCGAAGAGGTCATCCGCCAGCATGACGCTCTTGCGGCCGTGTGCCCCGGCACCGTGAACACCACCCGCATCACCGCGTTCTTCGACGGTGAGAAGGCGCACATCCTCGCGATGGCGCAGAAGTTCGGGCGCGGCGCGGTCAGCGACCAGATGACCTTCGGCGGCTTCTACACGATGCTCGACGAGAACGGCCACGCCGTCGGCGCAGGGTACGACTCGCACGGGCACGTGCACGAGACGCATCCCGACTCGGGTTTCCGCATCGCCGACTTCCAGCTGCCGTTCATGGATGAGGTGCGGGCATTCATCGACGAGGTCGCCCGTGTCGTGCCGCAGGTGCAGTACGTCGGCTGGGACATCGTCGTGTCCCCCGACGGCCCGGTGCTGGTCGAGGGCAACTGGGGCGCCGGTGTCTATGAGAACAAGCCCAGCGTCACCGGCATCCGCACCGGTCACAAGCCTCGCTATCGCGAGGTCATCGGCTTCTGAGACAAGACGAAAGGCCCCGGATGCGCGCGCATCCGGGGCCTTTTCTCGTTGTTCTGCGGGTTCAGCTCGCGCGGACGATGCCGAGCGGCGTGGACTCGAGGCCCTGACCGAGCGGGTTGTCGCCGAGGATCTTCACCAGACGACGCTCGCCGTCCTTGTCGAGCGTCGAACCGAGGATGTTTCCGCCGAGATCGTTGATGTCGACCACGGCGACCTCTGCGTGACCGCCGATGAGCTTCTTCAATCGTGCGGCGACGCCGTCGGGGTCCTTCGGCCCGAGCACGACAGCCTCGTTGTACGGAGGGATCGTGTGCTTGGTGGGACCGTCGATCGCTCGCGCCTTGTCGCCCGCGATGCGATAGAAGTCACCCCGGCGACCGAACGCCTTGGTGACTGCCGCCACGGCAGATGCGAAGAGGATGCGCGGCGTACCGCACTCCCGCAGCGCCATCTCCATCGTCTCCGGCATGCCGAGGCCGATGCCGTACGGCGTGCGCGTGACGTACTTCGACAGGAACAGAGCGAGCTTGCGCGGCTTGATCTCATCGAGACGGTACGAGCGCCCCTGCGTGATCGCCACGATCTTCTCGGTCACGAACAGCAGGTCGCCCGGCTGCACCGCATCCTTGGCGTACTCGGTGATGATCGCATCGAGGTCGTCCTCGGGCATGACCACGCGCGTCCGCAGCGGGATGCGCGCATAGCTCTTGCCGTCGACGCTCGCCTCGAGAGCCTTGCCGTCGTTCGCCTGGCTCATTCGAGGTAGTCCCGAAGGGACTGCGAACGACTCGGGTGACGCAGCTTCGCCATCGTCTTCGACTCGATCTGACGGATGCGCTCACGCGTCACGCCGAACGTGTCACCGATCTGGTCGAGGGTCTTCGGCTGACCATCGCCCAGACCGAAGCGCATGCGGATCACGCCGGCCTCGCGCTCGGAGAGCGAGTCGAGCAGCTGCTCGAGCTGACGCTGCAGCATCGTGAATCCCACGGCGTCCGCGGGAACCACGGCCTCGGTGTCCTCGATGAGGTCACCGAACTCGCTGTCGCCGTCTTCACCGAGCGGAGTGTGCAGCGAGATCGGCTCGCGGCCGTACTTCTGCACCTCCACGACCTTCTCCGGCGTCATGTCGAGCTCGCGGCTGAGCTCTTCCGGGGTGGGTTCGCGACCGAGGTCCTGGAGCATCTGACGCTGCACGCGGGCGAGCTTGTTGATGACCTCGACCATGTGCACCGGGATGCGGATCGTACGGGCCTGGTCGGCCATCGCACGCGTGATGGCCTGACGGATCCACCAGGTGGCGTAGGTCGAGAACTTGAAGCCCTTCGTGTAGTCGAACTTCTCGACGGCACGGATCAGACCGAGGTTGCCCTCCTGGATCAGATCCAGGAACTGCATGCCGCGGCCGGTGTAGCGCTTGGCGAGGGAGACGACGAGACGGAGGTTGGCGCCGAGCAGGTGGCTCTTCGCGCGCTGGCCGTCGCGGGCGACCCACTGCAGGTCGAGTCCGAGCTGGCTCGTCTTCTCGGCCGCCGACATCGCCGACAGCTTCTCTTCGGCGAACAGGCCCGCCTCGATGCGCATCGCGAGCTCGACCTCTTCGGCCGCGTTCAGGAGCGCGACCTTTCCGATCTGCTTCAGGTAGTCCTTGACGGGGTCGGCCGTCGCACCGGTGATCTGCGTCGAGTAGACCGGGACGTCTTCATCGTCGTTCGACGAGATGACGATCGCGCCGGTCGGCAGCGGCTCGGTGAACTTCGGCTTGGCATCTTCGTCCTCGTCGTCGTCGACAGCGGCCACGGCAGGAGCCTCGTCTTCTTCGACGACGTCCTCGGACTTCTTCTTCTTGACGGGGGCGCGCTTCGCGGCAGCACGCTTCGCCGCGCTCAGGGGCGCGGGCTTCTCGGGCGCATCGGCCTCGACCGGAGCGTCGGCGGTCGTCTCTTCGGCAGCCTTCTTCGTCCGGGTGTTCTTCGTCGTGGCAGGAGTCACGTTTCGCCTTTCACGGGGCTGCTGTGTAGCCCCGGGACATTTCGGACACTAGTAAGACCCTTGTCAAGTCCAGCGCTCGAAAACACTGATTGACAACGGGTCAGAGTCCTAGTATCGCACACGTGTGGCGATGCGGATGCATTCCGACGAAGTTCTCCCTGATCGATCTCAACCGCGACCGGGCTTGTCCTCGTCGCCGGAAGGGCGGGAGGCGAGGTAGCGCTCCAGCTCGGCCGCCAACTCGTCGGCACTGGGAAGGTCGCGCTCACTGAATCCGCCCTCGTCGTACGAGTCATCGTCAGGGTTTCGGCCCGCCATGTAGGCGTCGTAGCGGCGCTCGAGGTTGTGCACCATCTGCTGCAGCTCATCGTTCCCCGTGACCTGCTCTCCCACTCGCGTCAGGTAGTCCTCGCGGCGCTCCTGGACGGCATCGAGCATCAGCACCAGACCCGTCGAGGCCATGAGCTTCTCGGCGGCGGCGATCACGGCATCGGGGTTCTCCGTCTCCGCGAGATAGTGCGGCACGAGCAGCACGAATCCCACAGCGCGCTCACCGCGCTCGATGAAGCGGAACTCGAGAAGGTGTCCAGCAGTCGCCGGCACCTGGGTGCGCGGCCTCCAGACCGAATGCGCAACGGTGAGGTCACGGCGGTTGCCGCTCACCGTCGTACCGATCGGACGCGTGTGCGGCACCGGCATGGCGATCGAGTGCACCCAGTGCAGACCGGAGACCTCGAACTCCGCGGCCAGATCGAGCACCGTGCTCGCGAAGGCATTCCAGGCGAAGTCCGGCTCATAGCCGGCGAGGAGCAGGAAAGGCCGACCGAGCGCATCCGTCGCGAGGGAGAGCTCGAGCCGGGGCGGACGGAACTCGGTGAGGTGATCCTGATCGAAGGAGATCACGGGACGACGTGCGCGATAGTCCAGCAGGACGTCGTTGTCGAAGACGACGATCGGCTCCGGTGAAGCGGTCTCCCGCAGGTGATCGATCAGACCGGAGACGGCGCTGCCCGCGTCTGTGAAGCCAGTGAGCAGAAGCACCAGAGGCAGGCCGTGCGGCACTGTCGGCGCATTCGCGACGCGTTCGTGGATCTCACCGGAGAGGGGCATGTCTCCATGCTACGAGCAGGTCCGGATGCCGGGGCGCGGAGCATCATGCTGAGAGCGAACACGCGCACGGCGGGCGCGCGACCGTGCTGCGGCGGAGATCCTAGGATGGAGGGCATGACGCTTCCCGTGCTCTCGCACACCACCGCTCAGTTCCCCGGAAGCGCTGCAGATGCCGCAGTGCTCGTCGTCGCCTCTCTTCCCGAATCCGTGGACTCGCTGTCCGCGTACCCGGGTCTGGCCGATGCGCTGGCCGGCGTCGGATTCACCGGTTCCGCCGGATCGTTCACCCGGGTGCACCTCCCCGGCGTCACCGCCCTGCCGTTCGCGGTCGTGGGAGCAGGCGACAAGCCGGATGCCGCCTCCGTCCGCAATGCGGCAGGCACCGCGCTGCGATCCCTCACCGGCTTCGACAACGTCGCGCTCGGTCTCGCCGAAGGCCTCGAAGGATTCGCCGCTGCCGCAGCCGAGGGAGCCGTCCTCGGCGGCCACCGCTTCGACGGATACCGCTCCGAGAAGGGCAAGACCCGCGCCACCGCGGTCACCCTCCACGCGACGCTCTCCGACGAGGAGGCCGCCCACGCCCAGACCATCGGCGATGCGGTCGCGCTCATCAAGGACCTCGTCAACGTCCCCGCTGAGTGGCAGAGCCCCGCGCAGCTCGCGCAGAGCGCGGCCGACAGCGTCGCCGACCTCGACGTCTCGGTCGAGATCCTCGACGAGAACGAGCTGGCGGAGCAGGGCTTCGGCGGCATCCTCGGCGTCGGACAGGGCTCCGACCGTCCGCCGCGGCTGGTCCGCCTCGACTACTCCCCCGCCGGCGCGAAGCGCCACATCGCCCTGGTCGGCAAGGGCATCACCTTCGACACGGGCGGCCTCTCGCTCAAGCCCGCGGCATCGATGGTCGGGATGAAGTTCGACATGGCGGGGGCAGCCACGTCGCTCGCGGCGCTTCGGGCGATCGCCGCCCTCCAGCTCCCGGTGCACGTGACGGCGTGGCTCTGCATCACGGACAACATGCCGTCCGGACGCGCGCTTCGCCCCGGCGACGTCATCCGCATTCTCGACGGCACGACCGTCGAGGTCCAGAACACCGATGCCGAGGGCCGGCTCGTGCTCGCCGACGGTCTGGTCGCCGCGAGCCGCGAGCAGCCCGACGTGATCATCGACGTGGCCACTCTCACGGGTGCGATCGTCGCCGCCCTCGGACACCGGCACACGGGCGTCTTCGGCGACGACGGCACCGTCGCGGAGTTCCTCGCCGCCACTGAGCAGGTCGACGAGCCTGCCTGGCACATGCCGCTGCCGAGCTACATGGAAGAGTCGCTCGAGTCCCCCATCGCCGATCTGCAGAACGCGAACATGGGCGACCGGATGGGCGGGGCGTCGTTCGCCGGTCTGTTCCTTCGTCGATTCGTCGGACGCACGTCCGAGGCCGAGGACGCACCCCGCATCCCTTGGGTCCACCTCGACATCGCCGGCTCAGGCGAGCATGGCGGATCGCCGTACGGTTTCACCGAGAAGGGCCCCACGGGGGCGATGGTCCGATCGATCGTCGCCTTCGCCGCAGCATCCCACAAGGAGGCATGACACATGACAACCCACACCTTCGACGTCGTCGTCCTGGGCGGCGGCAGCGGCGGCTACGCCGCTGCTCTCCGAGCGAGTGAGCTCGGGAAATCCGTCGCGCTCATCGAGAAGGACAAGGTCGGCGGCACCTGCCTGCACCGCGGCTGCATCCCGACCAAGGCGCTGCTGCACGCCGCCGAGGTCGCCGAGCATGTCCGCGACGCCGCCTCCGTCGGTGTCACCGCGACGCTGGAGGGCATCGATCCGGCAGGTGTCCGCGCCTACCGCGAGGGCATCGTCGCGAAGAAGTTCAAGGGACTCGAGGGACTCGTGAAGGCCCGCGGCATCACGACGGTCGCCGGTCTCGGCCGCCTGAGCCCCGATCGCAGCGTCAGCGTCGGCGACGATGTCTACGTCGGCGCCGATGTGGTGCTCGCGACGGGCTCGTACAGCCGTTCCCTTCCCGGCCTCGACATCGGCGGCCGCGTCCTCACCAGCGAACAGGCGCTCGCCCTCGACGTCATCCCGGAGCGCGTCCTCATCCTCGGCGGCGGCGTCATCGGCGTCGAATTCGCCAGCGTGTGGCGCTCCTTCGGTTCGGAGGTCACGATCATCGAGGCGCTGCCGCACCTCGTCCCGAACGAGGACATCGCCCTCAGCAAGGGCCTGGAGCGCGCGTTCCGTCGTCGTGGCATCCAGTATTCGCTCGGCGTCCGCTTCCAGACGGCGACGCAGGACGACTCATCCGTCACCGTCACGCTCGAAGACGGCAAGGAGTTCAGGGCCGACTACCTCCTCGTCGCCGTCGGTCGCGGCCCCGTCACCACAGATCTCGGATTCGAAGAGGCGGGAGTCACCCTCGACCGCGGATTCGTGACCGTCGACGAGAACCTGCGCACCGGCGTTCCCGGAGTGTGGGCCGTCGGTGACATCGTTCCCGGTCTCCAGCTCGCTCACCGCGGGTTCCAGCAGGGCATCGCCGTCGCCGAGCGCATCGCCGGCCTGTCCCCCGCGAACATCCCCGACGTGCAGATCCCCAAGGTCACGTACTCGAGCCCCGAAGTCGCCTCGGTCGGTGTCACCGAAGAGGCCGCGATCGCCGAGCACGGTGCCGACGCGATCGCCGCCTACGAGTACAACCTCGCCGGCAACGGCAAGAGCGAGATCATCGGGACGAGCGGGCTGGTCAAGATGGTCCGCCTCAAGGACGGCCCGGTCCTGGGTGTGCATCTGCTCGGCGACCGAGTCGGCGAACTCATCACCGAGGGGCAGCTCGCTGTGGCCTGGGAAGCACACCCCGAGGACATCGCGCCGCTGATCCACGCTCACCCGACCCAGAGCGAGGCACTCGGCGAAGCCTTCCTCGCACTGGCCGGCAAGCCCCTGCACGCCCTCTGAGCACCAACCGGTGCCCGAGTCACTAAGCTAGACAAGCGTCATACAACTTCCTGAAGGAGACTCAGTCATGAGCACATCCGTCGTCCTCCCCGCTCTCGGCGAGAGCGTCACAGAGGGTACGGTCACCCGCTGGCTCAAGCAGGTGGGAGACACCGTGCAGGCGGATGAGGGCCTGCTCGAGATCTCGACCGACAAGGTCGACACCGAGATCCCCTCCCCCGTTTCCGGCGTCATCGAGGAGATCCTCGTGGCCGAAGACGAGACCGTCGAGGTCGGTGCGCTTCTCGCGCGAATCGGCGACGGCAGCGAGTCGGCTCCTGCCGGCGATGCTCCTGCCGCCACCGAAGCTGCACCCGCTGAGGCCGCGCCTGCGGAGTCGTCACCTGCCGAGTCCGCACCCGCCGAGGCCGCACCCGCTCCGGCTGCCGAGTCCGCACCTGCTCCGGCCGCCGAGGCCCCGGCTGCGGAGTCCGCGCCCGCCGGCGACGCGACCGACATCGTGCTTCCCGAACTCGGTGAGAGCGTCACCGAGGGCACTGTGACCCGTTGGCTCAAGCAGGTCGGCGACAGCATCGCCGTTGACGAGGCACTTCTGGAGATCTCGACCGACAAGGTCGACACCGAGATCCCGTCGCCGGTCGCCGGTGTGCTGCAGGAGATCGTTGCTGGCGAAGACGAGACCGTCGCCGTCGGCGCAGTACTCGCCCGCGTCGGCTCCGGCGCCGCTCCGGCTGCTCCGGCTGAGGCACCTGCCGCTCCGGCAGCGGAAGCACCTGCTGCTCCGGCACCCGCCGCCGCTCCGGCACCCGCCGCCGCTCCGGCACCCGCCGCCGCTCCGGCACCCGCCGCCGCTCCGGCACCCGCCGCCGCTCCGGCACCCGCAGCCACTCCGGCTCCCGCCGCTGCTCCGGCTCCGGCCGCGCAGAAGCTCGCGCTGCCCACCGAGAACGACAACCTGTACGTGACTCCGTTGGTGCGGCGCCTGGCCGCACAGCAGGGCGTGGACCTCGCTTCCGTCACCGGAACCGGCGTGGGTGGTCGCATCCGCAAGGAAGACGTCCTCAAGGCCGCTGAGACCGCGACGGCACCCGCTGCGGCCGCTGCATCGGCGCCGGCACCGGCACCGCTCGAGGTTTCCCCGCTGCGCGGCACCACGCAGCCGATGTCGCGTCTGCGCAAGGTTCTGGCCAAGCGTGCCGTCGAGTCCATGCAGCAGACCGCCCAGCTGACCACGGTGGTCGAGGTCGACGTCACGGCGCTCGCCGACTACCGCGACAGCGTGAAGGCTTCGTTCCTCGAGAAGACCGGCGACAAGCTGTCGTTCCTGCCGTTCTTCGCGCTGGCGACCGCTGAGGCGCTGCAGGCGTTCCCGATCGTGAACGCTACGGTCGACGGCGAGAACATCGTGTACCCGGCGAGCGAGAACGTGTCGATCGCGGTCGACACCGAGCGCGGCCTGCTCACGCCCGTGCTGCGCGACGCGGCCTCGAAGAACATCGCTCAGATCGCACACGAGATCGCTGATCTCGCCGCTCGCACGCGCGACAACAAGCTGAAGCCCGACGAGCTCGCCGGCGGCACCTTCACGCTGACCAACACCGGTTCGCGGGGCGCGCTGTTCGACACTCCGGTCGTCTTCCTTCCGCAGTCCGCGATCCTCGGCACCGGCACGGTCGTCAAGCGTCCCGGCCTCGTGAAGGTCGGCGGTGCGGATGCCATCGCGATCCGTTCCTACGTGTACCTCGCGCTCTCGTACGATCACCGGATCATCGACGGTGCGGATGCGGCCCGGTTCCTGGGCGCGGTGAAGGCCCGCCTCGAGTCGGCGCAGTTCGCCGCTCAGCTCGGCGCCTGACCCGAGAGAGAGCCTCATGGCTGGTCCGCGACGTCATAGACTGTC